>JAFLCN010000001.1 GCA_017303555.1 Planctomycetota bacterium
CTCCCCACCTCCCCACCTCCCCACCCGATCACCGCTTCACCTCCTCACTTGCTGAGGCAATCGCCTCATCCGTGAATCTGCTTCCTCGGAACTTTTCACATTTCCGGCAAGGCGGGTTGGCATTCCCATAACCATGTGGCAGGCTTGAAGCACGATCCACGTGGGTCAGGGGAGTCAATCACATGCGCAAGGTTCTGATGGTTCTGGCCGCGTCCGCAACAGCATCGCTGGCGTCGGCATCGCAGTTCTCCACTTCGAATCCGGGCATCAACGCGGGCACGCAGCCGATGCCGGCGATCGATACCACCGAGCATTCGAGCACGCCGCTGCAGCACACGGCCATTCCGGCACCGGGCTCGGCCGTGATCGCGATCGCGGGGCTGGCCATGCTTGGCCGTCGCCGTCGGCAAAGCTGAGATCGGAACAATCTGTATTCGTCCCACAAGCGCGGTCTGGCCACCGCGCTTGTGTGCGTTGAAGCGGGGTTCGTCGCTTCACGCGTTCGCGGCGCGATCACGGGCTCTTGATCGTGGGCGGGCGGCGCGATTCGATAGCCGGTCACTATTTCTGGTCACCGTGTTTGGGCACCATATCTGGGCACCATGTCTGGGCACCATGTCTGGGCATCTTGTCTGGTCACCATGTTTGGGCAACGTCGACCAACTGCTCCAGCGCCTTTCCCCAGCCGGAATGGAACCCCATTTCCTCGTGCTGCTTGCGCTTTTCTTTGTCCGGGTGCATCACGATGGCGGTGTAGCGGGTTCCGGCCCTTTCGGGCTCGAGGAGGAGGAGCGCGGTCATGAAGGATGAGGCGTTGGGGCGGTAACCGGGGCCGAGGGCATCGGTCCAGCAGAGTCGGCGCATCGGGACGACTTCGAGGTAGCAGCCGACGCCCTCGGGCTGCACGACACCCTCGGGCGAGCGCATGGTGGTGCTGAAAATACCTCCGGGGCGGAGATCGATCTTGCAATCGATGGTGGTCCACGGGGCGGGCGTGAACCATGCTTTGAGATGCTCGGGCTCGGTCCAGGCTTTCCAGACGAGTTCGGGGCGGACGGGGACGACCCGTTCCAGCAGCAGATCGAGTTCCGGGTTGAAGGCGGGCTTGCCGCGGGATGCGTTCATGGGTTCTTCTCCAGGGTTGTGACGTACGAGTCGAAGCGGTCGAGCCTCGAGTTCCAGGTGGCTCTTTGCTTGTCCAGCCAGTGCGCGGCAAGGTCGAGGCGCGCCGGGACGAGGCGCACGGTTCGAACGCGTCCCTTCTTGCGTGAGCGCACCAGGCCGCAGGATTCGAGCACATCGAGGTGCTGCAAGAAGGAAGGAAGAGCCATACGGAACGGAGCGGCGAGTTCACTGACGGT
This sequence comes from Planctomycetota bacterium, assembly GCA_017303555.1. GTDB lineage: Bacteria > Planctomycetota > Phycisphaerae > Phycisphaerales > UBA1924 > JAFEBO01. The sequence goes on from JAFLCN010000001.1 coordinate 1,362, forward strand.
GGCGGGGCCGAGGAGCAGCCGCTCGACAATTGCGCGTCGAGTCGCGTTGGCGAGCGCCTGGAACGAGGAATCGAGGCGTGCCGCGGTCGCCATGGGGTGACCGTAGCAGGCCAATTTACTTAGGTCAATGCCTAAGTAATTTTCTGTGCTCCCCGCGGCGGCCTCTTCCCCGCCGGCAACCCCGCCCATGCCCCACCCACCCCCACCCTTCCTCACCCATCCGCCAGCTCGCCGTGCCGAGGTCGTGCTTCCCCATACCCTGCCCGATGCTGACACACGCGACACGGGCCCGCATCCGCACGAAGCTGCTGCACGAGACCCGCACGATGCTCTGGCTCGGCCTGTACATCTTCGCGTTCCTCGCGGCGCTCGCGGCGTACCGGGCGATCCTGCTCGGAAAGGGCGGGGCGGGCGCGTGGCCGCTGCTGCACTGCTTGATCGAGGCGTTCGTGCTGGCGAAGGTGATGATCGTCGGAAATGTGCTGGGGCTGGGCGAGCGGTTTTTCCGGCGGCGGATGTTCGCGCGGACGCTGAGCCGCGCCTTTGCGTTTGCGGTGTTCGCGGTGCTCTTCTCGGGTGCGGAAGAGCTTGTGCTTGGATACTTCCGGGGAGAGACCGCGGGCGATTGGTGGAAGGAGATGGTGGACCTGGGGCCGCGGCTGATTCTGGCGCGGGGCGTCGTGCTGTTCATCTTCTTCATTCCGTTGTTTGCGTTGTGGGAGATCGGCCGGGCGCTGGGCGATGGCAAGCTGCACGCGCTGTTCTTCCATCTGCCCGAATCGAGGAGCGAGTGAATGTCCGGACTCTTTGCGGGCACATCCCTTGAGCGACCGGTCACGTGCGAGCGGTGCGGCAAGACGCACGCGCAGTGCGGTTGCCCGCGTGATCGCGCGAGCGGGAAGGTGCTCGATCCGAAGGATCAGCAGATTCGGATCCGACGCGAGCAGCGACGGGGCAAGTTCACAACCGTGATTGCCGGGTTCGCTCCGAGATCCGACCGCAGCGACGACCTGCCGGCGATCCTCAAGCAGCTCAAGGCCAAGTTCGCCACCGGCGGCACGATCGATACGACCGATGCCGCAGCGCCGACGCTGGAGCTGCAGGGCGATCATCGCGACAAGGTGGTTGAGTATTTCAAAGGCCTTGGGTATCCGGCCAAGCCTGCGGGGGGGTGAGGAGGTTGCGGACCGTTGCAGGCCGCGACGGACCGCTTCAATCGGCGTGGGGGCCGCGGCGGTCACGGGCACATCAGCATCGTACCCCGCAACAAACGGCGTGAAGTCTGCATCATCGACGAAGCCGTCGGCGTTCCTATCGCCGGGTCGGCGCTCACGCAGAAGCTGTTCATGGCGATGAACAACACCAACGTGCAGGGAGTGGTCGCGGGCAACGCCGGAGCGAACGCGGGCGCCGGGTCGGCCGTGGATTCGGGCATTGAGCTTTCTATCTCACTTGCCGCCCTTGGAGGGGCCAACGTGTTCGACGATATCCGCGTCGTGGCGATGGTGGACAAGGCCAACCACAACTACCTCTCAAATCAGGTGCTCGCCGGCCTTCCAGCGCCACGGGGCAACATGGGAGGGGACCGCACCGGGTCGTTCACCGGATCGCTGTCGCAGATCACATTTGCGGGGATCGCCCGCACGCAGTTCGTCACGGTGCTCACCTGCCGCGCAGACCTGCCCAACGATGGCGTGGTGGACGACGATGATTTTCTGATCTTCGTGAAGGCGTACAACAATCTGGTCTGCGCCGACCCGGAGATGCCGACTGGTTGCCCGGCGGATCTGAGCGAAGACGGTTTCGTGGATGACTCCGACTTTCCGGCGTTCGTCGGCGCGTACAACGATCTCATCTGCCCGTAGCACATTCTCCGGCCCCCCCAACCCGCAAGATCGCCTTCATTTACCGCACTACGCGTCGGCGCTGGTGGGTGCCTTCGATTCTCCCTATGCGCCCGATCTCACCCGCCCGTTTCGTGCCACGTCTGCTCACCATTTCTGCCGCGGCAGCGCTTGTCGCGCTGCCGATTGCGTCCACGCCCGGCTGCGCTGGCACTGAACTCCGCTCGCCCGTCGTCTTCGGGAACGGCGCTTCCGCCGAGAAGAAAGTCGGCCCGGCGCAGCTCACGCCCAGCCAGGTCCAGTCCGAAGTCATGTCGTTCACCGACACCTTCGTCTCCGCCGTATCTCAAATCTGGAACGCCATCGCATCCAACGCCCGCAAGGCATCGACCGCGGGCGGACTGACCGATGCGGAAAACGCGAGACTGAACAGCATGAGGCGTGCCTCGCTCGAGATCAAGCTCGCCAACGTGAACGCGGCACTGCTGATCGCCAGCAGCCCGAATCCGCTCGTCTCGCTCTCGGACATGATCACGGTGGTTACGCTGCAGCGGATGGTGATCGAGGCCCCGAGCACAACCAAGTTGTTCGGCGCGGAGATCCAAGGCCAGTTGCTCGAGGTCTACAAAGAGCAGGAAATCAACGTCTGGAAGATCGCCGACGCCGCGATGACCGAGACACAGCGTTCGGAGTTGATGGCGCTCATCAAGGAATGGCGGGCCGCGCACCCCGACGCGACGTACGTGAGTTCCATCCGGCTCGACGACTTCGCCGCCGCGAGGCAGATCAGCGTCGCGCCCAAGAACGAGAAGAACCCGAGCCTGTTGTCGCTTCTGTCGCTCGATCCGCTCGCGGGGCTCGACCCCGCTCAGCGCGAGATCACCGAGACGCGATTGCTGGCGGAGCGCATTTTCTTTTACGCCAGCCGCGTGCCCAACGTCATCAAGTGGCAGGTCGAAAGCCTGTATCAGGGCCTGATGCAGGCTCCCGAGTTCCAGGACATTCTGAGTTCGACGCGCCAGGCGAGCGACGCGGCGGAAGAGGTCGCAACGTCCCTCACCAAATTGCCCGCCCAGATCACCGCCGAACGCGAGGCCCTGTTCAAGCAGTTTTTCGCGGAGGTGACGAGGGAGCGCGAAGCGACGATCAGCCAGATCAACGATGCGCTTTCCGCCCAGCGGCTGGCCGCGCTAAAGGACCTCGATAGCGCGCAGAGCCAGTTTCAGGGCACACTGAAGGATTTCCGCGAAACGGCGACTTCGGCCAATATTCTCGCCGAAAAACTGACCATCACCATTCAGGCCGCGGACACCCTTGCCTCGCGGTTTTCACCCGCGCCGCTCCCGACCGGAACAGCGCCCGCGCCCTCCAGCGCGGACGGCGACGGACTGAAGGACTTCCAGTCCGCCGCCGATCGCACCGCCGTCGCGGCAGAACGCCTGACCGAACTCACCAAAAGCATCGACCGCCTGCTCGCTTCGCCCCAGTTGGTCGAGAAATCCGGCGGGCTGCAGACCGTGATGCAGGAGGTGCAGGGCTCGGGCAGGGAGCTTGTCAACTACGCCTTCTGGCGTTTGCTGATTATCGTGATCGTCGCGCCGTTCTCTGTGGTGCTCGCGATGGCGCTGTACAAGAAAATTGCGAAGTAGCAGAGCAGTTCAACACGGAGAGGAACACGGAGAAGGCATTTACCACAGAGACACAGAGGCACGGAGAAGAGGGGATTTCGGATTTCGGATTTCGGAATTCGGAATTCGGAATTGCGATTTGGGGTTTCAGATTTCCGATTTGCGATTTGCCATTTGCCCATTTGCGATTTGAGCTTCCGTCTTCGTCTTGCTGTAAGCTGAAAGCTGATAGTTGACAGCTCTGCCCCTCCCCAGGAGCCGCCCGTGCCCCGAATCCTTCTGTTCATTTGTGCGATCGTGCTCACTCTCCCGACCCTCCCCTCCCTCGCCTCCTCCCCCCGCCAAGACATTCTCATCAACGACGACTGGCGTTTCATCCGCGAAGATGTCCCCGGCGCCGAATCCCCCACCTTCGACGACAGTTCCTGGCAAAGGGTCAACATCCCCCACACCTGGAACGCCACCGACGCACAATCCAAAGCCGATTACTACCGCGGCCCAGGCTGGTATCGCAAAACCATCACCCTCCCTCCCGAAGCCGCCGGCGCCCCCACTCCAACCGCAACAAAGCGCACCTACCTCCGCTTCGAAGCCGTCTCCGCCGTCGCCGATGTCTTCGTCAACGGCACCAAGCTCGGCCAACACCGCGGCGCCTTCACCGCCTTCTGCTTCGATGCCACCGCCGCGCTCAAGCCCGGCGAAAACATCATCGCCGTCCGCGCCGACAACACCAAATTCCCCGACATAGCCCCCATCTCCGGAGATTTCGCCATCTTCGGCGGCATCTACCGCGATGTCCATTTCCTCACGCTCGACCCGCGCTCCATCGATCCCCTCGATGATGCCTCGCCCGGCGTCTATCTCCTCCAAAAAGAAATCACGCCCGAGCATGCTCGCGTCCAGGTCACAACCAAGATCCGCAACATGCTCTTCGATGGACGCAACGGCGAGTGGGACGCCGTTGTCCGTTGCACCATCCGCGACGCGGCAGGGCTTGAAATCGCCAAGAACGAAACAACCGTCACCGTCCCGTTGCTCGCGGCGAAGCCTCTGTTCAAGACCCCGAACACTCCCGACCAAGCCGTCCAAGAACTCACCATCACCAACCCCCGCCTCTGGTCTGGCCATCCTTCCTCCAGCGCGCCCGCTCCATACCTCTACACCGTCACCATCGAAACGCTCGACCGCGGCATCGTCACCGATTCCATCACCCAACCCCTCGGCCTCCGCTCCATCCGCCTCGATCCCGACAAAGGCCTCTTCCTCAACGACGACCACTATCCCCTCCACGGCCCCAACCGCCATCAAGATCGCAAAGACAAAGGCTGGGCCATCTCGCGCGAAGATCACGAGCAAGATTTCAACCTCATCCTCGAGATGGGCTCCAGCGGCGTCCGCCTCGCCCACTACCCGCATGCCGAGTACGCCTACTCCCTCTGCGACAAAAACGGCCTCCTCGTCTGGGCCGAAATCCCCCTCGTCGACCGCGTCGCCCCCCCACCGCACACCGCCGAGTTCGCCGCCAACATCCAGCAGCAACTCCGCGAGATGATCAAGCAGAACTTCAATCACCCCTCCATCATCGTCTGGGGTATTTCCAACGAGCTCTGGATGGGCCGCGCAAACAACAAAGGCTCCCCCCTGCCACGGCAGCTCTACGACCTCGCCAAAGCCCTCGACCCCTCACGCCCCATCGTCCTCGCCGATAACGGCGGCCCCGCCGATGAATTCAACGACATCACCGACGCAATAGCGTTCAACCGTTATCACGGCTGGTATGTCGACAAGCACACGGATTGGAGCAAGATCGACGAGATGCACGCCACAATCGCCACCGGCCCGCGGCCCCGCGCCGTCGGTATCTCCGAATGGGGCGCGGGCGCGAACCCGCAGCATCACGAGGTTGCGATCGACGGAAGCGTCAGGATGCCCGTCCACAATGGCCCGTGGCATCCAGAGGAATACCAGTCACTGGTGCACGAATCGGCGTGGAACGTGATGAAGAAGCGCGAGTGGTTGTGGTGCGCCTTCTTCTGGAACATGTTCGATTTCGCCACGCCCATCCGCCAGGAAGGCGGGTTCCAATCGCTGAATGACAAGGGCGTGGTCAGCTACGACCGCAAGCTCAAGAAGGATGCGTTCTATTTCTTCAAGGCGAATTGGTCGGACGAGCCGGTGGTGTATGTGGCGAGCCGGCGCTTCTCTCCCCGGCCGGCGGGCACGACAACCGTCCGGGTCTACTCCAACCAGCCCGCCGTCGAACTCTTCATCAACGAGAAGTCGATGGGCACGCTCAAGGCAACCGAGTTTCCGGATCGGGTGTTTGAGTGGAAGGGTGTGGAGTTGCCGGTGGGGAATTGCCGCGTCAGTGCGGTGGGGATGGATGCGGGCGGGAAGGAAATCATGAAAGACGGGTTCGCGTGGATATGCGAACCTCCGAAACCCTAATGCCCAATGCCAAATGCCCCCTGCCGAACGCCTACTCCAGCTTCAGCGCCCGCACCGTCGCCATCGGCATATACAAGTGGTGCGGATCGTCCTGCAATCGAACAAACCCGTATTTCTCGTAGAATCCTTTGGCCGAAGCATCGATCGCAATGACTTCGATCGCGTGAATCCCGATCTCCTCCGCAGTTTGGCTCACTCGCCTCAGCGCGTCCATCAAGAGAAACTCGCCCAGCCTGCACCCTTGCGCACTGCGGCAGACCGCAAGTCGGCCCAAATGCGCAACCGGAATCGGATACTTCGGCAATCCCTTGCGCTGCGCCTCCGTCAATTGCTCGACTCGAACGGAGCCGGCCGCAAGCGAAAAATATCCGCGCACAACCCGCTCACCAGGTTTGAGAGCGACAAAAGTCTTGCTCACGCCCGTTCGCTGATTCTGGCTTGCAAACTGCCGGATGAATTTGTCGAGCGATTCCTGCCCGCAGGAAAAGCTCGATCGATCGTGCGTTGTATCGAGTTCTTCAACTCGCCATACGAGCGGGCTAGTTGCCACGACGAGCCCTGTCGCGGGCGGCCCCGTCACGAGCAATCTTGTAACGCGAGGCCGCTGCTTTCAATGCGGCGTTCGGCTTCGGAGGCGAAGAAAGCAACTCGAGAAACAGCCTCGAATCGCGAGCCGAAAGCGAGCGCTCCGTCTCAGCCTGTACAACTTCCTGCGCAGCACCGAGAAGCGTGCGAAGCGCGAAACCAGAAACCGTCTGCCCCTGGGCCGCGGCAGCCCTCTCGATAAGCGCCTTCTGCTCCGCCGGAATCCGGAATTCGAGACGCTCGGGACTTGGGTTGCGGAACGTGGACACGGGAGTTCCTCCTCGATAACGCAGTATACGGCATTCTGCCGTACACGGTTCACTCCTTCCGGCATTTTGCCGTACAATTGGGCTGGCGAGGGGCCAATACTTCGCAAATCTCCTGATTCTCCCTCCGAACAAGGTCTTATCGGAGCGGCACGCTCTCGCCATCGTCCGCGCGGACCCGCCTCAAGTTCTTGTACCAACGCCATGTGGGTAGCTGATCCCACGCTCCCTTAGTCCGCCCCACGCACAATGCCGCCCAGTACCTCGGCAAGCGCGCTCACCACAGCCGCAAACTCGCCACTCCCCGCGATGAATATCTCGTTCTGATCTTCCGCCCAGCCAGTCGGATCAAGATGCAGGCAGTCTCCCTTCGGCAGCGACCAAAGCCTGATCTCGCGGCGGTCGGTGAACGCGTCCACAATGTACTTGGACAAGCTGCCAGACTCAACGAGAAAGACATTATCAATCGGCCGGGCGTCACGCACTTCGACGCACGGAACGACCACAGCGGCAAGTAGACTCCGCAGTTCTGATCGCACTTGTTCGGCTCCGATCGAACTGTTTTCCCACTCGACGCGCGGAAGGGTCGTGGCTTGCTCCTTGCACCACGCGGCAACGACCTGCGAGAGTTTGGGTGTGAGCTCGATAATCAAAAAGGTCACTTCCGCCACGTCCGAGCCAAGACCTTCATGCGCCGCTCGGCCGCAGCGTTGAATCTCCACTCCGTCTTGGGATCGATTTGGTCATAAAAAGCGTCGATTCGTTTGCTGCCAACGGCAGGCTTTGGCCGCGGTGCAGATCAGGTCGCGCACCACGACCGCGCGGGCCTTTGCGGATTATTTCTGGGAGCCCGCAAGCAACTACAACGAGGTAAGCACCTTCACGGGTGTCGGCGTGCATTCGGTGACGCTGCGCGGGTTTCACAAGCACTATTCCTCCGTGAGTTCCTCGCTCATCGAGGCACGCTTTGAAGGCCACGCAGAGCACCCGAGCGGAAGCACGATCTTCGATAACGACACGATGGATGTCCGTTTCTCCGTGACGGGCGCTCCGGCGACGGTGAACTTGAGTCTGAGCGGCAGAGCGTTTCGCGGCAGCCTGAAGCCGTCTACTCCGACCAACATCAACGCGTATTTCCTGATCTACAACGCGGACACCAACGCCCTCGTCTTTGATTCGTGGAACATCGGCGTTGCGCAGGGCAGTCTCCCGAGTGACTATCGCGTGTGGTCGAACTCGGTGTGGAGTTCCGAGCTGGCGATCGGCAATTACAAAGTCCTGATGCGTGCATCGGGCGATGTGACCGAGCACGTCGGTCCCGGCTTCCCCGCGTCGGGCTGGGGCAACTTGAACGCGACGATGACGATCGTCCCTGCACCGGGGAGCGTGCTCGCGCTCGGGGCGGCGGCAATCCTTTCGTCGCGCCGGCGATCGCGAACGATGAACTGAGCTGTGCGGGTTTGTGCCCTGCGCGAGCGCGGGGGGCTTGCCGCGTGCCCAAAGCTTGGGAGCGGTTTCGCCCCGTCTGTGCAATTGGCGGGGCAGCCGCCAGCGGGGATGGTAGATTACGGGCTGATTTCGAGTCCTGGAGAGCCCCGGGCGCTCGGATCTCCTTGCGGCCCCCGCGGGTCTTCCAGTCACAAACAAGTTCATCGTGGAAATTCAGCCATGTTGACGAGCGTTCGGCGGTGCGTGCGGATCGTATCGTGCGTTGGATTGGTGACGGCGATGTGCATGCTCCCTAGTTGCGGCATGTTCTCGCGCAACACCGGCGGGCGTGAGCAGGCCATCGGCCCGGGCAAGATGACGCCGACCGAGATTCAATCGGAAGTCATGTCGTTCTCCGATTCGTTCAATGCCGCGATCACGCAGAGCTGGCGCGAGGTGGCGGCGCAGGGCCGCGCCGAGACCGCCGAGGCCGGTTTCCTCTCGCCCGAAGGCGAGCGTGCGACGGTGCTGCGGCGAGCGGCGCTTGAGGTCAACCTTTCCAACGCCAACGCCTCGCTCTCGATCGCGTCAAGCCCGAATCCGTTTGTTGCGCTCGCCGACATGATCACGCTGGTGACGCTGCAGCGGATGGTGCTGGAGACGCCTCAAGCACGAGACATTCTGGGCGCGGAGACGCAGGCGAATCTCGTCGCGGTTTATCGCGCGCAGGAACAACAGATCTGGCGGGTGGCGGATCGCGCGATGACGCCCGTGCAGCAGCAAGAGCTGCGGGAGATGATCGATGCGTGGCGAGCCGAAAACCCGAACGCCACCTATGTGGCCAACGTGCGGCTGGAAGACTTCGGCAGCCGGCGTCAACAGGGCAAGCCGATGGCGAGCACGCAGACCACCAGCCTGCTCTCGCTCTTTGCGCTCGACCCTTTGGCGGGGCTGGACCCGGCGCAGCGCGAGGTCGCACGCTCACGCATGCTGGCGGAGCGTGTGTTCTTCTTCGCGAGCCGGTCGGCGAATATCGTGAAGTGGAACATCGAGCTGCTCTATCAGAATCTGCTCCGCGCGCCCGAGTTTGTGCAGCTTCTCGAGTCGGTCAAGCAGGCCAGCGAATCGACCAAGACTTTCAGCGATGTGGCAGCGACGCTGCCCGAAGTGGTCCGCGTGCAGCGCGAACAGGCGATCGAACAGGCCTTTGAGTTTGTCAAGCGCGAACGCGAGGGGCTGGTTGCGCAGGTGAACGAGGCGGTGAGCGTCCAGCGCATCGCCGTGCTCCATGATCTCGAGCGCGCGCAGGGAAGCATGAGCGGCACAATGCGCGACTTCCGCGAGACCTCCGCCACCGCCGACAAACTCGCCGAACGCCTCACCCATCTTGTGAACGCGGCCGATGTCCTCACCACCCGCTTCGCCCCCGAGCCCGGCGCAGCCCCGCGCGATCCAAATCGCCAGCCGATGCAGGAATTCACGACTGCCGCCGAGCGCACCGGCGAGACCGTCGAACGCATGACCAAACTCGTCGAGCGAATCGAAAACCTGCTCGCCTCCCCCACCATCACACAAGGCGCGACACAAGGTTCCGGCGTCATCCGCACCGCCGTTCAAGAAGTCCAAACCGGATCCAACCAGGTCATCGACCGCGCCTTCTGGCGACTGGTCGCCCTCGCACTCCTCATCCCATTCTCAACCGCCGCCGCCTACAAGTGGGCCACCCGCAAGCGCTGACCCCCACCCAAACTCAATCGGGCGCGCCCAACAGCCGTTTTTGACCTTCTGGTCCCTCCGCAAAGTCACGGACGAGTTTGCTAGTCTTATTCAACGAAGCACGCGATCAAGGGAAAGATCCGCGGCATTCGCCTTGGAGCATCTCATGTTGAAGTCCGGTATTTGTGCCGCGGCCCTCACCGCCGCCTCAGCAGCATGCACCTTCGCCCCATCCATCACCCGCGCCGAAGCGCCCGCCCCACTCAGCGAGAAGGAAGCACTCGCCCTAGGCACCGAAGCGTACATCTTCGGCTACCCCCTCGTCACCATGGAAATGAGCCGCAGGGTGATGACGAATGTGGCGGCGCCGGAAGGAACTCGCGCGCCGATGGGGAACGTTGTGCGGCTGCGCGAGTACCCGAACGCGAAGTTCCGCGATGTGACTGCGCCGAATGCGGACACGTTGTACACGACGGCTTGGCTTGATGTCGGCGCGGAGCCGTGGGTTGTCAGCATTCCGGACATGAACGATCGGTATTTCCTGATGCCGATGCTTGATGGTTGGACGAATGTGTTTGATGTTCCCGGCAAGCGCACGACGGGAACGAAGGCGCAGACGTGGGCGATCACGGGTCCGGGTTGGAAGGGAACATTGCCCGCGGGAGTGACTGAGTACAAGTCTCCGACTTCGATCGTCTGGCTGCTTGGTCGCATCTACTGCACGGGAACGCCGGAAGATTACAAGTTGGTGCATGCGATTCAGGACAAGGTGACGGTGCAGCCGCTGAGCACTTGGGGTACGACGTTCACGCCGCCGGCGGGGAAGGTTGATGCTTCGATCGACATGAAGAAGTCGGTGCGCGATCTTGTGAATGAGATGAGCGCGGAGCAGTACTTCTCGATGCTGGCGCAGTTGATGAAGGAGAATCCGCCTGCGCCGGCGGATGCGCCGATGATTGCGAAGCTCGGACGGCTTGGAATTGTGGCGGGTCAGCCGGTGAATGCCGCGGCGTGGGGCGCGGATGGCGCGAAGGCGATGACGCAGGTTCCGAAGGTCGGCTTTGAAAAGATCATGGGCCACTTCAAGACTGCGGGAACGCACGAGAATGGCTGGGTCTTCACGACGGACACGGGCATCTACGGCACCGACTACATTCAGCGCGCGCTGATCACGGCGATTGGTCTCGGCGCGAATCGGCCGCAGGATGCTGTGTATCCGACATCGGAAGCCGATGCGGCGGGCAAGCCGTATGAAGGCAGCTCGAAGTACGTCATGCGGTTCGAGAAGGGGCAGATGCCCCCGGTGAACGGGTTCTGGTCGCTGACGATGTATGACCAGGACTTCTTCTTTGTGGATAATCCGCTGAACAGGTACACGGTGAGCAGCCGCACGAAGTTCAAGGAGAACGCGGACGGCTCGGTGGATGTGTATCTGCAGAATGAGAATCCGGGACCGGACAAGGAATCGAACTGGCTGCCCGCGCCGAAGGGGCGGTTCATCCCGATGCTTCGGTTGTACTGGCCGAAGGAGACTGCGCCGTCGATCATCGATGGGACGTGGAAGATTCCGGCGGTGAAGAAGGCGAGCTAAATCTGCTTGTTTTGACAGGTGATTGACACAATCAAGAGCCGGATGCGCGAGAGCGTGTCCGGTTTTTTGTTGGACGAATCGAAAACGAACGGCGCGGCGGTTAATCTATTGGCGCGACCCAAAGCGGGCTCGCAATCGGGGAAGTGACACATGAAAAGTTCGGGACTTGTGATGGCGATGGTGGCGTTCGTGGGCGCGTGCGTGCAGGCTCGCGCGCAGCAGGTGACGGGGCAATTGGGGTCGCCGAGCGCGACCACTTCAATTGATGGCAAGCAGTTGCCGGCGCCGGATCCGAAGTTCGGGGGCGTGATCAAGGAGAATGCGTTGCAGAGCACGCCGTGGTGGGCGCCGCGGATTGTGCCGCCGAAGGGCGCGCCGAATGTGCTGCTGATCATGACGGATGACTCGGGGTATGGCGTGCCGAGCACGTTTGGCGGCGTGATTCCGACGCCCGCGCTCGATCGGATTGCCAAGACCGGGCTGCGGTATACGCAGATGAATTCGACCGCGCTCTGTTCGCCGACGCGGGCGGCGCTGATCACGGGGCGGAACCATCACTCGGCGGGGTTCGGTGTGATCTCGGAGCAGTCGACGGGATTCCCGGGGTACAACAGCATCATCGCGAAGGACAAGGCGACGATCGGGCGGATTCTGCGGGACAACGGGTTTGCGACGAGCTGGTTCGGGAAGGATCACAACACGCCGACATTCGCCGCGAGCCAGGCGGGGCCGTTTGATCTCTGGCCGACGGGGATGGGGTTTGAATACTTCTACGGGTTTGTCGGGGGCGACGCGAATCAGTGGGCGCCGAATCTGTTCCGGAACACGACGCAGATCTATCCGTTCGAGGGGAAGCCGGGTTGGAACTTGACCACGGCGCAGGCGGATGATGCGATCGACTACTTGAACCGGATGAATCAGATCGATCCGACGAAGCCGTTCTTCTGCTACTACGTGCCGGGCGGCACGCACGCCCCCCACCATCCGACGAAGGAATGGGTGGACAAGATCAGCGCGATGAAGCTGTTTGATGGCGGTTGGAACAAGCTGCGCGAGACGATCTTTGCGAATCAGAAGAAGCTCGGCGTCATTCCGCAGGACACGAAGCTGACGCCGTGGCCGAAGGACCTGATCAAGGAATGGGATCAGCTCACGGCAGACGAGAAGAAGCTGTACATCCGGCAGGTCGAAGTTTTCGCGGCATACGCGGCATACACCGATCACGAGATCGGACGCGTCATCCAGGCCGTCGAGGACATGGGCAAACTGGACAACACGCTGATCATCTATATCAACGGTGACAACGGCACGAGCGCGGAAGGGCAGTTGATCGGCACGCCGAACGAAGTGGCGATGTTCAACGGCGTGCAGGTGCCGGTGGAGATCCAGCTCAAGGATTTCTACGACGTGTGGGGTACGGAGTTGACGTACAACCACATGGCGGTGGGCTGGGCGTGGGCGTTTGACACGCCGTTCTCGTGGACGAAGCAGATCGCGTCGCACCTGGGCGGCGTGCGGCAGGGCATGTGCGTTTCGTGGCCGGGGCACATCACGGATGTGGGCGGCGTGCGCAGCCAGTTCCATCACCTGATCGACGTGGTGCCGACGATTCTGGAAGCAACGGGCATTCGGCAGCCCGATCAAGTGGACGGGATCACGCAGTCGCCGATCGAGGGCGTGAGCTTTGCGTACACGTTCGATGCGAAGAACAAGGATGCGCCTTCAACACACAAGACGCAGTACTTCGAGATGATGGGCGACCACGCGATCTATCACGAAGGGTGGCTCGCGAGCACGAAGGTGATTCGCTCGCCGTGGGATGTGGTGGGCGCGGTGAATCCGGACCCGTTCAACAACGTGACGTGGGAGCTGTACGACCTGACGAAGGATTACTCGCAGGCGACGGACATCGCGGCACAGAATCCGGAGAAGCTGGCGGAGATGAAGCAGATCTTCGCGCAGGAAGCGAAGAAGTATCAGGTTCTGCCGCTGGATGCGTCGGTGGCGACGCGGCTGGTTGCGCCGCGGCCGAACATCACGGCGGGACGCTCGGAGTTTGTGTACACGATGCCGATGGTGGGTCTGCCGCAGGGCGATTCGCCGCTGCTTTTGAACACGTCGTACACGGTGACGGCGGAGATTGATGTGCCTGCCGCGGGTAGCGCTGAAGGAATGATCCTGACTTCGGGCGGGCGCTTCGGTGGATACGGGTTCTATCTCGTGAAGGGCAAGCCGGTTTGGTGCTGGAACCTGGTGGATCTGAAGCGGATTCGGTGGGAAGGGCCGGACGCGATCGGGCCGGGGAAGCACACGCTCGAGTTTGATTTCAAGTACGACGGACTGGGCGCGGCAACGCTGGCGTTCAACAGCTTGAGCGGCATCGGCCGGCCGGGAACGGGAACGCTGAAGGTGGACGGGAAGGTGGTGGCGACGCAGACGATGCCGCACACGATCCCGCTGATCCTGCAGTGGGACGAGAGCTTTGATATTGGTTCGGACACGCTGACGGGCGTGAACGATGCGGATTACAAGCCGCCGTTCGCGTTGACGGCGAAGCTGAACAAGCTGACGGTGAAGCTGGATCGGCCGCAGTTGTCGGCGGAGGATGTGAAGAAATTGGAAGAGGCGATGAAGAAGGCGGAGGGGGGGAGGGAGTGAAGAGGTAGGTTCGCAGATCTGGAAAAGGCTCTTTGATTGAAGCAAATTGACTCGCGCATCTCTGGGAGGTGCGCGAGTTTTTTTATGGGTGGAAAATGGTTCGCGAGGTCAGTAGCACGACACTCGGATGAACGTGCGGGGGAAATTGGAAGGGCAATACCACCCGCCGTCCCACGCTCTTCTGTTCCTGCTTTGCGTCAATCAAACAGATCATCCAACGCAAGCCGGGGTCGCAGTTTCGGCGCAACCAACTGCTCTACTACTGGGATGCTGTCCTCAATTGCAAGTTCGATCGAATCGGGGTTGGACGGTGTTCCCGAGAGATAAATCGTCCGCCTGAGTCGGTCCGCCCGGTCGTGCTCCATGCCGCCGGGCGTGTCGTGAAAAATTGAGTATTCATTGATCGCATCTTGGAGCATGGAAGCGGGCCGATATGCGACGGTGCGGAACTCTGACGCCCACGCCTTCCCCCAAATGGCTTCTGCTTCACACACCTCGCGCTCGACTGCCCGTTGGACTTGGAGTACTTCGTCCCATCGCATTCCTAGTGCTGGCACCTGAAGCAAGGAAGTGTCAACTCCTTCTATGGCCGTGACGCCAAGCTCATCGCGCAGCTTCGAATGGGCGCGCCTGAACTCCACGGCACTCATGATCGGTCGGCGAGCTGTGCGAACGGCATCCCGCAACCGATATGTTTCCGTAAGCAATCGCCGCGCGAGAGCGTGATCGATTTCGTAGTCGACCTGTTCGCGCCACGTTCTAAGCCCGCGCCTCGCAATACACACGGCGATCGCGGTACACATCGCGACCAGAATGTTGGCGACTGTCGACAACCAGTCGGTAAGTTCTGAAGCAAGCGTCAACATCGTCACTCCTGCCATTTCGACTTGCCGTTTACGAACACTTTCGATTCAACTGGTTCGCCGTTGCTGTCAGCGGGGCGGTGAGTTTCTGTTGGAGATCAAAGAGGTATTCGACCGCCGACGCTCGCTGGAGAAGGAGTGGTCGCGGTGGCACATGTCGACGGCGCGGTCGAGGTGGTTGTGGGCATTGCGCAGAAGCTCCGGAGCACAGCCATCTTGTCGCCACAATCAGACCGCGAAACGGTGCTTGCCTACTTGACCAAGGCTCGTTTTGCAGGAATTGCTTGGCGTGGTACGCACTCATCTTCATACACCGGCGTCAGGATGTTCTTGTCCATCCAGCGGATGACCGGCACGCACACACCGTCCCCGAAGCCAAAGAGTGACTGGATGGTATTCTCGGCCAGAACGAAGTTCGGCGCGCCTTGCAGCCGGGCGTACTCACGAGGGGACATCCAGCGGAATCGGACCCGCCCGTCGTCGATGACGATGACGATCTGTCGCGCGCTCCCGCCTCTGGGAGTGCGCAGGCAGCCCGCGAGATTATCGAAGCGAACTTCGGCACGCATCTCGTCGTTGCGGCAACGCCGGTACACAGTTCCGACGTGCAAACCGCGCGCAGCACGTCGACGCTCGACTTCGGCGAGGTGAAGGGCAGAGAGCATCGCGTAATGCTTGTCGTTGGCGGCATTGTCCCACCAGTCTTGATCGTCGCCCGTATCTATGACCGACGCGAGTTCGTACTTCGCTTGCTTGGGGGGCCGGAGTTCGAGCGTCGCCCAGCCGGTGGGCAGATTGGTTTCGGCCATAAGTTTGCGCAACACCTGGGGCCGCAGCGTTCCCGCATCGTCGATCGCCGTCTGCCACGCATCGGCGAACATCGCGCGCTGTCCCTGCCGAATGATCCGAGGCGATTGCAGGCTTTCATGGAATCCGACGACGAAGACGCGCGGGCGGCTCTGCGGCACGAACATCTTGGCGTCCAGCACCAAGGCATCGACCCAATAGCCCAACTCCGCAAGTGTGGTCACGGCCCGAACGAAGTCCGCGCCACCCTTGCTGGTCAGGAAGCCGGTCACGTTCTCCAACATGATGACTTTGGGCTTGGCATCGCCGAGTTCTCTGATGGCGTTGATGAAGCCGAAGTAGGTAGACGATGCTTCGCCGTCAAATCCGTTCCAGTGGCCCGCAAGCGAAAGGTCGGTGCAGGGGAAAGAGGCGGTCGCTAGGAAGGGTCTTTCCTCCAAGCGTTTGAGCACACCTGCCGTGTCCCACACGTCGCCGAGGTGGTAGTACGGCGACTCGCCGAAGTGTCCCCTGTACATTGACTCCTTCTTTGGGTCAATGTCGTTGGCGTACGCGCACTCCCAGCCCGTGTCCTTCAACGCCTCGTGGACCAAGCCGATCCCGGCGAAGAACTCTGCGAAGCGTTTGGATGGGGCGGCCTTGGTCATCGCCTTTCGTCGACTCCTCTGGGGTCGTATGGCGGATCGTACCGGGCGGAATGGGGCGAGAGGGGGCATGTGCCACATGGTACTCATAGTCCGTGGACTGATCGACCCCAGTCGCCATGATTCTGCTTCATGGCGAAACGGGACGTTCTCAAGTCGTTCGGCGAGCGGGTGCGGGAAATCCGCACGTTCAAAGGGCTGAGCCAAGAGGAGTTGGCCCGCTTCGCGAAGATCGACCGGACGTACATCGGGGGCATCGAGCGCGGGGAACGGAACGCCGGAATCAAGAACGTGTGGAGGATCGCCGACGCGCTGGGCGTCCCGGCTGCGGAACTGTTCCGCGAAGCGAGCGCCAATGGCTGACATCACAGCGCTTGCCCATGTGTTGGCTCAGGTGAAGGCGGCGAAGCCCGAGTTGGATGCCTACGCGCCCGCGGGATTCGGCTGGCACAAGCGAGCGTTGACCGCCGTGAACGCACTGGTGCCGTGGCTGATTCAGGAAGCGCCGGGACTTCGCGTGTACGTCGAAGAAGTCTTGAATTCGCCTGCCTTGCTCCGCTCCGCGTGGGCATCGCTCAAATCGCAGATCGACGCGCCGGGCGAGGTTGCCCGCATTGATGAACTTCTGGCCCGCGAAGGTGTTTTACTGGCGTTCGTCGCCGGCGACACCGTCAGCACGGTCGTTACCGGGTACTTGCTGTCCAAGTATCCGGGCGGCGCGCTCGCCGGGAACAGCAAGAGCGACTATCCCGATGTCTTCGTCAAGACTTACGACTACTCGAAGTTGCCCGTTCGCACCCGCGACGACAAGGAAATCGGCGCGGCGATTCGCGGCAAGGAGAAGAAGCCCGTCCGCGTGC
Organism: Planctomycetota bacterium; assembly: GCA_017303555.1. GTDB lineage: Bacteria > Planctomycetota > Phycisphaerae > Phycisphaerales > UBA1924 > JAFEBO01. The sequence continues at coordinate 18,700 of JAFLCN010000001.1, forward strand.
CGGATGGGCTCGAGATCAAGACTTCGCGTGACAACGCGAACATCGACTGTCATTATCCGCATATCGGATTGCACTTGATGTTGTCGTTCGTGACCAGTGGGCCAAGTGTTGTTGTGAACGATGTGCTTGTAGCATTCCTGCGGCACGCGGATTACCGCATTACAGTTCCAAAAACGAAGGCCACAACGCTCAAAGCATCCTTCTCGCGAGCTCCGTTCGTCTCACTATTGCACTCAGCAACTTCTGCGATAGTAGAGCCGCCTTCGACGGTTCCGCGCAGCCGAACGCGGCGGTGATTGCGGCTACAGCGGTTCTTACTTGTCGTGGCTGCCGCCCTCCGGCACCTCCGCTCGAGGCCGTCGGCATACACGACGATCGGCAAGAGTGGCTCTCTCACCGAGAACGTTGCTATGCGACTTCGCCGCCGCGACGGGTGGCATTGACCTTCCGGTCCTCCCCAAGTCTGAATCCACCCAACGCGTCGAGCCACTGACCTTGCCGAGCTGTATAGACCGGAGACATCCCTGACAGCGTTCGAGGACATGGCTGACACGTCGAGGATGGCGACGGGATTTTCCTGCACCCCTTCGGGGTGCTCGAAACTGGAAGTCGGCGGGGGTGGCGCTCTTTCCGGGGGTGGCGCTCGAAGACTCGCTTCACGCCCCGGCTACTCAACGTCAGCCCGCCGGGCTGGAACGCGGCGGATGCGGAACTTGCTCTGCCAAGATCCGTGGCACGAATCGACAATGCATCTATTCGATATCTTGATTGAGTGTCCGGTCCGCGGAAGACCAAAGTCGCCCCGAATCTGGCCATGAATCCGGACGACTTCATGGAACGACTCGGAAGAGCAGCGGCGCACGCTTGAGACTGGCAGACCAATTTCACTGATACCAATGGCCGAACCCTTCCCGAAGACAATCCACTCTGCTCTGCTCGGCACGTTGACTCTCGAGGAATTTCATTCCTCGGTAAACGTGAACAGGCATTACGGTCCGGCAGGGCCAATTACCGTTGCGCAGCGCAGCGGCGTTCGACTGGTGATTTGGCCGCCGAAGCACGGGCTTACCGACGTTGCGAAATTTGTCTCGTACATCGAACGCACGCTGGAGGGTCTGAACTCTTCGTTCGAGCGCATACTGGTTGAGGCGGAGCCCCATGTCGCGGAGCGCATCGAAAGCTGGTGGTGGCCCGACGCACCGCCGGGCGATGCGCACGCAGTACTTCAAAGCGGCAAGCTCTTCCTGGTGTGCATCAATGCTGATGGCTTGCACGAAGTGATGCTCTCCGACACCACGGACATTGTCAGCAAGCGTGACGTGCGCATTTACCTTGGGGCGAAGCTCCAGCCGGTCCGAGCGGGGCTTGATGGTTGAATGGGGGATGCTGGAAGGTCGGTGCTAGCTGCCTCGGCGTCGGCGACGGCCTGCGCACACGCCCGCGAGGGTGAGCGTTGCCAGCGGGCCGGGAGAGGGGACCACATCGATGGAGTATCGCGCGGTTGCGGTTTGATCGACTCCCGTTGAACTTCTGTAGGTCAGGCGGATGGCCGAGAAGCCGCCGGGGCCGCCTGGGTTGTAGGCGTAGTGACCGAGCGGCATGCCGCCGGAATAGCCAAGGCACGTCGAATCCATCTGCATGATGTAGATCGCGCCGGTGTACGTTCCGATGCCGTTCCATGCAAGGAAGCCCGCGTCGAAATGCGGACCGACGCCGTTGATGCCTGCGGTCAAGGTTGAGTTGAACGCGAAGTTCACAGCGGTGCTGTTGAGGCGACCGGAAACGTTGCTCACGCTGCCCATGATCGCGATCGGCCCGATGTAATTCGGCGCGACGACGGTGACGGGAGTGAGGTTGAACGTGATCGCCAGGGCGGGCGTGGCTGCTCCCGCGCTTGCGACGAGCATGGAAAGGCCGACGAGACAACTTTTGTTCCGCATGGCAAAGCCTCCGCGATTGAGCAGATGAGAGAGCGAGCGTGAAGGATGATGTCTGCGTAGGAGTTGCCGCTGGGATGCGAAATCTTGCAACGTTCTATGGCATTTGCGGTGATGAAAGTTTTTGAGCGGATGTCGGATTGCGGAAGGCGGAAAGGCATTCACCACAGAGGCGCAGAGACACGGAGAAGAAGGGAGAAGAGATTTGGATTTTGCGATGTGGGTCTGGGGTGTTCCGGAACCCCCTCCGTCATTGCTTCGCTTCGCTGCGCACTGCCACCTCCCCCTTTGGCAATGTGGGAGGACTTTGCGGAATTCGGAGTTTGCGGTGTTGGTCTTGAGCGGTTCGACGTGACACCTGCTTTGACAGGGGATTTCGTAGCGGGTGGCGCGAGCGAGTTGGAGCGGGCGGGGCGTGTGATCTGTTGCCGCGGCGGGGAGTGACGGGGGGCGTTGGAATCGGTACGATGGGCGGACGGGCTGAAGATGGCTCGGGTGATTGGACGGGCGGGCTTTGGGGCTTGCCTTCGGGGCTTGCCTTCGGTGCTGGGCTCCGGTGCTGGGCTCGTTGGTGCGAATGCGAAAGGAACTTGAAACGTGAATCGAATCTCCTGCATGCTGGCGGCGTTGGCGGTTGGAACTGTGGTCGGAACGGGCCTCGTGCTTTCGGGCTGCAACACGAACAAGCCGGCGGATGAGACGGTGGGCGCGCTCGAGGCTGAGAGCGCTTCGGCATCCGCGACGGTGCAGGCGATTGATTACAACACGCGGGTTGTCACGCTGGCTTGGCCGGATGGACGAGTCAGCTCGTACAAGGTCGGGCCGGAGGCGCGGAACTTCAACAACATCAAGGTGGGCGACATTGTCCGCGCGAGTGTGTCGGAGGCGGCGGTTGTGTGGGTTGGGCCGAGCAACGGCGCGCCGCCCAGCATGGGAGTTGATCGCGTTGTCGTGCGCTCGAAGGCGGGCGAGCGGCCGGGGATGATGGTTGCGGATACGGCGGTGATCAGCGCGACGGTGCTGCGGGTCGATTCGGTGAATCGGCAGATCACGGTGCGCGGGCCGGCGGGGAATGAGCGGGTGTTGAAGGTTGCGCCGAGCGTGAACCTGGCGGATATCACGGTGGGGAATCTGATCAATCTGAGCGTGACGGAATCGGTGGCGCTGTGGGTGGAAAAGCCGTGAGCCAAACGCCGGGCGGATCGAACGGGGGAGCGGGGTTGCCCCCCGCTGCCGCGAAGGCCGCTGCGAATTCTTCGGGGCAGACGCCCCGAGGAATTCGGCATGTGGCGCGGCGGCATTTCAAGATCGCGACGGAGTTGATGCAGCCGGGGATGCGGAAGCACTCGGTTGCGTTGTTTCTGGGCGCGCTGGTGACGCTGGTGATCTGTACACCGGTGTTTGAGCAGTTCAGTTGGGGCGAGATCGGGATCAGCATCGCGGTGTCCTTTGTGCTGTGCTCGGGGGTGCTGGCGATCGGAGCCAAGCGGCGCACGCTGGTACTTGCGATCACGCTGATGGTGCCCGCGTTGATTCTGCGATGGGCCAATCACACGCATCCGCACCAGATGCCGCCGATACTCTTTGTGTTCGGGGCGATGGTGTTCATGACGTTCGTGACGGTGAACCTGGTGCAGTTCATCGTTCGCGCGCCGCGGGTGAATTCGGAGGTACTGTCGGCGGGGATTGCGGTGTATCTGATTTTCGGGCTGGTGTGGTCGCTGGCGTACACGATGGTGGCGGAACTGCAGCCCAACGCGTTCGCGTTTTCGAATCCGACGCCGGAGGGGATGCCCCCACCGACGATGCAGGGGGTGACATCGCTGTATTTCAGTTTCATCACGCTGAACACGGTGGGGTACGGGGACATCGTGCCGATCTCGCCGTTTGCGCGGATGCTGGCGATGCTGGAATCGACGACGGGGCTGTTTTACATGGCGTTGATGGTTGCGAGACTGGTGTCGCTGTACACGAGCGAGGCAACCGAAGCGCGGGCGGCGCAGTCGCAGTGAAGTTACACTTTTCGGCTCGCGCGGGCAGCGCGGGTCTGGGACGCTGGTTTTCCGGGAGTTTGGAATGAGCAATTCGATGACGATCGGTCTGGTGTTGTTGAGCGGGCTCGCGGCGACGGTCTGCCTCGCGGACGAGCCGCAGGTGGATCAGCAGAACGTCCACACGGCAAGCAGCTCGGCACCCGCCGCACAGGGCGAGGTCTCGCCCGCGCTGCAACTGGACGGGAAGCCGTGGACATTTGTGATCGCGCCGTACTTGTGGGTGCCGGCGCAGCACGGCAATGTGGGGATCGGGCTGGTGAACGCCAATGTGTCGATGAGCGTGGGCGATACGTGGAACGCGCTGTGGGACAACTTCCGCTTTGCCGGGTGCATCCACCTCGAGGCGACGAAGGACAAGTGGACGGTCTTCGGCGATGTGATGTACATGCACCTGGGCAACGATGTAAAAGACCTGCCGGTCGAGGTGAATTACAAGTCGGGCATCTTCGAGCTGGGCGGCGCGTACGCCATCCACGACGGAGTGCTCCCGGGTGCGGCGTCGGATTCATCGGTGAAGGTGCGGCTGGAGCCGATCGCGGGCACGCGGATCTGGCTTTTGGATACGGAGATCAGCACGCCGATCGGCGGCCGCAGCCATAACGAGACGTGGATCGATGGATTCGCGGGAATTCGGGGCGAGCTCGCGTTCAACGAAACGTTTTCGCTGTCGGGTCGCATCGATGTGGGAACGGGGATGTCGGACCTGACGTGGAATGCGCTGACGATGTTGAATGTGAACTTCACCCGGCACGTCGGGCTGTTCGCCGGGTGGCGCTGGTTGAGCGACACCTACTCAACGGGGAGCGGGCGGGACCGGTTCGAGTACGACATGATGTTTAATGGACCGTTCGCGGGCGTGAAGATTGTGTTTTGAGAATGTGGAATGGGGGATTTCGGATTTCGGATTTCAGAGCGCGGAGTGCGGGCGGGGTTGTGAAGGTTTGGCGGGGAGCCTGAAATCGGAATTCGGGATCCGGATATTGGATTGCTGAATGCGGAAATTGCGGGCGGCGTGGGTTGTGCAGAGCCACGAGTGGCGGCACGGACTACTGTGCGCCAACACGGAGGAATATCCATGGCGACTGCGACGAAAACGAAGGGCCGTTCGGCTGGTCACAATTCCATTTCTCACAAATCACCGCGCGTGATCGCGGCTGTTTCCAAAGAACCGACCGTGGCGATCGGATTTGCGGCGCAATCAGCGACGAGCCCGCTGGCGCACTTTGAGTTCAAGCGCCGGGCGGTCGGGCCGAGGGATGTGCAGATCGAGATCATGTACTGCGGCGTGTGTCACTCCGACTTGCACACGGCGCGGAATGAGTGGAAGGGGACGACGTTTCCGTGCATTCCCGGGCACGAGATCATCGGGCGGGTGACGGCGGTCGGGAAGAGTGTCAAGAAGTTCAAAGTGGGCGGGATGGTGGGTGTGGGGTGCATGGTGGATTCGTGCCGCAAGTGCCCGAGCTGCAAGCAGGGGCTGGAGCAGTACTGCGACAAGGAAATCACGTTCACGTACAACAGCATCGATCACAAAGCACCGACAGGTTCGGCACCGGGCACGCAGACCTACGGCGGCTATTCATCGCAGATCGTGGTGGATGAGGACTTTGTGCTGAAGCTTCCGAAGGGGATGGATCCGGCGGCTGCCGCGCCGCTGCTGTGCGCGGGGATCACGACGTATTCGCCTCTGCGTCACTGGAACATCAAGAAGGGCCAGAAGGTGGGCATCGTCGGGCTGGGCGGGCTTGGGCACATGGGCCTGAAGATCGCGCACGCGATGGGCGCGAGGGTAGTGCTGTTTACCACGTCGGCGCACAAGGTGAAGGATGGCTTGCGGCTGGGCGCGGATGAGGTGGTGATCTCGAAGAACGTTGCGGAGATGACGAAGCACGCGGGAACGTTTGACTTCATTCTGAATACGGTCGCGTTCCCGCACAATCTGGATGAGTACGCGGTGCTGCTGAAGCGGGACGGGACGATGTGTCTGGTCGGTGCGCCGGAGCATCCGCACCCCTCGCCGACAGTGTTCAATCTGATCTTCCGGCGGCGGGCGATCGCGGGATCGCTGATCGGCGGAATCAAGGAGACGCAAGAGATGCTCGACTTCTGCGCAAAGCACAAGATTGCGTCGGACATCGAGATCATCCCGATTCAGAAGATCAACGAGGCGTATGAGCGGATGCTGAAGAATGACGTGAAGTATCGGTTTGTGATTGATATGAAGACGTTGAAGTGAGAAGACGGTTCAACACAGAAAGGCGCGGAGGAAGATACAGAGAGTTTGTCAGCAACTTCTGATGTACATGAACGGCACCCACGAGGGTGCCGTTTTTCTGCACACGAAGGGTGGAGTACACGGGGGCTGACCGGCGGCCCGTTTGGCCGCAGAGCCATGCCACATTCATGCAGCGGATGAGCGGTCATCGCGCGAGAGTGCGTCTGTTACCGTTGCAGTTCCGCTTTGGATCGCGCGGCAAGTACGAAGCATTCGCAATTCGAACATCATCTGATCGTTCGGAAAGTCCTGACGCACACGGGTCTCGATTGCAGACAGATCGCTTTCCGAAATGCCGGCCTGAGTGGCCACGCTGGGGTAGTTGAAGTACTGAGGATTGCGTGGAATCATCGGCATTGAATGCGATCCAAGGACGAAGACTGGACTAAAGCTCAAGCGGAGAAATGATATCGACGGTCGCGGCCCCAAGCGAGATGTTTGTCGCGTTTACGAGTGCTCGGCGGCGTCTGTTGACGAGATGTTTGAAATTCCAAGACAAGAGAACGTCGTGACGGGTCAGGACTGCTGCCGCAACGTGAATGGCATCGGCCTCTTGCGTGCGGGGAAAAATCCCGGCATCGATGTAAGCGGCCGCAAACTGCTGCATCGCTGCGCTGATCGGAAAGACGACGAGTGCGTCCAGCGACTCAAGCATTCTGGCTCGGAGTGCGGCATCGGGAGTGTCGCCGATTTCCTGCCGCGTCAATTCTGAGGTTGAGGCCTCGTACGCACTTAAGGAATTCCAGAACTCCTGGGTTTGGAGACGGCGTTCGGGAGCGCGATCGTCATGAAGGGCACTCAGGACGGACGTATCGAGATAGATGCGTTGCTTCACGGATTGAGTTTACAGAGTCGGTCTCGCTGCCTCTCCTGCGAATCTGCACTGCTGCAGCGTGCAAAGTAGATGATCTGGGGGAGGTGGAGGCTGTAGGATCGTGCGATGACGGAAGAGGTTCGGGCATTCTTTGCAAAGCAGGGACCGATCGCGGGGGCGTTCGGGGCTGGGTATGAGCCGCGCTTGCAGCAGGTGGAGATGGCCGAGGCGGTTGCGCGAGCGATGGCGGAGAAAACGCATCTGCTTGCGGAGGCAGGGACGGGGGTCGGAAAGAGCTTTGCGTATCTGGTGCCGGCGATGCTGCGGTGTTTGCGTGGCGAGACGGTGATCATCGCGACGAACACGATTGCGTTGCAGGAGCAGTTGATACTGAAGGATGTGCCGCTGCTGGTGCGGCTGATGGAGGAGGCGTATCCGCGCGCGGAAAGGGAAGAGAGCAAAGCAGCGGAAGCTCGAGAGGATTGGGGGCGTGAGCAGGAAGCTACTCCCACCCCCCACCCCCTCCCTCGGGGAGGGGGAGAAGGAGACAAGCCGCGCATCAAGCCGGTTCTGGTGAAGGGGCGCGGGAACTATGTGAGCATTCGGCGGTTGAAGCAGGCGAGTGAGCGGCAGGACAAGTTGTTCAGCGATGCTTCGGCGCGGCGCAGCCTGCACGTGATTGAAGACTGGGCGCAGACGACGCTCGACGGGACGCTGAGCACGCTGCCGGCGCTCGAGCGGATGGGTGTATGGGACAAGGTGCAGTCGGACAGCGGGAACTGCATGGGGCGGAAGTGCCCCACGTTTGATCGGTGTTTCTATCAGAGCGCGCGGGCGGAGCTGGAGGGCGCGAACCTGCTCATCTGCAATCACGCGCTCTTCTTTTCGGATCTCGCGCTGCGCGTGCAGGATGTGGGGTTCTTGCCCCGGTATCAGCATGTGGTGCTGGATGAGGCGCACAACGTTGAGGATGTTGCGAGCGAGCACTTTGGGCGGTCGCTAGCGGAGGGGCGGGTGATGCACCTGCTCACGACGCTCTGTCATCCGAAATCGGGGAAGGGGTACTTGCCGAATCTGCTGCTGTACGCGTCGGATCCGGATGCGGTGGAGCGGGCGATGCAGATTGCGATTCGGGCGCAGGATGTGTGCCGCGGATTCTTTGAGAATGTGCTGCGGGCGACGAGGCCGGCGGAGCAGAGCGGAACGGGGTTTGGCTCTGGAGGTGGCGGAAGGATTCGGCGAGCGGGTGCGTTCGAGAACAACCTGAGCGAGGCGTGCGCGGTTCTGGCGCAGCGGCTGAACACGCTGAAGGAACTGGTGAAGACGGATGCGGACAGGTTTGAACTGAACGGGTACGCGGAACGCGCGAAGATGATCGCGGATGATGCGCGGGTGCTGGTTGATCAAAGCCAGCCGGGGTGCGCGTATTGGGTGGAATCAACGGGTGATGAAGATTGGGGCGGCGGTGGGTATCAAAAGGTGACGCTGGCGTGCGCGCCGGTGGAGGTTGGCCCGCTGCTGAAGGAGCGGCTGTTTTCGGCGGAGCACAGCGTGGTGCTGACGAGCGCAACGCTGGCGACGAAGACGGTGGAAGCTGCGAAGGCGTCGCCGAAGAAGGTTGAGGAGCGGCGGTTTGTGCCGGATGAAGAGGCGGTGCGGACTGTCGAGGAGACTCCCCCACTGCCGCGGTTTGTACAGAAGCAGGATGCGTTTGCGCACGCGACGAAGCGGCTGGGTGCGGAGGGCGCGCGGACGATGCAGGTGGGCAGTCCGTTTGATTATGCGAAGCAGGTTGAATTGATGGTGGATCTCACGCCGCCGGATGCGGATGAGGATTCGTTCGGGGCCGATGGATCGGGCCGGAAGCGGACGTGGGCGGATGATGCAGCGCACGTCGCGCGGCGGGTGATGCATCATGTGAAAGAAACGGATGGCGGCGCTTTCGTTCTGTTTACGAGTTTGGCGACGCTGCGTGCCGTGGCGAAATTGATTCGCGAGCCACTGGGGGCGCTCGGGCACCCGGTGATGGCGCAGACTGTCGATGGATCGCGCACGGCGATGCTCGAGCAGTTTCGGAAGGATGAGCGGAGCGTGCTGCTGGGTGCCGCGAGCTTTTGGCAAGGTGTCGATGTGCGCGGACGGGGATTGCGGAACGTGATCATCACGAAGCTGCCGTTTGATCCGCCGGATCGACCGCTGACGCAGGCACGGCACGAGTTGATCGAAGCACGCGGCGGGAACTCGTTTGGAGAGGATTCGCTGCCTCGGGCGATCATCCGGTTCAAGCAGGGGTTTGGAAGATTGATTCGGAGCAGTGAGGATCGCGGGCGGGTGGTGGTCTTGGATCCGCGGCTGGTGCGCTCGGGGTATGGGAAGCAGTTTCTGGCGGCATTGCCTGCGGGCGTGCGGGTGACGACGCTGGAATAGGGCTGCATAGAGAAGGATGCGGGTGTGGACGGTCCGAGAATTGGTCCTGTTTTTGGGCTGCGCGGCGTTGGCGAAGCCCGGAAAGGGGGAAGGGGCCGGTTTGGGGCGGAGAAAGTCGAGCAAAATTCTGGGGGTGCAATTAGCCGCGGCGGGGCGGAAGGTCGCACGGATGGATAGCGCGAGCGATCGCGCTCGAATCAACGAGCGTCCAAGTCCAAAAAGGGAGTCCGAATCATGAACCGTGCGATCCGAAAGCTGCTTGTCACTGCCGCGATGTGTGCGTCACCGGTGTTCTTCACGACCGCATGGGCGGCGACTCCTCAGGGGACGTCGTTCACCTATCAGGGAAGGCTGACGGACGGCGGCGCGCCGGCGAACGGCGTGTTTGATATCGAGATGCGGCTGTTCGACGCGGCGGTGGGCGGCAGCCAGGTCGGCCCGACTGTGACGCTGAACGATCAGTCGGTGTCGAACGGGGTGTTCAGCGCGATGCCGGATTTCGGCGCGGTGATGAACGGCGACGCGCGTTGGATCGAGCTTCGGGTCCGGGCGGGCGCGTCGGTCGGAGCGTACACGCCGATCTCGCCTCGCACGCTGCTTGATACGACGCCGTACGCGCAGGCGCTGCGATTCCCGTGGTCGGAGACGGGGAACGTTTCGAACGGGCTGATCACGCTGACGAATACGAACACGACCTTCGGAACTGCGCACGTGCTGAAGCTCATCAGCGGCGCTCCGAGCGGCAACTCGACGACTTTGTTCTTTCAGCCCGTGCTTGTGTCCGACACGAACTCGGGCAACGGCATCGCTTCGATGGTGAGTTCGCCGGGCGGCTTCGCGTTTTATGCTCGAAACGAAGGCACAAGCGGCGCATGCTTCGTGGGCGAGAACCTGGCCAATTCAGGTTCGGCGTTCATTCTGAGCAGCACGAAGACCACAAATTCATCGGACACGATGAGCGTAGTCTCGGCCGGCACGGGCAGCGCCATCACGGTCTCGGCCAGCAATTCCGCAAACACGTCGAACATTCTCGAGATTTCCAACTCCGGCACGGGACGCGGCGGCTGGTTCAACAGCACAAACGCCTCGGCGACGCTTCCGACCGTGTATGCGAAGAACGTCGCAGCGGGCGACAGCATCCCGAACAGCACGCAAGACAACGGCATCGCCATCAAGGGCGAGTCGACCGGCAGCTTCAGCATCGGCGTGATGGGCAAGGGCGTGCAGGCGGGCGTGTTCGGTTACGGGGCCGCGACAGGCAGCGCGGGCGTCTGGGGCAAGACCGGCGGCGGCGGCGGCGACGTCTCGACGGGTGTGCGCGGCGACGGCAACGGTGCGGGCACGAGCGGCGTTGCGGCGTTCAACAACCTGGGCACGGCGATCTACGGCCAGAGCAGCGGCGCGAACAACGCGGGCTTCTTCTCGGGCAACGTGACGGTGACCGGCAACCTGCAGGTGAACGGCTCGAAGAACTTCAAGATCGATCACCCGCTTGATCCGGCGAATAAGTTCCTGGTGCATGCGGCGGTCGAGAGCAGCGAGATGAAGAACATCTACGACGGCGTGGTGACGCTGGGTGCTGACGGCAGCGCGACGGTGACGATGCCGAATTACTTCGGCGCGTTGAACGTGGACTATCGCTATCAGCTGACCTGCATCGGCGGGCAGGCGATGGTGTACATCGCGGAAGAGATGAGCCAGAACCACTTCAAGATTGCCGGTGGCAAGCCGGGCATGAAGGTGTCGTGGCAGGTCACCGGTGTGCGGAACGATGCGACGGCGATTTCTCGTCCGATGAAGACCGAGGTGGACAAGGTCGGGTACGAGATCGGCCGGTACATGAATCCGGAGGCGTTCGGCCAGCCGGCGACGATGAAGATCGATCCGATGGATGAGCCGAAGGCTTCGAAGTCGGTGAACTAAGTCGGGTTCGAAGGGTTTTCGCAGCACAACCAAGCAGTGCCCGCAGGAGACGGCCTCTCGTGCGGGCACTGTTCTTTTTGGGGGTGCCGGAGAGAAAGCACAAGTTCTTTATTTACAAAGACTTAGGAATACCAGGCAGAATCCTTGTCAGGAAATATTCGGAGAATAACCGCCTTGCTGTTAGCCTATTTACGCGTTGTTCTTTGCCGCGGGATCGGATGCGGCTGACGTTGGAACTGCACTTACTCGGAGAGATTGATCATGATGCGGACAGCACGAAATCTGGTGGCGGCGGCGGCTTTGTGCGCGGGCTCGATGACGGCGCTTGCGGGACCGGTCGGTACGAACTTTCCGTATCAGGGAAGGTTGACGGACGGCGGGGTGCCGGCGAACGGGGAGTATGACATTCAGTTGCTGATGTTCAACGCGTCGGTCGGTGGAACACAGATCGGGAGCACCCAGACGTTCAGCAACCGGACGGTCACGAACGGGGTGTTCACGGTGGACGTGAGCTTCGGGGCGCAGTTTGATGGCGAGGAGCGGTGGATCGAGGTGCGGGTGCGGCCGGGCGATTCGGTCGGCGCGTACACGCCGATTCTTCCCCGGACTGAAGCGACAGCCACGCCGTATGCGCAGGGTTTGAAGCTGCCGGTGACCCAGGAGGGGAGCGCGACCAACGGGCTGCTGACGTTCACGAACACGAACACGAGCAACACGGCGCACGTGCTGAAGCTGACGAGCGGAGCGCCCAGCGGGAATTCCCCGGGCATCTCGTTCCAACCGGTGCTCATACTCGACACCAATGACGGGAACGGGCTGGCCTCGTACGTGAGCGCCGACAATGCGTACGCGTCGCAATTCTCGACATCGGGAACCAACAGTCGGGCGATCAACGCGGTGAACTCCGGGACGGGGCTTGGCGCGTCGATTCTGCTTTCAAACACGACGAATTCCTCGGACGGATTGAATGTGACGACAGCGGGCACGGGGCGTGCAGCGGTCTTCATCTCGGCGCTCGGATCGAGCGGGGCGAATGCGGTCGAGATCATCTCGAACGGCAACGCGAACAGTCAGGCGCTTCGTTCGGTGCACAATGGGCTGGGTGACAATGCCCTGTTTGAGATCACGGATGCCGCGAACCAGGGTGAAGCGGTGGAAGCTCACACGGTGGGAACGGGCAACGCCGGTTACTTTGCGGTCGACAACGCCGACAGCGGCACCCCGGCCCTTCACGGCACAACAAACGGCGCGAGCGGTGAAGGCGTGTATGGATTCTCGTCAGGCGGAAGCGGCGTCGGCGTGCTTGGCACGGCGACTGGATCGTTCTCGCACGGCGTGCGTGGTTCGGGCCTTTCGGCGGGCGTGCGGGGCGACTGCGGCACGACGAACGGATCGGGTGTTTATGGCGTGACGTCGGCGGGAGGCGGAAGCGCTGCGGGTGTGCGGGGTGATGCGAGCCAGGGCGGTGCTGCCGGCGGCGCGTTCTACAACAATCAGGGCACGGGCCTGTACGCTCAGTCGACCGGCGGCACGGCGGGGTTCTTTTCTGGCAACGTGACGATCACCGGCAGCCTGCAGGTGAACGGCGCGAAGAATTTCAAGATCGATCACCCGCTTGATCCGGCGAACAAGTTCCTGGTTCACGCAGCAGTCGAAAGCCCGGAGATGAAGAACATCTACGACGGTGTGGCGGTGATCGGAGCGGATGGATCGGCGACGGTGATCATGCCGAGCTACTTCAGTGCGCTCAACACGGAGTACCGGTATCAGCTCACGTGCATCGGGGCGCACGCGCCGGTGTATGTTGCGGAAGAGATCAGCCAGAACCAGTTCAAGATCGCCGGCGGCAAGCCGGGGATGAAGGTCTCTTGGATGGTGACGGGCGTGCGCAGCGATGCGACGGCGACATCGAAGCCGATGCAGGTTGAGATGAAGAAGATCGGCGACGAGATCGGGAAGTACCTGAATCCGGAGGCGTTCGGAAAGTCGCCGGAACTGCAGATCGACCCGATGATGCCCGCTCGGGCTTCGACGGTGAACTGAGAGGCTGGAAATACAGAGTGAAGATCAACCCCCTTCGCGCGAGCGGAGGGGGTTTTTGTTTGCGGAAACTGAGATCGCGCACAAGGGGGCGAATGATAAAGAAGGCATCGAGGCACGGGGCACGAGGCATCAAGCCCGGGAAAAGGCTTCGGCGGTCCGGACGTTCGCGCAAAGTTCGGGTAGTCTGTCCGCTACGCTTCGGTTGGCCGCGGGCTGGATTTTGCAGCCCCACCACTATTTCGGACTCTCACGGGAGAAACGCATTCATGCTGGGACGGATCTTCAAAGCCTACGACGTTCGGGGAACTTATCCGGATTTGCTCAACGAGGGGCTGGCGTGGCAGATCGGGTACGGGGCGAGCAAGTACCTGTTGAGCGATGCCGCGGCTGGTGGCGAGACAAGCCCGATGATGAAGAACATCGTGGTCGGGCGCGACATGCGCGCGAGCAGCCCGGGGCTGACGAAGGCGCTGATCAAGGGGATTTCGGATCAGGGCGGGAACGTGATCGACATCGGGATGGTCGATACGAGCATGATCTACTTCGCGGTGAATCACCTGGACTGCGCGGGCGGGATCATGGTGACGGCGAGCCACAATCCGCCCAACTACAACGGGTTCAAGGTGAGCAAGCGCAAAGCCAAGCCGGTGGGCGAAGCGACGGGCCTGGGCGAGATCCGCAAACAGGCGGCGATGGTGGACAAGGCGACGATGGTTCCGGCGCACGGGCGCATCGAGCAGCGCGACTTGTGGCAGGCGTACAACAAGCACGTGCGGGGTTTCCTGGACATCAAGGGCAAGAAGCTCAAGATCGTGATCGACGGCAGCAACGGGATGGCGGGGACGATGATCCCGAAGGTGTTCGGGAAGGAAAGCCCGCTGGGTGCGTATCCGGGGCTTGAGATCATCCCGATCAACTTCGAGAACACGAAGAACGTGTTCGTGCACGAGCCCAATCCGCTGGTCGCGGCGAACATGAAGTGGACGCAGGAAGCCGTGCTCAAGCACAAGGCGGATGCGGGCTTCTGCTACGACGGCGATGCGGACCGGTGCATGGCGGTCGATGAGAAGGGCAAGATCGTCGGGTGCGATCTGCTGACGGGATTGCTCGCAAAGCACTTCCTCGATAAAGAGCCGGGGAGCGCGATCGCGTACGACCTGCGCTCGACCAAGGCGGTCGCGGAAGAAATCACCAAGCATGGCGGGAAGCCGATCCGCGGACGCGTCGGGCATGTGTTCATGAAGCAGGCGCTGGCGGATAGCGGCGCCGTGTTTGGCGGCGAGTTGTCCGGGCACTTCTACTTCCGCGACAACTTCAATGCCGACAGCGGCGCGATCGCGATGTGCACGATCTTGACGGTGCTGGCGCATTCGAGCAAGACGCTGTCGGAGCTGATCAAGCCCATCGCGCGATACTCGCAGAGCGGCGAGATCAACTTCAGTATCGAGGACAAGGACGGCGCGATCGCTGCGGTGAAGGAGTTCTACGGACCGGGCTCTGAATACCAGGGCGCGATCGATGAGCTCGACGGCGTGACGATCGACTGCTTCAGCAAGCCGGGCGATCATGGCGGCTGGTGGGCAAATATCCGCAAGAGCAACACCGAGCCTCTGCTGCGGCTGAACCTCGAAGCCAAGGACAAGAAGACGCTGGACAAGATGCTGGCCGAGATCGGGCCGAAGCTGGGGCATCAGGTGGAGCATTGAGGAATTTCGGATTTCGGATTTCGGATTTCGGATTTCGGATTTCGGATTTCGGATTTCGGATTTCGGATTTCGGATTTCGGATTTCGGATTTCGGATTTCGGATTTCGGGCGGATTCTGATGCCGCGGAAGTTGGGAATTGGATTTCACCACAAAGGGCACTGAGAACACAAAGGGCACCGAGAAAAAGCAGAGAGTTTGGAAATGGGCGGGCTGGCCTGCTCTCGGATGGACGACTCTCTGGCTGACTGCTGAAGGCTGACGACTGACAGCTCTTCCACCACCATGACTTTGAACGAACTTCTAGCTCGATTCGGACTGGCGGAGAATCCGTTTCGGGGGGAAGAAGCGCGCAACGACGCGGTGTTTGCGAAGATGACTTCGCCCAACGCCGGGGTTGTGGGTACGGGAAGCACGCCGGTGCCGGGGACGATTCCGAACCCCAACGCGCTTTCGCAGAGCACGGTTTCAATGATGCTGCCGTCGGTCTCGGGCACGTTCCACAGTGATTTCGAGAAGATACTCGGCGACCTCGCGCGGCCGGCGACGGCGATTGTGTTTGGCGAGAAGGGCAGCGGCAAGACGGCGATCCGGCTGCAGATCACCAAGGCGATTGAGCATTACAACGCCGGACCGGGAGTTGAGAAGCGGGTGCTGCTGCTCGCGTACGACGACCTGAACGGCGTGCTGGATCGGTTTCACGGGCGGATGAACGGGAAGACGCCGCTGGAGAGTTTCCAGCGGATCCGGCTGGTGGACCATCTGGATGCGTTGATGGCGGGCTTTGTGCCGCGGCTGGTGGATGCGGTGCTTGGGAAGGGCGACACAGAAGGGCTGCTTCGCGAGGATGCGAAGAAGGCGCTACGGAAGCTGGATGAGGGACAGAGGCGCGATTTGCTTTTGCTGCAGTCGCTGTACGACCGGCCGGAGCAGGCGGACTTGCGCACGACGCAGCTTCGGAAGAAACTTGGAATCTGGAAGCCGCTGAGCTTGCGACTTTGGCAGGCAGCGGCGCTCTTTGGCTGGGTTCCCGCGGCGGCGGTTGTGTACTGGTTCAAGATGATGCCGAGTGAGATCGGGCCGGGCGCGCCGCTGTATGCGTTCCTTGCGTTGATCGGGCTTTGGCTGATCCTGATCGGCAAAGCGACGCTGTGGGATCGGATCGCGTTCAACCTTGCGGGCAAGCGGGTGCGGAAGCAGATTCGCGTGCTCTCGCGGAGCGATCGGTCGTATGCGCGGTCGCTGTCGCAGCTTGATCCGGTGCTGCGGGATGAGGACAACATCCCGGCGGGCGACTCGGACGAGGTGCGGTACCGGCTGTTCGATCGGCTGCGGAATGTATTGAAGGCGTTTGGCTTTGTCGGGGTTGTGATCATCATCGATCGCATGGACGAGCCGACGCTGATCAGCGGCGACTACGACCGCATGCGTGCCGTGGTCTGGCCGATGCTGAATAACAAGTTCCTCCAGCAGGACGGCGTGGGCGTGAAGATGCTGCTGCCGGTGGAACTGCGGTATGCGCTCTACAAGGAGTCCGCGGCGTTCTTCCAGGAAGCGCGGCTCGACAAGCAGAACATGGTCGATCGGCTGAGCTGGACGGGGGCGATGCTGTATGACTTGTGCACTTCGCGTTTGCACGCGTGTTTGCAGCCGGGGGCGACGCCTCTTTCACTGCTCGATCTGTTCAGCGAGGAAGTGACGCGGAGCGATCTGGTGGATGCGCTGGATCAGATGCATCAGCCTCGCGATGCGTTCAAGTTCTTGTACCGGTGCATGGCCGAGCACTGCTCGAACGTGACGAAAGAAGACAAGAACGTGCGGATTCCGAAGGCGGTGCTTGATATGGTGCGGAAGCAGGAAGCGGAGCGGGTGCAGCAGCTTTATCGCGGGATTCGGCCGGCCTGATTGCTTACCACACGCCTGCGAAATGCAGCGCAAATGCAACTACGTACGTGACAATGCCGATCACAATCGCGCCAGTGGACCACCGCTTTGATATTGCCGCGGAACCTGCCGATCCGTGAAGGTCGCCCGAACCTTGCTTATTGAGAGCGAATGCCGCATAAACGATCGCGACAATTCCGAGCGGCTGGCAGCAAAATATCGTGGAGAGCACAGCGATAATCAGCGCCGCATTTGCGGCCTTGAAGCTCGGGCTGGAAAATCGTGCACTCGGATCCTCTGGTTCGTTCGCCACGCCCGCCCCTTCTATTTGCTCGCTCAAACTTCGCCCATCCCGAACATTCGCAATTCAATCGCACGCACGAGGTTGTGCAGGATGATCATGTGGATCTCCTGAATACGGTCGGCGTGCAGCTGGTCGTCGCTCTTGACGATCCACTCGAGATCGCAGCGGCCGGCGAGTTTGCCGCCACCTTTGCCGAGGAGGGCGATGGTTTTGATGCCGTGTTTCGTCGCTGTGTCGACGGCTTTGATGATGTTGGGCGAGTTGCCGCTGGTGGAGAGCGCGATGAGGACATCGCCGGAGCGGGCGAGGCCTTCGACCCAGCGGGAGAAGATGGATTCGAAGCCGTAGTCGTTGGCGGTGCAGGTAATGTGGCCCGCGTCGTTGCAGGCGATGGCGGGGAGTGAAGGGCGGTCTTCGCGGAAGCGGCCCGAGAGTTCTTCGCAGAGGTGGGCGGCATCGGCGCAGCTACCTCCGTTGCCGATGGCGAGGAGCTTGTTGCCGGAGCGGAAGCAGTCGGAGATCATCGCGGCGGCTTCGGCGATGCGGCGGATGTTGGCGGGGTCGGCGAGGAAAGACCCGAGGGCGCGGTGCGCGATTTCGATGTCGGCGCGGAGAATCGCGGCGATTGCTTCGGTATCAGAATGGGCGGGCGCTTGATGGGCCGGCATGGGGGAGGGTAGGAGATGTGGGATGTGGGATGTGGGATGTCGGATGTCGGATGTCGGATGTCGGATGTCGGATGTCGGATGTCGGATGTCGGATGTCGGATGTCGGATGTCGGGCGGGATGGTGAGGCCTCTTACGCTGAAAGCATGAGTGGACGCGGGATTGACACGGTATTTCTGGATCGCGATGGGACGATCAACACGCGGCTGGTGGGCGAGTGGGTCGTGCGGCCGGAGCAGTTTGAGTTGCTGCCGGGTGCGGGGGAAGCGCTCGCGAAGCTCTCGCGGGCCGGGCTGAGGCTGATCGTCATTACCAACCAGCGCGGGATCGAGCTTGGGTTATTTGATGAGGCGCAGCTTGCGCGCGTGCACGAGCGGATGGCGACGCTGCTTGTTCCGTTTGGCGTTGAGCTGGATGGGGTGTATTTCAGTGCGGCGGGAAAGGGGCCACGGACGAAGCCGGAGGCGGGGATGTTGTTTGATGCGAAGCGGGATTTTCCGGCGATCGAGTTTTCGCGGAGCGTGATGATCGGGGATGCGGTGCGGGATATTCAGGCGGGCGCGAAGGCGGGCTGCCGCACGGTGCTGATTGCGGATGAAGCGCACGGCGCCGAGGTGCTTCGCGAAGCGGAAGAGAAGCAGGTGAAGCCGGACGCTGTTGTAAAGACGATTGGCGAGGGAGCGGATCTGATCCTGCGCTGGTGAGTCGGTCAGTGCAGCGGACGAGTTGAAAGCAGAGAGAGCGTGCCTTTGCCTCGGGATGGGCCCGAGATGATTTCATTTGATCGTGCGAAACCGAGCGATGTGAGTGCGGCATCGAGTTCCGATTCGCCGGGGAGCAGAACGAAGATCGGGCGATTTGGCGGCAGCGGGATGGGCAACGTCGCGCCGACGGTGGGAATGGTGCGAACGCCGGAGAAGTAGTGAAGCGGACCGGCGAACTGGCCGCTGGTGAGGACGATCGCGTCGGCGGGAAGAGCTTCGCGAACGCGAACAGCGAATTCGGGAAGATCCTGAAAACGGCCTCGCAGGTACCGAGCTTCGAATGGCCGCTTGTGCTGTTCGATTGCGAAGCCGATCGAGCGCACGGCGTTGGGGACAGCGATCAGCGCTACAAAGGTGAGCACGACCGCCCGTTGCCATCGCGGGGACGCTCGCATCGCGAGCCGCACCGCGAGATCCCACCAGCCGAGGATGATCAAGGGGAGCACCGGAAGGAAGTAGCGGGTGTCCGGAAAGATCAAGAGCCACTGGATGAAGTAGATCGTGACGAGAAGGCCCCACGCGAGTCGACGGCGGAAGAGCATGGCTCCGGCGGTAATCACGGCGATGGAAACAAGAACATCGAGCGGCCAGAGACCGATCTTGTTGCCGAAGATCGCGCGAGGCGTGACTTCGGTGAACAGTTCCGCGGCGGTGAACGTCGCGATGCGCGATGCCAACGCGGGAAGATTCTGGAACATCTCGAGCAGTTCGCGTTCTTTGCCGAGCAGTTTGAATCCGCCCGCCATGCGCGGATCGGCGAGTCGGATAGCGATCGCAACAAGCAAAACGCCCGCAGCGCCGGCGATGACGGCCCACTTGAAGCGCGAGCGCCGGATGCGCCAAAGCAGATCGACAAGGATCGCGACGAGCGGACCGAGCACGACGATGCGGAGAGATGCCATGCCCGCAAGACCCAGGAGCACCAGAAGCACAGCCAGAATGAGGCGTGCGGGACCTCGGGCGGGGTTGGGCGTGGAGACAGCGTTCGCCAACTTCGCATCGCCTTGCGAATCAAAGCTTGGTTGGGCGCGGGCGAATGTGAGTTCATACCCGAGCAGCGCGAGCGTGCTGCAAAAGAAGAATGGGATATCGGCGAGGATCTCGCACGAGTGGCGCAGAAAGGTTCCGTTCACGGCCGTTAGCAACGTGACCAGCACCGCGAGCGAGCGGCCGGCGTTTCGCAGGATGAGCAGGTACACGAGCGCGAGCGAAGCAAGCCCGAGCACGAGCATGAGCACGTTGCCCGCGATGATCGGATCGGACGCGAGCGGGCGGACGGCGACGAGCAGATACGGAAATCCGGCGTTGATGGATGTGACGGTCTGCTCGTTGAAGGTGAAGCCGCGGCCTTCGGCGAGATTTCGGGCGACAACCAGAAAGAGGGCAGAATCCGGTGTGATTCGCCAGTGCGGGGAGAAGGATGCCAGGAGGAGAATGGCACCGGCCGCGAGCAACCAACGCCGGTAAGCGTCGACGGCTCGGAGGAATTGGTCGGGGGCGGGCATCCCCGGTCAGAGTAGCGAAGCGGCGTGTGCAAGCCCGGCGAAACGCGATCCGAAGGGGCGGCGCGTACCCTTCTGGATCGTGCCAGGCCGACTGGAAATGCCGAGTGTCTTTGAGACCAAGCCCAGGCGGGCGATGGATGCTGCCGCGGCTCCGATTCTGCGTCTGGGAACGGGGCACAGGTTGACGGGCGTGGTTCTGGCGGGGGTCGATGCCGTTGTATTCACGGTCTGCTGCGCGTGCGCGGTGTACCTGTGGATGGCGATCGAGAGGCAGATCGATCCGCGGGTCTATCTGGGGCTGTGGCCGGCGATCCTTGTGATGCTGGGGTTTTCATGGGCGCTCAAGCTCTACCCGGGGGTTGGGAATCACCCGGTGGAGGAGTTCCGGCGGCAGGTCGTGATCATCACGCTCGTGTTTTTGATGTTCGGCACGGGCACGTTCATGCTGAAGCAGGGGAGCGAGTATTCGCGAGCGGTTTTCCTGATTGCGTGGGCAATGTGCGTGGTGGCGGTGCCGGTTGCCCGCACGATTACCAAGCTGGTCTTCAAGCGGGTTTCGTGGTTTGGCTATCCGGCCGTGATCTTCGCGCGCGGGCACGCGGCGGAACGGGTCGCGAGCCAACTGTCTCGCCAGCCGAACCTGGGGTTCCGGGCGCGGGCGATTGTGAGTTCCGACATCGGGCTCGGGCCGACGGTCCACGGCGTGCCGGTGATCGATGCGCCGGCGTTGATGCACGTGCTCCGCGAGGCCGGGCGGGTGCCGTACGCGCTGGTCGCGACGGAGGGAATGTCGCCCGAATCGTTGAAGGAGCTGCTGGCGGGCCCGCTGCAGCTCTTTCCGAATGTGATCCTGATTCCCGATCTTCCGCTGCCCTCGACGCTTTGGATGACCGGGCGGGACCTGGGCGGGATGCTCGGGCTTGAAGTGCAGCATCGGCTGCTCGATCCGGGGCGGAGGACGTTGAAGCGGGGACTGGATTTGTTGGCCCTGCTGGTATTGCTGCCGCTGTTTCTGCCGGTCTTGGCCGTGCTCGCGATCGCGATCAAGCTGGATTCGCGGGGGCCGGTCTTTGTGAAACTCCGGCGGGTCGGCCAGAACGGTAAACTCTTCCACCAACTGAAGTTCCGGACGATGGTGCCGGATGCCGACCGGGTGCTTCGCGCCACGCTCGAGGCCGATCCGCAGCTCGCCGAAGAGTGGGAGAAGACGCAGAAACTGAAGAACGACCCGCGGCTGACGCGGGTGGGACGATTCCTGCGGATGACGAGCATCGATGAATTGCCCCAGGTTTTGAACGTTCTGGTCGGGCAGATGAGCCTGGTGGGCCCCCGGCCGATCACCACGGCGGAAACTGCGCGCTATGCGGAACTGGTTTCGTTGTACACGAAGGTGCTGCCGGGTTTGACCGGTTTGTGGCAAGTGTCGGGCAGGAATGAACTTGAGTACGAAGAGCGGGTGATGCTCGACGCGTATTATGTTCGTAACTGGTCTGTCTGGCTGGATTTATACATTCTCATCAAGACGGTCTGGGTCGTTCTGACGGGCCGGGGGGCGTATTGAGCGGTGAATCGGCACGCTACACTGATTTCGATGTCGGCGCCGATGCGCATCGCCTTTGTCTTGGACCGCTATGACGCCGTGGGAGGGGGTGCCCAGCGTTGGACGCACGACCACGCGCTGCGGCTGATCCAGGACGGGCATCACATTCACATTTACGCACGCTCGATTAAGGGAGCTCCCGCTGGGGCGAGGACGCACTTGGTTGAGATCGGTTCGATCGCGGGCGGCAGGCGGCTTCGGTTTGCCGCGGCAGTGGACAAGATGCTTCGAAACGAGAAATTCGACATTGTCCACGACATGGGCGATGGGTGGCACGCGGATGTGATGATGCCTCATCACGGGATCCGTCGGTACGTCTATCAGCAGAGAAGCCGGCTTTCGCACGGGCTTTTGCGTTGGGCGCGCCCGCTTGGGTTTGCGGTTCTCCCCCGCTATCGCGAGTTCAGGACGATGGAGCGGCGTCAGTACGCCAAGAAGGCGGCGACATCGATCGTTGCGGTTTCGGAGATGGTGCGTCGGCAGTTGCTCTCGACGTATCCGATCGATCCGGCGCGGGTGATTGTGATCCACAACGGGGTGGATCTCGACCGGTTCAAACCGGACGAGACTGGGGTGAATCGCGATCAGATCCGCTCGGAGATGAAGTGGCAGAGCCGCACGATCTATCTGACGGTTGCGCACGATTTCAAGCTGAAGGGAGTGGACCGGATCCTGTCCGCGATGGCCCATTTGCGTGGCAGAGGGCGGGATGCGGGGTTGATCGTGATTGGCGGGGGGGACATCCCCAGGTACGAGCGGATCGCGCGGCAGATGGGCGTTGCGGGGGACGTGGTGTTCATGGGCGATCAGGAAGACCCGGTCCCCTACTACCACGCGTCGGACGTCTTTGTGCTGCCAACCCTCTACGACCCTTGTCCGCTGGTTGTGATGGAGGCGCTTGCGTGCGGGCTGCCGGTGATCACAACGAGCTACAACGGGGCGACCGAGTTGATGACGCTGCCCCGGGATGGGGTGGTGCTGAACGACCCGATGAACGTGATGGAACTGGCGTTGGCGATGTTGCGATTTGACGAGGCGGAGACGGCTCGATTGGCGCCCGAGCGTGCCGCGGCGTCGAGGCGGCAGGATCTGAGCGCGAAGCGGATGTACGAGAAGCACCTTGAGGTTTACCGCGACACGCTTCGCGAGCGTGCCAACGCGCCCGCGCCGGTGGCACGCGCGGACGTCAAGGTGAATGCCTGAGCGCTCAATTCTGTTTCCTGATTCGGGCTCGCGGCCATCCGGACAAAAAGCGAACACCTTCGGCTGCGACGGGGCGTTCGCGCTATGATGGCTGACGTTTGAACCGCCGCCATCGGCGGGGTTGGAGGCTTGAAGCTGGGTCCGAACGTCGCAGCGAACTGGAATGAAACGGTGTCGCGGCGGGCATCGGACGGAGCCGATTGCCTGTGGATGTCCTGGCGCGGTTTTTCGAGCTTCCGATCGCCGGAATTTCATCGAGAGTAACAAAGGAGTCGTTGATGAGCACCCCGAGCACCGTGACTGTCCCGCTTCTTGACCTGAAAGCTCAGTACGCGACGTTGCGGGCGGAGATCGAGCCGGTGGTGAAGTCGGTGCTGGAGAGCGCTGCGTACATCATGGGCCCGGATTGCGCGGGTCTTGAGAAGGAAGTGGCGGAGTACTGCAAGACCAAGCACGCGGCGGGATGCGCGAACGGCTCGGATGCGATTTTGCTCGCGCTGCAGGCGCTCGGCGTCGGCGCGGGCGACGAGGTGATCTGCCCGAGCTACACGTTCTTTGCGACGGCGGGGTCGATCGCCCGCCTGGGCGCGAAGCCGGTGTTCGTGGACATCGACCCGAAGACGTACAACCTGTGCCCGAAGCACACGCGCGAAGTCGCGAAGCAGTGCAGGAAGCTGAAGGCGATCATCCCGGTGCACCTGTTCGGCCAGGCGGCGGACATGGACGCGATGCTCGAGATCGGGCGCGAGTTCAACGTGCCGATCGTGGAAGACTGTGCGCAGGCGATCGGGACGCGGGACAACAAGGGGATCGACGTGGGCGGGCGGGGCGTGATCGGCACGTTCAGCTTCTTCCCGAGCAAGAACCTGGGCGCGTTCGGCGACGCGGGCATCATCACGACCAACGACCCCGCGCTCTTCGACAAGCTCTGCATGCTGCGGATGCACGGCATGAAGCCGAAGTACTACCACCAGCTTGTCGGCATCAATTCGCGCCTGGATTCGCTGCAGGCGGCGATGCTCCGCGTGAAGCTGCGGCACCTCGAAGCGTGGCACGCGGGACGCCAGCGGAACGCGGACTTCTACAACGCTGCGTTCCAGGCGGCGGGCGCGAAGATCTCGGGCACGCCGTGGGCGGCGGATTCGTCGCCCCTGCGGATTCCGTTCCGCCCGGCGGCTCCGGCGCGGCACATCTACAACCAGTACGTGATCCGCGTGGCGGGCGGCAAGCGCGATGCGCTTCGCGATCACCTGAAGAACCTCAATATCGGCACGGAAATTTACTATCCGGTGCCGCTGCACCTGCAGGAATGCTTCACCGACCTCGGCTACAAGGCCGGGAGCCTGCCGGAGTCCGAAGGGGCCGCGAACGAGACGCTGGCGCTGCCGATCTATCCTGAGCTGACGAAGGAGCAGTTGCAGCACGTGGCGAGCAGCGTGATCGCATTCCTGGGCATGAAGCCGGGCGCGACGGTGGAGAGCAAGTCGCCCGCGATGGCCGGGGCGCACTGAGCCGATTCGCAAACACGATCCCGACCGGCCCTGCGGGGCCGGTCTTGTTTTTGGGTCTTTGCGCGTGTTCAGGCGGGGAACGTGGCGCTGGTGCGGTCGGTTTCCCACACCGTGACGCTGATCAGTTTCGGCGAAGCGGCGTGCGCCGCGATGACCGGGCCGAGCCGCTCGTAGCAGATGCGGGCGATGTTCTCGACCGAGGGAAGCACGCCGCCCTGATTGACGTTGAACTCGGTCGTATCTTCGTTGAGGTGCTTGTGATCGAAGTGCTTGATGACGGCGGAGTCGGTGATGGATTCGAGATCGGCCAATGAGAACGCCGGCGCGCCATCGAGACGGACTTGCACGACCGGCTGCACGATGTAGTTGTGGCCGTGGCCCCGGGGGTTGTTGCACTTGCCGTACAGCTTGAGGTTTTCCGCGTCGGAGAGCGCGGGCGAGTGCAGACGGTGGGCCGCGGAGAAATCGAACCGCTGTCGGATGAGGGCGTGTGCCGTGTCGCTCGGGGCCATTTCGAGGTCATGGTACGGGGTGAGACAGAGACGGACGCTCTGGAGCGGCACCGGGAGGCTGCCGGAAAGCACGCGAACGACCGATTGCAGTGTTTGTGCGGGGTCGAGTCTTTCGGAGACGGCTCGCTCGAACAGGGGGAGAGCGTGGGTCCGGACGTGGGAATCGACGGCTTTGATGTCGATGAGGTAGCCGGTCACGGGGTCGATGTTGCCGCGGCAGGTGACCAGGAGCTCGAACCAGCGGCCGAATCCATCGATGGCAGGATTTCCGGCGAATCCGTTGGACCCGGGGGGCGATACCCCGTGGTTGATTGCGAATCGAACTGAACGGGTGAGCAGGTGCATGGTGTGAGGGCGTCGGAGGCGTGCGTGACGCAGTACGATAGAAGAGCCGGTGTTTGCGAGGAAAAGACCGGGCGGAGGTGCTGCATGGTGACGGTTCTTGCTTCGATTCTGGTTGCGATCGCGGGGAGCGTTTCGGCGGAACCGGCGACCCCGGCGCCTGCGCCCCAGCCGGCTTCGCCCGCACCCGCAAGTTCGCCGAGCCAGGCCGAGCCGACGGGGCCAACTTCGGGGCCGGGCGCAACACCGGCAACGGGGGAGAAACCTGCGGCGACCGAATCGGATGCCTTTGTTCTGGGCTTCACGGTGAAGGACATCGACGGGAACGATGTGGACCTGAGCAAGTACAAAGGCCAGGTGGTGATGATCGTGAACGTGGCGAGCAAGTGCGGGTACACGCCGCAGTATGCGGGGCTGGAGAAGCTGTACAAGGACAGGGCGGGGAAGGGGTTTGTGATCCTGGGCTTCCCGGCCAACGACTTTGGCGAGCAGGAACCGGGCACGAACAGCGAGATCAAGACGTTCTGCTCGAGCAAGTACAACGTGACGTTTCCGATGTTCGCGAAGATCTCGGTGCGGGGGAGCGAGCAGCACCCCCTGTTCAAGAAACTTTCATCGCAGCCCAAGCCGCTGGGAGGAGAGGGCGTGCCGGGATGGAATTTCACAAAGTTCCTGGTCGATCGCAACGGGAACGTGGTTGCCCGCTTCGATTCGAAGGTGAAACCCGACGATGCCACGCTTGTGAAGCGGGTGGACGAATTGGTCACGGGGAAGTAAGTTCACGAGCGCTCGGAGCGTGCGGGGGGTTCCCGGGTCGGTATCATCGTCGGCGATGAAACGCACAACCAAGCGCCATGGAACGGCAGAATCGAACGGGGTGCATCCGAGCGTTCGGGTGCTGGCCTGCTGCGCGGGGTTGGCGCTGGCGGCCTCCGGGGCGGCCTTCGGCGCTTCGCCGATGGACGGGCTGATCGGGCGTGGCGCAGCGCCGGTGGCGGACGAGTTCTCTGGGAGGGATTTCGGCGGGCTCCGGTTCGCGATGCGGGCGGTGCGGGGCCCGGTGTCGTTCGGAGCGGCGCGCGTCACGACGTGGTCGAGGGAGTCGCCCGCGACGGGAACCACGATCCAGCAGATGCTGCTGGCGGGCGACGTGAAGGTGACGCTGGGTGTGTACCACTTTTCCGCGGCGCGGGCGGTTGTGTACATCGAGAAGCTCTCGGATGTGAGCGACGCGGAAGAAGCGGAGGATGTGCCGATTCCGTTCGCGCCCGACGACAGCGCGGGGGTTTATCAGATATTCGTTTTCTTCGACCGCGTTTCGTCGCCGATGGCGGAGATCTCGGTGAGTGTTGCGGCCAACCGGCTGCCCGTTCGCGCGGTGATCGAACCCGAGAACGGGATCGACTTGCGGTACGACCTGCTGATTCAGGGAGAATCGAACGATCCGCTGGTGCGGGAGGCGGAGCAGTCGCTCGCCAACATTCTGCGTCAGCAGGAAGGCGCGGAGACGCAGGCGGTGGCGCCGCAGGACTTTGAGGGCAGGCGCAGGCTGTCGGCGCCGGTGCCCGCGGAGTCGCGGTCGTACCTGCCCCCCACCGCGAGCCAGCTCGCGTCGCGAGCGGCGGACAGCCTCGACGCGACGACGCTGCAGAACGCGGCGTTCACGGGGCCGATCTTTGCCCGGGACGGGATTTTCACGATCTCGCCGGGAGATGTGACGCTGATCTCGGGGACGGACGAGAACTCGCTGCTCATTTCGAACGGGCTGGTGGTGCAGTACGCGGATACGCGGAGCGGGCGGTCGCTGCAGCTCACGGCGCAGCGGGGCGTGATCTTCACCGATCCGAGCGAGATCAAGGACATGGGGCGGCTGCGCGCGGGCGACGTGCGCGGGTTCTACCTCGAGGGCGATGTGATCGCGTCGGACGGGCAGTACACGCTGCGCGGTCCGAAGATGTTCTATGACGTGCGGCGCAACAAGGCGGTGGTGCTGGACGGCGTCTTCTGGACGTACGACCAGCAGCGCCGGCTGCCGCTGTATGTGCGTGCGGACACGATCCGGCAGAAGTCGAGCAACGAGTTCGAGGCGAAAAAGGCGAGGCTCGCAACAAGCGCGTTCTTCAATCCCGATTTCTCGATCGGCGCGACGCAGGTGACGCTGACGAGGCGGCAGGTGGCGAGCAAGCCGGAGGGCTTGCTTCCGACGATTCAGTCGTGGTCGAGCAGCGGCCAGGGGACCGGGCCAGCGCCGAGCGGCGCGACCGCGCCGGGTCAGACGATGGGCGTGCGCGGCATGGCCACGGCGGAAGATGCGCGGGGCGTCGGCAACGTGCCGACGACGGGGTACGACCTCGAGAGCGACCTCATCACGGCTTCGGCGTTGATGCCGTCGATGGTGACGGAGAACTACATCGATGCGAAGAACATCACGCTGAACGCGGAAGGGATGCCGTTCTTCTACTGGCCGTATTACGAGGGGACGATCGATGAGCCCTTGTTGCGTGACCTGCGTGCGGAGAACCGGTCGGGTTCGGGCTTTGCGATCAAGAGCCGGTGGAACGCGTACCGGCTGATCGGGCTGAAAGGGACGCCGTTCACGAGGGCGGATGTGATGCTGGATGCGTACTTCAGCCGCGGGCCGGGCGTGGGGACGAACCTGGCGTGGGCGGGTCCGGACGCGAACGGCAGCGCGTTCCTGTACGGGCTGTTCGACGATCACGGAACGGACGTGCTGCCGACGGGCGAGCGGCGGACGTACGACGGGCAGAACCGGGGCGTTGCGCTGGGCGAGCACGCGGTCGCGTTGAATGACCGGTGGACGCTGCTGGGCGAGGGCGCGTACCAGTCGGACGCGAACTTTGTTGAATCGTTTTATCCGGACATGGCGAAGACTCGGCGCGAGTTTACGACCGAGCTTTATCTGCGCCGGCTCGAGGACAACACGGCGTTCATCGCGAACGCCAAGGGATCGTTCAACGACTTCATCACGAACGAGTATCTGCTGCAGAGCCAGGGGTATTACGTCACGAAGGCGCCGGAGCTTCAGTACCTGCGCCAGGCCGATCCGCTGCTCTCGAGCTGGTTCGGCGATGTGCTGACGTGGACGCAGGAGTACCGCGCGGGCATGATGGGGATGAAGTTCGACTCGGTCACGCCCGAGTACCGGGGCTTCTCGAATCCGACGCAGTCGCAGCAGATCTTCGGGATCAACCCGAACCAGACGCTGAACGAGAGCCTGACCGCGCAAGGCTATCTGCCCCAGCAGGTTTTCCGGTTCGATACGCGTCAGCAGGTGGACGCGAAGATCGAGATGGGCCCGGTGAACTTTGTGCCGTTCGGCGCCGTGCGGCTGACCGGATACGACCACAACTTCGATCAGTTTGCGGCGAACGCGGGAAGCGACCAGACGGATCGGTACCGGCTCTGGGGTTCGACGGGCGGCACGCTGAGCACGCAGATACAGCGGGTGAACAACTCGGTCGATTCGCGGATGTTCGATCTGCACCGCATCCGGCACATCGTCGAGCCTTCGGTGACGATCTTCACGGCCGGCACAAACCGCGACGAGAGCACGCTGCCGACGTACGACGAGAACGTCGAAGCGATCGCCAAGGGCACTTCGATTCGAGCCGGTGTGAATCAGATCTGGCAGACGCAGCGGGGCCGGCCGGGCCGTTACTACAGCGTGGATGTCTTCACGCTCGACGCCAACTACGTCGATTCGACCTCGGAAACGGATCTCCGCTCGCCGGTCGGGCGGTTCTTTGATTTCCGGCCCGAACTGTCGTCGTTCGGCAAATACGGGAACCTGGATTCGGCGTGGCGCGTAACCGATGCGACAACGCTGACGGGCGGCACGGTCTTCGACTTCGATCTGAACCAGCAGGCACGCACGTCGGCGGGAGTCATCGTGCAGCAGACACCGGACGTGACGGCGAACATGGACCTGCGCTATCTCAACGCGCTGGATCTGACCACGCTGGGAGCCGGGCTGGCGTACCGATTGGCCAATCAGTACATCGTGACCGTGAGCGCGAGCTACGACCTGACGAGCAGCGAGCTGCAGGGGATCGGCGCGGAGGTCAAGCGCGATTTCCAGAGCATGCGGCTGGGGTTCAACATCGCTCGCAACCAGATTTCGGGTCAGACGAGTTTCGGGTTTACGCTGACCCCCCGCATCGGCGAGGCACGCGGGCGGACACCGATTCTGGGCGAACAGGCGCAGGTGCGGTAGAGCGGCTTTCACCGGCGTGGCACGCGAGGAATCTTGCTGCGTGTAGACGATCGCCTTGGACAGCGTCCGACACTCCGCTCGGGCTCGTGCGACAAGGAGTCGATTGCGCGGAGACGCCGGGCGCGATCGCGACGGAGGGGGGCCCTCCTGTTCTTCTTTCATCACTACTTGGGGCCCGGGATTGCGGGCGTGGTGACGCCTTGCAACTTGCGTTCCGCGGCGGTCAGGCGATCGATCGCGATGATCGCGAAAGGGAGCGAAGTGAACGCTTTTTCGCCGGCGACCCGTGCGGTATCGCTCAGCGACTTCACTTTGCCTTCGCGGACATCCTGCGTCAGGTCTTTGACGATGTTGTCGAACGTCGCAACCAGCCCGGTGTACACGCGCCACGCTTCCGGAGATTTGAAAAAGTAACCCTTCAGGATCGGAAGGTCGGTGGGAAGAACGAAGTACCAGCGATTGTCCTTCGGATTGAGACGGATGAGGAGCGGAACGCCGGGAACGATCGGGCCGCCTTTGTACAGCAGCGAATAGGTCTGCTTGTCGAGTTGGATGACGGTCAGATTCTCACCCTGCTCCTGGAGTGCTTCGA
This sequence comes from Planctomycetota bacterium, assembly GCA_017303555.1. GTDB lineage: Bacteria > Planctomycetota > Phycisphaerae > Phycisphaerales > UBA1924 > JAFEBO01. The sequence goes on from JAFLCN010000001.1 coordinate 48,994, forward strand.
AGGGCGAGGCGAAAAGCCTCGTGAGCGCGGAGTTCATGGCGTCGTTCTGGGCGCCCTCGCGCCGGGCGGCCCGGCCGCCGGTGAAGGTGCGGGAGAGGCCTGCGAGCCCCGTGCCGGAAGACTGGCCCATCGCGTCCTGCTTCAGCTTCTGCACATCCTGCGGGAAGGCACGGGCGAGTTCGGCGGCGAGCGTCTGCAGGCTGCCGAGAGTGTGACCGATGCGGTTGAGGCAGCGGCTCATGTTCTCATCGTCGGACCAGATGAGTTTCACGAGCAAGCCGGCCTTGCCGTCGCGGGCCATCTGGCGGGCGGTGGCGATCGTGGCTTCGGGCGTTGCCTGTGAATAGCCAGGTTCGCGCGAGCAGGCGGCGAGCGTGAGCACGGCAAGAACCAGCAGCAACGCGGGGCGCACGTTCATTCTCCGGGAATGGAACCGGAAGCCGGGCCGGAAGAGCGGGAAATGACGCCGTCCCACGGGCTGCTGGCCGAAGCGTACAAGCGCTTGGGAATGCGTCCGGCGAGATACGACTGGCGGCCGGCGATGGTCGCGTGACGCATCGCGTGGGCCATCAGGACGGGATCGTGTGCGTGGGCGATGGCGGTGTTCAGCAGCACGCCGTCGGCGCCGAGCTCCATCGCGATCGAGACGTCGCTTGCCGCGCCGACTCCGGCATCGACGATGACGGGAAAGTCCGGGTCGCCCTGCTTGAGCAGCTCGAGGCAGAGCACGATATTGGCGGGGTTCAGGACACCCTGTCCGCTGCCGATGGGTGAGCCCGCGGGCATGACGCTGGTCGCACCGGCTTCTTTCAGGCGGAGTGCGGCGATCGGATCGTCGCTGGTGTACGCGAGAACGCGGAAACCGTCGCGGACGAGTTCGCGCGTCGCTTCGAGCGTTCCGGCCGGGTCGGGAAGGAGCGTCTTTTTGTCGCCGAGCACTTCGAGCTTGACCCAATCGGCGCCGGCGTTTCCGGCCTGGGAGAGCAATTCACGACCGAGGCGGGCGACGCGGATGGCGTCGGGCGCGTTGAAGCAACCCGCGGTGTTGGGAAGGATGGTCAGGCGTGCGAGATCGAGGAAATCGAGCAGGCTCTGTCCGGCCTGGTTGAAAAGGCGTTCCCGGCGCACGGCGACGGTGACGACTTGAGCGCCGCTGGCATCGAGGGCATCGCGCATCTGCGCCATCGAGGCGTACTTGCCTGTGCCGGCAAAGAGGCGGCTGTGGAAAACACGTCCTCCGATCGAGAGGGGCGCGAGGGTTGCGGGTTTGATCTCAACGTGCGCGGGCATCATCCACCTCCGACAAGCGTCACGATCTCGATCCGATCGCCTTCCGAGAGACGGTGCTGCTCGTGCCGCGCCTTGGGGATGAGCTGCTCGTTCACTTCGGCGGCGCACGCGCGGAGGTGCAGCCCGAGCTCGACCAGAAGGGATCCGAGGGTCGCTTGGGCGTGGACCTTCGTTTCCACTCCGTTGACGGTCACTTTCACGGGTGATTCTAGCTTTGAATTGGCGGGAGGGCACCGGTCGCCGGAGGGGCGCGCGGGGCGATTCATCGGTGGAAACGGCGGAGCGGACACCCTGTTTCAAGAGGCGGAAGCGACGAGGCTGCGGATATCGGAGCCTAAACTGCAAGGTGATAGCGAGAAGCCTCGAATATCGCCGCGACCTGATCGCGGCATTGCTGATCAAGGAATTGCGGGCTCGCTATAAGCGGACCGTGCTGGGCTACGCGTGGTCGCTGCTGAATCCGCTCGCGATGGCCGCGATCTACTTCGTGCTGGTGAACCGGATCTTTGCGGTTCAGATCAAGAACTACCCGCTGGTGCTGGTCGCGGGGCTGTTCCCGTGGCAATGGGTGGCGAACTCGGTAACGTCGTCAACGATGGTTTTCATCGCGAACGCGGGGCTGATCCGGCGGACATCGTTCCCGCGTGCGGCGCTGCTGGTGTCGGCGACGTTGAACGATCTCGTGCACTACCTCGCATCGGTGCCGGTGATCATCGGGTTCATGCTCTGGTTCGGGATCTACCCCGACGCGCGCTGGATCATCTTCGTGCCGTTGCTGATCGTGGTGCAGTGGGCGGTGATCATGGGGATCGCTTTCATCATCTCCTCGTGCAACGTGTTCTTCCGGGATCTGGAGCGCATCACAACAATCGGCGTGACGCTCTGGTTTTACATGACTCCGATCATCTACACACGCGACATGTTGAGCGGGAGGCACGATTACCTGCTGATTGTGAACCCGGTCGCGGGGGTGCTGCTGGGCTGGCGGAGCCTGTTTATGGGGGAATCGATCGATCTGATGCTCGTGCTTTGCTCGGCGGTCTGGGGCGCGGTGCTCCTGAGCGTCGGGTACGCTTTCTACCGGCGTGTGCAGTGGAGATTCGCGGAACTTGTCTGAACTACCCGTCGTTCAGTTCCGGTCCGTCACCAAGGCGTATGCATCGCGGGCGCTGTCGCACGTCGGCGCCAAGGGGCTGATCACCTCGTTTCCGACGTACCTCCGTCAGGGGCGGAGCGCGAAGTTTGTCGCGCTCCGCGACGTTTCGTTCGATATCGCGCGGGGCGAACGCTTCGCCGTTATCGGGGTGAACGGCGCGGGAAAGAGCACGACGCTCGCCCTGATCGCGCGCGTGATGCGTCCGACCAGCGGCACGATCGAGACCCGTGGTCACGTCTGCCCGCTGCTCGAACTCGGCGCCGGGTTTCACCCGGATCTGAGCGGGCGCGAGAACGTCACGCTGAACGGCGTCCTGCTCGGCATGACCAAGCGCGAGGTGCGGGCCAAGACCGCGAGCATCCTCGATTTCGCGGGGCTCGGCACGTTCATCGACGAACCGCTGCGGACCTACTCCGCTGGCATGTCGGCGCGGCTGGGCTTCGCGGTCGCTGTCCATCTCGATCCGGACATCCTGCTCGTGGACGAGATTCTGGCCGTCGGCGACGCGTCGTTCCAGAAGAAGTGCCTCGACCGCATCAACGAGTTCCACAAGCGGGGCGTGACGTTCGTCATGGTTTCGCACGATTCCAACATGGTGCGAACGACCTGCGATCGTGCGGTTCTGTTGAACGGGGGCAGCGTTCACATGTGCGATCGGGCGGACCGCGTGGTGGATGAGTACCACCGCCTGCTGGAGCAGCCCCGCGTGGCGCCGGCACCGACAGTCGAGCAAAAGCCATCAGAAGGAAAGGCATGCTTGACGCAAAGCTGAGGATCGCTTATCTGGTCGCCGATCCGTCGCTTCTCGAGCACGACCGTCCGGTGCTGGAGGCCATGGGACATGAGGTGATCCCGCCGCGGACCGAGCGGGGTTGCTGGATCGATGTACCGGACCCCAGTGAACCCGAACACGGAATCTCTGCATTTGCGGGCCTGCGCGACCGGTGCGACTGCGTGCTCACGGGGCCCGACCCGGAGTACCTGGTGCCGCTCATCCGAGCGTTTGACGGCCCGATCATCATCCGGATCGTCGGCAAGACGGGAGCGAGCACGACCGGCGAAGCGCTCCTCGAGATCGGAGGGGAGCGGCTGGTCGCGCTGTGCGAGAAGTCGCGTGGACGGGTCTTCCTGGCATCGACGCCGGCGCCGCTGCGAACATCGCGCGAAGCCGGGGCGCTCGGGCTGGGCTTTGCACCCGGCGCGATCGAGAATTCTGCGGCGCTTCCGTCCGGGGTGCGTTTCGTTGTTGCGCTCGGGTGCGATGGGCTCTCCTCGGCGGACGAGAATGTGGTCCGCTGGGTTGCCAAGTGCGGCGGCGCGGACGACGCGACGCTTCGCGCACTGCTCGACCTTGCGGAACGCATCCGCCGGCCCGGCCACGCGGCGGAGGTGCAGGTCGGTCCGTGCCTTGTGACCCGCCCCGCATCCAACCGCACAGCGCCGGGCGCGGTGCTGCACGCGCTTGCTCGCAAATTGCCCGTTCTGTACGACCCGCGCGGCGCGCTTGCCGGATGGCTCGGGTCCGGTGGCGCGGTGGGCGATGGCCCGGAGCTGGGGCGGCTGCTGAAACGCCTGTTCGAGAGCGAGCGGTTCGGCGCGCGCCTGGGGCGCTCGATCGCGCGTCCCGCGGCTCGCGGGGCCACCGGCGTGGACAAGGCGGGCTGGAATCCGACCGATCTGCGTCGATTCCGGCAACTGAACGTGCGCCGCGGGCTGCGGCGGATCGCTGTTGTCCTGCCGATCGCGTACCGGGGCGGCTCGATCCGGGGCTTCAAGAACGTCTGCCAGATGCTCCACAACGGCGTGCGCGAATCGGGGAGCCCGGTCGAGATCATCGCGGTCGTTCCGGCGGAGAACTACGACGTCGCCGCCGATTTCTCCGATCTGATCGCCAGCGGGATGTCGGTGCGCGAGTTTGAGTTTGGCCCGGTCGCGGGCGATCTGGCCGGGCCGTTCCGGTTCACGGAGCGCGGGCACGCCGTCATCGACGATGGCATCAACGATCTGCTCGACTGCGAGTTCCTGTTCTTCGTCAGCGATCGCATCCCGTTCCACATTCCGCCGTCTATCCGGTACGGGATGCTGAACTTCGACTGCCTGCAACGGTACTTCCCCGAGGCGGTGGGCGAGGATTTCCTGGAATTGCAGCGTCAGTCGATCATGCCGCTGGTGCGCGACGCGGAGTTTGTCGCCGTCACCACGCCGGCGGCGGAGGAAGATTACCGCTCGTACTTCGGCATCCCGGCCGAGCGCGTGCACCGTGTTCCGGCGTTTGTGGATGTCGAAGTGCTGCGGAGCTTCGGGGTCCGCCCCGAGTCTTCGGCCGGGAGCGGCCGGGCGACTGCCGGCACAGCGCCGTACATCGCGTGGGTCACGAATCTCTCGCCGCACAAGAACCACGCGCTCGTGGTGAAGGCGCTCGAGATCTACTACGGTCAATTCGACGGCGCGCTGGACGTGCGCATGTGCGGGGCGCTGACCGACCAGTTCCGAACCGGTGCGAAAGCCGCCAAGAGCGTGTGGTTCAACGTCGAGAAGACGCGTCGGTTGCTCGAACAGCGCAGCACGGTTCAGAAGCGCCTGCACATTCTGGGCGAGCTCTCGGACGCGGAGTATGTCGAGCTGATCGCGGGTGCTTCGGTCGTTCTCAACCCGAGCGTGTACGACAACGGTTCGTTCTCGGCGATGGATGGCGCCTACGCCGGGGCGACGGTTGTGCAATCGTCGCACCCCGCCAACATGTTCTTTGACGAACTGTTCGGCATGAACTCGGTCTTCTTCGACCCGCACGACGCGATGTCGCTGGCGAAAGCGCTGCGGAGGGCGGAATCGGGCGAATCGAAGCCCGGGCCGGAGTCGCGAGCGAAGATCGAGGCCGCGGACTGGCGCCGGCTCTCGAAGGAATTCTGGCGGGTGGTCGGCCCCGCGATCGTGGAAGCCGTGGGAGCCCGCGCGTGACGCCCAATTCCCAACAGCCCGGTCCCGCGGCGCCCGCGAAGCCGATCTTTGCGTTCTGGATCGAGCAGCCGCCCGGCGTGCCGTTCCGTGGCGAGGGCCTGATGGTGGTGGTCGCGAACCTGGTTCGGTCGATGGCCAGGCGGGGCGATACGCGCGTGATTCTCGGATGCGCCATCTGGACTCGGGACGATCTGGTGGCGTTCCTGCACCAGTACGGGGTGTCGGATTCGGATTATGAAGTCGTCACCGGAAGCTCCCGCATCCCGGTCGTGGTGCGGCTGGTCGAATTCAAGAAGCGCCTGCGGAGCAAGCGCAAGAAGGCGCGTCCCCCGCTGCTACGCCGTTTTTCCGACTTTGTCACGCGGACGCTGCGATCGCCGACGGTCGCGGGCGCTTTCGTCAGCTCCCGCATCCTGCTCTTCCTGCTCGCGCTCCCGGTGTTGATCGGTTTCGCGATCGTGGGCGGGGTGCTGCTCGGTGCTCGCGCCGTGATGGGGCTCTTCAAGAGCCTGAAGCCAAAGTCGGATCGCGAGCACCCGAGACCGGATCGCTGGGTGCCCAAGGCCGACAAGAAGCAACCCCCCGACCCATCCTTCACCGCAACAACCAAGCGTCGCTTCAAGGCGGCACGCGTGAAGCTCAAGCAGAACGTGCGAGCGGTGAAGACGCAGGTGCGAGTCTGGTACGAGCAGCTCCTTCGGGTCGAGTTTCTGCGGGTCGCCAAGCGGGGAGCCAGGCTCGGCGTCGATGTCTGGTACATCACGACACCCGGCGCGAAGGTGGGGATGACCGATCTGCAAACCCGCACGATGCTCGCCGTTGCCGACTTTGTGCCGTTCGATTTCGAGTACGGATTCGAGAAGAACTTCCCGGTCGGCTGGGCGCGCGACGTGCTCGGGTTTCTCCAGCAGGGTGCGGCACGGGCCAGCGCCACGATCAGCTACAGCGCTTCGGTGCGCGACCGGCACGCCATCGAGCGGCTGGGCGTGCCGCGGGATCGCGCGTATGTCGTCCCGCACGCGCCGCCGTTCCTGCCTGCGGAACTGGTCGCCGACGAGCGGCGCGCCCGGGCCCTGATCCGCGAGTATCTCTCTTCCGAACTCGCGACCGAGCACTCCTGGACCGCTTCGGTCGCGCCCGGGTACGTGGATCAGCTCGACCTGGGAAAACTCGACTACGTCTTCGTGAGTTCGCAGATCCGTCCGCACAAGAACACGCTCAACATGGTTCTGGCCATGGAGCGCCTGATTCGGCGCAAGTATGTTTCGTGCAAGTGCGTGCTGAGCGGCGAGATCGGCTGGGGGTCGGGCCTGGCGGATCAGGTTCTGATCCGAGAGCTGCAGTACGACGTTCTGAGCCTGCCCCGGATACCCACGCGCCACCACGCGGCGTTCTTCCGGTGCGCGCGGCTCGCGGTGGTGCCCACGCTGTTCGAGGGGGCGTTCCCGTTCCCCTTCAGCGAATCGATGAGCGTCGGCACGCCCGTCATCATGTCGCGGATCCCGATGGTGGAAGAGGTCATTCCCGAGGATCTTGGGAGACTCATGCTGTTCGATCCCTTCCGCGTGGAGGACATCGCGGACAAGATCGAATGGGGCCTGAACAACCGCGACGAGCTGTACGCGCTGCAGAAACCGATCTTTGACAAGCTCGCGAAGCGGACGTGGGACCACGTTGCGAGCGAGTACATCAACGTCGCCTACAACGTGCGGACGGAGGGCACGGTTGGCTGAGAAACTCTACATCGTCGGCCTCGGCGGGCACGCGCGGGTTGTCGTGGCGCTCGCCCGCAGCGCGGGATTCGAGCCGGCCGGGTTCATCGACATGCAGGCGGATCAGCCCGGCGCACAGGCCCACGAGGCGGGCTTCGAGATCTCGGGGGTTCGGATTGCCGGTGGATTGAGCGCCCTCGGGCACGCGTCCGCGCCGAACGTCGCGATTGCGGTCGGGGACAACGCGGCCCGCGTGCGGATCGCCTCGGAGATTCGCGCAGCGGTTCCGGGGGCCCGGTTTCCGGCGTTGATTCACGGCACAGCGAAGATCGAGCGCGATGCCCGGATTGCCGAAGGAGCGCAGATCTGTATCGGCGCGATCGTGTGCGCTCAGGCTTCGATCGGCGCCTTTGCGATCATCAATTCGGGCGCGATCATCGACCACGAAGATGTGATCGAAGAAGGCGCGCACGTGAGCCCGGGCGCACGGCTGGCGGGCAGGGTCCGCGTGGGCCGGTGTACGCACATCGGGATCGGCGCGACGATCATTGAGCGTGTCACGATCGGTGCCGATTCCATCGTGGGGGGCGGCTCGGTCGTTCTGACGGATGTGCCTGCAAACACGACTGCGGTGGGCGTGCCGGTGCGACACTTGCCACGCAAGGGCCCGGCTGCTCACTGAAACTCAAAGCGCGCTGAATCGCCACGCTGCGGCCCGCATCAGGCGACGACCGCCGAACGCGGAGCGCCCACGGGCATCGTCTTCACTTCGAGCGATTCGATGTTCACACGGTGCGGCACGGCGAGCGAGAACTCGTCGATCGCGCGCCGAACCAGCGAGGAAACGTGCGCCACATCTTCCCGCGTGAGCCCCGGCCAGCTCGGCAGATTGAGCCCGCGGCTGGAGATGTCCTCGGCGACCGGCATCGGGATTCGGCCGTGTACCGGCGCGTACGGAGGCATGCGGTGAATCGGCGCGAAGATGGGCCGTGTCTCGACTCCGCCGGCCGCGAGTGTCGAGCGAACGGCGGCGAGGACGGCGGAATTCTCGACCAGTGCCGCGACCATCCAGCGCGAGCTCACCACTCCGGGCGGCTCGGGTTGGAGCTCGATGTTGCAACCCGCAAGATCCTCGGCGTACCACTGGGCGAGGCGGCGCTTGGCCTCGAGAATCGCGGGGAGGCGTTCGAGCTGCGCGACGCCGATCGCGGCGGCGATGTTGGTCATCCGGAAGTTGAACCCGATCTCGTCGTGCCAGTATTCGCGGTGGGCGCACAAGCCCTGACCACGAAACTTGCGCATGCGCGAAGCGATCACGGCGTCGTCGGTGCAGACCATGCCGCCCTCGCCGGTTGTGATCGTCTTGTTGCCGTAGAAGCTCAGGCTGCTGACGTGACCGAGCGAACCGGCCTGGCGTCCGTTCAGCGTGCTGCCGAGCGCCTCGGCGGCATCTTCGATGAGCACCAGCTTGTGCTCGTCCGCGATCTCGCGCAGGGTGACCATGTCGGCAAGTGAACCGTACAGGTGCGCCACGACGATCGCCTTGGTGCGCGGGCCGATGGCGGCGCGGATGCGATCGGGATCGACGTGCCAGGTCTTGGGATCGCTGTCCACAAAGACCGGCGTCGCGCCGCAGAGCATGATGGGGTTGACCGAGGCGATGTACGTCAGGCTGGGGACGATGATCTCGTCGCCCGGGCGGATGCCGGCGCCGACGAGGGCGACGTGAACCGCTGCGGTTCCGTTGCAGACCGCGATGGCGTGGGAAACGCCGACGTACTCGGCGATGCCTTTTTCGAAACGCTCGACGAATTCGCCGCGGGAGCTGATCCAGTTCGTATCGATGCAGCGGAGCACGTATTCGCGTTCGTTGCCGCTGAGATCGGGCTGGTAGACAGGGATGGACTTTCGCGCCGATTTCGGATTGGACTTCATTGGAGTGCGGATCCTTTTTCTCGACGCCCCGCGACACGGCCCGCGAAATGCGGAACGGGGCGTGGAGCAGGAAATGGAACAGCGGAGCGAATTCTGACTCGCAACGCAACCGCCGGAAATGCTAGTCGATCGGCCCGAACAGTTCCACAGCAGCCGGCGGAGCGGTCGCTTCGGCAGAGGCTGGCCCGAGCTGGCGGGCAGCGGTTGCATTCTGCGGGCGAAGCGGCTCGCGGCGTTGTACGCTCCGCTGTCGCTCATTTGGAGTCAATCCGCCTCGTGCCCAGATTTGTCCGCACTTCCGCAGAGACGCCCGTGGGCACTCCGGCCGCATCGGTGGGCGCTCGCATGCCCACGGGGACGACGCCGTGAACGATGCCGCCGACGGAACGCGCCGCGTGGTGCGTGCGCTGTACGTGGATTGCACGCACGTTCACCAGACGCGGAATACGTCGGGCATCGCGCGCGTGGTGCGCAATCTCGCGATCCTGGGTTCGGACATGTCCGGAGAACTCGGGCTCCCTGTACGTCCGATACTTCAAACTTCGCGAGGATTCGCGGCCATTCCGACCTCGTGGCTCATGCCGCGCACGCGCGGCTTCGTGGGTTCGCTGGCACGCTCGATCAAGCTGGCCTCGCGCGCCGCTTTTCTTTCGGTCGAAGATCTGATCGCGCGGGTTCCGGCACTATGGCTCGCGTGCCGCACAGGCGTCCGAACTCGGATCGCCTCCGCGGCACGCCGGATTCTTCGCGGCGCCGCCTCCGTGCTTCCGTCCAAGATTCGGCTGCTGCTCAAGCAATCGGCGAACTGGTTCGGCGATCGCCTGACCAAGCCGGCCTCCGGATCGCTGCCAACGCGGATGTTCTTTGGGCTGGTGCGGATATTGCTTGCGGTCGCGGCGCTCTTCACCCATCTGATCTGGACCGTCATCGCACTAATTGGCGCGGCACTTCTCGGCGCGGCTCGGGGGATATCACGCGGATTGCGGGTCGCCGTGGGATTCGTGCGCTCGGCGCGAACGGGTGCGTCGCGGGCGCTCCTGGCGTTTCGGTTGCGTGGAAGGCATGTTCAACTCGGACAGGGCGATGTTCTGCTGCTGGCGGATTCCAACTGGGATTCCGACACCCTTTGGGCACGCGTTGCCGAGGCCAGAAGCCGCGGCACGATCGTCGGCAGCGTCGTCTACGACCTGATCCCTCTGCGGCGTCCGGACTTTGTGGACGAAAAGCTGACACGCGTGTTCACGCGGCATCTCCATCGCGTCGGCGAACACAACGACTTTACCGTGGCCATTTCGCGTGATTCCTGCCGCGAGTTTCTGCGCTTTGCAGAATCGGCCCGCCACACCGGCTGGGACGAGACTCGTGCGCGCACGTTCCGGCTGGGGGGCGACAAATGGACCCAGGTGCATTCGATGTGCTCAGAAGCCGGCGCCGAGGTGGTCCGCCGGATCGGCGATCGCCCGGCGTATCTCGTCGTGGGCACGTTCGAGATCCGGAAGAATCATCGGGTCATTCTCGATGCGTTCGACCGGCTCTGGTCCGACGGAACGGACGTGTGCCTGCTGATTTTGGGGCGTCCGGGGTATCGGGTGGATGACCAGATGGCACGCGTCCGGGCGCATCCCGAGTTCGGCAGGCGTCTCTTCTGGGCCGAGAACGCATCGGACGGAGACCTCGAAAGCTGGTACAGCGCCAGCCGCGGCGTCATCATGGCTTCGTATGCCGAAGGCTTCGGGTTGCCGGTCGCCGAGGCGCTCGCTCGGAACAAGCCCGCCTTTGTGAGCGACATTCCTGCCCACCGGGAGATCGCCGACGGATTCTGTGAGTTCTTCGACCCCGCCGATGCCGATCGCCTTGCGGCGTTGCTCCGGCTTGATATGGCGGGCATTCGCAACCCCGCTCTACGGCCGATCGCGTCGTTCGTTTGGCCGGATTGGAAGGCCAGCGTCCGAGAGTGTCTGCGAGAATGCGTCGGCGCGGCCATGCTCGGTCCAAGAGCCGGCGGCAGTCCCGCAATACACTTGGGGGCGTCGTAAACGGAGAGATTGTGGGCATGGGCAAGGTCGCACTCATCACGGGAATCACGGGTCAGGATGGTTCCTACCTCGCCGAGCTGCTGCTCTCGAAGGGGTACGCCGTTCACGGCCTGGTCCGGCGTGCGGCATTGGAAGACCCGCTCCACCGGATGGGCCGGCTCGCGGCGCTGGGGGATCGCATCCAACTGCACCCGGCTTCGCTCGAGAGCTACCCGAGCGTGTTCAAGGCCATCTCGAGGCTTCAGCCCGATGAGTGCTACCACCTCGCGGGGCAGTCGTTCGTTTCGTATTCGTTCGAAGACGAGTTCTCGACGCTGAACGCGAACATCAACGGCACGCACTTCGTGCTGTCGTCGATCAAGGAAGCCGCGCCCCAGTGCAGGCTTTACCACGCCGCGTCGAGCGAAACATTCGGCAAGGTGAAATCCACCCCGCAGAGCGAAGAAACTCCGTTCCATCCCCGATCGGCCTACGGAATCTCCAAGGTCGCGGGCTTCGAGCTCACCCGCAACTACCGCGAGGCGTACAAGCTGCACGCCAGCAACGGGATTCTCTACAACCACGAATCGCCCCGGCGCGGCTTCGAGTTTGTGACACGCAAGATCACGCGGCACGCGGCGCTCATCAAGCACGGGCTTGCGACCGAACTGCGCCTCGGCAATCTCGACGCCAAGCGCGACTGGGGCCACGCCCGCGATTATGTCGAGGCGATGTGGCTCATGCTCCAGCAGGAGCAGCCCGACGATTATGTGATCGCAACCGGCGAAATGCACTCGGTCCGCGAGTTCTGCGAGCTGGCCTTCGACACCGCTGGGCTCGACTACCGCAAGCACGTCGTCATCGACCCGCTCTTCTTCCGCCCCGCCGAAACCGAGGTGCTCTGCGGCAACCCCGAAAAGGCCCGGCGCATTCTCGGATGGAGGCACAAGATCGGCTTCGCCGAACTCGTTCGCGAGATGGTCACCGCCGACCTCGAAGACGTTGCCCTGCAGCTCGAACCCCGCCGGAAGATTGTCAATATCCCGTCGGCCCCGCACAGCATCGGCGCATTCGTGGAACCCCGAATCCCCTCGGCGGCGGAAAAGCTCGCCCGTTAGCCAAGATTGTGCTGCTGGGGGGTGACCGGTCAAAAACAAACGAGCCGGGCTTTACCGCCCGGCTTGGGTCAAACGCCACGATTCTCGAAAAAGTGCCCCCCGAAGGACTCGAACCTTCGACCCGCTGATTAAGAGTCAGCTGCTCTACCAACTGAGCTAGGAGGGCGGCAGCGGGCCGGTGCCCGCATCAGGGAGGGATGGTACGCCTCGAAACCGCCGGGGCAATGCGGGAAGCCCGTTCCGATGCAGGAATCAACGAGTTCGGGGCAGATCCTGTCGCTTGAGCCGGTGTCGTCACCGGCGTTGACCCTTGCGGGGGGCGTCCCTAAACTCCCCTCCTGCAAAAGCCTGCCGCGAGGGTGCGATGGGCGAGTGCTTTGGATTTCAACCCGTCGGGGATTCGCTCCGGCGCGGGCTTGGGAGATTGGAACGATGCTACCCCCACAAAGAGTCAGCTATGGACGCACCCGCCGCCGCCGCACGCACCACGCCCTGACGGGCACGACGCCGACGGTTTGCCCGCTCTCGGGCATGCCGAAGCAGCACCATCGCGTGTGCGCCGAGTCCGGCTACGTTCGGGCCGGTCTGCGGATCAAGGTTCCCAAGCTGGGAATCGGCGTTCCCAAGAACTGATCGGGCAAGGCCGGGAGGCGGCTTCCGGTCGCGGACCTTAAGGCACGAGGACGCTGCGGCGACCGCGAGGGCGGCGACCGTGGACCAGGAACCGGCCGATGCGCATCGCCGTAGACGTCATGGGTGGCGATCACGCCCCGGACGCGATTTTGAAGGGCAGTATTGCGGCACTGGAAGATCTGGCGCGGGAAGACCGGCTGATCCTGGTTGGGCCGCGCGATCTGATTCAGGATTACCTGACCGAACGAGCCGTTCGTGACGAGCGGATCGAGATCGAGCACGCGTCCGAAGTGATCAGCATGGAAGAAAGCCCCGCCAAGGCGGTGCGTTCCAAGAAAGACAGCTCGATCGTCAAGATGGCGCTCTTGGGGAGCGAGAAGGCTCCGGAATCGGGCCCGGGCGCGCGAGCGGACGTTGTTCTCAGCGCGGGCAACACCGGCGCGTGCGTTTCCGCGGGCATCATGCACATGAAGCGCATGCCGAAGGTTCACCGGCCCGGCATCGCGGTGACCGTTCCGGCGTTTAAGGGCCCGGTCGTGATGATCGACTGCGGCGCCAATCCGGAGCCCAAGCCGACGCATCTCTGGCAGTACGCGGTCATGGCGGCGGAACTGGCCCGCACCGTGCACGGGATCGAAAACCCGCGTGTCGCGCAGATGAACATCGGCAGCGAAGAGGCCAAGGGCACCGAGACGATCAAGCAGACGCGCGACCTGCTCCGCGCGACGCCGGGATTGAACTACGTCGGATACGTGGAAGGCCGCGACCTTTTCGACGGCAACGCCGACGTGATCGTGACCGACGGGTTTGTCGGGAACACCCTGCTCAAGATGGCCGAGGGGCTCGCGAAATCGATTTTTTCGGCGCTCGCGACCGAGATCATGACGCAGGATCCGGGCCTGATGCTGCAGATCGAGCCGGTCTTCAAGCAGATCTGGAAGAAGAACGACTATCACGAGCACGGCGGCGCGCCTCTGCTGGGCGTCAACGGCGCAATGTTCATCGCGCACGGCTCGAGCGAAGCCAAGACGATCAAGAACGCGATCCGCAACGCCCGCAAGTTTGTAAGCAGCGGCGTGAATCAGGTGATCGCCAAACGCCTCGAAGAAGTGAGCTTTGTCGCGGGCAATCTCGCGGAAGCCGGCACCGAGGCTTAAGCGGATCGCGGCCTGGCCGAACTACGGGCCCCGACGGCGCGTAGACTTGCACACTCATGTCCAGTGGAACAACATCCGGCCGGCGTCCGATCGGCGTTCGCATCGCGGGAACAGGTTCGGCCCTTCCGGACCGTCGTCTGACCAACGCCGATCTTGAAAAACTGATGACCACCTCGGACGAGTGGATCGTCCAGCGCACCGGCATCCGCGAGCGCCGGATCATCGATCGCTCGCAGGGTGGCTCGACAAGCCAGCTCGCGGCGGACGCCCTGAAGGCGGCTCTGGCCGATGCCCGGCTGCAGGCGACCGACCTCGACCTCATCATCGTCGCCACCATGACCGCCGAGATGTCTTGCCCGGCATCGGCCTCGCTGGTTGCAAACATGGTCGGGGCCGGGAATTGCGGTGCCTTTGACCTCACCGCCGCGTGCTCGGGCTTTGTGTACGGGCTGAATGTGGCGCACGATCTCATCAAGGGTGGTTCGTACCGCACGATCGGCCTGATCGGTGCCGATGCGCTCTCGACCCTCATGGACTATTCCGATGCGGGTCGCTCGACGGCGATCATTTTCGGCGACGCGGCGGGGGCGGTGATCCTCAAGGCGACCGACGACACGAGCAAAGGCCTGCTGGCTCAGGCGATGCACTCCGACGGCAAGGGGTGGAAAGAGATCTATGTGCCGCGCTGCGCCCAGGATTTCCCGCCCGGGGTCGAGGCCGATGCCGGCAAGTTCGACCACGTGCAGATGAACGGCGCCTCGGTCTTCAAGTTCGCCGTCGGCACCTTCCCCGAGCTGATCGAACAGACGCTCGAATCCGCCAAGGTCGCGGCGACGGACATCGACATGTACGTCTGCCACCAGAGCAACCATCGCATTCTCACCGCGGCGCGGGAGCGGTTCGGTGTGGCCGAAGACAAGCTGTACATCAATATCGACCGGTACGGCAACACCGTCGCGGCATCGGTCCCGCTCTGCTTTGACGAGCTCCGCAAGTCCGGTCGCGTTCGTGACGGGCAGAAGGTCATGTTCGTCGCGTTCGGAGGCGGGTTGACGTGGGGCAGCAGCCTCTGGCAATTGTGAATCCGGAGCCGCCCGCGTTCCCTACAATGGGCGCATGAGCACTCCGCTCGTCATTTTGTGCCCCGGACAGGGCGCTCAGGCCGTTGGCATGGGGCGGGCTTTCGCCGAAAGGTCGCCCGAGGCCAAAGCGGTTTTCGATCGCGCCGACCAGATTCTGGGCGATGCGCTCGGTTTGCCTTTGAGCCGCCTCTGCTTCGAGGGCCCGGCGGATCGACTCAACAAGACCGACGCCAGCCAACCCGCGATCTACGTCACTTCGATGGCGTGCTACGCGGCGCTCAAATCGCAATGGAACTACGGCAACGGCGAGGCCCCGATCGTTGCCGCGGCGGGCCTTTCGCTCGGCGAGTACACGGCGCTCGCAATCGCGGGCGCCATGAGCTTCGAAGACGGGCTCAAGCTCGTCATGCTTCGCGGGCGGGCGATGCAGGACGCCGCGGAAGCCAGCGAAGGCGGGATGGTCGCGTTGATCGGCGCGGACGAAACTCAGGCTCAGCAGGTCTGCGATAGGGCTCGCGGGTCGGACGTTCTTGTTTGCGCCAATTTCAACGCCCCGGGCCAGATCGTGCTTTCGGGATCGAAAGCCGCGTGCGAGCGGGCGGCGCCGATCGCGTCCGAGATGGGCCTGCGTGCGACGCCGCTGGTCGTCGCCGGCGCATTCCACTCGCCGCTGATGCAACCCGCGGCGGATCGGCTGTCGAAGGCACTTTCGGAGGTGTCGATCAAGGCCCCGCGTTGCCCCGTGTACGCGAACGTGACCGCGTTGCCGCACGCGAACGATCCGTCGAGCATCCGCGCACGCCTGGTTGAACAATTGACCAGCCCGGTGCGCTGGGCCCAGTCGTGCGCCGCGATCGGTGGTGCGCAAGCGGGCAAAGCGGAATTCCATGAACTCGCGCCGGGCCGCACGCTCGCGGGCCTTTATCGCCGGATCGACAAGAACGTCAAAGTCGCTGCTCACGATGAGCCGTGAACCTTTTTCTCCGCAGGAACTCGCATGCGATCGAACTCCTACTGGACGATTCTCCCACTCTCGCTCGCGCTGGTTGCGGGCACGGCAATCCTGCCCGGCTGCGGCGAAAAGAAGCCGCCGCCCAAGCCGGTTGCCCCCCCACCTCCTCCGCCCCCGCCTGCGCCGAAGCAGATCGATGTGGGCACGCTGCTGCAGACGAGCAAGGCGGACAAGCGCGTGCAGTTCCCGCAGGAGAAGGCTCCCGTGGACGACACCGTCGCGCTCGCGGTGATCAACCTGGCCAGCGCGATCGCCAAGGGTGATTCCAAGGCCATGGGCGGCATGATGATCAACGTCGGCAAGGACGTGCTCGATCAACTGGTTGCGAGCGGTCAGTGGGATGAATCGACCTCGAAGATCGAGGCGGTGCGCGTCGTCGAACTGATTGCCCCGACCGCCAAGCCCGAGAGCTTCAATGTCTCGTTCGCGGTGCAGGAGCCGGGCGTCGCGTACCTTGTGCGTTTCATCGGCACGCTCGACAACGGCAGGTATGTCTTCACGGGCATGCCCGGCGGTCGCAAGACGCACGCGCGGGCGAATCAGTTCGATGACGGCATCTTTGACTGACGCTTCGGGAGCTTTTTGAGCAGAACAACCATGACAGAAAACGCAAAGAGAGTTGCAGTCGTGACCGGCGCATCCCGCGGCATCGGCCGCTCGATCGCGCAGCGCCTCGCCAAAGACGGCCGGCACGTCGTTCTGGTCGCCCGCACGGAATCGGCGCTGAACGACGTCAAACACGGGATCGAGGCCAACGGGGGGAGCGCCTCGGTGCTCGCGGCGGACATCGCCGATCCGAAGGCCTTTGCTTCGGCGATCGAGAAGATCGCCGAGACGCACGGGCGGCTCGACATTCTGGTGAACAACGCAGGGATCACCAAGGACGGCCTGGCGCTCCGCATGAGCGACGAGGACTGGAACGCGGTGATCGGTACGAACCTGACGAGCGCGTTCGTTGCCATTCGTGCCGCGGCACGCGCGATGATGAAGGGCAAGTTCGGGCGCATCGTCAACATCTCGTCCACCAGCGGAGTGGTCGGGAACGCCGGGCAGGCGAACTACGCCGCGGCCAAGAGCGGGCTGATGGGCCTGAGCAAGTCGATCGCACGCGAACTCGGCGGGAAGAACATCACCTGCAACGTCGTCGCGCCCGGCTACATCGAGACGGACATGACGCAGAACCTGCCTCAGCAGGTGAAGGATCATGTGATGGGCATGATCGCCGTGAAGCGTTTCGGCACCGGGGAAGACATCGCCGCGGCGGTTTCGTACGCGACGAGCGACGAAGCGGGCTTCTTCACCGGGCAGACCATCGTTGTTGACGGCGGAATGACAATGGCTTGATGCCCCGCCGATCGGGTCAGAAATCGGATGTGGCTCGCGTCAGGAATCGGTCGTAGCCGGCTTGCGACGGCAAGCCCATGAGGATCGCACCGATCGCGATCACCGGCGCTGCGAGCCCCCACCAACCAAGCGGCGGGCCGCCCAAGAAAAGCGTGATGACGCCGAGCAGCCCAAATGATTCGGCGATCGCCGTTCTCGAAATAACCAGCGTGCTGTAGCGCGACCAGATTGCCTGTTCCTTCGATGCAACATCGCCGGTTCCGCGCCAGGCAGCCCTTGCCGCGCCGAGGCTGGCACGTCCGAGCACGGCGGAGACCACAAGCCCTCCGAAGCCGACCACGCCGGTGAGGCCGAGCAACATCGTCGCGAGATCGGCCTGGGGAGTCCTGCTTGGCGGACCGGGCGTGGTCGCGGGCGACTTGTTTTCGAGCGTGAGGAAGATTGTTACCACTGCGAAGATCAGCATGCCCGCAGACATCGCGAAACTGATGAGACGGAGCATGTTCATGTTGGTCGGTGTGGATCCGGACATTGGAACACTCCTGTTTCGGATCGGGGAGCACAACGCGCGGGGGGGGGCGATCGCGAAACGTCGTGATGGCATCTATCTCTTGACGGCAGGGCCAGATTCAATACACCAGGTAGCTCATGTGCAGTTCGGCGTGACGCAGGTTTCCCTTGATCCACTCTTCGTGCGTCATTTCACCAAAGAGCACGCTGCGCTGGGTGGGGCGCTCTCGCTTGAGCCGTTCCATCGAGGTGCGAAAGTGCCGAACGCCGTCTTCGAACGCGACGGCCTGCGTCGCGAGCGTGCCGCCCTGAATTCCCGGGATCTTCACGCCCCGGGGCATCCGGTCGTTCAGGAACTTGTTTTTCTGGAACTTCAGAATGAACCGGATGATCCACGGCGGGTTCAGCTTTGGAGGGAAGCCGTCGTAGGAATAGTCGATCCAGGTTGCGAGATGATCGAAGACCGTTCCGGCCGACCAGTTCCCGATCTGCTTCAATCGCCCTTCGCGCTCGGCTTTCTCGATCCGATCCGCCTCGGCGAGTGCATCATCCGGCGTGTTGAATCGCAGATCTCGAGCTTCTCCCGGAGCGACGCGGACCTTCGCGGTATCGACCGTTTCCATCCCGTTATCCTAACAGAGCCCCGCTCCGCTCGATTTCGTCTCGCCTTTTTTGTCGCGAAGCAACATTTCGTCTTGGTTGCCGTTCCGCTTTCGGAGAGAATGTTTCCCGGGGCTGATGCCCCGCGCGGCTGTTTCGGTTTCCGCCCGAATCATCCGAGCATATTGGGACGAGAGGGAGAGAAATCATGTTTGCAAGGTTCTTTGTTGCCGCCTGCGCGGCGGGGTTGGTCGCGTCTACATCCGGCGCGGCGATCGTATCGGTTTCCGGACAGGTCACGCAGATTGCGCAGCCGCTCAATGCCCAGTTGAACGCGCTGACGAATCCGGCGACGGCATACTGCTGGGACGAGGTGCAGAACTTTGCCCTCGATCGCGTCGTTGCAATCGATGCGTTCGCACCCGGAACGTACAACCAGACGGGCGATCTCGTTTCCGCGTCGCTGGGCGTGGGAACGGTGGTTCGCAGCCATTACATCCACTTCGACATTCAGCCGCAATCCGGCAGCGCGACAGTGCAGGGGCGTGTGCGATTCGACTCGAACATCATCGGCGTGATTGTGGTGAATGAGGCCGGCGCGCGGCACCTCGACGACTCGGATTTCCTCGGCGCCCCGACGCTCTTCACGCACGGAAACGACTACCGAGGTCTCGAGTTTGCAACCGATGCTTTCCGCATCACCATCCTGGGCGATGCCATCGAGTTTGATCTCACAATCACGCAGCCGGGAGATTACATCCGAATCCTGACGCAGGGGGACATCCCGACGCCGGGTTCGCTCGCGGTCGGGACGCTCGGCTTGCTTTGCATTGCCCGCAGGAAGCGTTGAGGGCGGAACTTGTGATGTGAATTCGTGGAGCGCGGCGGTCGTGCGGGCCGCCGCGACTCTTTCTGTGCCGAACCGAATTCCCCCGGTTCAACTCCGCTTGCAAAGGCGCGTGACTTTGTGCGACAATAGCGAGCGGTGCCGGATTCCGCCCCGGCCGTTGAACACTCGTGAGGAGAGAGACATGAAGACGACTTGCTTTGCTGCCGCGGCGGTCGCCGCGCTCGCCGCGTCGGGCTCAGATGCCGCGATCCTGGGCACGTTCGGCCAGGTGACGCAGATCGCGCAGCCCGCCGATGCGCAGCTCGATGTGCTGACGACGACGTCCTTTGCGTACTGCTGGAACGAGGTGCAGGATGTGGCGCTTTCCCAAGACGTCTGGGTCAACGCCTTCGCCCCCGGAAACTACAACTCGCCCGGTTCGCTCACCAACACGCAGATCGCCCAGGGAACGCGGGTCCGGAGCCACTACATCCACTTCGACGCCCCGCCCGGCGGCAGCGGCGCGATCCAGGGTTTCGTCAAGTTCGATCGCCCGATCATCGGCGTCATCGTGCTGAACACGCCCGGCTTCCGTCACCTCGATGACTCCGATTTCCTCGGCGCGCCCACGCTCTTCACCAGCGGGTCTGATTTCCGGGGCATGGAGATGACGAACGACTCGTTCACCATCACCGCTTCCGGCGACACGCTCCAGTTTTCCATGGGCATCTCGCAGCCCGGCGACTTCATCCGTGTGCTGACCGAGGGTGATGTACCCGCACCCGGGGTTCTCACGCTCGGGGCGCTGTCGATCGCACTGGGTTCCCGACGCAGGCGGTGACCGTTCCGCTCACTTTGGCTGCCCCAGGGTCCGCCCGAAGAAGTCAGCGATGCGCTCGTTCAGCCGGAGCACCATCTCGGGCTTGGTGACCATGTGCGTTTGTCCGGCGAGCGGCACGAACTCGAACTGTTTCCCTTCACGGAACAATTTGTCGGCGAGCTTGAGCGAATGCACGAAATAAACGTTGTCGTCCGCCGTGCCCTGGATCACCAGCAACGGCACACGCAGGTCTTGGCAGTACGTCAGCACATCCGAAGCGTCGTACCCGTCCTTGTTGGCATCGGGCAGCCCCATGTACCGCTCGGTGTAGTGCGTGTCGTAATCGCGCCAATCGGTGACCGGGGCACCGGAAACTCCGGCCTTGAACACATCCGGGCGGCGCATCGCGGCCATGGATGAGAAGTACCCACCGAACGACCAGCCGTACACGCCGATCCGATCGCGATCCATCTCCGGATACTTCTTGCACAGAGCCTCGATTGCATCGCACTGATCGGCCAGCGGCACATCGATGAAGTTGCCGACACCATCCTTCTTCAGCACGCGCGACCATTCCCGCCCGCGCCGGGGCGTGCCGCGTCCATCGATGCTGACGACGATGAAACCCTGATCCGCGAACCACTGATTCTGGAGATACGCCCGCGCATTCGCGTTCACCTGATTCGCGCCGGGTCCGCCGTAGACAAAGTCGAGCACCGGGTATTTCTTCTTCGGGTCAAAGTCGCGCGGACGGACGATCACCGCCGCGTACTCACGCCCATTCGCCTGCACCCGCAACCACTCGGGCTTCGGCACGATCGAAGGCGTCGCGGCAACCGAGCGAATCTGGCCCACGCGGGTGCCATCTTCAAGACCCGGCTTTCCCTTGAACACATCGAGAACCTGTGACCCGTCGCGATTGCGCCCCGCCACCACCCACAATGTCATCGCGTCGTTCGTCGTCACTCCGAACTGCCCGCCCTCGTCTGTCTGGCTGCGTGAAGTCGGCGCCGTGACTGGCCGCACTTCACCGGTCTTGAGATCAAGCCGAAGCACCTGCATCTGCGCGCTGTCGTCGGCGGGCACCGCCGTCAGGAGAGCGACGTCGGCCTTGTCGCAGACATCGTTCAGTCCTTCGATCTGCCAACCGGGCATGGCGAATTTCTTCTGAAGCGTGCCGTCGGACCCCCTTGCCTGCAGCTCCCAGCCGTCGGTCTCGCCTTGTTCTGTCAGCCAAAGGAACCGCTTTCCTTCCGGCAGCCACGCGGGGATGTCGTGTTCAAGTCCGATCCACGCGGCGTCCTTCTCTGTAATCAGCGGACGCGTCTCGCCCGTGTCGGTGTCCACACGCAGCAGCACCTGCTCGGTCTGCTCGCGATTCTGTACGAGAATCGTCGGCACGCCGTGCTTGGGCCATTCGACCCGCGCGAGGTACGGAAACTTCGAGCGATCCCACTTCACCGCCATCGCAGGCTTCTTTTCGCTGCCGATGTCCGCTGAAAGCCACAGCAGGACCTCGGAATTCGCCTTGCCCGCGCGCGGATACTTCCACGGCTGCGGCGCCTTGGCCGGATCGGCCGGATCCGGGATATAGAACGTCTCGAGCGCGGTGTTGTCGGTCTGCTGGTACATCAACCGGCGCGAATCCGGCGACCACCAGAAGCCGTGCATGCGCTTCATCTCTTCCTGCGCCGCAAACTCGGCTTCGCCGTAACTCACATTCTCTTTCGCTTGCGGGCTGATTCGGCGCGGCTCGCCCACCGTTGCCGGGCTGATCCAGAGTTCACCATCGCGCACGAAGCCCACGTGGTTGCCGTCCGGTGACAAACGCGGGTCAATCGCGGACCCGCCGGTGCTGATCTCGGTTGCCCGGACCGGTCCGCCCGATTCAATCGCCGCAGTCAGAACGCGAAAGAGCCGTCCGCTCAGAGGCACCAGCAATGCCTTGCCGTCTTTCGACAATTGAAACGACGCGATGCCGCGGCTGCTCATCCGCATGCGCTCGCGCCGCGCCAATTCCTCCGCCGTCAATTTCTCATCGCCCTTGCCCAGCAGGTCGGCCGCGCTCAGCACGCGACGCTCCTTGCCCGTCGCGGCATCGAACATCCACAGTTCCTGAGAGAAGCTCTCCGGTCCTTCGCTGCGCAGAAAGAGCACCGCGTTGCCATCCGGCGTCACCTTGAACGCGCCGGGTTCGCCGAGACGAAAGCGGTTTGTCTTGGCAAACTGCTCAAGAAAACTATCGGGCTGGACATTGCCGGCTTGGTCCATAGATGGTTCCGCAAAGGTTGTTGCCGAGAGGAGTCCGATTGCCAAGGCCGCCCAGATGGAAGTCGTGCGCATGGACCAAGCGTACCGACCGCGGGCGCATCGGTTCCACACTTGCTTTCCGTCGATCCGGCCTCAGTAGTGGTCCGACATCCAGGGCGTCCCGCCCGAAAAAACGCCCCCCAACACATCCAGCGATTTCTCGTCGCCGGCACACAAGCCGATCGCCGAGGCCTGCCGCGGCGAATACAGACCGCTGTACATCGCCGCGAACCCGCGGATGCCGCAGGAAATGCCCACCCGCTCGCTGCCGGTCGACTTGCGGACGCTCGCGCGTCCATCCTCCAGATCAAGCCGCCAATTGCCGGTATTGGCCGGAATGGTTTCGTCGGTGATGTTCAGCACCACGCTCGCCCGCACGCCGGGCGAATAGCCGCGTGCTTCAAGCGCTTTCTTGATATCCACTACCCGCAGCATCCAGAAATCCTTGAGTTTCACTTCGTACCGCTGCTGGGGCAACAGCGTGAGCAACGGATGGAGCGGGCCGCCGCCGAGTGTTACGAAATCCGCCATCGGCTCGTAATCGGCGAGGAAGGCAATCAACTGACGCCCGGCTTCGGGCGTCGTAAAGGCCAAGTCGGATAGCTGCAATTCCTGACGAATGGAATGCGCATCCCTCGTCTGCTCCATGAACAGATAGCCCGCGAGCCCGCCTCGCTCATCGAGCACGCCGTAACCCTGCGACTTCCCGTCCACACGCTCCTTGATGCGCTTCCAGATGTATTCGGTGCGATCGAGCATGCCGTTGTACACCGACGCGTACGTGCGATAGCACGCTTCGATCCGCTTCTGATCGGACTCTTTCAGCACGATGGTGTTCCGCGCCTTCGAGCCCCCCAGCAGCCGCGATACCGGAACCCTTGTGATGAAGCGATGCCCGGCCTGCTCGAAACCCGATTGCCGATAGAGCGCCTGCGTCGAGCAGTACAGCCCGCCGATCGCTTCGCCCCGGTCGTGCATCTCGCGCACGCACGCTTCCATCATGCGGCGGGCGTGCCCCTTGCCCCGCGATTCGGGCGCTGTTGCCACGCCGGCAATGCCGCACAAGGGCACGCGCTTGCCCCCGAAGTACTGCCCCATCTCGATCCGCCGCAGGCACGCGGGAATCGTCTTCCCTTCGCGCAGCACCCGGATGTTCTCAAGCCCGTTGTCCTTGACCCATTTGGTGCTGCGTTCGAGCGTGCCAGCAAAGGCGAGCGTGATGAGGCGTGCCACTTCGGCGATGTCGGAACGTTTCGCCACCTCGAACGTTGCGCCCCCTGCGATCCGCGACTTGACTGGCTTCTTCTTCGAGCTTGGCAACGTGGCCTCCCCTTCTTCAATCCCGCTTGTACGACTCGCGATCCACCACTTCCATGTACCGGGCCGGATCGGGTGTGGCTGCGAAACCGAATTGAGCGTACAAGCCTTGTGCATCTCGTGTCATGAGACAAAGCCGGCGCATTCCCTGTAATTCCGGGTGCTCGACAATCGCCTTCATGAGCATCTTCGAAAGCCCTCGCCCGCGATACTCCTCCAGCACGAACACATCCGCAATGTACCCGTACGTGGCCTTGTCGGTGATGACGCGTGCAAAACCGACCTGCTTCCGAAGCCCCCTCCCCGTGGGAGGGGGTTGGGGGTGGGTTCGAGACGCTTCCGATCCTCCATCAATCACCTTGCCAATCTCGTACACCCCGAAGCACATCGAGTTCTCGATGGCCCTTTCCACTCTCGCCCGGGCGATTCCGGGCGACCAATAGCACGTGCTCAAGAATGCAAAGATCGCATCGACATCAAGAAGGGCCTTCTCGGTCGAGATCTGAAAGTTCATAGGTTGATCGCCCCTGGACACGGCGGCACGGTATGAACCCATTTCGTGCTTGATCTCCGGTTGCGACCCGCAACGCCAAACCCTCATCGCTTTTCACCAATCCCTGATTCGTTGCGGGCCGAGCGAACCGATCATGCTCCGAAACCGCTATAGCCCTGTCGGAACTCGCAACGGATCTGCACCCCCAATGAACCCGCCCGGAGTTGCCGATGGCCACCCCGAAGCTCAATCGCCGCTCCCGCAGGTGGTCCGTCCGGCGTATCATCGCGATCTTCACTCTGGCGGGGCTTGGCACGACTCTTGCCATCTGCGGCACCGCAATCGCAATCAACCTCACCGATCCCGCGGACTATTTCTACACCAGGCCACAGAAAGTGCCAGCGGTCTTTCCCGCGAAGAACTACAGCTACGCCATCCCCTTCCCGGGCAAGACCCGGGCTGAAGGAGGATTAGGTGCGGTCGGCCAAACCTGGCGCGCCGGGATGACCAGTTTCACCGCGACGTACATGCAGAATGCGCTCGCGGCGGAACTGCGCGCGGGCCAGTCCGGGCCGTATCGCTCGCACCTTGCTTCCTGGGCGCCGATTCTCTATGGCCAGCATGGTGGCCAACGCCTCGAAGGAATGTGGGGCGTCACGTTCTGCGGCGACCGCAACACCACCAACTGCGAGTGGCGTCTCTACGGCGTGGGTTGGCCCCTGATCGCGTTTCGAGGAGAAGCGGCCCACATCACGACCTGGGAATACGACGACGCTCATCCCACTCTCCCGCCAAAGACCATCGATGTCTGGACGGGTTCGGCCGGCGCGTTTCTTGTGCCCAAGGACCAGCGCACGACAAGGGTGAGATACCTCCGGGCTCTCGACCTCGTCACCGCTGTGCCCTACACACCGACCGTTGGCCTTGTTGGCAACACCGCAGCCTTCGGCTCGCTCTGGTTTCTCGCGGTTCGGGGCAGGGCCACGCTCCGCGACATTCGTGCGTGGCAACGGCTGAAGAAGTCCCGCTGCCCCTCGTGCGGCTACTCGCTCATCGGGCTCGAAGGCACCCGCTGTCCAGAATGCGGAACGGTCCCGACACGAAATGCCGATGCGCATTGAACTCACGCCGGCTTCGACTGCCACATCACCTGATAGATCTTCCATTTCCCATCCACCTTCGCCAGATGGAAGTAGTCGATCCCCCACTGCGCCGTCAGCTTCGCGCTGGCGGTCTTATCGAGCACCTCGAAGATCTCGATTTCTTTCGGCGCATCCTTCGGCAGCTTGCCCGACTTGTTGTACTTCGCCGCCGTCTCCAGCAATTGCTGATACGTCATCGCCTCACCGTCGCGATACTCGGTTTCGGCCTTACCCCGGAAGAAACCGAGCTTCGCCATCGACGGGTCCACGCTCTTCTCGATGCGTTCGGGTTGCACTTCGTAACACGCCTCGACGTAATCGAGCACCGCCTCCCGCACGAGCACCTCATCGCGATTCGGCGCACGCACCGATGCGCCCGCCACGAGAGCCGCACCAACACAGACTACCCCGATCGCAATCGCCATTTTCATCATGATGCTCCTTGAACGACCGTCCGCACGATGCGCATGCCCACGCCGCATCCGACACTTGTAATTACGGCACCTCCGCAAGTTGCGGCAATCGCGTGCAAGTCGATCCGCTGACTCCCGCCCGAACCGCGTCGCCGTTCCCCACGCCCCAACGAAAAACCCCCGGCCTTCGCCGGGGGTTTGTGAATTCCTATCTGCCGCTCTGCAAATCTGCGGCTCTGCTTCTTTCTCAACCCGCCGCCATCTTCGCGGCCTTGGCCTTCGCATCTTCGAGCGCACCGACGTACATGAACGCGCCTTCCGGAAGGCTGTCGCCCTCGCCGTTGCAAAGACGCTCGAAGCTGTCGATCGTCTGCTCGAGGTTCGAGTCCACGCCCTTGAAGCCGGTGAACTGTTCGGCGACGTGGAAGGGCTGCGAGAGGAAGCGCTCGATCTTGCGGGCGCGGCTCACGGTCTGCTTATCTTCTTCGCTCAGTTCGTCAACGCCCAGGATGGCGATGATGTCCTGCAGGTCCTTGTACCGCTGCAGAATGCGCTGGACGCGCATCGCGACGCGGTAGTGACGCTCGCCGACGATGCCCGGATCGAGAATTCGGCTGGTCGAAGCCAGCGGATCGACGGCGGGATAGATGCCCTTCTCGGCGATGCCGCGGGAGAGAACGATGAACGCGTCCAAGTGGCTGAAGGCCGTCGCCGGGGCCGGGTCGGTCAAGTCGTCGGCGGGCACGTAAATCGCCTGCACCGAGGTGATGGCGCCCTTCGCCGTCGAAGTGATGCGCTCCTGAAGCTCGCCCATTTCCGTGCTCAGCGTGGGCTGGTATCCCACGGCGCTGGGCATACGGCCGAGCAGAGCCGACACTTCCGAACCCGCCTGCGTGAAGCGGAAGACGTTGTCCACGAACATCAGGGTTTCCTTACCCGATGCATCGCGGAACTCTTCGGCCATGGTCAGGGCCGACAGAGCAACGCGAAGACGCGATCCCGGCGGCTCGTTCATCTGACCGAACACCATCGCCACCTTATCCAGCACGTGAGCGGTCTTGCCGTTCTCGTCGGTGTAGGCGGCTTCCTTCATTTCACGCCAGAGGTCGTTGCCTTCGCGGGTGCGCTCGCCGACGCCGGCGAACACCGAGTAGCCGCCGAAGTTCTTGGCGACGCGGGCGATCATTTCCTGAATCACGACGGTCTTGCCGACGCCTGCACCACCGAACAGACCGATCTTGCCGCCTCGGACGAAGGGACAGAGCAGGTCGATGACCTTGATGCCCGTGGGCAGAATTTCGGTCTTGGGGTTCAGGCTCGAGAACTCGGGCGGCTCCTTGTGGATCGGGGCCCGCTTCACGCCAGCCGGGGCCGGGAGCTTGTCGATCGGATCGCCCAGCAGGTTGAACACGCGCCCGAGCACCTTCTCGCCGACCGGCACGCTCACAGGCGTCCCGACGTCAACACAGGTCATCCCGCGGCGGAGGCCGTCGGTCGAGCCGAGAGCAACCGCGCGAACGCGGCCGCCACCCAGGTGCTGCTGCACCTCGCCGGTCAAGTTCAGGTCGCCGGCCTTGGTCTGGGCCTTGACCTCGAGAGCGTTGTAAATCTCCGGGAGCTGATCTTCCGGGAACTGGGCGTCGAAGGTCGAACCGATGACCTGGGTGATGGTGCCGTTGCCTGCCATGAGGACTCCTCGCAAGACTTTTCCGCCCGATTCCAGACCCGCCAAAGGGCTGGAAAAGGGGGAGGCAAGGATAGCGCACGCGACCCCTCCCGGGAAGCCGTTCGAGGTGCAAATAATGCCGTCAAGGCCCCCCATCTTGCCGAGATCCTGCCCAGAAATTCAACCCTGTGGAGGGGTGGGTGAGTGCCTGGCGGGAACGGCCAATCTCCTTGAATGCGTGCCCAGAATCTCAGATTCCCAGGCACTCAACGCTCCCTCACGGGGCTGAACATCTGGGGCCCCGCTCCTCTCTGGAATCATCTCGAAAACCGAGTGTCACGCGATCGGCCAAGAAGCATCTGAACTGACACCCCAGCCCGCTCCACCCATCCGGAACTTCTGATGCACACCTTCACCAATATCGCGACTGCGTCTCTTCTGATCTCTGCCGCAGGCCTTGCCGCCTTCGCGCCGGAAGGGCCGACGACAAGCCCGGCGGCCCCCGCAACGACCTCGCCGGCACCTGCCCCAGCACA
Organism: Planctomycetota bacterium; assembly: GCA_017303555.1. Lineage (GTDB taxonomy): Bacteria > Planctomycetota > Phycisphaerae > Phycisphaerales > UBA1924 > JAFEBO01. The sequence goes on from JAFLCN010000001.1 coordinate 77,042, forward strand.
GCCGGCTGCGTCCAAGGCCGCGAAGCCGGCCGGTCCGGGTCCGGTGATCGCCTCGACCGGTGTTGTGGAAAGCGCGAAAAAGATGGGCGACACCGCCCCGGACTTCTCGCTCCCCGACGCTCAGGGAGGCACGTTCGTGCTCAAAGATGCGCTGGCCAAGGGACCTGTCGTCCTCACCTGGTTCCGAGGCGAGTGGTGCCCGTTCTGCAACAAGCAACTCATCGGCATGCAGGAACGCATGAAGGACTTTGAAGCCGCGGGCGCGACCGTGGTCGCCATCAGCCCGCAGACGATGGACCACACCCAGGCGACGGCCACCAAAGACAACGTGAAATTCCACATGCTGAGCGACGAGGGCTTCAAGGTCGGCGAGATGTACGGCGTGAAGTACGAGATGCCCGAAGCGATGAAGGAACAACTCAAGAAGTACAACCTCGACCTGTCGAAGTACAACGGGGGCGAAGGCAACGCGCTACCCCTCACGGCCACGTACGTGATCGATCAACAGGGAACGATCACCTACGCGTTTCTCGATCCGGATTACACCAAGCGTGCATCGCCGGATGCCCTTCTCGCGGCCGTGAACGAGATCAAAGCCAGGAAGAAGTAGCCTCGCGATCGCGGTCAGCGATTCTCAGGCTTCGGCACGTCACCGACGACAGCGAATTTCTTGCCGTCGAACGTGCAAACCCCTTTGCGGGTCCCAAACCAGAGCTTTCCGTCTCGATCCTCGTAGATCGCCGAGACCGCCTCGTCGTTCAGGCCGTCTTTGAACGTGAAGTTGCGTCTCCCGTCAGCGTTGATGCGCCACACCCCCGAGTCGAACGCCGCGATCCACAAGTTGCCCGCGCGATCTTCGACGATCGCGTGCGGATCGCCGATCGTCCCCGGCATCCGAATCAGCCCGCCCTGGAGCCACGTCCGGTTGCCGATCCCGTTGTCGTCGCCGTAGTTTCGGAGCTCCTTGCCGTCGTAGCGGAACAGCCCAACACCGCTGTTGCCCATCCAGACGTCGCCCCGCGAATCCTGAAAGACCGCCCGGACCGCCGCGGCGTCGAGTTCCTTCTCAACGTACCGCGTGAACGATTTTCCGTCGTAGCGGTAGACGCCGCGGGTCTCGGTGCCGAACCAGATCGCGCCGTCCCTGCCCCGATGCACCGAGTACACGGCGTACGCGTTCAATCCCCGCGCGTTCCAGTTCGGATCCTCGCGCCGACGCGCGACCTCGGCCTCATCCAATGGCAAGCCGAGAAACGTCACGGCGGTTCCGTCATACACGAGCACGCCGTTCTCCGACGGAAAGAGCAGACTCCCGCTCGGTGGCAGGCTGTCGCGCTTCTCCGCCTTCGACGCTTCGATCCGCGCAAACGTCTTCCCATCAAACCGGCAAAGCCCGTCGCGCGACGTGATCCACAAGTCACCCTTCGCATCTTCCTGCACCGTCCGCACGAAATTACTCGGCAGGCCTTCTTTCTCGGTGAAGTACGTGAACGTTCTCCCGTCGTAGCGGCAGAGCCCTTCGCCGTCGGTGGCGAACCACATGTTGCCGTGCTTGTCCTGGGTGATCCATCGGACGTGGGCGCCGAGTGCCAACCTGTTCTCCCCGCGCAGCACGGTTTCCGTCGCTTGACCGCCAGAGCTCGCGTGACCGGCCGGCGTCTGTGCGATGCCCGGCGCCGCAATGAACAGCACCGCGATGAGAGCTGATTTCGCGCGCATAAGGCCTCCTCAAATGCAATTCAGCGACCAAGAGTTCCAAGCGGACAACCGCCATCAAGCGCGCGAAATCGCGGTCAGGTTCGCAAACACCCGATCATCCACAAACTTCCCGTCCTTCAAAAACTTCTGCCGCAGGATGCCCTCTTCCACAAAGCCGATCTTCCGCAGCACCTTCATCGAGGCTTCGTTCCCGTCGAAGACTCCCGCTTCGAGCCGGTTCACGCCGAGCTCCTGCTGCGCAAACGCCACGACCACCCGAGCCGCCTCCGTCGCGTAGCCATTTCCCCAGTACGAAACCCCGAGCCAGTATCCGAACTCCGCACGCTTGTGCTTGGGCGTTCCGACAAGCCCCATCGCCCCGATCAGCTCATTAGTGGATTTCAGCCGCAGGCCGAACGCCATCGTCCAGTCCTCACGCCATCGCTCCCAGAACCCATTGAGTTTGGTGATCCACTCTTCCGCGTGCTTGAGCTCGTACGGATGGGGAATCAGCAGCGTCACGTCATAAATCCGCTTGTCTCCCGCCAGCGCCGCAACGCGCGCGGCATCCGACATTTCGAGCGCCCGAAGAACAAGACGCTGGCTATCCAGAACCGGCCTGTGCGATTCGTCCAGATCCATCACCCTCACGATAGCCGATTGCCGCCGTCGCGCCGGATCGCTCCGCACTCTGGGCACGCTAGCCGCGTCCCGATCGCAAGTCCGCACAGGTCATATCCGCAGGAACCGCAGCAGTCGGGCGTTTGTTCCGACATCCGGATCCGTTCCGCTCTGCACGCGATCACCGATGTCCAGACAATCGCCGCATAGAAGACCGCAACGTCGATCTGCTTCGGACACTCCCAAGGTATCGAGATGTTGTAGATATTTGTTCCGTGCCACACCACGATCGAGGCAATCCCCAGAAATGCGACCGGCCAGACCACCAGCCAGCTGCGCCAGAACACCATCAGCACGATCACCGTGCCGACCAGCGTCAACCGACCCGCAACGACATGGATGCCCGGAACAATCTCCATCGTCTCGAAGAACTCTTGGTGGATCCGCTGCGCCGCGATCGCCCAGGCAATCAGCAATCCCCAATCCCACCAGCGGGCCCGCCGCGGCCGAAACCAGTCAAATACCAACAGCAACAAGATTGCCCACACCCCAAACTCCGGCTCGAACAGTGTGTACGACTGAAACGAAAGCACGTTGAGCAGGTGCCGAAGAAGCGGCCATCCCAATATTCGATACAGCACTGGAATGGAAGGCACCAGCACATCGGTCCCGAGCGCAAACGCCAGCAGCCCCGTCGCGAGTACCGGTGTCAGCAACCAGCCCCGCCACGTCCAGCCGAGAATCGTCCGGTCCCACCTCACGCCGCGTTGACCATTGGTCGTCCCGCACATGCCGCGGCTCCGCTGCATTCAATCGCCCAAGCCGATTCGCGATCCGGCCTCTCGAGTTGCCGATTCACCAAAGTTTTGCAAGACTCGCCCGCCTCCCGCTCAAACACGGTGCGGCTTACCCTTCCACCCTATGAAGATCCACGAGCACCAGGCCCGCGACCTCCTCCACTCCTACAAGATCCCCGTTCCGCCGGGCCGCATGATCGAGTCGGTCGAGCACGCCGCCGACGCGTTCGCGCAGGCTGTTGCGGGCAGCCCGACTGGTGAAGTCGTGATCAAGGCTCAGGTTCATGCCGGCGGGCGCGGCAAGGCGGGCTTTGTGAAGCTGGTCAAGACCAAGGAAGATGCGGTGACTGCCGCCAAGTTCATGCTGACCAACCGCATGAAGTCGCCCCAGACTCCGCCCGAAGGGCTCGAGGTCAAGAAAGTCCTCATCGCGCAGGCTGCCGAGATCGCCAAGCGCGGTGCATCCGGCCACGAAGAGTTTTACTTGGCCATCACCACCGACCGCAAGAGCCGGCGCAACATCCTCATCGCCTCGCGCGAAGGCGGCGTCGAGATCGAGCAGGTCGCGCACGATCGACCGGACGCGATCATCAAAGTGCCGCTGCACCCCTTGCTCGGCCTGCAGGGATTCCAGGCGCGCGAAGTCGCCTTCAAGCTCGGCTTCAAGGGCAAGCAGATCAACCAGGCCGTCGCCGTGATGACCGCGCTTTCGAAGCTCTTTGTCGAGAAGGACTGCACGCTCGCCGAGATCAACCCGCTCGTCCTCACGCCACCGACGAAAGACCACCCCGACGGCCAGGTGATCGCGATTGATGCCAAGTTCTCCTTCGATGAGAACGGCCTCTTCCGCCACCCAGAGATTGCCTCGCTCGCCGACAGCGCCGAGGAAAACCCGGCCGAGATCCGCGCCCAGAAATACGGCCTCTCCTACGTCGCGCTCGACGGCCAGATCGGCTGCCTCGTCAACGGCGCCGGCCTTGCCATGGCCACCATGGACATCATCAAGCTCGAGGGCCAGAAGCTGCTCGACGCGAAAGGCATCAAAGACAAGACCATCGAGCCCGCCAACTTCCTCGATGTCGGCGGCAGCGCCACCGAAGAAGCCGTCACCGAAGCCTTCAGCATCATCCTCTCCGATGATCGCGTCAAAGGCATCATGGTGAACATCTTCGGCGGCATCATGAAGTGCGATGTCATCGCCCAAGGCATCATCAACGCCGCGCGAGGCTTCAAGAACAAGGACGGAAGCACCGGCTTCAAAGTCCCGCTCGTTGTCCGCCTCGAAGGCACCAACGTCGAAGCCGGCCGCAAGTTGCTGCAAGATGCAAAGGGTTCACTCCCGACGCTTCAGGCCGCGACGGATCTCTCTGATGCCGCAAAGAAGGTTGTTGCGGCGGTTGCGGGCTGATTTCGGCTGAAGCAAACGGTGGTTCAAGGCCGTCCGACCGGTTGAATGTGCCGTTCGATACCATGGCGTCGTGTTCACCCCGACCAGCCATTTCGTATCCGTTTACGTCCATCGTTGCGCCGCGCTTTCGTGCGTGATCGCGCTCCTCGGACTCGGCGGCTGCACCTTCGGATCAAACGCACCCGAAGTCCGCCAGCGTGAAGCAGCGCTGATTCCACTCGACCTGTACCAACTCGCGCCATACGTCGCGGTCGCAGTATCACCTCTGCACACCAGTTTCGAAGACGACCACATTGAGTTCACGAGCGAGAACGGCGGCACCGGAACCTTGCTTCCGAACAACCAGATGCTGACCGCGGCACACACTTTCAGGAAGGGCTTCGACCTTGCCAAGAAGCCGCAGGAAAACAGCTTCACGGTTCCCAATCCGCACGGAGGCGAGCCCCTTCAAATGACGATCGCTGCGTACGTCTATCCGATCTTGATCAACAGCAGCGCCCAGTTTGCATCCGTCGTTGCATTCGAGCCTGCGGACCGGGCCAACGGAGATTGGGTTCTGTTTTCCTTGAAGGCCCCCCATCCACCAATCCTCGATGGCTCGCTCGCGAACTCTCCGCTCTCCATTCGATTCGACGGGACGAAAATGATCAAGCGAGGCACGCCGCTCTACTGCCTCGGCTTTCCCAAAACTCCCGGCACAAACACCGGCATCACGAGCTTCCCCCGTTCAATGACGATCGTGCAGGGAACAGCATCTCGCGATCTCGGTGCCGACGAAGAAATCGAAGCGGACACCGACACAGAAATCGACATGCGCGGCATGTCGGGCGGTCCGGTCGGTACGTACGACTTCTGGAACCGCGAATTCACCGTCGTTGGTACAGCCACGCACGGATCGGTCGGCTTTCGATTTCTGGGCCAACGCGTCTGGTCGCCACAGTTTGTCGCTTCGCGCATTCCGCCCGTCGCTCTGCAGCGGCTTGCCGGACCAAAATCACCAGCACCTCCGACCGGCAAGTGAACCGATAGGCAAGTGCCCCGCGCAACTTGCGCAGCTCAGTCGCGCTCGCAAACTGTTCGTACGAACACTCTGATCCTTGGCGCCGTTGTGCGCGCCCGCGAGCGGAACAACACCGACACCGGTGCAATAAATTGCACACGCAAGACTTGCACACTTCGCGCTCGCGAACTTTCGCGTTCCGCTTCTACCAGCTCCAAACCCTTCGCAAATTCCTGTAATCTCATCCGCACTGTCCCAGGAGGGACTCTGAACTCCATTGAAAAAGGAACGCGCGATGAAGATTCACGGACTCGGCCTCTCGCTAGTCACGGCCTCGGTCGTGATGTTTGCCGGCGCTGCCGTCGCAAACGCACAAGCTCCCGCGGCGAAGAAACCCAACATCCTCGTCATCATGGGTGATGATGTCGGCTGGTTCAACATCGGGGCGTATCACCAGGGCATCATGTCGGGCAAGACGCCCAACCTCGACAAGCTCGCCTCGCAGGGCATGCGCTTCACCGACTACTACGCCGAAGCATCGTGTACAGCCGGCCGCGCCAATTTCATCACAGGCGAGATCCCGCTCCGCACCGGCCTGACCACCGTCGGTCAGGCCGGCGCCGATGTGGGAATGCCCGCAAAGGCCTGCACCATCGCCACCGCGCTCAAGGCTCAGGGCTACGCCACCGGCCAGTTCGGCAAGAACCACCTGGGCGATCTGAACAAGTACCTCCCCACGCTCCACGGCTTCGATGAGTTCTTCGGCTACCTGTACCACCTCGACGCCATGTCGGATCCGTACTGGTACTCGTTCCCGCAGGATGAGGAGTTCTACAAGACGTACGGCCCGCGCAGCCTCGTCCACTGCTGGGCGACCGACACCGACGATCCGACCGAAGTGCCGCGCTGGGGCAAAGTCGGCAAGCAGAAGGTTGTCGATGAAGGACCGCTCCCGCCCTTCCCCGACATGAAGAACGTGCCCAACATGCACGATCTTCCCTTCCTCAAAGCCAAATACGACATGACCACTTTCGACGAAGTGCTCGTCAAGTCGTCGTGCGAATTCATGGACAAGGCCAAGAAGGACGGCAAGCCCTTCTTCGTCTGGCACAACACCACGCGCATGCACGTCTGGACTTTCCTCTCCGAAAAGTACAGCTCGATGCAGAACAGCAAGACCAACTACGGCCTTGAAGAAGCCGGCATGGCGCAGCTCGATGACAACATCGGCGTCCTCCTCAAGCATCTCGACGACATCGGTGAGGCCGACAACACCATCGTCATCTTCACCACCGACAACGGCGCCGAAGTCTTCACCTGGCCCGACGGCGGCATGACTCCGTTCCGTGCCACCAAGGGCACGGTCTGGGAAGGCGGTTTCCGCGTTCCGTGCATCGCACGCTGGCCCGGCAAGATCAAGCCCGGTTCCGTCGAGAACGGCATGATCTCCGGTCTTGATTGGTTCCCCACCCTGCTCGCCGCGGCAGGCAACCCCAACATCACCGATCAGCTCCTCAAGGGAGTCAAACTCGGCGATCGTGAATACAAGAACCATCTCGACGGCTACGACCAGACCGCACTCCTCACCGGCCAGGGCCCGTCGGCCCGGCGCGAGCTCTTCTACTTCGGCGGCGCGCAGCTCGGCGCGGTGCGCATCGACGAGTTCAAGTTCCAGTTCTACCAGCAGCCCTGGGGCTGGCCCGGTGAGAAGATCACCACCGACATGCCCACGATGGTCAACCTCCGCCAGGATCCCTTCGAGCGCACCCCTTCTACCCGCGGCGAATCGACCAACAACATGGCCGGCGGCTACATGAACGACTTCTACGCCCGCGAATTCTGGCGCTTCGTCATGGTCCAGCAGTACGTCGGCAAGCTCGCCATGACCGCCATCGACTTCCCCCCGATGCAGGACCCCGCATCGTTCAATCTCGATGCGGTCAAGAAGAAGATCGACGCCATGATCCGCGAGCATAATGGCCAGTAATTGGGCCCAGCAGCACCGATTCTGTCGTCAATCACCATCGCAGTTTGCAGAGCGGCATCATGATGATGCCGCCCTGTTTTTTTCTGGAAAGCACCACACTCCGGAAGTCGTCCTCCGCACGGTACAGTGTGCGCCACGGCAATCGTGCGAAGTCGAGTCATGAATACCCAACCCCAGCGAGCGACATGACAGCGGCATTTCTCCTTCTGCTGATCGGCGCCGCGATCGAGATCGCCATACTCGCCCGCGTCATGCTGCGCCCCCACCGCGAGCCCGCCTCGCGCATCGCCTGGGTCGCCGTCATCCTCGCCCTCCCGCTGGTCGGAGTCATCGCGTACGTCTTCTTCGGTGAGGTCAACATCGGGCGCGCCCGCCTTCGCCGCCTTCGCGCTGTTGAAGCACGCACTCCCACGCCCGATCCAAGCACCGCATCCGATCTCGCCAACATGCGGGCCGATGTGCCCGATCGATCCTCGCACCTCTTCAACGTCGGCAAGTCGATCTCCGGATTCGACCCGATCGCGGGCAACTCCGCCCGCTTGATGGCCGACTCCAACGCCGCCGTCGATTCCATCGTTGCCGACATCGACGCCGCGAAAGACCACGTCCACATCAACTTCTACATCTGGCTCGAAGACAACAACGGCAAGCGCGTCGCGCAATCGCTCATTCGTGCCGCCAAGCGAGGCGTCGCCTGCCGCGCCATGGTCGATGGGCTGGGCTCGCGCCTCATGCTCCGCTCGCACACCTGGCGCGAAATGAAAGCCGCCGGCGTCAAGCTCGGCATCGCCCTCGGCATCAAGCATCCGATCCTGCTCGCGCCCGTCCGCCGCTTTGATCTCCGCAACCACCGCAAGATCGTCGTCATAGACAACTCCATCACCTACTGCGGCAGCCAGAACTGCGCCGACCCCGAGTTCCGCATCAAAGCCAAGTTCGCCCCCTGGGTCGACGCCCTCATGCGCTTCGAGGGGCCGATCGCCCAGCAGAACCAGCGTCTCTTCGCCATCGACTGGATGAGCGCCACCGGCGAAGACATCGACAATCTGCTCCGTCTTCCGCTCCGTGCCCCAAACCCCGGCTTCATCGCGCAGGTCATTGGCACCGGCCCCACCGTCCGCTTCTCGGCGATGCCCGAAGTTTTCGAATCACTCATCTTCGCTGCGCGTCGCGAGCTCACAATCTCCACGCCTTACTACGTCCCCGATGAATCGCTGCAAAGCGCCCTTTGCTCTTCCGCGTACCGAGGAGTGAAAACCACGCTCATCCTCCCCGCCCGAAACGATTCCTGGATCGTCGGCGGCGCCAGCCGCAGCTACTACGCTGACCTGCTCGAAGCCGGCGTCATCCTCTATGAGTACGTCGGGGGCCTCCTCCACGCCAAGACGCTCACCCTCGATGGCGAGATCACACTCATCGGCTCCGCCAACATGGACCGGCGCAGCCTCGATCTCAACTACGAAAACAACATCCTCTTCCGCGACGAAGCCATGACAATCGCTCTCCGCGAGCGTCAGCAGCAGTACATCGCCAAGTCCAACCTCATCACCCGCAAGATGGTCGAGGCCTGGCCCATGCACCTCCGCCTCTGGAACAACACGCTCGCGACGCTCGGGCCGATTCTCTGAACCGGCTCGCCCCAAAGTGGAAACGCCCTTTCCGGCAGCGTGCGCGCCCAGTGGCGTAATTCACGCTCAAGTCGGGGCATCCATTCGAGCCGAGGCGCTACCTCGCGAACTATCCTGATTCCGTCTCCGCGCCTCATCCGCACAGACCTCGCCACAAACGATCGGAGCCGACTCCATGACAAAGCAAAATTGCCACCCACACTCGCGCCGTTCCGCCGGAACTCGAACGCGCGCCGCGCTCATCGCACTCTCACTCGGCACGATCTTCGTCGGCGCATCGCACGCCGACCTCTTCGGCCTGGGCATCCTCGGCCCCAAGGGCAACGACAACGCGCAGAAGCAGCAGAACATCCAGGATGAGAGTTCCCAGATGCTGAGCGAGCTCTACACGACCAATCCCGAGTTGCAACAAAAGATCGCCAGCGCCGCCGGATACGCAACCTTCAAGAAAACCGACATCCATCTCTTCCTCGTCGCCTCCGGCAACGGCTACGGCATGCTGAAGGACAATTCGACCGGCCAGATCACCTACATGGACGTTGCCTCGCTCGGGGGCGGCATCGGCCTGGGCGTGAAAGACCTCCGTGTCGTCTTCATCTTCACCGATCCCGCCGTGATGCAGCAGTTCCTCTCGCAGGGCTGGCAGTTCGGCACCAATGCCGACGCCAACGCCCAGGTGAACAACACCGGAGTTGGCGCGAACCAATCCACGCAGGCCAACATCGATTTCAGCGAGGGCACCGTGCAGGGCACATCCTCTACGAGCACGAGCGCCGGTTCGGGCCCCGGCAACTCCACCGGCCAGAACGTCGCCGCGGGCAGCGGGATGCTGATCTACCAGTTCACCCAGAACGGCGTCGCTCTCCAGGCCACCGTCTCCGGCACCAAGTACTGGGTCGATTCCGAACTCAACAACTAGGCCCGACGCACAAACCACACTCCGTCTCCGCCAACGCACACCCAGCCCTCAACAGGATGAAATCATGAAACTCGGACTCCTCGGCACTCTCGCAGTCACCGCCATCGCCGGCTCGGTCGTTGTCTCCATGGCTTCTTCTCGCGAGCCCGCTCCCGCATCGACTCCCGCCCCGACAGCTCCGGCCACGGACGCGAGCAGGCCCAGCAACCTCGAGCAGATTCTCGCCGCGTTCCGCACCGATCTCAACGCGAGCAAGGTCGCAACGCTGAACCGGGTCATGAAAATGACGCCCGAAGAGGCCGCCAAGTTCTGGCCGATCTATCAGAAGTACGAGAAGGAACTCACCGCTGTCGGTGATCGGCGCGTCGCGCTCATCAAAGAGTTTGTCACCCTCTCGAACGAGGGCAAGCTCAACGACACCAACGCCGCCACGCTCTCCGCCGGCTGGCTCCAGGGCGAACAGGATCGCCTCGATCTCTGGAAGAAATACAACAAGGAAATCAGCGCGGCACTCTCGCCCATCCGCGGCGCGCAGTTCCTTCAGGTCGAGCACCAGATCGCGCTGCTCGTTGATATCAACGTCGCGTCCGCGATGCCCCAGGTCGGCGCAGCGAAGTAATCCGGCCCGCCCCGAGCATCCGGACGCATCGCTTACTTCGCAAGCGACCGCTCGATCTTCTCGAGCCGAGCTTCGAGTTCCGCGATCTTCGCGTCCTTCTCGCATTCGACCCGCTGGATCTCCGTCCGCAAGCGCTCCGCGTGCGTCGCCTTCAATTCCGCGATCTCGCGGTCCTTTTCGCTGCGCAGATCACGCAGCGCTTCGACCAGCAGCGCCGTCGTGCCCCGCTCGGTGACGTACCGCATCCCCTGCTCATCGCACTCGATCCACTCGGGAAAGACGCTCTCGACATCCTGCGCGAGGAACCCGACCATCGGTCCCGACGCGACGTTGCGCTCGGCGACCGCTTCATCCGTGTACTCAAACTCCACGCCGCGCAGCTCGAGCAGCCGATCGAGCGTGCCGCGCTGCACGTTGCGGATGTCCTTTTTCAGCCTCGCATCCGACATCACCGACCATGTGCCCGTCCGGTTCGCCGCCGTCCCGTTCACCGCGAGCAGGAACGAGCCGGTCTGTGTCGTCCCGATGCCGACATTCCCGTTCGGCATGACATTGATTCCCCGCGTGTTGCTCGAGTACGAGCTGCCCACCACGATGAACCGCGGCTGCTGCAACTGCCCGTCGGCCGTCACCTCGATGTACCGCGATTGTCCGTTCCCAAAGACCGGAACACCGAAATCGAGCGCCACCGAGAACGTGCCGCGATCCGTGATGTTCACCTCCGAGCCGTTCCCTTCGCTCCCGTCGAACACCACGGCCTGCCCGAGCTGGTTGCCCTCGATCACCGAATCCCACAGCGTGAACGACATCGGAGTCGGTCCGCTCAAGCTCCCCTTCGCCTGTTCGAGCACGCCCTGAAAGACAAAGGTCGTCTGCGGTCCCGCGGCAGCGCTCGCCACAAGCCAAAGGCTGAAGCACGCGGCCAGCGAGCGGACAAACGAGTTCGGGGTGAGCATGTTCGAGATCTCCGGTGCAGGGGCAAAGCCCCCCTTCGATCTCGACCCGTTCGACTCCCCGCATCAGGCCCGCTCCGGATTTACCGGCCGATGCATGATCTGCCCGCGCAGACCTTGCCTTTTCCTCTTTAGTCCCAGTCCTCCGGCTCGCCCTCGCCGATCCGGATTTCAACCCCGATCAGTGGCAATCGCGTCGTCTGGCCCACCTCGTTGTAGTTCCTGTAGATCCTGTAGCAGAATCCCAAAATCAGCAGTGCCGCGAGCGCCCCGATGACCGGCCGCGTCGAGACGATCGCGTTCTCCGCCTCGACCGCCCGTTTTCCGTCCACCATGCTCAGTCCGATCAGTTCGCGATGCCGCAACGTGTGCAGCGCGATACCGAGCAGGTGCCCCGCGATCAACCCGATCATCACGTACGCCAGAACCTCATGGAGCTGGCGCAGATTCCGCATCCCAGCGCCCACGCACAGGCCGATGGCGACCTGCGCCAGCGTCAATCCGAGCATCGCGAAGATCACCCACGCCGCGCCGGGGTTGTGTCCGGCGAAGTGCGTCTCCCGAAAGCCGGCCGCGTCCTTCATGTACGCAAGCAGTCGCCGGGGCCCGAAAGCAAACGCCGAAAACCGCGCCGGACTCGTTCCGCAGATGCCCCACACAATCCGCAGCAGCACGACGAACCCGAGCGTCAACCCGATCAGCGCATGGAAGGGGAACACCTTTCCCGATTGCGATGTCAGCAGCGCGATCACCAGGGCCGCGATCCACCCGCCGGAGAAACTCCAATGGAAGACCCGCACCGGCCAATCCCAGATTCTCGTGCCGCGCCGCTTCAGGAACTTCATCACTGGTTTCACTCCCGGAATCGTTGCCTTGCCCCGCATGCTTCACATGCCGCGCACAAGTCACGAACAAGCCACGGACAATTTTTCGCAGAACAAAGGTACCGATCGGTCTTGGAGCGCGCACGGCACCTGCGCAGTTCACCCGATCGCCGCGCGCCCGGCCGCGCGCGGATTCTCCGACTCAATTTTTTTTCGATTTTCGCCTGCGAGCTCACCACTTTCCGCTCCGCTCTGGTAACGTGACGCCTCGGGTTCGGGGCGAATCTGTTCTGATTCGGGGGGTTACGGGGTTTGGGTTTCCATCCAATTCTGCATCACGCGCTCGGGCGCGTGCTCTCGTTTCGGCACCACTTCACCCGGACATGTCCGTGCGCGGCGTTCTCGCCCGCGCACTCTGTTCCTTCCATCTTTTTTGGAGTTGGTGAAGATATGAAACGTTCGCAGAAGCACATTCAAGCTCTGGCTCTCGCGTGCGGTCTTGCCATCGGACTCGGCGCTGCCGGACCGCTCGTGCGCCCCGTCCTGGCGCAGACTCCCGTCACTTCCAGCTTCGTCTACCAGGGCGAACTGCGAAACGGCGCCAGCGTCGTCGCGGAAACCGATCTGCGTTTCCGCCTCTACGACGCCGTCATCGGCGGCAACCAGATCGGCGTCGAACTCGGCGTCAACAACCTCACGCTCGTCCGCGGCCGCTTCAGCGTCACGCTCGATTTCGGCCCCGGCGCTTTCGCTGGCGATGAACGCTATCTCGAAATCGATGTCCGCTCTCCCGCCGGTGGTATGGGCCCGTATTCCACGCTCTCTCCCCGCCAGCGCATCGCCGTTGCGCCCTACGCCGCGTACGCGCTGAACGGAAACCCCGGCCCGGCAGGACCGCAAGGTATCCCGGGCCCCATCGGGCCGCAGGGCGTCCCCGGAAATGACGGTGCGGTTGGGCCTGCCGGACCCGCTGGTCCTCAGGGAGTTCCGGGAAATGATGGCGCTGTCGGGCCCGCTGGACCTGCTGGTCCTCAGGGTTTGCAGGGAGTGCAAGGCCCGCAAGGTGACCCCGGTCTTGCCGGTCCGCAGGGAGTTCCCGGCCCGCAGGGTCCGCAAGGTCTGCAAGGTCCGGCGGGCCTCATCGGCCCGATGGGTCCGCAAGGTCTTCAAGGCGACCCGGGCATCAACGCTTCGCCCTACATCGTCGATGCCGGCGGCTCGGGCACGCACACGACAATTCAGGGCGCGATCGATGCCGCCGTCGGTGATGGATTCGGTGCGGGCAATCCAACCACGGTGCTCGTGCGCAACGGCTCGTACAACGAAAACGTCACGCTGGCCCCGGGCATCAATCTTCAGTCGGCCACGGCGGGCAAGTCGTTTGCCACTGCGATCAACGGCTCCGTCTCGCTCAGCGGCGAAGGCGTCGTCAGCATGAACGGCATCGATGTCAACGCCCCCACCAACTCCGACGCGATCACCGTCAACGGCGGCGCGTTCACGCAGTTGTATCTGTCCGACAGCGTCGCATACGCCAGCGGCACGGGCCGCTCGCTCGTGTTGAGCGCCGCAAGCAGCGCTTCGGGTGTCATCATCGACAACGTCAACTTCCGCTCCGTCGGTGGCGGCACCGGCACGCCCGTTGTCATCGGCTCGGGCACACTTCAGGGACGCAGCGGCACCTTCTGGCCCACCTCACCCGCGACGCCCGCGATCGCCGCATCCGGAGGCGCGGTGTATCTGCAGACTGCTGATGTCTTCGGTCAAGTTGATCTCAGCGGCAACGCCGCGTTCAGCATCGGCAACTCGCAGATCCGCTCGGGCAATCAGCCCGGCGTGCTCGACAACACCAGCGCCGACGTGCTCGTCGCGGACACTGGCTTCAACACCTTCACGGCAGGCAACGTCGCGACCAACAACGGCGTGGGCGGCCTGTACTACACGCAGCTCACCTACACGCTCCCCGGTCAGGGCATGCCCCCGGGTGCGGTGCTCTTGCCCGGCTCCGGACCCGCTGGTCCGGCAGGCCCGCAAGGCCCGCAGGGAATTCAGGGCGTCGCAGGTCCGGCTGGCCCGCAAGGTGTGCAGGGCGTTCCCGGCAACGATGGTGGAGTTGGTCCCGCCGGTCCGCAAGGTCCGCAGGGCAACCCCGGGCTCGCCGGGCCGCAAGGCGTGCAGGGACCACAGGGTGATCCGGGCGCGCAGGGCCCGATTGGGCCCATGGGGCCGCAGGGTCCGCAAGGGCCACAGGGCGTGCCGGGCACCAACGGCATCAATGGAGCTCGATACATCGTTGATGCTGGAGGCTTGGGAACGCAAACCACGATCCAGGCCGCGATCGATCAGGCAGTGGCGGACGGATACGGCGCAAGCAACCCCACCACCATCCTCGTTCGCAACGGAACCTACGCAGAGAACCTCAATCTTGCCGCGGGCGTTCATCTCGCTTCGGCCACTGCCGGAAAGAACTTCGCGACTCAGGTGAACGGCAACACGGTCTTTGCCCCATCGGTGGGCGGCAACATCACGATCGTCGGGATCGAGTTTGCCGCTTCAACGGGCGATACGTTCACCATCAGCTCGCCGGCGTCCGGCGTTCAGGTGTACATGGTTGATGCGGGCGTCACCGCAGCAGCCGGCGCGAACGATGCGGTCAAGATCGACACGACACTGGGTGGTCCCACCCCGGGGCTGATCGCGGACAATTCCATTTTCCGTACGCAGGCTGGCGCGACGGGCTATCCGGTCGACATCCTGAGCGGAACGCTGCAGGGTCGAGGCAACACATTCTCTCCGCCCACCAACGGGGTGGCGATTAACGTCGGTGCCGCGGGCCGCTCGTGGCTGCGGGACAGCGACATCTTCGGTCAGGCAATCGTCGGCTCGACCGCGTATTCGGCGACTTCGACGGTCTTCGAAGCCCGCAGCAGCCAGATCCGTCCGGGCAATCAGCCAAGCGTGATCGACAACACCGCGAGCCGCATCCTCATCGCCGACACGATGCTCGGTTCTCCGGGCGGTTCGTTTGTCGGCGATGCGTTCACCAACAACGGCTCCGGTGATGTGTGGTACGGAGGCGTGAAGTTCGTTCCGTCCAACACGCTCGCGATCCCCGCAGGCTCGACGCTGATCAGCATCGACTCCGGCCCGCAGGGCCCCGTCGGACCGCAGGGTCCCGCTGGTCCGCAGGGACCTGCTGGTCCCCAGGGCATCCAAGGTTTGGCAGGTCCGCAGGGCAGCCCCGGACTTGCAGGGCCTCAGGGTGTGCCAGGTGACCCCGGCGCGACAGGACCGCAGGGCCCGCAAGGAGTTCAGGGTGTTCAAGGTGTTGCGGGACCCAGCGGCCCCCAAGGCCCGGCCGGACCGGGGCTGAGCAATCTCTCCAGTTCAGTTTCGGGCGCGATCAACCAAACTCTGGTGGCGACTCCTGTTCAAACGCGATTCGTTCCGCTCACGCCATCCGGGAATCTTTCCACCACGGTGACGCTTACCGCAGGTCAACGCGTTCTGATCGAGGTTTCGGGGGCCTTCGGCGGAGGGACTGGGGGCACAGCCGGCGTGACAGGTTTTGGCCCATGCGTCCGCGATACCAGTGGCTCGACAATCACTATGCTGGCAACGGACAACGCAATCACGATGACGCAGAATCGTCAGACTGTACTGACGCGTCAGTGGCTGTACTCGGTTCCGGCAGATGGCACATACGAGATCGGTGGCTGCTACAGCGCGGGTGGAAGCAGCTCGGGCACTTGGCCCGCCATCACATACTCCAGCACAACCATGACGAACGGGCTCGGCACCGTCACCATTCTGGTGTTCAACTAAGCGAGCGCAACTCGCGAAAGTGGCACACATCAGCGTGCGCTGTTCGCATCTGATACTCCAACTGAGTACACCAGCATGAAACAAAACAAACACATTCAGCATGCACTTCTGGGCGCTGCGGCCCTGCTGGCAACTTCGCCGGCATCCGCCCGTCCAGTCCCCCTTTGCGAAACCACCGTCTTCACCCCGTTCGATGTGCCCGCGTTGCAGAACAACAACGACGGGCCCGCGATCGAGATCGGGATGAAGTTCAGTTCGACCGTTGCGGGCAATGTCGTCGGCGCGCGCTACTACATGGGCGCGAGCAACAACGGTGTCTGCACCGCGACACTCTGGACCAGCGCGGGTGTGCCGCTGGCTTCGGCGGTTTTCCCGCCGTTTGCCGGGCCGGGCTGGAACGAGGTGATGTTCTCGAGCCCGATTCCCATCAACGCCAATCAGACGTACGTGATCTCGACCCTGTCCGCCAACGGCTGGTACGAGGCCTCGTACAACGTCTTCGATTCCCCCGTTCTCAGCCCGCCCCTGCGGGGTTTGGCCGGGGGTGAGGACGGTCCGAACGGCGTGTACATGTACGGAGGCGGGTTCCCGACCAACGGCTTCCTCAATTCCAGTTACTTCGTCGACGTCGTCTTCGAGAGTCCGTGCGATGACTATGACCTGTCGTGGCACACCATCGACTGCGGCGGGGGCACCAGCACCAGCGGATTCTTCACGCTCAACGGCACTTCGGGACAGCCCGACGCCGGACGCCTGACGGGCGGGACCTTCACACTGGTCGGCGGGTACTGGGGCGCCGCCGGAGGGGCGCCCTCGTGCCCGGCCGATTTCAACGACGACGGCCTCGTGGACGATGCCGACTTCGTGCTCTTCGCCGGTTGGTACGACATTCTGGACTGCGCGGCACCCGAAATGACGCCGGGTTGCCCCGCCGACCTGAACGCAGACAACGAGGTCAACGATCTGGACTTCGTGATCTTCGCCAACGCCTACGACGAACTGCTCTGCCCATAAGCAGACGCTTCTATGAGGTTCGATTCACCGCCCGCGCTGACGCGGGCGGTTTTCTTTTTTTTGAGACGCACGTTTGCAATCCCGGTCAGCGGGGCGGCGCCTCGAGATCGAAACGGCGGCTGAGCGTGGTCGCGATCGGCGGGTACATCATCTCGAAACGCCATCCAGTGAACTCGTCGATCGGCTTCCCGAGTTTGGACGTCACGTCCGAAACCATCGCCGAGTACCACGACATATACGGGCAGAGCGTGCCCGCCAGACCGCCGGGGAGTCGCTGTGTCTGTTCCGCCAGGGGGAGCGATTGACGCTCGAAGTCCGCCTCGTTGTTCACGTGCGGGAAAAGAAGCCGGTCGAGAAGCTGCGTCTTGGGCGCGTGTGTGACGTTCAGATCCCGGTGGATGAACATGTCGAACATCACGCGTTCAACCGGCAGGTTGAGCAGCACCATGAACCCGGCCGTCTCGGGCGTGGCGGAATAGCGCTCGTACAACTGGCGCAAACGCGTGCCGAAGACGCACGTTGTCAGCCCTTCGTTGCCCACCGGGCCCGATGCGAGCTCGAAACGCCGGTAATCGCCCGATTCGACGACCTGGATATCGGGTTCGGGCGGGTTGGAGAAACGCTTATAGACCTGCGCGCGACCCTCGCCCGGGCCGCTCGGATCGATCGGTTCCTTTCGGAATCGGACCGCTTCGCCGGTGGACTTATGCACCGCCTCGTAGCTCAGGGGCACCGCCTGGGTGCGCAGACGCCGGAAGCCGACAAAGCCGTTCACGTGACCGGCATCGAGCATGTTCGGATCATCGGGAGACGGATAGACAAAGACGGTGACGAAGCGGGTGCGAGCCTGCACGCCCCAGACGCCGCAGGCGCCTTCGAAAAGTTTGCGCCGCGCCTTTTCCGCCTCCGCCGTCGCCTTCACGTCTCCGTGATTGGCCATCAGCATCGCCAGCGTCTTGCGATCACCGGAGCACGCGGCCAGCGCCGCCTCGAACTCGTCGAGCGCCGCGAGCGTGGAGCCGATGGCATTCTCCGGCGCACCCTTGCGCCGGCAGGCCTCCAGGAACTTGGCCATGCTCTGCACCCCCGGAACGTCGCTTGCCGCCAACGTGGGGTTGGACTCCTGGACCATCCTGGTGAGTCTCCAGGTCAGGCCACGATTGATTCCAAGCTCCCGCGCGGACTCGCGCGTCTTGGTCGGATCGACCCCGACCAATGCAAACAGACTGGCCACCTCGGCCCGGGCGCGGTGAAAGGCGGTAATGACGCTTTCAAGCGTGGCTCCGCGGGGTGCGGCGAAGTGATCCGTGTGTTCTCGGACGTTCGATTCGGGAGCAGCGGTAGACATGAAGCCTCTTTTCAGTAGGAAAGCCTGCCGTGTCAATCGGGTGACACAGCGAAAAGTATACCATGACACAATCTGGACACGAGTTAGATTGTCAAAGATTTTGTCAATATTGACACTTGACGTGACGTTCTGATTCCAGTAATCTCCTGTCGCCGCAGTGATGGGGACGTGTGTTTCCGCTCGGCGCGAATTGAGTGCTTTCGAGGAGAAGAGACCATGCATCGGACCTGCGTTTCCGCCGCGGCTGTCGCTGCCGCCCTGACCATCGCGTCGTTTTCCGGCGCGGCGATCACGATCACCCAGAACACGGCTGCGGCCCCGACCTATTCCACGGTGCTGAATTTCGATCAGCCTGGCTCGCCGACCGGCACACCGATCGCGAGCAACTCGTTTGCCGCGTGGGGCCTTTCGAACTTTGGCACGGGTGACAACCCGAACGCGATCAACGTCAGCCAGGTGAACACCACCCCCGGTTTCGGGTGGCTTGGCACCGGCAACGTGGCCCACGGCACGTGGGGTCTGTACATGAACTTCTCGAGCCAGTTGACGTCCTTCTCGGGTCAGTACTGGGACGACTCGGGCCCCGGCACGTTCTTCGGCGGCGGCGCCGCGATCGGCGTCTATCGCGACAACGTTGAAGTCGCGAACTTTTTCGTTTCCAATCCGGCGTTCAATCCGGTCGGAGCCTCGTGGTTCAATATCACGACTTCCGACGGTGACACCTTTGACGAGATCCGTTTCGTCGGGTTCGGGTTCTTCCCGACCTCGTACGTGGACAACCTCTCGTGGGATTCGGTGCCTGCCCCCTCGACGTTCGGCCTGCTCGCGTTGAGCGGCATCGTCGCCGGCCGTCGCCGTCGCGCCTGAGAACTTCCACCGCTCTCCGAAGCGCGTCGCCGAAAGGCGATGCGCCTCTTTCGTTCTGTTCCGCACCCTCACGCACCTCTCGGATACAAGCACATGAATCGTCCGCTCCACGTGGCTCTATTGGCCGCTTCCGCCATCGCCTCGGTCCGCACATTCGGCGCGCCGTGGATCGAAGAGATCCCGCCGGGGTTCTACGTGTGCGACCTCTCCTATGACGGTTCGGTCGCGGCGGGCAACATTGTCGGCGACGGCTCGTACGAGACGTTCCGCTGGACGCGCGCGGGCAGCGTTGAGTTCTTGGGTCTCGCCTCGGTTCCCGAGATCGGAGCGGGCGGCGGATCGCCGGATATTTCGTACAACGGCGACTGCATCTCCGCATCGATTCTCAGCTCGGACAGAAACCTCACGCTCGGTCACTGGAACATCAACAGCGGATGGTCGGAGGCTTTCCCGCCCTTGCCGTCGCACGTGTACTCGCAGGATCAGACGTACGGCTCGGCGTGGGGAATGTCGGGCGATGGAAAGCATGTAACGGGCTACTACATCTCCGCGAATCTTGCATCGGGCGTGCAGGCCTGCTCGTGGGCACCGGGCGGCGTCGTCACTGATCTTCCTGCCACCCGCGCCCGCGTCAACGCGGCGAGCTATGACGGGTCGGTCGTGGGCGGCTGGGAGGACTCCGGATTTGGTCCGTGGATCCCCACGGTCTGGCGGAACGGCGTGAAATACCCGCTCAGCGGTTCGCTCGGGTCGACGCAAGCCAACAGCATCAATATCGACGGCAGCATCGTCGTCGGTGATGCGCCGGATGAATGGGGCGGGATGAAGGTCGCGACAATCTGGCGCTGGAATGGCGTCGAATACACGCAGCAAGATTGCGGTTACCTCCCGGAGACTTCGTACTCGCTCGGCGGTTCGCGTTTCACGGGCGTGACCGACGACGGCGCGATCGCGGTTGGGTCGAACCAATTGGCCTTCAATCCGGGCCAAGGGGTCAAAGCGATCATCTGGACCGAAGCGACCGGGCTTGTCAGCGGCGATGACTTCATCGCATCACTCGGCCTTGAGCTTCCAGAGAACTTTGAGCTGCGCGACTTTCAGGCCATTTCACCGGACGGCTCGGTGATTGCGGCCGCCGGCATGAACTCGGATTGGTTTACCTTCCAGACAATCCTCATCCATCTCCGCGAGCCGTGCCCCGCGGACACGAACAACGACCGCCAGGTTGACGACGCGGATTTCGTTTCGTTCGCGGGCGCGTACGACATGCTCGATTGCTCGGCTCCGGGTATGCCGCTTCGTTGCCCCTCGGACCTGAACCGCGACGGCATGGTGGACGACGCAGACTTCGTGCTCTTCGCCGGCGCGTACGACGTGCTCGTTTGCGATTGAGTGCCGACCGACTTCTCTCCCATCAGAGCCGACTCGCCTGACCGCGGTGCGGCTCTTTCGAAGCAGACCTTCCTCGGCACACCAACTTTTCGGAGTCAGCTCATGTTGAAGCGGTATAGCAGCGCTCTTGTTTTCTCCATCGCCGGTTTCTGCATGGCAGGCCCGAGCGTGACGTACATCAAGCCGGGGTATCTGGCGGGGAGCTTGTCGTACGACGGCACGGCTGCCGCTGGAAACGTCGTTTCGGACGGAAGCTACGAGACCTTCCGCTGGACTTCGTCGGACGGAGCGGCGCGGCTCGGCATGGCCTCGTATCCGGTGATCAGCCGCGCATCGGGCACGCCGGATATCTCCTTCAACGGCAAGCGTGTGTCGGCTTCGATCGTGAGCAGCGATTTCCAGCTCACGCAGGGGCTTTGGGACGTCGTTTCGGGCTGGACGGAGCTGATGCCCCCAGAAGCGCCCGGCGGCGCGCTGGTCGATGACGGATACGGATCGGCGTGGGGCTTGTCGGGCAACGGAGAATGCGTCACCGGCTTTTTCTGGTCGGCGAGCTACCGGGCGCAGGCATCCATCTGGTCGAGTTCGAATGGAGTGACCGCGCTGGGCCAGATCGACGGACGCAGCGCTCGCGCCAACGCGACGAGCTACGACGGCGGTGTGTGCGGCGGCTGGGAAGAGAATGAATGGGGTTCCTGGATGCCTCGCGCCTGGCGGAACGGCACCAAGTATGAACTCCACAACGAAGACGGCGGCGTCAATCAGGTTGAAGCTGTGAATGCCGATGGCAGCGTGCTCGGCGGAAGCAGCCGTGACAACGAAGTTGCCTACAACGTTGCCACGCTCTGGTACTGGAACGGCGCTTCGTACGACACGGTGCAGCTCGGCGCGCTGATCGACGCGTACCCCGAGCAAACCACTGCGGCGATCATGGGCGTTAGCGCTGATGGCTCTATCGCCGTGGGCGTACACATGGCTTTCTGGGGATCGACCACCGGGATCGTGTGGACGGCGTCCACAGGCTTGATCCCCGCGACGGACTACTTTGCTTTGATCGGCGCTCCGATCCCGGCGACGTACGCAGTCCTCGACTGCTCGGCGATCTCGGCGGACGGCTCGGCGATCGCGGCAACGCTGATGGACACGACGACCTTCCAGACGCGCACCGCCATCGTTCGTTCGCGCGCGGTGTGCCCCGGTGATCTGAACAACGACGGACAAGTGGACGATGCCGATTTCGTCTCGTTCGCGGCGCAGTACGACGTGTTGGACTGCGCCGACAGCGCGATGCCCGGTTACTGCCGCGGCGACATGAACAACGACGGTTTCGTTGACGACGCCGACTTTGTTCTGTTCGCGCAGGCGTACGACCAGCTTGTCTGTCCGTGACTGTTCCGGCATGCCCGGGGTTTCCGCCCTCGGGCACGCCACGTTTTCCGTGTTTCATTTACCAAAAGGAGTGAGAGATGAAGAAGTTGATTGGTTCGGCCGCGGTCGCGGCGATGCTCGCGGCGGGCGCGAACGCCGCCATCGTGAAGGTTGATATCTACGGCGAGGTCGAGTGGAACGGCATCCGCACCGGAGTTCTGAACAACTCCGTCGTCACCGGCGGCTCGGCGGTGCACATTTCGTTCCTGCTCGATTCGACGCAGTTCGTGAACGATCCGGACTTTCCGACCCGGGGGTACTTCATCGACCATGCCTCGTTCTCGGCCTCGTACGGCTCGGTGACGGTCGGCATGCAGAATCCGTACCCGTATCCCTCGGCTCCGTTCTTTGTTGTTCGCAACAACGACCCGATGGTGGACGGGTTCTTCCTCTCGAACGGGACCGCATGGCCGTTCGCTCCGACGACCGACGTCCCCGGCATCTTCGAGAACTTCGGGACCGCGTTCGAAGTTTCGTACGACGTCGATCGTCTCTCGTCACTCGACATCATGGGAGCGCTCGGCAGCTACGACTACACGGGCATGAGCACGTTCTACATGGCCACGGTCGATGGGGGCATGGACGCGATGGGCATCCTGTACACCGGGATGACCATCTCCGAAGTCCCGGCCCCGGCCACGATGGGCCTGCTGCTGCCGCTGGCATTTGCGCGTCGGCGCCGCTGAACGTGATCTGAACAGAATTGCATGGCAATGGGCGACCGCACATGCGGTCGCCCTTTTTCATGGCGTTTCGTTCAAGCACGAATGCCATTGAAGCTTTCGCTTGAAACAATTCTCGGACTTCGGTGAGGGAAAGCCTCGATTCGCTGAAACAAACTCGGCATTCTCTCCGAATAGCCCGCCGGCACTCGGGGAAAAAGCGATAATTCGGGTCGATTGGCGACATGTTCGCGCACGAACGAGCGGCGCGCGGTGCGAATGTGGCGAAGGCCGACAGATCTTCTTGGGGTCTCGAGATGCGGAATCAATTCTTTGCAGTACTGGTCAGCGCGGCAGCGGCGGGAATCGGCGGACCTGCGTTCGGTCAGTCCGGCTGCGACGGGCGGTTCATCGATGGGATCGGAATCCCGGGGGTGAATGCAAACCGATCGATTCAGGCGAGCGTGTCCTGGGATCCGGATGGTCCTGGACCGGCCGAACCGTTGCTGGTCGTGTCCACAGACGGCGCCGGCGCGGGTTACTCGTTCGGTGGGCGGGTCTTCGCGTACGACGGTTTGGCGTGGCGCCCGCTGGGCCTGGGCTTTGGATCAACAAGCCAGGTGGTGACATCACTCGCCGTCTTCCGAGGCGAGCTCTACGCAGCCGGGAACTTTGATCAAGGTGAGCGGCCCGGAACCGTCCTTCGCGGGCTGGCACGGTGGGACGGCGCAGCGTGGCAGCCCGTACCCGGCAATCCGTCACTCTCGGGTTTCCAAACTCTCTTTGTGTACAACGGTGAATTGATCGCCGCGACCGCATCGGCACAGCTCACGATCGATGGACAGAACGCCGGAGGCGCGGCCAGCTTTGACGGCACCGCGTGGCACAGAATCGGTCAGGCACCCGTCGGCATTCGCTGCTTCGGCACGTACGGCAACGATCTCATTGCGGGAGGAATCTTCGGCGCGTACAACGGCACGACGTTCAACAACATTGCGCGCTGGGATGGGAACTCGTGGCAACCGATGGGTGCGCCGAACGCGGGAACGAGCGGTCCGGTGATGGCTTTGCAGGAATTTCAGGGTTCGTTGTTCGTCGGAGGCGAGTTCAACCAGGCGGGCGGCTTTGGGTACTCGGGCCTTGCACGGTGGAACGGCTCGTCGTGGTCGGCCAATGTCGGCAGTAATTTCAACGGCTTTGTCTATTCGCTGCTCGAACGATCCGGTGTCCTCTACGCGGGCGGTTCGTTCAGCACGATCGGAGGCAAGTCGCTCTACTACATTGCCGCGCTCGACTCCGGAGGTTGGCGCCGGGCCGCAAACGGCGAGATTTCCACGAACTTCAACAGCAAGGTGCAGTCCCTTGCTTCGGTTGGCGGTCGAATCTTCGGAGCCGGGTCCTTTCCCGGAGTGAATGTCGCGGGATTCGGCGGCGGATTCGGCAGCATCGCCTCGTTCTCGGAAGACCCGAGTGTCCCGTTCTCACCGTTGACTTCACTGAAAGGCATGCTGCTGAACGGCTTTGCGCACCTCGGCGGATCGCTGTACGCCTACGGGATACTGACGTACGACTTCAACAACTTGAAGAGCCCGACCGTTGCCAAGCTGGTCCACGGTGAATGGCAACTCGCGGGCGGTTCGCTGACGTCGGATGAGTACTTTGGCGATGGCCCAACCTTCGCGCGACTCCGCGCCGCGGTCGAGTACCAGGACAAGCTTGTGTTTGCCGGGATCTTTTCGAGTGTTGACGGCGTTCCTGCGCGAGCCGTCGCTGCGTTTGATGGAGCGAGCTGGAGCGCGGTCGTCCCCTCGGCACTGTGGCCGGCCATAGTCTCTCTGCACTCCGTTGCGGTGTTTGACGGTTCGCTTATTTTGGGCGGGGAGTTCCAGGGCGCCGCAGCGGTCGAGGGCCCGGTCAGCAACATCGCTCGCTGGGATGGTGGGCAACTGCACGCGATGGGGACAATTCCGAGCCGTGTGCGGATCATTCGAAATCTCGAAGGTCGGCTCTACGCCGGCACAGACCAGGACGCATTTCAGTGGAACGGCACCGCATGGGTCGCCCTGCGTTCATCCGCGAACGTTGGACTTGAAAATGTGAATGACTTCATTCTCTACAAGGGAACGCTCATCGCCGAAGCCGACGGGCGCGCCGCACGCTGGGACGGCATTTCGTGGACAAACCTGAACGTCGGCGGCTCGAGCGAGCTCGGCGGTCTGATCGAGTACGACGGGCAGCTCTTCCGATTCGGCAGCATCGGCGGCTCCAACCCGGTGAGCTTCAATATCCGGAGTTGGACCGGCACGAACCCCTGGCGCGGCGTGGGAAGCGTTCCCGACTACCGGCCCACTCTCACGGGCAATTCGATGATGACGCTCAATTGCGCGATTGTGCACGACGGTGAACTGTACTTTGGCGGCTTCGTCGGCACTCCTGCCCCGGGCGGCTACACCTTCGGCTCGCCCAAAGGTGTCGTCGTCTCACGTTTCACTTCCGATACGCTCCCCCGCTTCGACGGCCAGCCGATCGATCAGGTCTTCACTCTGAATCGGGAAGCGCGTTTGCAGGCGTCCCTTGTCGCTGGAGTTGAACGGCCGAGCCAGATCATCTTCCAATGGCGCCGCAACGGCGTGCCGATCACCAACGGCTCCGGCGGCGCATCCGCAGGAGGCGGCACGGTGCAGGGTGCGACAAGCGCAACGCTTCACATCGATGGCGTGCAGGCCTCCGACGCGGGCGAGTACGACGTCGTCGCGACCGGATGCGGCTCGCAAGCTTCCGCTGCCGGCGACATCCGGATCCGGCTCATCCCGCAGGACATCAACGCCGACGGGTTGGTCAACGATGAAGACTTCGCCCTCTTCGCGAACGATTACGACATCATGCTCTGCGCCGCGTCGGAGATGCCCTACTCCTGTCCGTCGGACTTCAACGGCGACGGGCTTGTCGATGATTCGGACTTCGTGCTGTTCGTCCCCGCGTATGAAACCCTTCTCGCCGGCGGCAACTGAGTTCCATTCAATGCTCCGCTTCCGACAAGGAGCGTTCCGGGAACGCTCCTTTTTCATGCGGTCCAATGATCGGCCATGGCTTCGAAGACATTTACCGCGACGATCCTGCAGGATGACAACACCACCATGACGGGATTCGAGATCCCGTTCGATCCCAAATCGGTCTTCGGCAAGACGCGGGCTCCGGTGGTCGTTGCGATCGGCAAGCACACGTACCGATCGACCATATCCGCGATGGGCGGCTGCTGGATGATCCCGCTCCGCAAGAGCAATCGGAACGCCGCCGGCGTCGAAGCGGGCGACACGGTACAGGTCACACTGACACTGGACGACAAGCCCAGAACGGTCACGCCGCCGAAGGATCTGCTCGGCGCGCTGAAGAAGGCCAAGCTGCACGATGTCTTCGCCAAGCTCGCGTACACGCATCAGCGCGAGCACGTGGAGGCGATCGAACAGGCCAAGAAGCCCGAGACGCGCGAGCGACGGATCCGCGCGTGCATCGACATGGTGCGTGCGAAATCGAACAAACGTTGAACGCTACGGGCAGACGAGCTCGTTGTACGCCACGATGAAGATCGTGAAGTCCGCGTCGTCCACCACACCGTCCTGGTTGAAATCAGCCGGGCAGGCCGGGGGCATGAACGGATCGGCGCAGTCCAGCATGTTGTACGGCCCGATGAAGAGCGTGAAGTCGGTGTCGTCTACCACGCCGTCCAGGTTCAGATCGCACGGGCACGTGGTGGGCAGTCGGAATGCCGCGCGGATCAGGGCTTGCCGGAATCCCGCGTTCGTGTTGACGGTGACGCTGAACGACGCGGCATGCCCGGACAGGAACGTGCCACGTCCATCGCGACCCGTCCGTGCCGCGGGCGAGTTTCCGGGCGAAAAGACCTGCGCAATCGTTCCTGAAAGGCCGGGCGCGAGCTCGATCGCGTCGCCCGGCGAAGCAAGAGCCGTGAGGCCCTCCGCCGAAACGACATACATCCCCTGCTGAGCGCTGGTGGTCGGCGTCGCGGAGATCATCGCATTTCCGCCATCGCACGCCACGAGCGACAGGTCGTTCACGGCGCGGCAGACCGCGTATCCGGGAAGCTTGGTGACGCCTCCACGCACGAGCGACGTCACGCCCGACGATGAGGCGCGGAGCAGCGCGGTCGCAGAAGCCTGGTTCTCGACGATCGTCGCAACAAACAGGACATCCCCGCTCGGCAGCAGCGCAAAGCCCCGGCTCGGGATGAAATCCTGGATGGTGCGCGCCGCGATGCCGTCAACCATCCCGCCCGTACGGGCCAGGACCACCACCGAGGATTGCGTGCCCGTGCAGAGCACGGTCGCGCCCGAAGTGATCGGCGCAAAAAACGCCACCGAATGCCCCTCCGATGCGGTATCCAGCACATCGGCAAACAGCACCCCGTTCGGTTCGCCGGGCACCTGCGTGCCGCTGCTGACAACGAGGGTCGAACTCGCCGGGGGCGGCCCGCCGAGCAGGAGGGCACGCGGACCGAGCGAGTCGGTCAGATTTCCCTTGCGGACGATCGCGCCCGAATCGGTGTACGCGATGAGCCTGGGATTGGCAAGCTGGGTGATGCCCGGCGGGAACGCGAGCGAGGAGCGTGTCAGCGTGCCGCTCACGGTCGCGAACGCGGCGACTCCGGTGTTGCCGCCGGAGATGACCGACTGCAGCGCGTACGAGTTCGCGCCGTTGAGGAAGGGCTCGCTCGAACTGCTTGTCTGCGGATCGAAGACGCCGCCGCCCGTCTGCGGGGCCGGATCGCCGGACTGCGCCAGCACGGCCGGCGCGTTCATCGTTCCGCCGTAATAAAGGAACTTGTTGATCGGACCGGGGAAATAGGCACGCAGATCCCGAATGGCGATTCGGCCCGAGGATGTGAGGCGGAAGAGCGAGGGCTGAAGAAATGGCGCGGCATCGGCGAATGCAATCGGCGAGAGCACGCCGGGAACGCCCGCGTAGCACGATCCCATGCCGTTCTGAAGGGGGGCATCGAACGCGAGCATGCCGTCGGTCCGCAGATCCTTGGGAGCGAACAGGCTTCCGAACGGCTGCGGTGCGCCGGTCGCCTGGCCTCCCTGATAGGCAACGACGCCGAGCGAGACCGACCCGATCGAAGTCGGCGGGGTGCATGTAACCCTCAGGTCCGCCACCCAGCCCTCAAGATCGCCCTCGGAATCAAGACCGATACCCGCGACCACGTTGCCATCGTCTGAAACGGCGTTGGCACGCAGAAGCGTCCAGCCGGTCAGATCGTGGCCGTTCGAGATCAGGAGCTGCTGCAGATCACGCGTTCCGTGCTGCGCATCCCAGATAAAGGCCTTGCCGTTGGATTCACCGACGATGATTCCGCCGTTGGCGCTCGCGTCCGAAGCTTCGCCAAAGTTGGACGACCCCGGCAGCATCGGGATCGCAACCATCCCGCTCTGGGCGCTCCAGCGGAACGGTCGGTGTTGGAACTGGCCGGGCGAATCCTCGACGTTCGCACGCCCCACGACGACGGCGCCGTCGGCGCTGATCCCGACCGCGAAGGACGCGTTTCCTCCGGGCAGGAAACCAATCCCCTGGGTTTCGCCTTCGGGAGTCCAACGCGCCGCCTGATCGATGTTGATCGAAGGCTGCGGCGGGTAGCCGTATCCGTTGCCGGGCTCGAAGAAGTTGCAGGAGATCGCCGCGGCGTTCCCGTCGCCGTTCATTCTCGCCGCCCGCAGCGAGGTGTAGCCGGGGATGTTCGGAAAATCGGCCGGGGATTCGAGACCGGCGTAGCGCGTCGTCTCGCTCATGAAGACCGAGCCGTCGTCGTTGACATCGAGGAGCGGCGGAGTCAGCGAACCGATGTTCGGTCCGGGCGGGACCCACCAGAAGCCCTGCGAATCACCGCCGCCGACGATGAACGCGCCGTTCGCGTTGGTGGCGTAGGCGCGAGCGCGGGTCTCGCCGTCGTAGAGCCCGAGTTGCTCAACAGGCTGCCCGCCGAGGCGGCGGATCGGTCGGAAATCTGCAAACCCGCCGGCGAGCACGCCGTAGCCCGCGACGACGGTCCCGTCCGCGTTCAGATCGGTGGGAAGCACGTAGCCGAGCCCCGAATTCGGCGTGTTGAGCGGTTCGAAACCGGCGAACTGGGCAAGGGTGCAGGTTGAGCCGGCGGCAGCAGTCAGTGCCGCGGCGAAGAAGGCTTTTCGCATCTCGTTCCTCCGAGCGTTGCAGCGTAACAGCCCTTGCCCAACTGACAAGCAGAATTTGGCGGGTGCCGAAACGGGTTTCGAACGGCGGGATTGGCCGGATTCAGGTCCGCGGTGCCGCGTCTGATAAGTCGGATGCGAGCGCGATCTCGAAGCGGCTGAGGAGCGTGACTTTCAATCGGTATTTCTGATCCAGTCCGCGCCGGTGGAGAGCTTCCCGCACGGCACGAGCCGAGTTTTCGATCTGTTCAAGCCGGCGTGCCGTCGAGATCGATCGCTCGTGAACCCGGTAGCAGTAGAGCGGCTTTGGGAGGTAGACAAACGGCGTGATCTCGCTCGCACGCAGGCAGAAGTCGTAGTCGGGGCTGGCGGTGAGTTGGGGATTGATACCGCCCGCCTTCTCGTAGATCTCCGAGCGAAAGAGCCGGAACTGAAACGAGATCAGGTTGGTCAGGAGCGCCTCGGGCGAGAACGGCCGCTTGGAGCATTCGCCCCGAGCGATCGTCTCCGATTTTTCGTTGATGATGATGTGGTCGGTGTAGACCAGCCCCGCCTGCGGGTGCTGCAGCAGCGCGTTCCGCGTTTCTTCGACGGCGGACCGCACCAGAAGATCATCGCTGTCGAGCCAGCCGATGAAGGCGGGCTTTGGATGGAGAGCCAGGACGATCTCGTGCGCCCGACGGAGTGTGCCGACGACGCCCCGCTTGGGTTCGCGGAAAAGACGCACGCGCGGATCGGTCGCCGCGATCCTTTCCACAATCTCGGGCGAGCGATCGGTGGAGCCATCGTCCACGACAACGACATCCAGATCTCGAAATGTCTGCGTCAGCAGGCTCCGCACCGCCGCCTCGACGAACTCCGCGCGATTGAACAGCGTCATGATGATCGCGACTTCGGCCACGGGCCGAGCGTATCACGGTTTTCGGACGGCCCGGGAGGCGCCCAACAATCCGAGTTGAAGAGAACGCGAGGGGCCGGCGAGGCGTACCGGAACTGGGTGCACCGCGGGGAAAGGCGAGCGGCATGAAGAATCGCAACAGAACGCCGAAGGTACTGGCGGCCGTGATCGTCTCGTTTGCTGCGGCAGCATCCATCGGCGCGCCCGGCCCGCAACGGGGCACGGGCACGTGGATCGAACCGGCCGACGCCGCCGACCTGGATTTCGATGGCCTCGTCGATGATGCCGATTTTGTGCTTTTCTCGCTCCAATACGACGCACTTGAGTGCAACGCCCCGAACATGCCCGATGAGTGCAGCGCGGATATCAACCACGACGGCCAGGTAGACGACGCAGACTTTGTGATCTTCGTTCGCGAGTACAACCGGATTCTCCCCGCAGTTTCCTGACATCTCGCGATCGCCCCGAAGGGGTCCACCGGACCGATCCGGCTTTTCCTACACTCCGCCCATGCTCGCCGCCTTCCAACGTTTTCAGCCCGGTCAGCGCGTCCGCGTGACACAGCAGATTCCCCGCCAGTCGTTCGGTGGCGGCACGATGACCACCACGATCGAGGGCGAGGTCCTTCGCTTTTATCAGGGCAAGACCGGCTCGTGGTTTGCCCACTCGAAGGACGACAAGCTCTGGCTTGATCGCCTCGAGATGAAGAAGGACAGCGGCGAGATCGTCACGATCAATCTCGATCAGTACTCGCATATTGATGTGGTCTGAGAGAGCAGCAGAGCGAACCGCTACGTGATTGTCCAGCGCACGGCCACCAGCGCCAGCACGCTGATGTACACCCACAGAATGACCGCGAGCGCGAGCGGGCGGATCCCGACGCTGGCGAGCGCCCCGCGGCTGAGACCCAGGCCGACGAGGAAGAGCGCCACGCTCATGCCCCGGCGGGCGATTGTCGTGAGCACGGGCATCCACTCTGCTATTGCCGCGATGTAGGTTCCGGCGATGCTTGCGAGTACGAAGAGGACGATGAACCATGGAATGGGCAGGCGGCCGCGGCTTTCTTGCCCTTTGAGTGAGAAGCGGAAGAACCAGGCCGCGGCGAGCGCGATGGGCACGATCCACAGCGTGCGCGACAACTTCACGGCAGTGGCGATGTGCAGCGCCTCATCGCCGTATTTTCCCGCGGCACCAACCACGCTGGAAACGTCATGGATCGCGACCGCGCTCCAGACACCGAACTGGTGCTGCGAAAGCCCGAGCCAGTGACCCAGCGGCGGAAAGACCCAAAGTCCGACCGCATTCAGAATGAACACCACGCCGATCGCAACGGACATGTGGGTGCTGGTCGCGCGGATGGTCGAGCCGACGGCCGCGATTGCCGAGCCGCCGCAGATCGCCGTGCCGGAGGAGATAAGCGTTGCGAGTTTCTGATCGACGCGCATCCAAAGGGCGAGAACGATGCCGAGCGCGAACGTCGCCACGATGGTGCCGAACGCGAACGCAAGCCCGGTGACCCCGGCACGCCAGAGTTCGTGCAGGTTCATCGTCGCGCCGAGCAAGACCACGCAGACCTGGATCAGAATCCGCGAAGACTTCTTGACGACATCTCCGGGGGGCGCAAGGCCCAGCAGGGCGATGATCACACCGAGCGCCAGCGAATACTCGGGACGCATGAACGGCGTCGCGCACAGGGCCGCCGCTCCGACGCAAATGACCCATCGAAAGGGGGCCGGTGGTTCGGATCGCGGGGCCGAAATTGGCGAATCTGATTTCTCGATGGGGCGATGGTACACAACCCCGCTCCCAACAATCGGGCATGACCACGCCGAAAGCCGATCCGCGACCAATCATTCCAGCGCATCCCCCACTCGCATCGCACTGGATGCACGATCCTTCGATCGTCTTTCTCAACCACGGTTCGTTCGGTGGCTGCCCCCGCGAGGTGCTTGCTGCGCAGGATGTGATCCGGGCGCGGATGGAAGCTGAGCCCGTCCGGTTCTTCGTCGAGGAGTTGCAGGGCCTGATGGACAAGACCCGCGATGCGGTTGCGGGCTTTGTCGATTGCGACTGGGATGATCTGGCCTTCCTGCCCAACGCGACAACCGGCGTCGCTGTGGCGCTCGAAAACATCGGCCTGAAACCGGGCGACGAGATTCTTGCGAATGACCACGAATACCCGGCCTGCCTCAACAACGCACGAAGGATCGCAGAGCGCGCCGGGGCAAAGGTGGTCATCCCCAGACTGCCGTGGCCTGTGCCCCTTGATCGGGGCGAGCAGTCGGTGATCGATGCGATCCTGGCGGGCGTCACGCAACGCACGCGCGTCGCACTCATCAGTCACGTGACAAGCCCGAGCGGGCTGGTCATGCCGATCGAGAAACTCACCGCAGCGTTCAAAGCCCGAGGCATCCTCACGCTCATCGATGGCGCACACGCCCCGGGCATGGTCGAGGGCCTGTCCATACGGAAACTCGATCCGGATTTCTACACGGCGAATTGCCACAAGTGGGTCTGCTCGCCGAAAGGCTCCGCGTTGCTCTACGTGCGAAAGGCACTCCAGAAGAATTTCCGTCCGCTCGTGCTCAGCAATAACGCGGAGCTGCCCAAGACGGGCAGATCGCAGTTCCTGACCGAGTTCGACTACATCGGCACCAGCGATTACTCCGCGATTCTGGCGATTCCTGCCGCGATCAGTTCCATGAGTGCGATGCTGCCGAGCGGCTTCGCGGCCGTGATGCGCCACAACCGCGACCTGACGCTCCGCGCCCGGCGCCTCATCACCGAAGCGATCGGCTCTACACCCGTCGCGCCCGAGAGCATGATCGGCTCGATCGCTTCCATCTTCCTGCCGCCCCGAGGCGACGGCGCTCCGCCTTCGACGCGTCCGCCCACCAGCCGCTATGGCGATTCGCTCCAGGAACGCCTGATCGATCGGTGGAAGATCCAGGTTCCCGTGTGGGGCGTTCCCGGCACGCCCCAGCGTGTTTTGCGCATCAGCGCTCAGCTCTACAACTCATTCGAGCAGTACGAGTATCTCCTGCACGCCCTCCGGCACGAACTCGCGGCAGAACACCTCTGACTCCTGATACGCTCTGCTCGTTGACCGACAAACGCAAGCCAACTCAGCCCGGCACCGGCCTGATCGACAGCGATCCATGGCTCGAGCCATTCCGTGCCGCGCTCGCCGAACGTCATGCCAGATTTCTGAAGGCCAAGGCGACTCTGCTCGGCGCGAGCGATGAACACGCGGCGTCCGCATCGCTCAAGGCCTTTGCAAACGGCCACCAGCACTTCGGTTTCACCCGCGGCAGCAAAGACGGTAAACCCGGTATCTGGTTCCGTGAGTGGGCTCCCGGCGCCACCCGCGTCGCGCTCATCGGCGACTTCAACTTCTGGGACAAGCACACGCACGTGCTGACGTGCGATGACTTCGGCGTCTGGAGCATCTTCATTCCCGATGGCGGTCCCGCGCGGCTTGCGCATGATTCCAAGGTCAAAATCCACGTCGTCCACGCGGGCGGCGCGGCAGATCGCCTGCCCGCTTACATCCAGCGCGTCACGTTCGATGCCAATGGCAGCAACGCCACCGGACGCGTCTGGCTGCCGCCGGAGTATGCGTGGAAGCATCCGATTCCGGGCGAGGCCCCGAAACCTGCCCGCGGCGTACGCCCCCGCATCTATGAGGCCCACACGGGCATGGCGGTCGAAGAGGAACGCGTCGGGACGTTCGATGAGTTTCGAGAGGATGTTCTGCCGCGGATCGCGAAGGACGGCTATAACGCTGTCCAGTTGATGGCGGTGCAGGAACACCCGTATTACGGATCGTTCGGTTATCACGTGAGCAACTTCTTTGCGGTTTCTTCGCGTTTCGGCACGCCGGATGATTTCAAACGCCTCGTCGATGCCGCGCACGGGCTTGGGCTTTCGGTCTATCTCGATCTCGTCCACAGCCACGCCGTCAAGAACACCGTCGAAGGCCTGAACCTGCTCGACGGCACCGACTATCAGTACTTCCACGCCGGTCCCCGCGGCAAGCACCCCGCGTGGGATTCGATGCTGTTTGATTACAGCAAGTTCGAGGTTGTGCGGTTCCTGCTCAGCAACGTCCGCTTCTGGCTCGAAGATTTCAAGGTTGATGGCTTCCGGTTTGATGGCGTGACGAGCATGCTCTATCTCGATCACGGCCTGGGCAAGGCGTTCACGTCGTACGACGACTACTTCAACGCCAACATCGATGAAGATGCCGTGACGTATCTCAAACTCGCAAACGAAGTCGCGCACGAGGTCAAGCCCGACGTCGTCACCATCGCCGAAGATGTGTCCGGCATGGCGGGCATGGCAAGACCCGTCGCGGAGGGCGGCCTCGGCTTCGACTATCGCCTCGCAATGGGCATCCCGGATTTCTGGATCAAAGTCCTCAAAGAAAAGCGTGATGAAGACTGGAGCATGGGAGAAGTCTTCCACACGCTGACCAACCGGCGTGCCCACGAAGGCCACATCGCCTACGCCGAAAGCCACGATCAAGCGATGGTCGGCGACAAAACGCTCGCGTTCCGCCTCATGGATGCCGAGATGTACACGCACATGAGCAAGACGACACCCAGCCTCGTCGTCGACCGCGGCATTGCGCTGCACAAGCTCATCCGCCTGCTCACCTTCTTCCTCGGCGGCGAAGGCTGGCTCAGCTTCATGGGCAACGAGTTCGGCCACCCGGAATGGATTGATTTTCCGCGCGAGGGCAACGGTTTTTCCTACAAGTACGCCCGGCGTCAGTGGTCCCTCTCCGAAGATCCGCTGCTCCGATACGGCGATCTTGGTGCGTTCGATCGGGCGCTGATGGCTCTCGACGATCGATTCGGAATCCTCGCCTCACCTCCGGCACGATCCATGCAGCTCGACGAACTCGGAAAGTGCATCGTCTTCGAGCGCGCCGGGCTGGTCGTCGCGGCCAATCTGAATCCGACGCATTCCCGCGCCGACTGGCGCGTCGGCGTGCCGCCGATCGGCCCCGTGGGAACTCACTTTCAAACGATCCTGAACACCGACGATTCGGCCTTCGGCGGGCACGCGCTCGTGAAAGCAGAATCCCGGTATCCCTCCCAGAAAATCTCGTGGGATGAGTTCGAGCAGAGTGTGCGGCTGTATGTTCCAGCGCGATCGGCGCAGGTCATTTCGGCCGCGAATTAGGCTCGCCCCGCGACTGCTCCATTGCCGCAGCGCGGTATTTCACGAGTTCCGACTCGAGTTCCTTCTTTGCTTCGACGTCGCTCCCGGCAAGCCCGATCGCTCTTTCCTGGGTCGCGGCCGCAGCCGACGCATCACCCTTCAGAAACTCAACGCGCGCGAGCGTTGCGACCAGATCGAGTTTGTTTTCTGTCTCGATTTCGATGGAGCGATTGATTGCGCGCCGAGCGGTGTCGAGCATGTCCGATGGCGTCTGAATGTCCGGATCAACAATCGCCGAGGCCACCACATACAGGCCCGATGCGTTGTCCTTATAAACATCATCGATCAGACGATCCGCCCACCGACGCGCGCCAACGGAGTCGTGCTTTTCTGCAAGCAAGTAATTGATCGCTTTATAGGCCGGATCGTATCCGAATCGAGGCCAACGCCCGACAAACTCGGCCATCAGCGGAAGCGCTTCGTCCTTTTTCCCCGCGGACCAGAGCGTTGACCACTTTTGCATGAGTGGCTGCGCCGCCAATCGTTCCTTTCGAGCTTCGGCGCGCCGGGCCATTGACTTCTCGAACTCCGCCTTAGCGTTCTCGATGTCAAACTCGCCCTTGAGCACAGCCTCGAGCGGAGTTTCCATAACCGCAGGATGCCCGATCCACGCGACGCGCCCCTTCTGATCGACAATGAACGCCGTCGGTATTCCGGTTTGCTGCGCCGCTTGCATGTACGCGCTCGCCGTCTTCGCCGCAGCGCCGTCATACGCGACGGAATACTGCATTCGGTCCCCTTGACCCTTGACGAACTCACGCACCTTTGTGGAGGTCTTGTCGGAGTATTCTTTTTCCTCCCAAATGTTGACCCCGACGATTGTGATGGCATTCCCGTGCGCTCGTTGAATTTCCGAAAGGTGCGCAAACCGCTCCACGCACGGCCCGCACCAAGTCGCCCAGAACTCAACGACATAGACGCGCCCCGGCGTAAACGACTCCACTTCCTTTCCCTTGACGAACTCTTCCACTTGAATGGCAGGCGCCGCCGCTCCCGGAAACAGCGTGGCCTCTTCGTCGGCAGGCTGATCGCCACAATTGGCCGAAGCGATCCCTCCGCACGCGCAAAGCGCCGTGAAGCCCAGGACCACGAGCCGCATGGTGAGTTTCAACATTCGTGCAAGCGTACCGGATCCACCGTGCTGCACCAGATTCGGACAGAACGTTCGATGCGTACGCCGCAAACCCGATCCCCAGCCGCGCTCCAGACACCAGAAAAGTTATCGCGCCACCCGCTTGGGCAGCGCCCATTGCCGCTCGTTCCAGGACCGAGAACTGCGATCTGCAATTTCTCACAACTCTCACTCTGCCACGATCGAAACCCGAACCGGTTCCGGTATGCTCACTCTCCCGGAGCTCCCATGACCCTGCGATTGACCCTTGCAATTCTCATTTCCGCTTTCGCGACAACCGCATCGCTCGCCGCCACCACACTGACATGGACCGGCGCGGGCGACAACAAAACGTTCAGCTCCGCCTCCAACTGGTCGCCGGCAATGACGCCGGATGCGACCACCGATTGCGTCATTCCCGCCGGAGCGGCGGTCATTCAATTCGGGGGCGTCTCCACCGTCCGCAGCCTCACGGTTGCGCGCGATATCACCTTGAACTCCTGCAACTACCTGACCCTGACCAACGGGCTGGTGATACAAGCGGGCGTCACCGTGACTTTGGATCAGTCGAGTGGCTGCATCGCTTTGGCGTTCTCCGGCGGCCCGCAGTCGATCAGCGGCAACGGCACTGTCTTCCTGAAGAACTCCGGCATCGGCAACCCTTCTTCCTTGCTCAACGTCTACAACGGCGCGGATCTTCGCATCGAGAGCGGCATCACCGTTCGGATCGGCCCCGGAACCGGCAAGATCCTCATCGGAGTCAACACAGGTTGCCGACTCACAAACGCCGGCCTCTTGACCTTGCCGACAAGCAAGTCCTTGTCGATCGTCGGGTCGGGCTTCTTTGAAAACTCGGGAACAATCCAGGCGATCGCCTCCCGCATCGAACTCCTCACGCCCACCTGGCTCAACAGCGGAACCATCAGCCTGAACTCCGGTACGGTGATGCTCGGGGGCACGTACACCTCGTGGGGCAATGTCACGAAAACTGGCGCTTCACTGATCGAACTCGCCGGCCGCTATCTGACGACACAGGTTCAGGCATCGAGCGCCACCGGCGATCTCGCGCTCGCGGGTGTCGAGCTGACGAACGCCACAATCAGCTCGATCGATGGTGCTCGGGTCGTGTCAAAGAACGTTTCCACGCTCGACGGCTGCACCGTCCTTTCCGATCTCGAAATAAACTGCGGCACGTGGATCATCCGCAACAATCTCACACTCAACAGCAAGCTCACGATCCGTTCCATTTCCTCGTGCGGAGACACACTGCGCTTCGAGGGCGCCACGCAGAGCCTCGCCGGCAGCGGCAGGATCGAACTACTGGATACCGCAACGCTCAAAATCGCCGTCGACCCCGGCTGCGACGCGACCCTGTCCGAATCCATTCCCGTTCTATGCAACGCCTCGGCCGGCAAGGTCTCGTCGGTCTTCGCGACCATCGCGTCCGGAGCGACGTTCCGCCTGCGCACTCCACTGACGCTCCAGGGCGGAACGCTCAGCATCGCGGGCGCCGGCAAGTTCATCAACGAAACCCAGTTGAACATGCCGACCGGCGGCACGATGGTCATCGCCGGAACCCCGTGGGAAAACACCGGGACGATTGCCGCCGTCGACGCGACGGTCACGCTCGGGGGCGCGTACTCGACCTTTGCGAACTTCAGTCGCCTGGGGGGCTCGCTGACCCTCTCGGGCTCGTACTCCGGCGCCTTGCTCGAAACGGTGCCCACCATCGGCCCCGTCCTGCTCAGAAACTTCTCCGCCTCGAATGCCGTTCTTCTCCCATCCGGCGGCAGCACCATCACCATCGCTGAATCTGTCGCGCTGCAGGCATGCACTCTCGCTGGACCAGCCCAGATCAGCAGCTGCGGATCGCTCACGATCACTTCCGGGCTCACATTCGCCAACAGCGCGCGCCTCACCGTCGCCCGAACGCCGAACAACTGCCCGTCCGATGCCATTCAGTTCAGCGGCGGCATCCAACTGCTCTCCGGCACCGGCGACATCTTCCTGACAACGGACGATCCGGCCGCTGTTCATCTGACGAACAGCGCCGTTGTCACGATCGGCCCCGGCGTCGCGCTCCGCCGCGGCAGCGGGTCAAACGGTGTCCTGGGCGTGACGATTGACGCCGGATGTCGACTCATCAATCAAGGTCTCATCGAGTCTTCCTCAGCGGGCTCCACGCTGAGCTTCCAGGGCGCCGGCGCTCTCGAAAACTCCGGGATCATCGATATCTCCGCCGGCACCATCAAGCTTCTCAACAGCTCCTGGAGCAGTACCGGCCAGGTCAAGCTCGCGGGCGCTGGTTCACTTGTGCTTCAAGGCTCGCCCGCGTGGCTCGCCTCGATCGAGAAGAACGGCGGCACCGTTTCTCTGACCGGCCTCACCTCGGGCGGTGTTGTCGAGACGAACGACGCCATCGGCGATATCGCCATCGATTCGGTCACGCTTACCGGAACGACGCTCCGCACCACCGGCGCCGCAAAGTTCATCTTCAGCGGACACAACGAGAAAATCCTCGACGCGTGCACGGTGGACGGGGCAATCGAAGTCACCAACGGTGCCGAGCTCAAGGTCCGCAACAATCTTGAGTTACTCGCTGGCTCCAACGTCAACATCTACACAGCCACCTCCGGAACGGGTACTCCGAAGATGACCTTTCAGAACGCCGCTCAGTTGCTCAAGGGCACGGGCACGATCAACGCCGGAAGCGGAGTGATCGCGACAACGATGCCGCTCCAGATCGAGCCCGGAATTGTCATACAGACCGTCGCCCGCGGAATCGGGAACAGCATCTCGTTTGCAATCGGAGCCTCCGGTCCACTCGTGAACTACGGAACCATCCGAAACAACTCGCCGGAGCGTTATCTCTACAGCGAAAGCGGGTCCGCCAGCAAATTCGACAATCGCGGAGTATTCGAGACTTCTTCTTCCATCACCTGGCGTGTCAAGGAATGGGCGAACTCCGGAATTATCCGCTGCTCTACAGGCGCCGACTTCTACCTTCAGGGCGCATTCTCCAACCCGGGCACGATTGAAAAAACCGGCGGCCGGCTCACCCTCGCCGGTCAATGCACCGCGGTCTCCCTCGACTGCTCCGCGATGGGAGGTGACGTTCTCCTCCGAGACTTGAGCTGCACGGGCACAGTTCTCACCGGTTCCGCCGCAGGTCGCCCCGTCTTGCGTGACGAAGTGACACTTGATGCGTGTATCTTCAGCGGCGAGATCGCCGTTTCCACCGAGTGCAGCAACGTTCGAATCACGAACGGACTTTCACTCGCATCGGCGTATGTCACATTCCTGAACGACGGCAACTGCGGCCCGGCCTCCACATTCCATCTCTTCGGATCGCCCCAAACCATCGATGGCACCGGAACAATCGAAATTCGCGGACTCACCTTCGTTGCCGAGGGGCCGGCCACTCTCGGACCCGGCGTGGAACTGCTCAGCCAGTCCACGGTTTCGTTGAGCACCGACCAGATTGGCCATTCGAGTGGGTCATCGCTCACGAGCTACGCGACAATCACGATGAATCGGGCGCAGGCAACGATGAACCTCGGAGGCACGGCCTTCGTGAATCTCGGAAAAATCCGTGTTCTCGCCGGAACCATCAACCTCACTACGAACGGTTCAATGGGCGATGTGACTGTCGCGCCCGGCGGGAAGCTCTCTGTCTCAGGCAATTACAGCATCGATGCGCCGCTCAACATCGGCCCGGGAGGGTCGCTCTCACTCGGCGGAACATGGACCAACAACTCCATCGTTTCGGTCACCGACGCTCCGCTCACACTCGGCGGAACCTGGACCAACGCGGGCACGATCACCGCACTGAACTCCTCTATCACCATCGGCGGGACGCCGGTACAAGAAGGCAACCTCCAATTCACGAACTCGCCCCGAACCTACACCGGCACGTACAAGGGATCGCTCATTGCCGCCACGCCTGAAACCGGCGACATCAAGCTCAGCAGTGCAACGCTCACAGGAACAACGCTGCGGACGAGCGGAGGAGCCCGCTTCATTTTTCAAGGGTCTTCCAACACGTTCAATAGCTGTACGATCGAGAACGATCTGACCTTCGATTTGTGCAACAGTCTCAATGTCAACGACGCATTGACACTCGTGGGCGGGGCACGCCTGATCTTCAGCGGATGCTCGTCGACTCCGCTCATTCTGTCCGGCGCGACCACCACTGTGTCGGGCACCGGCGGGCTCGTTTTCCGGGGCACCGCTCCCGTTGTCACTGTGCAATTGCTGGGGGTTGCCAACGCGATCTTCTCAGAGGGAATTTCCGTCAGCTTCCCCGCCGACGCGACGACGTCGACGCTGCGATTCGCAACGTCTCCGAGCGGCACCATTGTTCTGCGGGGGCTGCTCTCCCTCGAACGTCCTTTCGGAAGCACGGCCTTCCAAGCCGGATTCAGCAATCAAGGCGTCATCGATCTGCGGTCCGGCTCACTCGCCATCACCAACTTGCTCGGTCCCATCGGCAACATCGCTATCGCCCCCGGCGCGTCTCTTGTCCTCGATGGCACATACACCATCAATCAGGATCTCGCCTTCTCGAATGGCGGCTCGCTCTCCCTCGCCGGCACATGGTCCAACAGCGCCCAGATCTCGATGGACGGCGGCCCGCTCACGCTCGGGGGCACCTGGACAAATTCTGGCTCGCTCCACGTCGCCAATTCCCTCTGGACCATCGGCGGAACATATTCCTCTCTCGGCAGCTACACAAGCTCGGGAAACTCCCTCGCCTACGCGGGAAACTACCCCTTCCCTTCGCTCATCGCAGACGCTTCCACCGGTGACATCCTTCTGCTCAACATCAATCTCAAGAACGCCCGACTCGAAGCTCGCGATGCCGCACGCCTGGTTGTCGGCGCCGGCTCCACGCTCGGACTCGACAATTGCACCATCGCATCCGATCTCACCCTGAACTCGTGTTCGGCCGCCACCATCAGCAACGGCCTCACGCTCGAGAACAACGCAACGCTCATTCTCAAGAATCGCACCTGCACCAAGACCAGCCTCGCCTTTACCGGTCCGGAGCAGACGATCGGAGGCACCGGACGCATCCTCATCGCCGATCCCGCGAGCGTCGCCGATTTCCAGGTCGCGGGCACCTGCCTCAAGGTCAATATCGGAAGCGGCGTATCCCTCGTCTGCAAGCCGCCGGCCGGTGGACCCAATGCCTCCATTTCCGTCTCCGGTGGCCGCACACTGACCAACCGCGGCCTGATCTCCTGCCAATTTTCCGGGACTTTCAGCATCACCGGCACGGGAACGTTTTCCAACGAAGCCACCGTCGAATCCGTTTCCGGCACATTTTCAATCAACCCCACCACCATCTCGAACTACACGGCCCCGAACTCAACGCTCTCCGGCGGCACGTGGCGTGCCATCAACGGTTCTCTGACTTTGGGCACGCGCTCGATCGTTCAGCTCGCGCCCAATACAACGCTCCGTCTTCAGGGCACCTCAATCACGACTCCAACGCTGGCACAGCTCAGCCAAAACGCCGGCACGCTCTCGTTGCAGGGCCGCACCCTGATCACGTCCGCTCCGTTCACAAACACCGGAATACTCGAACTCAATCCCGGCAGCGCGATCGATGCCGCCGCCGGCATCACCCTGTCTCCATCGGGCACCGTGCGTTTGAACCTCGGTTCCCCGCAGGCGGCAGCAATCCGCGCCGGTTCCTCACTGGTCCTCGGCGGCAGTCTCAGCGTCGGCGTCTTGTCAGGCCCCGCGCCCGAACCCGGTTCGCTCCTCGCGTCGTTCGCATCGGCGGACGCGATTTCCGGTTCATTCGCGAGTGCGTGCTTTGATCCGAATCCTCAGTCGATCGGCGTCTCCGTCCTGCTCAATCCGCCGACCGGCTTGCCCCCACAGGCGACTCTCGATCTGCTTTTCAACACGGATGGAGGGACATTGCCTTCGATCCAGACTCAACCTTCGAACACGTCCGCGCAGCCCGACGCTCATTTCTCGGTCGCTGCCGCGCCCGTCTTGGTCCAGTATCGGTGGCGGCGCAATCTCGTGCCCCTCACCGACGGCCCGACCGGTTCGGGCTCGACCATCGTGGGCTCCGAAACCGCAGACCTCTCCGTCCACTTGGCGCACGCTTCCGATGCTGGCTTCTATGACTGTGTCGTCTCGAATGCCTGCGGCAGCACCATCAGCCAAGCTGCGGAACTCCGCGTTTGCCCCGGCGATCTCAACGCCGACGGGTTCGTCGACGATTCCGATTTCATTGTCTTCGTCGCGGCGTACAACATCCTCGACTGCGCCGATCCCGGCATGGCGGTGGGCTGCCCCGCCGACCTCGATTTGAGCGGCGCCGTCGACGACGCCGACTTTGTGATCTTCCTCGGTGCGTACAACCAGCTTCTTTGCCCCTGATGGAGCCGATCGATGCCCCGTCCACGCCGGACTTTCCGAGCTTCCACCGCGGCCCGCGTGCTCGCACTCTTCACGTGCGCCGGCGTCGCATCCGCCGCCGCCAATCC
Source organism: Planctomycetota bacterium (assembly GCA_017303555.1). Classification (GTDB taxonomy): domain Bacteria; phylum Planctomycetota; class Phycisphaerae; order Phycisphaerales; family UBA1924; genus JAFEBO01. Next base: position 119,982 of record JAFLCN010000001.1, read on the forward strand.
GAATTTCGGCCCGGTGCCGTTGGATGAGCCGCACGACGGCTTCACCGTTGTTCGCGCCCGACTCAACTCCACGCGCGACGCCCGGCTGGTCGAATCACTCGCCCGCGACCGCTGGTCGTGCGGTGCCGGCGCACGCCGCGAAGCCGATTTCGAGATTCGCCGGACCGACCTTTCCCTTCTCGATGCGGGCGGCATCCGCTATCAGATCGTCGTCCCCGATGTCGGCGAATTGCTCCGCGCCGATGAAGCCTCGCGCGTCGGCGTGTTTCAGGATCGTGGATTCTTTGATGAGTTCCAGGATTACGCCGGCATCAGCGGCTATGTGAACTCGCTGGTCTCCGCCTATCCCGCCTTTGCGCGGCGCGCTTCGCTCGGCTTGTCGCTCCAATCTCGCGAGATCTTTGCTCTCCGGCTCACCAGCCCGGTGCCCGCGATCGGCGCATCGCCCCGAAAGCCGGTCGTTGTCATCACCAGCCTTCAGCACGCCCGTGAGTGGATCACGCCCATGGGCACGCTCTTCACCGCGACCAGGATGTTGGAGACGTACGAGTCAGACAGCCGCGTCCGCGCCGCCCTCGATCGCTTCGAGATCGTCTTTGTCCCGATGTGCAACCCCGACGGCTATGCGATGACATGGGGCGGCAGTCGCCTCTGGAGAAAGAACGCCCGCGCCAGCACCACCGGAGTCGGCTCGATTTTCGGTGTCGACAACAATCGCAACTGGAGCGTCGGCTGGGGCCTCAATTCCGGTTCGAGTTCTTCAACCGGCAGCGAGGAATACCGGGGAACCGCCGCGTTCTCCGAGCCCGAGAATCAGGTCATCGCAAACTACGCATTGCTCACACCCAAGGTTGTCGCCTGGCTTGATGTTCACAGTTACGCCGCCAAGGCGCTCCGCACCTGGGCCTATCAGAACGCGCTCCCGCCGGGCCTGCCCACCTTCGATCGAATCGGTCACGCCATGGTCGATTCCATCTTCAGCGTCAGCGGAATCACCTATCAGTACGGCGGACCGGAGATTCTCTATCTCGCGTCGGGCACCGCGCCCGACTGGGCCTACGGCACTTTCAATGCGCCCGCTTTCACGATCGAGTTGAACAGCCCGAGCGGCGGCTTCGTCCCCCCGGCCTCGTCCATCATTTCGTCCGGCAACGAGGCTGCCGCGGCAATCCTCGCGTTCGTCGGGTCGCTCTGCCCCGCCGATTTCAATCTCGACGGGGCCGTCGACGATGCCGATTTTCAGCTCTTCGTCGGCCCGTACGACGCGCTCCTTGACAACGCCTGCGACCTCACAGGTGACGGCCTGACCGACGATGCAGACTTCGGCCTCTTTGTTGCCGCGTACGACACACTTGCGTGTCCGGGCTAGCCGTTTCTACGAGCCGGCATCATGCGAACGTTCACGATTGCTTCTTGAACACGGCCATCGGCCTCGCGGGCAGTTCACAGCCGCATCCTCGTTGATGCAACCGCGATCCCCACAAGAAGCACGCCGATCAACCCCAGGCTCACCGACAACGTAGAAACCTGCGCCACAAACCCGATCACCGGCGGACCAACCAATCCGCCCGCGTAGCCCAGCGTCGTCATCGCCGGCAGCGCGAGATGCGCGGGCATCGACGTCTGCTTTCCCGCGGCAGAGAACATCACCGGCACGACATTCGATGCCCCCACTCCGACCAGCACAAACCCCGCGATCGATGCCCACACCCATGGCACGCTCACGATCACGAAAAAGCCCGCCGCGGCAATCAACCCGCCGACCACAACCACTCGCCCGGGCCCCATCGCCTGCACCACGCGATCGCCGATCAGCCTGCAAACCGTCATCGCCGACGCGAACGCGATAAACCCGATGCCCGCGTGCGCCTTGTCCATCCCGCGAACGGTGCTCAGAAAAACCGCGCCCCATTCGAGTATGGAACCCTCTGCAAGGAAGAGCACAAAGCAGCAGCACCCGAGCACAATGACGCGCCCGTGAGGCCAGGCAAGATGCGGGCCCTGATGATCGCCGCCCCCCGCCAGCAAAGCACGTGCGCACAACACCAGCAGCACGATGGAGATCGCAACAACAGCCAGCGAGGTGTGGAAGAGCGACACGCCCGAAGAAATCAGCAGGCTGGACAGCCCCGCCCCCGCGATTCCGCCCACGCTCCACAGCCCGTGGAACCCCGACATCATCGCGCGGTTCAATTGCCGCTCAACAAGCACCGCGTGAATGTTCATCGCGACATCGACGATCCCGAGTGCCGCGCCGAACGACAGAAGCGCCACGGCCAAGACGTCCACGCGTCCGATGATCGTGACAAGGGGCAGCATGCACCACGCGAGCGCCAACGACCCCGCGATCACCCGCCGGCACCCCAGCTTGCTCGTCATCGCCCCAGCCAGCGGCATCGCCGCGATCGAGCCGATGCCCAGGCAAAGCAAAAGCACACCGAGCTGCCCATCACTGAGTTCGAAACGGGCCTTGATGAACGGAATCAGCGGAGCCCACGCCGCAACGCAGACGCCAGAGAGAAAAAAGATGATGCGCGTGGCGGCGGCCGAAGAAAAGAAAGTGTTGGGCGAGGCATTCGCAGTCACAACGGACTGTAATGCGTTCCAACAGGGCTTCCGTTGAAATGCGAGCGTTTCCACGCGGTTCAGTCAGCTTCCGCTCGTACCTGTTTGCGTCGTCTCGCCCCCACCCCCATCAAGGCGTCGCGCCTTCGCACCCCGCGAACTTCTCGTGTGCGACCGCCGTAGAATCTCGCGACTCTGTCGGATTTCTTTGACAACCGGGGCCGATCGGTTTCGACCGTGCATGATCCGTTGGTCGTGGCGCGTCCAGGAGCATGCTGGCCTGGTAAAAAGCATGTAAAAAATTGATTGCTAACAGCAATTACGCTCTCGCGGCCTAATTAGGCCTCGCATTCCCGCGTCAACGCCTGCTAGGCGCGCGAATGAAAACAGCAGGCTGGTCCCGCTCCGGTGCTACCGGGGGGCGGGATGAGAAAACTCCGGGTGCTGGACTTGCGGGGATGCTGCTGAGGCAGCCTCGCAAGTCGAGATCAATACATCAGCTACACGCGTAGAGGCGACCATCTGACTGTCACGGCACGGGGGTTCAATTCCCCCCGGCTCCATTTTTGATCGTTTGCGCTTTCATCGGACTGCGAGCGCATCCCATTGTCCGGAGTGGACATACGTTCTGCGTTCACACTTTCCACCCGAACGCTTGTCCGCTCCAGAACACTCGATTCTGCTGGTGGCTGCGCCGCATTTTGCGCCGCCTCCCGCTTCGCCACTTTGTCGAAGAGTTCGTCGGGGATGCTGTTCGCGTAGTGCCGCCCGCTCACCGTGATTGAATGCCCGATCCATCGACTCACGGCGTACTGCGGGAAAGTCTGCGCCCATTCAATCTCGCACGAGCGCCTGAGAGTCTGCCAAACGTCCGCCCACGCCGGCACGCCCGCTCTTTCCGCGATCGCGCTGAGCGTTCGGCGATTCGCCCCCACTTCCACGAGCAGCGTCTCACCTTCGCCCGCAGCGTCGTAGCGCTCTTGCAACAGCCGCATGAGCCGGGGATCAATCGGCACGATCCGATGCTCATGACCGGGGTGTCGCTCGGTCTTCGGTGAACGAACCCGCAAGCGTGCCTTGTCGAAGTCAACGTCGGCCCAGCAGAGCAGATGAGTCTCGGAAGGGGTGCGCAGTCCAGCCAACCGAGCCAAGCCCACCAGCAGCCGCCATTCGGCGTTCGGGCACGCCGCGAGCAGCGCTTCCGTTTCCTCCGCCGTCACGAACCGGGTGTTCTTTGTCGGAGTGACTCCGCCTTTGAGGTGCGCGAACGGGGAGCGGGAAAGCACCTCATTCCGCACCGCTTCACGGAAGATCGTTTTCGCGTTGCCGCAATGCGTCTTCACCGACGCTTCGGAGAGTCCCTTGCCCTTGAGACTCTCCCGCCACGCCGCAGCATCCTCCGGGGTGATTGTGTGAATCGCCCGATCCTTCCCGAATGCGTCGAGCAACTTCTCTTGCGTCTGTTCCAGTTTCCGCCGGCTCCCCGGCTTGAGTTCTGCGCGGGATGCCATGAAGGATTCGAGCCACGCACCCAGCCCACGCCCGGAGCGTTCCTTCACCAGCCCCACCGCCGCGAGCCGCTCGTGCAGCGCGTCGTCAATGTCGGCCAGCCATTCCGATGTTTCCTTGTCGATCGGACTCCGCGTGATTGTCGCGCTGAGCAGAGCCTCAACCTTTACACGCACTTGCTCCGCGTGCCGCACTTCCACCTTGCCAAGCCGAATCGTCTTGCGCTCATCACCGATCGCAAACTGAATCCGCTTGCGTCCGTTGGGATCTCGAATCACCGTTGCCATGTTGAAAGTTCCTTCGGGCCGATGCCCGGTTGTCTGCATGAATTATGACACAGAGAGACACGGCGCGCCATTAGGCGCGCGTTCGGGTCTGGAGTTGTCACCAGCCGGGAGGAAGATCGGGGCGAACATCGCCAACATCGCCAACGTCGCCATCCTCTCCGGGTTGGCGCTCTTGGCGATCTTCTCCCGCGTCGGGCAGACTCCAGAGCCACGCGCCGGGAGCGCGAACCGTCTTCACCTTGAGCACGCCCTTTGCCCGCTCAAGCGTTCGCTTGGCGAGTCCAGCGCTCTTGGCATCGTCGAGCACAGTCCGCGCCGGCGCGCCTGCAATGCCCGCCAGCCGGTCCCGGAGCCACTCCACCGCGTCGGCCAGTGCCGAACGGTCTTCGCTCGCACCGGGGCTTGCCGCCGCCAATGCGTCGTTCGCCCGGAGCAGCACCGGCTCATCGTCGAAGACAATCCGGGGAGGCTCGCCCGCGATCCTGAATCCAAGTCCGTTTGCTTCGGGTCCGATGTTGCTCTTCACGCACAGGAAGAGACGGCGCTGCTCATCGTCCGGATCGCGCACCACGATGTAGCCGGTCCGCGCTGCACCGACAAAGCCGATCGAGCCGGTCATTCGGTGAAGCGCATTCGCGGATGCGGACTTATTGAGATGCTGCACGAGCACCACGGCCGCGCCTGTTTGTTCCGCGATCGCCTTCAACGGTGTCAACATCGCCCGCACTTCCGCGTTTGCGTTCGCGTCGGTTCGCCCGAGGTACGCGCTGATCGGGTCGATGATGATGAGTCGGCATTGCGGCACTCGTGCGATCGCCTGCTCCAGCGCGGGCAGGTCATCCGCAAGGGAAGGATGAGCGACCGCCGCACCGGGAACGCGCCGCACCCCATCGAGCAGCACGATCCGGGAGAGGTCCGCACCGTGCGCGATCAAGCGGGGCACGAGCACGCGGGAGGGATCGTCTTCGGCGCTGAGCCAAAGCACGCCCCCGGCTTCGCACGAGCCGCCGTCGGGCCAGGAACCGCCCGTGGAGACGATCGCCGCGATCGCCGTTGTCAGGGTGGACTTACCCAAGCCGGGATCGCCGGCGACGATGCTCAGCATGCCGCCGGGAATGCGCCCGGGCCAGAGCCACACAACTTCCTCAACCGGAATATCCGCCGCGTTACGGAGCACGGGACCGATGCTGGTGTCACCGGGTTGAGTGGTCCGAGCACGCGCGGGACGATGTTCGCCCCGGCGCGCCGCTTCAAGCCGAGAGACTGCGCTGGTGAGGTCGATGGTCAAGCCGCACCTCCCATCGAAGCGAAGGGAAAGAGTCGATCGTCACCCGGGCGCGAACGCGGGAGCCGGCGGTCGAGGTCTTCGGCTACCGCAAACGCGATCCGCTCATCGGTCAGAGTTCGCGCATTGAGTCGATTGGCTATGACCTGATGAAGCGTCGGTAAGTCCGCACCGTCGAGCAGACCGAATCCGAATGCCTCATGCTCTGCGCGGTCGTCGAGCAGAGCACGCACCGCCGGCGCGTACCCAATGCTCCGGGCTTTCCTTGCGAGGTCTTCGGGGTCGATGTAGAATGCTGGCATGGATTGTCGCCCCCCTTGCGTGTCAGCGCGTGCGGGGCTTTTCGGGGTTGGTGGAGTTCTCAAGCCGCACCTCCCTGCGCCGCAAACGCGCGAAGAGACTCGGTGAGAACGCCCACCCGCCGCCCACAACGGAACGCCTTGAGGTCGCCACGTTTCAAGAGACGATGGATTGTGCGCGTTGAGACGGTCAATTCACGCGCGGCACTTCGCACGTCGAGCACGAGGTGCTCGTTTTCGGGCTTTCGGACAACGATCAAACTCATCGAAGAGACTCCACTTGCAAGGTCATTCCGACGATTGCCGGTTCATGCCTACAAGTGCTCCCGCGTCTCATTTTTTGGGGCTTGTGAGACAAACATTCTCGATATCCTCGTCAATGGCCCGTCTTTTTAGGGCGTTTTCGATACGAGAATTTTTCCGGGTCCGTCTCACCGAATGAGACGCTCTGCCTTTCACGCGCTTTGCGAAACGGACTCGCCCACCGCGCGAAGGTCGCTCGCGATTGCGGGAACCCTGCCGCTTTCATTTCTGTGTATATCTCATCCGTCGTCGCCCCCCGGCTTACGAGCGCGTCGAGCAGTTTCCCTCTCTTGTCCACCGCGACGACCGCTTTGTGGATTTCAGCGGAGGTCACTGCGCGAGGTCTCTTCGGAGTCGGTGCCGGAATTTCGAGTGCCGCTTGGAATCGGAGATCAAGTTCCGAGTACCAGCGTCCGTCTTGTGCGAGTTTGCGCACGTCGCTATCAAGGTCAAACTGGACCCTTCCGTTGTCTCCACGTTCTAGGTCGATGAGAGAGCGGAGCTCGTTCGCAATCCACCTCGTCCCCTTCAGTCGCTGGAGCACTTCGCGCGTTTCGGTCACGCCTCCCGGCTGATTCAGGGCATCCATCCCTCCCACTCGGATCAGGCTTTCTAGTTCGGTCGTCGTCTTTGCTATCCCGCCGGGAATCGCGACCACGAGATTCATGAATTCGAGTGTCGATGAGAATCTCGGTCCCTCTGCCATGAATGTTTGCATTTCGCTGAACGGACACTGCCCGTCGTTCACCAACTTGCACACGGTGCCAAGCAACTTCTGGAATCGAGTCGTTGCTTCCTGTCGCTCTTGCATCCATCGTTCGATAGCATGCCAATTCATCCACGAGTTGCGAAGAGCGTTCACCGCCAAGATCGTTTCCCGGACTCGATCGGTTCCACTTGGTTTCTTCGCCATGCCCCATAGTTGCCCGGCTCGCCCCGCGATGATCGCAAGTGACAGGATGGACGTTGGGGATCGCGATTGAATCCGCGCGACTGGACAAAAAGAACGACACCTTCGACCACCAGCCGCACGCCGCGCTGAATCAGTATCTAACCGGGGGGGGACCCTCATCGAAGCGCGGATCATCAATCCATTCCGCAGCCTCCCAAAGCGTCACGCCCCACGCTCGGGCGCACTTGCCCACGATTTCCACAATCTCAAGCTCAACATCCATGTTCCGGAGCACCTGCGCGATCGCCCGGTCCCGCATGATCCAGAGCGCCGAACGCCCGCGCCCCTTGTTCGCATTCCTGCGGCAAGCGTCGATGCCCTCCACCGTCTTCGGCCCGGTCGAAAACCTCCACGGCCTGACCCGGTGCGCGTGCTCCCTGAGAGCCGCCAAGCCTGCCGGAGAGAGGATGTAGCGCCGGCGCGCCCGAGCAGGAATCGGAAGCCACGCTCGATCGGATGAGCGGTCCCACAAAGGGAGCGTGCCCGCTCCCGCGCCCGGCATCGGTCGCCCGCTCATCGAGCACCACCAGCCCGCACGAGCGCGAGCACCCCGGCCCGGATCGCCGGTGCGAGCGTCGGCCACGCCCCCACGATCGCCACGAGGTCGGGGTCATCGGGAGGGGACTTCGCGCTGATTCCTGCACCGAGTGCGCCGCATTTTGCGCCGTCCGAGCCGCCGGCGTTCTCGGAATGCCCTGTTTTCTCGTGCGGATTCACGAGCGCCGGGGGGTTCAATTCCCCCCGGCTCCATTTTTCCGCGTTCCGCGTCCGTCCGGCTCCGCGCGCACCGAGCGCACGAGGGGGCGCGTATTCAACCTCACAAAAATGAACCGGCCCGCGGGGAGAGGCCTCTCCGCGAGCCGGTGTGGGTTGATCGGCGGCGACGAAGGGAGTTCGCGCCGACTCAGCGGCGGCGCCGCGCCGAAGCAACAAATCCGCAAAGCCCGAGCACAATCGCCGACGACGGAGTCGGGACCGTCACGACCCAGCCGACCAGGCCTTCTGTCGGCGAGATCCCGACGCCTGAGAAGGTCTGTCCGTCGCCCGACATACCGAGCGCGATCGAGAACAGGAAGCCGTCCTCGTACACGACGCCGACGGAATCGAAGTAATCATTCAGCGTCATCGCGCCGAAACCATCGCGCCAGATGACGCCCGGCGCGCCAAAGGGCGGGCCGAAATCGCGGACCTGCCCGACGATCGTCTTGCCGTCATCCGAGATCGCCGTGCCGAATGCCGACGGGAACCAGAAATCACCCGACGCGACCGGCAGGTACTCGAACACCTCGGTCATCGTGTTGTAGCGGTACGGCGACAACGATCCGTAGGCAACGCCGGTCACCCACTGGCCATCGCCCGAGACCGCCAGCGCCTCGCTGACCGCGAAGCCGTCGTTGTCGGCGATCAACTTCTGCACGCCGTTCACCCAGACCGCGCCCTGCCGGCCGTTGTCGTTGTCCTGCCAGCCGACGATGACCGAGCCGTTGTTGTTCGCGGCATTCGCACGCGACGAGCGATCCGGCGCGCTGCTGCCCATGTTGACCATTCCGGTCCCCTGCGACCACTTGATCGCACGGGCCTGGCCGTCCGACTGCCAGCCGAGGCCGACGAGCGTGCTTCCATCGCCCGAAATTCCCCAGCCCGACGAAGTCGAATTGTCAATCGAGCCGCCGATGCCGCCGAGGTTGGTCCACGTGCCGGTGCCCACGTCGTACAGCCCCATCTCGCCGAGCCCGGTGTCGCCGTTGATGTTCGTGCCGCCGATGCGCGTCCCGTCGTTCGAGATGCTCGCCTGGCCTCCATACCCGTCGTTGCCGCCGACGCCGCCGATCCACGTCATGCCCCCGCCGGCAGTCCACATGAAATACTGATTGCTGTTGGTGTCGGTCCCGACGACAACGCCCGTGTCGCTGATCCCGGTGGCTTCGATGCCTCCTCCGAGATTCCAGAACTGGGGTGCCGCGATCGCGGTGGATGCCGTCAACGCCGTTGCCAATGCCAAAGTCACGTGTCTCATACTGGGTCCTCTCTCCTGAAGGTGATTCGAACGCATTCTCAACCGGGGCGGGTCAACGGAATGCCCTTTCGGGCGACCTTGGAATCCCGATTCGGGGGCCAATTTACCACAGGATCACTTTCCCCGCAAGTTTCCCCGGGGAAATTTGCAGAAGATTTACCGAATCCGACATCTTTCAGCTATAATGCCGGGAGAGCAGTCCCATGAGGCAGTGCGCCGATCAAACAAGCTGCGTATGACGGTCGAAACACCCAAACTCAACCTTTTCGAACAGCACTGCCGCCGATCGGTGCACGAGCTTCAGGCCGCACTTCTTGAGCTGTATCGTGCGGTCGGCGCGGATCCTGCGCGTCCCCAGGACGTCTCCCGCCAGTTCAATTTGAACAAAAACCTTACGTGGAAGGTCTCTCGCATCATCGCGGCACTTGATGGCCTTGAGGCGGTGCCTCTCATCCCGGGGCCGGGTGGACTGGAGATTTTGCTTTCCACCATGGGACGTGCCGAAGCGCCGGCAGAAAAGCTGGAACGCGTCCGTGCCGCGGCACGGGAGTTCGACCGCATGGTGGAACTCCACGCCGGCGATCGCACGAACCTCGAGCTCGTTCTCGACAGCGCGGGTGGCGATCGTCCCATGGAGATGAGCCGCAAGCTCGCGTTCCGCGGCAACTCGGGCATCTGGGGTATCCAGGCAGGAGTGCGGGTGACGGCGCACTTCATGGCGCCCAATCGGGACGACGACTCGATGCTCGACCTCGCGACGCTCGCGGGCCTGACGCGGATCCGTCGCCTCCGGCCCGTTGCCCGGTGGCCGGTGTTCCAGGTGCGCGAGTACAACGACGACGGGACGGCGACGTCGCGGCGGCGGCGGGAATCGCTGGAGCGGAACGCCGGCGTCTCGAATCACCCGTGGTTGATCCGGTCGCTGTGCTCGGGCGCGCTCCCCGAGTTGCACCTCACCCAGCGGGGCGACACGACCATATTCGAGCTCGGGGAAGGCCCGGTGGGGCGGACCGGTGAGTGCTCCTGCTTTTTCGGTTTCACCGACACGGCGGAGGTTCCCCGCTACCGGGATGCTTCGAACACCGTGGGCGAGTTCGTGTCATCGGTCTCGATTCCCGCCGAGGCGCTGCACTTCGACGTGTTCATTCATCGCGATCTGACCGAAGCGATGTTCCCCACCACGGAGATGATCGGGACGATCGGCGGTTCGGTCGAGAGCGCGGGGCTGCTGCGCTTGCCGCTGCCCGAAACGCTCCGCGACCTCGGCATCGGCGCCGTGGTGGATACGCCCCTGATCGATCGGTACGCCGATGCGGTCGGAGCCGTGTTTGCGCGACTGGAACGCAACCCGCGCGACTTTCGGTGCCTCCGCCTGCTCGTCGATTACCCGCCGATGTCCTCGCGGGCGATCATTCGGTATGACCTGCCGGCGCGGGGGTGAGCGGCCTTCTACCAGTCTGCGGCAACGACAACTTCAATCAAATCGAGACAGACAGACCGCACAACGCATTTCGGGGCTGCTCCCACGCGCATGCCATCGCTGCGGCCGGATGCGCGAGGTCGGGACGATTCTTCAACAGCGAGATAATGGGTCAATCAAGTCGCGGCATGCCTGAAAATCGTCTGCTCCGCACCGTCGTACCCTCCACGCGTTGCACTCTCCTTTCGCTCAGCCCAATCGAGCCGAATCCTCGCTCCAGCACGCACTTGCTCTGGCGGTGGAGCGCCGCCGTGCGCTCGTCTCTCGATCAAGAACACAAGCTTGGCGAGTTTTCTCGGGCGATGCCGACGGACTCGACGGCGTCTTCATCGATATCTATGGCCCGGGCTGCGTCGTCAACGCGTACGAGGGCCGCGCACCGCGTGACCTTGCCGCACAAGCGCCGCAGATTCTGCACGCGCTCTCCCCGCTCGGAGTTCGTGCGATCTATTTCAAGCCGTTCGCCAAAGACCGTTCCAAGATGGGGGGCGAGCTCCCCCCCATTGTCACCGAAGCAACTCCGGCGGCGGGCGAGCAGCTCCACGAGTTCCTCCTCATCCGCGAGTACGACTGGACGCTCGAGATCCGCCTGTACGACGGTTTTTCTACCGGCCTCTTCCTTGACCAGCGCGAGAACCGCCGCTTCGTTTCCGAGTGGGTCAGGGAAAGAACGCGAGCATCGGGCAAACCGCCATCGGTGCTGAACACCTTTGCCTACACCTGCGCATTCTCGGTCGCCGCGGCGAACGCCGGCGCGGTGACGGCCAGCGTCGACGTCTCCGGCCGTTATCTCGATTGGGGCAAACGCAACTTCGAGCACAACGCTCTCGATCCTGCGCTCCACCGCTTCGCGAGAATGGACACATTCGAGTTCCTGGGGTACGCCAAGCGCAAGGGACTGACGTTCGATCTGATCATCCTCGATCCGCCGAGCTTTGCTTCGGGCAACAAGAAGAAAGGCATCCGGCCGTGGAGCTCGGTTGCGGACTATGCGAGGCTCGTCGGCGAGGCGGCTGCGCTGCTCAATCCCAAAGGCGTGATCTTCGCCAGCACCAATACGCAGGAACTCTGCCGGCCCGGCCGATTGGAACGCGAGATCGTGAAGGGTTTGGGGGGGCTTGGCAGGCCGCCACGCTGGCTACGATTACCCGATATGCCGCTCGACTTTGCGAGAGATTCCGAACGTTTCGATGCGCGGGCCTTTGCGGTCTAGCAAAGACGCAGCACGTTCAATCCTCGTCGAGCCCAAAGACATCACGCGTACGAACACAATCGGAGGATTTCACCGCAGAGTCGCAGAGACCACAGAGAAAACAAAGCGAGTCATGAAATCCGATGTCCTGTGTCAGAGCGCAAAGTCACAGCGAGCGACACGGACTTTCCGAATCAGATCCCTCCGCCTCTCTGCGCCCTCTGCGACTCTGCGGTGAAATTCCTCCCGGCACCACAAACAACAACCAAGACAGCAAGATTCAGAACTGGACTCTCCCATGACTTCCGCCCATCTTCCCCGCCGCACCTTCGCGATCATCTCGCACCCCGACGCCGGCAAGACCACGCTCACCGAGAAGCTGCTGCTCTACGGCGGCGCCGTGCAGCTCGCGGGCTCGGTCACCAGCCGCAAGAACCAGCGTGCCACCGCCAGCGACTGGATGGAGCTCGAGAAACAACGCGGCATCTCGATCTCCTCGACTGTCCTGCAGTTTGATTACGACGGCTACCGCATCAACCTGCTCGACACGCCGGGCCACAAGGACTTCTCGGAAGATACCTATCGAGTGCTCACGGCGGTTGATGCGGCGGTGATGGTGATCGACGCCGCCAAGGGCATCGAGCCGCAGACGCGCAAGCTATTCGAAGTCTGCCGCAGGCGGGGCGTTCCGATCTTCACCTTCATGAACAAGTGTGATCGCCCGACGCGCGATCCACTTGAACTGCTCGATGAACTGGAGAAGGTGCTGGGCATCGGCGCCTTCCCGGTGAACTGGCCGCTCGGCACCGGGCCGAACTTTCGGGGCGTGTACGACCGCCTGACCAAGAAAGTCCATCTCTTCGAGCGCGCGATCCACGGCGCGTACGTCGCGCCGGTCGAAGTCATGGGCATCGACGACCCGGCCGTGAAAGACAAGATGGACGAGGCCGTCTACACCGAAGCTCGCGAACAAATCGAGATGCTGCAGGGCGCCGGCGAAACCTACGACCAGGAACGCGTGCTCGCCGGAACTGTCACGCCCGTCTACTTCGGCAGCGCGATGAACAATTTCGGCGTGCAGCTCCTGCTCGACGGCTTTGTCGAGCATTCGGCGCCGCCCGGGGCTCGAAAGGTCGGCGATCGCCTGATCCAACCCGAAGACCCCGTCTTCAGCGGGTTTGTCTTCAAGATCCAGGCGAACATGGATCCGCGCCACCGCGACCGCATCGCGTTCGTCCGCGTCGTTTCCGGTTCGTTCACGCGCGAGATGACGGTCATCCACGCGCAGAGCGGCAAGAAGATCCGCCTATCCAACGCGCAGAAGCTCTTCGGACAGGATCGCGAAACCGTCGAAGAAGGCCTCGCCGGAGACGTGGTCGGCATCCTCGGGCACGACATCCTCCGCATCGGCGACACCCTCACCGAGGACCGCTCGATCGTCTTCAACGAGATCCCCCGCTTCACGCCCGAAACGTTCGCCTACCTGCACAATCCGCAGCCCGGAAACTCGAAGAAGTTCCGCCTCGGCTTCGATCAGCTTCTGCAGGAAGGCGTGATCCAGGTGCTGTACACCGGCATGGGGCAGATCAAGACTCCGCTGCTCGCCGCGGTCGGCCCGCTGCAGTTCGAAGTCGTCCAATACCGTCTGAAATCCGAGTACGGCGCCGAATCACGCCTCGAAATGACCCGCTGGCAGATCATGCGCTGGTGGCGAAAACCCGGCGCCGAGCCCGACTGGCTTCCCGATCTCCCGGCCGACACCACGCTCGCAACCGACTGGCAGGGACGCAACGTCATCCTTTTCGCGGATGAATGGGGCGTGCGCCACTTCACGAAGCGCCATCCGGAAGTCGAGCTCTCTGCGACCGAAGACTTCGTTCCGGCCGCGACTCCGGCTGCGACTTAAGACATTTACCACAGAGGCACTGAGACACAGAGAAGTCAGGGAGAGAAAGAGAGAGGACACGAGCACAGCCTGCTACCGGTGCCGATCAATCCGATCGTCCTTCTTTTCCATTCGAATCCTCTCTTCTCCGTGCCTCTGTGTCTCTGTGGTGAATCCCTCTTTCGATTACGCCAGTCACTTTGCGGGACGATCCTTCAACTCGCCCATCTGGCGGTAACGCTCGCGGTACTTCTCGTACAGCTTCGTCTGCTTGTTCGAAAGATCAATCCGCTTGCCGCTGATGAAAGCGTCGGTGATCTGCGTTGTGACTTCGATCGGCGAGCCTGTCGTGATGATCAGGGTCGCGTCTTTCTCCGTTTCGAGCGAACCGAGACGGCCCGAAACCCCCAGGATTTCCGCGGCAGACAGCGTCACCGACCGGATCGCATCTTCCTCTGAAAGGCCGTGCGCGGTTGCCATTCCGGCGGCGTACGGGGTATTTCGCTCGTGCGGCGTTTCTTCGCCGCTGGCGATGCAGAATGGAATGCCTGCTGCTTTCAGCTTTGCGGGCAGTGCGAACGACTGGTTGTAATCCGAATCATCGCGTTTCGGGAACCGCTGCGTTCCCGCCACGATGACCGAGACATTGTTCTTCTTGAGCAGCTCGGCACAGAGCGGTGCATCCATGCCGCCGACGATCACCACGCGCAGTTTCATCGTCGCGGCCCAGGTCACGGCGGACACGATCTGGTCGTAGTCGTTGGCAACGATGAAGACAGGCCACTGGCGCGTCAGGCCCATCATGCCCTTGGCGGGCTGCACGTTCAGAACTCCCCGCATCGCATCCCAGCGCAGATCGTTGGGCGTCCTGGGATCGCTTGAGCGGGCCTCCCAGTACGAAAGCGCGGATGCGAACGCACCCTCGATCGCGTCGATCGACTTGCGTGCCTGCTTCTTTTGTTCCGCTTCGGAGGTCCGCATCCACCAAGATGACACTGGCCGCACGTTCGGCCACTCGACTGCAAGTCCGATCGACTGCTCGATCGCCATGTCTTCCCAGGTCCAGCCTTCGAGCTGAATCACTGCCGGCTGACCCGGGATCAATCCGCCCTTGGGGAAGACGCCTGCCGCGAGAACGCCGTTTGAACGGGTCACGGGCAGAACCGTTGAATCCGGGTTCACCGCTGCAATCGCGCGCACTTCGGGGACGATCTCGCCGAGTTCGTTGTAGTCAAGCGTCGCCTGCACCATCGCGATTTCATCAAGGCCGAGCTGCGTGTACGCCGCGATCATGCCGGGGTAGACGTGCTTGCCGGTCGCGTCGATCTCGACGGGGCCCGGCGATTTCCAGCTCATCGTTTTCTCCATCCCCGCGAAATCCGCGGCAGAGAAAACGCCCTTGATCTTGCCATCCGCAAGCCAGATCACCGAATCGGCAATCTCCGGCCCGCTCACGGGATGGGCTGTCGCGTGACGAATCAGAACGGGCAGATCCTGCGGCGGAGCCTTGACCGTGAGGTCTTGGGAAAACGAAGAGTTCACCACAGAGGCGCAGAGACACAGAGAGGAGAAGAGGGATTTTGATGTTGTGTTCATGATGCCCATGTGCTCGATTCTCGTTGCGGACGTCGTTGGAAACTTGCGCGATCGCGAAATGACTTCTACTTGATTCACTCTCTGCGCTTCTCTGTGCCTCTGTGTCCCCGCCGCAGCGGGTCTAGCGATCTGTGGTGAATGCCTTTGCCTTATTGAGCGTGTACCAGACCGCATCCGCATTCGCCGGGCATATTCGAACCGAGGCTGCCGCGGCGGTTCAGCATGTCGAGCATGATCCGTTCGCGGAGCGAGGCGTCGTCATCGGATTCGGAATCCTTCGGTCCATCGCCTCCGCCGCCTCGTGACGGACCTTCTTTCTTGAGCTTCTGGATGATGCGCTGGCGGTTGTCGTTGTTCTGCTTGCGGAGCTTGGCGTCCGTGTCGAGCGAGAACATCTCGCGCCCATCAATGAACACGCGCTCCGCGTGCGAGGAGACCGAGAGCGGATCGGCGCTCCAGATCACCACA
This sequence comes from Planctomycetota bacterium, assembly GCA_017303555.1. Classification (GTDB taxonomy): domain Bacteria; phylum Planctomycetota; class Phycisphaerae; order Phycisphaerales; family UBA1924; genus JAFEBO01. Next base: position 135,820 of record JAFLCN010000001.1, read on the forward strand.
TCCGCTTCTTTGCCGGCTTCGAGGCTGCCGACGCGTTTCTCGAGTCCGAGCTGAATCGCCGGGTTGATCGTGACGAACTTGAGCGCTTCTTCTTCCGAAAGATTCCCGTACTTCACCGCCTTCGCGGCTTCCAGGTTGAGGCGGCGAGCCATCTCGTCGCTGTCGGAGTTGAAGCTGACAACCACACCGACATCGTGCATCAGGATCGGTCCCTGCGGGATTGCATCCTGCACTTCGACCTTGTAGTTCCACCAGTCCGCAAACGCGCTCGCGCCGCGGGAGTTGTCGCGCACATCGGTCGCGAGCTTGTAGCCTTCGAGGATGTGCTGCCACGTGCCGAGCTTGAATCCAAACTCTTTGCAGATGCGTGACAGCGCCAGCAGTTCATCCTGCCGGTAGCTGTGGCAATGCACCCAGCGCGAGCCGTTCAACACCTCGGCCAGCGCTTCGAGTTCGAGATCGCGCCGGGGCGGGAGCAAGCCGGGAGCGTGCTTGCCCGCGCTCCAGTCTTCCCACGATTGCTGATACTCGCGAGCAGCGCTCAGGCGATCGCGGATCAGCGTCTCAACGCCCATACGTGTCTGCGGATAACGATTGCGGCTGGTTCCGTTCACCTGGCGCGGGTTCTCCCCGAGCGCCCACTTCACCCCGGGGATCACCGAGTACTTCTTTCCGCCGGGCGCAAACGGGTTCGCATCGTCGTAGGTATCGCGACCTGCAAAGTGCATGTCGTCGGCGCTGGTCACGCCCCAGCGATTCTTATTCACCGCGTTCTGCCCGCCGATCGCGTTCGCCGAGCCGTGCAGGCTGTTCACGGTCGTCACGCCGCCCGCGAGCTGGCGGTACCACGAGATCGAATCCGGATCGGTCACATCCTGAATGCGGACTTCGGAAGTCACGGCCTGCCCCATCTCGTTCACGCCCCGCGAGATTCCGGTGTGGCTGTGGCAATCGATGATGCCGGGAGTGACATGCTTGCCTTTGGCATCAATGACGATTGCTTTTTCGATCGAAGGGGCCGGGCCGGTTGCGACAGACTCGATCTTGCCGCCTCGCAGCACGATCGAAGCATCCTTCAAAATACCCTGCGGACCGCTGGTCCAGACCGTGGCATTGGTGATGATCACGACAGGCGCATCCGCTCCGAACGCGGCACGATCGTCACGTTCATACGGGCCGAACGGGTAGCCGATCACATCGGGCAATTCGGCCAGCACTTCCGGATCGCCCGGCTGGCGCGAGCCCTTCCACTGATGCGTCGAGCCATCGGGCACGACCATCGATCCAACAAGCTGGTCGCCTTCGAGCTTTGCTTCGACTTTGACGAGTCGATCCGACGGCGTCGCGCGATCGGGCTCGTTCATTTTTCCCATGTCGCAGGTGTACTTCAGCACGCCGTCCTTGATCGAAACATCGTCGGCCTTGAGCACCGTGTTGTTCATGCGGAGCGTGACGGTTCCATCCTTCTTGATGCAGATGAGCGAACCGCCGCCCTTCTTGCCGTCGATTTCTTCGAGGAGGAAGCAGCCGACGAGGCCGGGCTGTTTGCGTGCCGCGGGCTCTGTGGTCGAAGCCTTGCGTGCGGCAGACCACTTCAGCGGATCGCCGCTTGAAAGCAGGACGATACCTTCCATCGACTGGTTGTCGGGCGCGAGCGCTGCTGATGCGTTGTAGATACCTTCTTTCCCGAACGGCTTGTGCTCGAACGAATAGGTCACACGCCGGCCATCGACGCTCACGTTCTTGGCCTTTGAAGTCGTGACCTTCTGATTTCCCTTGTCGTCCTTCTGCTCGTGGAATTTCTTGGTGATGGTGAGTTCGCCCGCTTCGGTGAACGTGAGGCTCAGATCGCCATCCATCTTCTTATCAAGCGTCACATCCCAGACGCCCGCGAGCTGACCTGCGCCGGCGAGCGCGACTTCGTTGCGAACGCCATCGATGTAGACCTCGCGGATCTCGGGCTTGCGGGGCTTGGCACGCTCTTCGCGTCCACCTTCTTTGCGACGCTCGCGCGGAGCGCCGGATTTCTCGCCTTCGCCGGGCTTGGACGCGTCGGCTGCGGGTTTTTCATCGCTTGGCTTGGCGTCGTCTTTCGCGCTGTCCTTTGTGTTGTCTTTCTCATCGCCCTTCGCGTCTTTGCCTTTTTCTTCCGGCTCATCCACCGGGAGCGTGAAGAGATCGCCGGACGCGACGATGAAGCTTGCGGCTTTGCCGTTTTCCAAGGTGCCGAGCGCGTTTTCAACACCCAGGATTGCCGCGGGCTCGGTCGTGAGCATCGCGAACGCGGCATCGGGGGCGAGGCCGTATCGCATCGCCTTTTCGAGGTTGGCACGGAACTGACCGCGTGAACGGAGATCGGAGCTTGTCAGTGCGACACGAATGCCCTTGTCCTTCAAGCGGCGCACGTTGCTCGGGGCCTGCTCCCACACCATCATTTCACGCAGGCCCGCGGCTTCTGCCGCGCCGACTGTGGAAACATCGGGGGCTTTCGGAAATGCCAGCGGCACAATCAGGGGAATCTGCTGCGCATCGCCGTTCTTTGCGAACGCTTCGGCGATCGCATCGAGCCGCTTGAACTCCATGCCCGAGCCTTTGATGATCGCGGGACGCTTGAACTCGCGTGCGATCTTGGCGGCACGCACCGCTTCAAGCTCATCGCTCACTTCAAAGTAAAGCGGCGGCGTTCGATCGGTGAGGGCATCCAAGGCTCCCGGCGGGATTCCGTAATTGTCCTTGCGTGACTGCGCGAGCCAATCGGCATCGCTCAGCGTCTGGCGAACGAGCGCGATCGCGCCCATCTGCGAGCCCGGATAGCTCGGCCAGCGTTCGAGTTCTTGCGGACTCAACGAACCTGCTCCCCCACCGCCCCCACCACCGCCTCCAGTTTCGAGCGCGAGGGCATGGAAGACTTGATCGCGATAAATCGGCGGGCGATTGGAGCTGAGACCTTCGGGCTGTTTCTGAAGACTGACGACAGCGCCTCGACCACGGAATACGCCACCGGGATTCGCGCGTGCGGGCGCTTCGGAATCAAAGTCATCATCGCCGGTGTTGACGGCTGGGCCTCGGCCGGAGCTCGGGTTGATCGGGACGATTGCCGCGGCAACGAAGCCTTGATTGCGGAGCGACTCGGCATCGCGCTCGGCGACGCCGTTGCCATCGATCGCGCGGCGCTGGGGCATGACCTTGGCGCTCCAGTGCGCACCGGGTGCATTCAAGTCGGGAAGAGGCGTTGCGACTTCAACGTACGCATCGATGAAGCCGGGGTAGATGTGCATGCCCGTGCAGTCGCGCACGATCGGGCCGATCGGCATCGGCGCGGGCTTGCCACCTTCGGCGGGGAGAATCGCGACGATCTTGCCATCGCGAACGACGAGCGTGCCGTTCTCGATTGTCTTGCCGGGCGCGACGTGGATGGTCGCGTTTGTAAAGGCCTGCCAGCCAAGATCGGTGCGGCGCATGCCATTGGCGGGGCCGGCCAGAGGGTTTCCCGGATCGGGCGAAACAGTGTGCTGCCCGAGCGCGCCCGACAGAGCGAACAGGGTGGAAATGCCAGCGGCAAAGAGACAGGACGAACGCCTGGTGAGACTGCGTGGGGTCATGGTTCGAGTCTACGGGAAATTGCGAGCAAGGTTGCTCTCGCGGAGTGCGGATCGGGCGGGTCGCGTCGTACGATGACGCGAACCGAGTGCGGGCGGCGGGTTTCCAGACACCAGTTCAGGAGTTTTCTGTATGGCCGGTGCGAAGCTGTTGACGGGCAATGCGGTGGTCGGGCAGTCGGGCGGGCCGACGGCGGTCATCAACCAGTCGCTGGTGGGCGTGGTTGAGGGGCTTCGGGCCGGGCTGAAAGCGACGGGAAACGTTCAGAAAATCCTGGGCATGCGCCACGGCGTGAACGGCCTGACCAAGGGCGACCTGATCGACCTGACCGAGGTTCCCCAAGACAAACTCGAGCGCGTCGCCAACACGCCTTCCGCGTCTCTCGGCAGCAGCCGCGACAAGCCGGACAAGGACTACTGCGCGAAGATCCTTAAGGCGTGCGAGCAGCACAACATTCGCTACTTCTTTTATGTGGGCGGAAACGACAGCTCGGATACCTGCCGCATCGTGAATGAACTGGCTCGCGCCTCCGGCTACGAACTTCGCTGCTTCCACGTTCCGAAGACGGTGGATAACGACCTTCCGGTCAACGACCACACGCCGGGCTTTCCGAGTGCGGCAAGATTTGTCGCGATGGCGTTTGCGGCAGACAGCCTCGACAACCGAAGCTTGCCGGGCGTGAAGATCAACGTCGTCATGGGCCGCCACGCGGGTTTCCTGACCGCAGCGAGCGCACTGGCCCGCGGCATCGGCGGCGATCCGAACGACGGGCCGCACCTGATCTACTGCCCCGAAGTGCCCTTCGACACCGATCAGTTCATCGCCGATGTTGAGAAGGTCTATTCCAAGATCGGCCGCTGCCAAGTTGCCGTAAGCGAAGGCATTCAGGACAAAGACGGCGTCTCGATCGGTGCAAAGCTGATCAAGAACGGCCAGGTGGACAGCCACGGCAACGTGCAGTTGTCGGGCTCGGGCGCATTGGGCGATCAGCTTTCGGATCTTGTGAAAGCACGCATCAAGAACAAGGACGGCAAGCCCCCTCGCGTGCGCGCGGACACGTTTGGCTATCTGCAACGCTGCTGGCCAGATGCGAGCGTTGTAGACAAGCAGGAAGCACGCGAAGCAGGACGTGTCGCCGCGAAGGCGGCGGCAGCGGGCGAAATGGATGGCTCGATCGCGTTGATTCGTGCACCGGGCAATCCGTATCGCTGCGAGTTCAAGCGGATTGAGTTGAGCGATGTTGCCGCGAAGACCAAGCACATGCCCAAGGAGTTCATCCAAGGCAGCAATGACGTCTCGCAGGCGTTCATCGAATACTGCCGCCCGCTGGTTGGTCCGCTGCCGGTGTTCGACCGCTTCTGATCCGGGCACCCATTCACCGCTGATTCCGATAAGAACCGCTCCGCACGCACGGGGCGGTTCTTTTTGCTTTCCATCGCGCGAAGGGCACGCGGCGCGATCGACCGCGACTAGCCGGCGCGATAGCCTTTCCGCCCCACCTGAACAGGGAGTTTGTGCATGCGTTGTGCGTCTTTGCTGCTTCTCGCCGGACTCTCGACCTCCGCGTCTGCCGCGAATTGCGAATGGGTCTACCGAGCCTCCTTCCAGACCCTGCCCACGGCACAGAATTGGACCTTCGAGGGCTCGTCGCTTTCGGGCGCTTCCGCGGCGACCGGCGTCCTCATTTACGGCCCCGCGAGCCAAGGCGGCACAACCTACTGGGATGCCAACGTACCACCCGGCGCGATGGATTTCACCAAGTTTGACTGGAGCGTCGAAGCCCAAGTCCGTCTCACCGGCGCGACCCACGGCAACGTGAGCGGCTACCGCCGCGGCGGCTTTGTGCTCGCACTCTCCGACAAGGCCGGACGCTGGGTCATCGCCGACATCGGCAGCACCCGCCTGAGCATCCGCAACGACAATAACGGAACGTCTGATCCTCAGACGAACGTCGATCTCGCCTCCTCGTTCCGTGTTGTCCGCCTCACCGCCGGCCCCACCGGAGGGCGACTCTTCGTCGACGGCGTGCAACTCCTCACCATCCCGCTGGGCAGCGGCCTCACGCCCAATCGCGTCAACGTCGGTGACGGATCCGTCCTCGCCAGCGCCACCCTGACTGAGATCATCCGCGTCGACCTGATCCCCGCCCAAGAGCCCTGTCCGGGGGATGTCAATTGCGACACCTTTGTCAACGATCTCGACTTTGAGACTTTCGTGTACGGCTACAACTTGCTCGATTGCGCCGATCCCGCGATGACTCCCAAATGCCCCGCGGACCTGAACAGCGACGGCTTTGTCGATGACCTCGATTTCCAGCTCTTCGTTCAGATGTACGACGTGCTCGAATGCTTCCCGCAGTGATGTCGGGGCCGATTCTGCACTTTCGCGTTCCGGCCGATGCGCCTATCCTGAGACCGAGTCTCAATATGGCGAACACCCCCGAACGATCTGAAATTCTCGACGCTTCCAACACGCCGAGCGCGGCAACCAAGTGGTCCCGCTGGGGAAAACGCGCGGGAACGCTCGCCTTCCTCTTCTTCTTTGTGAAGGGTCTCGCCTGGCTCGTCGTGCCGGTCGCGCTCGCGACTTGGTGGGCCAAATAGGTCGCGCCGCCCTTCCACTCTGCACAACCCAGACGCGTAAGCCTGAGCGACCTTCCAATAGCCCCGCCTCGGGATTGCAGCAGATGAAACAAGATCGCCACGCCGATGCGCGGCGATCTCGTTCCGAGTTCGACGCCACCCGCCGAAACCGCCGCCCTACTTGCTCGGCTCGGCGCTGGTCCCCGCGGGCTTCACGGCGGGGGCCGTGCCCTTGCGCGTGTAGGTCAGTTCCATCATCTTGTTTTCGGGGCCGTCGCCGGTCTTCTCATAGAACTCAGAGACGTACAGATCGGGCGACTTGATGGTCGTCACTTCGCGCGTCGCCTTCTTTGAACCGTCGGGTTCGATGTAGGTGCCGCTCATGGTGAAGACCTTGCCGTCGCTCGACGCGTGCCCCGTCGAGTTCCAGATGCCGGTGCTCATGCTGTCGTACCAGACCGACTCGTTCTGCTTGGCGTTGTTGTTGTAGCCCATGACGTAGCGGCCTTCGAAGGGCATACCCATCATCGTGCCCTTGAAGTTGCCGGTGACGAAGCGGCCCTCGAACTCGGACTTGCAGACGTTTGTGCCGCTCGATTCCTCGGGCGGGCTTCCGGGCATCATCCACACCTTCGTCTTGACGTCCCACTCGCCGACAAACTGCTGGAGCAGCTTGTGATTCTCGTTGGGCATCATGGACTTTTGCATCTCTTCCATCTGCTTCGGATCCATGCCCTGCATCGCCTCCGCGGCCTTCTTGGACATGTCCTTCGCGGCGTCCTTCGTGCCATCCCAGGCCTTCTTCGCGGCGTCCTTTGCCTGATCGATCTGCTGCTGCGCCGGGTTGGCTGGTTGGGTTTGCTGCGCGAGAACACTCAGGGGAGCGAGACACAGGCCGGCGCAGACGACGAGGACTTGGCGTTTCATTTCTTCCACTCCGCGAGCGGCCGCGTCGGGCCGCTGCTTTTTCCGAACACTTGCATGGACTCAGCGCGGCCCCAAACACACGCGCGAAGCAAGAGCGCATTGAGCATATCAGGTTTTTGGACGGGGTGCGATGGAAACTCGTTCAAACAGCACAAGTCCATTTTCTAGAATGACTTACGCGCACTATCGGAAGGCGCTTTCGCTTCCCACCGCCACGCGTTCGACGATTTCGAGTCCGAAGGCATCCAGCCCCGGAAGGTCGCGTGCGGAATTGGTGATGAGCCGCAGCTTGGAAAGACCAAGATCGCGGAGGATCTGGCCACCGACACCGAAATCGCGCTGCGTGCGCGAAGCCAGACCGGCAGTTGAAGCGGTATCGACGATCGCTTTCGGCGTGTGGCGGGGCGTCTGCAGCAGAGCCTCGAGATCGTCCTCGGGCTCATCGGGCATCTGCGTACGGAGATAGACAACAGCCCCGCGGCCTTCGCTCGCGATGCGTTTGAGCGATTCACGCAGGACGTCGCCGCTCGAGGTCATCGTTCCGTTCACTTCGGCGAAGACGTCGCCCAGCAAGTGCCGGCGGTGCATGCGGACGAGCGTGGGTTCGTTGGTCGGGACGCGACCGACTCCGCCCCGCGCGAGAACAAGGTGCGGCAGGGCATCGACCGCAGATTCGTACGCGATCGCATCGAACTCGCCGTACGCCGTCTTGAGCGTGCGGACAGGACCGATGCGTTTCACCAGGCTGCCATCGGCAAGGCGGTGCGCGATGAGCTGCGCGACGCTGCACATCTTGAGGCTGTGCTTCCTGCAGAAGACTTCGAGATCCGGAACACGGGCCATCTCGCCGTCGTCTTTCATGATCTCGATGATCACGGCGGCAGGCGTGAGGCCCGCAAGGCGACAGAGATCGACCGATCCCTCCGTCTGCCCGGTGCGCACCAGCACCCCACCATCGCGCGAACGGAGCGGATTGATGTGACCGGGACGCACGAAATCGTTCGGCGTCGTGCGCGGATCGATCATCATCTGGATGCAGCGGGCGCGTTCGCGGGCGGAGACGCCGGTGGTGAAGCCGTGGCGCGGGTGGCCGTCGATCGAGACTGTGAAGGCTGTGCCGCGGCTGGAGGTGTTGCTCGGGCCCTGCGGGTGCAGATCGAGGCGATCGCAATCCTGCTCGGTCAGCGACAGGCAGAGGTAACCCCGCGCCTCGGTGAGCATGAACGTGATCATCTCGGGCGTGGCGAACTGGGCGGGGAGGACCAGATCGCCCTCGTTTTCACGGTCTTCATCGTCGGTGAGGACGATCATGCGGCCGGCGCGGAGGTCGTCGAGGATTTCGGGGATGGTGGAGAACACGCGGCTGATTGTTCGCGGGCTGAGATCGGAAAAAGCAGTTCAACACGAAGTACCACAGAGGGGCACGGAGAAAGGCAGAAGGCCGAGAAAGGCCCGGAAATTCGTGAAAAGAGAAGCAGCCGTTTCCGAATGAAGCTTCATGCCCGACGCCATTTCCATGTCGCTGCGCGTCGCCTCCAGCCCCATTTGGCTGCTTTGGCGGGGGTATCTGCTGCTCTGGTGGGCCTTTGACGATTCGTCGGAACGGGCGGCGTCGAGGCTGAGCGCGAAGACCACTGCCGCGGCGGATATTCCGCCGCCCCGGTTTGTCGATGGCGAAGACAGCGGCGAAGTCCGCAACGTGAAAGCAGCGAAGGCTGCGAAGAAGACGGGCGTGCCGCTGCCCCCGCCGATGCCGGTGCCAACGGGGATGCTCAAGGGCGGGTTCATCGGCTCGTTGGCGCTCTGCTCGTTCTTCGCGATACTCACCGGCGGGCTCGCGGCATCGGATGCGATGTCGGGGCCGCGGGCGACGATGCTGTGGGCGTGGGGATGCACGATTGTGCTTTGTTCCAGCGTGCTGCTCGTGCGGAGCGTGGCGCGGAAGCGCTGGGAACGGCCGAAGGGCCCGGTCGGACGCATGAAAGATGCGTGTGTGGGTATGGCGAAGGGTGCGTGCGCGAGTGTGCGGGATCGCGTTGCGTCCATTGGATCGATTGGAAAGAACGACATTCCGCAAGCTCCGGTTGAACAGCCTGCAGCGCAGGCGACACCGGAGAGTGCGTACGGCGCCGCGGCATTCCGCAGCGCCGTCAAGAACTTGGTGCCTGCGGTCGCGCGAGGGGCGCGAGGTGTTCTCCACCCCTTGCGCGATCGCGCTTCAAAGGGATTTGCCTGGGCAGCGGATAAGAGCCGGCCGGGTTCGAAGGCGGCGTGAGGAAGACAAAGCGATTTCACCGCAGAGTCGCAGAGAGCACAGAGGAAGGCAAAGGGGTTTGGAAGGGATGAAGGCGAGGGCTGAGGCCCGGCGCTTCGTGCTTCTTGAGCTTCTTTTTCTCTCTCCGTGCTCTTGATCTGCTTTGTGATGATCTGACTGTTGAATCCGGCGCTCACGTCGCTTCCCCACTATCGTGGGCGATGGACATGACCGCGGAGCGCTGGGCGTATCTGTCGAACTACATGCGAGAGGTGTTTGCCCGCGAGGATGAGACTTTGGCGGGGGTGATGGCGCGCGCTGAGAAGGCGGGTGTGCCGCGGATTGAGGTGAGCCCGGAGACGGGGAAGTTTCTGGAGGTGATCGCTTCGATCGCGGGGAGAGGCGGGCCGGCGAAACTGGCGCTCGAGTTTGGGACGCTCGCGGGTTATTCGGGTGCGTGGATCGCTCGGGGCATGGCGAGCGATGGAAAGCTGATCACGATCGAGATGAGCACGGTGCACGCGGAGCAGGCGGCGGAGACGTTTCGGCAGTGCGGGCTTTCGGAGCGGATCACGATTCGGCAGGGGCGGGTGCTGGAGGTGCTGCCGAAGATTGCGAAGGAGATTGGGAACGACAGCGTGGACATGGTGTTCATCGATGCGCTGAAGAGCGAGTATCCGCAGTATCTGGAAGCGGTGCTGCCTTTGGTGCGTTCGGGCGGCGTGATCCTGTTTGACAACGCGCTGGCGAGCCGGTGGACGATGGATATGCCGCCGGGGAAGGATGCGGATCGGGACACGGTGGATGCGCTCAACAGAAAGATGGGAGCGGATCCGAGGGTGATTGCGTGCTGCGTGCCGATTGGGAATGGGGTGGCGATGGTGAGGAAGAAGTGAGGGGATTTCGAATTGCGGATTGCGGATTGCGGATTGCGGATTGCGGAGTTGATTGTGCCGCGGGTGACGATTTCTGCCAACTTTTTTCTTGTCCTTTGCTTCTCTGTGTCTCTGTGCCTCCGTGGTGAGTCTCTTCCGTACGATCCCGCATGAGCCAAGACACTTCGCGGTATGACCAGTTTCAGGCGTATCGCTCGCGGATGAACTGCCGCATTCTCGGGGATGAGGCGGAGCGGGCCGGCGCGGGCGCCAAGCGTGCCGATGGCACGGTCGCGCCCGGCGCTTCGCTGGTGACCAAGCGGTTTTTCTCGCTGGATCACCAGACCTATTCGGATGGCGCGTTGCCGGTGAAGACGAAGGAACTGCTCGGGCTGGTGGCATCAGCGGTGCTGCGCTGTGATGACTGCATCGCGTACCACATCGATCAGTGCGTGAAGCTGGGCTTCACCGATGAAGAGATCTGGGAGGCGATGGATGTGGCGTTGATCGTGGGCGGCAGCATCGTGATTCCGCATCTCAGGCGGGCGGTGGAGTTTCTGGATCAGGCGCGTGCAAAGAACGCGGCAACCTGATACCGGCGGTTTCGTAGACTCCACGCATGGCGCAGGGTTCTGCCAAAGCGAGAGATGTCGCCACCTGGATCGTGCAGACACTGCGCGAACGCGGGCACGTCGCCTACTTCGCGGGCGGGTGCGTCCGCGATGAATTGCTCGGGCTCACACCCAAGGACTACGACGTTGCAACGGACGCAAGGCCCGATGCCATCGAGAGGTTTTTTCCGCGGACGGCGCACGTCGGTGCCGCGTTCGGCGTGATGCTGGTGCGGCACGATGGCGTCACGGTCGAGGTGGCGACGTTCCGCGCCGATGGCGAGTACACGGATCGGCGCCGACCGGATCAGATCACGTTTTCGGATGAAGTGGCCGATGCGAAGAGGCGCGATTTCACGGTGAACGCGCTCTTCCTGGATCCGGCAAAAGACGTGTCGGATTCGATGCGCGTGATCGATCATGTGGGGGGCGTGAAGGACCTGCACGCAAAGGTGCTGCGGGCGGTCGGCGACGCGGACCAGAGGCTACGCGAGGATGATTTGCGGGCGCTGCGCGCGGTGCGGCTTGCGACCCGGCTCGGATTTGCGATCGAAACGGCAACGCAGGAAGCGATCCGGCGGCACGCGGGCGAGCTGAGCGGAATCAGCCGCGAGAGGATCGGCGACGAGATTCGGTTGATGCTGGCGCACGAATCGCGGGGCCTGGCGGTGAGGCAGCTCGGGTCGCTCGGTCTCGACGGCCCGACGTTCGGCCGCCCGGCGATCGCCTCGGGTCGCACGCTCGATGGGCTGCGAAGACCGCGGAACGGCGATCCGTGCGACCCGGTCGCCGGTGCGCTTGCTTCGGCGCTGTTTGATCGCGAGGGAGAGGCACTCGTCGGCAACGACGGCGCGGGCGAGGGCCGACGGTTGGAAGTCATGCGTGCGACGCGCACGGCCTTGTGCCTGAGCAACGAGGAGCGGGATGACTGCCTGGCGGTGCTGCGGCTCATCGGGATGATTCGGGATGGATGGCTCCAACTGCCCGTCGCGAAACAGAAGCGGTCGGCGGCATCCCGCGGTTTCGGGTGGGCGCTCGAGGTCCAGCGTTCGACCGATGTGCCCGGGGCTGAAGCGGTCGAGGGCCGGGTGGCGGAACTCGCGGGGTTGCATGGGGGTCTGGCTCCGCGGCCACTCGTCACTGGTGACGATTTGGTCGCGGCGGGGCTCTCCCCCGGACCGGCATTTCGTACGGTCCTGGAGCGGACGTACGACGACCAGTTAGAGGGTCGTATCGGGTCGCCTTCGGAGGCTCTGGAACGGGCGATTCGGACGTCTCGGGAACTTGGGGGAGGCTCCGGGGTCTAACCTTCCACGAACCCGGCCGGACCGGTTTCGGTACCACTTTGGATGCCTCGCAGGGGCGGCCGGGGAAGACTGCTTCCATGGAGTATTCGGCGATGATGAGTGTTGCGGCTCGTTTCGGCAAAGTGTGGGTGGCTGCGGCGCTTCTGCTGGCGTCGCTTGTGAGCGTGCCCCAAGCGGCGGCCCAGGATGCGGCCCCGACACGGATTTACGTGATCGACCTGAACGGCGAGTTCGGGTACGACATCAGCCAGACGCCGATCCGGCAGGCGATGCGGGACGCGCGGAACCAGAACGCGGACGTGGTGATCGTCAAGATCGACGCCAAGTGGGAGCGGGACGAATTGACCCCGCTGCCGGATACCGAGCAGCGATTCAACGAGCTCTTTCGCGCCCAGAAGATCCTGCCGATCTTCGCAGACGAGATGAACCGAGAGTGGCCGAAGGTGCCGCGGGTTGTGATGTGGGTGAAGCGCGCGATGGGCGGCCCGGCGTTCATTCCGTTTGTGGCTCCGGAGATCTATTTCACGGCCGACGGCAAGATGGGGGGCGTGGGCGGCATCGGCACGATGCTCGAGGGTCGGGGCGACGAGGTGGTGCGGCAGAAGCAGTATTCGCTCCGCATGGCGCGTGCCGAAGGGTTCCTGATCCGCGGCGGCTACGACCCGATCATCGTCCGGGCGATGTGCCAGCCCGGCTTTCTGCTGACGTACCGCATGGAAGGCGGCAAGCCGATCTTCTTTGAGCGTGCGCCGGAGCGTCCGGACGAGTTCGCGCTGACCTCGGGCGAGAAGGGCGACTCAATGCAGGCGATCGTGCGGGGGACGACCAAGTCGGTTCTGACCCTGGATGCCGATGTCGCCCGTGCGATCAACGTTTCGAAGGGCACGGCGGACACGCTGGACGACCTGATCTTCCAGCTCAACCTGTCACGCAACTCGACGATCATCGAGGGTCAGTCCAAGCGGTACATGGAAAACTGGAAGCGCGACCTCAACAACGCGACCAAAGAGATCAAGAAGACGCTTGAAGAGATGGGTCCGATGCAGGAGGGCGGCGGCGGATCCGGAGCCGGCAACACCTACGAGGCGCGGACGCAGGCCCGCGGGAAGCAGATCCGCCAGCTCGACTCGATCATCAACAAGCTGAAGACGTACGAGGAAGCGTTCGGCCCCCGCTGGCGTCAGGAGAACCAGGTTCCCGCGATCGGGCAGCTCCTGGCTCAGCGTGAACAGCTCGAATTGCAGCAGCTCCTGGACAAGAAGTGATCGCAACGGCTAAGCAACCAAGGAACCAGAACATGAAGACTTCCAAAGTGAAATCGCTGCTGGCCGGCCTGCTCTGCGGGTGCGCCGTGCTCTCGGGCGTGTGCGTGCCGGTTTCGGCGGCGTTGGCCGGGACAGCTCAGATCACTCTCAAGGACGGGACAGTCCTCGAGGGCGAGATCGTGCGCGAGCTCGAAGGGATCGTGTGGATCAAGATCAAGTCGGGCAAGAGCGAAGAAACCCGGATGCTCACGCCCGACGAAGTGAAGTCGATCGCACGCGACGGCGGCGCGACAAAACCGACATCGGGGCCGACATCGGGTCCCGCAACCGAACCCAAGCAGGACAAGCCCACCGCCCCGGCCGAGCAGCCGGCGAACGCGCCGGCCACACCCTCCGCCACGGCGGCGACTCCGGCCGGATCGTCGGGCGAGACGCAGCCCCGCAAGTCGGGCGTTCCCCGAGCGGCGGTGATCACGCTGGGCGAAGGCGGCGATCGCGACAAGGTGGGCGTGTACATGATGGCCAAGCCCCTGCGCGATGCCATCCCGCTGCTGAAGCAGGAGAACGTGGACATCGTCGTTTTCCGCATCAATTCGGGCGGCGGCGCTCTGCTCGAGATCCAGAAACTGTCGGACGTGATCTACAACGATTACCGCAAGAACTTCCGCACGGTCGCGTGGATCGACTACGCCATTTCGGCCGCGGCGATGACGTCGCACGCGATCGAAGAGATCTACTTCACGCCCGAGGGTGCGTACGGAGCGTGCACGGGCTGGTCGGGCGATCTGGTGGCGGTGAAGGATCGCGATCTCGAGCAGATCCTGTTCCAGATGGAGAAGATCTCGACGAGAGGGAACCACCCCTTCGAGATCATGCGGGCGATGCAGATCATGGAGCCCCTGAGTGCCACCGTTTCCTCTTCGGGCGACGTGACGTTCTATCAGGACGAAACCTCGGGCGACATCCTGCTGAACCCGAAGGATCGCGTGCTCACGTTCAATTCGCAGACCGCTGCGCAGGTGAAGTTCTCGGCCGGCACGGCGACAACGCTGGATGACCTGGCGAAAGTGATGCAGTTGCCGGAGATCGAATGGGTCGGGGTGAAGAAGCCCGGCTTCATGTGGCCGATCTGCCGCGCCGAGCAGATGCAGATCGACTTCCGCGAGAAGACCGCACGCGACGAGCAGCAGTTCGACGAGTATGTGCAGACGCTGAACCAGGTGCTGGGCATGGGCCAGGGGCAGGACGACGAGCGTCGTGCGAAGCTGGCGGGCAAGGCGCGGGAGTGCATGAACAAGATCCTCGCCGCGGTCAACAACAACCCGAACATGGCGATTTTCAAGTTCGGGATCATGCCCGACAAGTTCCGCGAGGAATGGGTCGAGCCGACCGAGAAGAAGATCAAGGAAATGACGAAGAAGGAAAAGAAGTAAGAAAAGGCCGGATTTGAAGCCATGGAACGCCGCGGGAAGCCGCGGCGTTCTTCTTTTTGCGATGGCCTGCTATCGTCGGGCCGCGGGAGAGGCTCGGCTAGAGCCCGGAAAACCGCGGAAAGGTGCCCGTGGGTTCAACCTCGACGATCGACTTTGACCAACCGCAGACGAGCGTTCCGGCAGGGCTGGATGCGACATCCTGGAAAGCGCTGGAGCCGGTCTTTCAAGAGCTCGTCGCACGCCCGCTTCGGACACGCGCCGACTTCGATCAGTGGATGTTGGACCGGAGCGAGCTGGACGCGGCGTGCTCGGAAGCGCAGGCGGACCTGTACATCACCATGACCTGTTCGACCGAAGACGCAGCGGCCCAGAAGGCGTACGCCGATTTCATCGAGGAGATCGTCCCGAAGATCAAGCCGCTGGCGTTCGCGCTCGACAAAAAGCTGACGGAAGAAGCGGCCCGACACCGGTCACCCGGCGATCGGTACGAGGTGGTCGTGCGGGACACTTCGGCCGATGTCTCGCTCTTCCGCACCGAGAACATCCCGCTCGAAACAGAGCTGTCGAAACTGAGCCAGAAGTACGACCAGATCATCGGCGCGATGTCGGTGACATTCGATGGCGGCGAGAAGACGCTCCCCCAGATGGCGGTCTACCAGGAATCGACCGATCGCGCGGTGCGCGAGAGCGCGTGGCGGTGCGTCGCGGCACGCCGATTGAAAGACCGGGAGGAGATCGAAGGCCTGTTCGACACGATGGTGTCGGTGCGCGATCGCGTCGCAAAGAACGCGGGCTTCGCGGACTTTGTCGGCTACGCCTTCAAGGCCAAGCACCGGTTCGACTACACG
Source organism: Planctomycetota bacterium (assembly GCA_017303555.1). GTDB lineage: Bacteria > Planctomycetota > Phycisphaerae > Phycisphaerales > UBA1924 > JAFEBO01. The sequence goes on from JAFLCN010000001.1 coordinate 151,522, forward strand.
CCCGAGCACTGCTTCGACTTCCATCGGGCCTGCGAGGACGTGATCGTTCCGATGATCCGGCGCCAGGAGGAGAAACGCCGCCGTTCTCTGGGCGTGGATGTCCTCCGCCCGTGGGATCTCACGGTGGATGTGAAGGGACGCGGTCCGCTGCGGCCGTTTTCGGGCGGCGCGGACCTGATGGCGAAATCGGTGCGGACTTTCGACCGGCTCGATCCGAGGCTCGGGGCGATGCTCGCGACGCTGGGATCGGGCGACGAGGCCCGGGGATCGGCCGACGGGGCATGCCTGGATCTCGATTCGCGGAAGGGCAAGGCTCCGGGCGGTTATCAGTACATGCGCGATCGAACGAGGCGGGCGTTCATTTTCATGAACGCGGCAGGGACCGGCAAGGACGTCTCGACGATGCTCCACGAAGCGGGGCACGCCTTCCATTCGATGCTGTCGATCAACGAGCCGCTGCTGGCCTACCGGCACGCGCCGCTGGAGTTCTGCGAGGTGGCGAGCATGAGCATGGAGCTCCTGACGCTGCCTCACATCGGGGGTCCCGACGGCTTCTATCGCACTCCGGAAGATCTCTCGCGCGCACGGCGTCAGCAGATCGAGCGGGCGGTCTACCTGCTCCCGTGGATCGCGACGATCGATGCTTTCCAGCACTGGATCTACACGCACCCGAAGCACACCCGGGCGGAGCGGGCGGCCCAATGGCTCGCGCTCGATTCGCGATTCGGCAGTTCCTGCTCGTGGGACGGGCTTGAGGAGATCAGGCGGACGGTCTGGCACCGCCAGCCCCACATCTTCACCGTTCCGTTTTATTACATCGAGTATGCGATCGCCCAGCTCGGCGCCCTGCAGCTCTGGCTGATGGGGCTGGAGCAAGGGCAGGAAGCGGCGATCGATGCGTATGTTCGGGGGATGAAACTCGGGGGCTCGCTGCCTCTGCCGCGGCTTTTCGAGGCCTCGGGGCTGCGGTTTGACTTTGGGCCCGAAACCGTGCGCCGGCTGGTCGATCGGGCGGAAGTCGAGCTCGATCGATTGCCGGAATAAGCCGCTCCGCAATTCGCCCAGCCCGCACAGACGGACCAGCTTCCGGCCACCGGCAAATCGGGGACGCAGCCGGAACAAAGTCGGTCGTGTTGTGAACCGATGCACGCGTACCTGCATGGAGGCGGTGCGCATGGGTCCGACCGAAAAATCGTTCAGTCAAGTCAAGGCGATCCTGGGCAAGCTCGATCGCTCGATCGACGAAGTCCGGGCCCGGCGTACGACCGGCGACCACAAGGCCTTCCCGGTTCCTGCCGCGGCACCCGCTCCGCTGATCGTCCCCGCGACGAGAGTTCCGGAGCAGCCCGCGAACCGGCAGAACAGCCCTTACGGGCGCGCGACCCCGCTGCCCTTTGGCGGCTGAGCGTTCTGCCTTTCGATCCACCGATCGATCCGCTTCTCCAGAACGCTGAGAGGCAGGGCACCGGCCCCGAGCATCTCATCGTGAAACGCCCGGACGTCGAACGACGAGCCGAGTGCTTTCTCGGCACGGGCACGCAGTTCCAGTATCTTTAACTCGCCGATCTTGTACGCGCAGGCCTGCCCCGGCCAGCCGATGTAGCGGTCGATCTCGCTCACGGTGTCGAGTTCGGTGCCGGCGCTGTTGGCCAGCATGTAGTCGATCGCCTGCTGACGCGTCCAGCCCATCGCGTGCATGCCCGTATCAACAACCAGGCGGCAGGCTCGCCAGATCTCGTCGCTCAGCCGGCCGAAGTAGTCGTACGGATCGGCGTAGACGCCGCGGGCAGTCGGATTGAACGATGAGCGCGGGCTGTCTCCCATTTCCAGCCCGAGGCTCTCGCTGTAGAGCGCCCAGCCTTCGACGTACGAGGTGTATTGCAGCATCGTGCGCCAGGGGTGCAGCCCTTCGAGTTCGTCGGCGATCGAAAGCTGGAAATGGTGCCCCGGAACGCTCTCGTGCAGCGAGAGCGACCACATGCCGTACTTCGGACGCTGCGTGAGGTCGTAGGTGTTGACCATGAAGTAGCCGGGGATGCCGGACTTGATCGAGCCCGGGTAGCAATATGCCGCAGGCGAGCTGGGGGCGGCGAATCGCGGGATCGGTCGGACGCCGTACGTCAGACGCGGGAGGATTCGAAACAGGCGCATGAGATCGGGATCGATCGACTTGCAGATCACCTTGTAGCCGTCGAGCAGCGCTTTCTCGTCGGTGAAGTAGAAGCGGGGATCGGTGCGGAGGAACTCGACGAACTTGGTGAACCGTTCCTCGCCCTTGTACTTGTTCTTCTCCGGCCAGTCGGTCTCATTGATGACTTGCATCATCTCGGCCTTGATCCGGGCGACCTCTTTCAGCCCGATGTCGTGGATTTGCTGCGCCGTGAGGGTGGTGGTCGTTTCGCGCCGAAGGTTTGATTCATACGCGGGGAGACCATCGAGCCCCTGGCCCGCGCCGATGCTCTCGCGACAGCCGGGTATGTACTCCTTCTCGAGGAAATCCGCGAGTTCGCGGAAAGCGGGGACCACCTTTTCCCGCACGGCAGCAGCGCCGCGGGTAGCGACCGCATCTCCGGACGGCCGGGCGCGGAACGGCGCGTAGAAGGGCGAGAGCGTCGGATCTGCCGCGACGTCATCACCGGCGAGCCCGCGGGTCAGTTCCACGCTCTTGGCAAGGATGACCTTGGGGGGAACGCGCCCCGCCTTGAGCCCGGCTTTCATGTTCGCGATGTGCTGCCGGATGAGGATGGGCACTTGTTCGAGTCGCGCCGCGTAGTCGGTCAGCAGCGCATCGCTGCTGAGCGGTATGGACAAATAGAGCTGCGGCAACTCGATGTGAGGGCCGGAGAGCGCGGTGATCGGCTGCTGCTCCGGAAAGAACCGGGCGGAATCGAGCGCCACGGTGAGGGTGTATTCGAGCAGGTCCAGATCGGTCGCGTCCGCCTCGGCCAGGGACTTGCGATCGAACTTCGCGACGCGATCCAGAATGGACCCGAGCTGCGCCCGGTCGCGGGCGATTGCTTCGGCACCGACATCGCTGAGTCTTCTGTTGAAGCGCAGATCGCCCTTGGCGCTCGCCATTTCCGGATTGGAGCTGAGCTGGAGGTCGTAATACTCGTCGAGCAGGGCCAGCACCTCCGGCGAGCGGCCGGCGATGCGGGTTGTTGTCTGCTCGAATGCGGGAGACGCAGCCGGTGCGCCCGCAACGCCCCGACCGGAAACGAGGACTCCGGCCAGCGAAACCGCCAGGACAGGCAAACGCAACCACGGGATGTGCTTGGGCATTGCGCGAGTCTACCGGCTTTTTTGCGGAAAGATGCGTGGAGCAGCGGGGAGAGCGGGCTCAACCCGGGCCGAGTCGGGGGCCCTTGCCGCGCCGGATTTCGGGCGTACCATTGGCCCTTGAAATGTCGGGTTCCGCCAGATTTTCTGGGGATTGGTGTAACGGTAGCACGAGTGACTCTGACTCACTTAGTCTAGGTTCGAATCCTAGATCCCCAATTGCTCGAGTCCGCGTTGGAGTTGATGCGGGTGCCCGTCGTTTACGGGCAGACCAGCGTGTCGTACGCCGCGGCGAACTCCACAAAATCGATGTCGTCGGTCAGCGTGTCGCCGTTGAGGTCGCCGGTGGTGCTGGTCAGTTCGTCGTACGCGTTGGCGAAGATGACGAAATCGAGATCGTCGACCATCCCGTCGTCGTTGAAGTCGCCCGCGCAGTAGGCCGAGGTGGGAGCACACACGTTGGCGATTCCGGTCGGGAGGGAGTAGGAAAGCGACCAGGCGCCCTCGGCGGAAGTGACCGACAGGGTGAGAGCCACCGGCGTGCCGCACGGGTGCGAAGGCGAGAGCGAGACGACCGCGGGGAGCAGGTTTTTCTCCATGCTGCCCTGGGGCATATCGGGATAGGCAACGCTGCCGAGCGTGACCGACGCGGTCGGCGTGGACGTCGAGAGCGTGGCGGTGACATTGGTCGCGGTGAGCAACCCGCTGCTGAGCACATCGAGGTAGACGCGGAGCTGCGATTCGCCGGGTTCGGCGACCGCATTGCCGTTTCCGTTGGCGGAGGTGTCGTCCACCGCGAGCGATCCGGCGGAAACCAGGCGTGCCGCGTTGGGGGCGGCGGTGATCGCAAAGTTGGCGTCGGAGATGTCGAAGTAGATCGCGTTGACCGGCTGCACCCTGACGCGGCAGTTGGTGGCCGTCTGAGGCAGGGTCACGGCGTGCACGCCGTCGTTGGGAACGCCCGAGGCAAGGACGGTGGGGAAGGTGTTTCCGCCGTCGGTTGAAAGCAGGATGTTCACCGTGGTGTGGCCGAACGGAGAGGTTTGGGTGCCCGCGACGAGCCAGCGGACCACGGCCGCGCCCGATCGGGCGGTGTTGGTGTTGGGCTCGGTGATCTTGAAGGGACCCCCTGCCGTGTAGGTGCGGAGGAGGGCCTCGGTGTAGCTGACGCCGCCGCCACCGGCGCGGTTGTCGCGCGCGGTGAGGCGGAACCGCATGAAGCGCTGCGTGCTCGGGACGATCTCGCCGACCGAACCGGCGAGGTTTCCGGCGAGGACCGTGGAGAGCTTCGGGAAAACCCGCTTGAAACCCGTCGTGCTCGGCGGGAACGAGCGGAAGAGCGGTCCGGAGCCGCCGTCGCCCGCGGAGAGCGCCCGGCGCGAGCCGCCGTCCCGCTGTTCCCAGACATATGTGAGCGCGTCGCCATCCGGGTCTGTCGCCGAGCCGACGAGCTCAAACGGAGTGCCGACGGGAACGGGCGCCTGGTTGATCACGGTGGTCGAAACCGAGGGGGCGCGGTTGCCGGTGTCAAGAATGACCGAGCAGGTGCGCGACTGGGAGAAATCGGTGATCTGCTGCACGCTGCCCTGGCTGTAGTAGTTGTCGCGGCTGCTCTGAACGTTGTCCGGGCTGCACGAACCGGCATATGACATGATCGTCGAGCCGCTGCCGGGCTCGAACGCCGCGGCGGCGCCGCCCCACTGCTCCGCTGTACACGAGCCTCCGGCGCCGTTCCAACTGTGGGGCGCGTTGAACTGGTGGCCCATTTCGTGGCAGAAGGTCTGCGGGTTTGAGAACGAACTGAAGCTGAACATGTTGCCGCTGAGGCCGTTGGATTTGCTGCCGCTGCAGACCACTCCGAGATTTGCGACACCGCCTCCGACCCACGCGAAAACGTGGCCGACATCGAAATTGGAGAGCCCGATGTACGTGTTCAGCACGCTGCCGTTGCTCGCCATCATCTCGTTGTTGGAGGAAGTATCGAACGGGTTCGCGGCGGTATTCGTGAAGATGACCAGATCGTTGTTGGCGATCAGGATGAGCCGAATGGCGAACTCTTTTTCCCAGATCACATTAAGCGCGTTGACGGCGGTGGTGACTCCGGAGAGCCCTCCGGCGACCGTGCCGCCGCAGATATTGACGCACATGCGCGGGTCCATCGAGACCGCGACGCGGTAGGTGCGCAGCTTGTCGCCGGTGACCGCGAAGATTGCTGCGGGGGGCGTCTCGACGGGTTCGCCGACCGTTCCGCATTCCCATTCGGCCTGCGAGCGGGTGGACTCGCTGATGTACGACGCATCATCGCTCAGGTGGGTCGGAGAGACCGCGTAGTCGCCGTCGGGAGAAACGACGGTGGCGAAGAAGCCGAGGTCGTTCATGCTAAGGCGGGCGGTTGCGGCCGGGTTATCGATTCCCTGGGCGAGGTAGGTGCGGATCTGCGGGTACTTCGCCGCGAGTTCGGGCTCCATGATCGGAGACTCGACGACGGAAAAGGCCTCGAGCCCGCCGTCGGGACGGGGGAGCATGATGACCGGGGCTGAGGCGGCACGCTGCGAGTTTTCGAGCGGCGCACTCGCAAGCACGGCCTGCTGCTCTTTGCGATTCAATCGAAAGACAGCGGAAGATGCGGGGAGCGATCGAACGGCGTCCGCCTGGGCGACGTCGGCGGGCGAGGCGAGTTGCCAGGCGCGATCGGCGTCGGCCAGAACCAGCGGTGACAGGAGCGAGCAAACCACGACGCCGAAGAACGATCCGCGTGCCATCAGGACCTCCGCTTTGAATCTACAAGGAATTATGTCGTCCGAGGCGGCTTTTGCGGAGCGCCGATTTGTGATTTCTGCAAAAAGCCCGCGACCCGTCCGGAATTATCCGGACGGGTCGCGGCGTTTGGCTCCAAGTGCGAGGTCAGTTCCCGGTCGCTTTGGCGAGCAACGAGGCCTTGCCGGCATCGTCCATGCCCAGGAATTCCTGCTTGCAATCGTCGCAGCAGAACGCGATGGACTTGCCCTGGTACGACGCCGTGAGGTTCGGGTTGGCGTCGTGTCCGCCGATGGGGCACATCTTGTTCACCGGAGCCGAAGAGGCGGCCGGCGCGCTCGAAGCCTTGGCGTCGTCCTTGCAATCGCCGCCCTTTTTGCAGCAATCGGCCTTTTCTTCGCAGCAAGCGTCCGTGCTTTCGCACTTCTCGCTGTTGGCACAGCCGGCATTGAAAGCGCCCGCGGCCAAGGTGAGCGTCAGACAGGGGAGCAGGTTGATGAGCTTCTTCACGAGTGGTCCTTCCCGGTTTGCCGCGCCGGAGAGCGCGGCCTGCTTTGGTGATTTCGATTCCCTTGCAATGCGGGAAGATTGTAAGTCCCCGCCATTCACAACAAAAAGGCACGCGGCCCGGCTTGCCCGGGCCGCGTGCGATCAGAGATTCAACCACAGCACGAAGCGGTGGCGCAGCATTCGGACTCTTTGCTTTCCGCGGGCGAGCAGCAGGACTGCCCGGCGCAGCAGCCGTTCCCGCAGCCCTCGCAACAACCATCGGCGCACGAGCAATCGCTGCACACGCACGACGTGCAGCAGCACGACGCGGCGCCGGAGTTCTCGGGGGCCGAAGCGAGGAAGAGCAGCCCGGCGGTGGAAACGGCGAGCATCAAAGCGTTCATGTGAAATCCTTTCGTTGTGCCGCGCCGATCGGGCGCGGCGGGAAGTGTCGGATCGAGCACCCTGCGCAACACGCGCAGCGTGCAAGGTCAGAAACGAGAAGCAACGAAGGGATCTAGATCGTCCAGCGGCAGAATCGCTCGCAGGCCAAGCGGCCCGCGCAATCGGGCGGACCGCTCGATAGCGGAACGCTGAATCGGCTGAAGCTCGTGGAAGCAAGCGGAGCAACGCAAAGGGGCTCCGGCTTCGAGACGGGGGTTCGGGAAAGCTCGATACCCGGGCGACGCTCCGGAAGCGTGGGGATCCGCGGCGCATCCACGGTCAGCGGGCAACGGCAGCAGCGCTCGGGGGTGCGGGCCGCAGCGAGATCGGTCGCGGGCTGGGTCGGTTCGGCCTGGTCTTCGCAGCAACACTCGGATTCATGCAGACCCGGCTGGGCAGAGCACCCATCGTTCTGCCCGAGAAGTGAACGACCAACGGACGATTGCCCTGCGCAGCAGAGAAGCAGGAGCGATTGGAAAACCAGGGCGAGAATGATGCTGCAGCGAACCATCCGTTGTCCATGATACATCGACCGGCAAGGGGCGGTTCAAAGCGTCTGGCCCGATGGGGCCGGATTGTCCAATAACTGCCTGGATTCGGCCAGATCTTGACGGATTTCGCGGGCGGCATCGGGAGAATGGGCTTCGAGCTGGGTCCGGAGCAGGTCGGCGTAGCGGCCTTCGACCGCCAGCAACTGCTGGTGGGTCCCGGTTTCGACCACCCGGCCGTTCTCGAGCACCACGATCAGATCGGCGTGACGGATCGTGCTGAGTCGATGCGCGATCACGAAGCAGGTGCGACCCTTCATCAGCACGCCGAGGCTTCGCTGGATGAGCGCTTCGCTCTCGGCGTCGAGATTGCTTGTGGCTTCATCGAGGATCAGAATCGCGGGGTTCGCGAGCAGCGCCCGCGCGATCGCCAGCCGCTGCTTCTGACCGCCGCTGAGGCGGACACCCCGTTCACCGATGAGCGTTTGGTAGCCGTGCTCGAGCTTGTCGATGAATTCTGCGGCGTTCGCCGATTCGGCGGCGCGCCGAACGGCGTGCATCACCTCAGCTTCGGTTGCAAGGCCGCTCCCCGCGGACGAGACACGCCCGTACGCGATGTTCGCCGCGACCGAGCCATCGAACAGGAAGACATCCTGCTCCACGATGCCGAGGAGGCGGCGATACGACCGGACATCGATATCGCGGAGATCGATTCCATCGAGCAGGATGCGGCCACCCGGCCATTTCCCGGTGGGTGCATCCGGATCGGGAACATCGCACGGATCGAAGAAGCGAGCGATGAGATTGCAGAGTGTTGTCTTGCCGCTGCCGCTGGCGCCGACGAGCGCCACGGTCATTCCGGGGCGGACTTCGAGCGAGACGTCTTTGAGCACGGGCCGGGGGGCGGGCGGAGATTGATTCGGATCTTTCTGCGAAGAATCCCGCGCCTTCCCCGCGGCGACGGGGTAGGCGAATGAAACGCGTTCGAGCGAAATTCGCCCGCGGACGTTGGCGCGTTCGAGCTGGACCTTGTTTTCTGCGCCGGTGTCGCCGAACTCGCCGGGCTCATCGAGCACATCGAGGATCCGATCAAACCCGGCGAGGTTGGTCTGCACCGCTGTTGCCGTGTTGGTGAGCGTTTCGAGCGGGCTCAGGAGCATGAGCAGGTAGCTGGTGAACATCATCACCTGGCCGATGGTGAGGTTGCCCCGGATGACCTGCGATCCTCCGTAAACCAGGACGCCGGTGCTCGCGACCGGAATGAGCAAGGACCAGACCATCTCCAGCACGCGCGACCACCACCAGACGAGGATCTCCTGCCTCGACATCAGGTGCCCGGCCTTGGTGAAGCGTCCGGATTCGGAAAGCTCGCGCGAGAATCCGCGGACGACGCGCATGCCGCCGAAGGCTTCGGTACTGTGCGCATCGATCCCGCTTCGGGTGATCTTGATATCGCGGTAGATCGGCCGGATGCGGTTGATCCAGGTGCGATGGCTGAGCCAGACCGCGGGAATGAGCAGCATCCCGCCGATGAGCAGGCGCCAGTCCACCATCGCGAGAATCGCGAGCGTGCCGACGAGCTGCACGATCGCCCGCCAGGGGTTGTAGAGCAGGCTGAACAGGAGTTCCGCGGCGGCTCCGGCATCCTCGCGCAGAATGCCGACCACGCCGCCGGTCTTCATCTGATAGATGCGATGCAGCGGGAGACGTGCGGCGTGCTCAAAGACCTGCATGCGCATGGTGGCCTGCACGCGCTTGGTCAGGCGGGTCATCTGCCAGCGGCCCCACATCGAGATCAGGATGTTGCACAGCGTCAGGAGAATCATGAAGAACCCGAGCACCCAGAGCAGGCTGACGCGATCGGACTTCTCGATCCCGCTCCAGTCGATCGTGACGCCGGTTTTCGCGACCAGGCTGCGGGCCCAGGCCGGAATGCCGCTAGGCCCGGGGTGATCCGTGATGATGTAATCGATCGTGATCAGCGTGCTCGCCGGCATGAGCAGCCCGATTCCGGTCGCGACCGTCAGGGTGCAGAGCGCCGCGATCACCGTGCGCCGATGCTCGCGGATCTGGTACCAGAATCGACGAAAGAGCTCGAGGAAACCCCGGCCCCTGGCACGCTTCCGCGCACGCTCGCCGGAGGCTTCCGCGGCATCGAGTTTGGACCAAGCCGGATCCTTGCGTTTCGCCAGATACTCGCGGTAGCGCGCCCGGCTGCTCCGTCGCTGAAACAACATGGCCAACAGTATGAGGTTGACCCGGAGGGCGCTCCCCGTTCCGACGTGCCCTGTCTACCTTTGCCCCATGCGTTTGCGAACGTTGGGCCTTGCCATGGTTGTGTCGGTGCTTGCCGGCTGCGCCGGTACGCCGCCGTCTGGAACCCGCGATGTTTCGTCGAGCGGCGGCGGTTCGGCCGGAGCCCGCGAGCCAACCTACCGCCACGTCGTCGCGGCTGACCACGAGATCGCGTCGAAAGCGGGCCTGGAAATGCTCCGCAAAGGCGGCAACGCGGTCGATGCAGCGGTTGCGACCAGTTTCACCCTTTCGGTGGTCCGCCCGTACTCCTGCGGCATCGGTGGCGGCGGCTTCATGATGATCCATCTGAAGAAGCACCCCCGCGTTTCGGGTCTGCCAAAGACGGTTGCGCTCGACTATCGCGAGGTGGCGCCCTCGTGGGCGACGCCGAACTTCTTTGAAACCGATCCGGCCCGGCGCAACAACGCGAACGCTTCGATCGTCGGCGCGCACGCGGTGGCCATCCCGGGAACGGTTGCCGGGCTGCTGGAAGCATTGGAGAAGTTCGGAACGCTGCCCCGCGAGACGGTTCTGGCGCCCGCTATCCGGGCTGCGGAAGAGGGGTTTGTCGTCGATGCCGATTACATGCGTGCGGTCGGATCGTCCAACGTGGCGCGGGGAACGGGGCCGGAGTTTGCGGAATTCCGTTCGATCTACCTGCTCAACGGAAAGGTCAAAGCGGGCGATGTGATCCGGCAGCCGGCCCAGGCGCGGGCGCTGCGGCTCATTTCGCGTGACGGCGCGAGCGCGTTCTACAGCGGGGAGATCGGCTCGACGATCCGTGCGGTCCTTTCTTCCGGGGGCGCAACGGTCACTGCCGCCGAACTAGCCGCGTACCGCCCGACGGAACTGCTTCCGCTGCAAACGATCTATCAGGGAAAGCGCGTCTTCGCCTTTCCGCCCCCATCGAGCGGAGGGATCGTGCTCGTCCAAACGCTGGGGATGATCGATTCCCGGAGAGCCGAGTTTGATTCGTTCGATTACGACAGCAGCGCTCAGGTGCATTTTCTGACCGAGGCGTTCAAGCACTCGTTCGCCGATCGCTCGCGATTCCTCGCGGACCCCAGGACGACGGACGTTCCCGTGCTCGCGCTGACCAGCCAGAGCAATATCCGCGATCTTGCCTCGCGGATCGACATGAACCGCGTGCAGCCGATCGAGTCTTACGGGAGCAATCTGCCGCGGGGGAGCGCGGTCGCACCCGCCGACTCCGGCACGAGCCACCTGAGTGCTGTTGATTCGTGGGGCAACGCCGTCGCCTGCACGGAGACCATCAATCTTCAGTTCGGATCGCTGGTTGTCGTGCCCGGGTTTGGCTTTCTGCTCAACGATCAGATGGACGATTTCACGACGCGCCGAGGCAAGCCGAACGCGTTCGGACTGCGCCAGGATGAACGCAACCTCCCCGCGCCCGGAAAGCAGCCGCTCTCGAGCATGTCCCCCACCATCGTTCTCTCGGGCGAGAGCGAATCTTCGCCGGTCGAGCTCGTGGTCGGTGGCTCGGGCGGACCGTGGATCATCACCGGCACATTGCAGGTGCTTCTGGACTGCGTGACGTACGGCATTCCGGCTTCGAAAGCCGTCGCTCAGCCCCGTATCCACCATCAGTGGATGCCGAACACGCTCCGCATCGAGCCGGAGATCGCGGAAATCCTGGAAGGATCGGGCGCTCAGCAGCGGACGGTGCGTGCCGGGCTTGAAGCGCGCGGGCAGGAGCTCAAGCTCGGCAAGTCGGAGTGCGTGATTCAGGTCATCCGGCGTTCACCGTTGCAACGGGATCGTTTCGAAGCGGGCAGCGACCCGAGAAAGGGCGGCAAGCCCGCCGGCGAATGAACGTGGCGTCTTCCAATCCCGTCGGCATTGCGCCGCAGCAGAGTCTGGCGGAGCGGCTCGCGATCGCCGCGGGCGACATCAAACTCTCGCACTCGATCTTCGCGATGCCGTTCGCGCTGCTCGCATCATTTCTCGCACGCCCGGCCCGGATGACGTGGGGCCAGTTCGGCTTGGCGCTCGGACTGGTTGTTGCGTGCATGTTCATCGCCCGCAGTTGGGCGATGCTCATCAACCGGCTTGCCGATCGGCTCCTCGATGCCCGCAATCCGCGGACGGCGCGTCGGGCGTTCGCATCGGGACGATTGACCCCGGCGTTCGGCGTGGCGATCTCGCTCGCACTCGGGGCCTCGTTTCTTGCCTTGACCTCCGCGTTCTGGTTTCTCTTCGCCAATCCCTGGCCCCTGCTGCTTTCGATCCCGGTGCTCGCGTGGATCGGCCTGTACTCGTTCACCAAGCGGTTCACCTGGGCTTGCCACTTGTTTCTCGGGACTTCGCTGGCGGCATCCCCTCTTGCCGCGGCGATCGCAATCAACCCCGCGTGCCTGGGCCTGCCGTTTGGGCAAACTCCCGATGTGCCGGAGGGCACTCGCGCGGCGCTCTGGCTTCTGGCCGCGATGGTGACGTGCTGGGTTGCGGGCTTCGACATCATTTATTCGCTGCAGGATGTCGAGCAGGATCGGATCGAGCGGCTGTACAGCGTGCCGTCGCGTCTTGGCGTGCGTGGCGCCATCTGGATCAGCCGCACGCTGCATGTGCTCGCGTTCGCTTTCCTCGTGCTCGCGGCCATTGCCGAGCCCCGGCTTGGGACAATTTTCTGGTTCGCCGTTGGACTCGTCGGACTCTTGCTCGTCGTGGAACACACGATTCTCACACGCCGAGGCAAGGCCGGACTCGATGCGGCGTTCTTTACGATGAACGGGCTTGTGAGCGTGGTGGTCGGCGTCCTGGGAATTGTGGACACGCTGGCGGCGTTATAGGACCAGCACGCGGCCCGTGCGATTTTCGGTTCGAGCATTCGGCGCGAGACTGTTGCGACTCGGTGAAATTTCGGATCACGGGGTTCGATAAATGATGCGGTGTGCGGCGCGGAGAAGAAATTGGATGGAGCCACCGACGGGTGGCGCACGGACAGTGAACGGAAGCGAGGGAATTCGCTCTCGCGAGACAGGATGGAAGGATTGTGGCTTGAGGCGATTGATCTCCGGCATGCTGTCGTTGTCGGTGTGTGCCGCGTGCGGCGCGGGGGTAGTGCATTCACTGGTCACACCGGACAACGCGAACCTGCGGGTGGTGAGCGTCGATCCGGCGACGGGAACGCTGACACCGTTTGCCAGCAAGCCGGCGGGCCGATGGATCGAACTGGCCGATGCGATTGATTCGTGGACGATCGGCAATCTGCGACATGCGATGCAGGTCGGGTCGGAGCTCTGGATCACGGATCAGATCTCGAACGCGATCTATCGCTATTCGGTGCAGGCCGAGACGCCCCGGTTTTTGGGGACGCTCACGGGGGTTCAGAATCCGCGCGGGATGGCGGTCGTGAACGGCGAGGCCTGGATCGCGAGCGGATCGGTTGGTGCGGGCGGCGGAATCGTCCGTCTGGATACTTCCGGGAATTCGCTGGGTTGGTTCGCAGCGGAGGACCCGTTCGCCGTTTTGCCGATCGATACGGGCTCGGTGCTGACTTCGAACATCCAGCAGAACCGGCTCGATCGGTACGCATCTTCGGGCGCGATCGGTGCGTTCAACGGGGTGTGGAGCGGTCAGAGCCAGATCGACTTTCCGATGCAGCTCGGGCGCTGGAACGAAAGCGGCCAGGACCGCATCGTCGCGGTCGGCTTCAGCGGCCTTGAACCGGGCCTGTACGTGTACGCCGCTTCGAGCGGCGCATTCGTGAAGCGGGTCCTGACGATCATCATCCTTCCCGACGTCACGCTGATGAACCCGCGCGGCTTCGCGCCGATGCAGAACAGCGAGATTCTGTGGACGGGTTCGCAAGGGATCTTCGCGCTCAACACGTCGACCGGCCTGAGCCGGGTTGTCTACACCGGCGAGAACTTCTCGTGCGGGTTTGTCGCGCCGGTCGATTTCTCAAAGTACTGCGCGGGTGACTTGAACAACGATGGGCTGGTGGACGACTCGGACTTTTCGATCTTTGTTGTCGCGTACAACGCCCTGCTCTGCCCGCTGCTCGAGAGCGGGTACCCGGCCGGATGCACGGCCGACCTGAACGGCGACGGATTGGTGGACGATCTGGATTTTTCGATCTTTGTCGGCGGATACGACGCGCTGGTCTGTCCCTGAGGCCGGACCCGCGCCGAGCGTGCCTCGGTGGGGCGCGAGACAGCGTGGACCCGCCAAATACCAGAGGCTGCTTGTCCGGCCCCGGGGTCTCCGGTAGGCTCCGGGTATATCGAGCACGGAGCGAACGGCGATGCAACGCGACATTTGTTGGACGATGGGCCTGCTGTGCTGCGCCGGCCTTGCGCAGGCCGCGTCGGCACAGTCGAAAGTTCAGTTCACGTATCTGTGGCACCTGGAACAGCCCATCTACTGGCCCGATCGCCAGCCGACCGGCTTCGACCGGTACGAACGGGTGAACGAATCGCGCCTGCACAAGGCGGGTGGCGCAACGCACCCGGAGAACAACCTCGACGAGATCTTCGGCGCTGATGATCGCAAGGCGGTCTACCAGTTCCGGACGCGCGACAGCGTGAACCTGATCCGCTGGGCATCGAAGGCGGGCGCGCAGATCTCGTACTCCGGCGGATTGATCGAGAACATCCAATCGCTTGGCGGGGCCAACCAACTGGGATATAGCGCCGGCTGGATGAACCCGATCCGCGAGGCACGCGCGTGGACAACGAGCGGAGGCAAGCCGCGGCTGGATGTCGTGATCTTTCCGTTTCACCATGCGCTGATGCCTCTGGTGGATGAGAACACGATGCGGAAGCAGGTCCAGGCGTATAAACGCATCTATCCGGACGCGTGGGGATCGAGCGTTCCGATCTCGCGCGGGTTCTTCCCGAGCGAGATGGCGTTCAGCACGCGGATGATCGGCGTCCTGGCGAGCGAAGGGATCACTTGGTCGGTGGTGAGCGCGGAGAAGATCGCGCGGGCGCAGCCGGATTTTCCGATCGTTTTCGGCTCGGGGGGCATCAACTGCGATCCGCCGAACAAGGCGGACCAGATCAACCCGCTGAATTCGACGGTGGGCAACGGCTGGTATCGGCAGTCGATCTCGAGAGGGTGCTCGCCGGTTGAATCGATCTTCTCGCTCATACCCCGGCGTGCGCAGCACATTGATCCGAATACCGGAGCGGCTTCGTCGATCATCGTGATTCCGGCCTCGCAGGGGCTTTCGTGGCGCGACGGGTATGCCCCGATCGGCACGACGGACTTTGCCAATCTTGCCGCGCTGAACACGGGCACGCGACCGGCGCTCATCACGCTCACGCACGATGGGGACAACGCGTGGGGAGGCGGGTACTCGTATTACATGGAGGCGACGCCGAACCTCGTTTCGAGCGCGAACGCAACATATCCCGCAACCACGATCGAGCAGTATCTCGCGGACTACCCCGTCCCGGCGAATGACCTGGTGCACGTCGAAGACGGCGCGTGGGTGAACGCCGATGGCGATTTCGGTGCGCCGCAGTTCATCAACTGGAACTGGCCATTGGTCAACGCGCAGGGCAACATCGATGTTGCCAACGGCTGGGCGGAGGATGCTCGCAACTGGGCCGTGATCACCGCGATGCAGAATCGCGTCGAGACCGCGGAGGCGATCACGCTGGCGCGTCCGGTCGGTTTCGCCACGTACGGCGGCACAGGCGGGGCGCCGCTCGATACCGGGCGCATCGTCTATCCCGACAACAGCACCCTCCCCGCTGAACGTGCCTGGCACTACTTCATGGGCGCGCTGAACAGCGGCTACATGTACTACGGCACGGCGCTCGACATGGAAGTGAAGCCGACCATCGCCTGCAACAACGCGGCACGCCTCGCCGACCCGGTGATCGCGAGCGCGGGCGCTTCGGGCGATACGGTGGCGCCGACGATCTGGATTCCGCAGCGAACGCCGTGGAATCCGGGCTCGACCAACTTCGGCCCGCAGCACAAATACCAGCAGATTGTCAACAACGGCGACTTCGACATCTGGACCTTTGCGTACGACGCCAGCGGGATTTCAGATGGGCAGGTGATCCTGAAATACCGGCTCGACAACGACGGAACGAATCCGCTTTCGTCGATCCAGAACGAGACGTACGCGGGAGGGAACGAGGTCGGCGCGTGGCAGAGCGTCACGATGACCAAACGGGCGTTCCCCGCGGGCAATTTTTTCAACGATCCGGGAATCAACTTCTATGTGATGCCGCAGTATGTTGCGGATCAATACTCGGCGCGTCTCACCGGGATTCGATCGAAACTCGTGGACTACTACGTCGAGGCGACGGATTCGCGCGGCAACATCAAGAAGTCGCCGATCCAGCACGTGTACGTGGGCGACGGCAGCGGCGCACCAACCGGCGGCGGCACCGTGGTCGCGCTCAACCCCGAAACCCCGATCGCCGGGCAAAGCGTCACGGTAACGTACGACCCCGCCGGACGCAACCTTGCGAACGCTGCATCGGTGTATCTCCATTACGGCTACAACCAGTGGAATCCGGTTGTCTCGCCCGATGCGCTCATGACGAAGGACGCGCAGACGGGCAAGTGGAGCCTGACCGTTCCGGTGATCCCATCGGCAACCAAACTCGACATCGTGTTCAACAACGGTGCGGAAATTTGGGACAACAACGGCGGAAGCGACTGGCACTTTGCGGTTTCCGGCGGTCAACCGATCGATACATGGGATGTGAGCGGCGTGCGCGATCCGGATTCCGTTCTTCTTGCGACCAGCGCCAGCAACAGCATCAACTTGTGGGCGGGCCTCAAGGGCGACATCTTCTACATGGCAACGCAGGCCGCGGCGGGAAGCAACGACCGCTTCCTTCTGCTCTCGGGCCCGAGCGGACCGGGTGCGCTCCGAGCACCCATGTGGGGCAAGGGCGGTCAGGTGGGAACCTGGGCATCGTTCGTTGGGAATGAGAGTTCGAACGGCTACAACGGATGGTCCGATGTGCCGGCAGGAAATGTGACGCAGAGCGCGGCGATCAACAACGGCGGCGTGCTCGCGGCGACGATCGACCTCAAGAAGCGGTTCGGCGGCGGCACAACGCTTCCCGACAGGGTCTTTGTCGCGGTTGGAACCTATCCCACGGCCGACGCTTCCGTTCCTATCGGTGCCGACTGCATTCCGAGCGCGAGCGGCAACACCCTGCCGAATGCGATTGAGATCAAGTTGTGCCAGTTCGCCAACCCGCGCTCGCCCCAAGGCTGCTGCCCGTGCGACCTGACGAACGACGGCCAGATTGACGACGCGGACTTTGTCGTGTTCGCGGCGGACTACGACACGCTCATCATGAGCGGCGCATTTCAAGGTGCGGATTTGACAGGCGACGCGCAGTGCGACGATTCGGACTTCGTCCTGTTCGCGGCCGCCTACAACGAGTTACTGTGCCCGTGAACGGCGTTATTTGAGAAGGCGCTCGAGGTAATGAATATCGACTCCGCCCTTGCGGAAATCGGTGTTCTCAACCAGCCGCTGGTGCAGCGGGATCGTGGTCTTGATCGGGCCGACGTTGAACTCGCGGAGAGCACGGGCGGCGCGGTCGAGCGCCAGTTCGCGCGTATCGGCGTGGACGATCAATTTGGCGACCATGCTGTCGTAGTTCGGGGGGACGACGTAGCCGCTGACCACGTGCGTATCCATGCGCACGCCGGGGCCGCCGGGCGGTTCCCAGGTCGCGATCTTGCCGGCGCTCGGGCGGAAGCCCTGCGCTGGATCCTCGGCGCAGATGCGGCATTCGATGGCGTGACCGTTGATCTTGATATCGCTCTGCTTGTACGGGATCTTCTCGCCGGCTGCGATCGCGATCGACATCTTGACGATATCGATGCCAGTAATGAGTTCGGTGACCGGGTGCTCCACCTGCACGCGGGTGTTCACCTCGAGCATGTAGAAATCGCCCTTTTCATCGAGCAGAAATTCGCAGGTCGCGGCACCGGCGTATTTCACGCTCTTGATCATCTTCGCGGCGGACTCGGCAACCTTCTGCAGCTTGGCGCGATCGATATTCGGAGCGGGGGCTTCTTCGATGACTTTCTGGTGACGGCGCTGGAGGGAGCAATCGCGCTCCCAGAGATACACGGCGTTGCCGTGCTTGTCGCCGAGCATTTGGATCTCGACGTGCCGGGCCTTTTCGAGGTATTTCTCGATGAAGACGGCGCCGTTGCCGAATGCCGCGGCGGCTTCCTGGCTGGCGACGCGGAGCATGGAACGAAGCGAAACTTCGTTGTGGCAGACCTTCATGCCGCGCCCGCCCCCACCGGCGGAGGCCTTGATGATGACGGGGTAACCGATCTCGTTGGCGATGCGGACAGCTTCTTCTTCATCCTCGATCGCATCGGGCGAACCGGGGAAGACGGGCACGCCGTTGGCCTTGGCGGTGCGCTTGCACTCGACCTTGTCACCGAGGGCCGACATGGCTTCGGGGCTGGGGCCGATGAACTCGATCTTGCAATCGCGGCACGCTTGGCTGAAATCGGGGCGTTCGGAGAGGAAGCCGTAACCGGGATGGATCGCATCGACATCGGCGACTTCGGCAGCGCTCAGGATGCGGGAGATGTTGAGATAGCTTTCTTTGGACGGGCCCGGGCCGATGCAGATGGCGCGATCGGCCAATTTCAGATAGGGAGCGTCCTTATCCGCGGTTGAATAGACGCACACTGTCTCGACGCCCATCTCGCGACAAGCGCGCATGATGCGAAGAGCGATCTCGCCACGATTTGCAATGAGAACTCGTTTGAACATGCGGAAAGGTGATCAGTCTGACACCAGGCACGAGGGACGGTCAGGCTTGGTCGTCACTAGTGCCCGGTGCCTAGTGCCAAGTGCCTTCTCAAATCACGCGGGACGAACGAGGAAGAGCTTCTGCCCGAACTCGACGGCTTCGCCGCTCTTGACGAGAACGCGCTCAACAGTCCCGCCCTTTTCGGCTTTGATCTCGTTGAACACTTTCATCGCCTCGATGAGGCAGACGACGGTACTTGGATTGATCTTCGCGCCATTCGTAACAAACGGAGCCGAGTCCGGATTCGCGGCGGAGTAGAACGTTCCCACCATCGGCGATTCGATCGCGATCAGACCGGCATCGCTCGATGCCGCGGCGGGCGCTGCTGCGCCTCCGGCCGGAGCTGCTGCCGGGGCGGGCGCCGCCGCCTGAGCTGCGGGCGCCGCGTACATCATCGCGGGGTGGGGGGCGTGTGCCGCGGGCGGATGTCCGCGGCGGATGGTGACGGTTTCCTTGTCGTCCTGCAGATCAATCTCGGTCAGGTCGTTGTCGACCATGAGCTTGATCAGATCCTTCAGTTTGGTTGGGTCGATCATGGTTTATCCAGAAAATCGGTCGGTACGAGAACGAAATCAGCGGAGTGTGGCCCAATCCATGGTCATCGGGAGCGAGCACAGATTCTTCGCTCCATCCGCCTCGACAACGTAGTCATTCTCCAATCGCACGCCCCCGACGCCGGGGAGGTAGATACCGGGCTCCACGGTGCACACATGCCCCGCTTCCAGCCTCGTGCCGGTCAGCATGTGCGAGAGCCGGGGGTCTTCGTGCGTCTGCAGTCCGATGCCGTGTCCGAGGCCGTGGCCGAAGTTTTCGCCGTATCCGGCGGCAGCGATGAAGTCCCGGGCGATCTTGTCGATCTCGGAGGTGGACTTGCCGGGGGCGATCGCGGCGGCGGCACGCTGGTGTGCCTCCAGCACGATCGGGTAGATCTCGGCGATGGGCTTGGGCCATTTGCCGAGCGTGAATGTGCGGGTCATGTCGCTGTGATAGCCCTGCCAGATCGCGCCCCAGTCGATGAGGACCGGCTGATTGGCGGCCAGCTTGGTCGAACCGGGGCGGTAGTGCGCCATGCTGCCGTTGGCACGAGCCGCGATGATCGTCTCGAAGCTCGGCTTGCTCGAGCCCCGATTCTTCATTTCCGCTTCGAGACGGGCGGCGACCTCGAGTTCGGTCAGGCCGGGTTCGAGCGTGGGAAGGAGGGCCTTGAGCGCATCTTCCTGGATCTTCACGGCCCGGCGGATCAGCGCCACCTCGGCGGCATCCTTCACGGCCCGCATCCGCATAATCAGGCCCATCGTCGCGGCCACCCGCTTGGTGCCGATCCGCTTGGCCAGGGCATCTCGCTCGGCGACAGTCATCACCTCCGCCTGGATGCCGACGCGCTCAACCCCTTCTCCGGAAAGCAGTTCGGCGAGCGCCTCGCCCATCGATCGCTTGCGGATGACGATCTGGCAAAGTGATTCGAACTCGGCAAGCTCCTCTTCGTATCGGAAATCGCTGATGAGAACCGGGCGGCCGGGTCCGAGTACGAGGTAGCTGTCCCCACCGAGAAAGCCGGTCAGGTAGCCGACATCGAGCGGGCTTGTAATAAGTAGGTGAGAGAGCTCCTGTGCTCCCATGGCCTCGCGCACGCGGCGGAGGCGGAGCTTGAACGCCGAATGCTCGCCCTGGGGCGCTTCGGCCTGGGCCGAACTGCCTCCGGGCTCGCGCTTCGGGGGGTCTTTCTTCACAGGCTTGCCCGAGGGGGGCTTCGTGCTCAACGTTGACATAGCTGCTCGATGATACTCGGGAGCGACCCCGTTTGCTGGGGTGCCCTCCGGAACTGTCCAACTGGGACGGGAGGGCGGCGGCACGCCGAACCGGGGGTTGCGAGCACTTGCCGCAACTCATCGCCCGCGCACGCGAACAAGCATTCGGTCGTTTCCCGTAGGATGTGAGCCGCATGACGCAAGCGTCCGAGCCCACTTTCCCAAGAAACGAGCGGCCCGAAGCGAGCTCCGGGCCCGAATGGGGCGGAAGCAATGCGTCTTGAAACTAAGCCCATCCAGCGAACGCCGCGGAATTGGCGGCCCCGGAAACAACATGACTCACACCGAAATGTCTCCCGAACAAGTCAAGCAGGCCTGTGAACAGTTCCGTAGCACGTTCGGCACACTGCGGTCGGAGATCGGCAAGGTCGTCGTCGGCCACGGCGAGGTCGTTGAAGCGGTGCTGATTTCGCTCTTTGCCGGAGGCAACGTCCTGCTCGAGGGCGTGCCGGGTCTGGGAAAGACCTTGCTCGTTCGGACGCTGGCGCGGGCGTTGAGCCTTCCGTTCAGCCGCATCCAGTTCACGCCAGATCTGATGCCGGCGGACGTGATCGGCACGAACATCGTGATGGAAGACCCGGCGACGGGGCGACGCAAGTTCGAGTTCCAGCGGGGGCCGATCTTCGCGCAGGTGGTGCTGGCGGACGAAATCAACCGCGCGACGCCGAAGACGCAATCGGCTCTGCTCGAAGCCATGCAGGAGCGGAGCGTGACGGTTGCGGGCGTGTCGTACAAGTTGGAAAAGCCGTTCCTTGTACTTGCGACGCAGAACCCGATCGAGCAGGAAGGCACATACCCGCTGCCCGAAGCCCAGCTCGACCGGTTCATTTTCAAAATCGTGGTCGGCTACAGCAAGCTGGATGATCTCATCACGATCCTCGATCGCACGACGGGTCAGGACAACCCGGACGCGAACCCGGTCTTGGATGGGCCGGGCATTCTCAAGGGACAGGAGCTTGTTCGAGGCGTGATCGTCGCGCCGCACGTGAAGGATTACGTCGCGAGGCTGGTGCTTGCGACGCATCCGGGGACGCAGACTGCCGCGGGAGGGGCGGATGGCCCGACCAACAAGTACATCCGCTGCGGCGCATCGCCCCGCGCCGCCCAGGCGCTGCTGCTCGGTGCGAAGGTCAAGGCACTGATTGATGGCCGCTTCCACGCGAGCTTCGCGGATGTGAAGTCGATCGCGGCGCTCTCGCTGCGGCATCGCTTGCTGATGAACTTTGAGGCCGAAGCAGACAAAGTCGATCCGGATGCGATCGTGCGGCAGATTCTGGAATTGACGCCGACCGGCCCGGAAAAGAAATAAGACGACGAGAGAACGCGGAGAGCGCGGAGGTTGCGGAGCAGCGCGGAGAAGGCATGGAAAGAGTTCAAAGAAAACATGCGGGCCCAAGCGACGTTCCGGCCGAATGGAATCAACTGACGGATGCAGCGATCGGAGCGGCCATGACTGTCCACTCTGAACTCGGGCCCGGCCTCCTCGAAAAATTCTACGAGCTTGCGTTCTGCCGCGAGTTAGAGCTGCGAGGTATTCCATTCGCTCGTCAGTTTCCGATCAGACTCCACTACAAGGGGGCTCCACTTGGTGACCAGTTTGTCGATTTGGTCATTGCAAACTTGGTCGTGGTCGAACTGAAGTCCGTCGAACGTGTTTCTGACACCCACCTCGCACAACTCACAAGTTACATGCGATCCGCGAAGCTGCCGCTTGGCCTGCTCTTCAATTTCAACGTTGCACGCATGAAGGACGGAATGTACCGGCGGATTCTCGCCCGCGAAACTCCGATCCCCTCCGCCTTTCTGAATTCTGATCCTCCCTCCGCGTAACTCCGCAACCTCCGCGCTCTCCGCGTTCTCTCCCCTCCCATGCTCCGCACCTCCACCATCTCCCGCCCGACGAAACTGGAAGACCTCCTCACGTCCAAGGAAATCGCACGCCTCGATCCGCTCGATCTCGCGTCACGCCGTGTTTTCTTCGGCAAGCTCAAGGGCGAGCGCCGCTCCAAAAAGCGCGGCCACTCCGTCGAGTTCGCGGATCACCGCCCCTACGTCAGCGGCGACGATCTCCGCCACATCGACTGGAACATCTTCGGCCGCCTCGACAAGCTCTTCCTCAAGCTGTTCCTCGAAGAAGAAGACCTTTCACTGCACGTCGTACTTGACGCTTCGGCCTCTTCCGACTGCGGCGAGCCGAACAAATATCACTTCATGCAGCGCTGTGCGATGGCGCTCGGATACGTCGGGCTCGTGAACCTCAACCGCGTCGCCGCGACGATCATGTCGGGCATCGATGCGGCTTCTGACGACGCGAGAAAATCGCAGCCCTCGGTTGTCCGCGCGCTCCGTGATCTGCGTGGTCGCCGGCGCGTGCACGATCTCGCGCGGTTTCTGTGTGCGATGCGCCCGGGCGGAACGCTCGATTTCCGGGCCGCGGCGGAGCGGATCGCACTCTCGCGCCGGGGCAAGGGCGTGATGGTCCTCTTCTCCGATTTCTTCTTCAAAGATGGTTACGAAGACGGTTTGCGTCTGCTCGTCGGCCACGGATACGACGTCGTTCTGGTGCAGGTGCTCAGCCCGCAGGAGCTCGATCCGCCCGTGCGGGGCGATCTTCGGCTGAAGGACATTGAGGATGCAGAGACCGCCGAGGTCACGATCAGCGCGCCGCTGCTCAAACGCTACCAGAGCAACCTCAACGCGTACTGCCAGAGGCTTCGAGAGTTCGCGCTGCGGCGGGACATGTCGCTGGTCACCGTGCGGAGCGACACACCCGTGGACACGCTCATTGCCGAGCGCTTGCGACGTCTGGGGGTGCTGAAGTGACTTTCCTGTCGTGGCCGTTTGCCGCGGCGGTCGCTGCGGTCGCCATTCCCGCGCTCGTCATCCTCTACCTGCTCAAGCTCCGGCGGCGCGATGTCGAGATCTCGACCACGCTTCTCTGGAAGAAAGCGGTGCAGGATCTGCAGGCGAACGCGCCGCTCCAGAAGCTGCGGCGCAACATCATGCTCTTCCTGCAACTCCTTGTGCTGGCGGCGCTGCTGCTTGCACTCGCCGAGCCTGTCATGAAGAGCGGCACCTTTACGGGCGAGCGCCATGTCATCCTGCTCGACCGCTCGGCGAGCATGGCCACAACAGATTCGCCGGCCGGATCGACCGACCCGTCCGCCCGGCTCGACCAGGCAAAGAAGGAGGCATTGGCACTGGTCGATTCGCTCCGCGAACCCGGCCTCTTCGCGCGGACGACCAATGCGGCAGGCGACGAAGCGATGGTGATCGCTTTCGACGATGCCGCGGACGTGCGGCAGAGCTTCACAAGCGACAAGCAGAAGCTGCGGGCCGCGATCGAAGGAATCGTGCAGTCCGACGCACCCACCAGTATGAGCGAGGCGATGCGTCTCGCGCAGGCGCATTCGCCGCGGCGGGCGCGATCGGAAACCGATACGGGAGCGCCGGAAGCCGACGCAGCACCGAGCGGCCCGCAGATCTCGATTCACTTGTTCAGTGACGGACGCATCCCCGATGCCGATCGAACCAAGCCCGCGCCCGAGGATTCTTTCGAATTCCACAGCATCGGTTCGGGCGCATCGGGCAACATCGGGATCGTCAGCATCCGGGCGCAGCGGGCATACGACGATCCGAAGAAGCTCAATATCTTCGTCGGGCTTCAGAATTCGGATACGTCGGAACGCAAGGTCGATGTCGAACTCACCATCGAGGGTTCGGTCGCGGCGATCAAGTCGGTCGACCTTCCCGCGGCGACTCTTCTCGGCAGCGTTTCGACCCCTGCCTCGCCCGGCGGAGGCACCGCGCCCGAGACGCCGGGCGCGCCCGACGCCAAACCGCAGCCACCTCTCAACCCGGGCGTCGGGGGCGTGGTCTTCGGCATCGAGCGCGAAGAGGCGCTGCTCGCTGAAGTGCGGCTGCGCCCGCCTCCTGGTTCGCGGGCCGAACTCGACGCCTTTGCGACCGATGACCGCGCGTTCATTGAGGCGCCGCCCGCCCGGCGGCTCCGGGTCGGCATTGTCACATCCGGGAGCCTGTTTCTCTCGTCCGCGCTCGCGGGATTGCCCCTGGCCGAACTGCGCACGTTCACGCCCGCCGAGTACGCCGCGATGGCGAATCGGGGCGAATCGCCACCCGTGGACGTTCTGATTCTCGACGGGGTTCTGCCGCCT
This sequence comes from Planctomycetota bacterium, assembly GCA_017303555.1. GTDB lineage: Bacteria > Planctomycetota > Phycisphaerae > Phycisphaerales > UBA1924 > JAFEBO01. Next base: position 176,046 of record JAFLCN010000001.1, read on the forward strand.
GCCTCGGGCACGACCAACACGTCCGGTTTGCCGCCGGGAAGATTCCTCGTGCTCGGGGCCGTGCCCGTGCCGGCCGCGAGCAAGGAGAATCCCGCTCCCCTGACCGACAAGGGCAAGTCGGGGAACGCCACGATTGTCAATTGGCTGCGGACGCATCCGGCGCTCCGGAACATCACACTTGATTCGGTCTACATCGCGGAATCGCGCGATGTGGAGGTTCGCGCTGGCTCTACTGCGGTTTCGCTCGCCCGCACCGAACGGGGGCCGGCGATCGTGGAGCTTTCGAGCGGACCGACCCGCGCGATCATCGTTCCTTTCGATATTGGCGCTTCCTCCTGGCCGCTCGATGTGAGTTTCGTTGTCTTTCTCGCCTCTGCGCTCGACTACCTCGGCGGCGATGCCATCGCCGGCGCGAGCGATTCGACGCAAATGGGAGCGACGGTTTCCCAACGACTCCCGGCAGGCGCCTCGGATGTGCGGCTGCTGCCGCCACCGGGCGGGGCCGATGGTGCCGAAACGGCGTTGTCACCTCTCCCCGACGGCACCGTGGTTTTCGGCCCGGTTCGACGCGCGGGCGTCTACCGGCTGACGTGGAAGGGAGGAATGGCACCCGGGGATTTCGAAGAGGGCGGCAGGTCGGTCCGCCGCATTCCGGTGAATCTGCTCGACCCACAGGAATCGGTCGTTGCCGCGACGCCGACCGTCGAACTTGCGAGCCGCGTCGTGGCGTCGAAAGACGGAACGTTCAAGGGCGACCAGCGGCTCTGGCCGTACGTTCTTCTCGCCTGTGCCGGGTTGCTCATGCTCGAATGGTTTATCTACAACCGCAAGGTCCATATCTAGCCAGCCCTACCAGCCCCGTCACGTACCCCCACCGCTCCCGCTCCACACCGATCTGACCTCGTCGTTTCGCGGCCGCGCTCATTCCGTGTTTCTGAGGCAGAACATCTCGCCGGTTCAATCCCGGTACAGGCTCGGGGCCGTTTGCACAGGCATCACCACTCTCGATGAGAACCGGTCGTTCCATCCTGCTCTGCACGTTCGGTGCGATCCTTGCGATGGCCACGGTTCTCCGACCGGCTGCGGTGCTTGCAGCGCCAACAACGCTCGTTCAAGAACGGATTCCCGATGTCCCCACGTCCAAACCCGGGCAAGCGGCGACCATCGAGGCGATTCGCTGCGGGTTTGATGGGTATCTCTCTTCCGACGCATGGGGACCGGTTCGCATCTACGTCAGCGGCAACCCGACGATGAATTCCGGCGCGTTCGCGGGAACCGTTTCGCTCGAGTTCGTGCAGGACGCCTCGCAACGTGCGGCGATCACAACGGCCTTTGCGACCACGCCCGGTCGGATCACCCCGATCGAGATCGTGGCGGCCATCCCTCGTTCGACCCCTTCGGTCACGGTGGTCATCCGCGATCAGACTGGAAGGCGGGTTCACGAACGCGTGTACTGGCAAGCGCAGTTTGGCGAAGCCGCCTTCCCGGCAACCATTCTCGACAACGTGCATCTTGCGGCGGTGCTGGTGGACAATTCGGGGCCCGAACTCAGCGTTACGCGGGCGATCCAATCGCCGCAGTCGATCGCTGAACAGGGTTTCAAAAAATCCCACCCCGGAAAACCGTCCGTCGCGGAACGGCTCGCCGCGTGCCCGGTGCGCGAAGAAGATCTGCCGTCGACAAGCATGGGCTTCGACACGATCGCGATGCTGGTGGCGAGATCGGATGGTCTCGCGAATCTGCCAGAAGCCAAAGCGACGGCGCTAACGGATTGGGTTCGCGCCGGCGGGTGTCTTGTCGTGGTCGCGGGAGCGGATTCGCAGGCTTGGATGAGGAGATTCTGGACCGAGCCGCCGATCGAGATTCAGGGGCCGACGCAGGTGGACCCGGAGCCCGATCTTCTTTCGGCGCGTGCGAGTTCGGCGATGCCGAGCGCACTGATGGGCCGGGTTGTCCGATTGATGCGCCCAAGCGCCGAAACCGGGTGGACAATCGACTGGGGCACGCTCCGCTCGGTTCGCCGAAATGGCGAATTGCACGACGGCCTTCTCGCGCAGGGGCCGGCCGGATACGGCTGGATCATCGTGCTGGGTATCGAACCGACGCTGCTGAGCGCTTCGGTCGAGCAGCTTCAGAAAAACTGGTTCTCGGCGCTCCGGCACGCTCTGGCGGAAACCGCGACTCGCGGCGAACCCGAGGAGCAGATGTACTGGCGTGGGCGCACGAGCGGACGCGATCAGGCTTCGCGCAACGCCGTGCGCGAGGTTCTTGACAGTCTTGCCGTGATCCCGGCGCTCGGCGATGCTGCATTCATCGCGGTCGTGGTATTCCTCCTGCTGCTCGCGATCGCGATGGGTCCTGTCGATGCGTTCGTGCTCAAACGCTTCAACCTCCGCGCGTGGTCGTGGGCGAGTGCGCTGCTGTGGATCGCGCTCGCGTCGGTGCTCGCGGCGGTCGTGCCGCCGCTGATCCGGAGCGGCGAATCGACATCGCGCAGGCTGCGCGTGGTGGACATCCTGCAGGCGGAAGGCGCCGAATCTCCCAAGTCCGTCGCGCTCACTTCGATCTTCGCGAATTCTGAGACCGGAGTTGCGTTCCTCGATCCGGGTCGGGACTCGCTGCCGCCGGTCGGCTGGTTCAGGGGCATCTCCACTTCGTATCTGGATGACCGGGGCCGTTCGCAGCCGCTCGCGATCTTCGAGACTTTTCAGATGGAAACGCGGCCCCAAGAAGGAACGCCCGAACGGATCAATTCCCCCAGCCCCCGCACGCCCATGGACATGGGGCAATGGACGCTTCGATCGGTCATGGATACAACGGATGGCCGAAGCCTCGTCGCACCCCGCGCGGAGATCGTGCGCACGAACGGCTCGTGGGAGGTCCGGATCGCCGGGCTGACGGGAACCAATGTTGCCGGCCTGCTCCGCATCGGCACGGAACGCTTCGAGTTCGCCGGGCAGACGATCGCAAGTCCGGATTCACCCGTCACGCTGAGGATTGCAACAACACCGAATTCCGAGCTCCGGTGGAGCGCTCGAACGACAGGATCTGCTGCCTTGTTCGTCCCGAATGCACCGTCCGAGCCGGAACCGGCGCCGCTCGCGGAACTGCCCGGCGCTCGGGAGAGGATTCGGGTCATCGAGGCCCTTCTCGCATCGGGGGGCTGGGCTTGCCTGAGCCTGTTCGAGACCGGGAACACGCCGTCGCTGAATGTCCGAGCCGAGGACACGGGGGATCGCTTTGTCGAGACCGAATCGACCTTGTGGCGCATCATGATTCCGCTCGAACCGGACCAACAGGTTTCCGCCGGCCCGCGGCCAGCGGCTCGCATGGAACTTCCGCAGAAGGCCCCACCATGATCTCGACACGCAAACTCACAAAGCGGTTCGGTACGCTGCTTGCGCTCGATGATCTCACGCTGGAGATCGGTCCGGGCGAGATCTTCGGCTTCATCGGTCCCAACGGCGCCGGCAAGTCCACCACCATGAAGGTGCTGGCGTGCCTGCTCAAGCAGGATTCGGGCGAGGCGCTCGTCTGCGGCAAGAACACACGCAGCGACGCGGATGCGATCCGGCGGCTCGTCGGATACATGCCCGATTTTCTCGGCGTGTACGACGATCTCAGCGTGGACGAGTACCTGCAGTTCTTCGCCGCGGCCTTCAGCGTGGAGCGGCGGCGCCGGCGATCGGTAATCGATCAGGTGCTCGAGTTGACCGATCTGACCGAGAAGAAGCACGCGATGGTTGATTCGCTTTCGCGCGGGATGCAGCAGCGGCTCGGCGTCGCCAGGGTGCTGATTCACGAGCCGCAGGTGCTGCTGCTCGATGAACCGGCGAGCGGGCTGGATCCGCGGGCGCGGATCGAGATGCGATCGCTGTTGATCGAACTGAGCAAAATGGGAAAGAGCCTGATGGTGAGCTCGCACATCCTCAGCGAACTCGCGGAGATGTGCACCTCCATCGGGATCATCGAACGCGGGAAGCTGTTGTACGCGGGATCGATCGCGGACGCATACGCACGCGTCCGATCCGCGGCGTTCGACCCTGCGGGCGAGGGCGCGTCGCCGGGTGCGCGTGAACGGATTATCGTTGTGCTGCACCGGTCGTCGGCACCGATCGAGACGGTCGGAGCGGCGCTCCGTTCGGATCCGCGGATTCTCGGCGTTTCCATCGATTCGCCGTCGACGCTGACGATCGATCTTCAGGTGTCGGACGCCGAGGGGCACTCCTTTGCTGCGGCGCTCCTGATCGCGGGCGGCGCGCGCATCCACAGCATCGCCCCGGCGGAGATCAAGCTGGAAGATGCATTCCTGAAACTCACCACCGGAGCGCTGCACTAATCCATGATTCGAAGCGCCCTCAAGCTCTTGCCGCGCGGGCTCTTCGGACCCGTCTTCGACCGCGAACTGCGCGCCACCTCGCGTCACACAGCGTCCTTCTGGGTTCGATCGCTGTACACGCTGGCGCTGGCGGCTCTCGCGTCCCTCGTGTACTTCGCGATCACGGTTGATGTCCGGTTCGCAAACGCCGGGAACGCGTCGGCTCTGCAGCAGGTGCAGATGTTCGCCCCGACGCTCGGAGCCTTCTTCGTCTGGTTCCAGTTTGTCATCATGTGCTTTGTCGCTTCCACGCTCACCGCGGGCGCGGTGTGCGACGAGCGCCGGAAAGGGTCGCTCGCATCGCTGCTCGCAACCCCGCTGACGCCCGGCCAGATCGTGCTCGGAAAACTCTCCGGGCGGCTGGCGCAGCTTGTCGTTCTCATCGCGACCGGGGTGCCCCTGCTGCTGGCGGCACGCCTCTTCGGAGGGATCTCGTCCGGCTTTGTGCTTTCGGCGATGGCGTTGACGGTTTCAACAGCCATCCTGCACGCTTCCATCTCGCTCGCGGCATCCACTCGTTCTCGATCATCGACCACGGCCGCGAGCTCGGGTTTCATCACCGGAGTGGTGTGGTGTTTCGCGCCGATTTTCCTCACGCTGCTGCTCTCGATCGGACACAACGGCCCGCGCTCGTTCGTGCTGCTCAAGCTGAGCCCCTACGTCTGCCTGGGGATGGAAACGGCATCCTCACTGGGCGCGGGGAACGCGCCGTTCTATCGACCGGGGCAGTGGCTCTTGGCCGCGGCGTACAACGGCGTTGGAACCGGGCTTTTTCTGCTGCTGGCGGTCGCTCGGCTTCGGGCCGTTGCTTCGAAGGGTGAGACCGAACTGCCCCGCGCGAACACCAGGAAGCAAAGAGGCATCTCCAAAGCCGGAACCCCAGCAAGCCCGCTCCGGATGAATGCGGCCCGGCCGACGTCCGATCCGCTCGGAGTTTGGGACAACCCGCTGAACTGGCGGGAACTGCGTCAACGCGTCTTCGTCCGGCGCTGGCACGCGTGGGCGGTCGGGGGGTCGGTCGTGCTTCTGCTCGCCATCATCTACAGCGAAGCGGGCATCAACCAGGGTGATGTGCTCATTCCCACCTCTGCGATCCTGATCGCACTGTTTTATTTTCAGTGTGCGCTCATCGCCGCCAACTCGATCGCGGGCGAACGAGAATCGCGTTCGCTCGAAGTGCTGCTCACGACACCGCTCGCTGCCCGGGCGATCGTTCGTGCCAAGTGGCTCGGTGCGCTGCGCCGGGCCTCGCCGATTGCGATTCTCTATTTCGGCATCGTCATCGGGTTCGGTGTCGTTCCGGGCACATTCCACTGGATGCTGGTGCCCCTGCTCGCATTGATCGTGCTGCCGCCGATGATGTTCCTGATCGCAACGGGCGTCTGGTTCAGCGTGCTGGCACGTCGGAGCACGGTGGCCGCGACTTTGAATCTGGGGTTGGGCTTGGCGATCTGGGCCGTCCTGCCCCTCGTTCTGCTCGTTTTTGGTGCGATCCTTTCCGCGATGGCGCCGGACCTGATCTCCGAAGAAATGATCGTCTGTCTGGCCATCTGGAATCCGGCTCCGATGACGGTCACGGCGATCGAAGGAACGCAGTTCGGGCCATGGAACCAGCTCCGGCCGAATTCCTTCCACACCTTTGCGAAGTTCACCACCGAAACCTTTGCCGCCACGTCTCTCGCGTTCGCCGGCGGGTACATCCTGTTGACGTGGCTTGCTCTCCGCCGGGCCGGATCGTCGCTGGCGGCCCGGACGAATCGGTCGGTTTGAGCGGTTCGAGGCAACGCTGCGATCGGGCGGATCGTTCTCAGCATCCGAGGCTCTTCGGGCCGATACACCAGGGGCGCGATCGCTGCGCCCAGGGTTCGCAAGCCAATGCACCGCAAACACTTCCATCGCGGTCTCGCCCTCCTGCTCGCGGCCGGTGCTGCGCCCGGATCGGCGATGTGCCAAACGATCTCCCAGCCGGTCGCCTCTTCCGAGGCGGTGCGGCCGTCGGCCGCCGGGCGAGTGGTCAAGCTCTTCACGTTTGAAGAGCGCGAGACCAACCCGAATCCGGTGCCCCGGTTCTGGACCCGAAACCAGGACCAGCCGGACCGGCCCCGCCCGGGCTTCCCCCGGTTCAACACCATCGATCTGGAAGACCTGGAAGACCAGCCCGCCGCCACACGCGGTTGCGTGAGGCTCTCGACACGTGGCGGCTCAACCTCGCTGCTGCTGGACGGCGGCGTTATTCCGGTTTTTAAGGATGCCGATTACCTGATCGGCGCTCGCGTGCGCACCGAGGGATTGGAACACGCCCGGGCGGCGATCGCCGTGCGCTTCCTGGATGAGAAGCTTCGTCCCATCCCCGCCAGCGAGCACCTGTCAGAGCCGACTTTGTCACCCGGCCGGTGGACCAACCTCTCCGTGCACATCCGGGGTGAATACCCAAGCGCGGCGTTTGTGCAGTTCGAGCTGCTGCTGCTGCAACCGGATCAATTGCTCGCCCGCACAAGCGGCGCACCGGCGCGATCGAATCCCGCGGGCCCCTCCGCCGGGGGCAGGAAGATCGACGGCTCGATCGAGCTGCGCAAGCAGGATCTTGCCGGTTCGGCGTGCTTCGACGATGTCAGCATCGTGCAACTGCCACGCCTCGAGCTCTCGACTCAATCCGTGACAAACATCGTCGCGGCGCCCGAGCAGCCGACGATCCAGCTGCTGGTCCGCGACCTGACGGGAGAGGCGCTTGCAGGAAAGCTGCTGCTGCTCGATGCATCCGGGCGCACGGTGGATACGCGATCGATCTCCGTCGGCGAGGGCCGGAGCCGGACCAACTGGAGTCCCGCGCTTCCCGGTTATGGCTGGTACCGAGCGGTGCTCGATATGTCCAATTCGCTCTCGCGCGTCGGAGCGACCTATATCGATTTCGCCTGGTTGCCGCCCCGTCCGCAGCAGAACGCGGCATTCGAGTTTCGTGCCTCGGGCGAGGCGCCGAGGCTCTGGCTGCTCTCGAGCGATGTTCCGGGCTCCACCTTTCCGGCGCTCGCAAACTTGTCTCGAGATGTGCGGGCGGATGGTCTGAGCCTGCCCGTGTGGTCGGCCGATCTCACGCGGGGGATGGTGGGATCTCGATCGGCCGTGCTCGGGCCGCTCGTGGATGCGTTCCGATCCGAACGGCTGGATCTCGCGTTCTCGCTGCCCGTGGTCCCGGCATCGGCCACCGATCCGAACGCGATTGTCGCGCCCGATCCGTGGACGCTGCTGGTTTCCCAGCCGGCGCTCGCTCGCCCGCTCCTGGACGAGTTTCTTGATGCGTACGGGCAAACCGTTCAGCGGTGGCAGGTCGGCTGGTTCAACCCAAGAGCGCTGCCGCCGCGCCAGGCATTCCAGTCCGGGCTTGACAGCATTGAATCCACACTGAGCAAGCTCGTGCCGGGTCCGATCGTTGTCGTGCCCACGACCATGGAAGAACTGACGGCGGCATCCGAGACGCCCGGGTTCGAGCCGGCGGTGTACATGCCGCACGACGCCCTGCCCGGATCCTGCGCACTCGCCGTCGATGCATGGAAAGAACGGGGCGGCGCGGACACCTCGAAGCGCCTACTCGTGGCGCTCGGCACATCGCCGGAATCGCAGCTCGACGCCGCGGACGCGGCCGCCTCGCTCGCGAAGCGGGCCGTGCGGGTGTGGGCTTCGGCGACCAAGGCGCGAACCGCACCCGGTCCGGGCCCGACTGTCGGTCTTGGATTGGTTGAGCCCTGGACAGTTCGCAGCGAACGCCAGGCGCAGCTGATGCCACGTCCGGAATTGGCGGCCTGGCGCGCCGTCGCGGATCGTCTGGGCAATCGCCGCTTTGTGTGCGAGTTCCCCATCGCAGGCGCGGGCGAGGCGTACCTGTTCACCGATCGCGGCGGCACGCGGAATTCCGGCTTGCTGGTGCTGTGGAACGACGCGTCGCTCCCGGAGCAGGTGAAGCTGCAGAATTACCTCGGCGCGGGCCCGATCGAGATCGTGGACGTCTTCGGGAACCGTTCGGCGCTGAACGATCCTTCGCGATCGCCGATCTCGATCTCGTCTTCGCCGGTGTTTATCGAGGGTGTGGACGCGGAACTGCTCCACTTTGTCGCCAAGTTCACGATCGACCCGCCCCTGCTCTCGATGACGAGCCCCGAAACGCAGCACTCGATTCAGCTCACCAACACCTGGCCCGTGCCGATCAGCGGCACGCTCCACCTGCTGGAGCCGGGAGGAATGGGTTCATCCGTCCGACGGGATCGGACCTGGCGGATCACGCCCCGCACTTTCGGATTCGCGCTCGCGCCAGGGGAATCGACGGGCCTGCCCATGTCGGTTTCCTTCGGAACGGCGGAAGAGGTTGGAACCAAGCCCTTCGTGTTCAATGTCGAGCTTGCGGCGGGGCACTCGTACGAGCCGTTCCGCGTTTCGGCCCGTATGGAACTGGGTCTCCGGGATATTTCGTTCTCCGTCACGGCGACTCCGAGGGGCAACGACGTCGTGCTCGAAGCCACGATCAGCAATCAGTCGCGATCGCCGCTCACGCTGGTGATGACGGCGTTCCCGCCCGAAATGCCGCGGCAGCTCGTGGATGTCGGCGAGGTGATGCCCGGAAATCAGGTCATCCATCGGTTCACGCTCCGAGGCCTTTACCCCGGCCAGAAGGGCCAGCGCATTCCGGTTTCGATCGCGGATTCCGAGGCCGGGATCCGGATCAGCCGCTCCGTCGTGATCCCCTAACGCTGCGCTTGAACGCCAGCGGATGATCCGGCCGAGCGAGCAGCCAGATCGCATACCCGATGCGCCCCGGATCGAAACCCGATGCGTACTCGTTCACCATTCCGATCGCCCGCAATCCCGATCGGGCGATCACCCTCTCCCACTGGGCGCGGGAATAGCTGAAGAGCGAATAAGTGGACGATCGGACTTGGATCCGTCGTCCTCGCCGGATCTCGAGAACACTGTCCACGCGTTCGCCGCGTCCGGAACGTCCTCCCGCCGCCGGCGTGTAGCTCACGACCTGCTTGACATGCACGCTCCCGCGCTTGCCGCTCCAGACATCTTCGGTCGGCGCTTCGAGGCCGTACGCGCTCAGGCTGATTCCGACGGCATACACCCCGCTCGGCGCAAGAACGCGGCGGATCGCTTTCAGATGGCGCACCATCTCGCCGTCGCTCTCGACGTGGCGGATCGAGTTGATCGGGCAAAAAGCAAGCCCGACCGACCCGGGCCCGACCCGCGAACCGAAGTTGTCGAGCCTGCCCCGCCACACGCGCGAGCCGTCTTCCGGCAGACGGGCGCTCGCGAAACGCACCATCGCGGGATCGATATCAAATCCCAGGCACTTCCACCCCGCATCCGCAAACCGCTCGAGATACCGCCCCGTGCCACAGGCAGGTTCGAGAACCGTGCGGGGCGATCCTTCGGCGACACGGCGCCAGATCGTGGCGAGCGACCGCACTTCGAGTGGCGTGCCCGGCTCGTGCAGGATGTCGTAGATGAGCGGATCCTGATAGAGCCCGTCACCGGCCCCCGACGCCGCGCCGGAACGCTCGGGTATCAGTGAGCGGGAACGGCCAGCATGGTCCTGCCGGCGCTGGGCGTGCTTGATGCCGCGACGGGATGCCGCTCGGTTCGGACGATCGACCGCCACTCGTTTGGCCATTCGTAATCATTGCCCGAGGCGAGGAGCACGCTGCGTGCGAGGAAGTACATGTTGTGATGCAGAGGCCACGAGCCCATGATGTGATCGCGCCGGAAGCAGACGTCCCGGGGCTGCACCTCGAAGGACCGGGGCATGTGGCAGCCCCGAATGGCCGATGCGCAGCTCTCATAGCCGAGATCGAACACCGCCTTGCCGGCGCGGGCGCTGAAATTCGCCCACTTCCCGCTCGGCCAGGCAAAGTGCTTCACGCCGCCGATTCTGCGCCGGATCGCCTCGGCGGAGAGCTGCAGTTCATCGATCGCCTGTTCCACCGACACTTCGCCCATGTTGGGATGAGAGAACGTGTGGCTGCCGATCTCATGCCCGCGGGCGAGCATGTCCTCGATATCCGGCCACGAGAGAACATCCATCGGCGGGTAGCGGAGACGGGTCTCGGCGAAACGCCGGACCATCTCCCGATCGAGCTCGCCCACGATGGCCGGGCAGACAAAGAAGCAGCCGGAGATGCCCAGTTCGTCCATCACCCTCGAAGCGGCGAGGGTGGTCTTCAGCCCGTCGTCGAAGCTCACGCAGGCGTACGGGCGGTCCACCTTGCCGGAATACACCAGTTCGACGGCCTTTGAATAGCTCACATACTGATGCGTTTTGCCGATCTCTTCGAGCGTGCGCCGGAAATTCGCCGTCTCGTCCTCGAAGACGTGGTGGAGGTAAACAAAGTGGACGCGGGGAGTCGCGAGCAAACGCGTAAACTCGCCGGTCGCCCGGAGCTTCGCCGAATGGGCTTCGATGAACGCCGAGCGGATCGCGCTCCGGATGGAGCGTTCGTTCACGTCTCGGGAATGGGTCGCAAATCCGTCTGAGCTCACCGGCGGCCTCTCCGATGCCTCGCCCCTCGCACGCATGACCAATGTTCCAGAGTAGCCAAACGCGTGCGGGATCGCCGCATCTATTCGGGCCTTTGAACCGCCCGGATCGAGAATTGGCTTTTTCGGCTACTGTTTCAACATGAAGCCCGAATGAAATTCCAGTAAAACAGCGTCCGGTCGGCCAATAAACAATTTTGTTTGCATTTTGATAGGAAGTCTGCGACGATGTGCCCGCAGGCAAACACTTGTTCCATGTTCACCCGCTCACTCGCAATTCTCGCCTCCCTGGCGGCCTCGTTCGGAACGGCGATCGCTGCACCCAAGATCGACGTCCGTTTGGATCCGGCGCTCGGTGATGCCGATCGCTCGGGCCGTCTGGTCGTTTTCCTCGTCGGACAAAGTTCCGGACTCGATGCTCAAACCCGGCCGATCGACGGCCCGTTCTGGGCGTCGGAGCAGCCGCTCTTTGGCATCAATCTGAAAGGTCTGAAGCCAAGCGAAGCAGTCACGATCGGCGACTCAGCGGACGGCTATCCGTTCAAGCCGGGCGAGCTAAAGCCCGGGCGCTACCGGGCCCAGGCCGGGCTGATCTCTCGCCGCGAAAACAGCGATTGGAAACGCGTGGCCGGCAATCTCTTTTCCGATGAGGCGGACCTGGTGGTCAACTCGGAAGGAAAAGGCAGCGTCACGCTCACGCTGGCCCACCGGACGGAAGCGCCGAAGCGCCTTCCTGTTCCCGGCGTCGAGTGGTTCGAGGCTCCCTCGGCACTCCTGAGCGGATTCCGAAAAGAGCCGGTGGTGCTGCGCGCCGGCGTGGTGCTTCCTTTGGAATACGACCCGACGCGGAAGTATGCCGCGATCTATGCGGTGCCCGGGTTCGGCGGTGACGATCGTGCCGCCGAGTACGCCGCACGCGAGCGAGCGGAATCCACCGGCGCCGCCCGCGAGCTTGCGAAGCGAACATTCCTGATTGTCCTGGACCCGGAAGGGCCCAACGGCCACACGCTCTTTGCCGACTCGGCGAACAACGGGCCGTGCGCACGCGCGCTCATCGAGGAGATGATCCCGGCTCTCGAGAAACGCTACCCGCTCGTGCCCGATCCGAAGGGCCGCATGCTCAAGGGGCATTCATCCGGCGGGTGGTCGTCGCTTTGGCTCGCGTTGATGCACCCCGCGACCTTCGGGGCGACATGGTCCACGTCGCCCGACCCGGTCGATTTTCGCAAGTTCCAGACCGTCAACATTTACGAAGACAAAAACTTCTACTCGGGCGGGGCAACGGATCGACCCAGTTTCCGAGAACTCGATCGCGGCACGGGAAAGCCGCGCGTGGTCATGACAATTCGGCGCGAGGCCCGGCAGGAAGACGTGCTGGGCCCGGGCAACACGTCCGGTCAGCAGTGGGATTCGTGGTTCGCGGCCTTCGGGCCCCGTGATGCGAACGGGAACCCGGCGGCATTGTTCGATCCGGTGACCGGAGAAATCGATCGATCCGTCGCGGACGCGTACCGCACCTTTGATATCGGCTCGCTCGTTCGGTCCGACCCGCGCCGATTTCTGCCCCTGCTCCGGGCGAATGTGCATCTACTGGTTGGCGATGCGGACAGCTTCTACTTGAACGAGGCGGTTGCGCTGCTGCAGAGCGATGTCGCCCGCCTGCAGGCCGAGATTCCGGCCGGCGACACAGCGCGGCGCACGGAAGGCTACATCCGGATTGTCCCCGGCTTGGACCACAGCACGATCCTGCGTTCGGCCCAAGCCCGTGCAGCGCCGACCGAAATGCTCGAGTTCCTGGATGCCGAACTGCCGGCACGCTGAATCGAACTGTGCCACACGGGCTGGTTGCCGGGGCGATCGCGCGATCGGGTAACATGCTCGGGCGATGATCGAAATGCCCCGGAAATACCTTCGCCGTTTTCTATTCATCCGCATCGGAAAGGGCGATGCGGAACAGGTTCGGGAAACTCTGGACTGGGGTGCGGACCCGAATTGGAGATCGCCCAAGGGGCGTCCGGCGATCGTCCGCGCGGTGCGCGGCATATGCATCAGCGCCGATGTCGTGCGTGTCCTGCTCGATGCCGGAGCCGACGCCAGCGCCCGCGATCAACTCGGTGAGACGGCGCTCGAACGGGTTCGCAAACGCCTCGCCCGTTACGCCGATCGCCCAAGAATCGTGCCCGAACGCTCCAAGTCGCTGACTCCGGGTGGCGAGCTTGTGCTGCCGAAGCACGAATGGAAGTTCATCGAAGAAATGGATGCCAAGCACTCCGGCTTCGAGGAGCTCTATCTCGAATCGCGCCGGAAGGCCGCCGAGAAGATCTGCAATCCCCGCGCGAACATCGAACGCGCCGAAGCGATTCTCGCGGCATGGGAACGCCGCCGGCAGTCCTGACCCGGCCGATGAAAACTGTTCAGAGCGGAACCCGGGCCAATTCAAAGTTGAGTGGTGCCCTGGGCTTCTTGCCCGCCGCCGCCGCCTCGGCGCTCGGAGCCGCGAATTCCACATCGACGAGCAGCTTGCCGTCCTTCAACGTGTAGCGGCACCTGGCGACATCGCCCGTATCCCGCAGAGCGTCGAAGCGAAGCAGTGTCGGGGTCTTCTCCGCGAGCGCGTACACCTGCGGCTTGTCCTTCTCCTCCCACGCCACGCCCGAAGCGGATTGGTGGCGCAGCCGGAGCAGCAGAGTGCCCTGCTCTTCCGTGATCGTGAGCAGTTCCTGAACGGTTGAAGTCCCATCGGGCTTGTTCCAACGGAACATGCCGATCACATTGCGCCCGTGCGGCGCGCTCCAAGTCTCCTCGACGAACGAGTCCTTGTTCTTGCCCATGGCTCCCTGCCAACGGCCGGCAAGAAACTCCGCTTCGGTCACCACTGCGGGTACCCCGGTTGGAGCCGCCGCAGCTTCGGGTGAGCCCGGCGTGGTTGAAGCAGGCTCGCCCGCGCCGATCATCAAACCGCCCGCGACCAGAACGCACGCGCCCAACCCCGCCCAACAGCCCGATCTCGTGTTCATGTTTCCGCTCCGTGTGCGTTTGCAAGAAACTCTCTGCCAAGCCACGGCGGCCTCACGCCTTCTGCAAGTCCTGGAACAACATCAGCGCGTTCCCGTCGAGATCAAAGAACGTGGCCAGCTTGACCATCCCCGGAATCTCCTGCGTCGCGCCGTCGAACTTCACGCCCTGCTTTTCCATCTTGGAACGTGCCGCATCGAGGTTGATGACGCCGAACGTTGGAACCGGTCCCGCGCCCACCTTCGGCTTCTCCACTTCCGACAGGCCGATGTTCACCTTCGGAACGGCCGTCGCAAGCTCGCACCAGCCGATTTCGGCAACGTCGTAGAGCAGCTTGAAGCCGAGCACCTTCTCGTACCACGCCGCGGCTTTCTTCCGATCCGCGCACTGGCAGGAGAGCGTGAGCCCGCCGTCAAAGCCGAGTGACTCCGCCGCTCCCGCCGCCTTCGTTGCTCCGCTCGTGCTCATGTCGCAAACTCCTGTGAATCTGGTGAATCGCGTCGATTCCGGCCCCGAGGCCCTCGACACATTGAATATAGCGACTATACTTTGTGTGTCAATCGGATTCTCGCGATTTTCGAGTATGGCACAGGTCCCGAACAAACTCTTGCACGTCTTTGCGCGCCGCTGGAGCATTCCCATCCTGGCGGAACTCAAGCGGAGCAACGGCAGCAAGTTTGTCACGCTTTCGCGCCGACTCGGCGCCAATTCGGTCGCTGTTCGCCATTCGCTCGATCATCTCATCGCGCTCGGTCTGGCGCAACCCAATCCCGGCTACGGACACCCGCTCCGCCCCGAGTACATCCTGACGGGCGATGGTGAAGCGATGGGTGCGGCATCCATCTCGCTCGACGGGGCGATCAGCCGCCTCGAACTGCGGGAGTCGGCATTGCTGCGCTGGTCGATGCCGACATTGCTCGTCGTCGGTCGCTCATCTCCGGCGAGATTCTCCGACATCGGCGATGCGCTCGGCCCCGTGACCGATCGAGCGCTCGCGCTCACGCTCAAGAAGCTCCAATCCGCGTCGATCGTGAAGCGCGCCGTGGAAGACACTTTTCCCCCAGCGCCCTTCTACACCGTTGATCGTCGCGGCAAGCCTCTTCTCGAACCGCTCGAAGAACTCGCGCGGGTTTGACGGGGCCAGGAGTCGGCTCATTCCCCGCGGAACCGGACTTCGAAGCCGCCTTCACTGTTTCACGATGCCGCGGCAGGTCCCGCGGCGGAACCAAGGGCCAAACCGGGGCCGATTCCTACGATCAGCGTGGCGAATGTCCGCACGGGTTTGAAACGAACCGACGAATGCGCAGCAACCCCGCATGAACAAACCGATCGCCTCTCTTTTTCTTCGCGTGCTCGGCCCGGTGCTCGTTTCGCTGATGGCCGGCTGCAATCTCATGAATCAGATTCCAAAGGGCGGGCCACCTCCCAAGCCGCCGGAATTGGTGCAGGTGGTTCGCTTCCCGACAACCGACGGCCTGGCATTGGAAGGCTGGTTCCTGCCCGGTGCCGCCCTGCTGGCGAACCCCGGATCGCGCCAACCCGCCGTGCTCTTTTGCCACGGCGTGCAGGACTCCGCCGATTCCAACATGGCCGACTTCATCAAGCACGCCGGCTACACCGTTTTCTCGTTCGACTATCGAGGCTTTGGCAACTCCGACAAGGCCGACCTGACCGCCGAAACGCTCGCGGAAGACTCATGGGCGGCGTTCGAGTATCTGCGGTCGAGGCCGGATGTCGATCCCGAGAAGATCGCGGTGTACGGCCACAGCCTGGGCGGATCGCTGGCGCTGGGAGTGGGCGCACGCGCTTTCCGCGAGAACGTGCCGGTCGCGTGTGTCGTCAGCGCTTCCGGATTTTCCACGTATCGACGCGCGATGAACGATTTCGTGCCCGTTGCCGGGTTTCTCATCGGCGGCACTTCAACGCCCGACCCGGAGGACTGGGCTGCACAACTCGGCAGCACGCCGCTCCTCATCACGCACGGAGGACGAGACGACATTCTCCCGGTCTATCACGCGGAGCGGATCGCGCGGGCGGCAACGCAAGCCGGCGTACCCGTCGAGGTTGTCATCAGTTCCAACGGCGATCACATCGTCGCCTACGTCTTCGAGACAGAGTTGCCGCGCGCGATTCTGAAGTTCCTGGAGCGCCACATCGGCCCCCCCGCCCCCACCACCTCTGCGCCGCGTGCGCCCTGAACCCGAAGCTCCGAGGGCAGATAGCCTCGAATCCGGTTCGTGCTACATTGGCCCGCACAAGCAAGCGGAGGCCTGAATGTCCACGCCCGTGACATCCGACCCGTACGAAATTCTGCTCGCGCACAACCTTTGGGGAACGCGGGAGATCCTCAAGCTCGCTCGCAAGCTTTCGCCCGAGCAGTTTGCGAAGCCGTTCGCCATCGGACCCGCCGAGAAGGGCGGACTTCATGGCATTCTCGCGCACGTTGTGGGCGCGATGGGACGCTGGTCCGATCGCATCGCGGGCCGCCCGCCTCGCCCGCCGCTCGCACCGGCGTGGACCGGCTATTCCGGCCCGATGGACGAGCGGGGCAAGACCGCGGACGAACTCGATGCGCTCCTGCAAATCAATCACGACGATCTCGCGGCACTCGCGCCCTCGATC
Source organism: Planctomycetota bacterium (assembly GCA_017303555.1). GTDB lineage: Bacteria > Planctomycetota > Phycisphaerae > Phycisphaerales > UBA1924 > JAFEBO01. The sequence continues at coordinate 192,586 of JAFLCN010000001.1, forward strand.
CGCAAAGACCCGGGCCGCCATATCCACCTCAATTTCGGGGGCGAGCCGTACACATTTACCGCATCCTGCGCCTATATCCATGTTCTCACGCACGGGCATTACCACCACGCACAGTGCATCAACATCCTGCGGCAGTTTGCCATACCGGGAATCTCCGACGCCCTGCCCGAACTCGATGTGACCGATTGGCAGGCGACTTCCGATATGCGGCAGTGAACGCCGCTGCTCCATCGCTCTCATTCACTCCAATGTCGAACCGAACCACCATTTCAGCATTCGAGTCCGAGTTCAGGCGCTATCGAAAGCTATCTGAAGGGGCGATCGAGCAGTTGACGTGGGAGCAACTGCGCGAATCGCTTGACGCCGAAACCAATTCCATCGCGGTCATCATGAAGCATGTCGGGGGCAACCTGCGCTCGCGCTGGACCGATGCGCTCACGACGGACGGCGAAAAGCCGTGGCGGAACCGAGATACGGAGTTTGTGGACGATTTCTCGGATCGCGATGCACTGCTGTCGACCTGGAACGCGGGCTGGAGCGTGGTTGAATCGCAACTCGCGTCTCTCACCGACGCCGATCTTTCCACGGCACTGACAATTCGCGGAGAACCCCATTCGCTGGCGCTCGCGCTTGCACGCTCCGTGTCGCACACGGCCTATCACACGGGACAGATTGTGCAGATTTCCCGGGTGCTCGCCTCCCGCGCGGGGGCCGATTGGAAGACCCTGACCGTTGCCCGTGGGAAGAGTGCCGCGTTCAACACCCAAATGGGCTACGACGCCAACGCACAGCCCCGTTGATCGCGCCGAGGGCACTCGACGTGCTGTGGGCCATTTGGCGGTCCGAACCTACACTCCATCTTCGCTCGGGGCGCGTCGTCCATTCGGGGCCGGCGCTGAGATGCACCCGTAGAACCTGATCCGGTTTGCACCGGCGGAGGGAAGCGCATGATCTCGAGTCTCAATCAGTCCCCCATCGCTCGCCTCGGCCTTCCCATGCACGGTGCGGCGAACCCCGGCGTTACGCCCAACGTCACGACGCCCGGCTCGTTCGCCCTCAAGCACGATGTCGGCGGGCCGCTGATGTTCGCGAGCCCCGATACGCCCGGCATGCCTTCGCCGAGCGAGAAGACCGCTTGGGATTTTCTGCCGGATGGGTGGAGCGTCGTGCGTCTCGGAACAGTTGCGGAGGGCGTCAAGCCGTCGGCGAACGTCTGCAGCAACTGCGTGGGCGATCGTTCTGTGGCCGAATTCTCCACGGCCCGGGGTGAAGTGCTCCGTGTGATTTACCCCGGCGCGTTCAAGCCGATTACACAGCTTGAATCCGCCCGTCTCGGCATCGTTACTGCGCAGATGAAGCGTGTGGCAGCACGCGAAGCGCACTTCGAGACGCTTTTCCCCGGCAAGGGTGCTGAAGCGGTCCGCGATGAGATTGCCGCGGGTCGCCTCGTGATCCCGGCGAACATCAACCACCTTCAGCACAACCTCGACCCGATGGCGATCGGCCGCGCGAGCAAGACGAAGGTGAACGCCAACATGGGTGCTTCGCCGGTTTCGTCGGGCACGGACGAAGAAGTCGAGAAGCTCAAGTGGGCCGAGAAATGGGGCGCCGACACGGTGATGGATCTCAGCACCGGGGGCGATCTTGATGCCACGCGTGCCGCGATCATCCAGAACGCGACGGTTCCGATCGGCACCGTTCCGATCTACTCCATGATCATCGGCAAGAAGATCGAAGACCTAGATTGGCCGACGATCGAAGCCTCGCTCCATCATCAGGCCAAGCAGGGCGTCGATTACTTCACGATTCACGCGGGCGTGCGTCGCGGTCATCTCAAGTACGTCAAGAACCGCCTCATCGGCATCGTCAGCCGCGGCGGCTCGCTCCTGGCCAAGTGGATGCTCGTCCACAACCAGGAGAACATCATGTACACGCGCTGGGAGGAGATCTGCGACATCCTCCGCCAGTACGACGTGACGTTCTCCATCGGCGATGGCCTCCGCCCCGGCGGCCTGGCCGACGCGACAGACGATGCGCAGCTTGCGGAACTCGAAACGCTGGGCGAACTGACCGAGCGCGCCTGGCGCAAGGGCGTCCAGGTGATGATCGAGGGACCGGGACACGTCCCATTCGATCAGATCGAGTACAACGCCAAGATCCAGCGCACGCTCTGCCACGGCGCGCCGTTCTATGTGCTCGGCCCGCTCGTGACCGACATGTTCCCGGGTTACGACCACATCACGTCGTGCATCGGTGCGACTTCGATGGCCTATCACGGTGCGGCGATGCTCTGCTACGTCACGCCAAAAGAACACCTCGGTCTGCCGAAGAAGGATGACGTCAAGCAAGGGTGCATCGCGTACAAGATTGCGGCACATGCCGCGGACATTGCTCTTGGGATTCCGGGCACACGCGACCGCGACGACGAGTTGACCAAGGCGCGTGCCGCACTGAACTGGGAGAAGCACTTCGAACTCTCGTTCGACCCCGACACCGCCCGCGCCTACCACGACGAAGACCTCGACGTCGATACCGACTTCTGCGCCATGTGCGGACACGATTGGTGCTCGGTGCGCATCAGCAAGGAGATCCAGGAATTCGCCAGCGGCAAGGCGGACGGCTTCGAACGCATCGGCGCGAATGGCAAGGCCGGAGCGCCGGTGAAGTCTGCCGCACTCACGGCCGAGCAGCAGGAAATCCTCGCGAAGCGCGGCGTGCTGTCGCCCGACGAGATTCACAAGCTCGCGAGCAAGACAAAGAAGGCGCTCAACGTGCATGTCGGCGAGAAGGCGACATGTCACAGCGATTACGTCGATCCGGATGCCGCGAAGTCGCTGATTGAGCAGAAAGCGGGGCGCGAGGTGATGGTGCCGCTAGACGTGAGGCCGGCGCTGGGGATTGCGAAGGAAGATCGGGTGGTGTGACGGCTGTCACCATTTTGCGTCTCGGCACTTTCGTCCGTTCGAAATCATGTCAACGACACCGCTTCACTTCGAATACACGCTGGCAGAACATGGCTGGGCTCGCACTGCGTTGACGATTGGCGGCCAAAGGCATGAATTCGAGAATGCCTTCGGCTCCGATCCAATCGGCTCGCTAGCTCAATTGGCGATTCGTTTTGCCGCAAAAACCGGCGTGCCAAAGACTGAAATTGTCTTCGACTGCGAAAACCGCGGCGACTACATCGCTCAGTTCACGCATCGCGATCCTTCAAAATTTGAATTCTGGCACCAACCAATGCAAGGGCTTGATGGAATAGAGCGGCCGCGTACCCATTTCGCATCGTGTGAGATTGATAGCTTCGCGTTTGCTCTCAATATCGCCCGGATCCTTGATCACCTTTTCCGCACCCACGGATTCGTTGGATATCTGCGCAGTTGGCAGCACTTCGCGTTCCCGCTGCGCGAGTATTTTTTCTTGCGACTCTTACTCGACGAGTCGCCCATCATCCACGAGATCACCAGGGTCTCCAATGCGTCTTCGTTTGAACTTGAACTAGATCTCTTGCGGCATGAGCCCGTCTGGGCGAACGCGCCTCGGACCAATGGTGCCGCTTCGATTGAACTTCCTTACGAGCTGTAACGACGTGCTCCGCCTCCATCACCTCGCCATCATCTGCTCCGACTACCCGCGCTCCAAGCGCTTCTTCACCGAAATCCTCAACCTCCGCATCGTCGCCGAGCACTATCGCGCCGACCGCCAATCGCACAAACTCGATCTTGAGCTTCCCGATGGCGTGCAGATCGAACTCTTCTCCTTCCCGAATCCCCCACCGCGCCCAACCCGTCCTGAAGCGAGAGGCCTTCGCCACGTCGCCTTTGCGGTTTCAGATCTAGATGCCGAAATCAGACGACTCGCCGCGCTCGACGTCGTCGCCGAACCCATCCGCACCGACGAGTTCACCGGCAGCCGGTTCACGTTCATCAAGGACCCGGACGACCTGCCGATCGAGTTGTACGAAACGCGGTAGAAGCCTGAACGTCAGCCCGAAACCTCACGGACGCGCCCGTCTCGCCTCTGATGCGAACGCGATATCTCTTTCATTTTTCGGAACCCTCCACCGCTCGCGGCGTCGAACCGTTCTCCGTGGGTGCGGGGAGCAACGTTCCATGCAGGACGAACAAGCCGATTGGTCCCGCCGCGAGGTGCTTCTCTCGTCTGCCGCGATGCTGCTGGCAGCAAACCTCTCCCGTGCCGCGGCATCCACCACTCCAAAGGACAAATCAGCCATGACTGCCGAGAATGACAAGCCAGGCGGCAACGGAAAACCCGGCGAATTCTCATTCCTCGACGGCAACTGGAAGATCAAGCACCGCCGCCTGAAAGAACCGCACGGCAAGGAGTGGGACGAGTTCGAGGGCGAAGCCACCTGCTGGTCCATCCTCGGTGGCGTCGGCAGCGTCGAAGAACTCCGCATCCCCAGCCGCAACTTTGCCGGCATGGGTCTCCGTCTGCTCGATGTCGAGAAGAAGATCTGGAACGACTTCTGGGTCAACGGCAAGAGCGGCGTGCTCACCACGCCCGGTCAGACCGGCGGATTCGAGAACGGCGTCGGCACGTTCGGAGCCGACGACAAAGACGGCGACAAGCCCATCAAGGTCAAGGGCGTCTGGGACCGCATCACCCCGACATCATGCCGCTGGTGGCAGGCGGTCTCGTGGGACGACGGCAAGACGTGGGAAGAAAACTGGTTCATGGATTGGACGAAGGCCTAGCAACGGGCGACGCAACAATCCGGGATGAAGCAAGCGCATAAGCAAGCCGGCGCCTCGTTCCTCTATAAGGTCGGCGCGGTTCTCGTTGCCGCGGCAATCACGATTGCCGTGAAGCGTGGCTGGCTTCCGGGTCCGAATCAATCGCCGAGCGGTCCGAGTGGAACATCGACATCGTCGCTCCCACCGGACTCGCGAAGCCAGCTTGCGACCGGCACCGTCCGCGAGCTCTTCCACGGCAGACGCTCGGACGTGTGGGTCGAAACAACCGGCCGCGTCGAAAAGCTGCTGCCCGACGACACCGACACCAGCGACAACTCCGACAAGCATCAGAAGTTCCTGCTGCTCGTACCCGGCGATATCACAGTTCTTGTCGCCCACAACATCAGCACCGCACGCCGCGTCCCAATCCGGCAGGGCGACAGCATCACGCTCCGAGGCGAATACGAGTACACTGAAAAAGGCGGCACGATCCACTTCACGCACAAGCCCAAGTACAGCTCCCGCGGCGTGCAAGGTGGCTGGATCGAGTTCAAGGGCGCACGCTACGAATGACACGCACAACGCCGAATGGCTCTGCCCGAATCTGAGCTTTGAGTTTTCTTCACGGAGTTCCGCATGTCCGCCTCCACCACCGCTCCCACCTTCTCCGGCTCGGTCCCCAAGACCTATCACGACCATCTCGGCCCTCTGATTTTCGATGCGTACGCCAAAGACATGGCTTCACGAGTTGCGCCGCTTCTGAAAGCGAAACCCGACGCCCGCATCCTGGAGCTTGCCGCCGGCACCGGCATCGTCACGAATCTGATCGCACAAACGCTCCCGAGCGGGGCATCCCTTCTCGCGACCGATATCAGCGAGCCGATGCTCAACCTCGCCCGTGCCAACTTCACCGGCGCACCCGGCGTGACATTCCAGACCGCCGACGCCTGTTCGCTCCCGTGGAAAGACGCTTCCTTCGACCTCATCGTCTGCCAATACGGCGTGATGTTCTTCCCCGACAAAGTGAAGGCAATGCAGGAAGCCCGGCGGGTCCTTGCACCCGGCGGCACGTATCTCTTCAACATCTGGGATTCGTTCGAGCACAACCCATTGCCGCGGACGGCGCACGAGACACTCGCGGCGCTCTTCCCGACCAATCCGATTCCCTTCCTTGCGAAGATGCCCTTCGGCTTCTCCGATCGGGCCGAGATCGAGCGCGTCACCCGCGCGGGCGGCTTCACCAATTTCGAGCTCGAAACCGTCGAATTCCCGTGCATTGCCCCTTCCGCGGCGGATGCCGCGCGGGCATGGGTTGAGGGAACGCCCATTCTCGCCGGCCTCAACGAACGAGGCATCACCGATCCGGCCCCATCCCGGATTGCCGTCGAGAAGGCACTTTCGGCCAAGTTTGGAGCAGCACCCTGCAAGTCCACGATGCGCGCGATCGTCGTTGCCGCTTCGTGATTCCATTGCAATTCGCGCGTGCCCGGTTTACTTGCCGGGCAGCGGCGAGGACGTTTCTGCGGGCCGAACGTAGTGCACCTTCGCGAGGGTGTTCCGCGTCCCATCCGGATTCGGCGACGCCAGCACGTGCACGTCGTACGAACCATCGTCGAGGAACACGTACTTCACCTGGTAGGGCGTCATCACGCCGTCGGGGTTGGCGTACGAGTTCCAATCGAGCGTCATCGTGTTGCCATCAAGACGCACCGGTGCCTGTGTGAAGGTGCCGTCCTGATCAAAGTTCCACACCGTCCATTCGCCGGTCCGCGGGTCGATCGCTGCCGTGAAATGGCTGTGCTGCCCCATCTTCTTGTCGTTCCCGAGGAACCCGGTCGCGAAGATCACGCGTCCATCGAACAGGGGCACGATCTCCGACCGGCCCCGGAAGACCGTCCCGTCGCTCGATTTCTGCGAGAACTCCCACTTTCCGGTCATGGATTGGAATCGCTTCGCGATCGCGTCGGCCTGCGCTTGACGATCCGGAGGCTCGAAGGCCTCCTTCATCTTCTCCAGCGTCCAGGCGTTTCCCTGCTTGAAGAACTCGTAGGCCTTGTCGTACAGCTCGCCGTCTTTGTATCCAAGCCCGGTGATGCTCACACGCGTGGATGTCGGCGACAGCGGCTCGAACCGCAGCACCGTCCATCCCGTCTCGCAGATCGCCTTGACATAATCCGGCGCGTTCTCCGGCGCGATCGACTTGAGCACCAGCACGCGCTCGGGCTCCAGCGTCACGATCTCGTTCACGATCGTCCCCGCATCGCCCAGCGTGCCCGCCGCGTCGTAGCTCGTCCGGATCCTGCCGCCCGGCCGAAATTCGACATCGGCCTTCGGCACGCTCCAGAGTTTCTGAATGCCCGCGGGCGTCTGGAAGCTCCCCCACAGCTCCGCGACCGGCGCGTGGACGACTCCCTCAATCCGGAGAATGCGATCCTCCGCAGCAGCAAGAACGCAAACGCACGCCGCCGCAACCGAAACGACGAACTGCCCAAATTTCATGCCGAGCACTCCTGAGTGTTTACCGCCACGCGCCGAGAATCGCACCCGCGGCAACAAACGCCACAAGCTGATACACGCTGTCGAGGAAATATGCCGCGAGCGGACGCGTGCGCGTGATGTGATCCGTCAGCCCGATCGCGGTGGTGGCAAAGAGCCAGAGAAACGCGCCGAGCACCGCCCCGTTGAACGCGCCCCGCAGGTCGAGGTTCACGACCAGAAACGCCATCGCCAGCGCGCCCACGAGGTATGCGCCGATCATGACCGAGAAGAACACCTGGGGCGGACGCGCTTTCTGCATCGCCTTCACCTGCTCATCGGTGAACCCGTGCAGCCTCTGCCAGAGCTTCGCAAAGATCGCCCCGTACCAGATGCCCCCGATCAGGAACATTGCGACACCCGCCACCACGACCGCGAGCAGATTGATCTGTCCAAGTTTGTCAAACATCTGCACCTCCGGAATTACCCACGCGAACGCTCGCCCGACGCCCGGGCGAGCAGGAGATCGATATACGAGCGGAGTTGCGCGACCGACGCGTCGTACGCGACCGCCGAGCGCGACGACCGCGCCTGCATCAGCCCGCCTTCCATCACGGTCAGCACGGTCGCGGCGAGCGCATCACGATCGAGCGATGCCGGCAACCGATCGCCCGCTTCCGCGAGCCACTTCTTCACGTACCCGCACCAGCCATCGAAATTCTGCTGGATCAAGGGCCGGATCTCCGGATGCGAATCCGCAACCTCGAGCGCCAAGTTCCCGATCGGGCAGCCCAGCCGAAACTCCAAAGGCAAAAACCAATCGCGATACTGCTTGAGCAGCGCGAATATCCGATCGATCGGATCCGCCGTCGCCGCCTCGACCGGCGCCATCACGACCGGATGGAGCAACTGCGTGTACCGCTCCAGCACCGCAGCCAGAAGCGCGTCCTTGCTCGGATACAGGTTGTACAGGCTCCCCGGGTTCACGCCCGCCTCGCGGAGGATGGTCGAGACACCGGTCGCATTGAAACCCTGTTCATGAAAGAGCCTCGCCGCCGCATCGAGAATGCGGCTGCGGGTGTCGGTCGAACTTGGAACGGGAGGCGCCATTGAACGATCACTCAAATCTTGAGCGTTCATTCAACCATATCTGGAGTGCTCTGTCAAGCCCTTCTTCCCGAATCATGAAAGGACTTTCGGATGGCGACCGTGCAACGCGAACCCGCTCACGCGGTATTCGCGTCGCGGCAAGCCGCTTCAAGAACCCCTCGATCGCCCGGAGAGCTCCATGCGACCCATCCTCTTCTGCCTCCTCGCCTGCACCGCCTCGTCCGCCTGGGCCGCTCCGCGAACGGTTTCGTGCTCCGGAACCGGCCCGCTGCTGGTGGACGTCACGATCGCCGGCAAACCCCTCCGCTTCATGTTCGATACCGCCCTGCCGGGTGACGGCCGAATCGATGAGGAAGTCGCCAAAGAGCTCGGGCTCGCTCCCGGCGGCATCTATCCCACCGATACCGACGGGGGCGGCATCCCGCTCGTCAAGGCCGAAAAGTTCGAGTTCGCCGGTGAGGGCTTTCCCAACGCAACGCTCTGGTCGGTGCCGCTGGGAGCAAAGAAGCAACCGGCTGAGCAGCGGATCGACGGGGCGATCGGCTGGCAACTGCTGAAGGGCCGCGTCTACACGGTGGACCTCGCCAACCGACGCATCATCCTCGACGATGCGGAATTGTCCGATCCGAGCGCTCTCGGGGTTGCGGCGCTGATGGCGGACGAGCCCAGCCCGTCCATCCCCGTTTCGATGGGCCGAGTCGACTCTCGCGCGACACTGAACTCCGGCAACATGATGGGGCTGGTGATCCCCAATTCGATGCAATCCAAGCTCCAACTCACCAAGGAGCCATGGGTTTCGGGAAAGATCGGAAACGGCCAAACCATCAAGCGGGCAAGGTTGAAGACGCCGATGACGTTCGGCGGGCTCGCCACGCCGATGACCGGGATCGAGTTGCTCGATGTGTGGGAAACGCCGAACATGGGCTTCCTCGCGATGGAGCCCTTTGCGTTCACGTTCGACCTCAAGAACAACCGCGTGCGCATCACCGAGCCGGCCAACAAACCCCGCCCGGCGCGCTACGGCGTCGCGTTCGATGCGGAACAAAGCCCGCCCAGGATCGTGCGCATCTTCGATCTCTCCGTCGCCGACCGCGCGGGGCTTCGCGAGGGCGACGCGATCATCTCGATCAACGGCGCCAGAGTACAAACGCAGCAGGAAATCCTTGCCGCGATGAAGGCCCCCAAAGTATCGATCGAAATCGAACGCGACGGAAAGCCCCTGACGCACCAGATGTCGAGGGAATAGCCCGGCCCCTGAATTACAGATCGATCAGCATGTCGATGGTCGCGATGCGGAAACCGCAGGAAGAGAACAGCCTCCGCGCACCGGGGTTGTCGGCCGCGGTTTCCAGCCGGATCTGCTTCACGCCCATCGCCCTGAACTTCTCGACCGCGCGGATCGCAAGCGCCTTGCCAAGTCCTGCTCCCCGCACCGCCGGTTCGACCCAGACGTCGTGAATGAACCCGAAGCGCTCCAGCCGGTAGATCGGGATGCTGCTCTCGATTTCAGCAACCAGAAACGCCGCAACCCCTGATTCGGCCTCGGCGACCAGCACAACGCTGTTCGGGTCCGCGATACGGCGCGGCAGCCACGATTCGTACATGGATGCGACGCCGGGCAGCATCGCGTAGCGCGACGGATCGAGCTTCTCGTGCATCGAGCAGATCGCCCGGACCATCGGAAGAATGGCGGGAACATCCGCGTCCGTCGCGTCGCGCACCAGCGGGCCGCTCATCCCACGGTCGCTTTCTCGAATCGGGCCGCGAGATACGCGCCGGGATCATGCTCGGGCATCGAGAGCATCGTGCGGATGAACGCGTTGCGTTCGAACCACATGATGTCGAGGTCCCACACGCAGAACGACTCGCTCCCGTCGGTCGGCCGCCAGGGCGCTCCCGCCTCGCGGACGAGAATCCGCGTGATCAACTCGTTGTTGTTCTGCCACCAGCACAGCACGATGTAGTCGAGCGGGGTCGCGAGGTGCTCGATCAGGAATCCGAGCCCCGGTCGTCCGGGAGCGACCGCAGGCTCTGGCAGTTCCGACACAATCGGATCGAGCCCGGCCTCGTCGAACGTTGCCGGCGCATCGCACGCTCGCCCGAACACGCGATACGGCTTGAACTTCCACCCCTCGACTTCGAACGCGGGCAAAGCACGCACCGGTCGGGGTGCGTAACGCGCTGCGATGCTTGCTGGCTGCTGGATCACGCCCCGATTTTACATTCAACCGGAAGTGCCCGCACCCCGTTGCACGCTCAGATCTTGCGCTCGCCCCATTCCTTCGGCTGCACGACCTGCTTGGCAAGCCCAACCGTGCGGAAAGCGCGGATCGTCCAATAGGTGAGGTCAAACTCCCACCACTTGTGCCCGTGTGCCGCGGCACGCTGATCGGCGTGATGGTTGTTGTGCCAGCCCTCGCCACCCGACAGAATCGCGACAACCCAGTTGTTCCGGCTGTCCTCGTCGGTCTCGTAATTGCGATAGCCGAACGTGTGCGTGAAGGAATTCACGCTCCATGTGATGTGCCAGACGGCGACGGTGCGGAAGAGCACGCCCCAGAAGAGCCACGAGAGCGAGAGCTGCCAGGCGCCGGCGGTCGTGCCCGTCATCCAGAATCCCACGCCAAAGCCCATCGCCATGATGATGACCGCGTGCAGCGGGTAGAGCAGCAGCCAGGCCTTGTTGTCTTCCATCGACTTCAGCACCGGATCGCGGAGCAGATCGACGCAGTATTTGTCCACGCTCTCGCGCGTGTCCACTTCGGGGTTATTGACAAACAGCCAGAGAATGTGGCCCCAGAGGAAATTCACGAGGGGCGAATGCGGATCGGGCTGATGGTCGGAATGCTGGTGATGCCGGCGGTGTGCCGCGACCCACGAGGCGGGCGTGCCTTCGAGGTTGCAGATCGCGATCATGGCGAGCACGCGCTCGAACCACTTGGGCGTGATAAAACCCTTGTGCGTGAGCAGCCGGTGGTAGCAGACGTTGATGCCGATGATGCCGAAGATGTAGAAGCCGACGAGCATGACGGCCACGCCGCTCCACGAAAAGAACATCGGGAGAACGACCGGGATCGAAGCGAGGTGGATCGCGGTGATCGCGATGATCACGTGCCAGCGCATCGTGTACGGCTTGACGCCTTCGGGTACTTCAAGCTTGCGCGAGACCGACGCGGGACCGCCGGTTTCCGGATCCATCGGGATTTCAACGCCGGAAGCGGCAGGGGGTTGGACCAGGGGCGAGACGGGCCGGGTTGCGGTGGTCGTCATGTGGCTCTTCGCAAGTAAATGGTGCCAGAATCGGGAGCGGCGGTGTTCGGCCGTTCCGTCGAACAACGGTAGACGCGTTGCCCCGACTTCGTCACGCAAATCCGTCCGGATTCGAGGGTTGAGCCGCGGTCTCGATTCTGTTATTCAAATCGAATTCCCTGCGCCAATTCGAGCTTTCCAGAGAAATTCACGGTGCAGGTCTGGCGACGCATGTAGGCCTTCCATGAATCGGAACCGGACTCACGTCCTCCCCCGGTTTCCTTCTCGCCTCCGAACGCGCCGCCGATCTCCGCGCCGCTCGTTCCCATGTTGACATAAGCGAGCCCGCAATCAGAGCCCGTGCCCGCGGGCGAGAGGAACCGCTCCGCAAGGCTCGCGCTCCGAGTAAAGATCGCCGAGGAAAGACCCTGCGCAACCGAGTTCTGCATGGTGATCGCCTCCTGGGGATCGCGGTACGTGAACACGTAAAGGATCGGCGCGAAGGTCTCTTCGGAGGCGATCGGAAGAGAGTTGTTCGCGGGTGCGCGGATGATGGTTGGCTGGACAAAGTGGCCCGCAAGACCGGCGGGCATCTGCTTCTCGCCACCCACGAGAACCGTTCCGCCCTGCCGCTTCGCCGCGGCGACCGCAGCAGTGAACCCTTCGACCGCCCGGGCATTCACCAAGGGGCCGACCAGCGTGCCCTCCTGCGCCGGGTCGCCGATGCGGACCGAGGAATACGCCTTCACGAGCTTGCTCACCAGCGCATCGGCGACCTTCTCGTGCACGATCAAGCGCCGTGTCGTCGTGCAGCGCTGGCCGCACGTCCCGACGGCGGCAAACACAATCGCCCGGGCCGCGAGATCGAGGTCCGCATCCTCGTGCACGATCGCGGCGTTGTTCCCGCCGAGTTCGAGCAGGCTCCGCCCCAGCCGCGACGCGACCACTTCGCCCACGCGCTTCCCCATGCGGCACGAGCCGGTCGCGCTGATCAGGGGCAAGCGCTTGTCCGCGATCAGCCTCTCCCCCACTACATCATCGCGCCCGATGACCAGCGTGAAAAGATCCTCGTGCCCGAGCGACGATGCAACCCGCTGCGCGATCGTGTTGGTTGCGATCGCCGTGAGCGGCGCGAGCAGGCTTGGCTTCCACACGACCGTGTCGCCGCAGACCGCCGCGAGCATCGCGTTCCACGCCCACACCGCATTCGGGAAGTTGAACGCGGAGATCACGCCGATCGGCCCGAGCGGCAGCCACTGCTCGCGCATCGCGTGGCCGGGACGCTCGCTCGGCATCGTCAGGCCGTAGAGCTGCCTCGACAGTCCGACCGCGAAATCCGCGATGTCGATCGTCTCCTGCACCTCACCCTCGGACTCCGAAACAATCTTGCCCACTTCCGCCGTGATGATCGCGCCGAGCGCCTGCTTGTGCTTACGGAACTCCTCGCCGATCGCCCGAACCACCTGGCCCCGCACCGGGGCCGGCACCTCGCGCCATCGCCTGAATGCTCGCTCGCTGCGCTCGATCGCCCGGTCGTACGCGTCCGCATCATCGAGGCGGACGGCGGCGATCGGTTTGCCCGTGGTCGGGCTGCCGACCACCGCGAGCGCTGGGTCCGCCCCGACCTGTTGCCCGGGGTCGAGCACAACACGGGAATGCCCCGAAAGATCCAGATCCGCAAGCGCCTGTGACAGCATGCACCGAGTGTACGGACAGCAGCCAAACAGCCGCTTTCCCAGATTCACATCCGCCATCGCAGACCGATGCGCCGGATCGGATTCCTCCGGTTTTCGCCGAACGGACGTTCCGGAAGCACCGATATCCGCATCGGGAGTGCCCGGGCGGACTTGCAGCGGAAATGAAGCGTCAGCGAATCCAACTCGTGACCGCCGGCCTCGCGACGCTGCTGCTCGCGGGGTGCGACCGCGGGCCGAACATCGGCGTCGGCGTCGTCAACAAGACGGGAATGATGATCACCAACTGCATCGTGCAGTTCGATCAGGCGGCGCTGAACACGGGCGTCGTCCTGACCAACGGCCGGCGCGAGTTCTCGTACTTCGACAAGCCGATCTCGGAAACCGCGCTCCTCGAGGTCATCTTCCCCGATGGCGCCAAGCGCAGCCTGCGGGCGCACGTCTCGAACAAGTTCGATCCGGCCCGTCCGGGCACGCTGCTTTTCGAGATCGGCCCGGATGATGTGCGTGTCGTCTTCGAGCGGGCGAAGAAGTAGCGGCCTACTTCGGTTCCTTCGCGAGCAGGTCGGTCATCCCCCGCGCCAAGGCAACCATGGCGTTCGGATCGACCGAGGCTTTCGTGTCGTTCCATCCAAACGACACCGCGAAGAGCGCCCCGTCATTGCGCTCCAGCAACCATGTCAGGTTCATCACGCCGGGCTCCGATCCGCCCTTGTACGCCACGCCCGGCCACACCTTCTTGTCGAACGGGATGCCGCCGTTGATGCGAAGCACCCGCTTGAGTTCCTCCATCCCCGGCTTGATCTCGAACCCGTGCAGCTTGACCATCGCGTTGCACAGGTCGGTGGCCGATGAAAACCACTCCACTTTCTCGATCTCGATCGGAACAGTCCACTTTGCGGCGAAGTCCAGATCCGGAACCGATTTGGAAACTTCGCCGCCCGGAGCGAGCAGCGCCCTGCGTCCCTCCGTATCCGCGCTCGCGTAACGCGATGCGAGCGTCTTGTCGGGCGAGAGCTTGATCCGGAACATCTCCATCGTCTTTATGAACGGCGTGCCGCGGGCGGCGCAGGAATTGAACCCGTCGCTGTACTTTTCGACGTTCTCTCTCCCCGCCCGTTCGATGAGATGATCGGTCGCGGTGTTGTCGCTGATCGAGATCATCTTGGCGGCGTACTCGCTCAGCGGGAACTCCTTCCCGACCGGCTCATCCTGCAGAACCCCTCCCGGCAAGCTGATGCACGACTCCGAGATTTTGATCGGCTCATCCCACTTCGCCGCCCCGGCCAGGATCTGCTCGCTGATCGTGCCGAGCACATAAAGCTTGAAAGTCGAGCCCGTCGCCAGGCAGAGTTCCGGGCGCAGCAGATGCACCGGCCGGAGCCTGAAGCCGGCCTCCGAATCGCCCGTCACGGCATACGCAGCGAAATTCGTCTGTCCCGGCAGCGCCGCCAGCTTCTCGTCGAACTGTTTCCACGACTCCACCCGGACTTTGGGCGCCAGCGCCGGCCGGAGCAGGAGCCCCTCGAGCTTTCCGTCCTTCTCAACGCCGATCAGCACTTCGAGCAACGCGTCGCCGCCCTGCACCACGGCCGCAAGCTTCGAGTCCGTCGCGTCGGGCTTGATCTGGACCAGTTTCGCGCCGTCCTTGAACACCGTCGCTTTCGCCGACGCCAGGATGGCACCAATCTTCTCCGCCGGAACCTGCTTCAAAAAGCCCTCGGTGAATCGCTCGGCCGGCTCCCCGAACGGCGTCTTGCCGTTCAAGTAATCGAGCAGCCACACGAGCTGCTTGCCGGCCGGCGTGGCGGGCGGCACAAGTTCGGCCGCAGCACTTCCCGGCGCGATCGGCTGGCGCGCGAAAACCACCAGCGACGAAAATGCGAGAGCCGCGCCAGCAACGATCGCCACAAGGCTTTTCATGTTGATCCCTCCGGTCAGCAAGCGACAAACACGCCCTCCGAGTGGGCAAACCTTCGCTCAGCATACCGATCGGGAGCACTCAGGCCGTCACTTTGCGGGCCATCTTCTCGATGCCCGTCGGCGTCTCGACGAGCAGTTCCTGACATTCGGTCAGGAAGAGACCGTGATCCGCGACGCCGGCGATCTGGTCCAGCTCCGCCGCGAGCTCGTCGAGATCGTGATTCTCGATCGAAACATCGATCAGCAGATGGCCGTTGTCGGTGAGGAAGAACTGGCCGTCGAGCGTGCGCCGGATGACGCCGTTGAGGCCGAGATCACGCAAACGCGTCCGAACCGAGGCGAGGCCGAAGGCCATAACCGCGATGGGGAGGGTGCAGGACTGGCCGAGGCGATCGACCAGCTTGTTCTGCCCGACCATATAAATGGAGCGGGTGGAAGCGTGCGCCACGATTCGTTCACGAACGATCGCGCCGCCCTTTCCCTTGAGCATCCGCAGTTGCGGATCGACTTCGTCGGCGCCGTCGAAGATGAAATCAACCTTCTCCACCATCGCGAAATCGATGATCGGGAGCTGATAGCTCCGGGCCACCGTTTCCGAGGCGTGGCTGGTCGGCACGCATTGGATCGCGAGCTTCTCGGCCTTGACGCGCTCGGCCAGGGCGACGATGCCCCGGGCGGCGGTCATCCCCGTGCCGAGGCCGACGATCATCCCGGACTGAATTTCAGCCACCGCCGCGCGTGCGAGTGCGTCCACTGGGAGCATCTCCATGCCCGTATCAACTTCAGCCGACTGAGCCGTGAAACACATGACAAAGACTGTAGGCGAGAGAACGAAGATGTGAAGCGTGAAGCTTCTTCATCTTGCGCTTGCAATCACTAGGTTGCGCGGGGCATATGGTTCCATAGTCCGGTCGCCGCACGCGCGCCGCGCGATCAATCGATCACGCTCGCTCCGGTTCCGGAAGCCCGCGAAGAAACGCGGCGAGCCTCTCGCCTGTCGGGCTCTGTGCGTCTCGAACGTACACGCCGCTCGTCGCGCACCCGGTGGCAAGGCAACAACCGAGATTCATGCCAAGCAGTTGGCCGAGGGCGAACCCCGCGTTGAAATGGTCGCCCGCCCCGGTCGAAAGCTTCGGATTCTCAACGAACGGCCCGTCGAACCACGCGACGCTCCCGCCCGCGCTCGCTGCGCCGGCGCCCTCGCGCGGGTGGATCACGACACAATCGACGCCGGTTCGCTCGCGAATCGCCCGGGCTCCTTCACCCACGCTCCGCGCCAGTTCCGGACCGGAATCCACCCGCAGCACATCGAGCCCGAGCACCGAGGCAACACGCTGCGCTTCCGAGAGATTCAAGCCGAGGGTGACCGGGACGGCGCGATCCAAATCCGCAATTCTGCCTACGGCGTCCCGCACGTCCGCGTCTGCACGGCGCGTCGGATCCGCAAGATCGAGGAAGACCCTGCGGGACTCGGCACGCCGATCCGCGAAGACCTCGGTGCGAAGACCTTCCCAGATCGACTCCACACCCGGCATCATCACCCAGTTCACGATCCCGATGAGCGCGCTCTCGCGGAACGCCGCGATCAACTTCTCGCGTCCGAGGTCGGAGCCCAGCGATCGCCAGTCGATCGCCTGCACGTTCTTCGGCCGGCCCAGCATGATCTTGCCGTCATCAAACTCGAGCGCATCCGTGTGCGCCGGGGGCGCAACCGGAAAAACCCGTGCGCACGCTCCCGCAAACCCGTCGTAGATCGGGTGCAACTCGCGCGGGTTCGCCTCGGTGCCCACGGCCCCGATGTACGTGACTTTCGCCCCAACCCGCCCGAGCGCTCCGGCCATCAGCGGGCCGTTACCCCCGAACCGATCTTCCTTCACCACAAGCTCGATGTTCGCGCTCTTCCCCGCCGCCGCCGCGACGCGCGCAGAAAACTGCTCAATCGTCCTGAACGGCGTGTACCCGTCCGGCGCCTGCGTCAGGCGCTTATCCACGGCGTGGATGATCGAATCCACAAAGCCATCGAAGCCCACAACAACCGGAAGCGAGCCAAGCAACGGAGCCGATCGCTCCAGCGCTTCCGCGGCGGCAACGGCGATCTCATTCCGTTCGGGCATGCCGCGAAAGTAGGCTCCTTCCGCCCGCGCGTGCGTCCGACCGCCCGTGCCAAGAATCCGCGATGATCGAGATCGTGCTCGCGACCGCAAACCCGCACAAAGTGGACGAGATGCGGGCGATATTCTCCATTCTGACGCCGCGCGCAACGCTGGTGGGGTTGAGCGACTGCGCAGGAAGCCCGTTCCCCGAGCCGGTCGAGACAGGATCAACCTTCGAGCAAAACTCCGCGATCAAGGCCCGGGCATACGCGATCGCAACGAACCGGCTCTGCCTCGCCGACGATTCGGGCCTTGAGATCGATGCGCTCGGCGGCCGCCCCGGCGTCATCAGCAGCCACTATTGCACCGATGGACGCGAAGCCGGGATGACACGCCCCGAGCGGGATGCGGCCAATAACACGCGGGTTCTCCGCGAACTGGAAGGTGTTGCCCCGGAACGTCGCACCGCCCGATTTGTCTGCGTTCTGACGCTGAGCAGCGCCCAGGGCTCAACGCTCGCCCAAGTCCGAGGCAACTTCGAGGGCCGCATCGGCCTTCCGCCCGAGGTGCCCCGCGGCCAAGACGGCTTTGGATACGACCCGCTCTTCCTCGCGGCCCCTTCGTTCACGCGAACCAGCGCCGAACTCTCCGCCGATGAGAAAAACCGGATCAGCCATCGCAGAAGTGCCGCGGAACAAATGGCCGCGATCGTGCGGAAGATGTAACATATCTGTGCCTGTTCAGGCAGGATCGGTTTTCTGGATTTCGAGACGTCTGCTGAAAGCAGCATCGGTGCCGGGAGTTTCTCATGGGCATGCTCCGTTGGATCGTCATCGCGATTGGGCTCTTGGCGGCAGCGCTTTCCGCCCGAGCGGACGACATGATCTATTTCAGCGACGGCCGCGTGCTGATGGGGCAGATCCTGAAGGAAACCGACGATGAGGTGGAAGCCAAGGGCACGATCGCCGGCGTGGAGTTCCATTCCACCTTTCACAAATCGCAGGTCGCTTCCATCATCCGCAACGTCGCCTCACGCTCGCCCTCCAAGGTGGAGCCCGACGTCAAGGACGAGGCCGCCAGCGGCGACTTCCTCATCGTTCCTCTCAAAGGCACCTTCGGCGACGACATCTATCCCCTCGGATTGATCAACGCGATGGACTGGGCCGTCAAGAACAAGGTGAAGCGGATCGTCATGGTAATCGACTCCCCCGGCGGCTACGTCTGGGCATCGCGCTACATGGCCGACAAGATGAAGGAATACGACAACAAGCTGAACTTCACCATGGTGATCGAGAACTCGATCAGCGCCTCGATCTGGCCCACCTTTGCAAGCGACGACATCTTCATCACGCCGGGGGGAACCTTCGGGGGCGCGGTGGTCTACAAGATGACCAACACGGGCTCGGCCGAGGTTGATATGAAAATGAACTCCATCCTCGCGGCCGAGGTCGCCGCGATGGCCGAAAAGCACGGGCACAGCGGCGCGGTCGCCCGCGCGATGATGCTCTCGGGCCAGGAGGTCTGGGCCGTCCCGTCGGGCAAGGGGTACAAGCTCGTCTCCGTCAAACCCGCCGACGACCGCGGCATCAAGCAGCTCTCCGCCGGCCAGGTGTTCACGCTGACGGGCAACGACTGCGTCACCTACGGCATCGCCGGCGCCATCCCGGATACCACCGAATCAGCCATCTCGCACGTCCTGGGCGATCTGAAGAGCGCGGGCGATCAGGGCGAGAAGTTCATGAAGAACGCAAAGACCTCGTGCGACGGCCTGGTCAAACGCGTCAAGCAGTGGCAATCCAATGTTCGCGATCGGATCGAGAAACTCAAAGACGCCGCGGCGACCGCGAAAGACAAAGAAGCCTTCATCCGGCGCATCGACGACGTGGCATCGACCATCACCAACAGCGTTGGCCCGCTTCGCGAACAGGCTAAGGCGTTGCACATGCTGCCGCTGATCGACTCCCTGAGCGCCTCCGACGTGGTCGAGTTCCGCAAGCAGGTTGACAAGGTGAAAGAGCAGATTCGCAAGTAGGCCGCGAGATTCAGTCGCGCCGCAGCGTGATCCTGCCGGTGCGCGGGTCGTACTCCGGCAGCACATCCAGCACATCCACGGTCGAACAGAAGCGGATGTCGGCGTCGAAGCCCAGCCGGCCGAGATTGCGTCCGCCCCTGCTGGCCCCCATTGCTTCCAGCACTCCGGCTTTCTTGGCTTCCTGCCAGAGCCGGAGACACACCAGACCGGAATCGTCCGAACCAAGCTCGCGCCCCGCTGCGACAAGTCGCTCGACCATCGCGCCGGCGGCCAGGCAATCGTCCAGGCTGATCTCGCCCCGCGTGCCCGAGCAGAGAATGTGAACCTCGCGCGGGTCGGCTTCAATCCGGCGGCAGACCGCCGAAACATTGGTCAACGCCCCGATCAGGATCCGTGCGGCCCCGTGAGCGTGCAGAAGCGTTGAGGTTCCGTTCGCTGTCGTGAAAATCACCGTCCTGGCTTGCACCCGCTCCGGCGTGTACGCCAGCGGCGAATTGTCCAGATCGAACCCGGGAATCAGCACGCCCCCGCGCTCGCCTCCCAGCACGATCCGGTCGCGGGCCAGGCCCTCCGACTGCATCCGCTTCGAGAGCGAGATCGCGTCCTCGACCGTGAGAGTCGGATGCACCGCCGAAGCGCCGGATGCCAGCGCGGACGCGATGGTCACGCTGGCTCGGAGCGCATCGATCATGACAACGACCGAATCGACGAGCAGGCTCGGAGCAACGAGCGCCGGCACGAGATGAACCGAGAGCGGCCGCGCGGATGGGGCGTGAGAGATTGGGGGTCCGAGGTCGGGGGCTGGCACGGAGAAAGCCTACGCGGGCCGCAATCTGAAACTCTTCCCGGTTTCGCCGGTGCAATGGAACGACGAACAATCCTCCGGTCCCGCGAGAAGTCCAAACCAACCGAAAGGCGAGTTGCCCGATGATTGCAGGCGTATCGCGTCGAGAGGTGTTTCTGGGTGTGGCAGGTGTGGCCGCCGCAAGCCTCTGTCCCCCGCTCGTGAATGGCTCGCCGGCGGCGCCGCCGGACACGAGCGCGCCGTGGCCCAACTTCCCGCATCTCGACCCGAAGCTGGTCGCGGAAGTTGTGGGCAAATCGCACTTTGACGAGAGCGCCGTGCGGAAACTGATCACCGAGCATCCGTCGCTGGTCAACGCCTGCTGGGATTGGGGCTTTGGAGATTGGGAAACACCTCTCGGCGCCGCATCGCACACCGGCCGGCGGACGATCGCGGAGTATCTGATCGAGCAGGGGGCACGCATCGATATCTTCGCCGCGGCAATGCTCGGCTACACCGACGTTGTGCAGGCGCTTGTGACCGCCAATCCGGGAATCCAGCGGACCCTTGGCCCGCACTGCATCACGCTGCTGGCGCACGCGAAAGCCGGGGGTGCAAAGGCCTACAAGACATTCGAGTATCTGAAATCGCTCGGCGATGCCGACAATGCGCCGGCGATCGTTCCGATCACGGATGCCGAGAAGAAGAGCTTCGTCGGCGTGTACTCGTACGGAACGGGCGCGAGCGATCGTATCGAGATCACGATCGATGATCGCGGCTTTCTGCTCTTTCAGAAATCGGGCGACCCTTCGCGAATCCGAATTCACGCGGTGGGTAACGGCGCGTTTTTCCCGGCGGGGGCGCCGATGGCTCGTCTGGTTTTCGACACGACTAAATCGCCCGAAATCCTGACGATCACCTCCGGACCGCAGTCGCTGGTCTCGACCCGTACAGTCGCTCCATGAAGGTGAATCTCGACCACGCCTTTGCCGGTTTCTCCGACCACTGGTCGCCCCGGATCGCGGCAGATCTGAACGGGCAGCAGGTCAAGCTCGCGAAGTTCAAGGGCGAATTCGTCTGGCACAGCCACGAACACGAGGACGAGATGTTTCTCGTTCACAAAGGCTCGTTCACGATGGAGTTTCGCGACAAGCGGGTCGAGCTGCGCGCGGGCGAGTTTCTCGTTGTCCCGCGAGGCGTCGAACACCGACCTGTTGCGGAGCATGAAGTCGAGGTTGTCTTATTTGAGCCGGCGAGCACGCTGAACACAGGAAATGCCTCGGACGCGCGCACCGTCCGCGATCTCAAGCGGCTCTGAATCGTCATCATCCGAGTTCTCTTCGCGCTCAAAACGAAAACGCCCCGGGAAGATCCCGGGGCGTCGTTCAATTTCACTTTGTCACGACCGGATTAGTTCTCGTCTTTAACCTTGAACTCCGCATCAATGACGTCGTCCTTCTTCGCGCCGTCTGCCGCGGCTTCGCCGCCAGCCGCTTCGGCTCCCGGCGTCGCACCCTTCTTCGATGCTTCCTCGTACATCACCTTGCCCAGCTCCATGCTGGCGGTGTCGAGTTCCTTCATCGCGGCCTCGATCGCGGCCTTGTCGTCGGCCTTGAGCTTGCTTTCCAGGTTGGAAAGTGCGCTTTCGACCTTGCCACGAACTTCGGGGCTGACCTTGCCGCCGTACTCCTCCAGGCTCTTGCGGGTCTGGATGAGAATGGCTTCGCCCTTGTTCTTCAGGTCGACAACCTCGCGCCGCGACTTGTCCTCCGCGGCATGCGCCTCGGCATCACGCTTCATGCGCTCGATCTCGTCCTTATTCAAGCCACCCGAGTTGGTGATCTTGATGTCGGCCTTCTTGCCGCTGGCCTTGTCGGTGGCGACCACCGTCAAGATGCCGTTGGCATCAAGAGCAAACTCAACTTCAATCTGCGGAATGCCCCGCGCCGCCGGCGGAATGCCGGTGAGATCGAAGTTGCCGAGCGTGCGGTTGTCCTTGGCAAACTCGCGCTCGCCCTGCAGAACATGAATCGTCACGCTCGTCTGATTGTCCGCGGCGGTCGAGAAGGTTTCCTTCTTGCTCGTCGGGATCGTCGTGTTGCGCTCGATGAGACGCGTCATCACGCCGCCGTAGGTCTCAACGCCCAGCGAGAGCGGAGTGACGTCGAGCAACAGGATGTCCTTGACCGCACCGGTGAGAACGCCGCCCTGAATCGCGGCGCCGATGGCGACCACTTCGTCCGGGTTGACGCTCTTGTTGGGTTCCTTGCCGAAGATTTCCTTCGCGATCTGCTGCGCCTTGGGCATGCGGGTCGAGCCACCGACAAGAACGACTTCGTCGATCTTGCTGGCGTCGAGCTTCGCATCCTTCAGTGCGCTCAGGCACGGGCCCTTGAGCCGATCGAACAGGTCGGCGCAGAGAGATTCAAACTTGGCGCGATTCATCGTGACCTGCAAGTGCTTCGGGCCGTTCTGATCGGCCGTGATGAACGGCAGATTGACCGTCGTCTCCTGCATGGTCGACAATTCGATCTTCGCCTTTTCCGCGGCTTCCTTCAATCGCTGGAGGGCCATCGCATCCTTACGGATATCGATGCCTTCCTTCTTGCGGAACTCTTCCGCGAGGAAGTCGATGACGCGCTGATCCCAGTCGTCGCCGCCCAGGTGGGTGTCGCCGTTGGTGCTCAGCACTTCAAAGACGCCGTCGCCGATATCGAGCACCGACACGTCGAACGTGCCGCCACCGAGATCGAAGACCGCGATCTTCTGGTTCTTCTTTCCCTTATCGAGGCCGTACGCAAGCGCTGCCGCCGTCGGCTCGTTGATGATGCGTTCGACCTTGAGGCCGGCGATCTCGCCCGCGTCCTTGGTTGCCTGACGCTGCGCATCGTTGAAGTACGCCGGCACGGTGATGACCGCGCGGTCGACCTTCTCGCCCAGGTAGTCTTCCGCGGTCTTCTTCAGATCCTGAAGAATGAACGCGCTGACCTGCTGGGGCGTGAACTCGCCTTGATTGACCTTCACCTTCACCGGATCATCGGGGCCGCCGACGATGGTGTAAGGAACCAGTTTTTCTTCCGACATCACTTCGCTGTGCCGCCGCCCCATGAACCGCTTGATCGAGAAGATCGTGTTCTTGGGGTTGGTCACCTGCTGGTGCTTGGCGGGCTGGCCGACGAGGCGCTCGCCCTTCTCTGTAAACGCGACCACCGAGGGGGTGATCCGGTTGCCCGAGCTATTAATGAGCACCTTCGGCTGGGTGCCCTCCATGACGGCAACACACGAGTTCGTGGTGCCGAGGTCGATTCCGATGATTTTGGACATAGATTCTCCTTCCTTTCTCAAAACCGCTATCGCCCTTTGATAGGGCAACCCGCGTGCCAACGCCCGGGTTTTACCAGAACCAGATGAGAAGGGCGTGAACCCCCCGCAAGCCCCCCTCCCCGTCCCTTCCCCGCCTCTCCGAGGCGGGTCCCGACCCGAACCTGCCATACTGACACCTTGAATGTGAAGGGCTTGGCGCTTGGGGGAATTTGGAGTTTCAGGTTGCGGAAGTCGGTTCGAAAACGTGGGGGCAAAGTGGGCGCTGGGCGAGGGGGGCTTGCGGCGCGCTCGCTTGACTTGCCGGCGCGCGGAGCACATCTGCTGGAGGAGTTCTTTCGTCCGCTGGATGCGCTCGGTAGCGAGCCGAGGCTGATGGCCCGGTGGCTGGCGAGCGTTGGGATTCGGGAGAATTCTCGAGTGCTGGATCTCGGGTGCGGAAAAGGAGCGGTCGCGATTGAGGTCGCGCGTGCGACCGGCTGCGTCGTTACGGGGGTGGACGCATTTGAGCCGTTTGTGATGAGCTGCCGCGGGCTGGCGGCGGTGAAGGGGGTTGGATCGCGGTGTGATTTCCGGGTCGGGCTTGCGGAGCGATTTCGGGCGGAGCCCTTTGATGCGGTCGTGCTGCTCAACCTGTTTCCGTTTGAGCGTGCGATACCGATCGCCCGGCGGCTGGTGAGGCCGGGCGGGTTCTATCTGATCGACGACGCCGTTGCGATCGGGACGGAGCACTCGTCGCTTCCAACGGCAGAGGAAGTCGGCGAAGCGATCGGGGCAAACGGAGATCGGGTCGAACGACGCAAGGTTTGGACCAGGGCGGAGGTGCGGGCGAGGGAGAGCCGGAACTACGCGCTTTTGCGGAGCAATGCCCGGGCGCTGATGAAAGCGGCGCCCAAGAACCGCGCGTTGTTGACGGAATGCCTTGCCCGGATGAAGGCGGGTATTGCGGACTTGACGGCCGAAATCCGTCCCGCCTGCTGGCTCGTGCGCCGGGGACGGCGATGACACGGCGCAATACGCTTGTGCATGACGGAGTCGGACGGTCGCCCAATTGAGTTCAGCGACGACCCGACGCGGCACGCGCGAACGACGCCCGCCGGAACGCCGCGCACGACGCGGAACGTCAATCCGGATTCGCCGACGATCGATCAAGCGGTTTCGCCGGTTGTGTTGCACACCGGCTGGCTCGCGCCGGGCGATCAGGTCGGCGCGTACAAGATCGTTCGAGTCATCGGCGAGGGCGGGTTCGGCGTGGTGTACGAGGCGGAGCAGGAGCAGCCGCTGCGGCGCACGGTCGCGCTGAAAGTCCTCAAGCCGGGGATGGACACGCGTGAGATCATCGTGCGATTCGAGGGAGAACGCCAGACGCTCGCGTTGCTCGATCATCCGGGGATCGCCAAGATTCTCGACGCCGGCGTGACGGCAAATGGTCGGCCGTTCTTCGCCATGGAACTCGTGCGGGGCGTACCGATCACGCGCTTCTGCGACGACGCGCTCATGGACATTCCGGCGCGGGTGCGTCTGATGATCGATGTGTGCGAGGCCGTCCAGCACGCCCACCAGCGGGGAATCATCCACCGGGATCTCAAGCCGTCGAACATCCTGGTGCACCCGGAATCCGATCTTCCGAACGCGCCGGCGCGGGCTCGCATCATCGACTTCGGCATCGCGAAAGCAACCGCGCCCGGAGTGCAGCAGGCGCAAACACTCGCCGGGCATTTCCTGGGCACGCCGGAGTACATGAGCCCCGAGCAGGCCGGCTCGGCGGGCGTTGACGCGGACGTGCGTTCCGACGTCTACTCGCTTGGCGTCACGCTCTACGAGCTTCTCACCGGTCGATTGCCCATCGAGCCGCCCAGCCGCGGCGCGGCGCTGGAGATGCTCCGCCTGCTGCGCGAGGCCGATCCGGTCCGCGCATCACAGCGGTTCGCCGATTCCGCATCCGCGAGCACAAAGTCCATCGCCGAGCGCCGGCGTGATCGCCCGACCTCCCTCGCCCGCGCACTGCGGGGCGATCTCGATTGGATTCTGCTCAAGAGTCTCGAGAAGGACCGCGACCGTCGCTACGCATCGGCACGCGACCTGGGTCAGGACCTCGAGCGGGCGCTGAACGGCCAGCCCGTGCTCGCGGGCCCGCCCGGCAGGCTGTATCGAGCGGGCAAGTTCGCTCGGCGACACCGGATCGCGCTCACCGCCGCGTCCGCGGTCTTGCTCGCGTTGGTGGTCGGCCTGGCGCTCGCGAGTTACGGATTGATCCAGGCGCGGGACCAACGCGACATCGCGGTCCTTGCACGCGAGAACAGCGACATGGCTGCCGCGGCGGCGAAACGGGCAAAGGAAGAAGCGGATCGGCAGGCCGAGGCCGCGACGCGTGCGAAGGGTGAGGCGCAGCACGAGGCGGAGACCGCGCTCGCGGTGCGGAGCTTCTTGCAGGAGATGATCGCGGCGGGCGATCCGGAAAAGGGCGCGACGCCGGACATGACGGTGAGGCAGGTGATCGATCAGGCGGCGGCTCGTTTGGATCAGGGTTCGCTCAAGGATCAGCCCCGAGTCGAGGCCGAGGTGCGCCAGACGCTCTGCGATGCGTATCTCAGTCTGGGCTTGCTCGACCTTGCGGAGCCGCAGATCCGCAAGACTCTGGAGCTTCGGCGGTCGACATCGGGCGAGGAGAGCATCCCGTACATCGAGGCGGTCAACAGCCTTGCCTTCCTGCTCGATGACGAAGGAAAGTACGAGGAAGCGGAAAAATACTATCGCGAAGTGGTCGCGGCGCTCGAGAAGCACCGCGCGACCGAACCGTACAACCTCGCCACCGGCAAGAACAACCTCGCGACGCTGCTCCGTCGCACCAACCGGCTTGCGGAAGCCGAAGAACTCTGGCGCGATGCGCTCCGGCTGAGCCGCGCGGTCCCGGGGCAGGAGCACCCGACACTCGGCCAGACGATGGACAACCTGGCGCTGTGCCTTCGCAACCAGAGAAAGTTCGACGAGGCCGAGGCCCTGACGCGTGAGGCGCTGGAGTTGTCGGTGAAGCAGGCGGCGGAGAGCCCGACCGTCGCGCGCACGCTTTCCAATCTCGGCTCGATTCTTCAGGACAAGCGCCAGTACGCGGAGGCCGAGCCGCTCTTCAAAGAATCGCTGGAGATGCAGCGAAAGTTTTTCACGAGTCCGCACAAGGAAATCGCGACGTCGCTCAACAACCTGGGCATTCTCTATGTCGATTCCGGCCGGCTCGACCTCGCGCTGCCCTTGCTCGAAGCCGCGCTCGCGGAAACCATCGGCGTCTTCGGTGAAGAGCACCCGGAGACGGTCTTCGCCCGGATGAATGTCGGCCTGTGCCTGTTTTCGCTCGGGCGGATCGACCGCGCCGAGAGCGTCCTGCTGCTCGCCGCCGGACAGACGCGGAAGATCAACGGTCTGAAGAGCGCCGCGACAGCCCGGATCCTGTTTGGGCTCGGGGACCTCCAGACCGAACGGAATCAGCTCGCCGAAGCAGAGAAGAACATCCGCGATTCCATCGAGGCGTGCGAGCTGGTCTACGGAAGGGACCAGCTCGCGGGCAGCGGGTCGCTGCTCGTCCTCGCCGACATCCTGCTGCTGCGGGGCAAGCTCGATGAGTCGCTCGAAGCGGCGCGGCGTGCGAAGGAATCGCGGCTCAGGCTCTTCCCCGCGGACGATTGGCAGGTGCTGCAGGCCGATGGAGCGATCGGCAGCGCGTTGAGTGCGCTCGGCAAGGCCGATGAAGGCCTGCCTCTGATGGAAGCATCGGCCCGCGCGCTCGCGGGAGGCAAGGGCGTTCCGCTCGCCGCGATCCGGCGGGGCTACTCGCGTCTCGCCTGGCACTACAAGCGGCAAGGGGACGAGGAACGCGCGAACGAATACCTCGCTCTCGCCCGCGACGTCCACGCGTTGCGACCCAAGGCCCCGACCTCCATCATCCAATCGCGCCAGGCTGACCATCCATGACGGGGCCGCAGCAGATCCACCTTTCGTGGGACCAGGCACCGGGAACGCTGCTCGGTGCGCTGCGTGAGCGCTGCGTTTCGGTCGGCGTCGTCGGAGTCACCGGCCCGGTCGGCGCGGGCAAGTCCCTGCTCACCAATCGCCTCTGCACGCTCGGCGGCGTCTGCCTCGCGACGGACGACTACCTGCCCGACTATGACAAGGTGAGGTACGAAGATCGCGACGACCCGGAGAAGGCGGATCTTTCACTGCTCATCGAGAACATCAACACCTTGCGCCGCGGAGAAGCCGCGAACATTCCGAAGTGGTCGTTTCACTCGCACGCACGCGAGGGCTATCGCGAAGTCGCGCCGCGGCCGATGGTGGTGATCGAGGGCATCCACGCCCTGCACGACCGCATCCTCCCGCACCTGAACCTGTGCGTTTTCGTGGAAGCGCCTCCGTCGGTGCGCTGGAAGCGATGGGAACACCTCGAACTCTCCGGCCAACGGGGATGGGGCGTCGAGGTCGCGAAACAGTTTTTCGATTCGGTTGCCGAACCGACGTACGCCCGATTCGCTCCCGTCTATCGATCCCGAGCGCATTTCGTGGTGCGCAACGAATCGGGCCTGCCGAGCATGTAAAAGCGGAGTCCGTCCACGAACTTCGTTTGCTCATGGCCCATATCCTCGCTCGGACGCGGGAAGGCATGAAGCAATCCGGGACAATCAGCGGGCCCGAGCAAACGCATCCGGGCACGGGTGCGGGGATCGCTCTGATTCTCACATCGCTCGCCTGCTGGACGACCATCCCGCTCTTTCTTCGGTTCTTCACTGGACAGGTGGACGGCTGGACGGCCAACGGCTGGCGCTACGGCTTCTCCGCGCTGCTCTGGCTTCCACTGCTGCTCGTGGCGGCCTGGAAACGAACTCTTCCGGCTGGCCTTTGGAAGGCGGCGCTCTGGCCGACCATTTTCAACACCGCTGCCCAGGTCTGCTTCGGACTTGCGCCCTACTTCGTTGATCCCAGCCTGATGACCTTCAGCCTTCGGTTCCAGATCGTTTTCGTGACGTGTGCCGCCGCGATCATGTTTCCCGCTGAACGGGCGATCATCAAGAAGCCCGGGTTTATCCTGGGCATCGCCATGGTGGTCTGCGGGACCATGCTCACCATTGCGCTCACGCCGGGCGGACTCGGAAAGGGAACCGCGGTCGGCGTCATCCTATCGATCGCTTCGGGCCTTCTCTACGCCGGATACGCGCTCAGCGTCCGCGCCACGATGCACGGAATGAAGCCGCTGCTCGCCTTCAGTGCTGTCAGCCAGCTCACGGCGGCGTTCATGATCGCGCTCATGATCCTCTTCGCTCGCGACCTCCAAACCAAGGAGCACGACTTCGGCCTCGGGGTCCTGAAAATGTCCGGGAGCATGTGGGCCATGATGCTGGCATCCGCGATCATCGGCATCGGCGTCGGGCACACGGCCTACTTCAAGAGCATCCAGGCGCTCGGGCTCGCGGTCTCGGCCGGAGTCGTGCAGTTGCAACCGATCACCGTCTCCATCATCGCTCCCTTTCTCTTCCCGCACGATGCGCACCTGACCGTGGCACAGTGGGCGACTGGTTTGATCGCCGTTGCCGGTGCCGCGACGATGCTGATCACGCAGCATCTCGCCGCAAAGGCCAAATCCGTCGCTCCCATCGACGAACTCGATGATCTGCCGGTTGATCCGGACGTGGCGTTTGTTGCCCAAAGCAACGAAATCTCTCCGGATTCGCAGGCCGGGTCCAAACGCCCCTGAACGGCGCTTTCCCGCCTTTTACACGGCTGAAAACGCTACTCATTCACCCGCTTCCGGCATTTGAAGGCTGGAGCCGTTGCCTCGGCTGGGGTCGGGCGAATTCTCGATTTTTGGAAGGTCTGTGGCTAGGCTCTGCGTTACCCCCTGAGCGACATTCAGATCGCTCTGCCGCGGGGTTTCGTCGGGATGTAACGCACAGAACCGCGGCATATCAGTCCACAGATCAATTGCAGACTCACACGGAGGATTCACACTTGTCGAGCACCCCCACCGCTTCGCAGAAAGTCACGCCGTCGACGAGCTATCTCAGCAACCTGGATCTGGCTCCGCACAAGACCAGTTTCAACCTGAGCCCGGCGGAACTGGTGCAGCGAGCAGTGGCGGCAGGTGAAGGAACCTTGGCGGCGAACGGCGCGCTGGTGTGCATGACCGGCGACCGTACCGGCCGCAGCCCGAATGACAAGTACCTGGAAGAGACGCCGGGTATCAAGAACAACATCTGGTGGGGCAAGGTCAACCGCCCGTTCACGCCGGCGAACTTTGATGCCGCGCTGAAGATCGCGGTTGATCACCTGAACACCCGCCCGCACCTGTATGTGTTCGAGGGCTACGTCGGCGCCGATCCGAAGTATCGCCTGGGCGTGCGCGTCGTGACCGAGCAGGCGTGGCACAGCCTTTTCTGCTCAACGCTTTTCATTCGCCAAGGCAGCAAGGGCGCGGGGCCGGTGACCGGGCCTTTCCAGCAGGATTGGACCGTGATCAACGCGGGCCGCCGCCGCCTGACCAAGGAAGAGATGGAGAAGTTCGGCGTCAAGAGCCCGGTGCTGATTCTCCAGAGCCTGGAGCGCAAACTCGTCGTCATCATCGGCACCGAATACGCGGGCGAGATGAAGAAGAGCCTGTTCTACGCGATGAACTACGACATGCCGGAAGTCGGCGTGTTCCCGATGCACTGCTCGTGCAACACCGACATGAAGGGCGACAACGCGGCACTCTTCTTCGGGCTTTCGGGCACGGGCAAGACGACGCTGAGCGCCGATCCGAATCGCATGCTCATCGGCGACGATGAACACGGCTGGAGCGATCGCGGCGCGTTCAACTTCGAGGGCGGCTGCTACGCCAAGTGCATCAAGCTCTCGAAGGAAGGCGAGCCGCAGATCTGGAACGCGATCAAGTTCGGAAGCGTGCTCGAGAACACCGTGATCGATCCGGTCTCGCGCATCCCGGATTACGACAGCGCGAAGCTCACTGAGAACACGCGCGTCACCTACCCCGTCGATTTCATCGACAACGCGATCATCCCCAGCGTCTGCGGCAATCCGAAGAACGTCATCTTCCTCACCGCCGATGCGTACGGCGTCATGCCCCCCGTCAGCAAGCTGACGCCCGAGCAGGCGATGTACTACTTCATCAACGGCTACACCAGCAAGCTCGCCGGCACCGAGGCGGGCGTGACCGAGCCTCAGCCCAATTTCAGCCCGTGCTTCGGAGGCGTCTTCCTGCCGCGGCCTCCGGTGAGCTACGCCAAGCAGCTCGCCGACAAGATCAAGCAGCACGGCACGAACGTGTGGCTGCTCAACACCGGCTGGACCGGCGGGCCCTACGGAACCGGCCAACGTTTCAAACTCGCCTACACCCGTGCGTTTGTGACCGCGATTCTCGACGGCTCGCTCGCCAAGGCCGAGTACGCGACCGACCCGATCTTCGGGCTGCATGTTCCGAAGGCTGTTCCGGGCGTCCCGAGCGATGTGCTGATGCCGCGGAATACGTGGAAGGATGGCGGCGCCTACGACGCGCAGGCCGCGAAGCTTGCGAAGGGCTTCCGCGAGAATGACAAGCAGTTTGAGATGCCGGAGGCGGTGCGCGGAGCGGGTCCGAAGGTGTAAGCGCGTTGTTTCGTCAGGTCCGGTCTGACAAATTCGTCGTCCGCAAGTCGGCGACATACTCCTCGGGAAAGAGTTCCGTATTCGGCGGGACTTCGTCGATCGAGTCAATCGCCGAATAGCGAATAACACCACCGAGCACCGAGGGCACTTCACGCCAGATTCGCTCTCCCCATGCGCGCACGTCGGTCGCCCACGGCTTGTCCATCACGCAATCCCCATCGTGCGTGAACCAGCAAATACTCCCAGCCATTGGTCCGCGCAGGACAACAAACCAACGCTCTTCGCTAAAGTTCACGCCAGCGAACGGGACGATGTCGTCCCATGTGTATGGAAGCGGTCCGAATTGAGCCTCCAATCCGTCTGGGAACCAGTCTCGCATGTGTGACCGCACCTCGTCCCATTCGTGCGGCGGGAAGAGCACGACCGCGCCGGCCAGTGCTTGGGCAACACGTCCAGCTCGATCGATTGTTCCAGTATTGGCTTTTCTTTCCAGTTCAGCCGAAGCAAATAAGCCAAGTCCATTGCCACCCGCAAGCACACTCCGCAACTGTGCCACGCTTTCAGTTTCCGGCAGTGCGGCCAGTGCCCTCTCGCCAGCCGCGGCATTTGGTGCTTCGCTGTATGTGTGAGTAAGCGCAACGTGCTTGAGCGGCACGCGAAATCGGCGCGGGTCGCTCCTTTGCGTGTTGTTCTTGCATACAAACGCGGGCGCCGGATCATTTATTCGCGGAAATAGCTTTGCGGCTTGCATGACACAGAGGATACCGCATCGACGTCTGGCCAGTTCGTCCGCGGCCCGCCCGAACTCACTCGGACGTCCAGCTCTCCCACGGATTTGTGAGAAGAACTCCCGTTGCCTCAAAGTCCTTTACGTTACGGGTCATGATCCGCAGCCCGTGATGGAGCGCGGTCGCGGCGATCAGTCCATCGGCGGCGTGCAGCGTCCGGCCAGCGCTCGCCGCCTTCGCTGTGATCTCTCCCCAAAGTTGCGCGATATCGCGATCGATGGACAAAATTCGGTCGGCGAAATGCCGCTCTGTCATGCCGAACCACGTTTCCAAATCACGGCGTCTTGCGCCGGCCGGCAGCCGCGCGATCCCGTGGGCGATCTCGCCGATTGATATCACGCTGATGAACAGATCGGATGGGTCCGCCGCGGCGAGCCGCTGCTTGACCGAGGCATGACCATCTGGTTTGCGGGCTTCAGATAGCACATCCGTGTCGATCAGCGTTTTCATGAGTTGGTCGCTCGCACGTTCAAGATGTCAATTCAGAGCGACACATCACGCATGGGTGAATCGCTTCGAGGCAACCGCTGCAGATCATCGATGCGCGGACCTTTGAGCAGCCAATCGGTGAATGTGGGCGACTTGCCGGTCAGTTGCTCGAATTGGTCCGCAGGAAGAAGGACGAAAGCGTCCTTGCGTCGACGGATGATCTGAGGACCATCTCGCCGCGCGCGATCGAGCAGTTCACTCAGGCGGTTTTTGGCGTCGGCGAGATTCCAGGTCATGGTTGTGCCTCCGAGTGGATTCGGTAGACTAGTCTAGCTGATCTAGCCTAAATGACTATCGGCAGGCTGTTGCGTACAGGTCGTGCATTATGGGACGTTTCGATTCGGGTGCCGCAAGGTTGAATCCGGTATCGTTCGTCGGGCAGGCAACCCAAGCGACCTTTCACATGACCGTCTCCCACTGGCGCAGATCCGCTCAATCCCCCACCACGCTCGACGTGGGGACGTGCATCGTCGGCGCGGGTGTCTGCGGCGTTTCCGCCGCAATCGCACTCCAGAAGCGCAACGAGTCCTTTGTCATCCTCGAACGGCATGCGCTCGCGAGCGGTGCTTCGTCGCGCAACGCCGGCTTCCTCATGCGCGGCGCGGCGTGTCACTACGCGGAAGCAATCGATCTTTACGGCCGCGCTCCGGCGCGCGATCTCTGGCGATTCACCGAGGCAAACCTCGAAGGCCTGCGGCACGAAGGATGCGAATCGCTGGAAAGCTACCGGCGGATTCCTTCAACGCTGCTCGCGCTGCGTGCCGGAGATTCGGGCGAGGTGTGGGAACCGGACGCGGCGTACGCGAAGTTAAATCGTGCCGGGCTCGAACGCTCGCTGACGTTGATGCGTGAAGATGGGCTCGAAGTCGGCTGGCTCGAACCCGGTGACAAGGCCGCGCCTGCGGATAGTGCTTGGAAGTCGGGTCGCATCTCGTGCGCACTCGTGAATCCATCGGACGCGAGCGTGAATTCGTATCAACTGATGAAACTGCTCGCGGGCAAGCTTGCTTCGCCGGTGCTTGAGAATCAGGAGGTTTTTGGGATTGAGGATGGGGAAGGGCGGTCGCTGCTTCACGATGCCGCTGCAACAAACCAACCCACCCCCAACCCCCTCCCTCGGGGAGGGGGCTTCGGAAAAGTCGTCGTGCGTGCGGCGGATTTCACTGTTCGCTGCGAGCGCGTGCTGGTTTGCACGAATGCCTGCGCATCGCTGTTGCTCCCTCAGTTTGAGAATCTCGTGAAACCCCGGCGGGGCCAGATGCTGGGCCTCGCGCCGAACGGCCGCACGCTCGCAGCCTCGTACTACGCGAACGACGGGAGCGAGTACTTCCGTCAGGCGGCAGACGGAACGATTGTGGTCGGGGGCTGCCGCACGTATTTCGCGGAGCAGGAGGTCGGTTTCGAAGACCGAACGACGGCGAACGTGCAGAATGCACTCGAATCGTTCGCGCGGGCGATGCTCGGCTACAGCAAGAGTGAGCCGCTGCCCATCATCTCGCGCTGGGCGGGGACGATGGGTTTCTCGCCGGATGGGCTGCCACTGATCGGGCCGATCGCGCCACAGTCACCGGTCTGGTTCTGCGGCGGCTTCACGGGGCATGGCATGTCGATGGGCTACAAGGCGGCACACGAAGCGGTGGATGCGATGCTCTCCGGCCGCGAGCCGCTCTTTTCGATCTCGCGTGTCTGAAAGAAAGTCCGGGGCGCGCGAGACGGTGCAGATCGATGACAAGAAGGCATCGAGGCAGGAGGCATCAAGGCATCAAGTACCGGACGCGCTTCAGGCTTTGGCTGCGGTCGCTGCTGCCGCCTTGACGATTCCGGCAAACTCCGGGGCCTTCAGTGATGCGCCACCGATCAATCCGCCATCGATGTCCGGTTGACGGAACAGCTCTTCGGCGTTGCTGGCCTTCACGCTTCCGCCATAGATGATGCGGGTGCGTTTGGCGACATCGGCGTTGTACATCTGGCTCAGCAACTTGCGGAGCTTGGCGTGGACATCCTGCGCATCTTCGGGGGTCGCGGTTTTGCCGGTTCCGATGGCCCAGACCGGCTCGTAGGCGATGACGATTTTTTCGAGCGCATCGGCGGAGATGTCGGCAAGGCCGCCGCGCAGCTGGCGCTGATTGACCGGATCGGTGTGGCCGGATTCGCGCTGTTCCAGCGTTTCGCCGATGCAGAGGATTCCGGTCAAGCCGGCCTCGACGATCGCTCGCAGTTTCACGTTGACGATTTCGTCGGTTTCGCCGATGACGTGGCGGCGTTCGCTGTGACCCGCGAGCACGGTCTGCACGCCGCAGTCTTTCAACATTTCGAGCGAGACTTCGCCGGTGAACGCGCCGTCGGGCTTGTTGTAGCAATCCTGCGCGCCGAGCTGGATCGAGCTGCCCCGGTCACGGAGGATCGACCGCACGGCAAGCAGATAGGGAAAGGGCGGGTAGATCGCAATATCGACACCGCTCACGGGCGCGAGCGCATCGACCACACCCCGCGTGAGATCCGCGCTGGTGGTGCGGTTGGTGTTCATCTTCCAGTTGCCGCCGACGAAGGGCTTTCGATCCCGCACGCTCGCGCTCCTCAATTCACCCGAGTAAAGGGGCCACCAGATTTGTGGCCCGAAAACCGGGAGGATACTCATGCCGGATTGGACGCGTGCGGATTTGGGGCGTGGACCTCCCATGTCTGGTCCGGTTCTGGCCGGTTTTCTCGGACTTTTGTGCAATTGGATTGCACAATCTTCGCTCTCCTGCGAAGATAGGAACGAGCCGCTTCGGCCCCGGTGTCTTCGCTCAGGAGGATGGATGTTCAAAGCAGGATTCGTCGGATGCGCCGGCATGGCGCTCATGGCCACTCTCACGCTTCACGCCGGCGCGGGTCAGGCGGATGCACCGTCCTCGATCCTGCGGAATTCGGGCGAATCGCTCGACGGATTCGAGCCCGGCAAGGGCTTTGCATCGCGTGAGGTGATCGAGGCGATTCCGCGGTTTCATCCGACCCAGATCCTCGTTCGGATGGAGCCGTTCGTCGATCGGGCAGCGCAGGATGCGACGCTTCGTGCCGCGGGAGCTGGAGAGACGCTTCGAACAATCGGCATCGTTCCGGGCTTGCGGGTTGTTTCGGTCGCGCCCGGCACGGTTGAAGCCGTGTGCGCAAATCTGAACGGGCAACCCGGCGTGAAGTATGCCTCGCCCGATTACGTGCGCCGAGCGCACGCTCAATCCGTCCCGTATGGCATCTCGCTGGTGAAGGCCGACATCTCCTGGGCCAAGTACGGCAAGGGTGGCGGGGCGAAGGTCGCCGTGCTCGACACCGGACTCGATCTCACGCACCCCGATCTTCCGGCCACAATCGCAAACGCCTCGTTCGTTCCCGGGCTGACGGTTGACGATTACAACCAGCACGGCACGCACTGCTCCGGTACGGTCCTGGGGCTCGACAACACCGAGGGCGTCATCGGCGTCGGGCCGAGCGCCTCGCTCATCATCGGCAAGGTGCTGAACAACGGCGGCTACGGCGTTGACAGTTGGATCGCCACCGCGATCGACTGGGCGGTGCTTCAGGGTGCCGACGTCATCAGCATGTCGCTGGGTGAGGACATCCCCGATCCGGCGCTCGAAGAAGCCTGCCTGAACGCGTTCAACGCGGGCGTACTCGTTGTCGCTTCGGCGGGCAATGCCGCGAACTCGGCACCGAACTATCCGGCTTCGTTCCCGGGCGTGATGTCGATCTCCGCCGTCGATTCGAGCTCGCAGCTCGCAACTTTCTCGAGTTTCGGATCGGCTGTCTCGGTGACAGCGCCGGGCGTCGATGTGCTCTCCTCCATTCCGACCGTGACCACGACGGTTACTTTCTCCAACATCGCGCGTGCCGCACGCAATCTTTCCGGCGCGCGGGGAGGATCACTCACCGGGCAGGTCGTCTACTGCGGCTTCGGCAGCGTGCCGGCGGATTTCCCGGCCAACGTCGCCGGCCGCATCGCCCACATCCGGCGGGGAAACAACACCACGTTCGCGGTGAAGGCTCAGAACGCGCTCGACGCCGGCGCCATCGGCGTCATCATCTCGAACAATACGGGCGGAAACGCGACCTTCACCGGCTCGCTGAACACGCACATTCCCGTTCCCGTCTCTTCCATCAGCCAGAACGACGGCAATGCGCTCCAGGCGCTCACCCTGCCGACCGCGACGTTCAACCAGGCCATCACCGGCCACACCTACGACTACCTCAGCGGCACATCCATGTCCTGCCCGCACACTTCGGGCGCGGCGGCGATGCTGATCGGGCTGTTCAATTCCGTTTCGCAGCCCGCCCCGCTGCCGCCCGCGAGCCTGCGCTGGATCATCGAACGAACCAGCGTGGACCTCGGCGCGACGGGCCGCGACGATTTCTTCGGATGGGGATTGGTCGATGTCAAGGCCGGCGCGGACTACCTGTACGGGCGTGCGGTCTGCCGGGGCGACCTGAACGCGGACGGGATCGTTGACGACGCCGACTTTGTCGGCTTTGTCGGCTTCTACGACAGCCTGGTCTCGCCCGGCGGCGCGTGGACCGGGGCCGATTTCAACGGCGACGGCTACGCGGACGATGCCGACTTCGTCATTTTCGCATCGACGTACGACTCGCTCGTCTGCCCCTGATAATCTGGGACCACGCGCACGCGCCGAGACCGACTCGGAGCTTCATTCGCCTCGCCGGGTACGAACCGAGACGCAAGACTCGGAGAATGGGAAACCGCCATGAAGAACAATCGCACAACCGCACGAATCGCAGCGCTCGCCGGGGTGGCTGCTGCCGCGAGCTGCGCGCTCGCCGGACCGTCCACAGCGCCCAGCGCGATCCTGCTCTCTTCGGTGGAATCGGTGAACGGATTCGTCGCGGGCAGCGGCATCGCACCCGTGCGGCCCGAGTTCCCGAACGGCCAGCATCCGACCCGCGTGCTCGTCCGCTTCGATCCGTTCGTGGATCGCGATGCCGCGGCAGAGGCCGACACGCTCTCGCGCTCCGGCGTGCGCCGGACGATCGAACGCATCGATCTCGTGCCCGGACTTCTGATCGTCGAAGCCGATGAAGGCTCGGTCGATGCCGTGGTAGCAAAGCTGATGCAGCAGCCCGGCGTGCTGTACGCAACACCGGATCGTGAGATGCACGCCGAGGCACAGTCCATGCCTTACGGCATCGCGATGATCGGCGCGGATCAGGTCTGGCCCTCGTGGGGCAACGGGAACGGCGTCAAAGTCTGCGTGCTGGACACGGGTGTTGATACGGCCCACCCCGATCTTCCGGTCGCGCTCACGAACTCATTCGTTCCCGGCGAAACGGTCGAGGACTACAACCGGCACGGGACGCACTGCTCGGGCACGATCCTCGCGCTCGACAATACCGACGGCGTTGTCGGAGTCGCGCCGACGGCGCAGCTCCTCATCGGCAAGGCGCTCGCCAACAGCGGCAGCGGGTCGTGGAGCTACCTGATCTCCGGAATCAATTGGGCGGTTGCAAACGGCGCCCGCGTCATCAGCATGTCGCTCTCGGGTTCCGGGGCCGATCCTTCTCTGCAGGCTGCGTGCGATGCGGCGCTCGCCAACGGCGTGCTGCTGGTTGCCGCGGCGGGCAATCAGGCCTCCGGCACGACGCGTTACCCCGCAGGCTTCTCCTCGGTCATGGCGATTTCCGCCGTTGATTCGGGCTCCAATTTCGCGTCGTTCTCCAACTTCGGCTCGCACATCTCGGTCGCGGCTCCCGGCGTCAGCGTCCAGTCGAGCGTGCCCGTGGTTGCGTGGAATGCCAACTGGCTTTCGGTCAACCACCCGGTCAATACGATCACCGGTGGTGTCATCCGCGCTGTCACGGCGCCCGCCGTGTATTGCGGGTTCGGCGAAAATGCCGCGGCGTTCCCACCCTCGGTCAGCGGCAAGATCGCCCACGTCCGGCGCGGCTCGCCGGACGCCAACTCGGTCTCGTTCTTCGTCAAGGCCAACAACGCGCTCACGGCCGGCGCGATCGGTGTGATCATCTCGAACAACGTCGCGGGCGGCCTTCAGGGCACGCTCAATGTGAGCACGACCTTTGCAATTCCGGTGGTGGGCGCATCCCAGGCCGATGGCGACGATTTGCTCGCCAACAACAACACGACCGTCAATATCTATCAGTACAACAACGGACACTCCTACGCAAACTTCGACGGCACGTCGATGGCCACGCCGCACGTTGCGGGGGCCGCCGGATTGCTGCTCGGCAGCTTTGTGCCCGCGAACCCTCTGCCAGCCGTGCCCCCCGCCACGACGCGCTGGGTGCTGGAGCAGACCTCGACCGACGAGGGCGCTCCGGGCAAGGACACAAACTTCGGTTGGGGCATCATCAACGTCCGCAAGGCCGCCGAGTATCTTCACGGCCGGATCCGTTGCCCGGGCGACCTGTTCTTTGATTCCATCGTCGATGACGCGGATTTCGTTGCGTTCGTTGGCTACTACGACGCCCTCATCGCTCCCGGTGGACCCTACACCGGCGGCGATTTCGACGGCAACGGCCAGACAGACGACGGCGATTTCGTCCGCTTTGTCTCTTCGTACGACAGCCTGATCTGCCCCTGAAGCGGGCTTCGACCTCCTATTGACGGCACGCTCCGGCGGCTTTCCGAGTGAAAGCCCCGGGGTGTCGTTCTTTGCGCGAGGCGTACGAGCGGCAAGGGCTTGCGCCGGCCGGACCGACGCATAGGAATGCGATTTTCCCCAATTTGCCCGCTCCGCAGGATCGGCTTCAGAGGCGTGGGTTGAGTGCCGATAAGCGAAATCCAGAGAGGCTTCTCGCGGCCCTGTCGAGCCGCGAAGTGGTCGGCGCGCCCGGTTTTCGAGAGATGGAAATGAGCCACGAAGCGACGCAAACCAGCGCTCCCTCCCAGTCTTCGAACTCGGGTGACCGGCATATCGCCGACGCGCTCGGAGCGATGACCGACTTTGAGAAGAGCATCCAGGGGCTGAAAAAGCTCTACGAAGAACGCAAAGAGATCGAAAGCAAGCTGGTGGAAGTGCAGTCTCGACTTGTCGCGAACGAGACCGAGCTCGCCTCCCGATCCGTTCAGCTCGAACAGGCTCTCGCGAAGCAATCCGAGATCGAAAAAACGGTCGAACTGCTCCGGTCCGAATCGGAGGCGGCGGCCGCATCGCGCGCCGAAGTCGAGGCGCAGCTCGACACCTTGCGGTCGGAACTCGAGACACGCACACGCGAACACGAATCTCTGAAGCAGCAGGAAACCGAGCGCCAGAGACGCGACGCCGAACGCCGCGAACAGGAAGCAAAGCAGCACGAGGCGCAACAAAGAGAGCAAGAAGCCGAGCGTCAGCGGCTGGAAGCAGAACAGCGCGAACGCGAAGAGGCGGCTAGAAAAGAGCAGGAAGCTCGGGCGGCCGCCAACGAGGCGGAAGCCGAAAAATCGAAATCGCTCGCGAAGGAACTGGACGAGTTTGCCTCCGAACTTCAGAGCCTGCAGAGCGACCTGGAAAGAGAGAAGGCCGAGCTCGAAGCAACCCGCGCCTCCCTCCGCGAGAGCGCCCGGGCGCTGAAGGAACGCGAAGCCGAGATCGAATCGCAGAAAGCCGAGCAGAGCGCCGCGTTCGCCGCACGCCAATCCGAGATCGACGCCCGGGCCGAGGAAGTTTCTTCCGCACACCGGGCCGCCGAGCAGTCCGCCGCGGGCGATGCCGAGCTCGCACGCCGGCTCGAGGCCGAGACTCAGGCCTCGGAACAATTGCGTCAGGACATCGAACGCGTCGCCCGGCGGTGCGCGGCCCAGGAAGAAGTGCTGACGGAGTACGAGCAGCTCCTCGCCGTCGAACGCACGCACGTACACGCGCTCGTGGGCGAGATCCAGGCCGGCGATGCCGATCCGGAAGTCACCCGCACTCGGATCGACGAACTCAAGGCATGCCTTTCCAACGAACGGGCGGAACGCGATCGGCTGCAGCGTCGGCTGACCGAACTGCAGAACGCTCCGAAGGCGACCGGGGCGGCGCGGCACCCCTCTCCCTCCGGTTTGAGCGCTCTCCGGCAGCGCCGCTTGAAGCGCTACCGCGCCATCCTGCGCGAGCACGTTTCCAAGGTCCGTAAGGCAAGCGAGGTGCTCGCGAAGCGCTTCGAGCAGTGCGAGCAGGTGCTCTCGCAGCGGGCGCAGCTCGCCCAGGCGAAGCGCCAGCTTGATGTCGCGAGCGCGGCGATCGCCCGGCGTGCCGGAGCGAAACGCGCGGGCGCAATCACCCTGTGCATCGTGCTGACGCTCGGCGTGCTGGGCGCGCTGTCGTGGGCGGTTGTCGGGCAGGCCTGGCCCGGAGACTTCGAGGCCCGGGCCGACATCACCGCCGACGGCAGAGGGCGCGAGCTTTCCGATGGCGAACTCGACGAATGGCGCCGCGCGCTCGAGGCCACGCTCTCCGACCCGCAGTTCGCAGAAACCGTCGCGACCCGCATGAAGCAGCGTGGGTACGACTCGCTCGGAAACGCCGGCGCCGTCCGCACGCTGCTCACCGGATCTTTCTCGCACGAATCCCCGGTGCCCGGCACGCTCTCGCTCGAGCTCCGCGCCCCCGGAAAGGAAAAGGCAGCGCGAACGCTCGACATCATCACGACCGCGCTCGCCAGCGACGCGAACGCGGCACGCGAGCGTCGGGCCGACGGCGCGGTCACGCTCATCAAGGGACCCGCTATCTCGGGAACACAGCCGATCAACGACCAGCGTCTGCCACGCTCCGGAATGGTGCTGCTCGGCTCGATCGTGCTCACGTGCGGACTTGGCTTTGGCATCTGGGGCAAACTCTCCCGCGCCAAGCAGGAGTTCGAGCTGGGCTCGCAGATCGATCAGGTGCTCGACGACGCCAAGTGGTCGGAGTTCACCGCCGCGACCACGGTCGGCCGGCCGAATGCCGGCGCAAAGCAATAACGAAGGTTCTTCCGGGAACCGCGAGTCCGACCCCGCTTCGGCATGTGCGGCCGGCTTTCGATCGCTCCGATCAGTCGCGCAAGCGAGCTTCCTGTCATGGCATGTAAAACGCCTGCGCCATGCGGCACAAACCCGAAGCGCCGTGAGGGGCGCAGTTGCCTGCACGTTCGATTCACGCTCTGGAACGTGCTCAACCGCCCGGCAGATCCCGGATGAACTAGAAAAAAAGCCCGGAGGTTCCGGGCTTGGTTTGACGGGTTGTTCCGCTCAACTCAGATGTTCGTCGTGATCATCGCCAGATGACCCTTCGCGGCATCGACGCCACGAGCCGTGACGTACAGAGCGAGCTGCTTGGGGTTGTATCCGCTCATCGAAACCGACTTCGAGATGATCTCGCCCTGCGAATCGAACTCGGCGATCTGGCTGGCCACGCGTCCATCCTCATCGAGAACGACCAGGCGAACGGTCTCGCCCGGCTGGGTCACGATGTTGCGGCAGAGCAAACGAGCCGTCTGCTTGGACGGGTTGTAGAACACCGACGCCTCGCCCTTGAAGTCGGGCTGAGCAGCCGTAAACGGAACCTTCTTCGAACTGGCGCTGAGCAGCACGTCGGTGAGATCGGAAGGCCCGACCACACCCAGAAGCTCGTTCAGAGTCGCGTCGCTCATGTTGACGTTCGCCAGACGCTGCATCTGAGCGTTCTGCTGCTGCACGAGGATCGCGAGAACGACCGCCGCCGTCGCGCACGCGAGGGTGGCGACGCGCCAGGCGCTGCTGACGCGCCGAACAGGATGGACCGTCGGCAGTTCGCGTCCGGCGAGGTGGAGGCGGCTGCGGGCCGAGCCGGCAACCTCCGCGATCTCGGCCTTGATTGCGCCCAGCACGCGAGCCCGGAGCTCGACGGGCGGCTCGGCGCTCAGGCGGAAACGATCGGGCTTGGCGAAGCGGGCCTGCTCATCGCGGAGCTGGGCGCGGATCGCGGGCGACGCGCCGGCAAAGGCGGCCTCGAACTCCGCCTGCTCGCGTTCATCGAGCAGTCCGAGTGCATCGAGTTGGGCGGCTTCGAAGAGTTCTTGCGTGTTCATACGGCAAATTCCTCACTTCCACGTTCACGTAATCTGGTCAGAGCCCGGCTGAGCGCTGACTTGATGGTCCCAAGCGGCGTGTTCAGTTCTTCACCGATCTGCCTCAAGGTCTGCCCGCCCAGATAGGCGCGCTTCACAACGGTTCGCTGCAACTCCGGGAGCGCATCGATGCGCCGGAGCATTTCTTTCATATTCTCTTCGCGTTCGCCCTGCGTGCGATCGTCGCTGTGGTCGGGCGCGGCAACGGGCGTCGCGTCGTCCAAGACGGTCGGCTTGATCCGGGCCCGGCTCCGCCGCATCCGATCGACGAGCTGTCGCCGCGAAATCAGCATCACCCAGGTGACCAGTGCCGCGCGTTCCGCGTCGTATCGCGATGCCGTTTTCCAAAGCCGAACGAAAATCTCCTGGACGGCGTCCTCGGCTTCGGCTCGGGTTGGCATCGACTGGAACGCCATCTTGTACACCAGACTCCCAAAACGGTCGTATAGCTCGGCGACGGCTCTTTCGTCACCGGCCGCCACGCGTTGCATCAGAGAGATGTCAAGCGCAGCCTGCTCGCGATTGATCCGCCTGTCGGCCATGGTCGTCCCCCGACCCTCCAACCAAACAGACACACCAAACAAATGTCTTTCCACGGGTGAGAACGCACCCGCTCGTATGGATACGGGAAGACTCCCGAACCTGATGCCAGAATCGCCGATTTGTGACCTTTTCGCAAGCCCGGACCGTAGAAAACACGCGGGTGATTTTCTGAGGTCCTGTTCGAGTTATATTCGCGGTATCCAAGAAACGTCCGAATACCAGAATCCCCTTGCGGCGGATCACCGATTCTGGTACGGTGGCTCCGTGAGCGGGACGAAGGCCCGCGTTGGAGGTTGGCAGTTGCGGGATCGTGAGGCCCATTTCGGTCTCATTGGTGCGGCCCAGAAGGGGCAACGTTTTCCTGCGCTTGCAGCGTTCACCCTGATCGACCTTTTGGTGTCGATCTTCATCATCGGGATCCTGATCGGACTGCTCCTGCCATCCATCGCCAAGATCAATGAGGCGACGCGCCGCGTGATGTGCCGCTCGAATATGCGGCAAGTCTCCATCGGCGTCTCAATGTACGCACAGGACAATTTCCAGTTCCTGCCTCGCACGCAGTTCGTTTCTTCTTCGGGCGCCAACCGCGCCGCATCGACCACAACCGTCCGGCTCGACGAATCGGGCGGCACGCGTGCGCCCCGTGCCGCGGACTACGACGGCCTCGGCCACCTGTTCTCTCGCGAATATCTGCTCGCACCCAAGATCTTCTATTGCCCCTCGCACAAGGGGACCAATCCGTTCTCGAAGTTCTCGGCGCAGTGGGCGGGGCGTCCGGGCACGATCGTCGCCAACTACCAGTTCCGCGGCGCGATGGCGGACGGCTCGAAGTTGCTGAACGTGGCGGGGGACGCCGCGAGCGGCGCGCTGATCTCCGACGCGCTGACCAGCGTGCAGGATTTCAGCCACAACTCCGGCCTCAACGTCATGCGGGGCGACCTGTCGGTGCTCTGGCTGTCGGATAGCGACAAGCGGATCGTCAACATGATCTCGCGCATCGGCAATCGCGACCGCAACGTCGGCGATACCTGGCCGCTGATGGACGAGGTCATGGGCATGGCCACGCTCGACCCGTAAGGCTCAACCGCAACACGCTGCCGTGTCCGTCGCGCGAAGCTCGTGTCCGTCGCGCGAAGCTCGTGGCGGCGCTTGCTACGCTTTGGCATGAACAAACTCTCGGCGCTCTGCTTGTCGATTCTGGCGTTCGCTTTCGTGCCCGCCCCGGCATTCGGCCAGCTCGCGCCCGAGCGGCTCTACAACGGAATCAACCGCGAGATTCCGGTGACGGTCACCATCCCGTCGGGGAAAGAAGGCGAAGCCGTCATCGAGTTGCTGCGCCCGGTCACCGCCCAGAAAGTCGCGACCGCATCGGTGCTGCCCGGCAAGGTCAATCTTGCGACGCTGTTCCCGAACCTGTGGAACACCAAGACGCCGTCGCTGCTGTACGCCCAGCTCTCCGTGGGAGGCGAGAAGATCGGCCCCGCCCTCGTTCTCCAGCCGATGGTGAACCCGAAGCAGGCCACCATCCCGCCCGGCACCCGCGAACCCAAGTTCTTTTCCAACAACGAGACGTACACCGGCCTGCGCATCTACGTGGACAAGAACGTCCGCATGGAAACCGACAAGGGCGTGATCGAGTTCCAACTCCGCCCGGATGTTGCACCCAATACGGCGTGGAATTTCCGAGAGCTTGTCGGTGGCGGTTTCTACACCGACATCATCTTCCATCGCATCGTGCCGAAGCTGCAGAGCGGGCATCCGTTCGTCATTCAAGTGGGCGACCCCACCGCGACGGGAACGGGCGGCCCGGGCTACAACATCGACCTCGAGCAAAGCTCGCTCCAGCACGATTTCGGCGTTCTGTCGATGGCCCGTTCCGGAGATCCAAACTCAAACGGCTCGCAGGTCTTTGTCTGCCTCAGCCGCCCGGGCACGGCGTTCCTCGACGGTAACTACACGACGTTCGGCCAGGCGATCTCGGGCGCCGATGTGA
The DNA here is from genome assembly GCA_017303555.1 of Planctomycetota bacterium. Classification (GTDB taxonomy): domain Bacteria; phylum Planctomycetota; class Phycisphaerae; order Phycisphaerales; family UBA1924; genus JAFEBO01. The sequence goes on from JAFLCN010000001.1 coordinate 237,450, forward strand.
TCCGCGCGATCGCCGCATCACCGATCGGTGCCGAAGGCCGTCCGACCGATCCGATGCCCCTGATCAAGACTGCAACGCTGGTCGATGCCGCTCCGTACGGCACCGGGCCCAAGCCGATCACGCCCGAAGCGCCCTCGCAATCACCCGAGAGCAACCAGCCGGCCCAGTCTCCTGCTAAAACCGAAGCACCAGCCCCCCGCTGAGATACAGACCGGGGTCCACATCCGACTCGCCCAGCGTGTCGCGACTGGAGTTGCGGACTTTCAGCTTCTGATAGAGCATCGCACCCACGCGCGCCTGCACGGTGATGTTGGGCGTCGGCGTCCAATCCACGCCGAACGTCGCCGGAACGCGCTCGTCGCTGCCGATGCCGTCGGGCACGACCCCGTCGTTCTCGAGCCGGAATTCCTGATAGTCGTACCGCGCGCCCACGCTCAAGCGCCAGTGCTCGTCGATCTCATAACTCAGGTACAAACCCGGCTGATTCTCGTTCGAGAGCCGCCACTGCTTGTTGATGCGCCAGTCGATTCCCACGATCGGGAAAACATACACGCCCCCGCCCAGGCGTGATCGAACATACACGCCCCCGGTCAGGTCGAACCCTTCCGACAGCTTGAGAATGAGCGCCGCGCCGCCCCCGCCGGTGAATCCGTCGCCGAACGCCGCCGAACCTTCCCCGGCGAAGTTGATGTTTCCGATCAGGAGCGAAGAAACGGTCTCGCTCCACTGCGTTGCAAAGTTCGCGCCCGCCGTGTACGACTGGATGTGATCCCACGGCTGGCCGCCCCCGGCAACCAGCATCGCGCTCGATGAAAAGTCGTAGTACGACTGCTCGGTGCCCAGCGTGACGCTGAGCCGATTCCGTGGCGGCACCGGGGCCGTGATGGTCACGCCCATGCCCGTCCGAAAGATCCCGACGCTGCCTGCGTTGTTATCGAGATCGCCCCGGAACCTGTAATTGGCCGAGACGTCCAGCACGGCGGTCAGGCGCCGGTCGCGCTCGTCGAAGCCCGGCGCAGCGCCCTGGATGTCTTGTCTGGGCCGGGTGGTCGGCTCCTGCCCGAGCGCCGTGGCCGCAACCCCTCCGGCTGCCGCGAGCACCATCAAAGCCGGAAATGAACGCAGAGAAGTCTTCAACGTCGGGCCATCCTTGTCCCACCGAACGGAGTTTAGCGAGTTCCGATCGTACCGTTTCGCGGATTCTCCGTGCCGCCGGGCCGCGTAAACTCCGTCCCCGTCGGGCCTCGTGCTCGGCGTTCGGGGCGGTAGCTCAGTTGGTAGAGCGCCAGCTTTGCAAGCTGGATGTCGCGTGTTCGAATCACGTCCGCTCCATTTTCAGTTCCGATCGCGGCTTAGCTGCGATTCGGGTTTGCAGCGGGAGTTTGCGGCGGATTCGTCTGCTGCTCGCGCCGCAGCATGTTCGGCCGCTCGCCTGTTTCGGTCTTTGCCCTGGGCAGCAGCGTCGGCGCGCACCCAAGCCGGTACGCCACGACCGCCGAGTTCGTTGCCGACTGGACCAGGTATTCCTCGATCGCGAGGTTCATCTTGTCGTTCTGGGTGTGCCAGCCGAAGCCGTACTCGGCACGCCCGCCTTCTTCCCAGAAGAAGCCCGGAACGCCGACAAGATTGAAACTGTGGTGGTCCGACCCGCCGTGGCTCTTGGTCGTCTCGCCCGAGTTCTTGATATCCACGTTCAGGAACTTCTTGTCGAAGCGGCTGAAGAAAACGTTGTTGATCGGCGCGCTCGCCGCGGCGAGCATGTCCACCTGCACGGTCGCGGCCTGCACGCCCGCCTGATACCCGGTGCCGCCGTCATCGACGAAGACCGCGCTGATCCCGGCCAGTTCGTCCTTGTGCGATTCGACATAGCCCTTCGAGCCCAGCAGACCCTGCTCTTCGCCGGTCCAAAGCACGAAGCGGATGGTCCGCAGGGGCTTGGCGTTGACCGCCTTGAGGATGCGTGCCGCCTCGATGGTCACGGCGCTGCCGGTGGCATTATCGGTAACGCCCAGCGAGCCGGGCCCGTCCCAACTGTCGAGGTGCCCGGAGATGATCACGTACTCGTTGGGGTACTTGCTTCCCTTGATCTCGGCGATCACGTTGTGTACCGGAACGGGCCCGGCCTTGAACGTGTGATTCAGGTTGAATTCGACTTCGACTTTCTCGCCGTCCGCGAGGCGCGAGTTGAGGAAGTCGTAATCGCTCAGCCGCACCTGCACGTGGGGCTGATCATCCGATGGATCGTCACGGTCGGTGATCGACAGATCACGCCACCCGCTGACGGCACCGGTCCAGACACGTTCATCGCGGCTGGAAGAGATGTACCCGGCGATCGGCTCGAACGCGAGGCGCTCGGCGATGGGCAGATCGGAAACCGATTTTCCCTCCGCGATCTTCTTGCGGGCTTCCTTGCGCATTTCGTAACGTGCCGACATCATCGAGCGGATGCCCCGCATGCCGAGCGCGGGCGGGGCCTGCACCAGGACCCAAGCGCCCTTCAACTCGCCCTGCACCGCCCGGAACTCGTCTTCGGTTTTCGGCTCGCGGATCACCGGGCCGCGCACGGCGCCGTTGGTCCCGACGCTCCACGAGAGGGCCGTCAACTCCACCTCGCGAGCCTTTGTCCACTCCGTCTTTGCCGGAGTCGGTTCGGGCTTGGCTTCTTCCTTGGCGGGTTCGGTCGGGGGCGTTGCGGCCGGAGAGGCCTCGCGCGTATTCACACCGGGGCGCGTTTCGGGGCGCATGGGGCGCGCGAGAAAGATCGTGCCGCTGCTCGGGCCGCGATCGAATCCGACTCCGACGGTCCCCCACTGCTCAAGGTGCACATTGGTCAATCCCCATTCGCGGAAGCTCTGGCTCGCCCAATCCTGCGCCTTGCGCAGATTCTCGGATCCCGTCAGGCGCGGTCCACGCTCGACGGCGAGCGCCTTGAGGTGATCCATCACTTCGGACCGGAGCGCGCCCTCCTGCACGATCTTCATCGTGATCGCATCGTCCCCCATCTCGATCGCCGGGACGGGCGCTTCCTTGCCGTCGATGACGCTCACCCACTCCCCGGGCTGCTTCAACGTGACGTCGAGGCCCGCGCCATCCAGCGCGGTCGCTTCACCTTTGGCCTGCGATTGCGTCGCCGAACGGGGTGTCCCCGCGCAGGAGGCCAGCACCACCGAAAGAAGGGTCACTCCGACGACGATTCGCTTGGTTACAGCCACAGACTGCCTCCGATTTGCGCGGCAATCGCCGCGAAGTCCAAGAGTACCGATTCTCCCCGCCTCCGTTGCGGCGAATCCCGAACCCCGGCCCTCCGTTGCGACCTATCATCTCGACCTTTCTTCCGGAGCTCGAATGGAACACATTTTTGCGTGGTTCATGAATAATCCATGGGCGACCGCGCTGCTCATGGTCGTCTTCATCGCGATCAGCACCCTCATGGTCCTGGCCATCCTGATCCAGCGCCCGCAGGGCGGCGGTCTTTCCGCGGCTTTCGGCGGCGGTTCGGCCGGCTCGGGCCAGACTGCGTTCGGCACCAAAACCGGTGATGCGCTGACCTGGTTCACCATCTCGGTGTTCGCGGCATTCCTGCTCTTCGGGATCCTGCTGAACTACGCAACGACTCCCGTCGCGATCGCGGCGCCGGACACAACGGCAACCAGCACAAATCCCGAGGCGCCAGCGGGCGGCGAAACCCCCGCTTCGACCGCTCCTCCGATCACTCCGCCAAATGGCCAACCGGCCGAGCAGCCTGCCGCGGCACCCGAGACCGCACCGCCCGCAACCGAGCCCGTAACGCCTCCGGCCACTTCGCCGGCACCGTCATCCAATCCCGCACCGGCCCCTGCACCGGCCCCCGCGCCGACCGAGCCGGCCCCGAAGAACTAGCACGGGCGCCGGAACGGGCGCGGCGACGCATCCCGACAGGAGGTTCGGATTGATTCGGAGCATGACTGGATACGGCGAGGCGACGGCGCATGTGGACGGTGCGCACTACGTGCTCGAAGTCCGCTCGCTCAACAACAAGTACTTGAAGGCGGTGCTGAGGCTTCCGGAAGAGCTGCAGAGCCTGGAAGCAGAGCTCGAAACGCGCCTGCGTGAGAAGATCAGCCGCGGCACGGTGACCGTGAATGCTTCGGTTTCGAACCAATCAGAGTCCGCGGCCTACGAGATCAACCGAAAAGCGTTGAACCGCTATATCGAGCAGCTCAAGGGGATCGACGGCGCTCCGGCGATCGACCTTGGCGCGTTGCTCGCGCTACCGGGCGTTCTGCAGCCCCCTTCCGATGCCGAGGGCCGCTTCGAGGCGACCAAGGCCGCGATGCTCGAGCTGCTCGAAAAAGCAATCAAGCAGTTGCAGGCGATGCGCGAGCGCGAAGGGAAGGCGTTGGTTGCCGATCTCCGCACGCACCATCAGTTCATCGCGTCGAAGCTCAAGCTCGTCGCCGAACGCGCGCCGGAAGTCATCGCGGAGTACGAGCGGCGCCTTCGCACCCGGATCGATGCGCTGCTGAAGGATGTGGGCGTCAAGATCGACTCGGTGGATCTGGTCCGCGAGATCGCGGCGTACGCGGAACGAACGGATATCGCCGAGGAGATCAACCGTCTGCGGGCCCACCTGGATCAGTTTGAAGAACTGATCTCGAGCAACGAGCCCCGCCCGCTCGGACGCACGCTCGATTTCCTCGCTCAGGAGATGCTCCGCGAGGCGAACACGATCGCGAGCAAATCGCCCGATGCGACGATTTCCCGGCATGCCGTGGAGATCAAGGGGGCGATCGACCGCATCAAGGAACAGGCCCAGAACGTCGAATAACGGCGGTTCGGACGCCGGCGAGCCTTTCCCCGTAGGATTGAGTATGAGCAGCCATTGACCCGGGCTTCAGGTACGCCATGGACCGGAGGGCTTACACTTCTGCGGTCGCGCACTTCCATGAAGTACTTCCATCGCCATTCTTCTTTCTTGGGCGGACGGGGACTCGTTGCCGCGGCGTTCGTTTTTTCTGCGGGGCTCGCGGCGGCTTCGGAGACCCCGATTGCCCAGTCGGTCGAGCAGCTCGATAGCGATTCGATCGAGACACGTGAGCAGGCCGCGACGATGCTCCGGGCCTGGGCGGGCAACTCGCCCGATCGACTTCTCTCCCTGATCTCGCGTGACTCGAGCCCCGAACAACGGGATCGTCTGACATCACTTGCGCACCAGGTTTTCGAGCAGACGCCCCGCGGCGCGCTGGGTGTTTCGTTCGCCGTCTCGCGGCAACTCGGCATCCCGTCACCCGAGGAACCGTTCGAAGAGGGCATCCCGATCGACTCCGCGCTCCCGAACTTTGACTCGATCAACGTGTTGAAGAACGGCGACCTGCTCCGATCGATCGACGGCTGCCGCGTTCGGACCAACATCCAGTGCCAGCTCGAGACGGTCTCCCGCGACAAGGGACAGGTTGTCCAGCTTGAGATCGAACGCGAAGGGCGGCCGATGCGGGTGAGCGTGTGCCTCGGCTCGAGGCGTGAGCTCCGCGGCGCCGAAACACCCTCGAAAGAAATCATGGAGGCGGCGTGGAAGCTCCGGCTCGCGCGGGCCACATCGTCGCTGCCGACGCAAACGCCCATCGGCACCGTGCCGGCGCAGGCATGGGCCGAAGCGGAGCGCCTGGCCAAAGAGCCGATCGACCCGGATGCCGAAATCCGTCGCGCCTCGATGCAGCGGAGCGAGAATCGGTTCGAGCGCACAACGCCGGATGGCCGCACGGTCTTCACCCGCGACGGACTGCCCGAGGCCGACCTTGTTGCAACCGGCACGCCGCGGACACGTGTTTCGACCGGGACACCGCAGTCTCGCATGCTGGCGCGCAACCCGCAGCAGTTCGGGAACGGCGCTGGCGAGAACCGTGATGCCATCATCCGCCGCCTGGTTGAGCTGCGCGAAGAACAGCGTGGGCTGCAGCAGCGCGTCAGCGACGTCAGCAAGCTGGTGAACGACCCCAACCTGCCGCGCGAGCAGCGACAGCAGCTCCGCCAGATGCTCGAGGGGCTCGAAACCGAACTGGCGGCGATCGAGAACCAGGCGCTGCAACTGAACCAGGCCCGCCGCAACCGCTGACCGCTATTCCGTGGCGAATCGCTCGAGCAGGCCTCTCAGGGCCTTGATCGCGTTCCGCGTTTGCTTGTGACGGGTCGCGTCGACCCCGGCCAACCTGATCGCGCGATGGCAGACGTCCACGCGTCGGGGCAGGTCTTGCGTTCCGCGCGGATCGTTCACGCTGTCAACCAGGTTGTCGTACGCATCCGCCAGCTTGACGAGCCGAACACGCCAGTCCGCGCGGGCGATGCGTCTGTCGTACGCGGCTTCGCGCCGGGATTCGGGCAGCGACATGTCCTTGGTGAGCGCCGCCACCATGTCCGCCACGCTCCGGCCGAACCGATCCAGGATGTCCTCGTAGTCGGTTGTCGTGTCCTCGATGAGATCGTGCAGCAATGCCGCGGCAAGAACCTCCTCGTCGTGACACCCGAAGGTTTCGGACACCGTCATCGCGACGCGGACAACGTGCGAGAAGTACGGCGTCCTCCCGTCGCGACGGAGCTGGCCGGAGTGCTTGCGTGCGGCAAACGCCGCGGCGTCGCGCCAGAGCGCTCCGCCGACGGGCCCGCCGGATCGCCCGGGCTTCTTCACGCCGGCTCCTGCGCCACCCCGGTGGTCACGGGCATGACGGTGTCGTCGAAGACGATCTTCACCTTCGCGGGCTTAGCGCCGTGCTCGTCGAAGATCATCAGCTCGTTCATCGCGGGGTGCTTCGGGTCGTTGTCTTTCTTGAGCCAACAGGCCGGCAGCCAGTAGCGTGTCTGCGTCGGGATGTCCTTCCCCGCCTTGGTCGCAATGAAATAGCGACCGATATGACGCCCGTTGAGATAGAGCTGGCCCTTCGTCAGTCCGTCGAGCTCGATGAACATCGGGACGGATGTGTGCGGGGCCTGGAACGACGTCTTCCACCAGACGGGGCCCTCTTCGTGCTTGTTGCCGGCCTTGAACGCGGCGGCGGTGGGCACATCGAACTTGGCAAACGCCCACTCCGCTTTGCCGGAGATGTTGCTCTCCACCGAGTAGAACTCGAGCATCGAAGCGGCGCCATCGACCAGTCCGCTGACACTGTCTTCGCCGTCGCCCCCGCCGTCGCCCCCGCCCTCGATCGGGAAGAGCGCGAGCTGGATGACCACGTTGCCGCGACCGAGGCGGTCCTGTTCGATCAGGTAGGTCGCGGGGCCCGCGCCGTCGATCACGGTGACCGGCTTGTCATTGACGATGAGAAGTGCCGCGCACGGCAGACCTTTGTTCACCAGCAGGATGGGGGAAGAAGATTTCTTACCCAGGTTCCAACTGATGCGCTCGGGGAGCGTGGAGTCGGAGGAGCGAACGTCGTAGATCGGGCTGCTGAAGCGCAGGATGTCGAGCGGCTCGCCGATCTCGACCTTGGGCGCCGCGGGCTTGATCTGCTCGACCTCGAGCAGGTGCGAAACAAGGCCCTTGGGTTCGCCCATGTGGCGGCCGTCGCTGTAGCGTCCGAGCGCTTCGCCCAGAACAACAAGGGTCTGCTCCGGCTTGTGAAGGGGCAGCCCGAGCGTGGAGTGCGCACCCGCGCCGACACCCAGAACACCCACTTCACGCGAACGGTCGAAGAAGTGGAGCCGGTCGCCTGAGGAGGGCGAGGCGATAGTGACGCGTTCCGCCTTCGAAGGCTTCAGCTTCACCCGGTACCAGCCGTAGCTCGTGGTGGAACCGAGGGTTGAGAGGTCGGCCGGCCCATCGACGGCGGCGAACCGCGCGCTCTCGCCGGAGATGTACTCGTCGAGCGGTGCGCAGACCCAGTTGTGCAGCGCGATTTTTTCGGGGGCCCGTTCGGCCTTCTTGGTGAGCGAGAGCTTCGCCGTATCGACGGTCCGGACATCGCCCTCGCCGTCGATGCGGGTGATCTGCCGTTGGCCCTCGATCGGCATCGGGCGGCCGTCGGTGGTGAGCCCGGACGTGTTGACGTAGACGGCATCGTCCGAGAAGAAAGTCGCGTCGGCGAGTTCTTCACTCACGACCACCAGGAACATGTTCTCGTGCTCGATGACCTCGGGGTTGCGAACACCCGATGCCGGTACTTCCACTTCCAGCGGCGAGCCGTTGATCGAGATCGTGCCACGGGTTCCGACAGGGCCGAAGACCACGAGCGTCCGCCCCACCGCGCCGAGTGCGCAGAGCGTGCAGTAATCCACATTCGCGCGCCCGCCGACGCTGGCGTTGATCAGGCACCATGCGACCGACTGGTTGGTCAGGTGCACCGGGAGTGCGGTGCCGTCGTGCATCATCAACTCGACGGTGCGCACTTCGCCCTTGTCCGCCGGGCCGGGCGTGAACACGAACGCAACGCCGCCCTGGCTGCCCGAAGCGTGCACCACGGTCGCGGGCGGCTCGTGCGGATCGTGCTTGCCCTTCTTGGTGTGGGCAAGCGCAAGGCGCGGCGCCACCATGACCGGGTGGAACGTCGGATCGAAACCGCTGAGCACGCGACCGAATCGCGACGCGAAGGTATTGATGCGGCGGAGGAACGCGTGCGTCTCGCTTGCAGAGCCCGTTTGAGTCAGCGGCGCGTGCGCCGAGACGTTGGTCGCGCTGAAGACATCCGGAGCGTCGGACAAACGCCCGCCCGAGATGCCCCAGTTCGTGCCCGCGTGGAAGGGCGACAGGTTGTACTGCCCCGCGCCCGCCAGGATCTCGGCGATCTGGCGCTGCAGCAGCCACGCCGGACGCGCTTTCTCGGGGGCCTTGCCCCAGGAATCGCGCGGCGCCGTGTCGAAATCAACGACGAAGCGCGGCTGGAGCGAACGCACCATGGCGAACTGACGCATCGCGCTCAGCATCTCTTCGCCGCCGGTCCAGCCGTCGATTTCGCCTTCGACGCCGGACCACAGGTTGTTGCTGTTGACGATCGGAACATCGAAACCGGACTCGCGGATGTAGCGCATCAATTCGCCGAGGTAGTGGTCGGCGATTTCCTGATCGCCGCAGGTCCAGCCCGCCTCGTTGTGGATCATGACCAGCGGGCCGCCCTTGGCGGTCGCCGTCACCTGCAGCGTGCGGATCTGGTTCGACACGGCGTTGATGAAGCGCGATGCCGCCTCGAGGAACGGCTGGCTCGGGGCGCGAAGACGCATCACCTTGGCCTTGATCGCCCGGGTTTCCGCGTTGTCGTCGCCGTCGGGCTTGGTCGGCAGTTTGCCCTCGGCAACCTTCGCCTCGGCCGCCTTTGCTTCGGCGCTCTTGTTCGACACCAGCCAGACCGGCATGCCGCCCATGTCAAAGCCGTTGGCAACGTGCGGTCCAAGGCGGACCGTGCAGTACATCCCGGCCTTCCCGACGAGATCGACGAAGTGCTTCAGGTCGTTGTCGCCCTTGAAGTCAAAGTGCCCCGGACGCGGCTCGTGGCGCGCCCACACAATGCTCGTGTCGATCGTGTTCAGGCCCGCCAGCTTCGCGGCATGAATCCGGTCCGCCCAGTACTCCCGCGGCACCCGCGTGTACTGAATCGTTCCCGAGACCAGCCAGATGCGCTTGCCGTCAATGAGAAGACTGCGCCCGTCGTAGGTAATCGAAGCCATCGGGTCCCTTCCCCGGATTTGCCGGAGCGAAGACCAACCGCAAAGCACATAGCCCAGCGCACAACGCTGTGCGGCCCGCGGAAAAAATTTGAGCGTCCAAGCTCACAGGCCTCGACGGCTGGTGTTCGTTCCCCCGCAGGAACCGAACGACCTGCAACGTTCGCCGGCTTACTGCAAATCCATTGCAGGAAAGCCTTTGAGAACGCTGACGACCCGGAGGCCACGGAGAGGTCCACCCTCACATCCGTCCAAATCCCTAACGAGATGGGTCGTCCAATCGACGATGGCGGACTGTATGCGCGCCGCGAAGCGTTCGCAACACGGACCGCTTTGCGAAGGTACACTTCGGGGTCTGTGACGCTCGCGAAGCCCCGATCAAAGTCCGAACAACTGCGCGTGATCGACCGCCCTCCGCCAATTCCGTTCCGCCGCAACCGCGTCCTGCGCGGGGCCTCGGTTTTATTTTTGTTTGGGACAGCGGCTTCTCTCAGCGGCTGCAATTCGGGGATGGATGCGATCGACCGTCGCATCGACGAGATGCTGCAAAGCCGATCGAGCGAGCTGCGCTCGAACAAGGTGCCGGCGAACGACTATTCGAAGGAAGCCGCCCAGTCTGATGACCAGAAGATTCGAGACCACTCTCTGGCGAGCGACCCGAAGTCCAACAACCCGGTCGCGGACGAGTTGAAGTACACCCCCGCCGACGAGGCTCGCGATGTATCGGAGCGCCTGAACGCGTACGCGATCGATGCGTACGGCACGGACACCGCCGGCGCAGGCTTGAAGGACGCCCGACCGATCGATCTCGTTTCGTCGTGGAAGATCGCGCAGAAATCTTCCCGGGAGTTTCTGACCGCCGAGGAGGACTACCTGCTGGCGGTGATCGGCCTGCTGGCGGAGCAGCACCGCTGGGACCCGCGGTTTTTCAACGACACCACGATCGCCGCGAGCAACACGTGGAACGACGGCACTCCGGCGAACGCGTTGAGCGTCATCAACACGCTGAAGGTGCAGAAGAAGCTTCCGTACGGCGGGCAGGTGGAAGCGTCGTGGGTGGCAAACGCGGGTCAGCAGTTGGTTGGCACGGTTTCCGACGAGTACGTGCAGGCTTCGGCCGTGCAGCTTTCGGCGAATGTGCCGCTGCTGCGCGGGGCGGGCATGGTGGCGCAGGAGCCGCTGATCCAGGCCGAGCGCGACGTGATCTACCGGGCCCGGGCGTTCGAGCGATTCCGGCGTCAGTTGCTCGTCAACATCGCGGGCGACTACTTCCAGCTCGTACAGGTGCAGTCGCAGATCGCGAACCAGATGCGATCGCTCGACAGCCTGCGGACGTTCCAAACGGCCACGCAGGCGCGTGTCGATGCGGGTCGCATCCGCGCGTTCGAGGTGAACATCGCCGCGAACGATGTGCTCAACGCCGAAGCGGCGCTCGCCAACCTGCGGGAGCAGTACATTCTGCAGCTCGATCGATTCAAAGTCCGTCTCGGGCTTCAGGTTTCGGAACGTGTGGTCATCCGGCCGCTCGCGCTCGAGATCCCGACGCCGGATTCGACGCTCGACCAGGCGACGCGGGCGGCCCTGGAGTTCCGGCTCGACCTGCAGAACACCCGCGACCGCGTTGATGATGCTCGCCGGGGCGTCGCCAACGCACAGAACGCGACCTTGCCGGCGCTGAACGTCGGCACTACCGCGCTCATCATCACCGACCCGAACAAGGACATCGGCGGCGTCAATTTCAGCCCGCAGGATTCGACCGTCTCGGGCAACGCCACGCTCTCGCTCCCGCTCGACAACGAGATCGAACGCCTGAACGTCCGTTCGGCCACGATCGCTCTCCAGCAACGCGAACGCACCCTCGAACAAGCTCGCGACAACGTGATCGTCGGCGTGCGGAGCGCGCTCCGCAACATCGATCTCGCGGCGTTCAGCCTGAAGCTTGCCGAGCAGCAGGTGCAGATCAACCGGCGCCGGCTCGAAGAGCAGCTCCTCAAAATCGACGAGGTCGATGCGAAGCAGGTCGTCGACTCGCAGAACGCGCTGCTCCTGGCGGAGAACCGGCGCGACCAGGCGAAGACCGACCTGCGCAATTCGATCCTGAACTACCTGCTCGAATCCGACCAGCTCCGCGTCGCTCCCGACGGCACCTTCCAGCCGCTGCCGGGCATGGAACTCACGGCCGCGGGCAACACGACGCCGGGCGCCGGCGACCCACCACCGATGGGAAATCCTGAGCAAGCCGCGGGCGCGATGAGGCAGGATGCGCCGGCAAAGACGCCGGCCGATCCCTCCGCGCCGAAGAACCCCTGAAAACATGAGCGGCGCACGTTGAATGCACCGCCGGAGCTGGCGCGGTCGGCCCCGCTTGGTCTTGACGCACCGGACTTGCGCGAATCCCGGCCGCAAACGGCGGCAATCCCTCGGCCACGGCTCCGGAAACGATCGGTCAGATCGCGGCGCCCGACCATGAGGGCGGTTCGGACGGGACAGCGGGCAGGTCCGCCGCGGCAGCTTCGGCCGGCTCCGGCTTGACTTCCGTGACGGGTTCGACCGGCTCGGGCTTGTCTTGCAGCTCGCCCCGCGGGTCGATGCAGAAGAATCCGCCATCGATGCGTGCGCCATCTTCCACGATCAGGATTTTCGCTTTGCAATCGCCCCGCCAGCGGGCGGTCTCGCCGATCACCACGTGACCGTGCGTCACCACGTCTGCCTTTAGTTCGCCGAGCACTTCAACGGCATCGCCGGCGCGAACGCCGGGCGCCCACACCCGGCCCTTGCGCTTGATGAACAGGATGCCCGTCGTCTCCACGCGACCCCCGGTTCGGTCGGTATCGACAATGACATCGCGGACAGTCTGCCGCTTGTAACAGCTCGGACAGGTGGTCGTTTCGGCCTTCTGGGCGATGTGCATCGTCGCGCGGCAATGGACGCACAGCACCCCGCGCGTGGACCCTGACGATGGCGCATCAGCTCGGTTGCCCATCATGACACACGACACCTCTCACGCCGCCCCGCTCCGCGGGGAGAACGCTTCGTTTACCGCCGCGCGGCCTCCGCCGGCGACGGCTGTCGTGTGTCCCGGGAGATTCCATCTCCGGGCGCTTCTCCGAACGGGCCTACTCCGCACGCGTGCCGGCAAGCCACGACGCGCCGTTATTCGCATTCGCCGTGCCATTCGCAGCGCCATTGGCCAGATGCGCAGTTGTCGCGTTTCGGGCGGCACGCGCCGACTTCAGTTCGAGCTCCGCGTTCGGCTCTTCCGAGAGCTTGACCGCATCGGGGCCCACCTTGCAGTGGCCGACGAAGCTCGCGCCCTCGCCCACCGTCAGGCTCGCGGCGATGATGTCGCCCTTCACCCTGGCCTTTGGGGTGAGCTGGATGCGGTCCTTGGCGATAATGTCGCCCTCGATCGGGCCGTCCACGATCACCGTGCCGGCCTCCACCGTGGCGCGGCAATTGGCCGTCTCGCCGATGATCACCTCGCCCTTGGCCGAGATCTTGCCCTCAAAGCCGCCCAGGATCTTGGCCGAATTCTCGAAGGAGAGCTCGCCCTTGATCTTCGCGTCCTTGCCGATAATCGTGATTTGACCTTCGTCTGACATGGGTCGTACTCCGCCGTCCCGATTCCACCCTGGCCCTGCTCTTCCATTCCCGAACCGTCGGGGTGGCTGAGCCGTCTGGATGTTGATGGCGCGGCAAGCCGCGTTGGAGTGGTATCGGCCGCTTTTGCCCGTTGTCAGCAAAATTGCGCGATCCTCGCGCAGCCCCCGCCCGCTTCAGGAGTTCCAATACTCTTTCCCGAACGTGCTCTCGCATCGGACCGATCACCCGCCGCAGACGCCTCTTGCCCGGAGAGCCCCCATGCCCGCCTGGATACCGCTGATTGCCCTGATGTCTCTGACCGAACCGGCACCCACCCAGACCGCGACACCGCCGGCCCCGGTTGGGCCCGCTGAACCCGCGACTCCGCCCGCCACGCCCCCCACCCCCCCAACGCAGTCAGCGCCGACTGTGGCCCCCACCGAGGCTGCCGACCTTCGCCCGGTGTATCAGGTCGGCGACACGATCAAGCTTCGGTGGACGAGCGACAACGTGGATGTGCGCGAGGGCGAGAAGGTCGGCGAGCAGCAGAAGCGGAGCAGCAGCCACACCGAAATGATCGTCACGATCAAGATCGAGCAGGTCTTTCCCGATCGGGTCTATCGGTGCTCGGCGAAGATCGATCGCCTGGTGATCGAGGCGCCGACCATGGCGGGGCTCGAGCGGTACGACAGCGCGGATCCGGCGAGCGCGAAATCGGTCTTTGCCAGCCCGGCCCAGATTCTGCTGAAGCGGCCGATCGAGTTCGCGATCTCGGGCGAGACGATGTCGTTCTTCCGCAAGGAGCACCCGCGGCTGCGCGCGTGGCACGAAGACGGCGTGAACCTGCTCGACAACACCTTCGGCGACGATGCGTTCCCCGCCCGGTTCGGAATCCTGTTCGGCTGGCGGACCAATTCGGCCGCCGTGGGGCAGAACTGGACCGACACGCTCCCCATCCGCATCAACAGCGGCTATCCGATCATCACCGAACGGACGTTTGCGCTGACGGGCAACGACGGGATCGTGATGGACATCGCGGTCGCCGGCGAGGGAAAGGCGGCACCCGATTCGGCCAAGCGCGGACAGGTGTTCAAGAACAGCAGCTACAACGCGAGCTACAAAGTGAACACCGCTTCCGCAAAGATCCGCGAAGGGACGGTGACCCACACCTACTCCGCCGATTACAACTGGCAGGGCGCGCCGGCGAACGTGACGACCACCGTCATGGAGAAGATCGAGCGGCTGGAGTAGCTTCGGGCAGCAATCGCGCGCGATCGACCAGCGCCAGCCATACCAGCCAGCCTGTGAAGACGATCGCCATCATCGGGCGGACCAGGAGGTCCTTGCTGCCCTGAGCGACCTGGTAGTACGCGCCCGAACGCGGCATCAGTTCGTGCACGAAGATCATCACGATGCCCATCGCCAGCAGAACGATGCCGACCGCCCGCCTCGGCGCGGTTGATGGATCGCGAACATATTCAATCGCCCCGAAGAGAGCGAGCGCGGGCGCGACGACCACGTACGTCAGACCTTCCGTCCGGGGGTTGAAGACCACCATGTACGAGGCGCCGAGCGCCCAGAGAATGAGCGCGCCCTCGCGTGGCCCGCGGCGGAGCACCGCAGCGAACGAGAGCGCCAGCGTTGCCAGTGCCGCGATCGCGCGGATGACCTGGCGCTGAGCGTCGGAGGTGTCGCGTCCGAACCACCACAGCACGGTTGAGAATTCGGCGAATCGCCTCGGCAGGGGCTGAGCCGCTCGTACAACCTTTGTCCAGAAGTTCTGGTACTCGGACCAGGCGTATCCGGTCCCGTGCGCGGTGACGACGAAAGGGAGCGCGAACGCCGCGACGAGCACGACGGGCAACCGCCACCACAGCGCCGGGAAGAGCGCAAACGCGAGCAACGCCGGCGCGAGCGCGAGCGGCTTCAGCAGGATCGACACGACAAGCCAGATCGAGGCCCACCACCAGCGCCGTTCGATGAGCGTGCACGTGGCAAGCATGAGTGTGGCGGCCAAGGGCAGGTTGTACTGGCCGTTGATCGCGTTCCCCGCACCGACGCCGATCGTGATCGCGCTGGCGGTGAAGAAGTACTCGTTCCAGGCGCGCCCGCTCGCGAGCCTGGTGATGCGCCAGACTGCCCATGCCGCCATCGCGATGATGACGATTCGATTGAGGCTTTCGCCCAGCCAGAGGGGCAGGGCGTAGAACGGCGAGAAGAGGATCGCCGCGTGCGGAAGGTAGACAAACCCGTTGTAGATGTCGTTGAACTTGTCGTCGTAGACGTTCTCGTACATGCCGCGGCCGTTCCACCAGCATTCACTGGCGATCCGGTAGCAGGCCGAGACCGAGTTCCGTTCCGGATGGAGCCCGGTGCGGACGGCGACCACGACGGCGAAGATCACCCAGATGCACCACGCCGCGACCATGAAATTCGGGTGGAAGGGCGCGAAGACCCAGTGCCGCGGATCGGGGTTCGACAAGGCGGGCTTCGTTTGATCGGTCGTCACGCGCCGTTCAGGATAGTTGAGAATCGACCGCGGTGATTACCCGGCGAAGCGCTCACGCACAAAGTCCGCGTAGGTGATGAACCGGTACTTGCTGCCCAGCCAGCGCAGGTGCTCGCGAAGCGCGTCGCACATGGCCTGACCGCTGGTTCGCTCGATCACGCGGGGGAGACCAAAGCCGAGATTGCTCATGAGTTCCCACGGATGGAAGTAGAGCGCGGCGTACCCGTCCGCCGCGAGGGTTGCCCGCGTCGTCACGCGGTTCAGCCAGCGGGGCTGATTCTTGAATGCAAGCCAGAAGAGCGGCCATCGAACCAGCGGGGTTGCCGCGAGAGGGATCCGAACCAGGCCATCGAGCGTGTAGGCGTTGCGTTTCTCGAAGAAGCGGTTGTATCGCCCCGGCAGCCAGATCGGATTCACCGACGAGTCGTATCGATATCCGGCTTCGCGGATCAATGCCGGAGAAACCGGCGCCATCCGAGGCATTCGGAACCCGACAACCCCGACGCCCGCGATCTCCTGCAGCACCTCGCGACTCTGGCGGAGGTGCCCCGGTTCGAATCGCGAGTGGTAGAAGGCGTGGCTGGCGATCTCGTGTCCTTCACGCGCGGCGCGCCGGACCAGATCGGGCGAGCGCCGGGCGAGAGCTGCGGTCGTGAAGAACGTCGCGCGCACTCCCGACTCCGCGAGCAGTTGGAGCGCCCGCTCCAGGCCGTCGGCGCCGATGCGGAACTGTTCAGATTCTGGAAGCCGGTGGCCATACTCGAGCGGAATATCAAACTCCTCGGCATCGAAGCTGAGGAGAATTGCCGGGCGCTGCTCTTCAGGCCGGTGCGCGTTCACGCTCCGCGCCGGTGCAATCCACCGGACACCCTCGTGTTCCGGGCGGGAACGTCGGCACGGGTGCCGACCTCGCCCAGATCGCGTTCGTCGAGCCTGTACAACCCCAGAATCTTGTTCACCCGGATCTTGCAAAGGCTCCAGAACATGCGG
Source organism: Planctomycetota bacterium (assembly GCA_017303555.1). Lineage (GTDB taxonomy): Bacteria > Planctomycetota > Phycisphaerae > Phycisphaerales > UBA1924 > JAFEBO01. The sequence goes on from JAFLCN010000001.1 coordinate 254,155, forward strand.
ATCGGATCGCGGACGAGATTGACCGTCGATGAATTGCGCCGGTGGGCCGGATCGACGTGGGCCGGGATCTCCGCGATCGAGTATCCGAGCTTGCGCGCGATGTAGAGCACCTCGACATCGAACGAAAAATCCCGGATGCGGATGCGAGAGAAGACGTCGTGGGCCGCGCGAGATCGGAAGCCCTTCAAGCCGGCCTGCGTGTCGCGATAGCGGATGCTCAGCACGATCCCCGCGATGTAGTTGAAGACCCGGCCCATGATGTTGCGCAAGGGGCGTGCGCCATAGCCCTCATCGTGCTCGAGGCGGGAACCGATCACCACGTCGGCGGATTGCAGGCGTTCGAACAAGCGGAGCAGGTGGTCGGGTGAATAGGCGAGATCGCCGTCGGTAAAGAGGAAGTACTCCGCATCGCTTTCGAGTGCCGCGACCCGCACGGCGTGGCCCTTTCCGGCATTCGGCGCGTAGCTGAGCACGCCGAACCGCGCGGCGAGCTCGGGCTCCACGATGCCGATCGCCGCCAGGCGCTTGCGGAGCGCCGTCGCCGTCCCGTCGGTCGAGCCGTCGTCCACGAACAGAAACTCCCAGGTCTGAACCTTGGGAGCAAATGCGACCAGCTCATCAAGAACTCGCACCGCTTCGGAGCCGGCGTTATAGAGAGGCAACGCGACACAGACGCGCGGACCGGTGAACAACGCCGGAAGCGGCGTTGCGGCCCCCTCGATCGATCCGGGGGAAACTCCGGACGTGTCGTCTCCGCTCCGGATGGCCTCGATCAGCTCATCGCGCACCTCGCTCACAGCGTCCGCAGGACCGAACGGACTTTGGGGAGATGCCGACAAGAGCGGTTCCTTCTAACGGGCGGCTTCGCCGGCGGCGAGCCGATCTTCATCATAGGAATCGGTGCGGCCCGGCTTGTTGGCGCCGGGCGTGGCCGCCGCCATCTGCTTTTCGATCTCGGCCAGGATGAGCCGGCTCACCGCGTTATCCCCCCAGAGGCCCACCCGGATCGAAAGCCCGGTAACCGTCGGGCTGCTCTGGCGTAGTTTCACGACGATGTCGCTCCCGTCGGACTGATCGCCCTGGATCTGCATAAAGTATGTGGCCGAATCTTCGTGCGTGATCTCGTAACCAAGGCGCACCAGTGCGAGACGGGAGGCCTCGGCAACCGTTTCCATCGGCTTGTCGAATGCGGCGGTTAGTGTGCCCTGGATGAAGCTGCTTGTGCCGGCCTGCGCGACGCCCAGCCCGGCATTGGCCGCGAGATCAAAGGGTGTGAGGCAGCCGCCGAGCGCGACGGCAACGCCGGCGAGCAGAGGGCACGCCAGCCGCACCGGCTTGAACGATCGGGATCGCACGATTCACTCTTCGTCGGTCCGAAGCTTGGCGACAACGGAGAAATCTTCGAGCGTTGTGGTGTCCTGGGTGATCTTCTCGACGCCGGAGGCGACGTCTCGGAGGAGCCTTCGCATGATTTTGCCGCTGCGGGTTTTGGGGAGACCCTCCGCGAAGCGGATCTGATCCGGCTTGGCGAGCGCTCCGACCTCTTTGGCAACGTGCGCGGTCAGTTCGGCTCGAAGCTTGTCGTCGGGCTGTCGCCCCGGATTCTCCTTCGCCCACGCGGCCTTGAGCGTCACGAAGGCGACAATGCCGTTCCCCTTGATCTCGTGGGGCACCCCCACCACCGCCGCCTCGGCGACGGCGCCGTGGCTGACAAGTGCGCTCTCGACTTCCATCGTGCCCAGCAGGTGGCCGCTGACCTTGATGACGTCGTCCACGCGGCCCTGAACCCAGAAATATCCGTCCTCATCACGGCGTGCTCCGTCGGCACTGAAGTAGTACGGAGTTCCGGTCTTGGGGTCCTTGATGCGTCCCCAGTAGTTGCTGATGAACCGCTCGCGATTGCCGTACACGCCCCGCAGCATTCCGGGCCAGGGCTTGCGGATTACGAACAACCCGCCCTTGTTCGCGCCGAGCTCTTCGCCCGCCTCGTTCACGATCGCGGCGTCGATGCCGACCATTGGCAGCGTACACGAACCCGGTTTCGTCGGCGTCGCCCCCGGCAACGGAGTGACAACGTGACCACCGGTTTCGGTTTGCCAATAGGTATCCACGATCGGGCACCTCTTCTTGCCGATCGTCTCGTGATACCAGATCCATGCTTCGGGGTTGATCGGTTCACCGACGCTTCCGAGCACGCTCAGGCTCGACATGTCGTACTTGTCGGGCCACTCGGTCCCCCACTTCATGAACGTGCGGATCGCCGTGGGCGCTGTGTAGAACTGCGTGACCTTGTGGCGACTGATGATGTCCCAGAAGCGGCCGTTGTCGGGGAAGTTCGGCGCACCCTCGTACAGAAGCGTCGGGATGCGATTGGTGAGAAGGCCGTACAACACGTACGAGTGCCCGGTGATCCAGCCGATGTCGGCGCTGCACCAGAAGAGCTGGCCGGAATCGGGAACAAGATTGAACGTGATGCGGGCCGTGGTGTTGACGTAGGTGAGGTATCCGCCGGTGGTGTGCACGATGCCCTTTGGCTTGCCGGTGCTGCCGCTGGTGTAGAGCAGGAAGAGCATGTCCTCGCTGTCCATGGATTCGCACGGGCAGGCGCTGGAGACACGCTCGACGATCTCGTGCCACCAGTGGAACTTCGTGCGGGAATGCGCCGAGGCCGCGCGGATCGAAGCCGGCACGGTTCCCGACTCGAAACGATGGCTCGGAGCCTCGTGCCCGGTGCGTTTCAGCACGAGAACATGCTCGATCGCGTGATCCTTTTCCGCGAGCTGCTTCACCGCTTCTTCGACGTTCTTCTGGAGCGGCACAACTTCGCCCCGGCGATAACCCCCGTCGGCGGTAATGATGACTCTCGAATTCGCGTCGATCGCCCGCTCGCTGATCGCGTGCGGCGCAAAGCCGCCGAAAATCACCGAGTGTGCCGCGCCGATTCGCGCACATGCCAGGATCGCCACGGCCAACTCCGGAACCATGGGCATGTAGATCGTGACGACGTCGCCCCGCTTCACACCCAGTTCCTTGAGCGCGTTGCCGACCCGGCTCGTCTGTTCCTCGAGTTCGCGGTAGGTCACGCGCCGGATCTCGGGCTCGTGCGCGTACGCGCTGCCGGGCGCGGGGTGCGACGTGCGCGGATTGACCGGCTCACCTTCCCACACCAGCGCGCACTCATCGCCATGTCCCGACTGCACATGACGGTCGACGCAGTTGTAGCAGGCGTTCAGTTTGCCGCCAACGAACCACTTCGCATCCGGCGGGTTCCAGTCGAGCACGTGATCCCAGTGCTTGAACCAGGAAAGCCGCTGTGCTTCTTCGGCCCAGAAGGCGTCGGGGTGCTGGATGGAGCGGGCGTGGAGTTTTTTGTACGCATCGAGCGATTCAACGTGCCACTTTTCAAAGCCGACACTCTCCGCGAGCGGGGGCTGGAACTTGCGGGACTCTTTCAGAAGCGTTTGGACGTTGTCGCTCATGGTGGCTCAACAAAAAGGGTGTTGCAGTGGAATTTCGAACCTGGCCGATCCGCAACTCTCGCGGGCGGGGGAACGACAGAATAACCCAAACCCTGCCATGAATCGCCGCCAACGCGTCGGACGGGGCCCAAACAGCGTGATCCGACGCATTTTTTGATTGTGAGCAGCGAGGAATCTGGGAGAATGGACCAGACAAAGCAGGGGCAAAGACGCCCCATGGAGCAGTTCATGAGTACGCGCATGATCCGGGTCGGCGCTCTTGTGTCGTTGGCTTCGGTTGCCTCCGGGCAAACCATCACGAGCATCGGGGTGTTGCCGGGCGACACTATCTCAAAGGCATGGGCGCTGAGCACGAACGGCGCGACCGTGGTCGGATTGAGCCGCACGGCTTCGACCAACGGCACGGCGGTGCGCTGGAGCGGCAACGTGCTGAGCAGCCTCGGCTACCTCGGCACGGGCACAAATTCGGAAGCGCAGGGCGTGTCACCGAACGGGTTGATCGTGTCGGGCTATGCCAACGACAACGTGAACGGCAACATGGCGTTCAAGTGGGCCAGCCCCGGGCCGATGATCGCGCTCACCGCGGCGCCGTCGTTTCTGCAGCAGAACGCCGCCACCGGAATTGACGCGACGGGCTCGAAACTCGTGGGCACATACAACGTGATCGCCGGCCTTGGCGTTTATCCGCGTGCCGCGCTCTGGACTGGATCCGGTCTGACGACGCTCAGCGCGCAGGCCGGTTCGATCGCCTCGGTCGCCAGCAGAATTACGCCCGACGGGCAGTACATCGTCGGCGATTTCGGCCCGGGCGTGGGATTCCTCGGCAACAACTACAACCCGATCGCGCGCGTGTGGACGAACCCAACGACGTGGTTCACCGTCGGAACGCTCGCGGGGGGAACGTGGTCCACCGGCGTCGCGATCAGCGACGACGGACAGGTCGTTTCGGGCACGGGCGACAACGGCGTCGCGAGCCAGCGCGCGTACCGCTGGACCAGCGCCGGGATCGAGGACCTGGGCGTTCTTCCCAATACCCAGCCGCTCACCGGATGGTCCCGCACGCACGCCATGACGCCGGACGGCCTGGTCATCGTCGGTGCGGGCTCGATGGACATGACACTCTCGAACCGCGCCGCGATGATCTCGAGCGGAGCGGGCCTGCAAAACCTCAACGACTACCTGCCGACCGTCGGCGTGAACCTGGCCGGTTGGAGCCTTTGGGAGACCACCGGGGTCAGCGCGGACGGAACCGTGCTCTGCGGCAACGGCGCTTTCCTCGGCCAGGAGCGCGGCTGGATCGTCCGCGATATTCCGTCGGTCTGCGCGCCCAAGCTCTACGAGAACTCTTCCGCACCCGCCGAATTCTGCGCGGGCGGATTCGGCTTTCTCAGCGTCACCGCTCTCGCGGCACATCCCTCCGTCAGCCTGCATTACCAGTGGTACAAAAAGGTCGGGCACACGCTCATTCCGATCTTCAACGGCTGGACCGGCGGCGGCTCGTTCATCGGTGGCGCTCAATCTCCCTTCATGACGTTCAATCCCGGCTATGCCGATGTCGCAGGAAACTACTTCTGCATCGTGAGTGGCGGTTGCACCGACACCGCCTCACCGATCTGGAGTGTGACGGTCCACACCGGCCTGCCGATCCCCGGGCCCAATCCGCTGCCGCTCTCGATCTGCCCGCCCGGCGGAGGCGGCTGGACCGTGACCGGCCAGGTTCCGGCGAACGGCCCGTACTCGTACCAGTGGTACTTCGAAAGCCCGGTCAACAGCAACAACTGGCTCCCCCTGGTGAACGGGCCTTCGGTGCTCTCGTTCGGGGTTGCGGGCGGCATCGTGAGCGGCGCGAACACGCCCGCGTTCCAGATCGTCGCGGCGCCGAGCATGACGCTGAAGGCGGCGCATTCCACGCGGTATATCTGCCGCGTGTCGAACACCTGCGGCTACACCGACAGCGCGCCCGGGGAACTCAAGATCTGCATCGGCGATACCAACTGCGACGGCATGGTCGAGGACGGCGACTTTGTTGACTTCGCGACCGCCTACGCCATCTTTGATTGCGAAGATCCGAACATGCCGCCCGGCTGCCCCGCCGACATGAACGGCGACGGCTACGTGGATGACGCGGACTTTGTGCTCTTTTCGAGCGCGTATGACAGCTTCGCCTGCCCGTGAATTCAGCCCGTTCGATCGGCCTTGCCGCCAAGAGGCGCGCGTGAGGGTTCGCCGTCCGCACGCGGATAGTCGCGGGGTGTGGCGCTGCGCTTTTCGAGAATCACGATCCGGCCGGTCGGTGTCTGGAGCGTCTCGACATGCACGACCTTCAACAGGTGCAGCGCCCGCTCGGCTTCGGCCAGCTCTTCGCCGGCTTTTTCACCCTTGATGAGCAGCACGCTGCCGCCGATTCTGCACAAGGGTGCCGTGAGTTCGACAAGCGTTGCAAGGCGACCGACCGCCCGCGCAACCACCGCGTCGTACGCCTCGCGATGCCCGCCCGAATGGGTGACCGTTCCGAACTTGTCCGCCCGTTCGCCCCGGTCGTGACCGACTCGCTCCGATCGACCCTGCAGCACAACGGTGTTCTTCAGCCCGACGCGCCCGACGACCTGCGTGAGAAAATCGCACTTCTTCGCGGTTGCTTCGAGAAGCGTGAACTTGAGGTGGGGCATGGCGATTGCCAGCGGGATTCCGGGCAGGCCGCCCCCGCTTCCCACATCGATCACGCGTGCGCCTTCCGGAAACTCGGCGAGCGCGGGCAGCAGCGTCAGCGAATCGAGGATGTGCCGACGCCACGCCTCCGTTTCGTCGCGCACGGCAGTCAGATTCTGCGTTTGGTTCGCCTTCATCAACAGCGCAAGGTACAGGCCCAGACCGGCGACTTCAGCCGCTTCGAGCTCGATGCCCAAGTCCTTGGCGCCGCTCACAAATTCCGCGGGGGGCGCGAGCGCGACGACGTCCGCCTTGCTGACATCAAGCTTCGCGCGGTTCTGGTTTGGTTGATCGGGCTTCACTCGTCGTCAGAGTATTCAAAGCTCTTGCGTTGCGGCAGCCTCGACTGGCGGACACTCACAGAAAACACAAGCCCCACCATCAACCAGCTCGCGATCAGGCTCGATCCGCCGTAGGAAACAAAGGGAAGGGTGACCCCCACGATCGGGAGGAGTCCCACATTCATCGCGATATTGACGATCGCCTGGGTCGCGACAAAGGTCGAAAGCCCCACCACGATCAGCCTCCCGAACGGCTCTTTCGCGAGCGCCGCCGTGAGCAGCGCCCCCATCATCCAGAGTCCGTACAAGCCAATGATCGCCGCCCCGCCCAGCAGCCCGTACCGGTTCACCAGCACCGAATAGATCATGTCCGTGTGGCGCTCCGGCAGGCGGCTGAAATGAACCAGAGCCCTCGACCGCTCCTCCACCGTGCCCGAGATTCCTCCTGCGCCCACGAGCGACTGCGCCGTGATGGGCTGAAAATTGATGTCCTGATCGAGCTGCTTGTTCCCCTGGATCTGCGCGAGCAAGCCGTTGATGCGCTGCTTCTGGTGAGGCTTGAGGAGGGGGTAGCTCAGAGGCGCTGCCATGGCCGCGGCGACCACAATGAGTATCAGGTGCCGCTTCTTCGCACCCGCTGCGAGCAGCATCGCAAAGAGCGCCGGCACGAACATCATCGCGCTGCCGAGATCGGGCTGCAGTGTGATCAACGCGATCGGAATCCCCGCGATGATCGCCGGTGGGATCAGGCCGCCTGGCCGGCGGTGATTGCTCCGGAAACGCAGGTAGTTTGCCAGCACGAGAACGAACGCGATCTTCGCCAGTTCGCTCGGCTGGATATCAAAGACGCCGAGATTGATCCACCCGCGCGCGCCGTTCCGCGGGCGCACGATCGATTCGGGCACTCCCGGAACAAGCAGGAAAATCAGAAGCCCCAGCACCAGGACCGAGATACCCATCGCGATGTAGCTCAGCCAGCGATAGTCGGGGAGCGCGATCAGAACCGCCCCCATCAGCCCGACCCCGAGCAGGATGAGCTGCTTAACCGCAACAGGATCCAGCCCCGCGCCCGGATCACCCCGGAGCTGGCGCGCAAGATCGATGCCGTACACGCCAAGCAGCGAAAGCGCGATCGAACTCAGCACCGTCAGCCACGCCGGATTGGTCGGCCGCACCACAGCCTTGAACGCATCCCACGCCCCCGCCCGTGAAGGAGAGCCGGCAAGCACAATCTGGTTCAGGGTTCGGGGCACGAAGCAGAGCCTAAGGGGTTCGTTGCGGACAGTTCCAAGCGCCGGGTGAATTGAGCGATCCGCCGGCCAGTTCGGCGGCCAGCCGTTCGCAGATCGGCCTTCCCGGCTCTTTCACTTCACAGGCATCGGATCGAGCTTCAGATCGACAAGCCCCGCCTGCCTTGCGGCCTCTTCCGCCGCCTCGCGCGTCATGGCCCCGAGCTCGACCAGGGCGGTCAGTGCCGCGAGCTGCTCCGCCCGCTTCTTGCTCTGCCCCCAGGCCTCGGGAAACCGCCGGCCACCGATGTCCACGCAGACCTTGAAGCACTTGCTGTGGTCCGGGCCCTTTTCGTCCAGAACCGGGTACGACGGCAGCCCCGACCCGATCGCCTGGGCGTGCTGCTGGAGGAAGCTCTTGAAGTTCTGCTGGTGGCTGCTTGCCGCGGCACGCTGGATCAGCGGATCGACCAGCGGAGCCAGAAACTTATTCGCGGCCTCGAGCCCCGCGTCGAGGAAAACGGCCGCGATGACGGCTTCGAACGCCGCGGCGGCAAGTGACGAAGGCTGCTCGCCACCTTTCATGCCCTTGCCGAGCCGCAGACAGGCCGGCAACCCCATCTCCTTGGCGATCGCGGCACAGCTCTGGCGGCTGACAACCATCGACTTGATCTTGGTCATCTCGCCTTCGAGCATCGCCGGAAAATGGGTGAAGACCCGCTCACAGACAACCATGCCCAGTACGGCATCGCCCAGAAACTCCATCCGTTCATTGGATTCGACGCGGGCGTCCACCAGCGACGCGTGCATGAGTGCGCGATCCAGCAAAAGCGGATTGGCGAAGTGATGGCCGATGCGCTGTTCGAGCCTGTTGCGTGTGTTGTCATCCATCGGGGCCATCTGCAAACGCTCCGGGTGAAAGCACCCAGCATCGAAAACGCGCGAGCGAATGCTCGGCGATCTCTCTCACGAAACGCGTTCGGCAGCGATGGCTCGACGGTCGTCGCAGCCCTCTGCACCTCCTCACAAGGTCCAGAGTCTGGCAGACGGCCAGCGAGCCGGTCGCTCCCGATTGCCCGCCAAAAGACGGACGCACGACCAGCGGCCCCTCTCCTCGGGGCCGACCCCATCGTATCGAAAGAGGGCCACCTCACCAAGAAAAAAGCGCGAATATGCCAAACAAATTCCAATCAGCCGAGCCGGCCGACTGGAGCGAAGGCGGTTGTCGGGCTATCGTCTTGGCCCAGAAAAATCGCTCGATCAGGCCGTCCCGGTCACGGACGGATGAAGGGCTGGAAGGCAAGCCATGCATTACCCACACCGCACCAGCCGTATCAAGCGCAAGCGAGCGATCGGATTCCGCGCCCGCATGAAGTCCACGCACGGCCGCAAGATGATGAACCGCAAGCGCCGCGTCGGCCGCAGCTTGAACGTCGCCGACAAGTAGTCGCGCCCGCTCCCGGGACTCTTCTTTTCGAACGCCGTTCCGGAACGTCTGGCCCCGAAGGCTCGGTCAGGGCTTCAGCCCGAGCTGGGTACTGACGCGCGTGTAGTCCGTGGTCTGCCCGGCATCCTTGAGCGCTGCTCGATAGAGCACGCCGAGCCTGAACCAATTAGATTGGCTTGCGAAGGCCGGATTGAGCGAGCTGGGCGGAGTCGTCCGGGCCCACGCCTCTCCGAGAATTTTCGCACCCTCCCCGATTGATTTCCCGTTGTCCTTGAGCAACACCAGCACCCGCTGCGCCGCCGCGACCGCCATCGGGCTGGTGTCGGCGTAGAGCTTCAGAATCCACTCGTAGCACTCCCATGCCTTTTCCGGCGTGTGGTCGCGTTCGAACATCTCCGCCTGGTTGAATCGGACGATCGAAGCGATGTCGCCATTGCGGCTCGTCCCCTGGAACAGCCAGTTCCACATCTTGTTCTGTTCGCTGACGTCCTGGACGGAGTTGATGACGGTGATCAGGCAGTCCGCCGCGAACCCGACATACCCGCCGCCGACCATCGTCTTGAAGATGGCTTCTCCCCAGCGATTCCGCTGCTCGACCGTCCAGTTGCCGGTGACGCCGATGTTGACGCCGAGCCGCCACGCCCGCGCCGAGCCGGGACACAAGTTTGCCGCGGCTTCCGAAATCGCGAGAATCCTCGTCGCCATTTCGGGCGTGAGTTTTTCGTGGACAACGCGCCCGGAGGCGTCCATCGCAAGCCCCTCATCCTTGGGCAGCAGCTTGTCTGCCAGGGCATAGCCCGCATCTTCAAGCGCGATTGCGCGTTGGCGCTTGTCGGGCGCGGTCAGGGAAAGCCAAGCCCGCAGCGACAACTCCGATTCGATCACGCGCTGACCGGTCTGCGGGTCGGTGATATAGCCGATGACCGAGCGGTACTCGGGGTAGCGCCCGCTGCGAGAATCGAACACGGCGGTCTGCCCGTTCCACACCAGGTACGAAACCCACGCGTGGCTCACCTCGGCGCTGCGACCCGTCATGATCGTCGCGGGGATCCCGCACGCCTTGCCGACGTTGGCCGCGTAGTACGCCTGATCGATGCACACGCCCCCGAACTTCGAAATGTTCTGAAGCGTCAATCCCTGCGAGGTCACCTTCTTGGGCGCACCGTTTCGGAAGTGATCCACGTCGTACTGGATCTCAAAGAACCGCGCCCCCACGCCTCGGTCCGCCCTGTACCGATCGAGCGCCCACTGCAATTCCGATACCTTGGCCGTTGCATCTACGACCAGAACCAGCAACTGCACGGGCACGTTCTTCAATCCCAGCGGGAACTTTGTTTCGTTCCCCGCGAAATACGCAAAGAGCTTCAGCGGATCGTCCGCGACCACCTTGTTCTCGTTCGCCTGCACGAACACCTCGCGGTCGTGCACGACGCAGATCGCGGCGCCCAGCGTTGAAAAATCGTTCAGCCTCGCACCCTCGGCCCGCCAGAGCTTTCCGGCAAGCTCCGCCACCTTCGCCAGATCGTCCTTGGTTGTCAGCGACATCGCAAGCTCGTTGGCGAACTTCGGGGCACCGCGAACGGCCTGCACCAGCGTCTCACGAACGGCCGGATCGGTCGTGCGGGAATGGAGCGCCGCGAGCCTGCTCGCCCGCGAGATCGCAAAGAATGCCTCAACATCGGAAACCGGATCGGCCTCCTCCGCGAGCCGCACCAATTCCGCATCGAGCGCAGCCTCGATCGTCTTCGCATCCTCCCCCTTGAGGAGAGATTCCAGGCTGTCGGCCGCGAGTTTGTTCGCCGCCGCGACTGTCGCCTTCGATACCGCGGACTTGCTCGGGTTCAACTTTCCCGGAGCCGTCTTCGCGGGCGTCGCCTTCTTCGCCGCGGGCTTTGTCGTGGACTTTGCCGGCGCGTCGTCCTTCTTCTCGCTCCCCGGTTGGCGTGCCGCGCTCGGCAATGCCAGCCCCAAAGCGACCACCACGGCACTCAGCCAAAAACGTACTCGCGGCATGACTCAACTCCCGGCACCGCCGGGCTCCATTGAACGTGCGAACGGCACAATTCTACCAAATTGTGGTACGGCCTCGTTCAGGAAATCGTCAGGCCCACGGGTTGCGGGCGCAGCGCCTGGTTCGGCTGCACCACGATCCCCAGCGGCATCCGCTTCCCGTCGGTCGGGGGCATCCCCTCCTGATCGATGTGGCGCTGGATCGCCATGATCCCCTCGAGCAACTGCTCCGGACGGGGCGGGCAGCCGGGCACATACACATCAACCGGAATGAACTGATCGCAGCCCTGCACCGTCGCGTAGGTATCGAACACGCCGCCGGTCGAGGCGCACGCGCCCATGCTGATCACCCACTTGGGCTCGGTCATCTGCATGTAGATCCGCTGAAGCACGGGCAGCATCTTCACGCCCACCCGCCCGGCGACGATCATCAGGTCGGCCTGCCGGGGGCTGAATCCCATCCGCTCCATCCCGAACCGGGCAACGTCGTACCGGCTCGAGGCCGTGGCCATCAATTCGATGCCGCAGCAGGCCGTCGCGAACGGCATCGGCCACATGCTGTTGCGCCGTGCCCAGTTGATCACGCGCTTGAACTGCGTGGTCAAAACCCAGTCATTCGGAAGTGCGGATTCAATTCCCATGCGTCGATACCTCGGCCCATCGTAGCGGGCGGCTCAACGCGGCGCACGCGGCGCCGTCGGGGCCCGGGGCGCGCTTGTCGAATTGCTGGAGGGCGTGCCGAAACCGTTGTCCACGGCCTTGTCCAGAGACGTCTCGCTCCGGTAAGGCTTCTGCACCGCGATGCCCTGTGCGCCGAGCCCCTCCGCTCGAACCACCCGCTCGTAACATCCCCCTGCACCCGCGCAGGCGAAGATCCCGAGCGCCATCGCGAGTTTCCGATCGAGAGGCAAACCCGCTCCTCTGCTGCCCCATTTCGTGTTGTACGTCATGCCGGTGCAACTCCTGGTATCGGAGGTTCCACGATCGCCTGGGCCACCGACGCCGTCGGTCCCGGCGCGAGCAGATCCGCGAGCGTCATCCCCTTGGCCGCATCCTTCTGTGCAATACGCAGCCTCGCGAGCGCCGGAGGCAGCGATTTCTCCGCATCCGGGCCGAGCGCGTTCACGCCGTCGCTGAGCGAATACCCGAGCGTGAGCAGTTGCTCCACCGGAATCTGCGCGGGCGAGCGGGCGAGGGTGAAAAACTCCTCTTCGTGCGAGACCGAACTCGGCAGAAGGATCGCGCCGCGCCGTTCGGCGGAAGGCACCTGCACCGGCAGCAGCAGGCCCACCCGCGCCAGTTGCCTCAACACCTCGGCGAGCACCGCCTCGTTCAGATGCACATCGTTCTTCAGTGTCGAAGCCGACGACGGTTTCCCGAGATCGAAGTTCTTCGCAACCCCGATCATGATCGGGACGATCACGCCCGAATCGATGATCGCGGGCTCCGCCGGCCCGCGGGCCGCGGCGAGCGCAAACAGGTTCGGCCCGAGCGAACGCAGCCTCGAGAACAACTGGATCGACCGCGCGATCTGCAGCCCGAACAGCACAATCAACCACGTGCAATAAATCCAGAACAGGAACAAGGGCAGCAACGCCAGCGACCCATAGAACCGCGAGTACGAACTCGTCGGCTGCATCGCGAACCGCACATACTCGCGGAACGCGTACTTCAGAATCTCCCAACTGATCGCGGCAAAGAACGCCCCCGCCGCCGCCGGAATCATGCGGACCCGGGCATTCGGCACCGTGAAGTACACCACGAGCAGGATGATGCCCGTGATCGAAATCTGGATCACGTTGCCGAGCATCAGCAGCAGGAACGTCGCAACCTGCCCCTGCACATTGCTCGTGATGAACGCCTGCATCTTGCTGTTGATCAGGTTGCCGATGTAGAAGGTCGCGAGCAGGAACACCGCGCCCAGCGTCATCAGCGTCCAGTACTGCATGATGCGCCGGGCCCAGCTCTTGCCCGCCTGCGCTTCATAGATCCGGTTGAACGCGTACTCGACCTCCACCACCATCGAAACGGCGGCATACACCAGCAGCAGCATGGCCGCCAGGCCGACGCCCGTGAAACTGATTGACTTCACGCCGCTCGACAGCGACTTGATCCAGTCGTCCAGCCATTCTCTGGGAACAACCGGCTTGCCCGATTCCGCACCCGGCGCCGACAGCACCCCGCTGGGATTCTCCACGGGAGCGTGCGGCTTTGAATCGCCCGCAACATGCGTCGGTGCGTCCGAGTTCGGGGGGCTCGAGGGGCTGGGGGGCAGCCCGTTGTCGTGCATCTCCGCATCGTGGATCTGAAACACCTCGCCCAGCCCGGTGTACTTGAGCGCGTTGTCGACCGCCCACTTGATGTCGCGCTCCTGCGCGATCGCGCCGAGCACCGACAGGAAAATGATCAGCAGGGGAACAAGCCCGAAAATCGTTCGATACGCGAGCGCCGCCGCCATGAGGGGCATCTGCGCCTTATAAAACCCCGACACCGAAACGCCGAGCAAGTGCAACGTGCTCGGCTTGGTCCCCGGGGGCAGGTTCAGAGCCTGGATCGCTGTGAGGTCCGGCCGATCGTCCTCGTCCGAAGGCCAGCCGATCGTGCTGATCACATAGTCCAAGACCCAATGCCGCCGAATCGACTTGGGCGGCTTCTGCCACGAGTTCCCGTTGTTGCCATTGGCTTGGGTCATTCAGTCCTGTTCTTCAATCCTCAAATTCGCCCGGATCAAAATCCGGCCCGTCGTCCAATTGTTGCTCGGATTTTGACTTTGCTTCGTTCGCCGCACCTTTGGAGGTGCTCTCGCTCGGACGCCCGCCAACCACCCGGGGCTTGCGTTTTCCCGGGCCGCGCGATGCACCCAAGCCGCCCCCACCCTTGCCGGTCGCCGTCGAACGCGGATTCACGCGGCCACCTCCGCTCGCTGCCGCCAGCCCATCAAGGAACGCTCGCAACGCCTTCATCTCTTCTCGATCGAGCTCGCGCCAGGCTCCGGGCCCGACTTCACGCAACGTCAGCGGCCCGATCGTCTGTCTCGACAGCTTCCGGACCGGGTGCCCAACGAGGTGCAGGGCTTGGGCCACGTATTCGTCGCGCGGCTCCGTCGTCAGAATCTCGATGCTCGAGTTCCCGACCATTGAATCTTCCGGAGCAGCCGGCGCACCGCGTTTCACGGGTTCGAGCGAGCGAATCTCCAGGCGGACCCGCCTCATCTTGGGCCGGTCCTTCTCGCGCTCCTTGCGATCAAACCCGCGATCCATGCTCTTGTGCTTCGGCTTGGCGGCGGCATCTGGCTTCTTTCCGCGTCCGAATGTGCCATCCGGCCCTTCGCGCCCGCGCTCGGGCATCAGCACCTGCACGCCCTTATTCAGCTTGGAGCGCGCCGTGCCGGTCACGGTCCCCTTCACCCGCGCGCTGTAAATCCGCTCCACCTTTGATCTTGGGTGCGAAAGCAGGGTCGCCGCCTTGGTGTTGCTCGTCAGGAGCATCAGGCCCGACGCCTCAAACCCAAGCGTCCCGACCGGGAACAGCCGGGGCGCGGTCGGGTGATCCACATAATCGGAAACGCTCGGCCTCGTCTCGAGTTCATCAATCGGGGGAGTCGCCAAGACCCGAGCGGGCTTGTGCCACATCAGGTAAATGTGCCGCGTCGTGGGCTTGATCCGCTTTCCATCCACCCGGATGTCGTCCACCTTGGGATCGACAAAGACCGGCAGTTTCTCGACTCGCTCGCCATTCACCTCGACGTGCCCGGTTTCGATCAGCCGCTCGCACTGCTTGCGTGCCGCCACCCCAGCCTCGGCCAGCACCCGTTGGAGGCGGACTTTGCCCCCGCTGCCCTTGTCATCGTCCCTGTCTATTTTCGGTCGGCCGGCACTCATGCACGCAGTGTAGAGAGCCGGGGCTCCTCGCCCCTTTTCGTGGTGCGTTGGCCCCGCCATCGAACCCGCGGCAAACGCTGCCCGTTTCACGTCCGAAAAACACCAGAAAACGCGCACGCCTTGCCGATTGAGTGCTGTTCATGCCTGCGCCCCAAGCAAGCCCGTTCGCCCAGACCGCCGGTCAAGGCACCGCTCCGGCGCGGACTCTGCCCGGCCCCGAGAAAACGCTCTCCGACGTCTTCGTCTCGCCCCGCGTCGTCGATCGTCGTTCGTTCGAGGAATACTCCCTCACGCTCCAGCAACTGATCCGCGAAGCCAGCGGCCACGGGCGCACGCTTGAAGTAACGAGCACCGAGGTTCGCACGCTCCGCGAGACGGTGCAGTCGCTGGCGAAAGACCTCCAGCTCCGCCTGGATGCCGCGGGAAAGATCCTGCCCTCGCTCGAACAGCGCATCGGCAAAGCGGAACAGATCGCCGATTCCGTTGCGCGTCTCACCAGCGATCCGGCACGCCTCGAATCGCTCATCAAGGACAACCTCGCGGCACTCGTTCGCGCTCAGGGGGTTGAGTTCGAGGCAGCGTGCGAACGCTCCGTCCAAAGCGCAATAGCCCGCATCAACGAACGCGAAGAGCACCTCGCCCGCACCACCTCCGAGTTCGAGCGCTTCTTCGAGGCCAAGCGAGCCGAACTCGAGCGCTCCCAGACCGATGCGCTCCTCTCGATCGAAACCCGCGCCGCCGCTGTCGAAACCATCGTGCGGAATCGCCTCGACGAGATGGTCGAGCAGGCCTCCGAGATCGAACGCCGCGCCCAGGCCCGGCATTCGGATGCCACGGCCCGCGAAGCCGCCATCCTTGAGCGGGAAGCCGCGGTCCAACGCCAACTCGATGAGATGGTGCGGGGCATGGAAGACCGCCTCGCCCCGCTGCACGAGCAGGTCGAGCACGACGTGCGTGAGCTCGACAAGCGGATCCGCCGTGCCCGCCTGGAAGTCGAAGTTGCCAGCGGCCCGGGCATGCAGCGCCTCGAACAACTCTGCCGCGCCGCCGCCAACTTGCTCGGCCCGCACCACGCCGCCGAAGTCGGTCTGCCCACCGTCCACATCGCCGATGCACAGAGTGCATCGCACAAGAGCCTCGCGGATGTCGTCGAAGATGCGTCACGCATCCATCAGCGACTGATCGCCAAGACCGGCGAGTTCGGCACGCTCGAACAGCAGGTTGATATCGCCCGCCGAGGGATGGATAAAGCCATCCTCGAAGGCGCCGACAAGATCGATGCGCTCTTCCGCCAGACCGACGAGCTGGTGGACACGATCGGCAAGAGCAAAGACGCGGCACGCGAAATCGAGCACATCGTCGAAGGCCGCATCGATCAATTGCGGGCCGATTCGCAGGCCTTCCACGACTACACCACGCGCCTGGGCGAGCACCTGCTCCGCTTGAACGAGAACGCTCAAACGCTCGCAGCCGAACTCGGCGCGAAGTTTGGGCCTGATGGAAAGCCCGCCGCGCTCAGCGAGCCGTTGCTCCAGCAGAGCATGCAGGCAGCGGAAGAACTGCGGGATCTATTGGACAAAGCCGGTGCCACCATCCGGGCGCTGGACCATGTTGCGAAGAACGCCGACAAGCCGCGCATGGCGAGCTGAGCGGGGCAATTTCCCTCAAGCCCAACCTAGTACAACTGCCAGAGCCCGCGATCAGAAGGATCCATCGTCTTCGGCGGCACGAGCGGCCACGGGCATCCGCATTCGGAGCAGCGTGCCGGGCCCAAGTTCACGCGCACCGCGGCTTCGTGTTCGAACGTCCTTCCCGACTCCACCTCATACCCGCAGTCGCAGCACAACATGCCGTCCACACAGCCGAGCAGCCGCGTTCGCACGCGATTGAGATATCGGTGCCGCACGATGAAATACGCGATCATCACCGCAATGCACCCTGCGACGGGATAGATATTTGCGCTGCTGCTTCGATGAAAGGGCCGCGCAGCGGGAGAATTCACCGGCGGCCCGAAGTAGTGTGCCGCGATGGAAGTGAAAGGCCCGAGTGCCTGCGCGACAAGCACAAGCGAGATCGCCGCTACAGACGCCAGCCGTCCGATGGATGAATAGCTGATCAGCGACTGCTGGATGTCCCGCTGGTTGTTCAGGATTCTGCGCCTCCACCAGCGACACCGATCGGCCAGCTCGGACGAAATCACCTTTTCATCGGCGGTGCCGAGAAACCTCACGCGATCATGCGCCGCAGCGATGCACCGGCCGTCCGACAACGGCCCGTGTTCGAAGAACAGGTGAATCAAGTAGCAACAAATCGAGATCACGATGCCGAGCGCCGCGAGCAACGGAAATTGGGTAGACAAGAAGACGCCGAACATGATTCCGCCGAACGCGGCGACGAGGAATGCCGCCCGAAGCCCCGGCGATCTGCGCCATCGGATCTCGAAGCGTTCCAACAGCGACCGGCGGCGTCCAAGCGGGTGCGGCGCGCGGACAGTTCGTCGCAGCATGACCTGCTGCGTTACCCAGATGTGATCCCAGAGCGCGTACGGCCGCAATCCCGCCATCGCGGCATGATACCGGCGTTCTCCGGTACCATCTGAACATGACTCTCCAATGCAAACTGCTCCGCGCCATGCTCGCGTTGATCGCCCTCGCGGCGCTCGCGGGAGTCGCCACCATCTTCGTCCCGGCTCGCGATTTCCTCGGCCGCATCGCGCTCACGCTCATTGCCGCCGCCTTCGCCATCGCGATCGCGCTCCCCGCTTCCTCCCGTCTCGATCACGAACGAACTCGACCCGCCGGCCTCGCGCTCCTCGTCGCCGTTATTCCCGCGTTCCTGCTCATCCTCGTTGCAATCTGGATCGGCCTTTTCGGCGGCTACCGCTGGGAGTGGTACTTCGCGGGCACCGCCGGCCACTACGCCATTTGCGCCGCCGCGGCACTCGGTGGTCTCTCGCTCGCACGACGACCCGGCAATCGCCCAGCGGGAGTCGCGGCGTTGCTCTCCGCTGCACTCTGCTTTGGCCTCGGTCTACTTGGAATCTGGATCGAGCCCGCGGGCCTGGGCGGATTTGAACAGCAGGCTCAATTCTGGGCGACCGGGTGGCTCACGTTCTGGTGCGGCATCATCGTCGCGGCCTGCCTCTTCGGCCTCGGTTCGCGCACCGCGCCCTGGCGCTGGCTCGGTGTCCTTGCCGCTGGTGTTGCGCTCTCGATCGGGCTGTACGGAATCTGGAACAAGCTGAACGATCCGCCCGTCTGGTTCCTTCAGGCTCTCTTCACCGGAATAGCCGTCTGCGTTTGCAACATCCTGAACACGCTCGAGTTGAAGGGCTTTCAGCGCTACGTCGCACTCGGCACAATGGCGATGGTGCTCGCATCGTTCTTCTTCGCGAGTTACCTCAATCTCGTCACCGTCGGCTTCAAGACGGCGGACTTCGAGCAGGACTTCGCCGCACGCCTGCTCGCGGCAAGCTGCATCATCTCGGTCTGCGGACTGCTCGCGATCGTGATCTTCCTCGCGGCCAACAAACGTGCACTCGTGACGCACTCCGGTGCAATCACCGAGATCAAGAGCGTCCGCATCACCTGCCCGCGCTGCGCTACCAAGTTCGACGGCTCTGTCGGCACATCCCGCTGCAACGGCTGCGGCCTGCTCTTCATCCTTCAACTCGCAGAGCCCCGCTGCATCAAGTGCGAATACAACCTGCTCGATCTGAAATCAGAGCGGTGCCCGGAATGCGGAACGCCGGTTGTTGAGAGCATGCCAAATCGCATTTCGGCTTAACGAAGCCGCACCGAGCAATGCAGAATCGAACGTTCGTCCAATTCCGTCGCGAATTCAAGCTTGGATTGCAGGCTATCCGCCGACGACAATTCGTCGGACTCTGATCTTCTTTTCGGTCGCAATTGTGATCGACCCGACCAGATCTGCTTCCGCTTGCCCAACGAAGACCTCCTCAACTCTGGAAGCAATTTGTCGTCGAGTCGGATTACTCAGACGAACGATCAGCACGCCCATCGGTGAGTTCTCGACGAACCGCCGCGCATCAGAAAAGTCCAGATCCTGCGTCACCAGGAAACGACGTTCTTTCCCTAATTCGGCCGACACTCGCTCGTCGCTGGCGCCTGTCAGCCCCTCCTCGCGAATCGTGTGGACCTCGTGACCCAATTGCCGCAGGCGATCAGCGACCAGATCCGGAATGTTCTCATCGAGTTTGATCAGCATCGATCGCTCACGCGACACGCGGCAAAGGGATGTCTTCCTGCGCCGACGACGCGGCAAACGCAATCACCGCGCGAATGTCTTCCAACCGAAGCGTCGGATACGCCGCAACGATCTGTTCAGGCGTGTCGCCGTCGGCCAGGCTCGCGAGCACCGTTCGAAGCGTCACCCGCGTGCCCTTGATGACTGGCTGCCCGCCCAGTATTGCTTTATCGCTCACGATGTACTTCTCGTAGTTCATCCGGATCCCCTGCACGATTATTCGCACGCGATGCTCACCGGCACCGCCCGCCCTCGGTCACAAAATCCGCCGCGCCCTCGGATAACTCCCCAGCACGATCAATTCCTGGCAGTGCTCGCCCGCTTCTTCGATCGCGCCGGCCACCTGCGGGTCGTCGCGGTGCCCGACTGCATCGATGAAAAACGTGTAGCTCCAGTTCGTCCTGCCGCTCGGTCGCTTATCGATGTGCGAAAGGTTGACACCCCGATCGCGGAAGACCCCCAGCACATCCACCAGCGCGCCCGGCTTGTCCTCGGTGATGAACATGATGCTGGTCTTGTCGTCGCCGCTCCGCACGGCCTTCGCCCGCGTAATCACAAAGAACCGCGTGATGTTGTTCAGTTTGTCTTCGATCTTTGAGAACAGCGTTTTCAGGCCGTAAATCTGGCCCGCCAGATCGCTGCCGATCGCGGCAGTTCCCGGGATCGCGCCGATCTCGAGCGCCTTCTTGCATTCATCCGCCGCGATCTGCGCCGCGCGGCTCGAACTCGCCGCCGGAATCAACTCCGCCTTCGGATACTGCGTCGCCAGCCACTGGCGGCACTGGCTGAACACTTCCGGCTTGCTGTGAATCCGCCGCACATCCTTCGGTTCGCAATTCGCAAGCAACGCGTGATGCACTTCCAATTGCACCTCCGCGTACACATGGCACGAGGAGTGCATCTTCGTCAGGGCATCCAGCGTCTCGACGATGCCGCCGCCGGTCGAGTTCTCGATCGGAACCAGCCCGTAGTTCACGTGCCCGCGCGCCACCTCGGTGAACACGCCCGCGATCTCGTGCAGATCCTCGAACGCCACCGACGATCCGAAATGCCGCACCGCCGCCACGTGCGAGTAGCTGCCCTGCGGGCCAAGAAATCCGATCCGCAAGGGCTGCTGCAACTGGAAACTGCCCGACATCAATTCGCGATACACACCCTCCAGCGTGCGATCCTGCAGCGGACCGGTGTTCGCATGGATCACTTTGTCCAGCACTTCCGCCTCGCGGTGCGGCGCGTAGATCGGCAACCCCGCGGCCCGCTTGAACTTGCCGACATTCACCACCAGGTCCGCCCGCTCGTTCAGCAGCTTCACCAGCTTCTTGTCGATCGCGTCGATCTTGACGCGCACTTCCGAAAGGTGCTTCTGCGCCGTCGCCGAAAGCTTGCCCTTGCCGCTCTTCTCCGCCTTCGGCCCCGACTTCTTCGCACGCTTTGCCATGATCTCTCGTGGTTGAACCCGGCGCCGGGCCTCCGGGGCAGACAAACACCTGAACCCCGGCCTCGTGAAACGCAGCCGGACCCGGAATTATCGGCTCATACAGGGGGCTGGTTCCGCCCCGTGCATGTTCCGGCTCCGGGTTTGAGGCAAATATCCGCCCGAAACCCAAAACTGGCCGACGCAAGGTCCTAAGAACACTCCGGGGCACAAGCCCGGCCGCCATGGAAACGATCGAAGCCACATCCTCACACGCCGAATGGCTCACGGGCGCGCACGAGTCGTTCTCTCGCTTCTTCGATGGCGTGACGCCCCTCACACCCTGGGTGCTCGCCTTCGGCACCGCCGTGGCCATCGTCCTCTGGATGCGTGGCTCCCGACTGGTCCGTCCGGCGCTCACGCTCACAGGCGCCCTCCTCGGTGCCGTCGCCGGCGGGGCGCTGGCAACACCGATCGCCTCGACCCTTGTCGGCGTGGTTGGCGGAGCGTTGGTCGGTGCCGCGGCCGGATACCTCAGCTTCCGGATCGTGACGGCGGGCGTCGCCGGAGTCGCGGCCGCCGCCATCGCACTCGCCGGTTCGGTCATCTACCTCGATCGACACAATCAATCGGTGCCAACCGAAGCCCGAGCCCTGAACACCAGCGAAGAAGCCGTGCTGCGCGACGCCTCCGAACTGTGGAACCGCACGCTCCGGGGCGAAGTTGCCGCTTCGGAAGTCAAGGCCGAATCCAAGTCGATGCTCGAAGGCGGAGCCGCCGCCGTCTTGCGCGACGGCGTCAAGGCCCGCTACGAGGCCCTACCGGAAAAGAGCAAGATCTTCGTTTCCGCATCCACCGCCGTCGGCGCGATGGGCGGCATTCTCCTCGGGCTGCTCTTCCCCCGAGGAATTGCGTCGCTCTCGACGGCCGCGCTCGGCGCCGCCGGCCTGCTCGTCGGCGGACTGACAATCGCGATCATCATGCACACGCCCGGCGCTTCGCAGGCCGCGGCAGAGCCCGCCCGGCTGCTCGCCCCGTGGGCCTTCCTCACGCTTGTCGGTATCTGGCTCCAACGCCCGGCCAAGCCCAGGCCCGCGCCGTCGCCCCTGCCGCCTCCGCCGGCTCCGGCAGCGGCGGTCTAAGGCTCATTCCGGCTGATCGCCCGCGGCCGACGGCTGATCCCTGCTCAGCCCTTCGCCTTGTAGTAGTCCAAATTCACCTGCACGTACTTGTTCCATTCCGCCGGCAGGTCTTCCTGCGGGAAGATCGCCTTCACGGGGCACTCATCGACGCACAGGCCGCAGTCGATGCACGTGTCGGGGTCGATGTAAAGCTGGTCCGACTTGCCGAAATCGGCCTCGGCCTTCGTCGGGTGGATGCAGTCAACCGGGCAGACCTCGACGCACGAGGTGTCCTTGGTTCCGAGGCAGGGTTCGGCAATGACGTGTGGCATAGATGGAAATGCTAGGAAGCGGGTTGGGCCTTGTGGCGAATCCGGTACGTCGGTCGTTCAACGCTCCGGCCGTTCGATATCCGCGACCTTGAGCAGCACGTACGACCCGGGGCCATCGCCGTGCGCGTTCGCGATCGACTGCATCAGCCCCGTCGGGTCGTCCTCGACAAACTGCAGCGTCTTGATCACCACCGGCCGGCGCCCGCTCACGCGGCTGATCGGGTTCAGATCGTCGAGCGACTTCAGGATCGCCGCGTCGTGCGCCGCGCCGTGATCGCTCCGCTGGATATTGCTCGTGAGCAAAAACACGACATCGGGCGCCAGTTCGAGCGAACGCTTCAACCCTGCTAGCGGCGCCGATCGCCCGAGCGGACGCGCCGATCGCAACAACTGATCCACTCGACGCTTGTTCTCTGTTGAAGCGCCCAGCATCGAGGCCTTGCCGCCCCGGTCGTCGATCGCAACCGCCCGCTGCTCGCCGCTCAATTCCTGTCGGAAGAAAACGATCTGGAATTGCTGCTCCGCATCGAGCCTCCCGATCGACCGGCGCAGCTCCAGGAGCACGCTGTCGAGGCACGCCGCCATCGCGCCCGAAACATCGACCGCGTACACGATCCGATGCGCCTTGCGCACCTGCACTCCCGCAAAACCGGCAACCGGAGCTTCAACCTTCGGCAAGTTGACCGGCGTCGGCGGTTGGACCGCAACAGGAGCCTTTTCGACAACCGGCACCGGGAGCGCGGCAGGAACCGGCGCCGGGGCCGATTCAAAGGCCGTCTCTTCCGCAATCTCAACTGCTTTGCCGGTCTCGATCGCCGCGGGAGGTGCCACCTCGGCAACCGCGGGCTGCGGGGCGGGCGGCTGGGCGATCTCGGGCTCGGGATTCGGGAGCGGGGCGGGCGATGGGGCAAGCTGGATCGACGTTGTGACATCGTCGGAAACATGCGCCGCAATCGGGCCGCCCGAACCTGGCAGAACATCCATCGCCACAAAGGTCACCACCACGGCAACATGGATGCACGCTGAAATGATCAGCGGCGCAGCAAGCGGCTTGATCCACGCGGGGAGGATTGCAGCAGCGGCGACGGCCTTGGCTTGTTTGCGGCGCTTGGGCATGGGGTGGCGGAAGGTCCGGAAAGAATGATATTTCGGCCGCCCGAGGGGGCGATCTGAGCATTTCTCTCAAGTCGTTCCTGCCGCGGAACTTGCGCGACGGGCTATTTGGCTGCCGGGGCGGACTTGGACTTGTTGACCACCGGCCTGCCGCTGATTGCCCGGTCCATGGAAAGGCCGCCGGCACCCGCGAAAAAGAGGCTGAGCGCGGCACCCAGCAGGCTGAACTGCCAGAGCAGTGTCTGCCACGCCGCGACATCAAATGCCGCGTGCGGCGGCAGGAAGCCAAGCGTTCCCGAACCGGATTGAACGGCCGGTCCGATCTGAGTCAGCCAGATCGCGGCCATCATGACCCCCGCGAGCGACAGCGCCGCAAGGCGGGTAAACAGACCGAAGAGCACGAGCAGCCCGCCGATCAGCTCGGTCAATGCCGCGGCCCAGGCAAGCCAGACCGGCCAGGCGCCGGTCGCGACTATCGAGGGTGAAAGCGGGAATCCGTGCGGCTTGCCTTCGCGATCGTGGGGCTGTGCGGAATCATGGAGCATCAGGGCAAGCCCATAGAGCCGGGCGACGCGGATCTCTTCCGGGAAGTCGGCCGCCGTGAACGATGCCGCGGTCGGGCCAGACTGCTGGGCGAGCACGACCGACACCAGCGCGGGCGGGCCGGAAGCGGGCGTCTTGGCGGGCTCGGACTTCGGCGCGGGGGCAACCGAACCGGGCTGGGCGGCACGCTGAAGGCCCCGGACCCCCATGTTCGCGAGCACGGCGGCGCGTTCGCCGCGAACGGGCATGTCGGCGAGCATCTTGCCCAAACCGGCCCAGATGAACGTCACGCTGAGCACCAGGCGCAGGAAAAGAGGAGCAATCGAAACGGCCATGTGTTCGCGCGAAGTCATTCAGAGAACCCCCGGATGGGTCGAAAGATCGAGAACTTGTTCCGATTCGTCGGTCATGGTTTCCAGAGGGCTGCAAGATTCGCTGGTTTTTGGCGTTGGGAGGCCCGGACGTACGATTGGCCGCCAGACACGTACTCCCGAGCGGGCGTGGCGAAATTGGCAGACGCGCGGGATTTAGGTTCCCGTGGCCGCAAGGCTTTGCAGGTTCAAGTCCTGTCGCCCGCATTGAAAACCGGCCGACCCGAAAGGGGCCGGCCGGTGTGTTTTCAGATCATGCGAGTCGGCTCAGGGGCAGACGAGTTCGTCGTAGGCAGCCGAGAAGATCACAAAATCCTCGTCGTCGGTGCGGGCGTCGAAGTTGACATCGCCATCGAACGAGAGATACGCGTCGTAGGCCGATGCGAAGAGCACGAAATCGATGTCGTCGACCATGCCGTCGAGGTTCAGGTCGGCGGGGCATTCCGAATGCTTGATGGCCGTCGCGGGGATGGTCCGCTTGGTGATCGCGGTGCCGCCCAGAGCGCCGAACGACTCGTAACTGAAGACGAGATTGGCAACGGCATCCTCACCCTGGAAGTACTCGATCCGGAAGCTGTGATAGCCGGCCTTGAGCGGCAGGAAGCCCGAATCCTCGAAGAGCGTGTGCAGGCCGTCGTTCTCGACCACCAGTTCACCATCCACGTACATCCGTGCGCCATCGTCCGACTTCAAGTAGAAGCGATAGATGTCATCCGATGCGACTAGGACGTAGCCGCGATAGACGATGCCGCCCTTGGAAGCGAGCCCGAGCCCGCCGAGGCTGCTCGCGCCGGGATTTGCCACAACGACGGAATCCAAACGCGTGGTCACCATCGGTGTTTCGCCGAACGACGGCAGCGCCGCGAGGGGCGTGATGCCGGAGAGATCAAAGTACGAAGCATTCACTTTGGCAGCGATGCTCGACGGCGTCTTTGCCGGGTTGAGATCGGCGTTCGCGAACAGCGTGACGGAATTGGAGACCGTCGAAACAGCGTTCACGCTGTTCTTGATGGTGTAGGTGAAGGTATCGACAGCGGGAACCGGCGTGCCCGACGGGATCGACGCTGGGGGCGTGTACTTCAACAGGTCGCGTCCGCTCGGGCCGGCCCCGACAAGCCGCGTGACCGTGCCGCCGAGCGTGGTGGTCGAGTCGAACGAGAGCAGCGTCAATCCGAGCATGCTGCCGTCGATGTCGTTCAGCAGCACGTCCATGTTCTTCGTGCTCGGAAGGAAGATGGCGGTGTTGTCGGCGACAGCGGTCGGCGCGCCGATGCTGGCCTGCGCTGCCTGGACGCCCTTGAACGCATTGATCCGTCCGTACGAGAAGACCGCGTCCTTCGCGGGATAGGTCAGCGCGAGGTTGCCCAGCCGATCGCAGGTGCTGTAGAGAATTGTCTGCACCTGATCGGGCGTCAGGCCGGGATTCACCGACCAGATCAGTGCGCACACGCCGTTGGCGATGGGCGTTGCGAAGCTCGTGCCGGTCGAATAACCGTACCAGCCGCCGTCCTGCGTCGTCAGGATGTTCACGCCCGGCGCGAAAACCGACACGCCGTTGCCGTATCCCGAAAAGCTGGCCCGGGTGTCGCCCGGATTCGTCGCGCCCACCACGATGGTGTCGGGCCACGAGAAGCCGGTCCAGTTCACGTTGTCATTGCCGGCGGCATACAGAAAGAGCGCGTTCTTGCTCTTGAGGTACGTGCCCGTCGAGTTCACCGCCGTGCTGCTGACCCCGGTGAAGCTGGCGCTCACGACCTTCGCCCCGTTGTTCGCGGCCCAGCGAGCGCCATCCAGAATCGCGCTCTGCGACGCCGTGCCCTCGGAGTTATCCGAGCAGCGGACCGGAATCAGCTTGTAGTTCCAGCCCATCCCCGTCACACCCGCGCCGTTGTTGCCGATCGCGCCGGCCGACCCGAGCGTGGCCGTGCCGTGCCCGTTCACGTCCTGCACGTCGCCCCCCTGCGCCTCGGTCTGACCCGTCGCCGAGACATACCCGGGCAGCAAACGCGACGCCAGATCGGGATGCGTCTTATCGACGCCCGAGTCCACCGTCGAAACAATCATCGTGTTCAGGCCCGTGCTGATATCCCACGCCTGCGGCAGTTTCATCGTGTTCAAGTGCCACATGCTGTTCACGAACTGGTCGTTCGGGAGCGCCGTGGGCCAGCAGAGCCAATCCGGCTCGACGTAGTCGTAGTCACCGGTGTTGAGCAGCGCTTCCGCACGCGCGTTCTCGACCTGCCCGCGCGCACCCGGGAGCATCTTCGCCACCGCCGCGGCGGGCGTTGCTTCAACCAGGTACTCGTCGGTTTCCGGGTAATACCTGATGACCCGCATGCCGTCCTGATTCAGACGGGCCCGCGCGATCGCGGAGCGCACGGCGCCACCGCCCGGAATCGAGTTCGCCGCCCCGATCGATCCGCCCGGACGCACGATCAGGCGGCCCGTGAACTGCAGGCTCCCCGGCTGCTCGACAAACAGCGGCTTGTGAGGCTGCTGCGCATCAGGATTCTGGCCGGCAATCGCGAAGAGCGAAAGGGAAGAAGACACGCCGGCGGCAGCTATGCCGCGGAAGAAACGATTTGAATGCATCGCGACCATCTCCAAAGAGCGTTGGGTCATGAAACTGTTCGGGCGAGATTCATAGAACGATCCCGCCGGCCGACCTATTCGTCAAAAAACCGTAATTGAGAAAGAACGCCGTAAGTGTTCGAACCTGCAATCCTTACAAAATCCGATCCGACTGCTCACAACCGCGGCTCACGGGCAAACCAATTCGTTGTAAGCGAGAACGAAGTCCACGAAGTCGCCGTCATCGACAACGCCGTCGAAATTGAAATCGGCGGGGCAGTTCGGCGGCATATCCGGTTCGGCGCAGTCGAGGATGTTGTAGGCGTAGACGAAGTCGACAAAGTCGGCGTCGTCGACCAGCCCGTCGAGGTTCAGGTCGCCAACGCAGGGAACCGTTCCTTCGCCGGTGTATATCTGCATCGCGGTGGCGCGATCGAACGACACGAACGAGTATGCGTCCCCCCCTTCGTCTGAAGCCTGGCTGGAGAAAGTGAGCTGAGCAACCAGATGTCGGCCTGCGGGCAGCGTCCCGGCCGGGATTGTGTGCTGCGCGTCCCAGTTGGAGAAGGTTGCGGCGTAGAAGAAATCCTCATCGCCAAAGTACCCGTAAACGTACAGCAGACCGTACCGCACGTTGGCGCCGGGGTCGCTGTTCCAGGTGTTGAACTCGAAGGTGATGTCGGAGTTGGGATCAATCTGCCGCGTCGCGTCGTAGGTCGCGGGGGTGAATGACGGTGTTTCGTAGGACCAGAGCGGGGCTTCCGGGCGATTCAGGCTGTAGACCACCGGACCGAGGGTGCCTCCTTCACCCCGGAAAAGGTACTCCCCGGCCGGAAAGTTCGCGAGCATCTCTTCTTCGCTGCTGGCGAACTTACTCACATAGAAGCTGTTGTTCTGCTTCGTGAGTTCGAGATCCTCGAGGCTGCCGGGCAGTGAAAGACTCACCGATTCAAGATCGAAATCGTTCGCGACAACAAACAGGGGAGTCGTGTAATGGCCCGACGGGGTCGCATCAGGCTCGTAGCCATCCTGGCTGTAGTACAGCGAGTAGAAAATGCTGCTCTGGGTAACCTGCGCCTGGGCGTGCTGGAAAACGAACGCGGCGCCAGCGAACCCGAGAGCGAGACAGCGCTGCACCAATCGATTTGCCATTAGAATCCTCCGCCCGGAATCGTTTGCCTGTGGGGAACATGATTGTCGCGTGCGGCGAACGCGAATACAAGCATCGATGGCGTGAATCCCGATGCCCGGGTGCCCGATCGCTCGCTCACGGGCAGACCAGCTCGTTATAGGCCCCAACGAAGATCACGAAGTCGCTGTCGTCAACAAAGCCATCGCGATTGAGATCGGCGGGGCAACCCGGCGCCATCGAAGGGTCGGCGCAATCGAGCAGGTTGTACGCGCCCGCAAAGAGAACGAAATCGATATCGTCGACGAAGCCGTCGTTGTTGATGTCCCCGACGCACGTCGGCAGAACAAACATCGGCGCCGATGTGACGCGATCGAACGCGGCGATCGAGGTGCTGCCCCCGAACTCGGGGCGGGGGAGCTCGATGCGGCTTGAGAAGAACAGGATCGCGGTGTACGACCGCCCGGGAAGCAGAGTGCCCACGGGAATCGTGCGGGACCCGTCCGTGGGTGGGAAGAACTCGTTGAAAACGAGCGTGCCGGATGAATCATAAACGGAGAGGAATGTCACACCGAGGTTCGCGGGCGGCGGCGCGCTGAACGTATTGAACTCGGCGACGAATTCGACGGTTGAATCGATGATCTGCATGTCGTCGAAGTTCGTGAATGCGGGAATCTCATCGCACCAGAACGTCTCCTCCGGCCGCTCGATCTCGCCCAGATCGAAACCCATGGTTCCGCCCGAGATTCCGAAGTAGTAGAGTCCCGCCGGAAACGCATCGACCATGAGGTCCGGGCTGAAAAAAGGCCACTCGGCAAAGAAGTAGCCCGGCGCGATCTCCGCAAGCGCGACGGTCGGCGCGAGCGGCGGGGAGAAATCGGCGACGCCGATATCCCCCGGGTCGGCGATCATGCGGGCGGTGAAGCTGTTCCTTGAATACTCCGTCGGCGGCACCGAGGAGACCTGGTCGTAGTAGGTGAGGTAGAAGATGTCGTAGAAATAGATCGCGCCGGAGGCGGGAACGCACGCGGCACCCATCGTGGTCGAGCCGGCGGCAAGGACGACTTTGGCGAGCATGCTCATCGCTCGATCTCCGCATGATGGAGCGGCGCATACCGAACGTGCACGCCCACCGACGGAGATTGTCGCACGAGAGAACCGCTCATTGCAAGAGCGATTTTCGCAGGGAGTGCTTCCGGTTTTTGCCTCGTTCCGCTAGACTCGAACGGGGATCAGAAACCCGTCGGGAGGAGCTTTTCCATGACATTGCGGAGCACGAACTCGTGGAATATCGGCAAGTCCGCGGCCCGAGCGGGGGCGCTGGCGGTCTTCTTGCTTTCGTGCCCGGGTGTGGCTCAGCCGCTCACGCCACAGGGGCCGACCCGGACTGAAACCCCACCCAACATTGCCGACATCATCGCCCGAGACGCCCAGTGGGCATCGATCAACCGCTGGAAGATCCAGAACGATGTGCAAACCAAGATATTCGAGACCACACAGGACGTTACCGTCAATAGAGCAAGCACACCGAACATGATGTCGCGGGAGTATGAGAGTTTTATCCGCGACGGCGCGAAGCCGGTCGAGGTTTCGAAGCCAAAGCTCACGGCATCGGGCAAAGTGACGACGACACCGGCGCCCGTTGTGCCGACACCGTCGGGGATGCCCGCGATCGAACTCTTCTTTCGGGTCTTTCTGTTTGGCGGGACGGGATCGCCCCGCGCGAGTTCGCAGTCTGCTCCTCTCTGGAGCACCGAGTTGTCGTTCTCGTATTCGGGCTACGGAGAATGGACGCTCTTCGGTGAATCCGCGCCCTCGGCGTTCACGACGCTGATCGATCCGGGCGCGGCGCTCGATGTCGTGTTCGAAATGGAAATCCGGTACGACACAGCAGCGACGGCAGACGATGTTCGGTTCCTCTTTCAATCCGGGGGCAACCCGCTGACGGCGTTGCCGGAACTGGCGTTCGACATGCAACTCCTGGAAATCCCTGCGCCGCCGATAACGGCGTTGATGGGGATGGCCGTGGTCTGCGCATCGCGCCGGCGCAGGGTTCGTCCATGAATTGACGGACACTTCGGCAACCGGAGATCGGCTTCCTACCCTTTTGCGTTCGTACGCCTTTGTATCACGCAAGGAGGCCCGCCATGACACCATCTGCTGTTTCCGCATCTCCGGGAATCTCACACGGGCCGTCCGCGACGCACTCCGTCCCGGGTCTTGCCACGATCCGCGCCACCGACCCGGCCATCGCCGACCTGATCGCGAAGGAATCGCAGCGCCAGGAAACCACGCTCGAACTGATCGCCAGCGAGAACCACACCTCGCCCGCCGTGATGGCCGCGATGGGCACCTGCCTCACCAACAAGTACGCCGAGGGCTACCCCGGGGCCCGCTACTACGGGGGCTGCGAGTTCCACGACCAGATCGAAACTCTCGCGATCGAACGCGCCAAGCAGATGTTCGGCTGCAAGTTCGCCAACGTGCAGCCCCACTCGGGCGCGCAGGCGAACGCCGCCGTGTTCATGGCGTGCATGGAACCCGGCAGCACGTTCGCCAGTCTCGTCCTCAAGGACGGCGGCCACCTCTCGCACGGCATGAAGATCAACTTCAGCGGGCGCTACTACAACCCGGTTCACTACCCCCTCCACTACGACGTTGCGCACAAGGACTTCGAACGCATCGACTACGACGCTGTTGAAAAGGTCGTGCTGGAGCACAAGCCCAAGATGCTGCTCTGCGGCTATTCGGCCTATCCGCGCACGATCGACTTCGCCCGCTTCCGCGCCATCGCGGACAAGGTCGGCGCGCTGCTCATGAGCGATGTCGCGCACATCGCCGGCCTCATCGTCGGCGGCGCACACCCAAGCCCGTTCCCCCACTCGCACATCGTCACGACCACAACGCACAAGACTCTGCGCGGGCCTCGCGGCGGACTCATTCTGACCAACGACGAGGAAATCGCCAAGAAGATCGACAAGGCCGTCTTCCCCGGCATGCAGGGCGGACCGCTCATGCACGTCATCGCTGCAAAGGCCGTCTCGTTCGGCGAGTGCCTGAAGCCCGAGTGGAGAACCTATTCCGCGCAGGTCGTGAAGAACGCCAACGCGCTCGCCGCGGCCCTCACGAAGCTCAACTACCGCATCACCACCGGTGGCACCGACAACCACCTCATGCTCGTCGATCTCCGCAAGCGCAGCGAAGCGCTGACCGGCGCCGACGCGAGCAAGTGGCTCGAAAAATCCGGCATCATCAGCAACATGAACGGAATCCCCAGCGATCCGCGCCCGCCCAAGGTCACCAGCGGCATCCGCCTCGGCACTCCGGCCGTCACCACCCGAGGCCTGAAAGAAGCGGACATGAGCACGATCGCATCGTTCATCGATCGCGCTCTGAGCGCCGGCCTGGCGGGTGACGCTGAATTCGCCTCGGCGAGCGCCCAGATCCGCGAAGATGTCCGTACGCTGTGTGAGCGCTTTCCGCTGCCCCACTGATCTCGTAGCGGATGGGTCCGGCGAGAGCGCGTTGGGTCATCGCGAAGGAGCATCGCATGTATATCGGTGGCAGCCTCGTCGGCCTCATCATCCTGATCCTCGACCTCATCGCGATCGTCGAGATTCTCCAGAGCGGCCGCGCCGTGGGCGAGAAACTGCTCTGGATCCTTCTGATCCTGCTGCTTCCTCTGGTCGGCGTGCTGCTGTACTTTCTGATCGGGCGGAAGTAGGCGAACCGGCAACGCTCGGCGGGATGCCGGCTTCAGGGGCAAACCAGGTCGTTGTATGCACCGATGAACATGACGAAGTCCGCGTCGTCAACGAAGCCGTCGTGATTCAGGTCGGCGGGACAATCGGCGGGCATCGCCGGGTCGGCGCAGTCGAGGACGTTATAAGCGCCGGCGAAGAGCGAAAAATCCGCATCATCGACGAACCCGTCGCTGTTGAGGTCGCCCACACATCCGGGCCCGGCGACAAACGCCAGCGCATTCAGAACGAGCTTCTTTCCCGCGGCGTTCAAAAATCCGTCAACCGTCCAAGTGAGATCGGAGAAGAGCACGACCGCTCCGCTGCCCGGCCCGAGCGTGCCGCGGGGAATAACAGCCAGCGACGGCTGCCCGTTGTCGGCGAGACGCCCGAGCACGGTCGCACTTCCAAGTTTGTCGAACCATCCCGACCATCCGACCGAGTACGACGCGACCGTTCCGAATGGACCATCCGTGACAGGCGATGCATTGAAATTGATCACGCTCGAAAATCGCTCCCACGGCGCTCCCGTGCCGGTGGATGTCATACCCCACGGAGCGAGCAGCGAGAGATTGGCGGGTTGGCTTGCGCCACCCGCAAAGGTATCGTTGTCGCTGAAGATCAACGCCCCGTTTCCAGCGAGAACGAAGCCGAAAAGAGACGCCTGTTCCGCACTAGACAGAGGAGTGATCGCGCTCTGGCCGGCGGTGCCGCTGCCCAGAAACGCGACCGTGTGCCCCTGCATGTTCGCAGCGGACAGGGTGCTCACCCCATCGATCAGGATTCCCGGATAGGCCGTCTGGATTGCGGTGCGCAGCTCGGTCATGCCGCTGGCGGCGAGAGATCCCTGCCCGCCGCGCGACGCATCGAATCCGATGATCGACGGCGCGGCCGAAACGGCTGCGGTCGCAAACGTGCATGCAAAGAGGGCGGTCCTCATCGTTTTCTCTCCGGTGCGCCGGCAGAGCGCTCTACTCAACAAATACCACAGCGCCCCGGAGCGAACAAGCGATTTCTTGCAGATCAGCGCAGGCCGACGAGCCGGCTCGCCTCGAACGACGCTCCGGTGATGGCGTCGGCGAATTGCGCCCGGAGCAGCAACTGCCCCGGCGGCTGCACATCGGACGCCTGCACCGGAATATCCACAACGTAGTACGTGCCGGTAAACCCGGCGCGATACGCGTCACGCAGTTGAAGCGGCTCGAGCGTGCGGCTGCCCAGCAGCCGCGCTGGCGTATCGGTCGCGCCCGGCCCGCCCTGATTGAGCGAGGCCAGACGCGAAACCTCCACCGTCAACTTTCCGGTCGCCTGAATGAACCGGCCCCGTCCATCGAGCGGCTTGATGTACACCGCGACCGTCCGGTTGCGATCGCTCTGAGGCGGGGTTGAAGCATCGGCCGTCGGCCCGGAAAGAAAGTCGATCTCGATGCTGGCGACTCGCGGGGTGGCCTCTGCAATTTCCGGACTCTTCCCCGTTCCGCCCGCCCCAACCAGCTCCGCCAGTTTCGCGCGAAGCTCGCTCGCATCCTTCTGTAACTGCGCTACCTGACTCTGCAGCTCGAGATTCTGCTTGCGCAGCACATCCCCCGAAGACTCGCCTCCCGTGCGGCAGCCGGTCACGACCACCGAAAGTGTCACAAGCGCTGCAAGCCGAAAGAGGGGGAAGCTCATGCCCAAGCGTACGACGATCGGTGAAATGGAAAACCCCGACGATGGCGTCGGGGTTCGGGCGAAACGGGTTCGAGACGGCCGTTCAGCGGCGGCGACGGCCCGCGAGCACCAGCCCGGCGAGCGCAAGCCCGCCGATTCCCGGTGCCGGCACAATGCAGATCGTGTCGATCACGACTTGGTCGATCAGCAGCGTCGCGCCCGTCGGATTCGTGTTCGTCAGGAACACGATCTCGAAGTCCGGACATTCATCCAGCCGGAACAGCCACGTCGTGTGGTGCCAGCCGTCCGGAAGCGTCGCCGTGCTCGGATCGTTCACGAGCTTCATCGCGTGATCGGTGCTGCTCACGCCGCTCAATCCCGGAAGAAGCTGGCCTTGCCACGTCACCTGGATCCAGATGAACTTCTCGATCGCATCCGGTTCGTTGTCGTTGGGGATGTGGAATCGCAGATCCCCGCTCGTCAATCCCCACACACCGATGCGGTTCCCGACCTGCGCTTCGTAAAATGCGCCGCCGTCGCTCGGCGTCATGATCGGAACGCCGTTGGGATTGTTCAATCCGCTATCGGGCGCACCCTGCGGCGTATTGGGCAGGAAGCCCCAGTGCTGGAACGTGCTATCGGGTTGGCCCCGCCACGGAGGCGGATTGAGATCATCGGCAACCGCGAACGACGCACAGAAACCGGCAACCGACGCGACGACGGCGGGCAACGCAGAAAGAGCCTTGGACATGATTCCCCCCTTCAAAGGGGCCCCGGATTGCGGAGCAATTCCTCTCCAGACCCGTGTCACACCCGAGAAAGGGCAAACGCGCCAGGCGTGACGCCGCGACGTTCCTGTCGCCGCGCATGTGCGTGTGACAACTCAACGGGTAACGCCAGCCCCGCAGAATGCCACCAAACGTCCGTTGTGTGCGCTCAGATTGAGGCGATCGCCCCAAGCATTCGAGTCGATCAGCGTCGACGCCTGCCGGCCGCGATGATCAAACCAGCAAGCCCCATCGCACCGACACCCGGTGCCGGGATGATGCTCATCGTGTCGATCACGACCTGATCGACGTACATCGTCGAGCCCGAGACATTGGGAAGATGGTTCTTGATGGTCAACCCGAACTCCGGCGTTGCCTCGTGCGCCAACAGGCGATACGTGGTGAGATGCCAGCCGTCCGCAAGCTCCAGCGTGCTCTGACCAAGAAAATCGAGCGGAGTCGTGTTATCGCCGAGATAGCCGAACGCCAGCGGGGGCACCGGGCCGAACCACGTCACCTGAATCCAGAGTTCGCTGTTCGTCACGGCCGGAACGTTCAAGGCGGGCACGATGAACTGCAGCGCATCTTCCGAATTCAATTGCCAGATGCCGCTCCGCGCGCCCATCTGGGCGACATACGTGGCGGGAGCCGCCGATGCAATCGGACTGCCGTACGGGTTGTTCACGCCGGCATCCGGAGCGCCCTGCGGCGTATTCGGAAGGAAATCCCAGTTCTGATAGGTGGAACCCGCAATGCCGCGCCATGCCGGCGGATTGATGTCTTCGGCAAATGCCGTGGAACCGACAAGAACGACAGCCAACAACGCACACGCATTGCTCCGCATCACTCGACACTCCCGCCCGCGTTGCCGCGGCGCCCGCCCTTTGAACAATCCTGATCAATCCCGCATCCGGCACAAGTCCCGCGCGCTTGTTCGTGCATCCATGACACAGCGCTGCGGGAGAATGACTATCTCATAACTAACTGATGCGAAACAAAAATGCCACCGAAACCGGGGTTTCGATGGCAGAAAGAATCAAACTGCTTTCGAGAAAACCCGGACGGAACCGGCTCAGGCCCCCTCGGCCTTGCCGATCTGCCACTCTTCGAGCTCGATCGGAGCCTGACGACCGAAGATCGTGACCAGCACGCGAACGAGGCCCTTCTCGGGGAGAAGCTCGTCCACCGTGCCTTCGTACGAAGTGAACGGGCCTTCCTTGATGATGACGTGTTCGCCCTTCTCGAAGACCATCCGGACATTCGGCGTGTCCTCGGGCTTCTTCGAGTCCTTGAGCATCTTCTCGATCTCGTGATCCTTCATCGGGGTCGGACGCCCGGCCGTGCCGACGAAATCGCCGACGCCGGTGGTCTCCTTGATGAGGAAGAACACGTCCTGCGGGATGCGGCCGTCGGGCTCGAGACGCATTTCAACGAAGACATAGCCCGGATAGAGCTTGGTCTCGGTGATCTTCTGCTTGCCGCCTTTGACGGTTTTGGTCTTTTCCGTCGGCACCAGGATGCGATTGACGAGGTGCGTCATCTTCTCGATCTGCACCTTGCGGAGCAGCGTGTCGCGCACCGAGCTTTCCTTGTTGCTGGCGACGCGCAGCACGAACCAGTTCATGCCTTCCTGGCGGATGGGCTCGTCGCCGGCGATCAGGCCGACCTTCTCGTCGGGGCGACCATCGAGGGCGGGCGTGGTCACGGGGGCTGGAGTCGCGGCGTTGGTTTCGTTCTCGCTCATGTGGACGCCTTTCAGGCCGGGACTCGCGCGAAGGGGCGCCGAGAACGCGGCAGCAAACCGTTTGGTCTCAAAGTGACAAGCGGCGGCCCATAGGGGTCCGCCGCTGGTAAAAGTATAGTCCAAAACCGCCCCGCCGGTTCGCGCCCGGCCGGCCGACAAATCCGGCCTATTTCGGCGGAATCCCGATGTCCTCGTTCCACAGATCCGGCCGGGCGTTGATGAACTCTTCCATCAACGAGATGCAGCGAAGGTCGTTCATAAGCACCACTTCAATACCAGCGGCCTGCAGCCAGTCTTCGCGTCCCTGGAAGGTGTGGTGTTCGCCGATCACGATCCGCGGGATGCGGTGCAGTACCGCCGTGCCGCTGCACATGGCGCAGGGGCTGAGGGTGGTGGCCATGGTCAGGTGATGCCAGTCGCGCCGGCGTCCGGCGTTGCGGATGCAGACCGTTTCGGCGTGCGCTGTCGGATCGCCCGATTGCACGCGGAGATTGTGCCCGAGCGCCACAATCGTGCCGGCGGGATTCACGAGGGCAGCGCCGATGGGGATGCCGCCTTCGGAAAGGCTCTTGCGGGCCTGCTCGTACGCCGCGTCGAGAGCCATGCGATCGATGTCGGTTCGGTTCATGGTCCGAGCATAAGCGAAACGCGATGCGACCGCATCACTCGGGGCAAACCAGTTCGTTGTAGGCAGCGACAAAGATTGTGAAGTCCTCGTCGAGCACCACACCGTCGTTCGTCAGGTCCGCCGGGCAACCGACCTGCGTGCCCGCGCTGCACGCCAGCGCGTTGTACGCGCCGACGAAGAGCGTGAAGTCGGCATCATCCACGTAGCCGTCGCCGTTCTGGTCCGCCGGGCACGGGCCCCGCGTGTTGAAGAACATCCGCGTTTCCTGGGTAAAGATCATCTCCGCGATCGCGCCGCCGAAGCCCGCGCCCGGCGTCTGGAACCGGTTCTCATTGGTCAGCACGGCGATATATGCCCGACCAGCCTTGATCGTGTTGGCGGGCAGCGAAAACGCCGTTTCGTCCGGCTGGAGCGACTGATACCACGCCGATGACCCATCGCTCAGATCGACGATGAAGAATGTTCCGTACGTCAGCGTGGCATCGCCCTCGACCGTGCACGGCGCGACTGTGCCGCTGAGTTCGACGCCGGGATCGATCGCGAGCAGCCGCGATGCCGAATCGCCGGTGAACCGGGGCAACTCGCTGCTGAACAGCGACGGAACAAGTTCGATCGTTTCGGTCTGCTCTCCCAGCAGCCCGCCGCTCATGGCGAAAGCAAGCATCGAGGCCGGATACGCGGCCTCCATCTCCGCTTTCGAATGGAAGTAGCCGTCCCAGCCGTACAGCCCCATGTCGTCGTAGCCGAGCAAGGGAACCGGATTCGCAAACGCCGGCGAAGTCACCGAACCCGCCTCGAAGGCGCCGCCCGTCCAGAACGAAACGCGGAAACTCACGTCGAAAACATCCGGCACCACCAGGTTGTCGCCCGTCTGCCGGTACACCGCCCGTTTGGATGCACCAAAGTTGGCGATGTCGCCGGCGTGCGCCCAGAAACCAAACGCCAGTGCCGCGACGCACGCAGCCGTGTATCTGCTCCGCATAAGACCTCCATGGATTGCTGAAAGCGAAACCGCGGCCGCGCGCCCGCAAAGAATTCCGCCCTCCGATTTACGGCTCGCAGAGCAACTGGTCGTACGCCTGAATGAAGAGCACAAAGTCTTCATCGAGCACGTACCCGTCGTTGGACAGATCGGCGGGGCACTTGTTGACCGCGAGCGCATCGGAGCAGTAGAGCAGGTTGTACGCCTGCACGAACTCGACAAAGTCCGAGTCTTCGACCACACCGTCGCCGTTCAGGTCCGCCGGGCAGGGCCCGCGCGTGTTGAAGTAAAAGAACACGCTCCGGGTGAACGAGCTGGTGTGGCTTCCCCCGTGCACGCCCGCACCGGGCTCGCTGAACGAAGTTGTGTAGTACATCACGCCGAAGTAGGCACGGCCGTCCTCGATGCTTCCGCCGGGAATGGTGAACGAAGTTTCCGTCGGAGCCATCGACGCCGACCAGAAAAGCCCGCCCTTGCCGACGTCGTACACCACGAAGTTCAGGCTGCTGGCGTTGGCGCCCGGATCGTCGGTGAAGCCGTTCATGGAACCGGTGAAATCCACCGAGAGATCCGACTTGTAGGTTGAGAGGCGCGAGTAAGTGTCGCCGGTCAACTCCGGAATCTCGGGGCAGAATGCCGTGGTGTGCAGCCAGAAATTGTGCGATCCGCCCGGATGCACGCCCGTGTGATAGATGAACTGGAACGCGCCACCAGACGGGATCTCATTCTCAAGATCCTCGAGTGTCGGATGCAGATCGGAATAGGCGTACCAGCCCTGGCCGCTCGGGGCGCTGTTGGCGACCATGATCATGTTGTAAATGCGTGAACCGAGCATTTCGCACGCGGAGAACGCATCCACGACCGGGCAACCGATCGACATCACGCACGACCAGTCGTTGTACGGAGTCACCACTCCGTCGGCCGTCTGCAAGTAGTTTGTCGCCTTACTTCCGGCGAACGAGACCGGCTCGGCTGAAGCAACCGTCGACACGCCCACAAACGCCGCTGCCACCAACGTGAACGCCTTCATCTCGCTCTCCCACGCGCCCGCAAGCGCCGCCAAATGCACTTCAGGGACGCGCCCAAACGAACCATTCGTTCTGCCAATCCCCCGCTCCGGGGTGGAAACCCCTGAGACTTGGATCACGAGAATAACAGTCCACCGAAACCGGCAAAGCGCGATCCGGCCGAATACGAAAATTCGCAAAACACGTTTATTTGCGATCCCAAATCTGTTTTATCGGACGTTATGGGGCGCGGCTCGGCATCCCTCGTGATTCGCGATCCTCCCCGGCAACCCGGGGAACTCGGAACCAACCGCTGCGTAA
Source organism: Planctomycetota bacterium (assembly GCA_017303555.1). Lineage (GTDB taxonomy): Bacteria > Planctomycetota > Phycisphaerae > Phycisphaerales > UBA1924 > JAFEBO01. The sequence goes on from JAFLCN010000001.1 coordinate 292,890, forward strand.
CATTCTCCCGCTGGCCCGAAACGTGACGGTCGGGCCGCCGGTCCTGGCGGGAAGCGATAACTGAGCTGTCCGAGTCAACGGAAGTTCGGAACTATCGCGATCCGCTGTCGGCAGGTCGCGTGTTCGTGCGTATCGAACGGGCGACCAGAGCCGAGCAGTCAACCGCTCGCACGCCGTCTTGTGAGGCTCTCGCCCCGCAAGTCAGCCCAAGGCCACCGTTCGCCACCTCTGGCGGACAAGCACGTCGCACATTCCACAACCGGGGACCGAATGCCGCGCCGTCGTTGCGCGGATGTTGCGGACGCACACCCGGACCCAATCCTCACTATGAGCACCATCGAATCCAAGCCCGCCTCGCCCGAATCCACGCAAGAGCGCTCGCGCGCGGAAAAGGTGCGCCTCGGTCTGAAACGGTCGGGCCAGCTCGTCGAGCAGTTCGCGGAACCGGCGGTCCGCGTCGGCAAGGAATTGAAGAGCATGCTGCTCGACCCGGCGCCGGTCAAGCAGATCCCACGCCCCATCGTCGCCCCGAGCATCCGCCCGGGCGACAAGCCCCGTCTGCTCGGCGGGCTCACCGTGCTCATCCCCGCGTACAACGAGGGCAAGTTCGTCGCCGACACAATCCGCTCCGTCCAGCGTCAGACCGTGCACATCGATCACGTCATCGTCATTGATGACTGCTCCACCGACAACACCGGCGATATCGCCCGCGCCTGCGGACCGGAGATCGTCGTCGTCCGCCCGCCCAAGAACTGCGGCAGCAAAGCGACCGCCCTCAACTACGCCCTCGATTACGTCAGCACCGAATACACGCTCGCCATCGACGCCGACACCACGCTCGCCGATGATGCGATCGAAAAGCTGATGCCCCACTTCGATCAGCCCAAGACCGCCGCGGTCTGCGGCATGGTGCTCCCGCGCTTCGTCAACACGATGTGGGAGCGCGGCCGCTACATCGAATATCTCTACGCATTCCTTTTCTATAAGCCGATCCAGGATTACTACGAGCGTCCTCTGATCGCCAGCGGCTGCTTCAGCGCGTACAAGACCGACATCCTCCGCCAACTCGGAGGCTGGAACACCCGCACCGTCGGCGAAGACATGGACCTCACATGGTCGGTCTACCGCCTGGGCATGTCGGTCCGATTCAGCCCGGAGGCGATGTGCTATCCGGTCGAGCCGCACAACTACCACTTCATGAGCAAGCAGCTCGAGCGCTGGTGCGCCGGCTTTGCCCAGTGCATCAAGGTTCACTGGAAGGACATCGTCGGCACTTCGGTCCTGCGCTCGATGGTCGCGACGGCGCTGTGGGATGCGGTCGTCAGCGTCTTTGCGCTGTTCATCCTGCTCCCACTGCTTGCGATCTTCGTGCATCCGGCCTTCCTGCTCGGATACTTCCTTGATCTGCCGACGATCGTCGTGCCGGTGCTGATCTATGCCGCGAAGCGGGGCGAGTTCTTCAAAGCGCTCTCGAGCATCCCGGCCTTCTGGGTGCTGCGTTTTATCAACACATGGTTCGTGACGCGGGCATTCTGGAACGAGTTCATCGGCAAGCGTTCGATCAAGGTCTTCGAGAAGGGGCACTGATCGGATGTCGGATTGAATTCTGAACCGGGGCCTTTCCGCTTTTCGCTTTTCGCTTTTCTTTCGGAGTCTCCACATGTTTGCGGGTCTTCCAGCAACGGGTATCGGCGGCATCTTCTACATGGGCCTCGTGTTCCTCATGCCGTTCAAGGAACTGTGGCGCGCCATGAAGGGCGAGAGCAGCATCGAACGTTGGATCTTCATCGCTTCGCGCTGGGGCCTCTTCGCGATCGTGATCGCGATGATGTGGCTGCAGGCCGCAATCATGAAGTGGGCGATCGGCGCCGACATGTCCAAGTTCATGGCCGCCGGCGCGAGCGCCGCGACCGGAGCCAAGACCGACTCTCTTGCGGGCGCCACGCTCTACCTCGCGATCCTCAGCCTGGTCGGGGTCATGAGCCTGGTGTACCTCGTTCGCGCGGTCATCGTCGTGCGCAGTGCGCTTGGTCGGCGTTGATCGACCCGCCGCGGAAGACCGCCCCAACCGCCCGAAACTCTGCCCGTCCATCCGGCCGGCACCGTTCTCGATGAGACTTTCGTGAAGCCGGCCCGGCCGCGCTGGTGTTGTCGTTCATGTTTCGTTGACACATTCTGAATACGTCCCGACGCCGTCTTCACAAAGCCGCGCCGCGTGCATGCATTGACGGACACGCGACTTGCGGACGCGAGGGCGGACGCGCCATCCCGATCGCTTTGCGCAAGCTTGCCGCGGCGCACACATTCGCGTTCACACACCTTTGACGCACTCTTGAATGCGAGCGCGGCCACAAACACCCGCGCGACCACTAGTCTCCTGTGCACTCCAGCGGCGCGGGCGCCGTGGCGCGGAGTTCACTCGCAAGGGGACGCAGGATGTCGAACCGTTCAGAACGTCGGGCCGCGATCGGAGAGCGCGTGCGTGCCTTCACGCTCATCGAGCTGCTGGTGGTCATTGCCGTCATCGCACTCCTCATCGGCATCCTGTTGCCCTCGCTCGCCTCGGCGCGAAAGACGGCCCGCGCCCTTCTTTGCCTCAACAACACGAGGCAGGTCGCGATCGCCGTCACGAGCTACAGCACGGAAAACCGGTGGTACCCGGCGTCGTATGTCTACCCAAGCACCGAAAGGGGTCAGACGTGGAAGATGACCGAGCAGCAGGGAACCAAGCCGCAGAATGGATATCTGCACTGGTCGTACGCCCTGTTCAATTCCGGTCAAACGACGCAGAACGCGTTCGAATGCCCGCTCGCACCCGACAAGGGCGCGCCCCGCACCAATCCCGGCCCCAACATCGACGATTGGGATCCACGCCAGTTGCCGAATGAAGCGATGAAGCACATCACCGATCGCCAGGCACGACGCATGGCCTACGGAGCGAACGGTGCCGTGATCGGCCGGAACAAGTTCGTCGAAGAAGTGGGCTCACGCAACAACGTGCTTGTCTCGCCCGCGAAACTGGATGCCGAGCCCGGTGGCCATTCTCGAATCATCCTCGCAACCGACTTCGCCTTCTCCGTCCGCGACGGCTGGGCGACGATCAGCGATGATTCCGACCCCGATGGTTTCGAGCCCAAGGCGCACCGCCCCTTCACTCCCTTCCGTCTTCGTTCCGGAGGAGGAAACCCGAATGAAGACTACACCGTTCCCGCGAAGCTGAAGAACCGCTTTGAGTATCCCGACGTTTCCAACAAGGACACGATGGATATCAAGAGAAAGTCGGAGCTTGGCTCGGGCGACATGGTCGGCTCAAAGACCACCCTGAACGTCGTCGGACGCCATCACCCGGGCGGCGATCCCAACATCGGCTCCTCGGCGTTCGTCTTCTTCGACGGGCACGCGGAACAGATGACCGTGGTCGATTCCATCTCCAGGCGCCTCTGGGGCACGCGCTACCACTCGATCACAGGCGAAAACCTGGTGTACGACCCCAGCACAAACACGACTCCCTGAATTCGCTCGTCCCGGGCCAAAGCCCGGGGCGAACTTTCGCCATTGTTTGTTTCTCGTGAACGCCGTCGGGAGAGACGATCGGCCGCGTGGCCAATCGCGCATCAGGGATTCGGAAAGTGCCAGCAAGAGAGAGGTTGATCATGAAGAAGAATCTGTTGCTTGTGTCGGCCTGTGGCCTTGCCGCAACGGTGCAAACCGTTGCCTTCGCGCAGCCCAAGGTCATCACCCTCAGCGGCGCCACGCTGCTCGAGAACTTCGTGCGTTCACGCGGCTCGACCAACGACTACATCGACGTTGACAACAACGGCACCGCCGGCAAGTTCGCCAACGGCGTCCAGCAGCTCGCCCCAACCGCCGCCGGCAGCAACGTCACACCCTTCCCCTCTTCTCAGTTCTGGGCGGTCCAGTACTCCGGCGTCGGCTCGACCCGCGGCGTGAACGAACTCGTCAACGCCGGCAACCCCGCATTCTCCGTCTTCTCCGCTCTCAACGCCTCGACCGCCCCCTCATCCGGCTCACCCTATTCCGGCCTGAGCACGGCGAACGCTTCGTTTGCGTATTACAACAGCTTCCGTTTCTGGAACGGCTCCGCCTTCGCCGGCGGCATTCAGTACGGAAACACCAGCAACCCGCGTGGCTTCCCCGTCGTGGCCGATCCGGTCACCCTCGATGCAATCTGGGCGGGGCCAAACACCGTGACCTCGGGCGCCGGCATCCGCATCGACATCGCGCCGTGCGACGTCCCCGGACGCTGGGCGCAGTTGATCCCGGGCGCCTCGAATCCGTTCCGCACGCCCGGAACCGCCGGCTACGGCACGACCAGCCGCCCTTCTGTCAATCCCCAGGGCACCGCTGCGGGCGCGGGTTTCGCCACCACGCTTCCCACTCTCACCGGAGCCGTCTTCTTCGATCCGAGCAACCCGCCCTCGCCGAGCGCGACCAACGTGCTCTTCGATAACACGCTCGCGTTCGCCGCGATCTCCCCGGTGACCAACATCGGCACCGGCTACCAGCAGATGAAGATGACCGAACTTCAGCACCTCTTCGTCACCGGCCGCATGCCCACCGGCGAGAACCTCATCGCCATCACCCGCGACATCGGTTCGGGTACTCGCAACGCATTCTGCAACACCATCGGCTTCGATCCCTCCGCCGGCAACGGTGACAACGTGGGCGGCAACGGCTCGACGCAATCCACCGTTGCCGACGAGCAGATCCTCGGCTCGCTCTATCGCGCCAACAACAAGGGCGGCAACGGCCAGGTCGAAACCACCGTCACCAATACGCGCCTCGGCGTCGGCTATGTCGGCCCCGAGCGAGGCGCCGCCTCGCAGCAGGGCTGGCTCTCCAACGGCGTCCTCGAACTCCTCGCCGTGCAGAACGACGTCTACGGCGGAACCAGCTACAACCGAGCAAATATCGATGCGCTGCTCGACAACGGCATCAACGGCTACGTCATCGGCGGACCCGCGCAGTTCATCACCCGCGGCAGCCCGCTCGCAGAAGCCGTCATCGACGGCGGCACCGGCGCAAACCTCCCCAAGATGTTCAATCCGGCTGCCGCGGCATACCTGAACAACATCCGCCAGAGCGTGGCCGCCTTCCTCGCCGTTCCGGGCGGCCCCGATACCGAGTTCATGCCCGGCGAGGTGCTCGCGTTCAATTTCATCCTGAACGAGGCGCTCGACAACGCCCACAACGCCTCGTTCCCCACGCAACTCGTGCCGACGCCCGGCTTCAACCAGACGCTCCAGGATTACCTGCGCAGCACCAACGTCCTGGGTGCTTCGATCTACTACTCCTTCAACACCACAACCAACGGCCGCGTCCCGACCCGCAAGACCGGCGTGGTCTACAGCGACGGCGTCGCCAACGGCACCAACTACATCAGCCAGGGTGGCAGCAACATCAACTACAACTCGAACCTGACCACCCGCAACAAGATCGCGGGCGATTTCAGCGGCAACGGTGCTCGCGATCTCGCCGACATCGCCGAAATGATCAAGGCGTACAACCAGCGCGCCGGGGGCGGCGCCTGGTCCGCTCCGGCCGGCACCGGCTCGATCGCCGGCGCACCGGGCACCGACGCGGTGATCGAAATTCTCGGCGACTTCAACGGCGACGGCTCGTTCAACAAGGCCGACGTCCGCTACTTTGCCGACGGCCTGCTCGTCCAGGGCGGCGTGCTCAACCGCAAGATCGCCTTCGAAGAAATCGACATGCAGGCAAGCGCGATCTGCCCGACCTGCGCCGGCATCAACTTCTTCAATACCACGCTGGCCACCGCAGCGGGTGGTGCGACCTACACCGGCGGCGCTTCCCGCGCCGATGTGTTCGGCTCGGGCGGCATCGCCCGGGGTTGGGCCCCGGTCGGCGCTGATGGAGTCATCGATGCCAGGGACATCGACTACATCTACCAGCAGTTCAACAACCCCGCCATCGTCGGCACGGCGAACTGGAGCGACCTCACCAAGGCCGCGAACTTCGACCTCTCGGCCGACATGGACGCCAACCTGGTCATCAACCAGGCCGACGTGAACTATGTGGTCCTCACGGCTCTTCAGACCAGCTTCGGCGACGTCAACCTCAGCCGTCGCACCGACATCACCGACTTCAACATCTGGGCCGCCAACTACAACACCGGCTCGCTCGCAAACCCCGCCGGCTGGGCCAAGGGCGATGTCACCGGCGACGGCAAGGTCTTCGACGAGGACTTCCACACCCTCATGGCCAACCGCTCCTGCCCCGCCGACCTGAACAACGACTCGCTGGTGGATGACATCGACTTCGTTGACTTCGCCAGCGCGTACAACGAGCTCGCCTGCCCCGCCCTCCCCGGGCTGTGCATGGCCGATCTCAACGACGACGGGATCGTTGAGGACACCGACTTTGTCATCTTCGCTTCGGCGTACAACGAGCTGCTCTGCCCCTGACCCCGGCTCGCTCAACCAACCCGGCGGCCCGCGCGCCGGCCACGAAGACCCAAGAGAGAGATCGAGAGAGAGTCCGACAATCCGACCGTTTGTTCTTCGTGTGCCCCCGATCGGAAACGATCGGGGGCATTTGTTTTCCGGTTACTGCTTCACGGCGATCAGCTCGAACACCGGGGGCAGCAACATGAACGTGCCGTCGTTCGTGACGACTTCGGCCATCTCTTTCAGCGCGCCGTCGCAATCGGCCTGCGAAAGGAAGCCGGATTCGACCAGCTTGGGCAGGAACGAGTTGAAGAACGTCCACGGCCAGTGCCACATGCTGGTGTTCGGGCGGGCGATCCGCTGCTTCACATCCATGTGCTCGATCTCGAACCCGTGGCGCTTCAGCAGCCGCGGAAGCTCGCCCATGATGTCCGGGTTGCCGCCCCGCGCACGCCACGACTGCCCCACCGCCGTGATGGCGCGGCTGAAGCACTCCCGACGCGGTGCCAGCGTGATGCCGAACTCGTAGTTGAAATAGTCCTGCACCAGCAGCTTGCCGCCCGGCCTCAGCACGCGCCGGATGCCCTTCACCACCTCGTCGGGGCTCGCGACAAAGCAGAAGACCCAGCGCGTGTACGCGACATCGAAGTAATCGTCGGTCGCGGGCGAGGGGAGGCAGTGATCGAGCTTTTGAGCGTCGCCCAGCACCCGATCGATGTTGTGCAGCTTGCGCGCTTCGGATTCCTGACCGAGCTGCTTGAGGAACGCCGCGGATTCATCGACGCCGACCACCCGACCCTGCGCGCCGACAATCTGCGCGATGTCGAGCGAGGCGTGCCCCGGTCCGCAGCCCAGGTCGAGCGCGCGCATCCCCGGCTGCAGGCCGGCGCGGATCCAAAGGTCAAAGGCCGAGTTGCTCCAGAGCCGGTGCTGAAGGCCGAGCCGGAACGACTCGTCGCTTCCGGTGCCGAGCACGTACGGCTGCTCGCGGGGGCCGGATGGAGCGGGCGGCTGCGACGGGGTGGCGGTCGTCATGGTGAAGAATAGGTCGTTTTCGGCGTTCCATTGACCGGAATTGAGCCCGAGAAACCGGCCCGGGCACGCGATCCGCTCTAGCATCCGTTTCTCGCAAACCCCGCTTCAAGGACGACCGGGCGGCACGGAAGCATGGGCCTCGTTCTCTCGTACCTTCGATCGTTTCTTCCCGGCGCGTTCCCGCGTTTCGCACGCCGGTCGTACACGCTCGAACTCATCACCGTCATCTGCTTTTCCGCCACGCTCGGCATCGTCGAGGGCGGCGTCATCTCCAACATCGCCAAGCGCCGCTTCGAGAAAGTGGTCGAGGAAGAGTCGCTCAATTTCTACGTCGCGCTCCTCTTCGCGGCGCCCGATCTCGCCAACATCCTGAGCTTCTTCTGGTCGGGCCTCAGCCACGGCCGGCCCAAGATCCCGCTCATCAACGCGCTCCAGTTCTCCGTCATCGTGCTCATCGCGCTCATGGCGCTCACGCCGGTTTCGGGCCTCGGGCTCTTCGGCATGGTGGCGATCGTCATCCTCGCACGCGTCTGCTGGTCGGGCATTATCACGCTCCGCCCCACCGTCTGGCGCTCCAACTACCCCGCCATCATGCGCGCCACCGCCGTCGGCAATTTCCAGACGATGCAGTACATCATGGCCGGCATCGTCGGCGTCGTCGTTGGCTCGGTCCTCAATGTTCACCCGGAACACTTCTGGCTGCTGGTGCTCTGCGTCGCCTCCGTCGGGTTCGGCGCGTTCTTCGCCACCCGCCGGCAGCGCGTGCGCCGTGAAACCCGCATGCTCCGCGCCGAACTCGATTCCGCACCGGTCATGAAACCCTGGCAGGGCCCGCTCGTCGTCTGGCGCGTGCTGCACAAAGACCGGATGTGGGCCCGCTTCATGCTCTGGATGTTCGTCCTGGGCCTGGGCAACATGCTCATGGGCCCGACGCTCGCCATCGTGCTCCGCGATCAGTTCCAGCTCGGCTACCTGCGCAGCATCCTCATCACAAGCTCGATCACGGCGCTCGTCATGCCGCTTTCCATCCCCATGTGGGCCCGCTATCTCGACCGCTCGCACGTCGTGCAGTTCCGCGCAAAGCAGACCTGGATGTTCGTGTTCTCCGCCTGCGTTGCGTGCGCGGGCGTGCTCTTCCACCGCGTCGAACTGCTCTACCTCACCGCCGTCCTCCAGGGCATTTCCTACGGCGGGGGAACGCTCGCCTGGAACCTCGGCCACGTCGATTTCGCGCCGCCCACCCACACCAGCCAGTACATGGCCTCGCACGTCACGCTCAACGGAATCCGCGGGCTTCTCGCCCCCTTTGTCGCTGTCGGGCTCTACAACGGCGCGTTCATGGCGGGCTTCTCCGTCCTCGGCCTCGACGTGACCACGACCGCCGCGGCACTGGTGCTCGCCGTCAGCGCGGTCATGTGCGCCATCGGTGCCGCGGGCTTTGGCCGGCTGCTCACACGCATGGGCGATCGCGCGACACTGGCCAAGGCCCGCTCTGCGTAAACAAGCCGCCCCCGGCGATCTTCTCACCGGGGGCGCTGTGTGGTGTCTCAAACAACTCGAACAGTGATCCCAAACCGCAGGCCGCTTACTTGATCACGATCTTCCTCGCCTGGGCCTGCGGCGCTTTCGGAAGCGTGATCGTCAGCACGCCGTCGTTCAGATCGGCGGCGATCTCGCTCTCGAGAACGCCCTCCGGAAGAGCGATCCGCCGCGCCACGCTCTGCGATCGCCGCTCGCGTCGGTGATACCGCTCCGCGCTCTCTTCTTTCTCTTCCGTTGCTTCGGCACGGACCGTGAGCACGCCCTTTTCAAGGTCGAGCGCGATCTGCTCCTTCTTGAAGCCGGGGACATCGGCCCGAACGACAAACGCGCTCTCGGACTCGATCACATCCACGGGCAACGCCGCCGGCGCAGCGCTCATAGACCCGAACACTTCATTGAAGAACGGATCGCTGAAGACATGCGTCAGCGTTCCGTTGGCGGCGCCATTCGGGCCGCAGCACGAAGAGGCTTCACTCGGACGACGACGAAATGCGATGTTCATGCTGTATCTCCTTTATCCGGAACCGCCGGCACGACACCGGACGATCCCGCAAAGAGACAATTGCAACCTCCGTGCCAGTCCCACTCCCCAGCCGAACCCCGCGAGAACCGCTCCGAAAAGGCCTGTTTTCGAGCAAATATTCGCCACTTTGACTATGACCCCACTGCCAATTGCCACTTTGGCAGGAACCGGCTGGCGGCGGTTTCTGGGGGCGGGGCGGGGTGGACGGAAAGGCGTGAAGACGAGGATTCACCGCAGAGTCGCAGAGGACGCAGAGGGAAACCCAATTCAAATCGCGTGATCGGAGTGAGGCGTGCGGCTGCGCAGAATCGACACTGCCGCGGCATCCAATTCCTTCTCTTTTCTTTCTTCTCTCTGCGACTCTGCAGTGAACCCCTCTTCTCTCTCATCCACCAACGCCGGGCACGCCCAACTTGGTCAAGATCGCGCGCCATTCTGCCGCCACGCCCAGGCGCAAGGCCCACTGCTCGAGATAACCGCGATCGATCCCGGCTTCGCCCGAGAGCGGCGCATCCGACCAGCCCAGCACGCGGATCATGCCCGTGATGTCGCGCAGGTGCTTGTCCGATGAGCCTTCCTTGTAGTACACGAGTTTCTTGAGGATGACATCTTCGGGAGCGGCCATCCAAACCTGTTGTACACCACTGATGGTGACGCGCCTCTTTCGCGACAATTGCGCCTCATCGAATGACTCGCCTTGAAACACGACCAGATCTGCTTTGAAACCAGAAGGCACATGGATGACGTTGAACATACCCCCGTGGTCGACGGCCTCGCGGGCGGCGATATCGGACACGTAGAAATCGGGCTCTGGAAACAGGGCTACAAGATCGCGAACCTTCCAAGATGGCAATTCGACCACCAGATCGACGTCCTGCGTCAATCGAGGCTCGCCGAAAAAGATGGACGCCGTCGAACCGACGACAAAGTACTCAAGCCCGAGCGATTCGATCCGCGAACAGATGAGGCCGACAAATTCGTCATGCCGCACTGTTCAACCTCCGCCTCATCTCAGCTTGCAGCTGCTCATCCGTCCACGTCGGGTGAACTGCTCGCAAATGCGCCGCCATCATGGACCGGACCGATGCGGCCATTTCCGATGCAATCGCCAGCCGCTCCGCCCCCGTCTTGGCGCGCAGGATCTCCGCCGTCTTGTCGTCGATGACCTCGATTCGCCTCGGATCAATGCTCACGCCCGGATTGTACGGTTCGCGCCTTCTCCCCCTGCTTCTCTGCAAATCTGCTGTTCTGCCGCTCTGTCCAGCCTTCCGCCCCGCATCCCCGTTCCCCCCTCCCCGTACCATTCCGCATGCCACTCATCGACCTCCGTTCCGACACCGTCACCCGCCCCACGCCCGAGATGCGCAAGGCCATCGCGAGCGCGGAAGTCGGTGATGAAGTCCTGGGCGACGACCCGACCGTGCGCAAGCTCGAAGAGAAGTTCGCGGCACACCTGGGCAAGCCCGCCGCGTGCTTCGTGCCCACCGGAACGATGGCGAATCAGACCGCGCTCCGCGCCCACACCGAGCCCGGCGACGAGGTGATCTGCTCCGATGGCGCACACATCATCCACTATGAAACCGGCGCGCCCGCGGCACTTTCGGGCGTCATGATCCGCACGATCGCCAACCCGCGCGGGCTCTTCGATGCCGCGGATATCACGCCGCTCGTCCGCCAGGATGCGTACCACTTTCCGCATTCGCGTTTGCTGATGGTTGAAAACACGCACAACCGGGGCGGCGGCACGGTCTGGCCTCTCGCGCAGATCGAACGCGTTACCACCGAGGCCCGCAAGCACAAGCTCAAAATGCACCTCGACGGCGCACGCCTCTGGAATGCCAGCGTCGCGTCCGGCGTCGCGATGAAAGACTTTGCCAAGCCCTTTGACACCATTTCCTGCTGCTTCTCCAAGGGCCTGGGCGCACCGATCGGTTCGGCTGTCGCCGGCGATGCCGAGTCCATTCTCCGCGTGCAGCGCTTCAAGAAGATGTTTGGTGGAATGACGAGACAGGTCGGCATTCTCGCCGCCGCGGCACTCTACGCGATGGACAATCACGTCCAGCGCCTCGCCGAAGACCACGCCAACGCCAAGCGGCTCGCAGAACTCATCGCCAATATCCCGGGCCTGTCGATCGCGCTCGCGCCCGTCGAGACCAACATCGTCTACTTTGATATCGCCCAGGATGTGCCGCTGACGGCCCAGCAACTTTCGGACAAACTCAAAGCCCAGAACGTCCTGATGCTCGCAACCGGCCCGCGCCGCATTCGCTGCGTGACGCACCTGGATGTGAATGCTTCGATGATCGAATCGGCGGCGCAGGCGATCGAGCAGTGCGTGACAGGGCGAGTACCGGTCGGCGTCTAGGCGTCCAATCAGGGTGCTGGCGTGATCATTCCAATCTACGCCTTGTATGCCGAAACATTCAGGCTGATCCGCTGGCCATCGAACATCTGCTCGGTCGTGTCTTTGAAGAGGCCAAAGCTGGCGACGCGCTGCACGCCCTTGAATCCGATCTGGGTCAACACATCGCGCACCGCATCGAACCAGAACGCCGACTTGTGGTAGTCAAACTCGTCGATCTGGCCTCCGAGCATGATGCGCATCAAATGGCCGCGGTTCTCGGGTGTTTGACCAGGCTTGAGAAACAGGCGGCACAGCACCTCAAGGTCGGGAACCCCAAGCCGCAGCAGGCCGCCACTCTTGAGAACCCGAAACGCTTCCTCCAGCGCGGGTACGAGCTCGTTCATGTAACTCAGATGCTCATAGACATGTGATGCGTAGATCTCCGCGACCGAGCCGTCGGCGAACTGCGAGAGATCGCGGCAGTTTCCCAGGATGTCCACCTGCGGACCGGGAAGCGTGTCCATGATGGTCCAGCCTTCACGCTTTTCGTGCCCGCCGATGTGAAGGCGAAGCGGAGCGGACTTGGACTGCTGGCCTGCTTGGGTCATGACTGAGGCTAGCACTTCCTCGGTGATGTTTGATGGACCAAAGAAAAAACCCCGGCGGATGCCGGGGCTTTGTTCATCTGAAACAAACGAGAATCAACGACGACGGCGGCCACCGGCGATCAGGCCCATGCCCAGGAGCGCGAGCGAGGCCGGAGCGGGGACATCGTTCTCGATCATGTAGTCATCGAAAGCGGTGACGAACGCCGCGCCGCCCGTGCCGGTGGTGCGGGTGCCGCGGATGTCGGCATCGGCAAAGTCGAAGGCGGAGAAAACGCCATTGATGCCCAGGTCGATGTTGTCGACAAAGAAACGGACGGTCTGCGAAGCGAAGTTGGCTTCGACCGTGAGCTTGTGATAGATGTTGGGGTTGATGGTGCCGACGGGCGAGTTGAATGCGTTGTTTGCGCCATCGACCACGCCGACCGAGCCGTCGCTCGCGATGTAGACAAGGCCGATGCGTGCGATGAAGGAATCGTACAGATCAAGGCCGGCGGTGTAGGTACGCGTGCCCGCATCGCCACCCATGCCGACCCAGACCGAAGCGCGGATGATCGGGGCAATGGCGAGTTGGGCCGGCCCGATGGCGCTGGTGTTTTCCCAGGCCCACTTGCCGCTCGCGCCGATCTGCGCGCCGGTCATGGAAGCAAACTGGCTGCCCGTGTGCGCGCGGGCGGGGTTGTTGACCACGCTGCCCGCATCGGCAAGCCAGCCCGACTGGCCGTTGAGCGCGCCGGCGACGAACGCGGGCTGCTCAAAGCTGGTGCTGTACACGACGGTCGCGGATGCGCCGGAGGCGATCGCCAATGCGGCGGCGCCCGAAATCAACTTCAACATCTCTCTCCCTCAGACAAAAATGATCGCGTGCGGGCACTCACACTGAGTCACCCCAAAACCACTCTGAATGGAAGAAAAAGCGGGGCGTTGTACGAATCGCGCCGGGGCGGAAAACCCGTCGCGTTCAACTGCCTCGTCTTGTCTCTCTCTTCGCACTCCCGAAGAGAATATAGGGCAAACACCCTTGAACGACGAAGCGAAATCCGAAGCGTTTTTGCCTGTTTTTCAGGCGATTTTGCGTGAGTGCGTGCACAGAAAAAAAGCCCCGATCTTTCGACCGGGGCCTTTCGGATTCGTATGGAATCTCAATCAGGACTCTGACTTCAGACTTAGGCGCGACGACGACGGCCGGCGATCAGACCACCGAGGCCGAGGAGCGCGAAAGCGCCCGGGGCCGGGATGTCCTGCTCGACGATGTAGTCATCGTAACGGACGGTCGAGCCGCCAGCAGTGCCGGCGCCACGCGTCGAGAAGAAGTCGGCATCGCCGAAGTCAGCGGCAACGAACGCGCCGCCGCCCGGGGGAAGGATCAGGGCAACGCCGTTGACCTTGAACGCAGCCATCTGCGTCATGTAGTTCAGTTCGATCTCGATCTTGTTGTACGCAGCGGGGTTCGCGATCGAACCGGCCGGGAGCGAGAACGACTGCGCGAGGCCGTCGGTCACGGTCACCGAGCCGTCGCTCTGAATGTACAGAGCAGCGAGAACCGACGAGGCGTCGAAGTTGTACATCTGGAGGCCGCCGCGACGGAGGGCCGTCGAGGTGCCGGCGTTGTGCGACATCCACACCGAGGCGCGGATGATCGGGGCCGCCGCGATCGAGGTCGAATCCTGAGCGATCGTGCCCTGCCACTGCCACTGGCCGCTGGTCGTCAGCGTGCTGGACTGGGCATAGCGGGTGCCGGTGCGGGCGTTCGCGGCAACGGTGCCGACCGAGCCGCCGCCCTGCGTCTGCCAACCATCAACGCCGTTGAGCGTCGCGTTGAACGTCGGGGCTTCGAACGAGGTCTGGTACAGGATGGCGGCGTTCGCCACGCCAGCGCTCATCGCAACCACAGCAGCAGCCGAAATCAGATTCTTCATTTCTCTCTCTCCCTTAAACAAAACTTGTCCACCCCACCGAACTCACATCGAGCCAGTGTCGGGCTTGGACAGGCGAAGAGAGAGGGGACCGGGCTCTCGACAGCTCGGGATAAACCGAGAAGGGCCGGCCGCGGCGGAAAACGCGGCAAACCAGAACACCAGCATGTCTCTCTCCCACCGAATCCGAGACACCAGAATACACCACCACACCACTTCGGCAAAGCGCCCTTGACCGTGATTTTGCTGTTTTTTGGTAAAATCTTGCGAACTCGTTTGCCGAGCCTTATTTTCGGGTCCTGTTTGATATTCCCGTTTTGTTTGGTCCGAGAAAAAGAACACCCCGCCACGGGGCGGGGTGCGAAAAACTCGAGCTGACTCAAACACTTACGCGCGACGACGGCGGGACGCGATCAGGCCGCCGACGGCGAGCAGCGAGGCCGTGCCCGGGGTCGGGATGTAGGTGATATCGAAGATCAGATCGACTTCGCTGATGACGCCGGAGAAACCGACGACGCCGTTCCAAACCACCAGCGAACCGAAGTTCGTCAGCGAGCCTTGATTCGTGAGCGCAGCGCTGGTCGCAATCGGAGCAGCGAACGCGTTGCTGGGGCTCCAGAGCGCGGAGAAAATCGAAACGCTGGTGGCAGCGCCGGGCAGGTTGTTCCACGCCAGGCCGTTGCCGCCGAGAGCGGTGCTGCCGACATCGAAGCGGCCCTGCGTCACCGGGTTGCCACCGACGGTGATGCCGTTGACCCAGAGATTCGTGGTGTTGTTGGTGAAGCACGCAACGACGATGCGGCGAACGCCGGGGGCGATATCGCCGAGATCCATCGACTGGATATTCACCGTGGCGCTGTTGCCGACGAGCGTGCCGTGCAGGTTGTTGTTGCCGAAGGTGAACGAGGTCGTGCGGCCGGCGGCGGTCATAAAGCCCGCGGCCGGCGCAACGGTCGTCTGGCCGAGCAGCGCTGCCGAGTACGTATCGCCCGGCGTGACGTAGCGATCGGACGGCATGCCACCGATGCGGGTCAGGCCGGCAGCGTTCGTCAACAGTCCATCACCCAGGTTCGCGATCGACGCGTTCGCAGCGCCAGCAATCGACGCGAGCGCGATGGCGCTCAAAGCAAAAATCTTCATCTCTGTCTCTCCCTGCAACCCCGACCCCTCGGAAACGAGAAGCCGGAACCAAATGAATCACCCGGAGGCTCAAGGAGCCCGCGGCACACATCGGTTCGTGCAGGGAAAATCCGCCTTTGAACGCCTGCCGCGGCGGAAAACGCGACAAACAAGGCGGGTTGTCTCTCTCCTCGCAGCGGCCGACACCACCAATTTACCGCCCACACGCTTCGAGCACAAGAACCAACAGCCCCATTCCATGACAACGCGTTCATTCCCGGTAGCGCTCCCGACCTTTTTCGTCCGATAACAACAAAATTGCGACAGTCGATGCCGTGATCGTCATTCGTTCGGTAGACTGCCGACCATGCTTGCTCGAGTCCAGTCGTCGCTGCTGCAGGGGATCGATGCGCTTCCGTGCGAAATCGAGGTGGATTTCACTGCGCGCCGGAGCGAAGACGAAACGCCGTTCGCCGGGATCGTCGGATTACCGGATGCGGCGGTGAAGGAATCGCTGGAACGCGTGCGCAGCGCGATGGTGAACAGCGGCTATTTCTTTCCCGACGGTCGCACGATCATCAACCTCGCGCCGGCGGATGTGCGGAAAGAAGGGCCGGTCTACGACCTGCCGATCGCGATCGGCGCGCTGCTGGTGCAAGGTATCGGCGCGCCCGTGAGAGCCGCCAAGAGCACGAAGCCCGACAAGGAAGGATCGCGGGGCGCAACGGCGACCGAAGAAGCGCCGGGAATCGACCATCGCAGGTACCTCTTCGCGGGCGAACTGGCGCTCGATGGCCGCCTGCGTCCCATCAAGGGCGCGATCGCGCTCGCGGCGCTCGCCAAGGCCAAAGGCTACGAAGGCGTGGTCATTCCCTACGACAACGCGGCAGAAGCCGCCGTGGTCGAGGGCATCGCCGTGCTCGGTGCGCGCTCGCTTGCCGAAGTTGTGGGGCTGATGACCGGGCACCTCGAGGCACGCCCGTTTCCTTCGCCCGATGTTGCGCAGTTGCTGAAGCAGGCGACCGCCCCGATCGACTTTGGAGAGATCAAGGGGCAGGAGACGGTGAAGCGGGCGATCGTGGTTGCTGCCGCGGGCGGACACAACCTGGTCATGCTCGGCCCGGCGGGCACGGGCAAGACGATGATGGCCAAAGCGCTTCCCGGCGTGCTCCCCCCACTCACGCCGGATGAGGCGATTCAGGTGACGCGGATTTACTCGGCGGCGGGTCAACTGACGCCGGGACAGGGATTGATCTCAACGCGTCCGGTGCGGACGCCCCATCACACCGCGAGCGGCGCCGCGATCGTGGGCGGCGGGATGATCCCGAGGCCAGGCGAAATCAGCCTTGCGCACCACGGCGTGCTGTTTCTCGATGAATTGCCGGAGTTTCCGCGCGATGTGCTGGAGACGCTGCGCCAGCCGATGGAAGACCATGTCGTGACAATCGCGCGTTCGCACAGCGCGGTCAGGTTTCCGGCGAATTTCATGCTGGTTGCCGCGATGAACCCGACGCCCAGGGGCGATGTTGCGCCCGGCGATGTCGGGCGCATGGAGATGGAGCGGTATCTGGCGAAGTTGAGCGGGCCACTGCTGGATCGCATTGATATTCACATCGAAGCGCCGGCGGTTCCGTTCCGCGAACTTTCGAGGCGGAACGAGCAGGCGACGGGCACAACGACAGCGCAGATGCGCGAGCAGGTAGCAAAGGCGCGGGCCAGACAGCACGCAAGACAAGGGGAAATCCCCAACGCCCGCCTCAGCGGCAAGAAGCTCGATGAGATGGTCAACCTCGACGAGAACGCGCTGACCATGCTCGGTCAGGCGATGAACGAGATGGGGCTTTCCGCCCGCGCGTTCGACAAGATCCGGCGCATCGCCCGCACCATTGCCGACCTCGCGGAGTCTGACGTCGTGACGTCGGAGCACATCGGCGAGGCGGTGCAGTACCGGTTGCTGGATCGGAAGGTCTGAAAAAGCATTCACCACAGAGACGCAGAGGCACAGAGAAAGCAGGAGAAGGGTTTCAGAAGGGCATGATTGCGTGAAGCCGCTCGGAACCGTTTGCGGGCAATCATCCCAAACAGCCACTTATTCTCTTCTGTTTTCTCTGTGCCTCTGTGACTCTGCGGTGAATGCCTTTCACTTCTTTCGAACATGCCGCGAGCCGCCGCCGAAGCTGCCCAGATCAAGCAATGCCGCGATAACAACCAGCACCACGTACCCGCCCTGCACGCCCCCGTGCAGATTGGCGTACGCCCATGCAAGTGTGGTGTACGGCGCGAAGAAGAAACCCATCAGCGGCCAGAACCACTGCCCGCTGAACGCTCTTTGGAGGTAATCACCAAAGAGCCACAGGCAGAACAGCGTCACGCGGGGCAGGAACATCGCGAAGAGAACGAGAATGCAACCCATGCAATCTCCTTCGGAATTCACCGGAACAGGATTCGCGCGAAGAGCTGAACAACGAGCAGAGCCTGAACGCCGGCGATCAGGTCATCGATCAGAATTCCCATGCCGCCGGGGAGTTTTTGAAGCCCGCGCGCGGGCCAGAGCTTGAGAATGTCGAAGATTCGGAACGCGATGAACGCGCCGCCGAGCGTGAGCGCGAGCGATTGGAGCGAAACTTCGACGTGCGCGGGAAGAAACAGCAGCGCGATGGCCTGGCCTGCGGTTTCGTCCGCGACGGCCTGGGAAGGGTCTTTCTTGCCGAACTTGGCTTCCGCTGCTTCACCCTGCACGAGGCATCCGAGCGAGAAGGCCACGCACCATGCGATCAGAGCGGCGTTGTAGATCAAGGGCGAATGGGCCGGACCGAAACCGAGGTAGATCAGCGCTGCCGCGAGAACAACCGTCGGCATCGAACCCCAGGTCCCGCTTGCGGGGCGCATGTGGCCAAGGCCGAACGACGTGATCCAGAGCAGTTTGTTGGACATGAACCTGTATCGGTCTTGAGTGGAGTGCGTTCAGGACGCTTGGACTGTGTGAAGAGCCGAATGGCGTGCGATCTCGCATCGCTCGGGCTTGTACGGTACGGACTTGATCGATCGGAAATGCTGGTCGAGATCGCTCCGTTTGGGGCGGCTCAGCTCGAATGGGGCGGGGCGCTGGCCTGTGCCGCGCGGACCGCATACGGGATAATGGAGAGGGCCGTGACGATGACGGCCGTCCAAACCATGGCATCGATGAGTTTGCGGGCGGGCATTCCGGGCATGGGGCTGGCGAAGGCCAGAATCAGGAAGACCCCGAGGATGCACCCGCACTGAACGAACATCTTGGCCTTGCCGCTGAGCGAGGCTGAAAAATCGATCCCTCGTGCCTCGAGCACGGCCCGGATCGTGGTGACGAGCAGCTCGCGCGAGAGAACGACCAGCGCCATCCAGGGCATCACTCCGCTGACCTGGAGCGGCTTGCCGTTGGAGAGCTGGCAGTCAAAGGCGGGTCCGGCCATCATGGCGAACGCCCCGACCACGAGCAATTTGTCGGCGAACGGGTCCATGATGCGGCCGAATTTGCTGATGACCCCCCAGCGCCGGGCCAAAAGCCCATCCAAAGCGTCGGTCAGCGCCCCGAGCCCAAAGAGGAGTGCCGCCCAGAGCATCGGGGCGGTCGGCGGCGAGAAGCTCTCACTTAGCCTGGGGTAGCGCCACAAAGAAAGAAGGGTGATGAGCCCCCCCGCCAGCAGCAGGCGGGCCAGCGTGAGCATGTTGGGGACCGCCACCCGCCATCCGACCACCGGCGCAGCCGCCCCCAATGCGGGACGAGGGGTCGCGATGCCGGGATCGGTGTTCACGCGCCCAAGCGTACTCCGGGCGCGAACGGTGCTCGGATGAAATCCGGCAAACTCGGCTCCACCCCGCAAACGACAACAGGGCCTTCCGGAGTTGAAGACCTAGTTGGTTCCCACTATCCTCTGCCCTTCGCCCGGCTGGGCTGGGAAGTTGGAAAACACCGCTCGTCGGCGGGGTTTGTTCGGCGGCATCGATCGTGGGCGAGCGAGGGCCTCGGCTCCTCGGCTCAAAGCGGGCCTCGCCCGAAGGGGCCATCGTTGGATCAAATCATTAACCCTCTGGCTCTCTACGCGGCTTGCGGGCTGGGCGCGATCGGCGTGGCGCTGGCGCTCCCTCGTAAGGCAGGCAAGAACCCGCAGATCCTGGGCGCGATGCTCGCCTCGATCGCCGGTGCGATCGTTCTGATCGCGATGGGCCTCAAGGCGGGCGGATTCTTCGGAATCGGCAACTCCCCCACGATCTATTTTTATGTGTTCGGGGGCGTGGCGCTCGGGGCGTCGCTCCGCGTGATTACCCACCCGCGTCCGGTGTATGCCGCGTTGTACTTCGTGCTCAGCATCCTCGCGACGGCGGGGCTTTTCCTGATTCTGTCGGCCGAGTTCATGGCGTTCGCTCTGGTGATCGTGTACGCCGGCGCCATCCTTATTACATACCTGTTCGTGATCATGCTGGCAACACAGGCGCCGACCGAGGAGCTTGAGAACGCGCTGGCGGAGTACGACACGCAGGCGCGGGAGCCGATCGTGGCGACCGCTGCGGGCTTTGTGCTGCTGGCCGTCCTGACGACGCTGCTGTTCCGGGGCGTCAACGACATGCCCTCGCGCAAGAGCGTGGGCGGGCAATCGCTGCTGGCGGAGATGCCCCGCAAGATCGAATCCGCGCTCACGTTCGCGAACACGCTCCCCGCCGGGAGCAAGGTTGCGATCGACGAGCACGGTGAGGCGATCGTGGATTTCAAGGCCCGCACGGTGGTGATCCGCAGCGCCGCGGGCGAGGTGCAGACCGTCGCGCTCCCGGCCAATCTGAACGTCTCCAACGTTGAGATGGTCGGGTTCAACCTGCTCCGGGATCATCCGGGCTCGATCGAGATCGCGGGCGTGATCCTGCTGATGGCGATGCTCGGGGCCGTGGTTCTCAGCCGCAAGCAGGTTCAGCTCGATGAAGACGCCAAGGAGCGTCACGCCAAGAGCCTGGCGGCAGAAGTCGCCCAGGGCGTGGAGACCAATCCATGAATTCAGCTCTCACCCTCGCGCAGGACGGGTTTCCGACCGCGCTGCACACGATCACGCTCGCTCACTACCTGTTTATCTCGGGCGTGATGTTCGTTCTCGGTCTGATCGGGTTCCTGACGCGACGCAATCTCATCATCATGTTCCTGTGCACGGAACTCATGTTCCAGGCGGCGGGGATCGCGCTCGTCGCGTTCAGCCGCTTCCACATGAACATGACCGGACAGAGCTTTGTGATCTTCATCGTGACCGTCGCCGCGGCCGAAGCGGCGATGGCGCTCGCTCTCGTCGTGCTGCTCTTCCGCAAGCGGGAGAGCCTGGATGCCGAGGAATGGTCGGAATTGAAGGGCTGATTGGGGTTGAACTGGTTTTGGCGGCGGTCTGCCGGTTCGTGCCGCGACAACGGCCTCTAGCGGAGCACTCGTGACGACTCTTCTCTCCACTCTCGCACTCGCCAGCGCCGCACCGGCCCACGGTTCGTCCGTGACGCCCGCGCTCTCCCCGATCCTTCCCGGACCGGCCGAGGCGCTGCTCATGCTCGCGCTGCCGCTGCTCGGAACCGTACTCTGCACGCTCTGCGCGATCCTGCGGATCAAGAGCAAGCTGCCCGCGTTCCTCACCGTCGCGTGCCTTGCCGGCTGCTTTGCCATCGCTGTGCGGCTCTTCCTGAACCAGACCGGCGCACCGGTCATCACGTCCGGCTTTGAATGGTTCTTCCTCGAGTGGGGAGAGGGCAACGGGCAGCGTTTCGTCGCGAACTTCTCGCTCTACATCGATTCGCTCACCGTTCTCTGGATGCTCTTTGTCACGGGATTGGGCACGCTCATCGCGCTCTACGCCAGTGAATACATGAGCCCCGATCTGGGCACGGGCTACTGCCGCTTCTTCGCGGCGTTCAACCTGTTCGTGTTCAGCATGACGGCCCTGGTCATGGGCGACAACCTGCTCCTGCTCTTCCTGGGCTGGGAAGGCGTCGGCCTCTGCTCGTACCTGCTCATCGGCTACTACTACAAGAAGCCCGCGGCAGTCGAAGCCGCCAAGAAGGCCTTCATCCTCAACCGCATCGGCGATCTCGGCCTGCTCATGGGCATCGGCCTGACGTTCGTCCACTTCGGCAGCATCGAGTTCCGCGAGATCTTCCACGTGGCACAGCCGTACATCGACGCCGCCAAGGCGGGCCGATACTCTGAGATTCCGTTCCTGGTGCAGTTGATCCCGATCCTGCTGGCGATCGGCGCGTTCGGCAAGTCGGCCCAGTTGCCCCTGTATGTCTGGTTGCCCGACGCGATGGAAGGCCCGACTCCGGTGTCGGCGCTCATCCACGCCGCGACGATGGTGACGGCGGGCGTCTACCTCGTCGCCCGTATGTACCCGCTCTTCCTGCTGAGCGAGTACGCGCTGCCACTGGTGGCGT
Source organism: Planctomycetota bacterium (assembly GCA_017303555.1). Lineage (GTDB taxonomy): Bacteria > Planctomycetota > Phycisphaerae > Phycisphaerales > UBA1924 > JAFEBO01. Next base: position 314,834 of record JAFLCN010000001.1, read on the forward strand.
GGGTCGGCGCTCTGACCGCGTTCGTCGCCGCGACGATCGGCATGGCGCAGTTCGACATCAAACGCATCATGGCGTACTCGACGGTCAGCCAGCTCGGCTACATGTTCGCGGGTTTGGGCGGGCTTTCGAGCACGGGCGCCGCGTTCCACGTCGTGACGCACGCGTTCTTCAAGGCCCTCTTGTTCCTCTCCTGCGGCGCGATCATGCACGGCTTTGCGGGTCAGCTCGACCTTCGCAAGCTCAGCGGCCTGCGCCGGCTCAAGGGCTGGGGCATCGTCTCGTTCGGCATGCTGGTCGGCTGCTTGAACCTTTCGGGCTTCCCGTTCACGTCCGGCTTCTTCAGCAAGGACATGATCATCGGTTCGGAGTACATGACTCCGGGCACCGCGCCGATCGGCTGGATCCTGCTCTTTACCGCCGGTCTCACGGCGTACTACACCTTCCGCGTCTTCTTCCGCGTCATCGTCGGCCCGCTGCACTATGAACCGGGCGAAGAGCTTCACTCGGCGCACGATGACCACGGCGATCACCATGGGGATGCGCACGACGACCACAACCACGTTCAAGACGATCACGCCCACCACGATCACGGGCATGGTGGACACTTCCATCCGCACGCGCCGGGCTGGGCGATCAACACCGTGCTACTCACGCTGAGCATCCTCTCGCTCGGCGCTTCCGCCCTGAACTTCATGCACCTGCCCGGACAGCCGCACATCGCGGGCGGCATCGTGCCCGAGATGGTGATGCAATCATCCGCGGCATACGCCTCTCCCTACGAGCACCACGGCGACTCCCACGGCGACGCGGGCGAAGGCGGACATGAAGGGCCGGACGGCCACGGGCCGGCAGCGCCGCCCTCGTACGTTCCGACCTCGATCGGCGAAAACTACCCCGGTGCGCACGCGGGCACGTTCCTTGGTTGGAATCCGCACGCCGTGATGTTCTACGTCTCGGGCGCAGTGGGCTTCATCGGGATCTTCATCGCCTTCTGGCTGCACTACGTCGGCCGCACCACGGCCGCGACGGCAAAGGCCGATGCGCTGCTCCCCTATCTCGGCCCGATCCCGAAGTGGGCCCAGCACAAGTGGTACGTGGACGAGTTCTACAACCTGTCGATCCGCGTGCCCCTGCTGATCCTGGCGCACATCTGCAACCTGTTCGACAAGCTGATTATCGACGGGCTGGTGCGTCTGTTCGGCGCGATCCCGCGCTGGATCGGCAACACCATCCGTCCCACGCAATCGGGCGAGCTGCACGGCTATGCCGCGGGTATGGCCGCGGGCGTCGCGCTCTTGCTCTTTATCGTCTTCATCCTGACCCTTCGCTGATCGAGTCTGATTTCCGGAGTCTTCGCGCCTCATGCAGAGCCCCGAAACCCCCATTTCCGCCGCTGCCGCGCCGGGCTTCCTGGATACGTGGATGCTCCCGCTGCTGCTGCTCGTTCCGCTGGTGTTCGCGTTCGTTGTGGCGTTCCTGCCGGAGCGTCGCGCCCGCGCGACGGCGCTGGTGGGCACGCTCATCGCGCTCGGGCTCACGGTTCTCTCGCTCTTCCAGTTCAACTGGCACAACAGCGCCCAGTTTCAGTTCCTGAACAAGATCGAGTGGCTGCCCTCGCTGGGCATTTCGGTGTCGATGGGCGTGGACTCGGTGTCGATGCTGCTGATCGCGCTCACGGGGCTGCTGGGGCCGATCTGCGTGCTCGCGTCGTGGACGGCGATCACCAACCGAGTCCGCACGTACTACGCCTGGTTCCTCGTGCTGCAGGCCGCGATGGTGGGCGTCTTCATCGCCCGCGATCTGATCCTGTTCTACGTCTGCTTCGAGTTCACGCTGATCCCGATGTACATCCTGATCAGCCTCTACGGCTCGACCAACCGCAAGCGTGCCGCGACCACGTTCTTCCTGTACACGTTCACCGGCTCGATGATCGCGCTCGCGGGTCTTGTGTACGTCGCGTGGATCAACGCGGGCCTGCCGACCGATTCGTTCACCGGCGCGGGCACCTGGACCTTCGACATCGCGACGCTGCAGATGGCGTCGATCAATCACCTCAACATGTCGCAGCAGTCGCTGGTGCTGCTCGCCCTGATGGCTGGTTTCGCGGTCAAGGTTCCGCTCTTCCCGGTGCACACGTGGCTGCCTCTGGCACACACCGAGGCCCCCACCGCCGGCTCGGTCATCCTCGCGGGCGTCTTGCTCAAGCTCGGCACCTACGGCATCTTCCGCTTTGCGCTCCCCTTCACGACCGACGCGTTCATCCACTACGCACCGTTCATGGCCGTGCTCTGCATCATCGGCATCCTCTACGGAGGGCTGATCTGCTGGGTGCAGACCGACATGAAGAAGCTGGTCGCGTATTCCTCGGTCGCCCACCTGGGTTTCTGCATTCTGGGCTTGGTCGCCCTCAACGTCGCGGGCATCCAGGGCTCGATCCTCTACATGATCAACCACGGCCTTTCGACCGGCGCGCTCTTCCTCTGCGTCGGCTTCGTCTACGAGCGCTACCACACCCGCTCGATGAAGGACCTCGGGGGCCTTGCCGCCAAGATGCCGATCTGGGCGACCTTCATGGTCTTCTTCGTGATGGCCTCGGTCGGCCTGCCCGGCCTGAACGGCTTCGTCAGCGAGTTCCTCTGCATCTTCGGCACGTTCCAGGCGAGCGATGCCTGGGGCAAGGGCGTCTGGGGCAGCAACTCCAATCCTGTGCCCGGCGCAACGCCCGGCAACCTCGGCCCGTGGTACGCACTCATCGCTGGGCTGGGCGTCATCGTGGCGGCGATGTATCTGCTCATCATGACCGGCAAGGTCGTCTTCGGCCCGCTCCGCGAACCGGGCGGCCACGATTCGCACAGCGCACACGAATCGCACGGTGCGGACGACCACGGCCAACTGCCCACCGACCTTTCGGCACGCGAGATCACCTGCCTCGTACCGCTGGCGATCGCCTGCCTTGTCTTCGGCGTGTATCCGATGCCGCTCTTTGATGCCCTGAAGGGGCCCGTGAACAGCACGGTCGCCCTTGTGCAGGAAGTTCGGAACACCCCGATGCAGCCCGGCACGAACGAGCCGACTGCTTCGGCCTCGATCGTGCCGAGCGGGCGCGCCGTGTCCAATTCTGCTTCTCGATTTGGGTCCGAGGAGGCCCCGCGATGATCGGACGTCTTGCCTTCCTCTGGCCCGAGATTGCGCTCTTCGCCGCGACGTGCATCGTCATGGTGCTGGGCCTCTCCCGCAGCTTCTCGATCCGCAAATCTTCCGCGTGGGTCTGCGCTATCGGCCTCGTTATCGCCGGATTCCTCTCCGCTCTGACGACGCCCGGCGCGCCGGGCGCTCCTTCGCCCTCCGCGGCACACGGGCAGCTCCTGCTGCCGATGATGGTCCCGTTCGCCAAGACCCTCATCTGCATTGTCGCGCTCATGCTGCTGCCTTTGCTCGCGGGCACGGTCGATCGACTCGAAGAGGCCCGCATCGCCTCTGGAAAGGGCGGCTTCAACCCGCTCCGCTCGAACCGGGCCGAGTTCTACTCCTTCTTCCTCTTTTCGATCACCGGCCTGCTGCTGGTCGCCGATGCCGACGACCTGATCTGGCTCTTCCTCGCGCTCGAACTCACCAGTCTTCCGACCTACATCATGGTGGCCATCAGCTCTTCGCGCCACCGCTCGCAGGAAGCCGCCGTCAAGTACTTCTTCCTCGGCGCACTGGGCGCGGCGATCTTCCTCTACGGCTTCGCCCTGCTCTACGGCGCGACCGGTTCGACCAACCTGAACGCGATCCAGGCCTCTCTCGCTTTGAACGGCCTTTCGACGCTCGCGCTCGCGGGCCTGATGCTCAGCATCCTGGGCCTGTGCTTCAAGATCGCCGCCGTCCCGATGCACTTCTACACGGCCGACGTCTACCAGGGCGCTTCGTCCGGCGTTGCCGCGATGCTCGCCTTCGTGCCCAAGACCGCCGGCTTCCTTGCAATCCTGCTCATGGTCGGACTTGTCGGATGGAACTTCGGTCCCGGCGGCGATTCGCTGCCGGATTCGATGCGTCTGCTCCTGTGGGTCATCGCCGCCCTCACCATGACGGTCGGCAACGTTCTCGCCATTCTGCAGACCAGCGCGAAGCGCACGCTGGCCTATTCCTCGATCGCGCATTCGGGCTACATGCTCGTCGGCGTCATCGTCGGCCCCGGCGACGGCAGCTTTACCCGCAGCGGCATCTCGGCCGTCCTTTTCTATCTGCTGGCGTACGGCGTCACCAACATGGGCGCGTTCGCCGCCCTCGCCTCGGTTGAGAAGCCGTCCGCGGACGGAGGCGAACCCCGCGAGCTCGACAGCTTCGAGGATCTCCGGGGACTCTGCCGCACGCACCCCGCGGCGGGCTGGACCATGGTCCTCTGCTCGCTCAGCCTGCTGGGCCTGCCCCCCTTGCTTGGCTTCTTCGGCAAGCTGCCCCTGTTCACCAGCGGCATCGCTGCGGGCGAGATCCTGCTCGTCATCGTGCTCGCGATCAATTCCGCGATCGCGGCGTATTACTACCTGCGGCTCATGGCGTACTCGCTGCTCGAAGACCCGGCCGTCCGGGGCGAGACCGCTGTTGAGAACCCCTTCGTCTCGCGCCGCTTCGCCGGCCTGCTCTCCGCCGGCGGCGTCGTGGTTCTTGCGATCTTCGCGAATGCTCTGATGAAGCAGTCCACGATCGCCGGCAAGTACGACGCGAGCGGCGCACAGCCTCAGGCCAAGACCGAGACCGAAACCAAAGTCTCCGCGGCAATCTCGCAGGACTGATTCGGGGCCGCCCGTCGAAACAACCTTCGCGCGTTACCGCTTCGAAACCTTGAGCACCCCCACGCCCTGATCGGCCACTGGGGCGACGGGTGCGACCGCGGGCGCTGCCGGAGTCACCGGGGCCTGCTCGCGGGGCAGAACTTTGATGCCCGAAGCCGTGACGGCGGCGATCATCTGACGCAGGTCGTCCGTCGAGAGCGCGGGCGGACGCACCATCTCGAGCAGCCGCTCTTCGGGAATTCCGGCTTCGAGCGTGGTCAGGCCGAGGTCCTGGAGCTTGGCAATGACGGCGCCCAGGCGAGCGAGCTCTTCGCGAGTCGCCAGCTCTTCCGGGGTGCCCAGCAGGTAGTCCTGGTACGCCGCGAGTTCTTCTTCCGGCGAACCGGCCGCCGACTGCGCCGTGAAGCGATCCCACGACTCGGCGAAGATCTGGCGGAGCTCGACATCGCGGAGCTGCGCGACCTGCTTGCCGGATTCATCCGTCACGGTGCGCTGCATCTCGGCTTTGAACGACTTGGCAAGCTCCACGACGGCCTTCATCCACAGGCGGTCGGCCGTGACGACGTAATCGCCCGCCTCGACGCTGGGACGCGCCTTGGCCGGGATGTTCTGGTAGTAGCTGTACCCGATGAACGCCGCGATGATCTGCTCGGGCGTCGCCGATTCGACGGAGAGGCCGAGCTGGCGCAGCAGTTCCTGGTCCGCCGGATCGACCGCGACGGTCTGGCGCACGCGCTGCACCTCGCCCAGCCGGGGCGGCTGGAAGGCCTGCGTATCCGCGACGTTGGTCGCCGTCGGACCCAGCGAAGCAAAGTCGAGCGAGAGAATGAAATCCGGGCCGAGGGGGCTGCCCGCACGCATGTCCTTGAAGTTCGCCACCGTGATCGCGGAGGGGAACTGGCGGAAGGTGAAGTTCTGAAGAATCGGCGAGGGGCCCGCGATGGCCGAATAGCTGAACAATCCGGCCCCCGGCAGCAGGACCGGCACCACGCTCATGTTGAGCGCTCCGCCCGCGACCAGATCGGTCCCGATGTCGTTGATGATGCCGCCGGTGTTGTTGATGACGTTGAATCCGGCGCGGCTGACGATCGCGATCGACGGAGCGATGATGTTCATGTCGCCCAGGGTCGTGATGTCCGCGATCGTCGCGTTGTTCAGGGCGCTCATGGTCAGCGTGCCGAGCACGGTGAGCTTCTGGCCCGCCGCCATAGTGATGTTGTTCGCCGCGATCGTGTACTGGTCGGAGGGCGAAACGCCCGCGGCGACGATGCGGCCGAGCGAATCGAACGTCCGAGCCAGGACAATCGTCGCGGTCTGGGGTGTGTCTCCGCCGGTGCCGATCACCAGGTTGCCCAGCCGCTGGAAGAGGGCGGGGGTCGACGAGGAAACGCCGAGGTTGCCGCCGATGCGGATCGGAGCCGCCTCAAGCGTCGGCGCCGCGCGTGCGATCAGTGTTAGATTCGCTCCGCTCCCGTTCAGCGCATCGGTGAAAACGTCCCGCCTCACGAAGATCTGGCCGGTGTCGATCGTGGTGATGCCGGTCAGGTTCGAATTGACCCGCAGCTCGCCGGCGAACCACGCCTGGCCGGTCGCCAGCGTCCGCATGCTGCCCCGCAGGTAGGTCGAATTCGCGTTGCTGCGGAAGGTGGCGAGCGCGAAGCTCTGGCCCACGCCGCCCTCAAGCCTTGCTTCGTTGGTCACGTTCAGCAGCAACGGCGCGAACACGCCCGAGGCCGAATCGACCGCGCCCTGGAAGATCGCGTTGGTGCCGTTCACCGTGAAGCCGTTGCCCAGCGAGGTCGTTCCGGCCACCACGAAGCTCGAGGCGTTCGCCGTCCGCGTGCCCACCGTGGAGAAGTTCGAGACCGAATGGAACGTCGTCCCGATCGTGCGGGTATCGCCAGCCATCACGGCCGCGCCGCCGGTCGTCACAAGCGATGCCAGTGCGGTCCCGCCTCCGACCGTGCCCATCCCGACCGGGCCGCCGAACGTGGTCAGACCGGGCGCCAGCACGCTCATGCCGATCGTGTTGGTCTGAGCGTCGATACCCGCGAACGTCGCGTTGCTCGCGGCGAAGTTCCGCGTTCCGGGCGCCCCGATCAGCAGCAGCGAGGCCCACTTCTGCAGGCCCGTTGTGCCCACATTCCCGGCGACCTTCGAGAGCGTCACGCCCGAGGCGTCGAGCGCCGCCAGATTGCGGAGCGAGCCGACATTTGCATTGAAGTTCGCGCCGTCCGCGATGAGGAGCAGCGTTGGGTTGATCGCGCCGGCCGCGGCATCGAGCGTCGAATTGAAGTTGATCGTTCCCGCGCGGAAGTCGGAGGGCCCGGCGATCTCCGTCGCCTGGTTCATCGTCATCACGCCGCCCGGAACGAGCCGAACGTTGCCGGCGAATCGGGTCAGGCCCGAACCGCCGATCGTGAGCGTGCTCAGAGCGCCGCCGGCACCGGCCCCGACGCCCGAGGCGAACGAGCCGACTCCGTTGTTCGTGATGATGAGCGAGCGGGCCCCGCCGACCGAATCCACCGAACCGCCAAAGGCAAAGCCCGAGGCATTCAGGATGGTGTTACCGAACATCCGCGTCGCGCCGGCGACGTTGAACGCGCCGCCGCTATTCAGCGTGAGCGCCCCATTCAGATCCAGGTTGCCATCGAACGACTGGAGGCCGTTGGTGGTCGTGTTTCCGTTCAGGATCGTGAGCCCGCCGCCCGTGCGGTTGATCGTGCCCAGGGCGCCGAGGCCCGCGATACCCGAGCCGACGGTCGAGTGGAACTCAACGACGCCGGGCGAGAACACGTCGAGCGCCGCGCCGGAATCGGACGCGACGGCCCCGAGGAAGTCGATCGGCCCGCCCGTGCTCGAGACCGTCTTGAGGTTGGCATCCAGCAGGTGCAGCTCGCTGAGGCTGATCGCACCGGTCGCGAGCAGATCGCCGTGCAGGCGCGTGTCCGCCGCGAGGGAGGTATCGACCGCGCCGAGCCTGGCGAGGTTGCCGACATCCCCGACAAATTCGATGCTGCCGGTGCCGAGCGAACGCAGGTCGTGAGGCCCGCCCGCGCCGGAATTCAGGGCGTTTCCGAAGCGGAAGGTCCCGCCCTGCAGATCCACATCCGAGCCGAGCAGCGTGCTGCTCGCAAAGTCTGTCGTGCCGAGCACCCGCACGAGGGTGTTGATAGTCGTCACCCCGCCGCCATCGACCGTCAGGTTTTGCAGCGCGCTGCCGCTTCCGATGGCCGAACCGAACAGCACCGCGCCCGCGCTGGTGACGGCCAGGCTGCGCGGCCCGCCCGATGAATCCACGGCGCCCAGGAACGTCGCGCCGTTCGATTCGACATCGACATCGCCGCCCAGCGTCGAGGTGCCGCCGATGAAGAGCGGCCCGCCCGCGCTGATCGCCAGCGAGTTGTTGAACAGCACATCGCCGGCGAACGACTGTCCGCCCAGCGTGAACGCGCTGCCGTTCAGGATCGTCTGCCCGAGGCCGGTGCGGTTGATCGACGCCAGCGGGTTTGCCAGCGAGCCGATCGTGCCGCCGAACGTGGCGATTCCCGGGGTATCAACTCCGAGGTTTCGCGCGACCGGCGAGGTGATGACGCCGAAGTCGATCGGGCCCGCGAAGCTCTTGACGATGCTGTCGCCCGCGAGCTCGGTCGCTCCGAAGCGCACAAAGTCCTGCGCCGTGACGTTCGCACCAAGCACGGTCTGCGCCGCGCCCAGACCATCGATGCTCTGGAGACGGCTGTTCCCGCCCACCGCGCCCAGCAGCGAGAGCGTTGAAACAGAGAGCGTGTCGAGCGTGTAGGGGCCGCCCGAGCCCGAATCGAGCGTCTGATGGAACGTGAACTGGCCGTTCCGCAGGTGCGTGTTCGAGCCGAGCAGCGTGGCGTTTCGCAGGTCGGCCGTCTGCACGTCGAGAATGTCGTTGATGGTGGTCTGGCCGCCGCCCGAAACATCGAGCGTGAGCAAGCTGTTGTTCTGGCCGATCGAACGCGCGAAAAGGATCGGCCCCGCGCTCTGCACAAACAACTCGCCGGTCGGGAAGCCCGGTGCCGAATCCACGAAATCAGAGAACGTGACCTGCGACGCATTCACGGTCGCCCGTCCGTTGATCGTGGTCGGACCCGCAACGGAGAAGAAGCCTCCGGCGTTGAACAGCACCGGGCCGGTGATCGCGAGCGACCGGTCAAACTGCTGCTGGCTGCCCGTGCGGATATCGCCCCGCACATCCGCATCCGTCCGCGAAATCAGGTACTCGAGCGCACCGCTGTTGCCCACCGGGCCGAGCAGCGTCAACAGCCCGCTGCCGCCCGCGCCCTTGAATTCGGCACCGAACGCGCCGGGAACTTGCGAATCGAGCGTCTGCGCAAACCGCACGCTGCCGCCCTGGAAGATCGTGTCGCCGGTCAATTGAACGGCGTTGTCGAACCGCGTATCGGCCGCATCAACGAGCGTCGTCACCCGCGTCAGGCCACCGCCATCGACCAGCAGATTGCCGAGCGGGCCGGCAGCGCCGATCGCCGAGCCAAATTCAATCAGCCCCGGGCTCGTGACGTGCAGGCTGCGGGGCCCGCCGGTCGAATCGACCGCGCCCCGGAACTCCACACCGGAAGCAAGAACATTCACATCCCCGTTCAGCACGGAGTTTCCCGTCACCGAGAAATCGCCGCCCGCGTTCGCGGTCAGGCCCGTATCAAACCGCAGATCGCCATCGAACGACTGCTCGCCGATGGAATCCGTGTTCCCGCGGAGAATGGTCGCCCCGCCGCCGGTGCGCCGGATGTCGGCAACCGCGCCCGCACCAGAAACGCCCGAACCCACGGTCGAATTGAACGTGACCAATCCCGGCGTGTTCACCAGGATGCCGGTATTGCTCGATGCCGCGGCAACCGCGCCCGCGTAGAAAATGTCGCCCGAGAGAGCGCTGAACGAGCGATCACCCGCGCCGCCGATCAGCCTCATCTGCGAATAGGCCTGCCCCTGCGTGGTGGCAACGTTTCCGCCCACTTCGGTGAGCGACATGCCAACCGTATCGATCGTCCGCAGCGCCCGACCGATGCCCACATTCTGCTCGAACGAAATCGAGCCCGGCCCCGACGCTATCAGTGAGAACGGGCCCGCTGCGCCCGAATCCAGCAAGTTCCTGAAGGCAAAGCTGCCCCCGATCAGCGTCAGATCGCTGAGCAATTCCGCCTGATTGAAGAACTGGCCGTTGCCCGCGTTCGTCAGCCGCACCGTGCCGCCGATGCGTGTCAGCCCGCCGCCATTGACCGTCAGATTCCGCAGCGCCGATCCCGCACCGATGTCCGACGCGAAGGTAATCACGCCCGGGCTCGTCACGAGGAGATCGCTCGCGCTCGGCGAATCCACAGCGCCCGCGAAGTACACCGTCGGCTGCGGCACCGAACCCGTCGGCGTCATCACGACGCTGGTGTTCGCGCCCAGGCTCGTCAGGCCCATCACGCTCCACGCGTCGCCCGCGGCAAAGTTCGCCCCGCCCGTGACGCTCAGGTTCCCGCCGTACATCTGCGAACCGATCGTCCGCACGTTGCCCGAAACGATCGCGTTCGACGCCGTGAGGATCGACGACAGCGCCGTCGTCTGCCCGACGCCTCCGAGGAACGAGACCGGACCGCCCAGGAACGTCGCGCTGTACGGACCGCCGAAGCCCGAATCGAGCGAGCTGTTGAAGACCACCGGCCCGCCGTTGAACGTGGTGTTCGCCTGGATCGTCGTCTTCGAGTTGAAGACCGCGTTGCCCGCACGAACGAGATTCCGCACCCGCGTTTCCGCCGGGCCGTTCACCGTCAGGCTCGCGAGCGCCATGCCCGATCCGATCGAGTTCGCGAAGTTCACCAGGCCGGCCGGGTTGGAGCTCGTCACCGTGAAGTTCGCGCCCGCCGCGGCGGCATCGACCAGACCCGAGAAAGTCGCGGAGCTCGCGCTGAGCGCGATGTTCCCCGGGCCGATCAGCGTCCGCCCGTTGTTGCTGAACGCGCCCGTCAACGAGAGATTCGCGTTCAGTCGCAGCGCACCCGAGCCGAGCAGGAAGTTCACCGAGCGGCTCATCGCCGTCGCGCCGTCCACCGAGATGTTGCCGCTCTGGCCCGACTTCACGAAGTCGATCGTCGTGAAGCCCGCGCCGATGTTGGCCAGTTCCGCTGCGGAAAGGTTCAGCGTTCCCGGGGTGGCGGCACCGATCGAGATCGCCCGGGAGCTCGTGGCCGTCACGATGCGGAGCTTGCCGCCCGCGGCCGAAGTCAGCGCGCCCGACAAATCAACCTCGTCCGCGACCAGCGAGAGAATGCCGTTCCCTGTCTGCGCAACGGTCTGGCCCCCGAGCACCTGGATCGTGCCCGGACCGGCACTGATGGTCGTGCTTCCGAGCGTGCTGGTCAGGTTCGTCGAGCGCGCGAACCGCACGGTCGAACCCGGCGCGACCGAGTTGCCGGCGATGAGGTTGATCGTCGTGCCGTTGAGCGCGAGCGCCCCGCCGACGCCGCCGAACTCGAGCAGGCCAGAGCCGCTCTGCCCGGCGCGGATGTCGAGCGCGCCGGTACCGATCACGTTCCGCGTGATCGTCGTGTCGCCGCCCGAGAAGAGCGAGATGTTCGCGCCGGTCAACGCGACATTCGATGCGAGCGCTCCGGAAGAACGGACCGAGATATCGCCCGTTCCCGCATCGAGCGATCCCGCGGCACCGCCGAGCAGCACGTTCCCCGCCGAAGCGAAGATGTCGATCTTGCCGCCGTTGGTTTTGAGCGCGCCGTTGCTCGTGAAGCTTGTTCCCCGCACCCACAGGCCCATCGAACCGGGCGTGGGAGCCTGCGTCGTCACGTTGGCGAGCGTGACCGCGCCGGTGTGATTCAGCCAGACGCCGCCCGGTCCGGCCTGGATGAAGGCGTTGCTCGTAAACGTCGTGCCGCTGCTCGTGAATGTGCCGGTATTGAGCAGGATGTCGGCGCCCGATGCGATCAGCACGCCGCCATTGGCCGAGAGGTTGAGGTTCAGCCCGCCGCCCGTGGGTGTGTTCAGGTCGCGGATGCGCTGGTTGATCTCGATCCCGCCCGCCGAGAGGACGTTCAGGGTGCGCGTGCCGCCGGTTGCCGGAAGATCCAGCGCCGCCATGAATCGGATCAGGCCCGTGCCGGCGCCGACCGTTCCGACGGTTTGGATCGTCACGACGCTGTTGGTCGAGAGCGCCGCGATCAGGTCGCCCACGAACAACTGCCCCGTCCCGCCGGTCGGAGAGAAGATCGGGGGCCCGGTCACGTCGCTCGAAGCGCCCGCCACGATGTCCAGGTTCAGCGGATCGATCAGCCACTCGCCCGCCTTGCCCAGGAGCGCTCGGGCCGAGGTATCGGGTGCGCCCGAGAGCGCCAGCCAGCCGCCCGAAGTCTCGATGAATCCGCCGTTGCCCGCCTCGACGCCGCCGCGTGCAAAGAGCTTCGCGCCCGAGCGCGTCGAATCGCGCGAAAAGAGCACGATCTCGCCGCCGTTACCGGTGCGGATCGCATCGGCGTTGATCGTCGTCGCGCTGTCCGCATAGAGCGCCGTCGCCGCGTTCTCGAGTCCTTTGCCCTCGCGCCCGCCCCCGATGTGCGCCGTGCCGCCCCCGCTGTCGCCCGAGACGTCGATGCTCGCGCCCGTCAGCGCGATCTTCTCGCCCGTGATCTCGACCGTGCCGCCCTTGCCGCCCACATCCCGGTTCGAAGCATCAATCTGCCCCGCGACTCGCACTTCGCCGTGCTTGCCGCCGTCGATCTTGACATCGCGGGCGATCACACGCCCCGTGTTAATCACGGCCATGCCGTAGATATCGCCCGCGGCCATCAGCGTGCGCCCGCGCGCGACATCGATCGTCCCTTCGTTCCGCACGCCCTCGGCGCGGCCGACCCCATCTCCCTCGATGCGGGCAAAGATCCGGCCCCCCGCCTCGCCGATCATGACGTCCTTGCCGGCCGCCATGATCACCGTGCCCTGCGGCGCGACAATCTTGCCGTAGTTCGCGACGTGCTGCCCAACCAGCGTCACCACGCCGCCCTGCTGGGCAGAGATCTGCCCGTGATTGACCACCGCGCCGGTCAGGTTCGTGAAGTTGTCGCGTTTGTTCAGGAAGTCCTGATCGCTCAGTTGCCCGCCGATGGCCGCGAAACTGCCGCAGTTGATCACCGCGTTCTGGCCGAAGATCACGCCGGCGGGGTTTACAAAGTAAACACTGCCGTTCGCCATGATCGTGCCGTCGATGCGGGTCGGCATCGAGCTGTTGATCCGGTTCAGCACCCGGGCATCGCCGCCCGCTTGCACGAACCGCACCCACTGACCCATCGCGATGTCGAAGCTGCTGTACTGGATGATCGCGCGGTTCGAGGTCGTGATGACCCAGTTGTTCCCGACCTTCTGGAACGTCGCGCTGCCGTGCGTGACAACGGGGTTCTCCGGCCCGGCCGCACGGGCCGACGCCAGCATCAATAGCGCCGCCAGCGTCGATCCGATCCACGCTGTACCCAGACCGTTGCGTTTCGAAGTGCGCACGGACGCGACGCCACCCGCCATCCCAGACAGCGCACGCACCCTCGAGGTTTGAGCCTTCTGCTTCATCACGCAACGAGCCGTCGAATCACCCTTCACGTCCCGGTCCGTCGCTCCCCCTCTTGCGGTCATCTTGCTAACCCATACGCCGGGCAACAAGCCGGGTTTCCGCCCTTCCGCCCGAGAACTCAGCGAAAACGACCGGCAGACCCTGAGAGAAAGAGACGTTTTCCGACCCTTCCAATCTACCTTCCGCCTTCTCCCCCCGCCCGCCAACTCCGCGGACGCAGTTTCTGCCGATTCCGCCTGCAACGGTCACGCCGAACGCACAAGCTGGGCACCTCTCTTCCAACGTCTCAATAAAGCACCGTCAGAATGAAATTCAACCGGTTGTACCCCGGTTGGACCGGCATCGGGCCCTCCAAGTTGTAGAGCGCAACGCCCCAATCCAAGCGGATGCTGAGGTTCTGCTTGAACATGAACTCCAAACCCACACCGGTGCCCACCAGCGTCCCGTTGATCTCGTAGGGCTCTCTCTGGTTGTTCACCGTGCGTCCGACGTCGATGAACGCCCTGAAAATCAGGTCCCAGTCCGCCCGTCCGTACGGCTGCTGGGGAGCCCAGCGGAAGGGCTGACCCATGAAAGGCGTGGTGGTCGGGTCGCGCACAGCCAGGGTCCGGGGGAAGTGAAATCGGTATTCTGCCGTACCCAAAATAACCGTGTCGCCGGCCGAAACCGACTCGGGATAGCCCCGCACGCTGTACGCGCCGCCCGCCACCTGCTCCATGTTCGGGATCAGGCGCCGGTTATCCATCGTGAACTGGCCCCGCGTAATCAGCACGATCTCGTGCGCGAGGGTCATGTTCCGTGTCGGCGCCGTATCCGCCGGCGCGATCGCACCGGCGTGGCCGTTGATGAGCGGCTCCAGGTAGAACGAGTGCTCCACATCCCATTTGAGATACGCCCAGGCGCTGCTCGGGTCGAGTCGCCCCAGGTTCGCGAGCTGGCTCTGCTCAACACCCGTCACAAACGGCGCGAGACCCTCGATGCCCATCATCGCCTTGGTCGTCGTCGAATCCGATTCGCGCGTGAGCTTCAATGCGGCGTAGGGCGAGAAGAGGTTTGCGTACCCCTTCTGATCGACCGCCTCGTTGTTCACTTCGATGTTGTCGAACCGCCCGCCCGCGCTCGCCTCCAGAAACCACTCCCGCCTCTGCGCGAGCAGCACCGCCACCTCGCCCCCGATCGTGAAACCCTTGCCCGTGAAATCCTCGCCCGCCAGCCCGACGTCCGATGCGGTGTAATTGTTCAGCCCGCCGTAGCCCCGGAGCACCACGCCGCTGTCGCCGAGCGGGCGGTCGTACCCCACGTTCAACGCGTTCACATCCGAGAACGAGCTGGTGATGTAATCGAGCCGGAAGGTGTCGTCGTTATTCGAGAGCTGGCTGTGCACAAAGCCCACACGCTCGCGCCAGACGTTGGTCTCGGTCGTGCCGGTGTTCGAAACCTGGCCGTAGAGCGTCCACGGCTTGGATTCGCTCACCAGGTAATCCAGCACGACCTCGCCCGGTTCCCTGGTCGGGCCGAGCGCCACATCCACCCGGCGCGCCGGCAGCCGGTTCAGGCGGAGCGCGTAGTTATCCAGTTTGTCCTTGCGGATCAGGTCCCCCGACTGGATCGGGCTGTGCTTGCGGATCCTCGCGTGGATCGGGTTGTCGATGCGCTGGGCGCTCTCCGGCAAACGATCGCCCGATGCGACCGTCCGCACCTGGTTCACGACGCCCGTCCAGATCACCAGCCGCAGATCGAACCGTTCTTCCTCGCCCTCGGCACGCAGATCGTCGGCCGTCACCTCGTCGATATCGCGCGAATCGGGCACCACAAAGAGACCGATCAATTCTCGCCTCGCCAGTTCGGCAACCACCGCGGCGCTCACGGCCTGGATGGCGCTGTTGAAGAACGTCGCGCCCTTTGTCTGCACGCCGCCGAACGTATCGCCCACACGGATCACCACCGTCGGCAGCCCCTCGCGCGGCGCCATGTACCCGTCCTTCGTCAATCCCAGCTCCACCGGGATCAGCTCCAGCTCGCTGATCGGCGGCAGGTTCCGGTGCTCTCTCTTGTACGACAGGTCAAACCGGCGCACCTTGTACGATCGCTCGCCCGGGCCCGGGACCGCCGGGGGCAGATTGTCCTCGTCGATCGGCTGCGCCAGCACCCGCGGAATGGGTGTCATCCGCACCGGCGCCGGCTTCTCATCGAGCGGCAATGGGCTGCTCTTGCCATCCGTTGTTTTCGCGGGAAGTTCCGCGACGGCCATGCGCCCGGCGCACAACACGAGCACAATCGGCAACGCCAGCGGCAAGCCGAGCGCCCGCTTCCGTGCCGGAGTTGTCGCCGTGACCTCTCGCATCAGCCGTGAATCCCACCCGCTTCCCGCTCGCCGCCGCTCCGCCACATCGCGACCTTCGATCGCACCCGATCCGCGAACGCGGCATCGATGTTGAACGGCACATCCGTTGTCAGCGGAATCGCCGCGACCGATGCGCGGAGACAAACCAGTTCCGGCGAGGCGATCCGCCCGATCAGCGCATCCACCCACTGCCCGTGCCCGCCCACCGCGGTCCCGCCCACGGCCTCGATCCCCATCAAACCATCCGCCAAACCGCCGGGAGAATTCAACAGATCAAGAATCGCCGCGGACCAGGCCCAGGCGCTTCCGCCCGCACCCATGCCGCGGATCCCCGGCAATCGAAGATGGACGCCCCGCGACGACTCCGACAGCCCGCGCTTGATCGCCGGCTCTGCTTCGCGGTGCAGCGAGTACGCGGCGCGAACGAGGGCGATCGCGCCGTCGCCGTTCAACGCCGGGTCCGCCGCCAGCAGCGACTTGCAGCTCGAATCGAATCGCTCCGGGCTCCCCGGCCCGACCGCCGTCGCGCGTGCCGCCAATCCCTCGCTTTCGCGCAGAAACACCGACTTCACGGCCTGCGCATCGGTCTCCTGCCTGCACGCCTCCATCACCCGCGTTACCGACTCCGAAGCGAGCGACGCCATCCGCGTCAGTTCATGCCCCTTTGCGTGCACGCACGCCACCATCGGATACTTCTTCCGCCCGCGAGCATCGCTGCTCGACCAGAGGCGGCCGTACACAAACTCATCGCCCCTGAACCGCCACACGAACACATGCTCAAACAAGGGCAGCGCCTGCGCGCCCAGTTTTTCCCATGCGCCGCTATCGATATTGCCCGCGATCCCCTCCGCGTAAAGCGTCCGGCGTGCTTCCACCAGCCGCTCGGTGTTCAGCCCCATGTCCTGCATGTGGTCGTCCCAGCCCGGGTGCTTCCCGAACAGGCACAACTGTGCGCGGGGCTCCCCGCTCCCCTCCGCTGGAGCCGCCAATCCGCCGAGCCATTGAGAGAACTTCTTCAGCATCCGTGCTGTTCAGGCCTCCGAATTGCCCACCACGTGCCACCGATCGCGCTCACCATCACTCAACGCTCACCGAGGCCAGGTCGTCGCGCCCGGCCAGTCTTCCGGCTTGGGCATCGGCGATGAGAATGTCACGTTCATCCACAGGTGGTACGTCTGCTTCGATTCAAGCTCGACCACCGGCAAGGGAACAACCCACGAGTTTCCGCCCGGCCCGGCCTGCTTTGCGCCCGGCAGCAGCGCGATCACCGCCGCGGTCCACGGCCCGGCGATCTTCGATTCGCCCGCGGCGGCCGAATCCCCAAGATTCCGGTAGAACCGGATCGTCACGCCCGGCCCCGGGCTGGTCATCGACAACTGCTTCACAAGCTCCGCCGCGCGGGCCGCATCGATCCCTCGGAGCGCGATCCGCGCTCCCGGTGCGTCGCCGTCCCGCACGATCTCCATCTGCTCGAACCACTCGATCACATCACCCGCGCTGCTCACGCCCACGCCCGACAAGGGCGGCAACGCCTCCACATCCCTCCTGCTCCACACCGGCACCATTGACACCGTCACCGGCTGCTTCTGTTCCAGCCCGTTCCCCAGCGCCGAAGCCACAAGCTCGATCTTCTCGACCCGCTGCCTCTGCACATCCGTCAACACCCGCCGTCCGCGCAGATCCTGAATCAAGTCCTTCAACTCGCCCGTCACTTCCGGCGGCACCGTCCCCGGCGCCGAGAGCAGTTCCGCGGCACCAAGCGCCTTCAGCAGCCCCGCCTCATCCAGCGGCTTCTGGATATCCCCCGACTTCGAGAGAGGCCACTTGTCCGCCCCTTTCAGGGCATCCAGCGCCTCGCGTGCCGCCGGCTCGTACTGAGCCCGAAGCGCCCGCAGCACGCCGATCGCCACGCTCTCGCCGAAGATATCGCGCTCGCCCGGACCCGCAAGTTCCACAAGCGCATCGACGCGAGCCTGCCCGGCGCCGTGCGCCAGCAGCGCACCCCGCGCACGCCTCCAGTCCATCGCGCCCAGAGGCACGAGCGCCTTCAGCGCATCGCCCCGCGTCCGGAGACGCCCCTCGTCGGACAAGCTCTTCACCGTCCGCTTCAATCGCTCGATCGCGACTTTGTTTTCCGGCGCATCCTTCACACTCGCGGGCAGCGGCTCGACCGCATCGAGCGCCGCGAGCGCAACCTGGCGCATCGGCCCGGTCGCGTCCGCCGCGCGATCCAGCCCCGCGCTCATCGCCGGCCCGAGCTTGTCCCACGGCGCAAGCGATTCGCTCAATCCGATCTCTCGCGCGAGCCCGCTCGCCCACACGCCCGCGTACCCGCGCGCATACTCCTCGAGCCCGCGCCCGCGTGATTTCACTTCGCCAAGCAGGCGATCCCGATCGATCACCGCGCCGCCGCTGCCCGCCCCATTGCCCGCCAGACTCAATTCAGTCTCCGCTCGCGTCAAACCCGAAAGCACGATCCCCGCCGCGGCGGGCGAGTACTTCGTCGCGATCTCGCCCCCGTTCAATCCCGTCATCGGAATCGCCGGCTTCACGAAGGGCTTCACGCCCTTGGTTGCCGCGATCCCCTCGACCGCCGTCGCAACGCCATCCGCCGAATCCGGCAACTTTGCCAGGAATCCGCCGAGCGCTTCCGAAGCGCCCGCCGCGCGGGCCGTCCTCACAAACGTCTTTGCGACTCCGCCGACCATCGTCCGCGCCGACGCATCCGCCAGGCCCCGCACGATCGAATCAATATCCGCGCCCGCACGCTCCGACTTCGCCTCCAGCTTCTGGAACCGCTCGGACAACCCGTACCAATCCGAGTCTCCGGCCGCGGATTCGCGCCCAAAGAGTTCCTTCGCCCCGCGCTGATACGCATCGAGCCTCACCCGATACGCAAGCTCGCTCTCGCGCCCGCCGGGCCCCGGCGCCGCCAGCGGCATCACCGATTGCAGCGACGCCGCGACGCGCTTCGAAGCCTCATCGACAGCCTTCTCCGCAGCCTCACGGCGTGCACCGATGAGCGAACGGATCTCTGAGATCGTCTGCTGCTCGTTCGTGTCTCCCTCACCAAGCGCCGGCAACTGCGCCAGGAGCAACGCATACTCACCGTTAATCTGATCGATCGCCTCGCGCTTGGTCTGCTCGATGCTCCCCGCAAGTTCCGAGGGATTCATTTTCAATCCCGCCAGCAGCGCATCGCACCGTGCCGCGGCGGTCGTCATCGCGTCGAGCCGCGCCTTCGCATCGCCCGTGAACGAATCCAGTTCCGCCGTCGTCTGCACCACCGGCGTCGGCTTGCCCTCCGCATCCGGCATCCCGCGCAGGCTCATCAGCTTTGCTTCTTCCGACCGGAACGCCGCCAGCGATTCCGCCACCAGCGACAGCCGCCCGAGCGCGAACTCATCGCCCCGCGCGCGCTGGCCCCACGAGCCCGCGAACCGTTCCAATCCCTCGCGGATCGCCCGCAGCGACGCGACATCGCCCGTCGCCAGCGCCGCCGGAGGCCACGCAAACTTTCCATCCGAGGCCGTCCCGATCCGGTACGTCGAGTCGATCGCGTTCTGCCACGAATCGAGCTCGCTCGGCGCCGGCTTCCCGTCCAGCACATACGCAAACAGCGCCTTCAGATCGATCACCGCCGCCCGCGGCCCGCCCGCGGGCGCGAGCCCGAGCTTCAGCGATTCCAACCGCATCAGTTCCGCCAGCGCCGCTGTTGCACGCGAATCCCACGGACCGCTTTCGCCCATCCGCTGACGCGCGCCGTTTACCAGCGGCAGCAGGACCGATCGTTCAAGAACCGCCGCGCTCGCCGCACGCTGCTCCTGCGTAAACCCGCCCCCCGCACCCACAACGACGGCCGCGGGCGAGAAGACCAGCGGCACACGCACAGGCTCATCCGCCCTCTTCGTCACAATCCCCGGAAGCTTCGCACGCGCCGTCACCGCATCGGGCAAACCCACATCCGCGCGATCGCCCAGGTACACCCACTTCGGCGCTTCGTACCCAACCACCGCCGTGTCGCCCCTGGTCAGCGTCGTGCCGGGCGCCGCGGTCGGATCGACCTCCGCCGGCTTTTCTTCCTTCACAACACCCAGGGCAACACCCACCGAGCGCCAGAACTCCCGTGGCCCCTCGATCGACTTGCCGAGCTGGCTCTGGCCGTAGATCGCAAAGCCAAGAACGGCGACCGCGGCAGCGACCGCCGAGCCCATCAGCACCAAGCGCCGCTTGTTCTGCTCCTGGCGCACGTTCGTCGCACGCGTCACCAGGCCCTTTTCACGGAATGCTTTGGAGAGGAACACATCGCGCAGGAAGAACGCGCGGTCTTTCTCCCAGACCTTCCCGCCCGGCAAGCTGTCGAGCGTCAAGCCCAGCGCCTTCGCCAGATCCTGATCGAGCGCTTCACCTTCCCGCATCGAGCTCGTGAAGTAGATTCCGCGCAGGAACAGAGGCTTCGGGCTCCACTCGCCACCCGCGAAGATCGTCTCCAGATACCGCTTCAGCCGGGGGACAACCTTCTCAAGATTCTCCGGCAGCGCGTACAGCTCATCCACCTCGTCCATGCGCTTGCCCGTGCCCTGCGCATACTTCGTCGTATCCGCCACCAGCGCCAGCCGCCTCGACAGCAGCCGCTGCTTCACCTGCTTCATGTGCTCCTCGACAAGCTCGACGCGCAGCGGCGAATCGAGATTGTCCGGATTGCTCCATCCGAGCAACTGATGCTGCAGGTTCGGATCGTGGATGCTGTCGAAGAACTCGCGGAAGCCCGCGATCAGATCGCACTTGGTGATGATCACAAACACGGGGAATCGCACATCCAGCGTCCGCTGGATCGTGTCGAGCTGCTGAGCGATCCGCCCCGCCTTGCTCTCGATCTCTTCCGCTTTATCCCGAATCAAGCTATCCGCGCCGATCACCAGGAACATCCCGTTCACCGGCTCGTTCGGCCTGCTGCGCTTGAGGAGCCGCAAGAACTCCGCCCACTCGCCCCCATCTTCGCCGTCCGGCCCGCCGCTGCCCGCGCCGCCTTCCATGAACATGCGGCCCGCGGTATCCAGCACCACCGCGTGGTTCGTGAACCACCAGTGCATGTTCAACGTACCGCCCGCACCCTGCAGATAGTCCTGCAAACCCGGCGGGAATCCCACATTGCAGTGCCGCAGCGCCTCGGTCTTGCCCGAGCCCGCGGGCCCCACCAGCAGATACCACGGCAGGCTGTAGAGGTCCTTGCCCGCGGCATTGAACTTCTCGACGCCGTCGTCAAACTTCCGGCGCAGATCATCCAGTCGCGCCCGCTTTGCCGGGTCGGCGATCACCGGCGCCATGCCGGCCGCGTTCTTGATCAGATCCGCAAAGGGAACGCCCTTGGCCTTGTCCCGCACCTGCACGAACCACTGGAACGCGCCGATCGCCAGCGCCACAACCACCGCGCCAATCCCGAGCACCGCGAGAAAGGTTCCGTCCCGCGGGATCATCTTCAGAAGCTGCGAGTATTCGCCCGCGGCAAGCGCCCGCACCGCTCCAACCCCGCCCACGCACACGCCTTCGCACGCGCTCATCAACGACCCTTGAAGGAGTGAATTCACTTCGCGCCTCCTTCGGTTGTTGCCGCGCCGCTCGCCGAGGCGGTCGTTCCGCCGCCACCTCCCGAATCCTTGATCTGCTGCAGTGTTGATCTCAGATCACCAGACGCCCGCGCAAACAGCATGAAGTACGCCGTCACCACCACGACGATCATCCCCACCGCCGCGATCGCAACGCTCGTCAGGCTCCGGACCGGTGGCAGCGTCAGCTTCCGTGTATCCACATTGCGATACGCCTCGGGACACACGCGCTCGGTCTGATCGATCTCCGCCAGCGCGCTCAGCCGGGGCAGGATCTCCGCCAGCTTCTTCGCACCCGCCTCGCGATTGCTCCCGTAAATCCCCGGCACGCCGAGCCCGACAACCTCCGCGAGCACCGCAAGTCTCTCGGTCGAGCCCGCCGACGTATCCGCCAGTGCCTTTTCCACCGCTTCTTCGATCACCTTTACGCTCGAATCAACCCCGCGCTCCGGCGCCAGCGGCTTCCACACGCCCGCGAACCCCGCGCGCATCGACCGCACGCTCGCATCGATGAAAACCAGAATCGACGGCTCCACCGTCTCAAACCCGCGCATCACTTCCGGGTCCGCCGCCGCACGTGCTCGCGCATCGTTCAGGCCGGACTTCAGCTCAGACCTCACCACCGTCAAGTCGATGGCCGCGCCCTTTCGCGCCAGCCGGTTCAAACGACACACCTGCTGCAGCACAGGCTCCACCAGTTCGAGTAGCGTCATTGCCCTCCTCCGACCTCACGCTGCGATGCCGACAAGCTGTCGCGCTCCGCGCTCGCGAACGTCCCCGCCAGATTCTCCGCAAACTCCGCCACCGCTCTCAAAATCTCGGCTTCGATGTTCGCCTCCGACGCCCCCGCTGTCTCGCCCATCAACTCCTTGTACTTCCGCCACGCCGCGGCGTCCGGGCTTCCAAGGCGCGCTGCGCCCGTTCTTCCGTTCTCCGCCGTCGCGACACGCTCGATGGTGTCCACACCGAACCGCATCACGTGCCGGCTTGCGTAACGCTCCGCGGCCTGTGCGATCGCCGCGATCAACGCCGCCGTGATCCGTCTCGTCGAAGCCAGCGCGCGCTCTGTCTCATCCAGCGCCTTCGACCGCTTCTCATCCTCGCCTTCCGAGAGAACCCGCGCCAGGGCCTGCGCGAACGCGCCCTCACGCGTCAACGCCGAGTCCGGCGCGATCTTCTTGCTCCACGCGTTCCATACGAGGCTGTCGAGCTGCGTGATCGTCTCCGCCATCTCTGCCGCGGCAAACAGATCCAGTTTCAACCGGTCCAACTGCCCCGCGGCTTCATCGAGCGCCGCAAGCCCTTCCGGCGTCGCGCCCTCCCGGGCGCGGCGTAGGGCCTCCTCCGCCTGGATCAGCCTCGTGTGCCATGCTGTTGCGCTGCGCTGGGCCAAGTACCTCTTTCCCACAGACCTGTGGATACCGCTCGTGGGACCGTTCACCAACGGCCCCCCGGCGAGCATACCGGACGACCGAACCCCTCCGCCCCCAACACGACACCACCCCGCCACGACCCAAAACTGGCCCTGGCAGGGTTTCCTCCCATCCGACTCTCTATTAGTACGTCGGCCCAACCTCGCCGCGGCCGTTACAGACCGCATCTCCCCCACAACCCGCGCGTTTCTTGCGCGTTTTCTCCTCCCAACCTCCTCTCGCGACCCGGCATTTCCGATCCTCTGCCAGCAGCCCGCCGGCTTTCACCCGGCGCGCTCGCAAAGGAATCCGCCCGGCCTTCCGGGCAAAATGCCTCCGTCGGAGGCGAGGAGCGGGGAGATGCAGACGGTCATCAGCCGTCGTTTTTCTTTTTTGGGGTCGAGCGCTGCCCTCAAGGTAGCCGCGGGCCTCGTTTCGATCACCCTTGTCGCGGGAAGCGTCGGGTGCTCGAGTTCCCCCGTCGCCCGATCCGGGGCAATCCCCGCTGGCTCGCTGGCGGCACGCGATGCCCACGTTGACATGGGCGTGAACTCTCCCGCCAACCCCGGCATCATGTCCATGGCCGCGGGCGACCGCCTCGGCATGGCTGTCTACGCCCGCAACATCGAGCTCGCCACCGCCAATACCAAGGCCGAGCGCACCCGCCTCGCCAGCCGCCCGAGCCCCGCGCGCCCAGTCATCGCCAGCGCGGATGAGTAGCGACCGCTTTCGCAATCACCGCTCCGTTTTCGAGATCTAATTTCTCGCACGCCCAAATCCAAACCCGATACAGCAACCCGCATGATTTTTACGGCGAAGCCGTGATGGTTCATTGCCGGTTGTGAAGCAGGGCTTTGCGAGAACCGCGTCCGGCGCCCAATCCCCTGCTGCGCCAACGCCCGCATCTGCAAACCGAAGCCGCCAAGCCGCCTCACCCGATCTTCGACCCATCCACAACTTTGTGGATTTGTGGTGTCGATCCAAAATCCACAACTTTGTGGAATTCAATACATCACTTGCAGGTCCCATGCAGGCGTGGTAGCTTTCCGCCATGAACCGCGAGAGTTCACACGTTCACACGTTCACACGTTCGGCGTTCACCGCGATGCCAATTCTGATCGGCCTTTGCCTCCTTTGGTCCGCCGCGGCAAAGTCGCTTGATCTCGCGCCAACCGCCGCTCTCTTCACCAGCCGCGGCATCGACCAGCAATTCGCTCTGATTCTCGCGTGGACTCTCGTCTTCGTCGAACTCGCCCTCGGCTGCTGGCTTCTCTCCGGAATCCGTTCCGACCTCGCAGGAATCACTGCCGGCATCTTCCTTGTCCTCGGCAGCGCGCCTCCATCCTCCTTCAATTGTGGACAAAGTCGCAATTGTCCTGCGGCTGCGGCCTGCCCACCTTCGGCCTCAGCCCTGAATCCGGCCAGTTGCTCGGCCTGATCCGCAACGCAATTCTGATCGTCATGGTTGTTCTCGGCAGCGTTCCAAAGGAAACCGCGTTGGTTTCGGATGGATCACTTGAAAGGAGTGCGTGATGAAGCGTTTCTTGCGTCGAATCGGTGCGGTTCGTTCCACCATCGTGGCCGCGGGCGTTATGGCCGCGGCGGTTGGTGTTCAAGTCGTTCGGGCGGATGAGCACATGCCGGGAGGGTTCTTCAACGCGCAATGCGTGCGATGTTGCCACATGGCGTACACGGGAGAGAATGTTTGCATCCCGGCCTACGAATGCGAGGGTTCGATGTGGGACTACCCGAAATGTTACTGCAAGCCCATTTTTGACAGCCAAGGCAGGGTCATCGGCGCGGAAGCCGGGTGCATTTACGGTTCAGTTCCTCAGTAACTGATTGCAAATACGCTCCCCGTCGCCAGATCGCTTCGGGGCGCCTTCGCGGAGATTGCAATGAAAATCGAACAAGCCAGCGTGTTCCCGTGGCGCTTGATCCTTGCAGGAGCTGTCTTTGTTGGTGGATGCGGGTGGGCAATCGTGAGCATCATGCAAGATCCCCGCGCGTCCACGCTCTCAACGGCGCCTTCATCGCCACACAAGCCAGGTGCTCTCATCGCGGCGGCACCGCCGGCCCGACCACCGATGGAAGCTGGCGAGCAGGAGGCTTCCGCCGCACGAACGACCGAATCGGTGAATGCTGCTTTGGCGACGATCCCAATCCAATCTCCATCGGCTTCCGATCGCGCGGCGATTGCCAAGGAAGTTTCCGAATCACTTCTGCTTGCGATCGACCCCACTGCCGATCGCTACATGACCTATCTTGTCGACCGCGGAGACGCCGAGAATCCCTTTATCAAGTTGCAATCGGGCGATCGCGAGGAGTTCTTGCGAACGAGATCGCAGTGCTTTGCCGGCCAACAACCCGAATTGTCAAAGGTCCAAGTTCGCTGGCGCTACATCGACGGCCGCGAAATCGGCAAGGTCACCGATCGCGGACAGAATGGAACGCCGAAGCGATCGCTTGACGCCACGAACAACCCCGAGTCCTCCGGACTCACAGTCATGGAAGTCATCGTGCCCGTACCCGCCAAAACGCTGACGAAGGGAACCAAGCCCTGCCGCCTCGGATTCTGGATTGGCAAGACACGTTCCAACCCGACATGGTCCACAATGAAGATCTACGCCTACGACATCCCGGGAAATGTTCCGTTGCTGCTGCCGCCGATCTAGAACGCTGATTCCCAAACGCCCTTACTCGACAAATGAGGTATGGGAAATTGAGAGCAACCTTGGCAATGAAACGCGCCTTCTCACTCGTTGAACTCCTG
Organism: Planctomycetota bacterium; assembly: GCA_017303555.1. Taxonomy (GTDB): domain Bacteria; phylum Planctomycetota; class Phycisphaerae; order Phycisphaerales; family UBA1924; genus JAFEBO01. Next base: position 340,343 of record JAFLCN010000001.1, read on the forward strand.
TTCTCCATCGGCGTGATCGGTATCCTCATCGCCCTCTCCGTCCCCACGCTCCGTGGCGTTCGTGCCGATTCCCTGAAAACCGTCAGCCTCTCCAACGTCCGATCCATCCTCGTTCTCTTCGACATGTACGCCGACCGCTACAAGGGGCAGTATCCGATTATCTGGGAAGGCACTTGGTATCCATTGGATTGCCCAGGAACGCTTGTGCAAGCCAACCGATGGGAAACCGTCTACCGCTGGTACGCCGTCACCCACGAACTCATGGATTGGGAACACGGCCGCGCCATCTTTCTCTCCCCGCGCGCACGCCGCGAACCCATCGCTCTCGGCAATGCCACTGCCAGATCCTGCGGCGACCCCACTTCCTACGACTACAGCCAATCCTTCCTCGCCCGCCCCGAGCTCTGGGCGCCTCGCACCGAAGGAAACTTCCCTGTGCTCCAGCAGCAGTGGCTCCGGCCGACCTTCCAGTCCGATGTGCTCCACCCCAGCCGCAAAGCCATCCTCTGGGATTGGGAAATGCCGTATCTCAGCCGCCCCAGAAAGATGACCGGCATCGATCTCGCCGAGCAAACCGCGATGCAATTCGCTGATGGGCACGGCGAGTTCCGCGCGCCGTCAACCGCAACGCCGCCCATCCGCTCCGATTTCGCCGGCGCATGGCGCCCGATCCAACGCCTCCACAACACCGAGAACGGCGTGCGAGGCATCGACTACTGAGCCCGGGACGATTTTCACTCCCCATTCAAATACGCGCCACCCGCCAGCGCCTGCGCCAGCAGAACCGCCGGGGTCTCCGCTGGCCTTCCCGTGCCGCCTTCCGAGAACGCGAGCCGGAATCCGACATCCGCATACCCCATTCGCGCTTCGCGCAGGCTCTTGTTCTCGTACGGCTCGGCCGGGTCGTAATCCTTGTTCCCCCGCAGCACAATCCCCGAGAGCGCCGAGGCGCCCGCAACGCGCCACTTGTCCGCAAACTTCTCGACGAACGGCCGCACCGCTTCCGCGGTCGGTTCCACGCTTGCCATCTCGTCCGCCGGGCCATCCAGCACGATCTCGCTCACGTTCCCGATCAGGTTCGACCATCCGTCGCTATCACGCATCGCGGGCGCGAACCACAAGTACCCATCGTTGATCGGCAGCGACGAATCATCGCTCGCGTTCACGTACAGCATCTTGCCGTCCGCCTGGGGCCACTGTGGCACCAGGTTCTTCGGCCAGAAGATGCCCGCGTGCGGCCATTCCTTCCCGATCACATCCAGCTTGTCGATGTACTGGAACTGAATCAACCACGTCTTGTCGCGCCGGTTCTCGCCCGCGCTCGCCTTCTTCTGGCCCCCCGCCGCTTCGACCGCTGCCTTCCATTCGTCCACCGTCGGCAGCCGCACGCCCATCTGCCTGGCCGCGAGCAGCGCCGCATCCGGTGAAACCCAGTCCATCGGGCTGTCGTAGTTCGGGGGCGCGATCTCGCCCAGCTCGGGCGCGTAGTAGTTCTTCCCCTGCATTGTCGGGTGGCCTTTGAGCCATCCCGTCTGATCCTTCCACGCCACCGACTCTTTCGACCGATCGCTCAGGATCACCTTCACGCGGCGCAGGTCCCAGCTCCAGGTCGCCGGGCCCGGCCTGGGATCATCCTTGTCGAAGTCCCAGTGCCTCAGAGTCTTCTGAAGCTGTTCCCAGCTCTGCCTGCCGCGCTGCGCCTCGAACGCGCCGATCAACGATCCGACCGAAATCTCGTGCGTGCTCACGTACGTCGCGATCGGTCCGCCCGGCCCGCTGATGCTCACCGGCTGAAACACAAGTTTCACCGCTGATTGCCCGGGCGCAAGTCTGCCCGGCGGCAGATCCAGCGAATACACGATCGCGCTGCCCACCTTCTCGCCCTTCCACAGCGGTTGCCCCTGCGCATTCCGCAGTGCCGCGGGACCGCTCTTGAGTGGATCAAACGCCGGTTTCGCGTCGCGATCCGCGATGCGCTCCATGGCACCCGCAAGCTTGGTCGCGGCATCCGTCCCGGCGAGCCCGAGAGCTGCCGAACCCGCACGGAACGATGCGAGCAGTTCTTTCGCCACCTGCGTCTGTGCCGCCAGTGCCGCTTCGGGCGCTGCCGGGCCGATTCCCTTCTCTTTCTGCACGCTCGCAAACTCCGCGGCCTTGTGCGCGAGATCCCACACCAGCGCGTTGTATCGCGCCGTCTTGGAAAGGTCGCTTTCATCGCCCGGTGTCACGCCGAAGAGGCCCGCGTTCGACATCGCCGCATCGATACCCGCGCGGTCGACGCCCTTCCGCGAGTTCATGAACGCCAGCCAGATCCGCCTCGAACGCGCACCCGCCCGCTCGCGCACAATCTCACGCGTTGCGGAATCAATGCCCTTGTCGATCAATTCGGGGATCTTCGTCGCCGCGAATTCCTTCGCGACGGCAAAGTCCGAAGTCGCCCGCGGCCAGCCGATCTCCGCAAGCCTCGCCCACGCGCCGAGCGCGATCGGGGCCGAATCGGCCGTCGCCTCGCGGATCGCATTCACGAGCCGCGCCGCATCCTCGGTCGTCGCGAATGCCTTCAACTCCGAGATCGCGCCGCTCACAGACGGAACAACCGAACCGAGCTCCGCGGCACTCGGAATCGCATCGAGCCTGCGCACCAAATTCGCAAGGGAGTCGGGCAGCGTCGATCCCGCGTGCGCACCGCTCAGTTCTTCGCCTCTGCGCAGGGCGTTCTCCACCTTTGCGGCGAGCGACAGAAATTCCTCGGCTTGCGCAAGCCACGACTTTGATCGCTCGGCGGCGCCCGCGACATCGGGCGGATCGGTCCGGAGCGCCTCGGCAAAGAACCGCTCCCGCGCCGTGCCCGCCGCCCGCTTCCACGCTTCCGTGCTAAACCCCAGCGATTCGGGGAACGCGATTACGGCGCTGTTCGGGATCGCCCGATCGAGCGCGAGCAGCTCATCACGCCGCTTCCGAACCGCGTTGAACGCCTCGCGCTTGCTCGAAACAGCCGCCGCTCCGTCCAGCGTCCGCGTCCAGTCTCTGCTCAGCGCCGCGCTCGAGAACAACTCGCGATTCTGTGTCCCAATCGCCTCCGACAGCGGCATCAATCCCGTCCGCAGCGCATCGCTCGTGTCGCGCTGCAGCGCATCGGTATTGCGGATCAGCCGTTCCGACAGCCCTTCCACCTTCGATCGGTTCCGGTTGCTCCACGCCGTCGAAGCCAGCACCTTCGCCTCCGACGCGAGTTCGCTCATCCGCGCGTCGAACTCGGACGGCTGCAACGTCAGCTCGCGCCCGTCCTTTCCCATGTCCGCAAGCCGCTGCCCCTCGGAGCGGAGCTGCTCTTCCGCATCCTTGAACCTGGCGAGCGCGTCGACCCGCGGATCGGTCGCGTCCACTTTCGCGAACTCCGGCTTCGCCGCGAGCGCTTTCCATGCCGCCAACTGGTCAACGCTCTCCTCGCCCGCCGCGATCTGTTTGAGCTGATCCGACTCCAGGAATCCCTGCTCGTCCCATCCGTCGATCTGCCTCTGCGCGAGCACTTCGCCCGTCAGTGTTTCCAATGTCGCGAGCCGTTCTGCCAGCGCCGCGAGCGCGGGCTTCCCCGCTTCGGCCGATGCGATCGCTCGCGCAGCCTCCTTCGTCGCGATCGCGCGTAGCTTCGAGAGCACCGGGTCGCGGGCGGCACTGTCCGCTGCTTCCTTGCTCCGCTCTTCTCCCGCCTTGAGCAATCCGTCCCAATCCGCTTCGATCGCTTCGGCGATCGAGATCGCTTCCTGCCCCGCGATCACCGCGGGCACGACTGCGCCCGGCCTGCTCGAACCAGCATCCGTCGTGGCCGTCTCGCCTTCCTTGATGATCACGTTCGGGATCGCGGGCGACACGCCTTCCGCCGCCGTGCGCAGCGGCCCAGACGCGGCACCCCACCCGCGCTTCTCCCACTGATCCGCAACATCCTTGAGCCGCGCAAGTTCGGGCCATTCCAGGAGCAGCCGCCGGATCTCTTCGATCTTGTCCAGGCTCTCGGCCGCCGCGACGATCTTGTCCCCTTCGATCGCATCTCCCGGCCGATCGAACAGATCGAGCAGGCTCCCGCTCGCGCCGACGCCCGAGATCGCACGCGGATCGCGCAGACCCGGATCGTTCAAGACCGCCGAGACCGCGCGGATCGTGCTGCCCGCCGGGCGCGTCGCCGCGATCGTCGAAACCTGCTCGCGCGAAGCGTACAGATCGCCGAACCAGAGCCTCCATCGCTCCACCAGCCCTTGCCAGCGCCCAAGCCTCGCCTTCTCATCGAGCTGATCGGCCGTCAGCACGATCGGTTCACGCCCGGGAGAATGAAGCGCGAGGTACGCCCCTCCTGCCAGCAGCACGAGCGCCGCAATCCCGCCAGCGATGTACAACTGCCGCTTGGGGAGAGGCTTGTGGGCCCGGTGCTCAAGAATCAATTGCCGGACCTGCGCCAGGGTCGGCGGATTCCCGCCCTCGCCCAGCGCCGTCCCGGCCGACATCAACCGGTTCGCGAGTTCAAACCACCAGCGCCCATCCCCGACAACTTCCCACCCTTCCGACCACTTTGCCGACCAGCCGGACACGGCCTTCAAGGGCGGGCGCTTGCTCAGCACCATCTCGTAGATCAAGCGGCCCAGCGCCCGCAGATCGGCGATCGCCGCGTCTGTTCCCAGCCGCTCGCGCGACTCGAGCTCGGTCAGCACCACGCCCGAGCCGTCGCCGAGCTTGGCATCGCCCGGGCCGACCGCGAGCATTACCGTCGAGCTGTTCAGGTTTCCCCACTGCCGCCCCGAGCTGCGTTCCAACTCGAGCAGTCCGTCCACCACGCCCAGGACGATGCCGCGCAGCTCGACCGATGTGAACACGTACTGGGCAAGCACCAGCCGCTCGACCGTCCACGCCAGCGAGGGGCGCACGACGAACGCACCCCTCCCGTCATCCATCAGCCCGAAATCGGCGACGATCGACCAGCGCTTCGCGCCCGCGCCCACAAGTTGCGCCTGATCGCGGGCCGCGCCGACAAGCCGCCTCGCTTCTTCATCCAGTCCCGCCCGCGGCAGCCAGGGCACCACCACGCTCGGCCCCACCGCCGTCGCCAAAAACCGATCGCCGAACGCCTTCGCACTCGTTGCCGAGATGCTCGGTGGCAACGTCGCCTCCCAGCGGGCGCAGAAACCTGCGCCCGCCACCTCGCGGCGTGCTTCATAGGACCCGAACGTCGGCATGGCTTCATTGTCCGCGATTCGGACTCCGCTTGCAAATCCGGCTCATTCGCCTTCCGGCGGCGGCACCGCCCTCGCTTCGCGGACTTTCAATCCCGACGGGACCACCTTCACCCCTTCCCGGTCTACCTCGAGAATCAGCCCGGTCTTGCGAATCGTCTCGCTCTTCATGAGCGCCGCCCGCCGATCCCGCCGCTCGACGTTATTCGGAACCGGAGGCAACGCCACGTACGGCGAAATCTCGTTCCCCTTGTCGTCGAACACGCCGATCCGCTCGACATAGTTCTCCTGCGGCTCGTCCGGCCCGGCCCACGCCAGCGACGCCGCCGCGAACACGTACGGGCTCTCGAAGATCGGATCGGTCGGCGGAATCTTGAACAGGCGCACCCGCTGATTCATCGCGACATCCTGCACCAGCGGCCCACCCGGCTTCGAGGCGCTGTCGATCGCGGCACCGAAATCAAACCGGCCCTGCGGCAGCGACGACGACTGCACGCCCATCAGCCGAACCGTCGCTGGCGGAAACTTCGCGTTCGCCGGATCCCGCATCGACTCGGTGTACATCACCGTCAGACCCGGCTCGGGCGAGCCCTGCACAAGCTCAAACTTCTCGGGCAGGCGCTCGTAGTTGCAACCGCCGAGCGTGAACGCCAACGAACCGATGACGAGTGTACAAGCAGTGGTGCGAGTCATAGAAAGGCCTTTGTGGCACCGGTTTTTCGTCCGGTGTTTTTGCCGCTCAATTCACAGACACCGGGCGGAAGCCCGGTGCCACTCAGCCCAGCAGGTTGCCGATGCCCGGCAGGTCGGGGATGCCCAGTTCCTGCGTCCGCTTCTGCACCGCCGCCTGAAGCTTGGTCTGCGCCTGCGTCAACGCATCGTTCACAGCGTCCGCGATCAACTTTGAAGTCGCTTCGCGCGTCTTGGGCTCCGCCGCCATCCCGTTCACGAGCGCCGGGCTGATCTCCACCGACAGCACCTTCAACTGCCCGTTGACCTTCGCGACAATCGCTCCGTTCGACGACTTGCCCGTCACCTCGGTCTTGCCCATCTCCTCCTTGACCTCCTGGATGGAAGCCTGGAGCTTTTCCCGATTCTTGAGAAGCCCGGCGAGGGCCCCCATCGCTTTCAGTTGATCCAACATGTCGTTCGACTCCTTTGACTGGTCATTCTCTGCACCCGCCCGCCGGGTTCGCTATTTCTGCCTCGGATACACGCCAAGCACTTTCGCACCGAACAACTCGACGGCCTTGGCAATAAGCGGATTGTCCGTCGCATTCGCGACCGTAAGACTCGGACCGAGCGCCGCGGCAACTTCCGGCGCAGCCGGGGCGGATTTTTCTGGGCTCGGGGCCGGCTCGGCGGCCGCGGCCGGCTGCGCGAACTCCAGTCGAACCGGCCGCCCCCACGCGCGCGAGATCAACTGGCGGATATCTTCCTGCACGCCGCTCGCCGCGGTCATCAGGTCGGTGGCCACCTTCAGGCTGACGCAGCCGTCCTTGAACTCGAGCATCGTCGCCTCTTCGACGACCATCTTCACCTGCCGGCGCGATTCGATCGCCGCGGCCTGGACGCTCGCCCAGTCGCAGGCGTTGCTCGGCGTTGTGCGCGGCACGGCACGCTCGTCCGGATTCGCGGCCCGCACCCGCTCCACCTCTTCACGCGCAAACGGCGCCGCGGCGCGCGGAACCGGCTCTTCGATGACGGCGTGTCGCGCCGGTGGATCGGGCCTCGCGGCATCCACCGGCGTCAGCGTTTTTTTGCGCCGGCCCCCACCCCCGCCCCCACTGGCGAGCGGGCGTCGGCCGTTGCGCCTTTGGCCTCGCGCACCATGCTGGTCGCATCGGCCAAGCGATCGGTCAGAGCGAGCCGCACAAGGCAGGCATCGAACAACGCCCGCGGGCATGCGCTCGCCTTGGCGCTGCGCTGGATGTTCTCGACCATCGCGATCATGTGCACGAGCGCCGCCGGATCGAACTTTTCGCTCCGTGCCGCCTCGTTCTTCCGGGCGTCGTCGGAGAGCTCGACGAGCTCGGTGTTCATGCCGCACGTCGCCAGAACCAGCAGATCGCGGAATCGCTCGAGCAGGCTCTCGAAAACCTGGTCGATCGCGACGCCCCGCTTCAAAAGCGTGTCTCCAGCTTCGAGCGCCGCCGCCGGCGTGCCCGCCGTGAACGCGTCGAGCATCGAACCGAGCAGCTCGCGCGCCGGCAGGCCCAGCAGATCTTCCAGCGTCTTGACCGTGAGCTTCTTCTCGCCGCTCGCGATCACGCGGTCGAGCAGGCTGAGCGAATCGCGCATCGAGCCATTGCCGAGGCGGGCGATCTGGAAGACCAGCTCCGGCTCCGCAGCAACGCCTTCTTTCTTTAGGACCGCCGTGAGATGCCCCGCGATGTTCGGTGCCGGAATGTTGCGGAAATCAAACCGCTGGCACCGGCTCTGGATCGTCGCGGGCACCTTCTGCGGGTCGGTCGTCGCGAGGATGAACATCACATGCTCGGGCGGCTCCTCCATCGTTTTCAGCAGCGCGTTGAACGCCGCATTCGAAAGCATGTGCACTTCGTCGATGATGTAGACCTTCTTCTTCCCGCGCAGCGGCCGGTACGCCGCGTTGGCGATCAGCTCGCGCGCGTTGTCCACGCCGCTGTTGCTCGCGGCGTCGATCTCGATGACGTCCGTGTCCTTGCCCGTCATGATCGCGGCATCGATCTCGGGCTTGCCACCGTTGATCGCCTTGGCGAAGATGCGCGCCATCGACGTCTTGCCCACCCCGCGCGTGCCGCAGAACAGATACGCGTGCGCCACGCGATTCAGCTTGATCGCGTTCTGGAGCGTGTTGGCGATCGCTTCCTGGCCGACCACTTCATCAAAGTCGGCGGAGCGATAGCGACGTGCAAGAACGGTGTAGGCCATAGGGGCGATTCTAGAAGATCGCGACCGGCCTGAATCGCTCCCCCTGATCGACGGCCAGGACACCGGCGGCACCGGACGACGGCCGCTTATGGCTGCTGCGGTCAAGCCCTGACCAGGTTCACGGGCCATCCGTGCACCGAGCCCGGCCGTCGATCGGAGGGAGCGGGCCGATTCTAGCGCGTTCCGGTGGCTTTCCCGCTCACGTTCGGCCCCGGATTCGCCGAGGAACCCCGCAAGCCGCGAATCAGGCGGGGCGGCCCCTCCGTAGAATTGTGTGTTCCCATGACCGACCCTCGCGAAAACCCGATCGAGCTGCCCTCCGCCGTCGAGCAGGCCGAGACCAACCGCGCATCGCTCCTCCGAATCTCGCGCCTTGCGTTTTTCGCCCTGTTCGTCGTTGTCACAACGCTCTCGGTCCTCTATTTCCAGCCCGATAAGGCCGTCCCGAAAGAGTGGCCCCGCGTCGCGCTGGTCATCCTCGCGCTGGCGGGCGTGATCTTCGGCCTGGTCGGCAGCGTGGACCTGCTCGCCCGCAAGAAAAAGATCGGCGCGGTCATCGCCGTTTTCTTCGGGATCGCGGCGGCGATGCTCGCCACCGCGGCCATCGGCTCGGTCGTGGACCTCCTCGCCAGCCTCTACGAGATCGACCCGCGCGTCACGAGCGCGACCAAGGTCCTGCTCGGCATCGCCCTGGCCTACCTCGCCGTGACGACCATCCTCCAGACGCAAGACGACTTCCGTCTCGTCATCCCGTACGTCGAGTTCGCCAAGCAGATCCGCGGCGCCAAGCCGCTCATCCTCGATTCCTCGGCTCTGATCGATGCGCGGTTCGTCGATATCGCCTCGACCGGCCTGATCCAGTCTCCCGTGGTCATCCCGCGCTTCGTCATTCTGGAGTTGCAACGCCTCGCCGATTCGAGCGACCGCCTCACCCGTACCAAGGGCCGGCGCGGGCTCGACATGGTCACCCGCCTGCAGCGCCTCGGCACCATTCTGGTCAGCATCGACGAATTGCCGGTGCCGGGCAAGGCGGTGGACCAGATGCTGATCGAGTTCGCGCGGCTGTCTCCCGGGCTGATCGTCACGACCGACCTGGGCCTCGCTCGCGTCGCGGAAATCCAGAGCATCGGCGTCATCAACATCCACGAACTGGCGAACGCGCTCAAGCCCGCGCTGGTCCCGGGCGAATCCCTCTCCGTCGTCCTCGTCCGTGCGGGCGAGCAGGCCGGCCAGGGTGTCGGGTATCTCGACGACGGGACGATGGTCGTCGCGGATGCCGCGGCACAGTTCATCGGCAGCAGGGTCGAGCTGCAGGTGACAAGCAATCTGCAGACTGCCGCGGGTCGGCTGGTATTCGCGAAGCCCGTGCGGCAGATCAGTGCGGCGGAGCAGGTTGCTGGAGAGGAAACTGTCCAGCAAGCCGAATCGGCGGAGGCCGTCGCTCCGATCGGTGATGGTGCGGCCGCGGAACCTCAGGCCGGTGAAGAGCCTTCTGAAGCGCCGGTCGCTCAAACCAACGGCAGCGAGCATGCACCGGCGAAGGCGCGCTCGCCGTATCCGCCGAATCCGCCCCGATCGGTGCGGAGCGGGACGCCCCGCAATCCGAGGCGCTAGGCACGGGTTATTCCGAAGGCTCATCCGGCGCCTGCGGGATCGGTCGATCGCGCAGGCCGTGGGCGAGGGATGTGAACGCCGCGAAGCCGAAAGGGACTCCGGGTTGCTCGCCCTCCGACGATTCCGCGGCGGCCTGAAGCTGCTGCATGATCGATTCGGAGAGCGCGTGGAGGCCACGGATCTCGTGGATGGGAAGCGTGAACACGTCGCCGTCGGGCGTGACAATCTGGAAGACGGTGCCCTGGAGCATCATCGAAAGCATCTTCTCTTCGCGGGTGCGGCCGACGCCGAAGTTCATGAGCGGGCGGACGGCGCCGATGGGGATGCGCTCGCCCCGGAAGGTGATGATCGTGAGACGCCCGTCGAGGACGCGGGGCTTGCCGGTGGCGTCGGCCTGGCCGGTTTCCAGGCAGAGCGCGCAGAGCATCTCGCGAACGACGTTGTGCCAGAGCATCTCGCGGAGGAGCTTGGTTTCGCGCGGGTCGGTTGCGAGGGGAACGGCCATCGATGCCTGCGGACCCTGCACGGCGGGCTGCGCGGGCGGAGATTTCTGCTTGCCGGATGCCGGGTGGCGGCGGGCACGCACGGGCTTGGGCTTTCGGCCTCTTCGATTGGGACGCACGATGCACCTGAACCTTTCGGATCCGCTTAGCTCGCGGCGAGCTTGTCGGCTTTGGCCCTGAGTTTGTCCAGGCGATCTTTCGCCTGCTGGAGCTTCGAGCGCCAGCGCGCTTCGAACTGGCCGGGCTTCTGACCGGTGTCGGCCTGGCCGGGAGCGGGAAGACGGAGAATCTCGGGATCGGATTGGAGGACGAGCTCGGCTTCAGCGATCGCGGCCGACGCGGCATCGAGAGCGGGCTTTGCGCGGGCCGCGGCGTCGTGCTTCTGGCCGGGCGCGAGCTCGGTGCTTTCGGCCTTGATTTTGAGATGGGGCTGGGCGAGGTCCATCGACTTCTCGGCTCGCTCGAGAAGAGATTCGGCGCGATCGCGGCGCGCATCGAGCGTGCTGCCGACGGGGCGGCGCTCGCGCATCTCGGGCTTGGTCCCGTCGATGGATGCGAGGGCGGCTTCGAGCGCCGTGCGAGAGTCGGGCGCGATCGACGAGGCGAGGCCGAGGGCGATGGCATCTGGGGCGCGGAGCGTGAGCGTCTGCGCGCCCGGCTCGGAGAAGATGATCACCGCACCCGCGGAAACCGGCGGCTTACCGGCGCCGATCTCGAACTTGTTTGGAGATTTCGGCAGCATCCAGCAACCCAGCGCGGGGTTGAGCACCGCAGCGCGGAGCGCTTCGTACGGCGCGAACGGAGACTTGGTGTCCGATTTCTTCCAGAAGGTCTCGGAGGCGGCGATCGCCTTGGGCTCTGCGAGGTCGCGGGAATTGCCCGATGAGTCGGAAACAAGCGTGGTGCCGGTCTCGATCCAGCAGCCTCGGCCGGCGCGGCTGCCGGCAATCAGGAATGCGAGCGGGGCTTCGCCGGAATCGGAGCTGATGAAGGCGACCGCGGGGGGCTCGCTGTTTGCAAGGACTTCGCCGACCGCCTGCGCGACATCGATGCGCCAGGGCTTGCCCTTGAACTCGACACAGATGATCTTCGCGCCGCTGGCACGCGCGGATTCGATCTGGGATTTGAGATCCTGAGCCTGACTGGCGTGATCGAGACCGCTGTGCAGTTCGAGAACCCACGCGATGGACCGCTGCGCGGGAGGCGCAGCGAGGGATGCCGTCGTGATCGTGGCGAAGAGAGCGAGCGCTCGGAGCATGAATCCCCCTTTCATGCGGACTTGCACCCATTCGGGGTGCGGAAACCTGCGGGCGAATCCCGGGGGGTGCCGCATCGCGGCTACCCCGGCTACTTTCCGTCGAGCCCTTCGGGCTGAAAACGAAGTCGTTTCAAGCGGTTTGCTTCAAACCATCAGCTTTGCCCCGAATTCGCCGGGCTCGAAGTAATGGACGAGTTCCATCGCGACGTGGAGGGTGACATCCTGGCCGGCGGGGGGCGGATTGCCGCGGGCCGGGAGGCGGGCGACGAGGAGAGGGTGCTTGGGCGTCGAGCAAGCGACGTCCACCGTATCGCCGAGCGGCTCGACGACGTTGACGCGGACTCGCATGGATGCACCCCCACCACCGTTCTCAACCGGATCGAGCGAGAACATCTGCGGGCGGATACCCATGACGATGGGTTTGCCGACGTGCTGCGCGAGCGCGGCGGCGCGGGCGGGATGTGCAGCGAGTTCGTAGGGTTTGCCGGAAGAGTCGTTGCTGCCTTCGATGAACACCACGGAGTCGCCGCGCTTTTCGAGCGTGCCTTCGAGGAAGTTCATGGGGGGCGTGCCGACGAAGGCGGCGACGAAGCGGTTTTTCGGATTGCGGTAGACCTCGAGCGGCGGGCCGGATTGCTGGATGAGGCCGTTGCTCATGACGACGATGCGGTCGCCGAGCGTCATCGCTTCTTCTTGATCGTGGGTGACGTAGATGGTCGTGGTTTTGAGGCGCTGGTGGAGCGCTTTGAGTTCGGCGCGGGTGGTGACGCGCAGTTTGGCGTCGAGGTTGGAAAGCGGTTCATCGAAAAGGAAGGCCTTGGGCTCGCGGACGATGGCGCGGCCGAGTGCGACGCGCTGGCGCTGGCCACCGGAGAGCTGGCGGGGCTTGCGATCGAGCATGTCGGAGAGGCCGAGGGTCTTTGCGACGCCCTGCACGCGGCGATCGATCTCGTCCTTGGGGACTTTGCGGAGCTTGAGCGCGAAGGCCATGTTTTTGTAGACGCTCATGTGCGGGTAGAGCGCGTAGGACTGGAAGACCATCGCGATGTCGCGGTCTTTGGGGTGAACGTCGTTGACGACGCGATCACCGATGGAGATTGTGCCGCCGGTGACATCTTCGAGGCCGGCGACCATGCGGAGCGTTGTGGACTTGCCGCAGCCGGAGGGACCGACGAAGACGACGAACTCGCCGTCCTTGATGTCGAGGTTGAAATCCTTCACGGCCTGGAAGCCGTTGGGGTAGGTCTTGGTGACGGATTTGAGAGCGACGAGGGCCATGGGGAGAGGGTAGCGGAAGAATGTGGGATGTGGGATGGCGGATGTGGGATGGAAGAACTGCAGAGCGGCAGATTGGCAGAGCAGCAGAGAACGCGAGAGAAGAAATGCGGGGGGCGCGGTGTTTCATGCGCGCGGGTGGGTGTTACATGTGCGGGCGAGTGATGTCTGTTGGGTGTGTTTTGTGTGCGTGTGATTAGTCGCCGCCGAGTTCGAGTTCTTGGCCGGGCAACGCCGGCGGCAGTGCTAGGCGCTCGCGAATGGCTTGGAACTCGGCCTGGAGGAGCAAGGGCTTGGCCATCGTCGCGGCGAGTTCGTTGGCGCGCTGTTGGAGCTTGGCGACGATGTCAGGGTGCTGAGCGGCGACGTTGTCTTTTTCGTAGGGGTCGGTCTTGATGTTGTAGAGCTCGACTGCGGCGGGAAGGAGCGTGCGCCAGACGAGTTTCCAATCGCCCTGGCGGACGCCGGCGCGGAAGGGCTCGACGTTGTAGATGACTTCGGTGCGCGCGGAGGGTTTTCCTTCGCTGATGGTGGGCCACTGGTTGACACCGTCGAGGGGCTTGCTCTTGGCGGTGGATGCGCCGGCGATCGAGGCGATGGTCGGGAACATATCGGTGACGTGGATCATTTCGTCGATGGTGATGCCGGGCTTGATTTGGCCGGGCCAGTTGACGAGGGAGACGACGCGGGTGCCGCCTTCGTAGAGAGTTCCTTTGCCGTTGCGGAACGGGCCGTTGTCGCAGGGGATGATGATCTTGGAGCTATCGATTTCGCCGGCGAACATGGCGTCGCGGGTGCCGCCGTTATCGCTCTGGAAGACGATGAGCGTGTTGTCGCGGAGGCCTTTGGCTTCGAGGGCTGCGACAGCGCGGCCGATTTGTTCGTCGAGGGCGGTGATGGCCGCGGCGTAGGCGCGGCGGCTGGGATCGGCGATGTTCTTGTATTGATCGAGGAATTCCTGCGGGGCCTGGTAGGGCGTGTGCGGCGCGTTGAAGGTGTAATAGAGGTAGAAGGGCTTGTCGGCGGACTGCTCGTTGATGAAGCGGACGGCGTCGTTGCCGAGGAGGGTGGTCGAGTAGCCGGGCTCTTCGACGACTTCGTTGTTGCGGAACCAGTCAGTCACGCCGTGCTGCTTGTGGGTGAAGTAGTCGATCTCGCCGATGAGCGGTCCGTATTGGTAGTCGAAGCCGCGCTGGTTGGGCCAGTACTTCTTGTCGGCGTGGCCGAGGTGCCACTTGCCGATGATCGCGGTGGTGTAGCCGGCGTCTTTGAGCGCTTGCGGCAGAAGGAACTCATCGGTGTTGAGGCCGTAGGTGTGGCTCGAGGGGATGACGGCGGTCTGCAGGCCGTAGCGGAAGGGATAGCGCCCGGTCATGAGCGAGGCGCGGGTGGGCGTGCACATGGGCTGCGCGTAGAACTGTTCGAGGCGAGCGCCGCCGGCGGCGAGCTTGTCGATGTTGGGCGTTTTGATATCGGAGCCGTGGTAGCCGACATCTTTCCAGCCGACATCGTCGGCGACGATATAGAGGATGTTGGGCTTGGCGGCGTGCGCGAGCGTTGCGAGCAAGGCGCTGATGGCGAAGACGAAGAGGGAAAGTACGGTGCGTTTCGGATTGATCATGGCTTGATTCCCGGAGGGGCGAATCGTACTGAGAGCGGCGTGGAGAAATCTACTGCTTGCTTGGGAAGAGAATTGCACCGCAGAGTCGCAGAGGGCGCGGAGGGAGGATTGGAAAGGGCCAAAGAGCGAAAACTTCAAAGGGCCGAATGCGGCGTTCATTTTTCGGGTTCGGGGCTGGGGAAGGGGAAGATGGTTTTCCAGTCGTCTTTCATGCTGACGACGGTCCAGCCGCGCTTGGGTGCTTCGTCGAGGGCTTTGTCGAGTTTGCCGATGTGGGAATTGCGGTCGTAGGCATATTCACGGATTCCGTCGGTGTGATGGACGATGAGGCCGAAGCGATTGGGGGGAGGATCGCGGCGCAGCCGGAGGCCGCCGGAGAGAGGTGGCCAATCGACCATGGTGGTCCACTGGAGCATTTCGAGATCGCCGTCGGAGTTGCCGCAGGCGATGATGGGACGGCGACCGATTTGTTGATTGATGCCGATGGGCTTGCCCGGGCCGTCGTCGATGAAGTCGACTTCGGGGAGTTTGAACAACTCCGGTCCGCTGTCGGTCATCTGGAATTTTGTCTTGCCGCGGGAGCCGACGACTTGTGAGGGTGGAATGCCGTAGGCCTTTTCGGTCCAGGGGCGCATGAATTCGACGCCGCCACCGGAGACGATGTAGGTTTTGAAACCGTTGGCACGCAGGTATGCAGCGAGCTCGACCATGGGCTGGTAGATGCACTTGGTGTACGGCTGTTTGAAGCGCGGGTGTTTGGCGGTTGCAAGCCAGTCGGTGACGATTTTTTCGAATGCTTCGACGGTCATGCCGCTGTGGGTTGCGGCGATGAGTTCGAGCAGCGCTTTATCTCCGCCTGCCAGAGCCTCTTTGAGATTGCCGGCGAGAATGGATTTGAAGGGCTCCTGGTCTTTCCATTTGGGATGGCCGGGCGCGAGTTCTTTGACGCGGTCGAGTGCGAAGACGCCTTGGACGTAGAGGGGCTGTTCGCACCAGAGGGTGCCGTCGTTGTCGAAGGTGGCGATGCGCTCTTCGGGGGCGACGAAGAAGGGGGAACCTTCCTTTGTGACTTCCTGGACGAAAGCGATGATCTCCTTTTTCGGCGCGGTGTCGTTCCAGGAGGGGAGCGGATCGGCGGCGCGCGTGAGCGGCGCGAGTATGAGGATCGCGGCAAGGAGCAGGTTGCGCAGCATGAGGGGTTTCTCCGAGTCGATCCCGCGAGTTTACCGTGCGCGGGCGGCGAAGATTGGAGGATGAGGGCGAGGAAGAGGTGGAAGGCAGCGGGCGCCCCCGCCGGCAGATTACGGAGTCGCTCTTGTCGGGCTGGGAATCCCGGGCGCGATAGAGTGTGGGAATGAATCCAGAAAAGCCGGCAGGGAATGAAGAGCAGAAGAGCGGTGCGGAGGAAGCGCGGCTTTCGGGCCAGAGCCTTTGGACGATCATCGGGGCGTCGTCGGCGGGGACGCTGATCGAGTGGTACGACTTTTACATTTTCGGAGCGCTGGCGGTCACGATCTCGCAGGTGTTCTTTCCGGAAGGAGCGGGCGCGACGGCGCTGCTCTCGACATTGGCGACGTTTGCGATCGGGTTTGTGGTGCGGCCGTTCGGGGCGATCGTGTTCGGGTACCTGGGCGATCTGATCGGGCGCAAGTACACGTTCATGGTGACGCTGCTCTTGATGGGCGGCGCGACGTTTCTGATCGGCGTGCTGCCGGGGTTTGCGGTGATCGGGTGGTCGGCACCGATTCTTTTGATTGTGTTGAGACTGGCGCAGGGGCTGGCGCTGGGCGGTGAGTATGGCGGCGCGGCGACGTATGTGGCGGAAAACTGCCCTGATGGGCAGCGCGGATACTGGACGAGCTGGATTCAGACGACGGCGACGCTGGGGCTGTTTGTGTCGCTGGGGGTGATCCTGGCGTGCCGCGGGTTGATGAGCGCGGAGGATTTCAATGCGTGGGGCTGGCGGATTCCGTTCTGGGTGTCGCTGGGACTGGTGTTCTTCTCGTGGTACATCCGGCGGCGGATGAAGGAATCGCCGCTGTTTCAGAAGATGAAGGCGAGCGGGAAGGGCGCCAAGAACCCGCTGAAGGAATCGTTTGGAAACCGGGAGAACCTGCGGATGGTGCTGATCGCGCTGTTCGGGGTGACGGCGGGGCAGGGCGTGGTCTGGTACACGGGCCAGTTCTACGCGATGAACTTCACGAAGGTGACGCTGAACATCGATCCGACGCAGGCGGAGATCATCGTGGGGATCGCGCTGGTGCTGGGGACGCCGCTCTTTGTCGTGACGGGGTGGCTGTCGGACAGGATCGGGCGGAAGAAGATCATGCTGGCGGGGTGCTTGCTCGGGCTGCTGCTCTACTACCCCATTTACGGGGCGATGGCGGCGGCGGTGAACCTGAAGGATGAGACGCGGTTTGCGTCGCCGGTGGCGCACAACCCGACGGCGAAGATCGATCGGATCGCGGGGAACCCGGGCTCGGGAATCGCGGAGAAGACGACCTCGGTGCAGACGTCGGTGACGGAGTATGCGGACGGAACGAAGCAAACCGTCACGCAAACGCGGATCGAGACCGGCGGCAAAGCGGTCGAGACTCGGAAAACGCAGGTTCACCTCGGATCGCTGGTCGGGAAGCCGGCGCTGACGCTGGTGTTCCTGATCTTTGTGCAGGTGCTGCTCGTGACGCTGGTGTACGGGCCGGTGGCGGCGTTCCTGGTCGAGTTGTTCCCGACGCGGATCCGGTATACGAGCATGTCGCTCCCCTACCACGTTGGAAATGGCGTGTTTGGCGGGATGGTGCCGTTCGTCGGCGCGTTGCTGGTGGAGCGGACGGGGAACATGTACGCGGGATTGTGGTATCCGATGGCGATCTGCGCGGTGACGCTGGTGGTGGGCGCTCTGCTCGTGAAGGAGCGGCGGGATGTGAAGCTGTCGGAGGTGTAGCGGCGGCAGGGAGCGGATGAGAAAGTGCGGGTGGAGAGGTGGTTTGGCGTGCCGCGGCGCGGTTCGGACGCTATCTTTTTGCGTCGGGAGAATGTTTTTTGGTCGGCGTCGGCGATGAGCGGCGTAGGAAGAGCCGACTGGAAGCGCAGGGACGTGCTTCCGAAGAAGAGTTGGTTCCTTGGCATGGACGCGAGTTGTGAAGAAACCGGCAAGCGCGGGCGGGCCGGGGGCATCGATTGGGTCGCGTCGGATTTCAGATCGCACACGTTCGACGGTGCCGCGGAAGCGGGCTGATTCGGACACGAGGAGCCGCGGAAGCGCGGCGGCAGAAGAAGATGGCAACGGTGACGACGGCGAGCGGCGCGAACATGTCCTCTCTCAAAGTTGAGGTGCCGGGGATGACGGATCAACAGCCTCCGGTGAAGCGGCCGTGGACGACCGAAGAAGCGGAGAAGCTGTACGGGATTAAAGATTGGGGCGACGGCTACTTCGGCGTGAACGCGGAGGGGCATCTGTTTGTGATGCCGGAGCGTGACTCGAAGCGGCAGATCGACCTGCACGAGGTGATCGAGGGTCTGCGGGAGCGCGAGATCGGGACGCCGGTGATCATCCGGATGCGCGATCTTTTGAAGCACCGCCTGCAGGAGATCAGAAATGCCTTTGACAACGCGATCAAGGAGCACCAGTACACCGGCGTGTACTCGTGCATCTATCCGATCAAGGTGAATCAGCAGAGGCAGCTCTGCGAAGAAGTGCGCGACCTTGGAGCGAGGCTGGGCTTTGGGCTCGAGGCGGGCAGCAAGCCGGAGCTTCTCGCGGTGCTGGGGCTGACCGAGAACCTGCCGACGATGCCGATCGTGTGCAACGGGTTCAAGGACAGCGAGTTCATCGAGACGGTGATCCTGGCGACGAAGCTGGGACGGCACATCATCCCGGTGGTTGAGCGGTTCACGGATCTTGAATTGATCGTGCAGCACGCGAAGCGGTATGGCGTGCGCCCGAAGATCGGCGTGCGAGCGAAGCCGAGCACGCAGGGAAGCGGCCGCTGGGAATCATCCGGCGGCATGCGCTCGAAGTTCGGGCTGACGGTGTCGGAGCTGCTGCACTCGCTCGAATTCCTGAAGAAGCACGACATGGCGGATTGCCTGAACATGATCCACTTCCATATTGGAAGTCAGGTCGGCGATATCCGCAACATCAAGGCGGCGGTGAACGAGCTGGCGCACATCTATGTGGAGCTGAAGAAGCTGGGCGCGGGGCTCGACACGATCGACGTGGGCGGCGGCATGGGCATCGACTATGACGGAAGCCAGTCGGACAGCCAGTCGAGCGTGAATTACAGCGTGGCGGAATATGCCGCGGACATTGTGTATCGCATCAAGAGCGTGTGCGATGCGGCGGAGCTCCCCCACCCTCGCATTCTCTCGGAGTCGGGTCGCGCGATGGTGGCGCATTCGTCGCTGCTGATCGTGGATGTGCTGGGCAAGACCAACTTCCCGAGCGATCCGGATATGCCGGCGCTGAAGAAGCTGATGCGCGAAGAGAAGCAGAAGCCGCAGCCGGTGATCGAACTGGTGGATGCGTTTGAATCGCTGACGCAGCCGAAGGTGAACCTGGTCGAGGCGTATCACGATGCGGTGCAGGCACGGGACGAGGCGATGAGCCTGTTCAACCTGGGCTATATGTCGCTGAAGATGCGTGCGAGTGCGGAGCGGATGTTCTGGGCGATCGGGCGGAAGATCCTGGCGCTGGCGACCGCGAAGGGCGAGTTGCCGGATGATCTGATTGATCTGCCGCAGGTCTTGAGTGATATCTATTACGTGAACTTCAGCGTCTTCCAGAGCCTGCCGGATCACTGGGCGATCGATCAGTTGTTCCCGATCTGCCCGATTCACAGGTTGAACGAGGAGCCGAATCGGCGGGCGATCCTGGCGGACATCACGTGCGACTCGGACGGACAGGTGGACAAGTTCTGCGACAAGAAGCTGATCAGTAAACCTGTGCTCGAACTGCACGAACTGAACTACACCAACGGCGATCACAAGCCGCACCCGTATTACCTGGGCATGTTCCTGCTCGGCGCGTATCAGGAAGTGCTGGGCGACCTGCACAACCTGTACGGCGACACGCACGTGGTACACGTGAGCTTTGACGATTCACCGGGCGTGGGCGACTGGGACCTTGATGAAGTGGTCGAAGGCGACACGGTGAAGGAAGTGCTGGCGTATGTGCAGTACGACCACGAGGACCTGATCAAGTCGATGCGGCGGGATGTGGAACGCGCGGTGAAGGCGGGAACGCTGGCGGTTTCGGAAGGGCAGAGCCTGCTGAAGTTTTATGATCAGGGGCTTGAGGGTTATACTTACCTTGAATAGTTGAGTGCGGCCGCGGGCACCAAGAGATGCGGCGTGCATTGGCTAGGCAAGGGGTGAGCCATGAGTTGCTGTGATATGAACGGAGCAAAGCGGTACGGAAGCGTGCCGCTGGGCATCACGCTTTTGCTGACGGCGGCGGTCGCGGCGATTACGGTCGGAGTTTTGTATCTGATTCCCGGCGCAGCGGCGGGGATGAATTTGTTCTTGATTCCGTTTCCGGCACTGATGACGTTTGGCATATTGCGAGCGACGCTCCCGAAGCGGCTTCGTCCGGCGTGGGTGCTCTTGGGTTTTCCGTTGCTCATTGGAGTTTCGCTCTTCACGGGTGCGGTGCTTCGCGAAGCTTTTCCGTCGGCAGGCGGAGGCGGCACCTCAGGTGGCAGCACGATGATCTGGCTGTTTCCTGTTCTGTTTGCCGGGATGGCGACGCGGAAGAAGAGTTGCGAGTGCAAAGGACGGATTGCGCTTGCGATCGGGCTTGTGCTTGGCGCGCTGCTTTTGATTCCCCTCGGAATCGCAGCGTGGAGCGTCTGGGAAGCGTTGCAGGCAGGGCAGGGGAAGTTGTTCTCCGCGCTGCCCGGGTTGATGCAATTTGCAGCGATCTGGACAGGCTTGATGACGCTTGCTGGAATTGCGATGGCGGCGACGATGGGACTGAGGCGGCGGCCGCAGAATGACGATGCACCTGCGGAACTTGCGGCTTAGGACTGAGCAAAGGCCGCATTGAGCGCAACTCGCCGTCTGCGTTCGCTGCGTTTGTCGTCAGCTCGCTCGGCGTGAGTTTGTGATGTCCGAAACCTGATCGATCTCGAACTTTCTGCCGCCGGAGAAGCTGGCGGTGAGATGGAGCTCGCCACCGAGCGCTTCGATGTATTTGCGGAGCGTGGTGAGGTACATATCCGCGGCGTTCTCGATCTTGGAGACGTTCCCCTGGCCGAGCTCTATGTTCTTTGCGAGGTCTGCCTGAGTCATTCCGATCGCTTTGCGGATCTCGGCGAGCGGCATCGAGGCGAGCGTTTCCTTCACCTTGGCATCGACGCGGGCGCAAGCGCCCTCGCTCATGCGTGCCTTGAGGTTGTTCCACTTGTTTGCCATCAATGCACACTTCACATGCGATCGTGACCTTTGCAGCGACTTCCCCGCCGAACAATCGCCGATATGATAAGACGATGGTCAGCGAGCCTATGGCAAACGCGATTGAAGCGCTCTGCCGCAAGTGGCATGTGAAGCGGCTGTGGCTCTTTGGCTCCACGCTATCCGCCCCTGAGAGCGCGAGAGATATCGACTTGCTGTACCAATTTGACACCTCGGCGTCGACCGGCCTTTTTGCCTTTGATCGCATGCAGAGTGAGTTTGAAGCGGCGCTCGGAAAGCCTGTCGACCTTGTATCCCGTGAAGCGGTGCAGCGAAGCGAGAACTGGATTCGGCGTGAAGCGATCCTCTCATCTGCGAGACTGATCTATGACTCATGATGAGCCGTCTCGTGACATCGCGGCACTGATCGACATCGACGTCGCATGCCGCCGTGTAAGTGAGTTCGTGACCGGATTGAGCCGCGAAGCATTTGTCAAGGACGTGAAGACGCACTCGGCGGTTCTCTATGAGATTCTGGTCATCGGTGAAGCAGTGCGAAGGATCAGCGCAGATTTTCAGTTGCGGAATCCGGATGTGCCGTGGCGCTCAATCGTTGGGATGCGCAACCGGGTCGTGCATCAATACGACAGCGTTGACCTCTCGCTAATCTGGGATGCGGTGCAGACGGATATCCCGGCGTTGCGGGCTGCGCTGATCGATCACCTGCCCCGGCGATCGTGACGCGTAACAGCCGACCCTGCGAAGCGGGACAAAGCACCGCGCGGAAGGGCGGTACCACTTATCTCCGCCCCTTGCTCATTTCCTCCACCGCGCGCTGCGCCTTCTTCCTGAGATGCGGCTCGGTCTGCCTCGCGGCGACGGATTCGATCATGCCGCGGGCGGCGGCGAAGTCGAAGACCTGGGCCCAGGCGGCGCCGAGCTCGATCAGGTCCTGATCGAGCTGTTCGCTCCGGAGATTTTCTTTCAGCAGTTCGAGCGTGCCGGTCTCGGGCGGGCTGATGCGGGAGCGCATGCTGCTGGCGGTGACGCTCCAGAGGAAATCACGAAGAATCGAGGCGTCGGTGGACTTGTCGTCGGGCTTGAAGTTGGCGGCCTTGAACATGCCGACGACATCGGCGGTGCGGCCGGCGCGGGCGAGCGCCGGGATCGAGGCCTTGGCAACGGCCTGCGTCGCGGCGGCGGGCCGATCGCGGAGGAGCGCGGAGGCGAGTTTCACGGCCATTTCTTCATCGCCTGCGAGAACAAACGCGCGGATCGCGCCGGCAAAGTCCCCCTTGCGTGCAAGCTCCGCGGCTTCGGCTTTCAAGGGCTTCACGCCCTCGAGCGGAAGCGCCTTGGATGAACGGGCACCGATGCCTCCGGGCGTGACGGTCGCGAGCGGATCGCCCAGAACGGTCAAGCGCCACGAAGGTCCGCCGTCGCGCCGGACGGCACCGGCGAAGACAGCGTTCTGCATCAGTAATTCGGCAACGCGCGGGCAGGGCGTAAAGGCGGCGAGCGTGGGCTCGTTCACCGAGCCGTAGTAGAGATAAACGCCCCGTTCGAGCCAGCGGCCGCCGAGCGTGTCGCGCGATCCGGGGAACTGGAGCGACCACGAATGGATCATGTGCAGTGCCGCGGGCTTCAAGAGCATCGGGATGTCGCCGCAGTAGCCGTAGCCGCTCTCGAGCTCGAAGAAGTCGGAATTGCCCTTGCTGTTGACAAAGAGCAGGCCGGCGGCGAGCGGACGCTGCGTTTTTTCGCGCCAGGTGGAGGCGCTCGCACCGGGCGTCTCGGTCAGAGCGGACTTGTACGCCGCGGAAAGCGCGGCCTTTGCCTGCGCGAGGCTGTAGTCGCTCCAGGGCGGGCTCTTTGGATAGGTGTCAAAGAGCCACGCCTCGTCGCTCGAAAGAAAAAGCGGGCACATCGCGCGATACGCGGCTTCGGACGCATTGCCGAAAATCTGGCCCGACCACGCCCAGCGGGCCGGGCCGTCGATGCGGAGCCGGCCGATGCGATCGGTCAGCGAACGCACATCCTTCGGCCCCACCTCGATCGTGTTCGGAAATGCGCCGCAGAGCGTGACCGAATCGAGCGAATCGCCCAGATCGCTCCAGGCCAGGCCCGTCTTGGCGCAGTTGTCCTGGAGAAACTTATCGAGCTTGGCGGCATCGTCGGCGGGCCAGAGTTTGTGGAGATCGCGCGGGGCCTGGGTGTCGTCGATCCAGATGAGAAACTGGCCACGTGCCGCGGCGAGCGCGATGGCGGCTGTCCAGGCGGAGTCCTTTTCGTTTGCGACGACAATGCCCGGCGGCTCGTGGGCATGGCCGGCCCAGGCTTTCTTCATCGCTTCGATGTTGGCAGACTCGGCGCCCCAGACTTTCGCGAGCGTGCGCTCGATGGATGCAGCCGAAGGATTCCAACCTTCCGCGGCCCCCGCCGCCTGATAGCGCACGACTTCGGTCGGCTGGAACGCGCGGACGAAGCGGGCGATGTTGTCGGCGCTGCCGACGCTGCCGTCATCGACGAGCACGGGGAAGCGGAGTTCGGGGGTCCAGTGCCCGATGGCATCGAGGAACGAGGCGGCGTCATCGACGATCACAACCGTGGGGATAATCTCGGCCTTCAACTGCACCCGGCGCGTGCGCTCGCCGAGCGCGATCGCCGAGCGGGCGGCACCCGGGGTCGGGATCGCCATGGGCGTGGGCGTGGACTTTGGGATGCGCACGACGGCGGGCTGAGCCTGCGCCGAATCGGGGCGTGCGCTCTGCGCCAGCAGCGGTAGCGGCCAAGCGGCGGCAACCAACACGAGGGGAAGAAGGCGATTCAGCTTGATTGGCACGTTCGGCATGGGCTTGAGCATCCACAAGAGTCTACGTTCCGCGTACGATCGCCCCGCATGGCCGGGCAGCAACACCATTTCGGGCTGAATCTGACGCGTGAGGAATTCATCGGCTTTGTGGCCACCGAACGCGGGAAGCAACCCGGAAAGACGCTGGCCGTGCCGCTGCGGGTGCGGCTGCTGGCGGATCAACTGACGCCGGTGCTGGCGTACCGGCGGCTGGTCGCGCCGGATGAGCGGACGGCGCCCTCGTTCCTGCTCGAATCGGTGGAAGGGGGCGATCGGCAGGGGAGGTACTCGATCCTTTCCAGCCGCCCGATCGAACAGATTGCGGGACAGGGGAAGTACGCTTCGGACGACCCGCTGGATCGAGTTCGGCAGCGGAGCGGAGCGATTCGGCTCGCGATTCCGACCCCGAAGTCCCGGAGGGATGAACTGCCGCGGGCGTTTCTCGGCGGCTGGGTTGGTTATGCGGCGTACGACGCCGTGCGCTACAGCGAGCCGGAGAAGCTGGCGAACGCGCCGAAGGACGACCGCAACCTGCCGGATGTCGCGTTCGCGTTCTATGACGGCGTGGTGATCTTCGACCATGTGGACAAGCTGGTCCATGTGATTCAGTTGGCCCTGGTCTCGGCGACGGAAGATGCGGGTGCCGCGTTCGATCGCGCCGCGGCGGGGCTTGATCGCCGCATCGACGAGATTCAAAAACACTCGAAGCCGCTGCCGGCGGGGATTGTCGGTGCGGACGCGCCGGCACCCGCATTGAAGAGCAACATGACCCGTGAGCAGCACGCGGAGATGCTGGACAAGGCGCTCGAATACATCCGCGCGGGCGATATTTTTCAGGTGGTGCTGGGGCAGCGGTTCGAGAAGCGGACGAAGGCGGACCCGTTTGATGTGTATCGCGCGCTGCGGGCGGTGAATCCGAGCCCGTACATGGTGTACATGCAGACGGGGCCGTGCATCCTGGTCGCGAGCAGTCCGGAGATTCTGTGTCGGGTGAGAAGAGAAGAGACGGAGAGAGGGAAAGACGGAGAGACGAAGGGTGATGGACCGCGGTTTGTTGTGACCAATCGGCCGCTGGCGGGGACGAGGCCTCGCGGGCAGACGCCGGAGGCGGATGCGGCACTCGAGGCCGATTTGCTTTCGGATCAGAAGGAACGGGCGGAGCACATCATGCTCGTGGATCTGGGGCGGAACGACGTTGGCCGCGTGGCCGAGCCGGGGACGATCGAATTGCCCGCGGTGATGGAGATCGAGCGGTACAGCCACGTGATGCACATCAGCAGCACGGTGACCGGGCGGCTGCGCGATGGGCTGGATTGCTGGGATGCGCTGCGGGCGGCGCTGCCGGTCGGCACAATCTCGGGCGCGCCGAAAGTGCGCGCGATGCAGATCATCGATGAACTCGAGCCGATCAAGCGCGGGCCGTACGGGGGAGGCATGGGTTACGTGGGGCTGGACGGGCAGATGGACATCGCGCTCGCCTTGCGGACGATGGTGATTCCGTGCGACGCACGGAACGACGACGGCTGGCTCTATCACCTGCAGGCCGCGGGCGGAATCGTGGCGGATTCGAAAGCGGAGCCGGAGTTTCAGGAAACGGTGAACAAGGCGGCGGCTCTGGCGCGGGCGATCGCCCTTGCCGAATCCGCTTTCGCCCCCGAGTAGGGCACGCGCCCGAGCAATCGTCGCATCAATTGGGCGGGACTTCGATCGTCGGAACTTCAAAGTCCATGTTGTCCACCCAGCCGGGCGGAACCTTCGACCACTCGAAGCCGGCGGCGGCCTTGCGATAGCCGAGCTCGAAGAGCTTGGTCATGTACACGGGATCGAAGTGATCGTTCGGCCGCTCGGTGAACGAATCGGGGATGTACGCCAGGTTGAAATCGACATTGTCCCGCCTCGAGATCATGTAGATCTGGTAGAGGTCACCGATGCCCTGGGTGCGGATGAGCGCGGTGATCGATCGCGCCGCGACCGCGAGCGTGCGCCGGGGTACTTCTTCCCAATCCGGCTTGAAGCGCGCGTTGCGGATGATGTACGCGTGGCGTTCGCGATTGATGCCGGAGCGCCGGAACTGCGAAACGACGTCGAGCGATGGCGGATACAGGAACACCTGCGATTTCGTCCCGCCGTCAACGTGCATCTCCTGATACTTCTTGCCCTCGGCCTCGACATCGATCATGATCGGCGGGAATCCCGCCGGAATCGCGGCAGAAGCCATCAGCACGTCGTGGATGAGCTTGAGCGCGCCGGGGTCGCCGCTCGCTGCGATCGCGCCGATGTTCCAGACGACCCCGCGGTCCGCATCCAGGTTGGTCGTCCCGATGAAGAGCAGGCGTCCGCGCTGATACTCGCTCGCAATGTCCCGCATCATCTCCTCGTCGATGAGGCTTTCCATCAGCCTTCGGAGCGGGGCGGTGTCGAACAGGGCATCGTTGAAAAAGCCGGCGATAACGCCCCGGGAGCGGAAGATGTCGTTGGTGACAATGGTGGTGTAAACGCGCCGGAGCTTCTCGTCGTACCTCGGGCCGAGGAAGGCAAACGGCGCCGTCAGCGCGCCGGTGCTGACGCCGGTGACGACCTTGAACTCGGGCCGATTGCCCGTGGCGGACCAGCCGCTGAGAAGCCCGGCGCCAAAGGCACCGTCGCTGCCCCCGCCCGAAATGGCGAGGAAGTGCATCGGGGCGAAGGTGCCGTCGTCGGCGCGCGATCGCTGCAGTTCGCGTTCGGAGGCCGCGATGATTTCGGTCAGGAACGCTTCATTCAGATCGTCGTCCCATGAGCGGATCGCCGGATTGTTGAGCGCGACCGCCGCAGACCCGAGGTCTTCCGGAACGGCCGGCCCGCGGGGCTGCGTGCCGCAGGAAGCAAGAAGGACGAACGCGACGAACGGGAGCACGCGGAAGTAGCGGATGGATGCGTCAAGCATGTGAGACCCGTGCCCGACCCGGGAAACGCCGGGCCTAGTTTGATGTAAAGGTAAACGACGCGTGCGGAGTGCTGTTCGCGCGACTGGAGACGTCAGCGACCCACTGATTGGGTGAAACAAATCGGATCACAACCCGGCGATCCGTCGCCGGCGCAATCTCGTTGAGCGTGAAGACGTTGCCGTCATCCGAGGCGGCTCCGGCGAAGGTTGCGGGCCACGGTGCGGAATCGAAATAACCGGTCATGGTGACGCCGCGGGTCGCTTCCGAAGAAAACACGATGTTGCCGTTGTTGGCCTGTCCAGACTGATCGTCGCGCATCGTGGTGGTCAGACGGATAAAGAAGGCGTTCTCGACCGAGCCATTGGCTGTCCCCGAGACGAGGTGGCGTGTGCCGTCGATGGTCTCCCACCCCTTCACCTGCCAGGAGCGCGCAAGCCTTGTCAGCGCCAGCCGGTCCCGATCGGCCCTTGCGGCAGAGCCCGCCGGCGGCGGCGGACCGCTCGCCCCACTCCCACCACTCCCACCCCCACTCGCCGATCCGCCTTGCGCGTTCCGCTCATTGCTGCGACGGTTCTGATCACCCAGAACCGCTCCGCCGACACCGCCCGCAACCGCTCCGATGACCGCTCCTTTTCCGGCGTTTCCGGAAAGCGAACCGATCGCGAGGCCCGAAAGCGCGCCGATGCCGGCACCGCTAGCGCCGCCCTGGACCGCGTTGTCGCAACCGCCGATAAGGGGCAGCACGCACAGGCAGACGAGCAGGCCGATGCGCTCCAAACAAAGTGGGCGCGGCACGGCCGACGAGCATGGGCGTTCAAACATTCTCACGCGTGGCATCTGGTTTCCTTTATTGGACGAACCAGTATACAGAAGCATGGCCGCGCATGGTGCCTCGGCGG
The DNA here is from genome assembly GCA_017303555.1 of Planctomycetota bacterium. Lineage (GTDB taxonomy): Bacteria > Planctomycetota > Phycisphaerae > Phycisphaerales > UBA1924 > JAFEBO01. Next base: position 367,819 of record JAFLCN010000001.1, read on the forward strand.
CGTTCCGTCAAAGTGCGGTCGCTCCCGGGTGTGTGGGTGTGGGGGTGTGTGGGTGTGGGGGCTCTCGGCGTTGCGAACGCGGATCCCAACGAGCCGACGTCGCCATCAAAAGGAGTTCGACATGGTTTCGAAAGCGGACTTGATCGCGTACCAGTCGCATCGCGGATATCCCTCGGTGTCCATCCTCGCGCCGACGCACCGGAACGGCCCGGCAAAGAAGCAGGACCGCGTCAAAGTCGGAAACCTCCATCGCGCCGCGCTGGATCGCCTTCACAAAGAGTTCGGCAAGCGGGAGGTGGCGCCGATCGCCGCCAAGTTGAAGAAACTGATCGCCGGGATCGACTGGTCGGCAACGCGGGACGGCCTCGCCGTGTTCGCGAGCGCTTCGGTCGGCTCCGCGATCACGCTGCCGTTCCGTGTGAAGGCACGCGTCCAGATCGACGAGACATTCGCGACACGCGACCTTGTCTACTCAATCAACCGCGCACGCCCCTACCGCATCCTGACACTCGGGCATGTCACGCGACTATTCGACGCGAGCATCGCCGCGGCAGAGGAGATCCGCTCCAAGCCGTTCCCGTTCCGCCACCGCGGCCCCGGCGGCGGCGCCAGGCTGCCCGGCGGCCTCGGAGTCAATTCCTCGGCGTCGCGCGACAAGGCCCACCGGACTTTTTACAAGGCCGTTGACGACGCCGTTCGCGCGCTGCAGGGTGATTCGCCGCTCCCGCTCGTGCTCATCGGCGCCGAGCGGAACCTTGCTTTTTACCAGGAAGTCACGGGACAGCGACGCCACATCGTCGGGATGATCGCCGGAAACCACGAAGCGACCGGGGCCCGAGACCTCGGCGCGATGGCGTGGCCTGTTTTCGAGGCCGGAGCTACCTCGCAGCGAACCGCGGCATTGGTGCGGCTCGACGAAGCCGTGGGCAAAAACCGCTCGGCTTCCGGGATCGTGCGGGTCTGGAACGCTTCAGCAGATCGGAAAATCGCGACGCTGCTCGTCGAGAGAAACTTCAAGTACCCTGCGAATGTGGACGCCACGGGCACCCGCCTCACCGCGTACACCGGAGTCGGCCCCGAGGCGATGGACGACGCCGTTGACGAGATCATCGAGCGCGTGATGGCGGCGGGCGGAGAAGTTTTCTTTTACGAACCGGGTGACTTAGGCCTTCATCGGGGCATTGCCGCGGTCCTGCGCAGGTAGAGTACTTGTCCGTTCGGGATGCCGATCGCCGAGGCGGTATCATGGTCCAACTTGGTCCAACATGGTCCAAGATGGGCCGACAGCGGACGACGCGGGGATTCCGCGCGGCCATCAAACGGGAGCTGCCTGGATGAAAACGAGAACGCCACGTGCCGGTGGCCTGGTCATGATCGCGTCGCTGGGAACCGTGCTCGGCGCCGGGCCGGTGCTGGTCGGTTGCTCGCGTGAGGGGCCGGCTCAGGTGAATCTCCCCCGCCCGGTCAAGACGGAAGTGATCGGTGCGGGAGGAGCCGCACTGGATCGGACGCTGCCGGGTCGCGTGCAGGCCTCCAGCGAGGCGGATCTGGCTTTTCAGATACCCGGTGTGCTGATCCACCTGCCCGTACGGGCCGGGCAGAAAGTGGCGAGAGGTGAAACGATCGCGCAGCTCCGCACCGACGAGTACGAGGCTCGCCTCACCTCGCTGCAGGCCCAATTGGATGGCGCAAGGGTTTCGCTGCGCGCACTGCGCGAGGGCGATCGGCCCGAAGAGCGGCTCCGCCAGGACACGCGGGTCCGCGCGGCAGAAGCCAAGCTGGCGAACGCGAAGGCCCACTTCGAGCGCCTCCAGCAGCTCATCGGGAACAACGCGATCTCGCGGAAAGAATTCGAGTTGGGCGAGACCAACTACCGCGTCGCGCAGGAAGAACTGAATGCCGCGCTGCAGACCCGCGACATGGCGCTCGTCGCACGAACCGAAGACATCGAAGAGAAAGAAGCGGTGATCCGGGGCCTGGAGGGGCGGACGCGCGAGGCGGAGATCCAGCTCGCCGACTGCACGCTGAAAGCGCCCTTTGATGGCGTTGTCGCGCAGCGCTTCGTCGACGCCAACCAGAGCATCACGGCACGGACGCCGGTGGTGCGTTTCCAGGCATCCGACGGGCTGGAAGTCGCGGTGGATGTGCCCGAAGCGATCATGGCGACCGATCTGCGAACCGTGGACACCTCGCAGAAGTTCGCGGAGTTTGCCGCAGCGCCGGGCGTGCGTGTTCCGGTCGAGGTGCGCGAGGTCGCGCAGTCGGCCGACCCGATCACCCAGACATTCCGCGTGCGCTTCGGATTGAAGGGTGATCCGGGAATTCACCTTCTGCCCGGAATGACGGCGACGGTGCGGATGAACCGGCCCGCGGCCGACGCCGGCGCGTCCGTCACGGTCCCCGTTTCGGCCATCTATCGCGAGGGCGGGGGCGAGCAGATCGCGTGGATCATCGGCCCGGACCTGATCGCCAAGCGCCGGCCCGTCAAGGTCGGCAGCGCCTCGGGAAGCCGCATCGAGGTGCTCGAGGGGCTGCAAGCGGGCGACCGGATCGCGATCGCCGGCGTCTCGTTCCTGAGCGACGGCCAGAAGGTGCGCGATCTCGGAAATGCCCTCAGCGGAAACTCGGTCGGAGGCAACTCGAAATGAACGCAGGTGAAATCAGCGTTCGGAACAAACGGGTGAGCTTCGCGGCGATGTTCCTGCTGCTCCTGGGCGGCGTGATGGGTTACATGAACCTCGGACGTCTCGAGGACCCGGAATTCACGATCAAGGAAGCCCTCGTCATTACGCCCTACCCGGGCGCGAGCGCGGAAGAAGTCGCGGCGGAAGTCACCAACCCGATCGAGATCGCCTGCCAGTCGCTCGGGCAGCTCGAGCGCGTCGAATCGGAATCGACGCGGGGCCGCTCGCTGGTCCGCGCGGTGATGAAGGACCGCTACAACCAGGACCGCATCCCGCAGGTGTGGGACGAACTTCGTCGCAAAATCAACGACGCGCAGGCCCAGTTGCCCCCGTCGGTGCGTGGGCAGTCGATGGTGGTCGATGACTTCGGCGACGTGTACGGCGTGTTCCTTGCGATCTCGGGCGAGGGCTTCACCTATCCCGAACTGCGCCGGTACGCCGAATTCCTCCGGCGCGGCCTGATCAAGGTCGGCGATGTCAAGCAGGTCGAACTCTTTGGCGAGCAGCAGGAGACCGTGTACCTCGAAATCTCCCGCTCGCGCCTGGCGCAGCTCGGGATCAACGAGGAATCGATCTACTCGCAGCTCCAGGCGAAAAACGTCATCTCGAACAGCGGTCGCGTCCGCGTGGCCGACCGGTTCCTGCCGATCGACCCCAAGGGTGGCTTCGACTCGGTCGAAGACATGCTCGAGATGGTGATCGGCTCCGACGGTTCGGGCAAACAGCTCTTCCTGAAAGATGTCGCGACGGTGGAGCGCGGCTACCAGGACCCGCCCCGGCGCCTGCTCCGTTTCGATGGCAAACCCGCGGTCGGCATCGGCATCTCGACGGTCAAGGGCGGCAACGTCGTCACGATGGGCAAGGGAGTCCGCGAGTTTCTGGCGGCGCAGAAGCACGAGCAGCCCCTGGGAATCGAGATCGGCGAGATCAACTTCCAGCCCGAGGCGGTGACAGTCGCGACCGACGCGTTCGTGTTCAACCTCTTCAAGGCCGTCACGATCGTCTTCGTGGTGCTGCTGATCGCCATGGGCTTCCGCGCGGGCATGATCATCGGCGGGATCCTGATCCTCACGATCCTGGCGACGATCCTGTGCATGTATTTCACCGATATTCTGATGGAGCGCATCTCGCTGGGCGCGTTCATCATCGCGCTCTGCATGCTCACCGACAACGCGATCGTGGTGACCGAGAGCATCAAAGTCCGCGTCGAAAAGGGCGAAGAGAAGATGCTGGTGATCCGCGAATCGGTCGCGCAGAACCAGTGGCCATTGCTTGGCGCGACAGCCATCGCCGTGATCGCGTTCGCCGCGATCGGCCTTTCCGAAGACGCGACGGGCGAATACTGCAACTCGCTCTTCTGGGTGATCTTTATCTCGCTCGCCCTGAGCTGGGTCACGGCGATCACCTTCACGCCCCTGCTCTGCTACATGTTCTTCAAGCCCGACAAGGCGGCAGCGGAGCGCGACCCGTATGCCGCGGCACCCTTCCGGATGTATCGCGCGATGCTCATTGCCGCCCTGCGTTTCCGCTGGGTGACGCTTGCCACGGTGCTCGCGATGTTCGTCGCGGCCGTGTACGGCTTCGGGCACGTGAAGCAGAATTTCTTCCCGCCCGCAACCCGCCCGCAGTTCCTCGTCGATGCGTTTTTGCCCGCGGGGACGCACATCCGCGATTCCGAGAAATTTGCGTCGGAGATCGAGAAGTACCTCAAGACTCAGGACGGCGTCGAGCACGTCTCGACCTTTGTCGGCAGCGGCGGCCTGCGTTTCCTGCTGGTGTACTCGCCCGAATCTCAGAACAGCGCGTTCGTGCAGTTCCTGGTGAACGTCGACGACGAGAACAAGATCGCCCGCCTCGTCGAGGACGTGCAGAACCACTTGGACGACTCGTACCCGGACGCCAACGTGATCGCAAAGAAGTTCCTGCTCGGCCCCGGCGCGGGCGGGCGCGTGCAGGCCAGACTGAGCGGTCCGGATTCAGGCGTGCTGCGGGAGCTCTCGCGGAAGGTGCGCGAAATCTACAAAGAGGATGGCGGCGCCCTCTGCGTCCGCGACGACTGGGCGGAAAAGGTGCAGACGATCCGGCCCGAGTTGCTCGAGTTGCAGGCCCGGCGCAGCGGCATCACCCGTGTGGACGTTTCCAACGCCCTGGAAACCGGGCTTGAGGGTCGCACCGTCGGCTTCTATCGCGAGCCGGGCGAAGCCGGGGGCGGCATATTCCCGCAGGAAACGCGGCTTCTCCCGATCGTCGCCCGCCCGCCCGCGAACGAGCGCCAAAGCGTGGACGCCATCCACAGCATGCAGATCTGGAGCCCCGTCGCGGGTCGGATGATCCCGCTCTCGCAGGTTGCTTCGGGCACGCAAACGTCGTGGGAAGACCCGGCGGTCATGCGGCGTGATCGCTTCCCGACGATCACGGTCCACGCCGATCCGCGGACCGGCCTGCCAAGCCAGCTCTTCGCACGCGTCCGCGACAAGATCGAGAAGATCGAGTTGCCCCCGGGCTACAAGCTGGAATGGGGCGGCGAATACGAAGATTCCGGCCGCGCTCGGGCCGCGCTCGCCGAGCCGCTTCCGATGGCTCTGGTGGTAATGGTCTTCATCGTGGTCACGCTCTTCAACTCGATCCGGACGACGATGGTGATCTGCCTCGCCGTGCCGCTGGCGATCATCGGCGTCACGGGAGGATTGCTCCTGACCAACTCGGCCTTCGGTTTCATGGCGTTGCTGGGCGCGATCGCGCTCGGAGGCGAACAGATCAAAAACTCGATCGTGCTGGTGGACGAGTTCCGCACGCAAATGACCGACTACGGCAAGCACCCGTACGAGGCCGTGGTGGACGGAAGCGTGAGCCGCCTGCGTCCGGTGATGCTGGTGGCGATCACAACCGTCCTGGGCATGATCCCGCTTTTGCAGGATCCGTTCTTCTCGGCGATGGCCGTGACGATCATGTTCGGACTCGGCTTTGCCTGCGTGCTGACGATGATCGTGATCCCCGTGCTGTTCGTCATCTTCTTCAACGTTCACAAGGGCGGCACGTCCCCCGCGCCCTTCAAAGCAGATTCTCCCGTTCCCGATTCCCCGCTCGCGGGCGTGGACGCCACGCCAGCATGAGTGCGCCGGCCCGGTTGTTCGCGCTGCGGAGCCCGCAAGGCTACTGGAGGTGACGTGTGACGAAGTCCGCGTCCGAACGCTTCGGCGTGCATTCGGAAGTCGGCGTGCTGCGCAAGGTCCTGGTCTGTTCGCCCGGCCTCGCGCACGCGCGCCTGACGCCGAGCAACTGCGATCGCTTGCTCTTCGATGAGATCCCGTGGGTCGAGCGGGCGAAGAAGGACCACGCCGACTTCGTTGCCCAGATGCGGGCGCGGGGCGTCGAGGTCTTCGAGTTGCACGCACTGCTCGCGGAAACTCTCGCGATCCCGCAGGCGAGAAAATGGCTGCTCGATTGCCAGATCGTGGCGAACCAGGTCGGTGCCGGGCTGGTGGCCGAGACCCGCGCCTTTCTCGATGCTCTCGATGCACCCACGCTCGCGGCACACATGATCGGCGGGCTCTCGACAGCCGAACTCCCCCCATCGTTCGATTCCGCCTACCTGCGGATGGTGCGGGAGTCATCGGGCGCTTCGGAGTATCTGCTGCCCCCCTTGCCCAACACGCTCTACACGCGCGACACCACCTGCTGGATCTACGGGGGCGTCTCGCTGAACCCGCTCTACTGGCCGGTGCGGCGAGAGGAAACGCTGCTGACGAGCGCGGTCTACAAGTTCCACCCGGCTTTCTCGGGGAGCGTCAACATCTGGTGGGGCGACCCGGAGCGCGAGCACGGCCTCGCGACAGTCGAAGGGGGCGATGTGCTCATCCCCGGTAACGGCGTCGTGCTCATCGGCATGAGCGAGCGGACGAGCCGGCAGGGCATTACGCAGTTGGCATCGGCGCTCTTCGCTCGCGGGGCGGCGGAGCACATCATCGTCGCCGCGATGCCCAGGTTGCGCGCCGCCATGCACCTCGACACCGTCTTTACGTTCTGCGATCGCGACCTGGTGAGCCTGTATCCGCCCATCGTGGACCAGATCAAGGTTTTTTCACTCCGCGCCGGAAACGGACCGGGCGGGCTGCGCATCGAGAGCCACGATCGGCCGCTGGTCGATGTGCTGGCGCCGGCGCTCGGGCTCAAGACACTGCGCGTGGTCGAGACCGGTGGCGATGCGTACGCGATGGAGCGCCAGCAGTGGGATAGCGGCAACAACTATGTCGCGCTCGCGCCGGGCATCGTCGTCGCGTACGACCGCAACACGCACTCCAACGGACTGCTTCGCAAGCAAGGCATCGAAGTCATCACCATCGCGGGCGCGGAACTCGGGCGCGGACGGGGCGGCGGACACTGCATGACGTGCCCGCTGCTGCGGGATCCACTGACAATCTGACCGTTGGCATTCGGGCCGGTCGAATCATGGAAAAGCCCTACTTGACACGTTTATGATGAAACGAGTACATTGGCCGCGGGAGATCCGCGCTTGGCGATCGCGGGCCCGCAATTCTTTGTGTTCGGGTCCGCGTGGCCAAACTCGGGGAGCATCGCATGCACATTCGGGTTCCGATCGATGAAACCACAGCGCGCCAGGCGGTTTCCACCGGAAAATTGCCGGGTGGCGACCGGGTCGGCGCCCTCGTCAAAGAGGCCTACGAGCGCTTCAAGTCCAACGACGATGGCAAAGTCGCCGACTACATCCCCGCCCTCGCCAAAGTTTCACGGAAACTCTTCGGTGTCTGCGTGGTCGATGTGAGCGGCGCGACCTACGAGGCGGGCGACACGGGCGTCGAGTTTTCCATCCAGAGTGTTTCGAAGCCATTCGTCTTCGCGCTGGTCTGCCAGGCGATCGGGACCGAAGAGGCCCGCAAGAAGCTCGGCGTGAACGCGACCGGGCTGCCGTTCAACTCGGTCATGGCGGTTGAACTCAATAAAGACCGGACGATGAACCCGATGGTGAACGCGGGCGCGATCGCCGCGGCGAGCCTGATCCCGGGCGACACGGCCGACGCGAAGTGGAAAGCGATCCAGGACGGGCTCTCCAAGTTCGCCGGTCGCAAACTGACGCTGAACACCGAGGTGTATGAATCAGAAGCCGCGACCAACCTGCGGAACCGGGGCATCGCCAAATTGCTCGAGGGTTACGGGCGGATGTACTTCGATGCGCTGCAATCGACGGACGTCTACACCAAGCAGTGCTCGCTGAACGTGAACGCCAAGGACCTCGCCGTCATGGGCGCGACGCTGGCCGACGGCGGCGTGAACCCCATCACCAAAGAACGCGTGATCGACGCTTCGATCTGCAAGCGCGTGCTCGCGGCGCTCGCAACGGCGGGCCTCTACGAACTCTCGGGCGACTGGCTCTACGAGATCGGCCTCCCGGGAAAGAGCGGCGTGGGCGGGGGCATCTTCACGGTTGCGCCCGGAAAGGGCGCTCTGGGCACGTTCGCGCCCGCGCTCGATGAAGCGGGCAACAGCATCAAGGGCCAGAGCGTCGCGGAGTATCTCTCCGAGCGCCTCGGCCTGAATCTCTTCGCATCGCGTCCGAATGAATGAGTGCACACGGTGCATACGAGAAGAGGCCACAGCCTCTTCCAGAACTCACGGGGAAAAGAATGAGCAACGCACAATCGCCCGCGCTCGATGACGGAACCAGAGAATCTTGGATCCCGATGATCGTCATCGCGATGGGTCAGGCGCTCATGTCGTTCAACGTCGCGGCCATCCCCATCTCGATGAGCGGCATGGTCGAGGACTTCAGAACTCCCCCCACCACCGTCGGCACCGCGATCGTCATGTACTCGCTGGGCGTCTCCGGTTTCGTCATGCTCGGGGCCAAACTCGGCCAGCGTTTCGGATCGAAGATCTTCTTCCAGGTCGCCACGGCGCTCTTTCTCGTCGCCATGATCATGATGGTGGTCAGCCCGCAGGCGTGGATCATGCTCGCCGCCCAGGCGCTCGCCGGTTTCGCCGGCGCGTCGCTGGTCCCCTCGCTGGTCGCGCTCATCGCGAATCACTACTCCGGCAAGCAGCAGGCCGAGGCCGTCGGTTGGCTCGGCTCGGCCCGCGCCATCGCGGGCGTGCTCGCGTTCATCATCGTCGGTTACCTCGCGACCATCAACTGGCGCATGGGCTTTGGCCTGCTCATCGTCCACGCGGCGCTCATCCTGCTGCTGAGCTTCAAGCTCAAGCCCGCCAAGCCCCGCCCGGAAGTCAAAATCGATGCGGTCGGCGTCGTGCTCTCGGCGATCGGCGTCATCTGCATCGCGTTCGGCTTCAACAACGTCCGGGGCTGGGGCATTCTGCTCGCCCGGCCCGCGGCACCGTTCGACATCCTCGGCGTTTCCCCCGCTCCGATGCTCATCGGCTTCGGCATCATCGTGGTCACGGGGTTCTTCCTGTGGTCGCAGCGCAGGGCACGTCTGGGCGGCACGCCTCTCCTGGCCCTGGAAATCGCCAGTTCGCCCCGCGAGTGGGCAACGCTTGTCGCCCTGTTCATCATCGTGTCCATGGAGGGCGCGATCAACTTCGCCGTGCCCCTCTATATCCAAATCGTCCAGGGCCGCAGCAGCATCGCCTCGTCGATCGCGATGATGCCCTTCATGCTCACGGTCTTCTTCACCGCAATCCTGATCGTGAAGCTCTACGCGAAGTTCCCGCCCCGCACCATCGCGATGGGGTCTTTCGTGCTGGTTGCCATCGGCACCGCCTGGCTTGCATTCGTGGTGCGCAGTGAATGGGGCACGCCCCCGGTCATCGCGGGATTGATTATCGTCGGCCTCGGCCAGGGCGCCCTGGTCACGCTGCTCTTCAACGTGCTCGTCACCGCAGCCCCCAAAGAGTTGGCGGGCGATGTCGGGTCGCTGCGGGGGGTGACGCAGAACCTTGCCGCGGCAATCGGTACCGCGATGGTCGGCACCATCCTCGTCGGCCTGCTCAGCAGCATGGTCATCCGCGACGCCATGAGCAACCCGGTCATCACGGCCGAACTTCGGGATCAGGTGAATCTCAACAATCTGAACTTCATGCGCGACGGCGCGATCACCGACATCCTCAAAAATACCACCGCGACCGCCGAGCAGATGGCCGAAGCGCTCCGCATCAACGGCGAGGCCCGCATCAGCGCGCTCAAGATCGGCTTCTTGCTCATGTCCGGCTTGTCGCTCTTGGCCATCCTGCCGTGCTCGTGGCTCCCGGGCTACCTCAACACCGGCGGCAAGAAGGCCTGAGCCCCCCGTTCCGCCCTCCCGTTCGAGAAAGTGATCTCCGCATGGCGCTCCCGCGATTGCTCTTCGTGTCCCTGGGCGGAACCATCACGATGGTGCCGTCGGATTCCGGCGGGATCGCGCCCAAGCTGGGCGCCGCCGAACTTGTCGCTTCGGTTCCGGCGCTCAAGGACGTCGCATCCATCGAGGCGCATTCACCATTCAAGCTCCCCAGCCCCTCGCTCACGCCCGACAAGCTGGTGGACGTCGCCGGGCAGATCGCGAAGGCCTTCGAGTCGGGATTCGACGGCGCCGTGGTCATTCAGGGCACCGACACGATCGAAGAATCGGCCTTCCTCCTCGATCTGCTCGTCCCGGGAGACAAACCGGTGGTCGTGACCGGCGCGATGCGCGGCGCGGATGCGCCGGGTGCCGATGGACCGGCGAACCTGCTTGCCGCGGCCCGGGTTGCAGCCTCCAAAGAAGCCCGCGGGCTTGGCACGCTTGCCGTCCTCAATTACGACATCCACGCCGCCCGATTCGTGCAGAAGTCGCACACCGCGCTCCCCTCGGCGTTCTTGTCGCCCCTCACCGGGCCGCTTGGCGTGGTGGCGGAAGGACGCACCCATATCTACTGCCGCGTCGGAAGAAACCCGACGCTCCCGATCGCCGGGGGCGGGCCCGCTCCGATCGCGCTCGTGAAGGTGCCGATGGGCGACGACGGACGGATGCTCAAAGATCTCCCCAGGCTCGGCTACGCCGGCGCGGTGATCGAGGGCATGGGCGCGGGGCATGTTCATGCCGATGTGGCGCCGATTCTGGGCGAGCTTGCCGAGAAAATCCCGGTGGTGCTCTCCTCGCGTTCCATGACGGGTCCGGTGTTCACTTCGACATACGGCTACGCCGGCGCGGAGATCGACCTGCTGAAGCGCGGGCTTGTTCCCAGCGGATATCTGTCGGGCCTGAAGGCGCGATTGCTTCTCGGGCTGGCGATTCGTGGCGGCGGAAACTCTGCCGGGGCATTCACGCCATACCAGTGATCGGCGGGAATTTTCGGGAGTTCGCAGATGAAGAGGATGAATCTGGCGTCTGGATTGATTTCGGTCGCGATCGCATCGGGCGCCTGGGCCCGGCAGGATGCGCCAGAGCAACCGGCGCAGGAAACGCCCGCGAATACCACGCCCGACGCGACCGCGCCGAAACTCGACTCCGACGCGACCTTCAAGTACGCCATCCCCGACATCTCGCTCCCCGGGGGCGGCCAGCGGGGCGATGTGGGCCTTTCGCCCGGCGATACTCCCACAGCGGCGCTCGATGAGATGTACGACATCGACACGCCCCGGCGAGGCATCTTCCACTTTCCGGTCATCGAAGCGCCCATCGACAACCTTGCCGCGGCGCTGCGCCGGCTGGACGACAAGACCGGCCTGCGCCTGAACTTCGCCTACACGATGCTCTTCCAGCAGACGAGCAACACGCCGGTCGGCCCGAACAAGGGCGCCGCGGGCGATATCGACTTCATGGCCGCGTGGACTCTGCTCGGCCGCGGCACGCAGAACACCGGAACGCTTGTGTTCACGACCGAGTACCGATTCCAGATCGGTGAGCAACCGCCCTCGCTCCTCGGCGGGCAGCTCGGTGTGCTCACGGCCCCCACCGCCGCGTTCAACGACCGGGGCTGGGTCGTTCGCGACGCCTACTGGCTCCAGCGCCTTCTCGATGGCAAGCTCCGCTTCATCCTCGGGCGAGCGGATATCTCCGACTTCATCGGCGGCATGCGCATGCAGGCCATCAACACCTCGTTCTTCAATCGCGCATTCTCGGGCAACGCAGCGGTCGCCTATCCCGCCGGGCACGGGCCCGCCGCCGGCTTTTCGGTCGTTCCCAACGAATTCTTCTACGTCACGGCGGGCATGCAGAACGCGTACAGCACCTCGACCACGATCGGCCTGAACACGCTGGACGAAGGGGATTTCTTCTACGCAATCGAGGCTGGCATCACACCGAACATCGAGGGCCTGGGACGCGGCCGTTACCGCGTGATGTACTGGTACATGGACGATCGGCCCTCGCTCGCGCTGCCCAGCGATCAGGGCATCTCCCTGATCGCGGATCAGGACATCGGCGACCGCGTGATCGTGTTTGCACGCTACGGACACTCCGACGGAGACCTCACCAACATCAAGAACATGGGCCAGATCGGCGGCGGCATCCGCGGGCTGCTCGGCAGCGAAGACGACCTGACCGGGCTGGCGGGTTCATTGGCCGAACCCGAGCGCGCGGGCTGGCGGAACGAAAAGGTGGTCGAAGTCTTCCACCGCTGGCAGCTCACAGCCCGCACGCAGTTCACCGTCGGCGCGCAGCTCATCGTTGATCCGAGCAACGCGCCCCAGGACGACACCATCGGCGTCTTCTCCTTCCGTTTCCGCTTCGATTTCTAAACGTTCCTCCCCCGCCCCACCCCACCCCCACCCGCAGAAGTCCGACAACAGACTCTCTGCCCGCACCCTGGAACGCCGCATGAACGAGACCCAGGGAAAGGACGTCGGGTCGCTCCTTCAGTTCATGTGCAAACTGGGCCAGGCCTACATCGGCTGCGGCGAACAGACCGCGCAGGTCGAACTGCTCCTGCGTCGCATCGCTTCCGCCAACGGCATGGTGAAGGCCCGCGTCGTCGCGTTCCCCTCCGCTCTCTTCATCTTCGTCAACGACGGCGAAAAAGACCACGTCACGCTCATCGAAGGCCCCCTCAGCGGCTTGCGTCTCGATCAGATCGCCGATGTGTACACGCTGGGCGGAATGGCGGGCCGGGGCGAACTCGCGCCACGCGACGGCCTGAAGCAGCTCGCGGCCATCATGCACAAGACGCCCCGCTTCGGGGTCTTGGGGAGCATCGTCGGCCACACGATCCTCACCGTGGGCATCGCGATGATGTTCATGCCCGCGCTCTCGAACATCGCGACCGCCGCGTGCCTCGGGCTGGTCATCGGCCTGATCAAGGCCGTCGTTCGCCAGGGAGCGCTGCTCGCGGTGCCGATGTCGGTGGTTGCCGCGGCCGTCGTTTCTTCCCTGGTCGTCCTCGCCTCCCGCTACGGATATCCGGTCGATCCGCTGCACGCGTTGATTCCGCCGCTGATCACGTTTCTGCCGGGCGGGATGCTGACGCTCGGCATGCTCGAGCTCGCGTACGGCGACATGGTCAGCGGAGCCAGCAGGCTGATCGGCGGATTTGTTCAGCTCGTCCTGCTCGCATTCGGTCTCGCGGCCGGCGCCGCCATCATGGGCGTGACCCCCGGCAACATGTTCACTTACGCCGATTTCCCGACGATCGTCCCCTGGGCGTTCTGGGCCGCGTGGGCTCCCTGGGCCGGAGTCATCGTCTTCGGCATCGGTGTGTTCCTGCACTTTTCGGCGCCCAGGAATTCGCTGCTGTGGATGCTGCTCGTGCTGCTCGTCACGTTCGCGACGCAGCAGATCGCGACAAAGTTCATCGGGAGCGAGTTCAGCGGATTTTTCGGAATGCTCGTTGCGACGCCGCTTGGATACCTGATCCGCTTTGCCTTCAAAGGTCCGCCCTCGATGGTGACTTTCCTGCCGAGTTTCTGGCTTCTCGTGCCCGGGGCGCTGGGGCTCTTGAGCGTGAAGCGCATGCTCAGCGACCGCGTCGCCGGGATCGACGGGCTGATTACCGCCGTCTTCGTCTTCGCTTCGATCGCGCTCGGGACGCTCATGGGCGCTTCTCTCTATAAAGGCATCACCGAGCGATTCGGCTGGTGGCAGCTCAAGGTCGGACGTGCCCCGCGCGAAAACCGGATGCGCCAACTTGCCGCGGCGATCGCAACACCGAAAGACGACGCAAACAAAGCGCCGCCTTCCGGCGGCGCTCCGAAAGACGCGAATTAACAGGCATCCTCACGGGCGGCGGACTCGTACGAGTTCCGATTGCGCTTTGCTTACCTTTGCATTTGGCTTCCCCCTTTGCCAAAGGGGGAGGTGTCATCGCGTAGCGCATGCGAAGCGATGACGGAGGGAGTTTCGGCGGTCCCCGCGGCAAAATCGCCTACACGCAAGAACAAAATGGATCCCGTATCAACCCCCCAGCGTCGCCAGCGCGACCGCCAGACGGCAGCCATCGAAGAACTCCGGCAGGAAGACATACTCCTTCACGGTGTGAATCTCGTACTGACCCGCGCCGATCGTGACGGTGGGCAGGCCGTACTTCGCGAACCAGTTGGCGTCGAGCCCGCCGTTCGAGAAGAACGTCTTGGGCTTGAGGCCCATCGAGATCGCCGCCTTCTTCGCGTGCTTCACGGCGGGTGAGTTGTCCGGGATGTTGAACGACGGATATTCGGAGCGGCTCTCAAACTTCACCTTGGCGGCCTCGCCCGATGAATCCTTGACCTGCTTGCCCGCGGCAAGGAACGCCGCCTTGTATGCCGCCGTGATCTTGGTCGCAAACTTCATGTTCGGACTGCGGGTTTCGCCCCGGACGTAGACGTAATCGGTCACGACGTTGGTCGCGTTGCCCGCCGCCTTGTCGTTCTTGCCACCGAAGATGCCCGGGTTGCTCGTGCCCCGTTCCTTGCCCTTGACGACCTTGCCGAACCAGCCGCCCTTGCGGGCCTCGGCGATCGCGATCGAGGCGACGAGCGTGGACGAGATGCCCTTCTCGGGTGCAACGCCCGCGTGGGCGGCCTTTCCGAAGATCTCGACATCGAAACGCTCAGCACCGACAGCACCGGTGATCAGATCCGCCGGAATCTTGCTGTCCACGTTGAAGCACATCGAAGCGCCTTCGAGGAACTTCTTGTCCATGAAGCGTGCGCCCTGCAGCCCGCTTTCCTCACGCACCGTAAAGCAGAGCGTGATCGGCGGGTGGGGCAGATCGTGCTTCAGGAGGGTTTCGGCGAGCGTGACCAGCACAGCACAGCCGGTGCGGTTGTCGCCACCGAGGGCGGTTGAGCCATCGGTGATGATCTTCTTGCCGGATTTCTTGGGCTTCGCACCGGCGCAGATCGGCACGGTGTCGAGGTGCGTCGCAAAGACCAGCCGCGGCCCTTCGACCGTGCCGGGAAGCTGCACGAAGAGATTTCCGGTCTGCGTCGGCAGCGGGATGCGCTTGTTCGCATCATCAAACTTGATGGCGGAGGCGGGAATGCCGAGCGACTTGAGGTCCTTGATGACCGCGTCGGCGATGGCCTTTTCGTCGCCGCTGACGCCCTCGATGTTGAGGTAAGAGAGCAGCCGCGCCTCGGCGGATTTGACATCAACGGGCGGAATGGACTTGGGCATGATGGAACCTTTACGTTGAACCGACTGTTGGAATGTTTGAATCGAATGCGGGCGAAACTAGAGCCCCCACGGAAGACCCAGCAGATACCAGACCACAAAGAGCGCGGTCCAGAGCACGAAGATTCCCACAACATACGGCAGCATGAGGGCAACAAGCGTGCCGACGCCCGCGTTCTTGTCGTACTTCTGCGCGAACGCCACCACCATCACGAAGTAGGCATTGAGAGGCGTGATCATGTTGATCGGCGAGTCGGCGATGCGATAGGCCGCGAGCACCGATTCCGGCGCCACGCCCAGCTGGATGAACACCGGCACAAAGACCGGAGCAAAAATCGCCCACTTCGCGATCGCCCCGGTGATCAGCAGGTCGAGAATCGCCACCACCACGATGAAACCAAGCAGCAGCCAGAGCGGGCCGATGTTCGCGCCCTTCAAGCCGTCGGCCATCTTGACGGCCATGATCGTCGCCATGTTCGTGTAATTGAAGTAGGCGATGAACTGGCTGATGATCAAAAGCAGCAGGATCAGCCCGCCCAGGTTGCTGATCGCCTTCTCCATCGCCTTGATGATGTCGGGCACGCCCTTGAGCGTCTTGGCTCCGAGGCCGAACGCAGCGCCCGTCACCAGGAACAGGATCATGATGAACGCAATCAGCCCGTTCATGAACGGCGAGTTGCCGATGAGAGCGCCGGTGGTCGGGTTCCGCAGCGGAGCCCCCGAAGGCAGGCACAGCAGCGCGAACACCGCCAGCACGCCGATCAGCCCGAGCAACGCGTACTTCAGGCCCCGCGCCTCATCGGGCGAGATCTTCGCGCCCTCTTCGCCGTCCGGCTTGTCGCCTTTGTACTCGCCCAGCCGGGGCTCGATGATCCGCTCGGTAATCAGCGTAATCACGATCGTGAGGAAGAGCACCGACACGATCGAAAACCAGACGTTCGCCGTCAGATCAATCGAGATCGCCGGATTCACCATGTGGATCGCGTCGTTGGTGAACTCGGTCAGAACCGCATCCAGCGGCTTGATCAGCATGTTCACCGTGAACGCGCCCGCGACCGACGCAAACCCCGCGGCAAGCCCGGCAAGCGGGTGCCTGCCGATGCTGATGAACGCGATGCCCGCCAGCGGGATGAGCACCAGGTACCCCGCGTCCGCCGCGACGCTCGACAGAATGCCCGCGAAAACCAGGATGTACGTCAGCGCCTTGGGAGGCGACACGATGACCAGCTTGCGGATCAACGCCTTCACCAGCCCCGACTCTTCGGCCACACCCGCGCCCACCATCGCCACGATCATCAGCCCGACCGCAGTGAAACCCATGAAGTTGGGTATCAGCGTGCTGTACATGAACCGGATGCCTTCGACGTTGAGAAGGCTGCGGGCCGTGGTCGTGGTTTCTTCGATTTTGTTCGTTTCGGGGTTGATGGTCTGGTAGGTGACAGACGCGCCCGCCATGGTGAGGATGTGCGCAACGATCAGCACGATCGCGATCAGCCCGAGGAAGATGATCACGGGGTGCGGCACCTTGTTGCCCACGCGCTCCACGACGTCGAGGATCTTCTGCATCGCGCCGCCGCCCTGGACTTTGGCTTCTGCCGCCTTCGCCTTGCTCATACCGCCTGCCTTTCGTTCAACCATTCCATTACTTCGCGATGTCGAGCGGGAGCAGCCACGGAACCATCAGCACGCTCAAGATCAGCACGACGATCGCGAACGGAACGCCCACCTTCACAAAGTCACCGAACTTGTAGTTGCCCGGGGTCACGACCAGCGTATTCACGGGCGAGGAAACCGGCGTCATAAACGCGGTGGATGCCGCGAGCGCGACGATCATGGCGAACGGGTAGGGAGAGGCTTTCAGATACGTCGCGATCGCGATCGCGACCGGCGCCATGAGTACGGCGGTCGCGGTGTTCGAGATGAACAGCCCGAGACCCGCCGTGATGATGAAGAGCAGACCGAGGACCACATACGACGGCGAGCCCTGCGTCACGCGAAGCAGCGCGTCCGCCGCCATATCAACTCCCCCGGTCTTCTGGAGCGCGATCGAGAACGGCAGCATGCCCACGATCAGCACGAGCGTCTTCCAATCAATCGATCGGTACGCGCTCTCGAGCGTAATGCACCCGAGCGCGCCCATCAGCAGACACCCGATGAATGCAGCCTGCACGTTCGGAACGATCCCCCAGACCATGAGCACGACGACCAGCAGCAGGCAGCCAAGAGCCTGGGGCGCCTTGCTTGCAACGGGCAGAACATCCGCACGCTCCGCGGGCAGGTCCCGCAGGATCAGGTCGCGTGCCCCGGACTGGAGCGCGTCGATCGCCTTCCATCGCCCGACCAAGAGCAGTTCATCGCCCAGTTGAAGCACCTCGTCCTTCAAGGGCCCCTCGATCGCGACCCTGCCTCGCCGGAGCCCCACCACCGTCAGCCCGAACCGGTCACGGAGATTCGCCTTGCAGAGGGAGACGCCGACGAATTCTGACAACGCGGGCAGAATCACCGCTGCCATGCCGATGTCCTGCGATCGGTCGGTGAAATACGCGCCAGAAAGCGGGAGTTCTTCCAGCCCGTACTTCGCGCCCACGTCGGCCGACTTGGCCCCGCCCAGGTCGATCAACAGCACATCTGCGATCTCGAGCTTTGTTCCGTCGGTCGGCTGCATCAGCGTGCCCGCGCGCTCGATTGCAACGATGCGAGATCCCGTGTCGCCCCGCGAGCGCACCTCGCCGATGGTTGCACCGATCAGGTTCGAGCCCGGGGCGATTCGGGCCCGCATCTCGCGTGCGGCGAGCTTGAACTCCTCGATCCAGGCCGCCATCGTCGGCTGCCCGGTGCTCGAAGTCGCGCCCGAGGCCGTGCCGTCATCGAGCCAGCGGCGGGCGAACATCATGTACGCAACGCCCAGAATCAGGATCGGCACGCCGAACGGCGTAAAACTGAAGAACCGGAACCCCTCATGTCCGTGGCGGGTCAGTTCCGAATTGACGACCAGGTTCGGGGCCGTCGCGACCAATGTGGTCATGCCGCTGATGAGTGCCGCAAAGCTCAGCGGCATCATGAGCCGCCGGGGCGAAGTTCCGGTGCTCTGCGAGATCCGCAGCGCCACAGGAATAAAGATAGCGGTGACTGCGGTCGAGCTCATCATCGAGCCAAGCCCGCAGACGACCACCATCAGCATCGCGATCAGCCTGGTCTCGCTGCTGCCGGCCTTGAGCGTCAGCCAGTCACCCAATCGGCGCGCCACCCCGGTTCGTACCAGGCCGTCGCCGATCACGAACAGGGCCGCGATCAGCACGATGTTGGCATCCGCGAATCCGGCCAGCGCCTGATTCATCGTGACAACGCCGGTCAGGGGAAGCACGGTGATCACGATCAACGCCACCGCATCCATCCGCGGCTTGTTGATCGCGAACATCACGATCGCGCCGACCAGCAGCGCCAAAACCATCGCGAGTTCCGTGTTCATACCTGCTTGCTCACCGTTGGCTCCATGCCCCCGCCACCGGGGTTGCTCCGTCACTGTACCAGAGCCGTGAACGCACCGTTCCGGTGCGGCCAAACGGAAAACGGTTCGGAAACCGGACAAACGAGCCGCACGCACAGAGGCTCGCCGCGGCGGCGATGCTACTTCTTCTGGGTCGACGCGCTGATGCTGAGCGAAACGCCGGCCAAGCCGGGGTTGAGCGCGCGCGAACGGCGTCGGGTTTCGAACGCGGCGATATCGGCGATCGACGTCTTCTTAAGAAACTCGATGACGGTCCCGCGTTGTTCGGTCCAGAAGCGATGAGCCGGGCAGGCGCGTTGGTCCGAGCACTCGGCAACACCGAGCATGCAGCGTTTGTTGCAGATGGGGTCGGCGAGGAGTTCGGCGATGTCGTACAGGCTGACTTCGGAAGGATTGCGAGCGAGCGTGACCCCGCCGCCGACGCCCCGCTGGGTTTCCACGAGCCCGACGTGCCGGAGGGTGTTGATGATCTTGGCGAGGTACGGAGCGGGGATGTCGCAGGCCTGTGCGATTTCCTTGACAAGCAGGGGCTTCCCGGCGGCGGTCGCGAGGTAGCCCAATGCGGATGTTGCGTAACCGGCTGCTTGTCCGAGCATTTGCCGCGGCTCCTGGGTTTATTCAAACGAATATAAGACTTCTTTCTCAAGAAATCAAGGCCCGAATCTCGCGATCGAGGAGCCTGCCGCCCCCAAGAAACGCGCAATTTGAGGGTTTTCCGAGAAAACTGAATTTTCAGCCGCCCCTTGACAATGACCAGAATCTGGCCACAATCTAGAATTGTTGACCCAATTATCCGATTGTAAATCGGATTCTGGGTCGTGCCCAGGGAGACCTGTCATGGCGGATTCGGTCGTCGCGAGCCACCACCCCGAAATTGCCGGCACCGCGCACCGCGAGCGGGTTCATTTGGAGGAGTACTCGTACGACGACGACATCGTGCGGAAGTTTCTTGCCGTCACGGTGGTCTGGGGGCTGGTCGCGTTCCTGGTGGGGTTGATCATCGCTCTGCAGCTGGTTGTGCCCACTGTCATCAATTACACCACGGCATCGGGTTCGAAGCCGTTTGCCTTCCTCTCGATCCTCGTGAACGTGCAGTTCCTCAGCTTCGGGCGTCTTCGCCCGCTGCACACCAATGCCGCGATCTTTGCCTTTGCCGGGAACGCGATCTTCGCAGCGATCTACTACTCCACGCAGCGGCTCTGCAAAGCCCGCATGTGGTCGGACCGGCTGAGCCGCCTGCACTTCTGGGGCTGGCAGCTCATCATCGTGCTGGCGGCGATCACGCTGCCCCTGGGCGCGACGCAGGGCAAGGAATATGCCGAGCTCGAGTGGCCGATCGACCTCTTGATCGCCGTCGTCTGGCTCGGCTTCTTCGGCACGAACTTCTTCATGACTCTGAAGGTCCGGCGCGAGCGCCATATGTATGTCGCGCTCTGGTTCTACATCGCGACGATCGTGACCGTCACGATGCTGCACGTGGTGAACTCGCTGGTGATCCCGGCGGGGCTCTTCCGCAGCTACTCGGTCTTCGCGGGCGTGCAGGACGCGATGATCCAGTGGTGGTACGGGCACAACGCCGTCGCGTTCTTCCTGACGACGCCGTTCCTTGGCATGATGTACTACTTCATGCCCAAGGCGGCGGAGCGCCCGGTCTATTCGTACCGGTTGTCGATCGTCCACTTCTGGTCGCTGGTCTTCATCTACATCTGGGCGGGCCCCCACCACCTGCACTACACGGCCCTGCCCGCATGGGCGTCCACGCTTGGCATGCTCTTCTCCGTCATGCTCTGGATGCCCTCGTGGGGCGGGGGCATCAACGGCCTGCTCACGCTGCGCGGCGCGTGGCACAAGCTGACCGACGACCCGGTGCTGAAGTTCTTTGTCGTCGGCATCACCTTCTACATGATGTCCACCTTCGAAGGCCCGATGCTGTCGGTCAAGACCGTCAACATGCTGAGCCACTACACCGACTGGACGATCGCGCACGTCCACGGGGGCACGCTGGGCTGGAACGGGTTCATGACGTTCGGCATGATCTACTGGCTTGCGCCGCGGATCTTCCAGACCAATCTCTACTCGAAGAAGATGGCCGAGTGGCACTTCTGGATCGGCACGCTCGGCATCCTGCTCTACGTGATCCCGATCTATGTCGCGGGGATCACGCAGGGACTGATGTGGCGGGCGTTCGATCAGTCGGGCGCACTGGCTTTCCCCGATTTCATCGAGACCGTGGTCAAGCTCATGCCGTTCTACTGGATCCGCGTGATCGGGGGCCTGCTCTACTTTGCCGGCGCGATCCTGATGGGCTACAACGTGCTCCGCACGTGGATGGCCCGGCCCGCGGTGTACGAGGTTCCGGTTTTGAAGACCCCGGCGCTGCGCCCGGTGCATTTCGAGCGGCCGATCTTCAAGTCAAGGCTGGAGGCGAACACCGAGTTCGGGCGCGCCGGCGACGTGTTCATCCAGAACGTCCAGAGCGCCTGGTGGCACCGGATGCTGGAGGCCGTGCCCTCGAAGTTCATCGCGTGGACGATCGTGGCGGTCGCGATCGCTTCGGCGCTCGAGATCATCCCGATGTTCGCGATTCGATCGAACGTTCCGTCGATCGCGAGCGTGCAGCCGTACACGCCCCTCGAACTGGCGGGGCGCGATATCTATCTCTCCGAGGGCTGCTACAACTGCCACTCGCAGATGATCCGCCCGCTCTGGGCCGAGACCAAACGCTACGGCGAGTACTCCAAACCCGGCGAATTTGTCTACGACCATCCGTTCCAGTGGGGCTCGCGCCGGATCGGCCCCGACCTCGCGCGCGAGGGCGGGATGCGCAGCAACCTCTGGCACGTGCTGCACCTCGACGATCCGAGGCAATCGTCACCCCAATCCATCATGCCCGGTTACCCGCACCTGCTCGCGGAGGACCTTGATTTCGAGGAGATCCAGTCGCGTGTCCGCGTTCACGCGATGCTGGGAGTTCCTTACGGCGAGGCGGTCAAGAACGGGCGTGCTCCGGAGATGGCGCGCGAGCAGGCACTAAAACTGGCACGCGAGGTCGTGGACGCCCAGGGACCAAAGGGCCTTGAAAAGAAGAAAGTGATCGCCCTCGTCGCGTATCTGCAAAGGCTCGGGACCGACATTTCCAAGCCCGCGCCGACGCCGGAGCCCGCGCCGAGCGCACCAAGCACCATTCCAGGCACCATTCCGGGCACCATCGGGAGTGCGGCACGATGAAACTCTCCGACGTGATGAGCGGCCTCGGGCTGGCGGCGTTCCCGATCGTCGCGATGCTGCTGTTCCTGACGGTCTTTGCCGGCGTGATCGTGACGGTGCTCAAGCGATCGAAGCGGGCGGAGTTCGATCGGGCCGCCCTGCTGCCTTTGGACGAACCCGAGCGTGCGCCGAGCCATGCAACAGCGCACCCCGCGCACAAGGAGCCCAGGCCATGAGCAACCCGCCCCCCCGCACCGCCTCCCAGGCCACCGATCCGCTGACGGACCACGAGTACGACGGGATCCGCGAGTTCGACAACCCGACACCCGGCTGGTGGTACTGGATGTTCGGCACCTCCGTCGTTTTCTCGGCGCTCTATCTCGTTTTCTTCCATTTCAGCGTCGCGGGCTGGACCGTCGAAGACTCGTGGTCCAACGACCAGCGTGCCGAGTTTGTCCGCGTCTTCGGTTCCGTCGGTCAGCTCAAAGCCGACGACCAGTCGATCCTGCAGCAGATCGACAACCCGCAGTTCATGACCATCGCCAAGGCGGCGTTCATCGGCAACTGCTCCGCATGCCACGGCAAGGACGGGGGCGGGCTTGTCGGCGTGAACCTGTGCGACGAGAGCTTCAAGAACATCAAGCACGTCTCCGACATCTTCAAGGTCATCACCGACGGTGCAAACGCCGGCGCGATGCCCGCGTGGAAGCGCACGTTCTCCGACAACGAACGCGTGATCCTGGCGGCGTACGTCGCATCGCTCCGCGGCACGACCCCCGCGGTCGCGAAGGCCGCGGAGGGCGAGCCCATCCCGGCATGGCCCAAACCCGCAGCAAAGTGAGAAGGAGGCCGAGAGCTTGAGCGTCGCCGACGAATCGACCGCCTCCCAGTCCGCCCCGACACCCGCGCAGCCCGGGACCGACCCTGCGCCGAGCGCGGGAGCCGTGCTCTCGACGCTGAATGACGATGGATCGCGGCGCTGGCTGAAGCCGCGGGTCTCGCCGGGGAAGTTCCTGAGCGGCCGGCGTGCCGCGGCGTACGCGCTGATCTCGCTGTTTGTTGCCCTGCCGCTGATTCACGTTCGGGGCTTCCCGCTCATCCTGCTCGACATCCCGGCACGGCGATTCCACATCCTCGGTCAAACATTCTTCCCGACCGACACGCTGCTGCTCGCGCTGCTTGTCGTGATGGTGTTCCTGACGATCTTCTGGTTGACGGCGCTCTTCGGGCGCGTGTGGTGCGGCTGGGCGTGCCCGCAAACCGTGTACATGGAGTTCGTCTTCCGGCCGCTCGAACGGCTCTTCGAGGGTTCGCCCGGGCGAAAACCCAGGGGCGTCCTGCAGAACTCCGGGGTGCGCAAGCCCCTGAAATTCGCGGCGTACCTGGTGATCTCGCTCGCCCTCGCGCACGTGTTCCTCGCGTACTTTGTTTCGTGGGATCTGCTGCGCCAATGGGTCATCGGTGCGCCGACGGCGCACCCGCTCGGTTTCGGCGTTGTGATGGCCGTCACGGCGGCGATGATGTTCAACTTCGGCTACTTCCGCGAGCAGGTGTGCCTTGTCGCGTGCCCGTACGGGCGGTTCCAGGCGGTCATGCTCGACCGGCACTCGGTGACGGTGCGCTACGACCGCGAACGGGGCGAACCGCGCTCGGCGAAGCGGAGCGCGGTCGCGCTGCCCGTGCTGAATGCCTCGCCGGAAGACCCGGGCGACTGCATCGACTGCCGCATGTGCGTCACGACGTGCCCGACGGGGATCGATATCCGCAACGGGCTCCAGATGGAGTGCGTCGGCTGCGCCCAGTGCATCGATGCATGCGACACCGTCATGCGGAAGGTCAAGCGTCCGACCGGACTGATCCGCTATTCATCGCAGGCGGCAATGAGCGGCGAGCGATTCCGCTTTCTCCGGCCCCGCGTCGTCCTGTATCCCATTGTGCTCGTGCTGCTGGCGGGGTTGTTCGTCTTCACGCTTGCGCACACCGGAGTTGCCGACGTGACGGTGCTGCGCGGACCGGGACAGCCGTTCTCGGTGATGCCGGATGGAGCAATCGAGAACAACCTGCGGCTGAAGCTTGTGAACCGGACCGCGCAGACAGCGGAGTTCCTTGTGCGGATCGAGGGCGGTCCGGGCGCTCGCATCGCATCGAGCGACACGGTCCGCGTCGAAGCAGGAAAGACCGATACTTCTTCGCTGATTGTGGCGCTGCCGCGGAGCTCGTTCGAGCACGGACGCAAGCCCATCACGGTCGTGGTCCGGGGCCCCCAGGGCTTTGAGCAGCGCGAGGCATACGTCGCGCTCGGGCCGGCGGAGAATGTGGACTCCACAGGAGGTACGCGATGAGCATCTCGGGCTCACTCGATGCCGGGCGGACGCTCGCTCCACCCGCCGGATCCGGGCGATCATGGCTCGCGCTGGTTCTCGCGCTGATCCTGATGAATATGGGGATCGTCGCGACCACGATCTACTGCGCAACATCGGACGCGCACGCCGGTGTGGAGCCGGACTATTACGCGCGGGCCCTGGCGTACGACCGGGTGATCGAGCAGCGTGCGGCCAACGCGCGGCTCGGGTGGCGGACCGAAGCAGCGCTGCACACCAATTCCGCGGCAGGAGTGGCAACGCTCACCGTCACGATCTTCGATCGCGAGGGGAATCCGGTGCGCGATGCGGTCGTCCGGGCCGAAGCCTTTGCAAGCTTGCGCTCGTCCGAGCGACGATCGGTGATGCTCCGCCAGGACAACGGCGCATACGCAGCGGTCATCCCGATCTCCGCGCCCGGCCTGTGGCGCGTGCGGCTCGTCGTGTCGCGCGCCGCCGACACCTTCACGAGCGAACACGACATCATGCTGGATGGATCGGGAATCGGCACCGGAGGCGAAACAGGGAGGATGATTCGATGATGCTCGCACTCGCCGGGGCCGTGCTTTCTGCAAGCCTGCTCGGTTCGACGCACTGCGCCGGCATGTGCGGGGCCTTCGCGGCCGTCGCATCATCGCCCGAAGAGCGGGTCTCGCGCACCGCCCTCAACGGCGCGTACAACGCAGGAAGGCTTGCGACGTATCTCGCGTTCGGTGCCGCGGCCGGCATGCTCGGAGCCGCCTTTGACTTTGGGGGTTCGCTCCTTGGAATACAGCGCGTCGCCGGGCTTGCCGCGGCGGCGCTGATGCTCGGGCTCGGGCTGCTCGCGCTCGCAAAGCACATGGGATTCCGGATCGGTCGCGTGCCTCTGCCGGGGGTTCTGCTGCGGATCGCGCACGCCGGACACGTGCGGGCGTTCGAGCTGACGCCGCTGCCCCGGGCCTTTGCGATCGGGCTTCTGACGACGTTTCTCCCCTGCGGCTGGCTGTACACCTTCGTGATCGTGAGCGCCGGCACGGCCGATCCGTTCGCGGGAGCCCTGATGATGGCGGTCTTCTGGCTCGGCACGTTGCCGGTGATGGCGGCGATCGGCATCGGCGCACAGTGTTTGACCGGCTCCATGCGGAAGCACCTTCCCGTGGTGACCAACGTGGTGCTCATCGCAACCGCGATCTGGATGATCGCCGCGCGCATCGTCGCTCCGATCTCTGCGGGGAGCCTGGCCTCGATCGACTGGAGTGATCCGGCGGCCGATATCCGGTCACGCTCCGCCGACGCGGCCTGCCCGCTTTGTCATGATCCCGAAAAGGCGGTCGTGCATCCGTGACGTCACCGGCCGCAGCAACCCCGACCAACACCGAAGCGCACGAGCGGGGCGCACCGTGCATCCACTGCGCGCTGCCCATCCCCACCGGCTCGGGCGATCGATTCTGCTGCACCGGATGCGAGACCGCGTATGAGCTGATCCACTCCTGCGGGCTTGATGCGTACTACCGGCTGCGAGAGCAGGCCGAGCAATCCCCGAGCGAGCCGAGCAGGAAGGCTCGCTCCCGCGGCTACGCCGACTTTGATGACCGGGCGTTTCAGAGCTTGTACTGCACGACCCTCGAGGACGGCACGGTGCAGACCGAGCTTCTGCTCGAGGGCTTGCACTGCGCAGCGTGCGTGTGGCTGGTCGAGAAGCTGCCGCGGATTGTTCCGGGCGTGATCGAAGCCCGCCTGGACATGCGCCGGGCCTGCGTCGCGGTGCGGTTCGACCCCGCGCGCACGACGCTCGGCACGATCGGCCGGACGCTTGATTCACTCGGGTATCCCCCCCACCCCGCGCGGCAGGCCAGCGTGCGCGAAGCGCGCCGACGCGAAGACCGGAGGATGCTGGTGCGGGTGGCGGTTGCGGGAGCCTGCGCCGGCAACATCATGCTGCTCTTCTTCGCGCTCTACGCCGGCATGTTCGAGGGGATCGAGCGCGAGCACGAGCAGCTCTTCCGCTGGACAGCGATGCTGCTCAACACGCTCTGTCTGGCGTGGCCGGGGCTGGTGTTCGCCAGGTCCGCGATCGCGGCGCTCCGGGCGCGGACGATCAACCTGGATGTTCCGATCGCGATGGGGCTTTACCTGGGCGGCGCATGGGGAATCTGGAAGACGATCGCGGGTTCGGGCGACTTGTACTTCGACTCCATCTCGGCGCTGGTCTTTTTTCTGTTGATCGGCCGCATGATCCAGCTTCGCCAGCAGCGTTACGCGGCCGATTCGCTCGAACTGCTCTTCAATCTCCGACCCGCAACGGCTCGGCGAGTTCACGAGGACGGGTCGATCACGGAGATCGCAACGGAGGGGCTCAACGCCGGCGATATCGTCGAGGTGCGCGCCGGAGAAACCGTGCCCTCGGACGGAACGATCCTGCTCGGTTCCTCCCGATTCGATCAGTCGATGCTGACCGGCGAATCGCGCCCGGTGGCTCTTTGCGTCGGCGACGAGGCAGCGTCGGGAACTCTCAATGTGTCGTCACCGATCCGGATGCTGGTGTCGGCAACAGGCGAATCGACCCGCATCGGGCGGTTGATGCGCACGGTGGAGGAAGCGGGACGAAGGCGCGCCGCCATCGTGCGCCTCGCCGATCGCTGGGGGGCGCGGCTTCTCTGGGCGCTGCTCGCTCTTGCGGCGGCAACGCTGCTCCTTTGGTGGAAGGAGTCGCCTTCGATCGCGATCGACCGTGCCGCGGCACTGCTGATCGCGACTTGTCCGTGCGGGCTCGGGCTGGCCACGCCGCTCGCGATGACCGTGGCGATGGGATGGGCGGCACGGCGTGGAATGCTCGTGAAGGGCGGCGATGTCTTCGAGGCGCTCGCAACGGGGAAAGGGATCGTGCTGATCGACAAGACCGGAACGATCACGCGGGGCGAGATGTCGCTGGTTCGCTGGTACGGCGACGAGTCGGTGCGGGGCGCTGTCGGCGCGCTCGAACAGGGTTCTTCGCACCCGATCGCCCGGACACTTGCCTCGGCCTGCTGCGGCGGGTTTTCCCCGGCTTTTTCAGCCGGCGAATCCGTGGAAACTCCGGGCCGCGGAATCGTGGGCCGAGGCGAAATCCATGGGTCGGGTTTCCACCGGATCGCGGTCGGATCCGAGCGGTTTCTTGAGGACCTTGGCGCGGAAATCGCGGGCGGGTTTCGCGCAATCGCGGCGGGCTGCGCCGCGCGGGGCAATACGGCGGTGATGGTCGCGCTCGACAATCGGTGTGTGGCGCTGGCAGAGATCGGCGACCCGGTGCGCTCCGATTCTGCTTCGTCGATCGTGCGGATGCGCGCATTGGGCTGGAACGTTCGGATGCTCTCCGGTGATCGCGAGGATGTCGCTCGGGCGGTCGGCGGGGTGGTCGGGCTTCACGGCGCGCAGGTGATCGGCGGCGCGACGCCGGAAGAAAAGGTGCGGGCCGTGCGCTCCGCGGCCGAGCACGCCACGGTTGTGATGATCGGGGACGGCGTCAACGATGCGGCGGCACTTGCGTCCGCGACCGTCGGCATTGCCGTGCGCGGCGGGGCCGAGGCGAGCCTTGCCGCGGCCGATGTTTCGCTTCAGAAGGACGGGCTCGGTCCGGTGGTCGAGCTGATGGAAGCATCGCGGCGCGTGGTGCGATCGATTCACCTGACCATCGCGGCTTCGCTGGGCTACAACGTGCTCGCGGCGGGGCTTGCGATGACGGGAATGATCAGCCCGCTGCTGGCGGCGATCATCATGCCGGCCAGCTCGCTGACGGTTGTGGCAATCTGCCTGCGATCAAAGCCGTTCAAGCAGAACGAACGGGCAGCGCCTGCGGAGCGAAAACGCGCCCGGCGCGAGTTTGTTCCGGCGAAAGGGGTGCCGGCGTGAGCGTGCTGACGATCATGCTGCCTCTGGCGTTCGTGCTTGCTGCCGGCGCGTTGATCGCGTTCATCCGTGCCGCGCGTCAGGGGCAATTCGACGACCTGGATACCCCGGCCCTGCGCATGCTCGACGATGAGGAGACGAGCGGTCGGTAAGCCGGATCAGGGCGACTTGCTGCCGTTGTAGTCCGGGGGAACGGGCTGAACCGGGTCGGCGACGGGCTTGCCCGAATCCGGCGGCGGGCCTTGCGTGCCCGGCGCGGGGGATTCGGTCGGCATCGGGAGCACCGGCGCGGTTTCTTCTGACTTCGGGCGGCCCTTGCGGAAGATCTCGAGCACGCCCGGACCGGGCAGGTAGGGTGCGGGTCCGTCGCTGCCGACTTCTTCGCGCGGCGCGGGCTGATCCGGATCCGGACGATTGGGAATGGAGAGATCGACGCGTGACTGACCGAGCAGCGTTCCGGTGGAGAACGCGAGATCGACCTGAGAAATCTCGTAGTCCGCGATGGCGGAAATCTCGTTGAACTGCGCATCGGCGAGGCGGGTGGTGGCATCGAGCACGAAGACGCTGGTGCTGGCGCCGACAGCGAACTGACGCTGCTCGGCCTGGAGCGCGCGGGTGTTCAGGATGACGGATTGACGCGAGGCGATCACGCGTTGCCACGATGCCTCGATGGAGTCGATCGCGTTGAGCACTTCCTGCCGGATCGCCAGCTCGCGCGCATCGCGCGTGCTCAGGCGCTGGAGGCGCTGGAGGATCGCGCGACGCACGGCGGAGCGCGCCGCCTCGTTCCCGATCGGGATCTGCGCCGAGAGGCCGACCGACCAGTCGGCGTGCTCGAACGACATCGTGTTCTGGAACGCCGTGCCCCGCACGCCGCCCAGGCCGTTCACGTTGTAGGTGTAATCCAGCGACAAGAGCGGCAGGGCCTGGTTCTGCTGAAAGTCGATGTTGGCGGCATCCGCGGCTAGACGCAATTCGAGCTCGAGCATCTCCATGCGGGTCGAAACCGCGAACTTGGTCAGCACGCCCCGATCGAACTCATAGAGAATGAGATCGGGCGGAGTTGTGGGGACCACCATGGTCGGGGATTCGACATCCAGGCCGGGCATGTTCATCACCCGCTTCAGCTCGCGCTGCTGCGTGAGCACACTGTTCTGAGCGCGGATGATCAGGTCGAGCTTGTCGGAAACGCCCGCCTGCGAGCGGATCGCTTCGATCTCGGCGACCGAGCCGGCCGTCACCTTGCGCTGCGCCGTTTCGAGCTGGGCCGAGGCGAGCTCGTACTGCTGCTGCGCAACCTCCAGGTTCTTCTTGGCCTGGTAGAGCCGCCAATAGGAGCGATCGATCGCGGCGAGCTGGCGGATGGCCTCGAGCTTGGTCGTCGCCTCGGCGGCCTGGCGGTTGTAATTGGCGACGCGAAGCGCGGCCGTGTTCGCACGCCGCCCGGCGTTGCGGAGCAGGGGCTGGCTGACCGAGAAAGCCAGCTCGTTCGTGTACTGAGGGTCGAACGTGCCGTTGGATGGGTTCGCATCGAACCGCTGAGGGATGAGCGAGACATTGATCGTCTCGCCGGTGCGGGTGGGGATCGTCACCCCCGGCTCGATGAAACGCGTGCCCTGATAGGTCTGATCGAGGCCCGGCGTATCAAGGCCGGTCGGCTGGTTCTGCTCCTGCCAGATCGATCGCAGCGTGAACGCGCTCTCGAAACGGGCGTCCTCCTGGCTGACGGTTTCGCGGGCGATCGCGGGGTCCATGAGCGCGATCTGAAGATCGAGGTTGTTGGCCAGCGTGCTCGCCCGCGCCTCTTCGATCGTCAGGTCGTACGACTTGATCCCCTCGAAACGCTTGCGGGCCCGTTCGATCGCTTCCTTATCGACCATGCCGGCGGCATCGGTCGGGATGTGCGGATCGGGCTTGGCGTACTTGTTCAGGTTGGCCGTGTCGATCTTGCGGAGGCGTTCGAGCGCGACCTCGCGCCCGAAATCCGCCGGTTCACTCGAAAACGGGTTGCCCTCGCAGCCGAAGAGCACCAGCGCGGCACTCCCGAACGCGATCGCACGCAGGCCACTCGGCACGAACACCCCGGAAGAGGAAGACGCGCCTCGTGCGCGAACCCGATTATTCATGCCGCAGTGCCTCGATTGGGTCAAGACGCGAAGCCTTGATCGCCGGGAACATTCCAAAGAGAAGGCCGGTCGCGGCGCAGAAGCCGACCGACAACCCGATCGCCCAGCCGGGAATGACCGCGCCGTCGAGCGAGAGCGCCGGAACGGAGCGAAGAACAAAGACCAGGCCCTGCCCGATCGCCAGGCCGATGGCGCCGCCGATGAGGCAGAGCGTGATCGCCTCGACCAGGAACTGCGTGAGGATCACGCTGGGCTTCGCGCCCACCGCCTTGCGAAGCCCGATCTCTCGCGTGCGTTCGCTGACCGAGACGAGCATGATGTTCATGATCCCGATGCCGCCGACGATGAGCGAGATCGCAACGATTCCCGCCGCGAACACCTGCAGGAAGGTGGCGAGCTTCTTGAACTGTTCGATGGCCGAGTCGATCGCTTCCACTCCGAAGGTATTGGGATCTCCGGGTTCGATATGTCGGATCCGGCGCATGTACGTCGTCACTTCCGCCTTGACGTCCTCGGTCAGCTCCGGGCCGCGGCTCTGCGCAACGATGTACATGCGGGGCTCGGGCCGCATCATCTCGCCCGTCGCGAACGGGATGTAGATCTCGGTCTGGGCTTCGTTGCCTCCGAACATCGGGCTGACGGCCTTGGTCTCAACCACGCCGACGATCTTGAACCGCCTGCCCGCGACGAGAATCACCGTTCCCGTCGGGTCGGCGTTGAGGTTCAGTTCCGCAACGCCCTTGTCGTTGATCAGGCAAACCTGCAGTTTGCCGTCCTCGTCGGTGCTGGTGAATGGGCGGCCGGTGGTGACAAAGCGGGTCTCGATCTCGTGCCAGTCGGGGCGGATGCCCGTGACGGTCACGAGGTCCTTCACTTTCTCGCCCGCCTGCACCGTCCCCGTGAAGTTCATGACCGGCGAGAGCCTCGCCAGCGAGGGTGCCGCGGCGAGCATGCCGTTCACCTGCTGCGTGGTAATCCGCAGTTGACGCCAGTTGTACTTGTCGCGGCGCTGATCGGGCATGCGTGGGAAGATCCAGACCTTGTTCGCGCCGAGCGTCGCGAACTGATCGAGCACGAACTTCTCCATGCCCTTGGTCGCCGCAATGATCGAGACGACCGCCGCGACGCCGATGACGATGCCCAGGGTGGTGAGGAGCGCGCGGATCTTGTTGGCCCAGATCTGGGCGAGGGCGATCAGCACGGTCTGGAAGAGCAGGCGGAAGATGAACATGCGTCAGGCTCCCGCTCCGATGGATTTCTTGTCCGCGTGGGCCGGAACGGCCGCGGCAGCACGGATTGCGAAATCCGCGGCGGACTGGAGATAGTCCTGGTGGATCGGATCCTCATCCGTCGGATGATCGGAAACGATCTTGCCGTCGCGCAGGCGGATGATCCGCTTCGCGTGCCCGGCGATGTCCTCTTCGTGCGTCACGATGACGATGGTCTGGCCCTCGTCGTGGAGCTGCTTGAAGAGAGCGATGATTTCTTCGCTGGTCTTGCTGTCGAGGTTGCCCGTGGGTTCGTCGGCGAGGAGGATGCTCGGGTTGGTGACGAGCGCGCGGGCGACGGCAACGCGCTGGCGCTGGCCGCCGGACATCTGGTTGGGCTTGTGCCCCATGCGGTTGCCCAGGCCGACGCGCTCCAGCGTGCGCTTGGCCATGGCCCGGGCGCCCCACCAGTGCTTGGCGGAGTAGAGCAGCGGGAGCATGACGTTCGCAACGGCGTTGGCGCGGCTGAGCAATTCGAAGCTCTGAAAGACGAAGCCGATCTCCTCGTTGCGCACCTTGGCCAGCTGCGTTGCGGTCATCTTGTGCGTCGGCTTGCCGGCGAGTTCGTACTGCCCCCGCGTCGGACGATCGAGACAGCCGAGGATGTTCATGAGCGTGGACTTGCCCGAACCCGAAGCGCCCATGATCGCGACGAACTCGTTGCGGTGGATGTCGAGGTCAACACCCCGCAGCGCGTGGACCTTCTCGGTCCCGATGCGGTAAGTCTTCTCGAGTTGGCGGATCTTGATGGCGAGCATGGAGCGTGATGAGAAAGCAGCGATAGACGAGGGAAAATCAGCGTCCGCCGGCGGGCGCGGTGGCCTGGGAGCCGGCCGGCTTGTCGGACTTGCCTGCCGTCTCGGACGCCGGCGCGGTTCCTTTCTTCTCGTCCTTCTTGTTGTCGTTCTTGTCGTCCTTCTTTGCTTCGGTGGCGGCGGGCGCCTGTGGCTTTGCGGACGAAGCGTCGGCCGTGCGGACCGCCGACACGCCCGCGGGCTTCTCTTCTTTGTCCGTTAGTCGCTGATCGGCCTTGAGGCTCACGAGAACCTTGAACGGACCGGCGATGACCTTTTTCCCGTCTTCCAGACCCTTGAGGATCACGGTGTCGGTCAGGTCGCTCGGCCCGACGATCACGGGCTGCACGACCGACTTGTCGTTCTCATAGACATACACCACGCGGGTCCACTTTTTGTTGCGATCCACGAGGGTCGCATCCTGAAGCGCGCCGCTCGGAAGCTCTTCCACCATGCGCTCCACAACGGCCTGGCTGGGCACCTTGATCACGTCGCGGAAGTTCTCGACCTCGATGTCGGCGTTGGCGGTCATGCCGGAATACACCGCAACATCTTCGGGCACTTCCAGCTTCACTTCCGCCTGGAAGTACGCCGTGCCGTCCTTGTCGATCACACGCAGGGGCTGGATGGTTTCAACAACACCGCCGAACGTGCGGTTGGGGAACGCGTTGATGTACACCTTGGCCCGCTGACCGATCGCCACCGGAGCGATGTTCGTCTCGTCAACCTTCGCCTTCACGATCATGCTGTTGAGATCCGCAACCTGCATAATCACCGAGCCCGGGTTGTTCAGCGTGCCGACGACCACCAGCTCGCCCACTTCCGCCTGCGCGCTCGTCACCACGCCGTCGAACGGCGCGGTGATCACCGTGTAACTCAGGTTCTTGCTCGCCCGATCGATGTTCGCCTTCGCGATCGCGATCGAGTGCACCACCTGGTTGTACTGGCTCTCGGCGCGGCTGTACTCGGCCTCCGCCGTATCCAGCTCCGCCTTCGAGATATCCTTGCTCGCCCAGAGCTCGCGCTTGCGCCCGAGTTCGAGCGTCATGTTCTCCATCGACGCCTTCGCGCCCGCCAGCCGAGCCTCTTCGCTCCGGAGCGATGCCTTGGCGGATTCGAACGACGCCTTCAGATCGTCCGCATCCAGCCGCACGATCACTTCGCCCTGCTTGACCCGCTTGCCCTCGCGGTACGGCATCGCGATGATGCGCGCCGAAACCTGCGCCGAGATATCAACCTTCTGCCGGGGTTCGATCACGCCGGGGGCGCTGACCACGCGAACAAGATCGCCCCGCTTCGCCGGCTCCAGTCGCACAAACGTCGCCTTTGCCGACGGATCAAAGCTCTGACGGATCGAATCGAGTTGGCCCGACTTCACCAGCCAAAAGCCGGCGCCGCCAACGCACGCGGCAATCACAACCAGGCTCCCAAGGATCCATTTCCACACGCGAACACGCTCCTCGCCGGCTTGCCGCCAACAGACTGCCCCGCACGCCCGACCTCTGCGAACAAGCCGAAAACTGCCTCGTGAACCGATCTGTCCCTACCCGAGACTGGTCTTCCGACACCGATATCCCGCCACCCTTTTCTACTTCTCGCCCGTGCTCTCTGGGATTCACCACCCGCTCGCTTCCGCGAAAAAGTGCGTGCTCCTTCCTTTTCTTACAGACAGCCGAGACCGTTGCTGCATTTTCGCGCGGTCGCGGATCCAGCCAATGGAAAAGTATACCGATCAAAACCCTTCTTTTCAACTCCGCGCCACGCATTGCGTCCGGCCAAACGAACTCCCGCACATCGCCGGCGCGCACAAATCGCATCACTTTCAGCGCTACCCGCGATGAAATCGTTCGCGCCGTTCCGTCGCAACTTTCGCAATGGCGGTTTGTAGAGTGCTCGCGGCACACAGCGCCGCTTGCGAGACACAACCCATGCCCAAATTGCATCGTTCGAATCGGCTTCTCCAACTCTCCGCCGGACTCGCACTGCTCGGAGCGGCAAATGCCCTCGCGCAGCCGACAGCCCAGCCATCTCCGGCTTCGGCTCCCGCGCCCGGAGCAGCTGAAGGTTCCGCACCGGCCGCCCCTGCAAAGGCTCCCGACTTCCCACCATTCGAAAAAGTGACCGAAGGGCTCACGAAGGTCGTCTCCGTCGCCGACGGCTCCGCGCCGCTCTATGACCTCTACCGCGACGAGAAGACCTTCAAGCTCCTCGCCGTTCTTTCCGCCAACTTCGATCAGCAGCAACTCATGATCGCGTGCACCGTCACCGCCGGTGACCCGCAGGCGGGCGTCATGGGCCCCACCCACTTCGTGAAATGGGAACGTTTCGATAAACAACTCGCACTCGTTGCCCCCGACTACAGCGTCCGTACAGCGGGCGACAAGCAGGCGAAAGACTCGATCGAGCAGCTCTTCACTGGACGCGTGCTCACCACTGTTCCGATCGTCTCGATGGCACCCGGCAACCGCCCGGTGATCGACCTCGGCACGATGGCAACCAAAGACGTTTCCAAGTTCTTTGGCGGCTCCGCCTTTGGCGGCTACGGACCCGAACTGGACGCCGTGAACCCGGCGCTGACCAAGTTCACCAAGGTCAAAGCCTTCCCCAAGAACATCGTCGTCGAGATCCAGGCCCCGCGCCCCGATGGCCAGCTCGTCCGCTTTGCCTACTCCATCGGCGAACTCAGCGGCACGCCCGGCTTCAAGCCCCGCAAGGCGGATTCCAAGTTCGGCTACTTCTACAACTGGCACCAGGACTTCGCCAAGACCGCCAACCGCGAAGTCACCGATCGCTACATCAACCGCTGGAGCCTGGAAAAGGCCGATCCGAGTCTCAAGCTCAGCCCGCCCAAGCAACCAATCGTCTGGTACATCGAGAACACCACGCCGGTGCGCTTCCGCAAGTACGTGCGCGAAGGCATCCTGATGTGGAACACCGCATTCGCGGAAGTTGGAATCGACAACGCCGTCGTCGTCTATCAGCAGGATGCCGCGACCGGCGCGAACATGGATAAGGATCCGGAGGACTCGCGCTACAACTTCTTCTGCTGGAGCGCCAGCGATCAGACCTACGCCATCGGACCCAGCCGCTCGAATCCGACCACGGGCGAAATCCTCGATGCCGATGTCGTCTGGCATCAGGGCCTGACCCGCTCGGTCCGCAGCATGCTCGAGAATTTCGCTCCCGCGCTCGCCGAGCACGCATTCGGGCCCGACACGCTTGCGTGGCTCGAAGAACATCCGACATGGGATCCCCGGCTCCGCATGGTCGCCGCGGAACAGCGCGAAAAGGTCTTGAAAGAGCGGTCCTTGAAGGCCATGACGCCGGACGTGCCCGCGCTCAGCCGCACCGAAGCTTGGACCCGTTCCAACATGAACGGCGGCATGTGCCAGATCGGTTCGCTTCTCTCGCTCGATCTCTCGCTCGCCGATGCCGCGTTTGCAGCGGACGCTGTGAAGCCCAACTCGCCCGATCTGCTCGATGATCTGCCCGAAGAGTTCGTCGGCCAGATGATCCGTTACATCTCGGCGCACGAGGTCGGCCACTGCCTCGGCCTTCAGCACAACATGATCGCGAGCAACATCCGCTCGCTGAAGGACATCAACACCGCCGGCTTCAGCGGACCGACCGTCGGTTCCGTGATGGACTATGCCGCGGCGAACATCAACTACAAGCTCGGCGATGTCCAAGGACCGTACGCCACCCCCACCGTCGGCCCGTACGACAAATGGGTCATCGCCTACGGCTACGGCCCCGAAGACAAGCTGCCCGAACTCGCCAAGCGGGCCGGCGAGCCCGACCTGATCTACCAGTCGCAGATCGCGATCTCATTCGATGCCGACCCCAGAAATAACACGTGGGATCTGGGCGCCGACAACCTGCAGTTTGCCGAAAGTCGACTTGGACTGGTCCAAGATGTGCGAGGAAAACTGCTCGATAAAGTGGTAAAAGACGGCGAATCGTGGGCCTACGCCCGCCGCCGCTACAACGCGCTGCTCGGAACGCACTTGCAGATGCTCTCGATTGCTTCTCGCTGGGTGGGCGGCTCGTACCTGAACAACGATGCCAAGGGCGACCCGGGCAATCGTGCGCCGATCGAAGATATCCCGGCCGACAAGCAGCGCCGCGCCCTCAGGCTCATCATGGACAACGCGTTCGAGGACAGCGCCTACGGCCTCACGCCGGATCTCGTCCGCCACTTCAACAAGGAGTACTACTTCGATCCCGACGCGGTTGGCGAAATCGTGCAGGACGCGAATTTCACGATCAACGACACCGTTGGCGGAGCGCAGTCGTTCGCGCTCACGATGGTCATGAACGGCACGCGGCTGCGCCGGCTGTATGACAATGAGTTCCGCACCGCGGGCTCCGACAACCCGGTGACGATGGTCGAAGTCGTCCAAGCCGTCACCGACAACGTCTGGCGCGAATACGGCAAATCGGGCACGCAGGTCTCGTCGTTCCGGCGCAACCTGCAGCGCGAGCATCTGGAACGCCTCGTGACGCTGGCGCTCCTGAAGGATTCCGGCAGCGCTTCACTGCGTGCGGTTTCGACGCTCGCACGGGCAGAACTCAAGCGTGTTGACGCACTCGCCGAGGCTGGGCTCAAGAGCTCGTCCGATGCGTACACCAAGGCTCACCTTGATGATGCACGCACCCGCATCGCACGAACACTCGACGCGGCGTACATCGTGAACCGCTGAGTCGGCTGCACATTTCGCTCTTGATCCAGGCCCGGCGCAGTGCGCCGGGCCTTTTCATTTCTTGCCGGCTCAGGCTCGTACGGCAAGGTTCAGGTTCTCTGCAAGCGGGCCGCGCATTGCGGCGCAGCCGAGATTCAGCGCGGCGCAGGCGGAGCCAGAATCGAGGCGTACGCCTCCCACGGCCCCACTTCGGTCTTGTACTGATACGCCATCGCCTTGTTCATCTGCGCCAGGTGATTGAAATCGTGCACCACCCACATCGCCAGTAAATTGCGCATCGTCGCGGGACCAAGCGCCGGATGTGTCCCTGCACGGTCGAGATCCGCGTCCGAGAGTTTCAACGCATGCAGGCCCGCGACCGCTTCACGCCGCGTCTGTTCGAACTCATCCAGCAGCCGATGCAGCGGCTTGCCATTCATGAGCGTGTGATGGCCATGACGATCGAATGGGTCGAACGGCTTGGCATCGCCAAACTCGAGAATGTGCTTCGCCCGGGGCAGCCAATCCGTCAGGTCCGCGAAGATCATGTGTGCGACGATCTCGTGCGCTGCCCACGTGGGCGTTCCGTCCGGATTCGAGCCGTAGTTGCGATGCGTCCATGCTTCTGGCAGAAACTGAAGCATCGATCGCACCGTGCGGGGCGTGCGCTCGAGGATCGGAATCGAATCGGAGATTGAGAATCGCATAACGAACCTCCGAGCGCAGGATACTCACGCTGCCGCGCTCACAGATTGCGAAGCAACGTGCGCAGGTGCCGGTTCACCTCGTCCGCATGCGAAACGTTCGGAACGTGCCCGGCTCCGTGAATCTTGTGCACCAGATCCGCGGCAGGAAACGGAATGATCCGATCGATCTCCCCGTGCAGCCTCACCAGCTTCGCGTTCACCTTCACGCCCTCCCAACCGAAGATCGCTTGTGCGGCCCATTGCAGAAACGAGAACGGAACCGCGTCGATCATCGTTTCAAGGAACCGTCGCTGCTCACGCGTCATCGGTCCAAGGCGCCGGATGAACGCACGCCCCATGATCCTCGCACTCGGCCCCGTCGGCGCGGGCATCCACCGGCTCGCCATCGCCATCATCTTCAGCGAGAACGCGATCTCTCTTGGATGCAACGCGCTGCCGATCAGGACGACCGCATCGGGCCTGAGTAGCGGGGCCATCTGAGCAGCGAGCATGCCACCGAAGGAAACGCCGCCAAGCACGAGCGGGCATCTTTCAGTGGGGAGCGACGGACGAATCTGTTCAGCCATGCGGGCGGCGTAGTTCGCGAGCGATTCGCCGCGCTCCGGATCAATCCACGCTGGACTGATTAGATCAGGGAAGTCGGCGCGTTGCGGATCGAAGAGGCGAGAATCGGCGCCGAGGCCCGGGAGCAGGACGAGAACTGGAGGCATTCGTACTCCTGCCGGCAACGTTTCCATGCCTCAAACTGCACGCACAACTGGATGCCAGATCGCAGGCAAATCCTTCATTTGCAGCATCCCACCCACTGACGCGATCTCGCGAAGATCGTCCGCCCATGTCGGCGACAATTCTTCCCAGTGGGCAAGCTCATCTCTCAATTCAAGCGTTTCTGAGCCGAGCGGTTCAAACTCCGTCAACTGTACAGATTCCGGCGACGGCGTTCGACGCATCCGAACTTCCGCCGGCACGCGCGCACCCGAATCCGGCATAGAAAACTCGTAAAGCGGCGTCATCACGAACGCATCTTCTCCAAGCTTGTAAAGCACGCCGAGTCGATCATCGTCGCCGTCAAACGGATCCTCGGGGATTCGCCACGCCGCATGGCTTCGAAAGTGTACAACTTCGATAGTCATGGCTTGGCGGAGCCGCTCGTAGCTTCCCGTATCGCCTCTCGAAGATGTCGGTCACCAAACCATGTCATCAGCGTCCAAAGTGCAAAGACTGTGACGCAAACGCTGACAACAAAGACCACGAGCACCATCAGATCCCACATGCTGCGGCCGGTGGCGCTCACAACTTGTGATCCACATGCAGCTGCGGTCAGCGCCCCGCCAACAGCGCACCCGAGACGAAGCCAGATGGTCTCGCCCTTCGGTCCGTAGGAGCGACGCAGCGACTCGCGATCCGATTCCGTCATCGGCTCACGCGTCACCGAGTACATTTACACCCCGAGCTTCTCGCTCAAGAACGCCCCCACCTTGTCCAGGCTCACCTTCTGCTGTTGCGCCGTATCGCGGTCGCGGATCGTCACGATCTGCTGCGACATCGTGTCGCCATCGATCGTGATGCAGAACGGCGTCCCGATTTCGTCCATGCGGGCGTACCGCTTGCCGATCGACTGCTTCTCGTCCATCTCGATGCCGCCGAGCTTCCAGAACTTGTCGTTCAGTTCCGCGTGCAGCTTCTCCGCCACCTCCGGCATGCCGTCCTTCGCGACCAGCGGGAAGACCGCCGCCTTGATCGGCGCGACGCGCGGATGCAGCTTCAGGAATTCCGGACTCGCACGTGAATCGTCGCGCGTGTAACCCTCGCAGATGAGCGCGAGCGCGCCTCGATCAAGGCCCGCCGCCGGTTCGATGCAGTGCGGCAGATACCGCTCGCCCTTCTTGCCGCCGTTGGGGAGAATCTCGCCCCGATCGGTATCAAAGAAATCGAGCTTGGCGCCGCTGACCTTCTGATGCTGCGTGAGATCGTAATCGCCCCGGTGCGCGATGCCTTCGAGTTCGCCGAAGCCCGGCGACGTGAACGGGAACCGATACTCGACGTCGCTGGTGCCGAGCGAATAGTGCGAAAGCTCATCCTTCTCGTGCTCGCGGAGAATGAGATTCTCGCCGGCGAGGCCGATCTCCTTCCACCACTCCATGCGGAAGTCGCGCCAGAACTTGTACCACTCGAGCGATTCGCTCGGATGGCAGAAGAACTCGAGCTCGGCCTGTTCAAACTCTCTCGATCGGAAAGTGAAATTGCGGGGCGTCACTTCGTTGCGGAACGAGCGGCCCGTGTTGCCGATGCCGAAGGGAATCTTGACGCGCGTCGTGTCGACCACGTTCTTGAACTGCACGAAGACGCCCTGCGCCGTCTCCGGGCGCAGATAGGCCTTGTTCGCCTCATCCCGGATCGCGCCCGGAATCGTGTCGAACATCAGATTGAACATGCGGGGCTCGGTCAGCGTGCCCGGCTTCTCGGCTTCGGGCCCGATCACGCGCGTCCACGGCTGCGGAATCGTCGAGAGCGCGACGCTCTTCACCGCGCCAAACGTCTTCTCTGCCTTCTTCTTCTGTTTCGCTTCGCTCGGCTGATCGCCGACGTACGCGAACACCGGCTTGTCGCCCGGGTCGCCATTCTCGGGAACGAACACCATCACGTGGTCATAGCGATACCGACCCTTGGTCTCTTTGTCATCCACCATCGGATCGTTGAATCCGCCGACG
Source organism: Planctomycetota bacterium (assembly GCA_017303555.1). Lineage (GTDB taxonomy): Bacteria > Planctomycetota > Phycisphaerae > Phycisphaerales > UBA1924 > JAFEBO01. Next base: position 408,254 of record JAFLCN010000001.1, read on the forward strand.
TGTCCGCTCGCTTCCCACACCTTGGGATGCTGAATGACGCACGTCTCGAGCCCGACGTTGCGCACCGGCCTGCCATTCGGACCATTCCGCCCCCAGCACGGCCGCAGGATCATGTCCTGCCACCACGCGTCGCGCAGGTTCTTCTTGAGCTGCGCGCCCATCGGCCCGTAATCCCAGAAGCCGTTGATGCCGCCGTAGATCTCCGATGCCTGATAGATAAACCCGCGCCGCTTGCACAGCGCCATGATCGCGTCCATCGGCTTCTTCGAAACTTCCTGCGTCATCGATCGTCTCCGGAATCAATCTCACCACAGAGGCACAGAGACACAGAGGGAAGGCAGAAGCGGTCAATTGAGAACCAGCGCGCCCCTGTCCTTTCACAACTCTTTTCTTCTCTGTGCCTCTGTGTCTCTGTGGTGAATGCCTTTGTCTTCGCTTTAGAACATCGCCGCCGAGATGCTGCTCACCATGCCCGCGCCGCTGTTGTCAACGGCCGCGGAGTAGTTCAGCATCTCCACCCGCTCGGGCTGCACGGTCTTGAGCGCCGCAACCAGGTTCCCCGTCGAGCACCAGCGCGTCGGGTTCTGCTGCCACGCCATCGATGCGACCAGATCATCCGGTCGAATCGTCCGGAAGATCTCGAGCATGTCCTTGTCGTGCGCGAACGTCTTGTTGCGGAACTCCGCTGCTTCCTTCGTGTCGCCCGCCGGTCCCTGCTGATCACCGAAGGCCGGGCCAACGTGCGACAGGTCTGCGCTGCTCACGATCAGCGTCTTACCCGGAAGCGACGAGATCGTCGCACGCAAAGCATCGATGAACGGCTGGAGCGCAAGGCCCTTGCCGTCGTAGCTCTCGCCGTTGTTTACCGCGGGATCGTGAATCAGTGCCGCGAACACCTTGGGGAAGTTCCCCGCTTCATCGCGGCCGATGCAATGCTGGATCCACGGGATCTGAAGCTCGACCGAGTGCTCACGCTCGTGATCGAAGCGGTTCGCCAGCAGCAAATTCGCGTTCGAAGCGCCCAGCTTCTCCTTCAGCGTTGCCAGCAGCTTCTCATCGAGGTCGCAGGTTCCCAGCACCGTGCGATACCCCTTGTCGCAGCCGCACACGCCGGTCGAATCGCCGAAGTGATTCGTGCCCAGCACCACGATCCGGTCGGGCCGATCGGTCACGCGCATCCGGCCCCACACGCTCGCGTAGTTGATCCAGCCGCGCGCGTAATCAATGTGCGGCGCGACGATGCCCTTCGGCAATTCGTTGAAACTCGGCGATTCCGCGTTCTCGAGCGCCTTCGAAATCCACGCATCGAAGATCTCGCGCAGCTTCGTGCCGCCGATCTCATCCTTCCGCGCCTCGGGCAACGCCGCCGCGCGCTCCTGCACAGCGCGCTGAAGCCTCTGCGCCTCCGCCTGATCTTCCGGCGGCTTCGCGGGCAGGTTCATCTCCCGCGCCACTTCCTGCATCACCAGCGAATCGACAAACGTCGCCGTCGTCGCCGGGGGCAGGATCGGACTCGAATCAAAGTCCGTCTTCATCTTCGACATGATCTCGTCGAACTTCGGTCCAAACAGCAGGCCCGACTCATCGAGCTGCACCACGAACTGCCCGAGGATCTGGGGCGTCAGGCCGCGTCCCACTTCCGCGCAGATCTGTTCGACCGTGCGCTCTCCGTTCATGAGCGGCAGCACCACCTGCATCGCCGGCGCGGTCACAACGATCCGATCGGTGATCTGCTTCGCATCCGCAAGCCCCAGCGCCTGCTGCTCGCCGATCTGTGCCGCGAACCCGCGCAGGGCGCGGATCTTCGGTTTGCTGTGGTGCGTCCACTCCGGGTGAAACGGGGGCAGTTGTGGAGGGGTGGGCTGTCCGGCGGGGCCGCCGGTCGGGTTCTGGCCGGGATTGTCGGTGGTCATGCGCTAGTCTAGGTTCTCCGCCCCGCGGCCGATGCCGCTTTTCATTCCCCGGCGAACGCAAAATCACCCGGCTTCGCGCCTAACATCTCGACCCTGCACGGAGCGGCTTCGCCCTCCTGAGGCAATTTACGAGGTTTTCCATGGCCACCGCTTCCACAAAGTCCGCCGCTTCTGCCCCCGCCTTCAAGGCCGGCCAGAACGTCGTTTGCACCGTCAGCTCGATGCCCCGCGCGACCGGCGCGATTTCAACGATCGAGCGCCTGATGCGTCGCGACCCGGACAACCGGCGGGCCCTCGGCCGCGCTCAGACCAAGCGCCGCCAGCGCATGAAGATCTACAACCGCGGCAACCGCGACTGGGTCAGCCGCGAGACCGCCGCCCGCGTCGTCCGCGTCGAAAAGGGCGCCGAGTGGAAGATGGTCTTCACCCTCGACCTCGCCCCGGACATCGCTTCGGTCAGCCGCTTCCTGCAGATCAAGGCCGGCTAAGCCTTTCGATATCCAGCAATTGAACGCGACCGCCCGCTCCGGGCGGTTGTTTGTTTTTGCGTCGCCACGTTCGCCGAACCACATCTCCTCTTTGCCGGTATCCACAGTTCCGGAGTTCCGTCCCCGATGAGAATGAGAGTTGGAGTCGCCTTGTCCGAGTTCGGCAGCGCGCACTCATAAGAACGACCCTCGAAAACCGAAAGATCCTTCAGCGATACCCCGCCCCCCCCCCCCGCTCGCACCACACCGCACCACACAGGGCAACTCCCATGAACCGCCTCGCCCCTTCGCTCCTCGGCGCGTCCCTTCTGTTGATCTCCTGCGGCGAAGAAAAGAAGCCGCAACCGGCCCCGCAGCCGGTCTCACAAGCCCCGGTTCAGCCCGCTCCCGAGCCGCAGAGCCCACCCGAATCAACGCACACGCCGCCTCCTGCCGCGGCTGCGCCGGTCGTCGCTGCGACACCCGCTCGGCCGACGTACACGGTGCGCGCCGAGGTTGCGGTGCTTCCCGGCATCGAGAGCAGCACGATCCGGCTGCATCACGAGCGGATTCCCAACTTCGCGAATCGCGAAGGCAAGGTTGGAACAGACTCTCAGGGCAAGCCGGGCATGAAGCCCATGACGATGAGTTTCGCCAAAGGGGCCGACATCTCGTACGAGGGGCTCAAGGTCGGCGACAAGGTCGAAGTGATCACGGAAATGAACTGGGAAGCGCCGCTCCCCGACGAACGGATTGTGATCGTCAAGCTGACGAAGCTGCCCGCCGAAACGAAGCTGGACTTTGAGGGCAAGCCCTCGATCACCGATCCGAAGCCGGAGCCGGGGAAACGCGAACCCAAGTAAGGCGGCCTTACTTCGGCGCGGGTGCCTTCCCGGGCGCGTTGACCTCCCGGATCGTCATCACCAGGCTCGTGTGCGTGTCGAGCTTGGCTTTCATTCCGTGGCCTTCCATGTTCATGTTGACAACGGATTCTCCGACCACGCGGCCCTGCCTGGGCATGACACGTGAAAGGTCGTAAACCAGCTCGCCGTTCCCGTCGCCGGACAGGTCAACCAGCGTGCCCGTCATGCCCGCGGGGAGGTTCTTGATCGGCGCGTTCCTTTCGGCCGGAGACTGGCGGGTTGAAATCCCGAGCTTGACGGTGTTCCCGCTGCGGGAGAGAAGGCGATAGGTGCTGCGCTGGCGCGACGCGATCCCGCCGAATGCGGCGTTCGCTTCGACTTCCCATTTCGCATCGGCGCCGACCTCGGGCTCGGGCAGGCGGATCGCCATCTGCGACATGCTCTGCTTCATCGATTCGAGCTGCTGGAGCAGCATGGGGTTGGTGATCTTCGACACGATCTGCAGATTCTGCTGGCGTCCGGTCGGGTCGATCTCTGCCGCGATTTTCATCCCCACCATTTCCGCCATCGTCGCCTGCATGATCGTCACCATCTCGGGCGGCGTTCCTTCCTTGGGCGTGACATCGACGCTGGTGAACTCGGCGATGTACTTCCAACGTCCGTCGGGGAGCGCTTCTTCGACCTTGATCCGCATGTTCATGTTGAAGCTGGGCATCTTCGGCGCGGGCTGGGCCGCGCCGTCCATCGCCATCTTCATCTGCATGTCCATTTCCATCACGGCAAACTGCACCTCGCCGACTTTGAGCGCCAGACGGAGCTGCTCTCGCGGCGCATCGCCGCTGTTCAGCATGGTGACAACGGCTTCGGAAGGCGGCGGGAGAGAAGGCGCCGGTTCGGGGGCGGGAGTTGCCGCGGGGCTGGTTGCGGGTGATTGCGTTTCGGGAGCCGCGCCGGGGGGCGGTTCAACAACGAAGAGTGCGACGAGCAAAGCGGAGATCAGCATGCCCGAGCCTAGCGAGCCCGGGGTAGACCCAAACGAGCGAAGCCAAAAAGAAAAAAGCCCCGGCGCTGCGGGCAAACGCTCGAGCGCCGGGTCTCGTGGGGGTCACATGCAGCCTCGCGGAAGTGGCCGGATTTCCGGCAGCTCCCGCAAGGGCGGTTTCCGATACGCAAAGTTCCCGGTGCGGTTCAGAAATCTGGACGACTTTTTCGTTTCGTGGGCCGAATCCACGTTTTTTGGTGAACAAACAACCCCCACCGATCGAAGCCGCGGCCGGTTTTTCCGTCAATCCGAACCGGGAACCGATGGCGTAAGGCCAAGCAATTTCACAACTTGGAGCAGATCCGACCAGACCTTTTTTCTATTCTCGGGCGTGTAATCGCGCAGTAAATATGCCGGGTGATACGTCGGCATGACCGGGATTTCCGAGCCTTCACCGGTCGGACCCTGCGTGCCCAGCACCCCCTTCGATGCCGGGAAAGCGATTCGGACGAATTTCCCGCGCAAGCTGCCCATGGACGCTTCGGTCTCGAGCACGGTTTTCGATGCGGGCAAGCCCAACGTCACGATCGCCTCGGGGTTGACGATGCGGATCTGATCGATCAGGTAGGGCTTGCACAGCTCCGCCTCTTTTCCGGTCGGGGTGGCATTGCCGGGTGGGCGCGTCTTGAGGACGTTGCAGATGTACACATCCTCGCGACGCAGCCCCATCGCGCCGATCATTTTTTCCAGCAGTTGGCCCGCCTTGCCCACAAACGGTCGCCCGGTCTTGTCTTCTTCCGCTCCCGGAGCTTCGCCGATGAACATGAGCCGCGCGCACGGATCACCTTCGCCGAACACGATCGAGTGATGATCGGTGACAAAGTGCTGGTGCGGGGCGTCTTTCTCGTACCTCGCTCGCAGCGTCTCGAGCAGGCGAGTCGCCTCGTTGCGATCACCCCGCTCCGCGGCGGTGTGCGTTGTGAGCGGCTTCACCTCGATCTCGGCAACCCGCCTCTGCGCCGGAGCGGAAGCCCGCCCTGACCCGCTGCGCGCCAGCGGGACAAAGTCCACGCCGAGCAGCCTCGCCGTGTCCGCGCCGACCGCCACAAATCGCTGCTCCGCTGTTCGCTCGCTCATGCGCCCAATGTACGTCGGGCGTGGCAAAAAGAAAACCGCGGACCCCGGCGGGTCCGCGGCTGGATACCGGCTTGAAGCCCCTACTTCAGCGCTTTCTCGATCGCCTGGGTGAGGTTGCTTTCGAGGTAATCCGTCACGCCCGATTCGCCTCGGGGCGGGCCGGGCGGGGTCGCGAGGCCGCGCCCGCCCCACACGACTTTGCCGTCCTTCCCGATGACGTAAAAAGTGGGCCAACTGCTGACGTTGAAACTCCCCGCGATCGACTCCGCCTTTGCCAGCGACGGATAGGTGAAGCCCTTGTCTTTCTTGAACTTCGCCGGGTCCGCCTTGGGGTTTGATTCAAAGTTCATGCCGAGCACGACCACGCCCTTGTCCGCGTATTTCTCGTGCAGTTTCTGGAGCGTCGGCATGGCCATGCGGCAGGGCAGGCACCACGTGCCCCAGAAATCGAGCACGACGACCTTGCCCTTGAACTCATCGAACGAGCGCTCCTTGCCCTCGAAATCTTTGAGCTTGAACGGCGGCACAGCATCGCCGGGCTGCAGCAACTCCTTGTGCGTCGGGAGCAAGGGGAATGCAGGGGCCGCGCTCGGGGCCGGTGCAGGGACCGGTGCGGGAGCGGGAGTTGTCGGCTGAGTCGGCGCGGAAGGCGTGCTTGGGGCCGGGCTGGTCGATTCCGACGGGAGGTTCTTATCGGGGGCGAGGGTGAAACCCTTGGGCAGATCAACCGTGAAACTCGCGCCGGAAGGATCGGGCTTGGCAACCAGGTTCGAGAAATTCACGACGATGCCGGCCTCGCCCCGTTTGTCTTTGGTCTGGCGGGCGGCGGCGGGCCGGAAAATCTCCACACGCCGGGGCAGCCCGTCCTTCTTCGCGACAAACATGCGGTAAGGGACCGGCGGGTTCTTGCCGGCAGCGGGCACGACCCAGATCACGTCGCAGTCCAGGTCCCCGGCCTTTGCCGGGTCCTCGAACTCGATCTTCTGGGCGGTGTCGAGGGCGGGGTACGGGGGTGTCGCGAACAGGTCCCAGGCGACGGTCGCGGCAGCATCGGCCTGATTCATCTCGAGCCGCACGACTTCGAGGTCTTTGGGAGCGGTCTTGCGCAGAACTTTGCGTCGTTCCTGCAGAGCGGAGAGGATCCGCCCATCCCAAGCGGCGCGGATGTTCTGCGGATTGCCCTTCTTCGCGTCGCCCGACTCGAACTCGAACGTGCCGTCAACGAGGATCTTCCAGCCGGTTTCGTCGATGCGTTCGGCGACGACTTTGGTCTGGCTGAGGGCGGTGCGCTTGCCGTCGGGCATCTGGACCCTTGATTCGCCGTCGTAGGTCAGCGTACCGACGTCCCTCATCATGCCGCGCATGCGATCGATGAGCACTTTGGATTTGTCCGGTGCCTGACCCGCATCCTGGGCGAGCGAGGGAGCGTGCGGAAGGGCGACGAGCGCGGCGAGCAGGGACAGGCGAAGACGCATTCCGGCATTCTCCGTAATCATAAGTTTTTTCTCATTTATCGGAATTTCTGAGAGCGTTTTCAGCGGCGGTGCAGCACAATAGGGGGACCGACTTGTGGGGTCGGACGGCCAGGATTGTTGAGCCCCGGTGTGAAGCGCCGAGGAGGACTCAGCGGTTCGCCGAATGGACAGGGACCGTCAAAAGGGACAGTCAAATCGGAACCTGCCGCATCCGGGCGGCTTCGTGCGCGAGGAGATAGGTCTTGCGAAATACGAATGTGCCCGCCTGCCTTCTGGCGGCGGGACTGCTCGGAGCGAACGCGTTCGCGGGGAACGCGCCACTCGATGTGATCCTTACGTCTTCGACCGCCGCACCGGGCACAGAAGGCGGAACGACTTTCACATCGTTTATGGCTCCGGCGGTGTCGGAAACCGGAACAATCGCGTTTGTCGGGAATCTGTCGTCGGCGTCGCAGTCGTCGGGCTTGTGGGTCGGCACGGCCGGCAACTGGACGATGCTGGCGCGTGAGGGGCAGAGCCTGACGGGCGGGATCGGCCCGCTGAAGTCGCTGGTGAGCAGCATGCTCGCGTTCAACAGCAACTCGCAGGTCGCTTTCATCGCGAGGTCGGGCTCGGGCGACGGGACGCTGCGGGTCTTCCGCGCCTCGCAGGCGCTTGGAGTGCAGGCTGTCGCGAGCGTTGGGCAGCAGGCTCCGGGGATGCCGATCGGCGTGACCTTCCGTGACTTCGGCGATCCGGTGATCAACACCTCGGGACAGATTTCATTCAATGCATCGCTGCAGGGCCCGGGGATCACCTCGGCGAACCAGGGGAGCGTGTGGCTCTACAGCGCAGGCACGCTGCTGCCCGTGCTGAAGGGCGGCGACATTCCCAATCTTGCCCAGCCGACGACGACGGTGCGCGAGTTGATGCTCCCGCTGCTGAACGCGAACGGCAAGCTCGCATTCGGCGGCGTTGTGCAGGGCCCGCTTGTGGCGCCGATCAACGAGAGCGCCCGGTGGACCGCGAGCAACTGGATCCCGAGCCTGCAGATCGTCGGGGGGACGCTGGTGCCGCTGAGCGAGGACGGGGGCGGGTACATCGTGCGTCGCGTGCTGCCGGGCATGCACCGGATGAACAGCGCGGGCACGATCGCGTTCTTCGCGGACCACGACGATGCGCTCTCGGTCACGAAGTTTGCGCACTCGATCTGGCTGACCGGACCGACGGGCATCCTGCCTGCGGTGACGCGGATCTCCACGCTACAGGCGTTCGGCGAGCCGCTCTCGGTTTCCGCGTTCTCGTCGGTGCTCCTGGACGCGGCGGGGAATGTCCACTTCAAGGCGACGGTGATGGGCGCCCAGGTGACGCCGGACACCGATCACGGCTTCTTCACGCGTTACCCGAACGGCACGGTCGTGCAGCGCGTGCGCGCGGGGCAACTCGCCCCGGGTGTCAACGGTTCGCGCCGGACGTTCGAGATCTCGCCGTACGCGGCGGTCGGCCCGCAGGGCGAGCTTTTTCTCACCGCGCCGCTCAAGGGCTTTGTCCCCGGAGTCCGTTACGACCGCGTGCTGATGGTGAACTACACGGACGGGACAACCTCGAAGATCGTCGCGACGGGCGACACGATCACGGTGAACGGGCAGGGCAAGACCATCGCGTCGATCGGCAATTACTACAACGGCAACGGGCAGGACGGACAGGCGAGCTCGATCAACGGCAACGGGCAGTTTATTTTCCGGCTGCAATTTACGGACAACTCGTGGGCGATCGTGCGCAACCAGCTCAGGCCGGCGTGCGTGGGCGATTTCAACGGTGACCGGTTCGTCGATGACGAGGACTTCTCGTACTTTGCGACGTACTACGACGCGCTGACCTCGGGTCCCGGCGACCTGGACCGGAACGGAATGTGCGACGACATGGACTTCGTGGTCTTTGGGGCCTCGTACGCGAATATCGTCTGCCCGTAACGCCCGTTATAATGGCGGGCGATGAAGCTCCCTGCGGACAAAGTGCACCGCCTCCGGCCGTTCTACAACGGGCGGACGGTTTGCGTCACCGGTGGCGCCGGTTTCATCGGCGGGCACCTCGTCGATGCGCTGCTCTCGCTCGGCGCTTCCATCCGGGTGCTGGACGACCTTTCGAACTCCACGCTGGAGCACCTCGCGGAGCTGATCGAACTCGAGCCCGAGCGCGTGCGGTTCCTGCGGGGGAGCATCCTCGACGACGAAGCGCTGATGGAAGCCCTCGCGGGTGCTTCGACCGTTTTCCATCTCGGGGCGATGTGCAGCGTGCAGCGATCGGTAGATGATCCGCAGCGTTCTTTCAGCGTGAACGCGACGGGCACGATGCGCGTGCTCCAGGCGGCGAAGAAAACCAACTCTCTTTCGGGAACGGGCGTCGAACGCGTGGTCTTCGCCTCGAGCAGCTCGCCCTACGGCGATGATCCGGTGCTTCCGCGTGTCGAGACGCAGTTGCCCCGGCCGCTCAGCCCGTATGCCGCGAGCAAGCTCTCGGCCGAACACCTGCTGAGCGTTCACGCCCGCTGCTACGGGATGAGCACCATCTCGCTCCGCTTGTTCAACGTCTTTGGACCGAGGCAGCCCTCCGATTCGCCGTACTCGGGCGTGATCGCGGCGTTTGCGCGCCGGTTGATGTCCGGCGAGCCGCCGGTCATTTTCGGCGACGGGCTGCAGACCCGCGATTTCACCTTTGTTTCCGATGCGGTTCTGGCGTTCCTGCTTGCCGGCGCGAACAAGGTGCCCCCGCGCGGCGAGGTCGTGAACATCGGGACCGGCCGGAGTGTCACGCTGCTCGAATTGGCCCGCCTGATGGCGCAGGCCGCGGGCGTGCCGAATATCCACCCCGTCCTCCAGCCCGAGCGTCCGGCCGATGTGAAGCACTCACTCGCCAACATCGACCTTGCCCGCGAATTGATCGGTTACGAGCCGATGAACTCGCTCGAGGCGGGGTTGGTCGAACTGATCGAATGGTGCAAACAGTCGGTCCCCGCAAACTGACCGATCCGCCTTCGCGGACTGCCCCTTTGGCGAGTTTCCACCTGCCGTGCGCCATTCCCCTTCGAACTCGACCGAATCGCAGCCGGGAACCGAGTCCCTCGGGTTCCGCGAAGCGCTGATTGGCGCGTGGGAACTGTTTCGCCTGGCCTTGATTAGCCGATTCAGGATGCGCGGGTCCTATTGGAACTGGCGTATGCATACGGCATTTGGTCGGGGGCGTCCCTCTCGACTCGATCTGGTACGCTCTGTTCTGAAGTACGGGGCCTGGGTTCACCGCATGCGGCGACTGATGTAAGTCCAGTCCACAGCGGCACTCACATTGGAGTTTCGCCATGTCCGAGCAAGCCGTCGCCACTCCTCCCGATCAGTCCGCCAATTCGGGCGCGTTTATCAAAGCGTTTTTGCCGGGCCTGATCATCGGCCTGGTGCTGGGTGGTTTGGCCGGGGCGTTCTTTGGCGGATTCGCAGCAGACAGCGGCGGACCTGCCGCGGCGATCGAGCGATCGAAAGCTGAAGCGTTGCGGTCCGCACCGCCGGGAGTGACTCCCCCGCCGGCACCGGCGACTGCGGAACCGGCAAAGCCGGAAGAAAAAGCGCCCGAAGCGGGAAGCGCGCCCGCGAAGCCGGAAGAAAAGCCGCACTGAACCCGGATCGGGTTTGCGGGCACCGACGTGCGGTTGAGATGGAGCCCTGCCAGCCCTGGCGGAGGGAAGCAAGCCTGCGACCGAAGAAGGTTTGATCGAACCCGCACGCCCTCGGCGCGAGGAATTGTCGCGTCAGGGCGGCGGCATCTCGATGAGCGTGACCGTTGAGGTTTTGCGAGAGAGGTTGAGCAGGCCGAACCGGACGGAGCGGTCTTGGACTTCGCGGACGATGCCGCGGCCGGGCACGATATCGAGCGTGGCGGTGCGCTCGACGGTTGTGAAATCGAACTTGGCGATCATCTGAGATTCAACAACGGTGACATCGCCCTTCTGGCGGACGATTCTGGTGGTCTGGGTCGCGGTGCCGCGGGATTTGGTGGCGGCATCGGAAGCACCGTCGCGCATGGTGACGTCGGAGGTGCTGACGCAAGCCTTTTCGCTGGAAAGGGTGGCGGGCATAAGCACGAGAGCGGGGTCGAAGGTGAGGATCTTGTTCTCGGCGACCATGTGCAGTTCGGCCAGGAAGATGGAGCCGTCGGCGCCGCGTTCGAGGAAGGTCTGACGGACCAGGCCGCCCCGGAGCGTGCCGTCGGGTGAGTCGAACTCGTCGATGACCCAGCGATTGGGAGAATCCCCGTCGGCCCGTGCCTCGCGTCGGATGACGCGTTTGCCCTCGGAATACGTCTTCTTCCAGGGCGCGGGCTTGTAGATGACGTCGGCGGCGATCGTGGCCGGACCGGCCTGGCCGGTCGCGCTCTGCGATTCCGAACCCGGGGTCGAGTCGGAGCCGGTGGCGCAACCGACAAGGCACGAAACACCGCACGCCCCGAGGAGGACCGAAGCCGCGAAGATCGATCGAACGGTTGGGTTGGTGTTCACGCGAAGCAAACTTATACTCCCGCCCATGCCCGCGTCGCCACGCACCCCGAAGTTCAACTCCGCCCGAGGTGGCATGTGTCTCGGGCTTCTCCTGAGCGCGGCAAACTTGGGCGGGTGCGATGTCTTCGATGATGCGAGGCCGGGCGCCACGAGCATTTTCGACGTGTTCGCGCAGCCGACGCCCAGCGAAGCGGTGCAGCTTGCGATCGATCCGTATAACGCGGACAACCGGTACCGCGGGACGATGCTCTTGAGCAACGCGTACTTCGCGGGCCAGCCTGTGTACCTGGAGTTGTTCGAGGATCGGGCACAGGATTCGGACGCGACGGTGCGCATCGCCGGGACGAGAGCGCTCGCCAACCACGGGAGCAGCAAGAACGTTCCCATCCTGGTGAAGAACCTGAAGGACAAGGACTCGCTTGTTCGGCTGGAAGCGGCGCGCGGGCTTCAGCGTCTGCACAGCCAGGAAGCGATCGAACCCCTGATGGATGCGAGCCGCGATCCGGATTCGGTGCGCAACGACGAGGGCAGCGAAGAGAACGCGGATATCCGAACGGCGGCGGCGACCGCGCTCGGACAATACCCGAGCACCGATGTGGTGCAGCACCTCATCACCATTCTCACCGACTCGCAGCTTTCCGTGAACGAAGCGGCGCTCTCATCCCTCCGCACGATGACCGGCCAGGACTTCGGCTTTGATCGGCGGGAATGGTTGAAGTGGTACGACCAGACCAAGACGCCGTTCGTGGCCGGAACGCCGTTCATCTACCCGGTGTTCCAGCGACGCAAGAAGTTCATCGAGTATCTGCCCTTCGTCTCGCCCCCGCCCAACGAGATCGCGGCAACCCCGGCCGGTATGCCCCCGATCGCGGGCGGAACGCTGGTGCCGCTGTCCGACATCAATCCGCCGGCCAAGCCGGCTCCGGCCCGGAACTCGGGCACTCCGACCACCGAGCCGCCACCTTCCACGCCCGGAAACTGAGAGAACTGAAAGCGGACGTTCGCGCGGGGGAGGCGGCCTGCCGATATCCCGGTGTGCGGAAATTGATTGCGAGTCCATCCGGCTGGTTGCTGACCGAATCGCCCGATCCGGTCGCGCGCGCGGGCGAGGCGGTCGTGCGAGTCACCCGCGCGCTCATCGATCCGCAGTGGGCAACGGGCGCACGCGCGAGCGGCGTTTCGCCGGGGCGGGAATTTGTCGGCACGGTTGTGAGCACGGGGCCCGGCGGGCTCGAGGGCCGGCGCGTGATGGCATCGGCGTCGATCGCGTGCTCGGAGTGCGATCTGTGCCGCGCTGGGCTTTCGGTGCACTGCCGGAATCGTTCCGAATTGGGCGTCGCTCGCGACGGGGCGATGGCCGAGCGGGTGGCTTTGCCCGCGACGGCGCTGCACGAGATCCCCAAGGGGCTCGATGACGATCGCGCGTGCTTTGCTTCGGCGCTCGGGCGTGCGCTGCACGCGGCGGACTTTGTCCGGCTCGAAGGCAAGCCCTATGTGACGATCGTGGGCGACGATGCGGTTGCGCTGCTGTCGGCGCAGGTGATGACGCAGCGGAACGCCTCGGTCCGCGTGCTGGGCAGGGAAGAGACGCGCTTCGGCCTGTGCGAGAAATGGGGCGTCAAGCACCGGCACATCGACCAGGTGGGCCGGAGAGCGGACCAGGACGTTGTGTTCGTGTGTTCGGATGCGCCGGGCGATCTGGAAATCGCGCTCCGGCTAGCACGGCCGCGAGCGACCGTGCTTCTGGTCGCGCCGCAATCGCGGAGCCTCGAGAAGGATCACTCGGCTATTCAGGTGTTGCATGCGAGCGAGATTGCGCTGATCGGCTCGCGGGGCGAACGACTGGCCGAGGCGCTCCGGTTGCTGGCGACGGACGGGGTGGACGTGCGGAGCCTGTTGACCGCCCGGTACCGGTTCTCGCAGTATGCGGACGCGTTTGCGCGTGCGGCGCGGCCGGACACGCTCCGAGTGCTGCTCGAAGCCGCCTAGCCCCTCGGGAAACACGGCCCGGGGGAATCCCAAGAATGATGCGTGCTCTGGTTTGCCGTCATCTCGCTGATTGTCTCGGGGCTCTTGGGCTTCGTGCTGTCGTTGCTGACCTTGCCGGGGATCTGGCTGCCGGTCTTGGTCGCGCTTGGCTTTCAGTGGTTTGTGCCGGGGATGTTTCCGTGGTGGGTGATCGGGGTGGCCGCGGGTTTGGGTGTGCTTGCGGAGTTGCTGGAACTTGTCGCGTCGGCGGCCGGCTCGACGAAAGCGGGCGGGACGAAGCGCGCCGCGGCAGGGGCGATTCTGGGGACGGTCGCGGGTGCGATTGTCGGCTCGATGATTCTGCTGTTTCCGATCGGAACGATCGCGGGCGCGGTGGTTGGCGCCGGGATTGGCGCGAGCCTGCTGGATCGCTCGCGTGAAAATCGGACGTGGGTGCAATCGGCCAACGTGGGCGCGGGGGCGGCAGCAGCGCGTGGCGTGGCGATCGTGCTGAAGGGTGTTTTCGGCGCCCTGATCGCGTTGGTGCTCGTTGCGGGGGCATTGGTACAGGCATACGCCTGACCGGGGCGCGGGTGGAACCGATCCAAACCGAGTATTTGCGAGAACTTTGCTTCTGAGGACTTTCGCAAGGGCCGATCCTTTGGGTATGCTGCGTCCGTACAGAAAGGGCCGGAGAGCGACGGAGCCGCTCGGACCGGCGACGGGAGGCAGGGCGAGAAACCCGGTTTCTCGCACGACGGAGAGGTCGATGTCGAAGTCGCTCAGCGTGGCCAAGGACTTGGCCGAAGTTTCGAACGCGGTCGTCGCCCGTGAAACCGAACGGGTTGCGGACAGGGGAACACGAAAGAGCGTGCCCAGCAAGCAAGGCGAAAAGATCACGGAAAAGCAGGCCGAGGGCTCCCCTGTGAACGGGGGCGGATCGGAACCGACCAAGCGGACGAAGAAATCGCCGGTGGAGCATTCCGCCGTGGGCGTGAAGCACTTCGTGCTGGATACGAACATCCTGCTGCATAACCCGAGCGCGTTGTTTGTGTTCCAGGAGAACCACGTCATCATCCCGTTCGCGGTCATCAGCGAGCTGGACAAGATGAAGCGGAAAGAGGACGACCTGGGCCGGAACGCGCGTGAGTGCATCCGGTATCTGGATCGCCTGCGGAGCGTGGGGCGGCTGATCGAAGGCGTGAACTGGGGCGAGCTTGCGCCGCAGGCGCGGGCCGGGGCGTCGGTGGGTGTAAACGGCGAGACGGGCACCATCCGGATCGATGTGACGGACCATGCGCGTCCGGAGGCGATCAAAGAGGACATGCCGGACAACCGCATCATCGCGGCGGCGTTGACTCTTCACAAGCAGGGCATGCGGACGGTCTTTGTCTCGAAGGACCTGGCGGCACGCATCAAGGCCGACAGCCTGGGGATCAAAACGGAGGACTTTGAGAATCAGAAAGTGGATGCGGACCGGCTGTACACCGGATTCGTGACGGCGGAGGTCGAGGGCGGGCTGATCGATGAACTGTACAAGGACCGGCTGCTGGAAATGCAGCGGCTGGCGCCGCACCTCATCGGGGTCGATGACCTCGGGAACGAATACCAGCGCGACCTGATGGCGAACCAGTTCGTCGTGCTGAAGGACGAGGCGGACGAGAACCACACCGGGCTGGGACGCCGGCTGGGCGAGACCGACCACGTGATCCCGGTGACGGGGCCGCGCAAGCCGGTTTTCGGGATCATGGCGCGCAACGTGCAGCAGACGATGGCGCTCGACCTTTTGCTCGATGAAGAGGTTCGGCTGGTGACGCTCTTCGGCAGCGCGGGCACGGGCAAGACGCTGCTCGCGCTCGCGGCGGGCATGTCGAAAGTGTTCAATGAAGAGCGGTACGAGAAGCTGCTGGTGGCGCGTCCGATCATGCCGATGGGCCGCGACATTGGTTATCTGCCCGGCGACAAGGACGAGAAGCTCGGCGCGTGGATGCAGCCGATCTTCGACAACCTGTCGTACCTGCTCAGCACGCGCGGCGCGACGATACACCAGAACGCCGAGAGCCACTCGAGCGAGCAGCGGATCCAGAAGCTGATGGCCGATGGCAAGCTCGTGCTGGAGCCTCTGACGTACATCCGCGGGCGATCCATCCCGCATCAGTTCATGATCGTGGACGAGGCGCAGAACCTGACGCCTCACGAAGTGAAGACGATCGTGAGCCGCGTGGGCGAAGGCACCAAGCTCATTCTCACCGGCGACATCGGGCAGATCGACAATCCGTACCTGGATCAGTCGTCGAACGGCCTGTCGTACACGGCGGAGAAGATGAAGGGACTGGGGCTCTTCGGGCACGTCGTCTTGAACAAGAGCGAGCGGAGCGAGCTGGCGAGCCTGGCGGCGGCGCGGCTGTAAATCCGAGCACGCATCCGATCCGCATGAGCGTTTTGTCATCGGAGATGCGAACCGGAAGCGAACGAGTGCGCTCCGGATGTGCGACGGCTTCGGAACGTGCCCTCCGGAGTCGCACCGATTTTCCAATTCTGGGGACGCGCGAGGCCCGCGCCGGCTTCGGAAAGGGCGGGGTGAAAAAGATCTTTGCGGCTGTGGAAGGACTTCCACGCTAACTCTTGCGTTCCACAAATCTGTGGATAGCCTTGATTGGGAAAAGGGGTGCTTGGACCCGCGGAGGCGGGTTGTCTGGAGGGGCGGTTGGTCAGCATGCGGGCGATTTCGCGCTCGGTCTGCGGCGTGTGTGCCGCGGGGATGCTTGCGCTGCCGGCTTTGGGCGGCGTGACGTTCCGCGTGACCGTGAATGATCCGGAAGGGCTGTTGACGGGAACGGAGACTGCGATCGCGAGCAGTGTGGTCGGAGCCGGGTCGCTGTGGTCGAGGCGGCTGATGGGTGAGACGGAGTTGTGGGTGGAAGTGCGCCCGGCAGTGGAGATCGACACGATCGACTGCCGCTCATTTACGTGGTCGTATTTCGAGACACTGGAGGGCGCGATCGATGTTTTCGAGCCGGGCGCTTCGGTGCACGTGCGGAACGGGTTTCCGGCGTCGTCATTCGATCCGGACATCATTCTGGAGATCAACCCGGAGCATGCGGCGCTGGACTTGTGGTTCGACCCGGACCCGGCGGCCCGAACGGAACCGGTGGATCCGGAACGAATCGATGCCGTGTCGGAGTTTGCACGCGGGCTCGGGAGGGCGTTCGGGTTTGACGGATGGATGAACGGGACGGACGGGACGTTCGCGGGGACGGAGCGCTCCACCTTTGATCGGCACGTGGATTTCAGCGGGACGGAGTTCTTCTTTGAGGGCGTGAACGCGATGGGCGTGTACGCGGGGCCCGTGCCGATGACGTTCGGCGTTCCGTTCCGCCTCGGCAACGAACCGCCGGCGCAGGGGGCCGATCTGCTCGACGACCTGATGTCGGGAAGAGAGCTGGAAGCGGGAAGGCGGTATGACGTTTCGGATCTCGACTTTGCGATCCTGCGGGACGCGCGGGTGCCGATCGTGCTGCCGTGCCCGTGCGACCTGACCGGCGACGGCTTTGTGGATGATGCGGACTTCTCGTATTTCACTCTGGCGTACGACCTGTTTGATTGCGCGGACGCGGCCATGCCCGCGGGCTGCCCGGCCGACTTCAACAGGGACGCCCTGATTGACGATGCCGATTACATCATCTTCGTTGACGGCTACGGCGAATTTCTGTGTCCGTACTGATCCGCGGCAGATCGGGCCCGCCGGCGACCGACGCGCGGGCGTGAAAATACAATCGCGGGTGAGCGATTCGAGCGATCCATCCCTGCCGGAGCCGGGCGCGCCACGCGAGGAGCGCATGGCGGCGCTGCTGATCAAGGCGAGGGGCCTGCCCCGAGTGCCCGGCGTCTACCTGATGAAGGATCAGAAGGGCGCGGTGATCTACGTCGGGAAGGCGGCGAACCTGCCCGATCGCGTGAGCAGCTACTTTGTTCCCTCTGCGGATCTCGGGTTCAAGAAGGATCCGATGCTCGATCGGGTCTGCGACTTCGACACGCTCGAGTGCGAGGGCGAGTGGGAAGCGCTGCTCACAGAGAACCGGTTGATCAAGGACCTGAAGCCCCGGTTCAATGTGCGGCTGGTGGATGACAAGACGTTTCCGTATCTTGTGGTGACGCAGCGGGAGGATTTTCCGCGGGTGTTTGTGACGCGGAATCCGAGCGATCCGGAGTTGAAGGGCGCGAAGATCTTCGGGCCGTTTACCAATGCGGGTGCGCTGCGTGATGCGATCCAGATCTTGCAGCGGGTGTTCAAGTTTCGGACGTGCAAATTGGACATCATCGAGAGCGACGAGAAGAACAAGTACTTCAGGCCGTGCTTGCTGCACGCGATTAACCAGTGCACGGCGCCGTGTGCCGCGAAGATCGGCAAGGAGGCGTACGGGGCGGATGTGGAACGCTTTGTGCGGTTCCTGGGCACGAAGCGGAGCGTGATGCTGCGGGAGATGGAAAGCGAGATGCAGCAGGCGGCGGCGGAGACGCGGTTCGAGCGAGCGGCGGTGCTGCGGGATCAGATCAAGGCGATTCAGAAACTGGATGAGCGGGCGAGCAAGAGCGACGGGTGGCAGCCGGAGACGGAGATTTCATATCTCGATCCGGAGAAGGCGCTCGCGAGCCTGCAGCGCACGCTGAAGATGGAAGACTCGATCCGGTGCGTCGAGGCGATCGATATCGCGCACCTGATGGGCGGCGAGACGGTGGGGAGCAAGGTGTGCTTTGTGGATGGAAGGCCGTTCAAGAACGAGTACCGGCGGTACAAGATCGCGACGGTCAACAACCTTGCCGGGGGCGGAACAAACGATGATTACAGCAGCATCCGCGAGGTCGTGAGCCGGCGGTATCGCGAAGCGGGCGGCGGGCACGAGCTGTATCCGGATGTCATCCTGATCGACGGCGGGCTCGGGCAGTTGCACGCGGCGCTCGAGGCGTTTGATCAGTTGGATGTGAAGCCGCCGATGGTGATCAGCCTTGCCAAGAAGGAGGAATTGATCTACATCCAGCGGGAGAGCGAGCCGGTGCGGCTGGGGCGTGAGAACCCGGGGCTGCGGCTGTGCCAGGCAATCCGCGATGAGGCGCACCGCTTTGCGCAGAGCTATCACCACATCCTGCGGCGGAAGAAGACGCTGGAGGAGTGAAGAGTTTCAACACGGAGGGCCACGGAGAGGAAAGGCTGAGAAAGGCGAAGGCGGGGAGAACCACGAAGGCACGAAGGACACGAAGAGAGAAAGAAAGAAAGAAAGAAAGAGAAAGAAAGAAAGAAAGAAAGTAAGAGAGAGAGAGAGAGAGAGAGAGAGGGAGAGAGGGAGGAAAGATCGAAGCACGAATTGAAGGCCTTGATTTCTTTCCGGTTTCGCTCCGTGTTTTCTCTCCGTGGTTCGCTGTGGTTCTCCGCGTTGATCGCTCCCTATTTTTTCCGTAGCACTGTGTAGTGCGTGAAGATCGATTCCTTCAGGTTTTCCGGCGTCATTTCGGGGTCGGGGAAGTAGACAAACCAGTATTTGTGCATCACCTCGTCGTCCACCTGGTCGAACGCAAGGACCTCGAAGCCGACTTTCTCGGCGAGTGCGCGATCGAAGGGGAAGCGGCCGTCGGCCATCGGAAGGAACGGCTTGTCGGCGGGATTCTGCGCGGGGGCGATGTTGTACACAAGCATCAGCCCGCCGGGCTTGAGCGCGTCGTACACCGCTTTCAGAAATGTTTCATCTTCGACGCCGAGCTTGATGAGCATGCGCTCGTCGGCTTGTCGCTCGGGATGGATGTAGCCCTTCTTGAGCGTGTTCTTGCTGATAAAGAGGTCGTAGTTGCCGCCCACTGCTTTCGAGATTGCGGGGTCGGCGGGCCATTTGCCGCTGTGCAGCGCGATGTTTCCGGTTTTACCTTTCGTGACGGATTCGATGGCGCCCTGATCACCGGGCGATGAATACAGCGCGGCGAACATCGGCTCGACCTCGACACCTTGTGCATCGGCGCCGAGCGATGCGAGCATGCGGAGATGCCCGATGCTGCCGTATCCGAAGTCGAGGACGCGCATTCCCTCCCACGACTTCACGCCGAACTTGCCGGCGATGTCGAAGGCCCGGGCGTAGTTCAGAGGCGTGCCGTAGCCGGTGTAGTAATAGAACCGCTCGTCGCACTCGCGGGGCTTGAACTTTGCCTGCTCTTCGGCGCTCAGCTTTTTCCATGCGGCCTCGGACAGAGCCAATCCGCGCTCGCGATCTCGATAGATCACGCGGAGGCTGATCGAGGGAAGGTCTGCCGCGGCAGAAAGAAACGAGCGGGCCGCGTCGGTTTCGCAGAGGGCTCTGGCTGCCGCGGCCTGCGATTTCATGTCGCCGGCAACTGCAACCGGGGCTGGCTTCGGTGTGGGAGCAGCGGCAGTTGCGGGCGTTGCTGTCTGGGGGGGCGTATCCGCAGACGCCACCCGCGCAAGCCCGATGAGCCCCAGAGCCCCGATGGCAATGCCGCAGGCCGTCAGCAACAGCGCGATCCGTTCGTCCCAGGTGCGTTTCATGTGTCGGTTCCTTCCCCCGATCCGCTCTACCGCCGAGGGTTTCCGGGGTTGCGGTGTCTTGCGGTGAGAAGTTGAAGGCGTGTGTGCCGCGCGGTTCTGCTTTACCTACGCTGGCCCCGATGAAGATCCTGCTGACAAACGACGACGGAATACGCGCCCCGGGCATCACGCATTTGTTCGATGCACTGACCGACCCGGAGAACCGGTTCGGGGGCCCCATCTCCGCGCCCAACAGCGCCACGGCCTTTGAGATATTCACCATTGCGCCGCTGACGGTGCAGAGCGCGACGGGGCACGGGGTGACGTTTCATCAGCCCCTGATGGTCGAAGAGATTCAGGTGAATCCGCGGATGGCTGGGCTGGCGGTGGATGGGCGTCCGGCGGATTGCGTCAAGCTGGCGATCTCGAATCTGTGGGAGGAGCAGTTCGGGAAGGGAGCGAAGCCGGATTTGCTCGTGAGCGGGCTGAACTCGGGCGCGAACTGCGGGATCAATGTGATTTATTCGGGCACGGTTGCCGCGGCAATCGAAGGGGCGTTTCTGGGCGTTCCCGCGATCGCGGTGAGTTTGCACATGGGCCGGGGCCAGACGCGCTGGGATGTCGCTTCGGCAAGGGCACGCAAAGCCATCGAGATGGTGCTGGCCGGCGGCCTTCCCGATGCGCACGAGTGCATCTCGATCAACATCCCGATCACGGAATCGGGCGGGCCGATGCCGGAGACGCGGGTGTGCCCGATGAACATCCACGGGCTGCAGGACAGCTACGAGAAGCGATTCAGCCCGTCCAAAGAGCCCTACTACTGGGCGACGGGATCGGGCCTGGGGTTCAAGGGGTGCGACCCGGGGACGGACGTGGACTGGCTGAAGAAGGGCTTTGTGACGGTGACGCCTCTGATGTACGACCTGACGCGGCGGGAGCACCTTGCGCGGTGGTCTGATCGACTGGCTTCCCGATAATCCCGGTCGGTCCAAAAACAACGGCGGCCTCGTGTTCCCACAAAGCCGCCCGAAGGGAGAAAGAGAGAGTTCGTGTCGGCGGCGGGCTTGAACGGATCCCGGCCGCCGGAATGGACTTGTTGCACCATTCCGCGAACGTCATGCCAGCATGGCGTTGGCGTTCTTGACCTCGTCGGGGAAGAGCTTGCGGATGGCATCGAGCTTGACCTGATCGAGCTTGATCTGCTCGCAGACGTCGGCGCCGATGTCGGTCACCAGCAGATCCTGGCGGAAGCCGCCTTCGAGCGCCCCGGCGAGGCGATCGGCAACGTAGACGATCGAGGCGATGGTGCGGGCCTCGTTCGGAAGCTCGAGCGGGCGGTGGTGGAAGCCGGTCGCGTAGACGAAGGGCTTCGGGAAGCGCCACTTGTCGCAGAGCGCGATTCCGAAATCCTGGTGATTCGCGCCGAAGCACTCTTCCTCGGCCTTGAGCCAGTCGGACATCGGAACGCCCTTGCTGTCGGCGCCGACCTTCTGGAGCACCTCGATCAGCTTGGCGCGATCGAACTGCATCTCGACCATGATGCCGATGTCGTGCATCAGACCGGCGAGGAAGGCTTCATCGGCAAGGCCAAGCCGCAGCGAATCGGCGAGCATCTTGCTGCCGACGGCGACGGCGTTGCTGTGGCCCCACAGATGCTTCGCGGAGAAGTTGGCCGTGAGCTCGCCGCCCCGGAAGAGCTTGGCGAGGCTGGCGGCGATGGCGATGTTCTTGACGGCGTTGAGGCCGAGCATGACGATCGCGCGGTTGATCGAGGCGATCTGACCCGGGAGGCCGTAGAACGAGGAGTTCACGACCTTGAGGATGCGGGACGAGAGCGCCGGATCGGCGGAGATGATCTTGTTCAGGTCCTGCGCCGTGCTCTTGGGGCTCTCGACGAGTTCGACGATCTTGAGCGTGATCTCAGGGAGCGTCGCGATGTGGCTGATTTCGCGGATGGCCGCGGCAACGACCTGCTCGCGCGTCGCGGGTGCGCCGGGCTTGGCGGGCGCTGCGCCGGCAACGGCATTCGCCGGGGCGGCTGAGTTCGAAGCTGCGGGAGCGACAGAAGACGGTGAGCCGGCCGGTTGTGACATGACATACTCCTCTGGACTGCGAGGAGATATCGGCGGGGCCTGCGCGTCACTTTGGGGCAATCGCAATGCGGGCGGAAAGACGCTCGCGACGGGCCGCTGAACATCGCAAACCCTTCAGAACGGGGTTAGTACGCGCAGCGTTTGCGGATCAGGGCCGGGTCATCGAAGTCGGTGGAAACAAGGACCTGCGCGATTCTCGGACCGGTGTGCCCGTCTCCATAGGGGTGTTCGGCTCGAGACGGCATCTTGTGGCATCCCACAGCGAGGGAGATCGCTCCGGAACTTGGGGATTGCACGTGTACGACGTTGGCCGGCGATTCGCGGCCGGATTGCCTCGGGCCCACGTTCACGACGCGGCAGTTCACGGCCGCGGCCTCGATGAGCCCGGCGGACGAATTGCCGAGGAGCAGGCCGCCGCGCGTCGCGAGACGTTTGAGAAGCCCGACGAACACCTCGCGCGGCAGATGATCGAGAAAGTGCCAGCCGTTCTCGGCGGTGCCGGCTCGCAGGACCTCCAGCACGGCTTCGCGCCCGGGATCAAAGTTGGGCGCGAGGACCAGCGTGCGTTTGCGGGAGGATGCAGCAACATCGACGATCGCGGCGGCGTGCGAGCGCTCCTCGGCTTCGGTCAGGCCGCACGGATGGTGCAGAATCACAAGCTCCGGATCGCCGACGGCTCGCGCCTCCTCATCGTCGAGCGGAGGGATCGCGTCGAGGCCGTCGATCGCGGGCGAACCGACGTTGTGGACCCGCTCCGGGAGTTCGCCCATGCGAACGAGGCGATCGGCGCTCTGCGCCGTTGCGGCAAAGTGGATGTGCGCAAGCTTGCTGATGGCGTGGCGCATCGCCTCATCCGCGACGCCTTCGGCCCGATCGCCGCCGTGGATGTGGGCCAGGGGCACGCCGCCGACGGAGGCCGCGGATGCAGCGGCGAATGCTTCGATCCGATCGCCGAGTACGAGAACGCAATCGGCGTTGACCTTGTAGAAAGTGCGAGCAAAGCGGGTGATTCCCCGCCCCACCGCTTCGGCATCCTCGATTCGCGTCTGAGCGCCGGGCGCCTGCATCGGGACGACCGCCGCGACCCGGAAGGTGCGGCTCACCTCGGTGTGGGTGTTCGCCGGTGCGAGCAGATGGCTGCCGGCAACGAGGACCGCGGCTTCGAGCGACGGTTCGCGCCCGATCGCGGCGATGACCGGCTTGAGCAGGCCGAACTCGGCCCTGCTGCCCGTCACGATGGCGATACGGCGCTTGCCCGGTGTCTTTGGGGCCGGTGCGAGCAACTCGAAGTCGGATTTGGGGGGCTGGAATGCCATGCGTTCGGGCCACCGGATCAACTAAGTGAAGAAAGGTCGTCCCATCGCAGGGGTGTATCGCGTTCGACTTCCCGCACCACGCGGTGCGAAAGAACGCGCTCGATCTCGTACGGGGGGATGCCCGTTCCCGGGCGTTTGAACGTCAGATCGCCCCGCCCGATGAGGTGCCCGACGGAAAGGGGTCGCGTCGCCACGATCGACTGGCGTGACACCGTGCGGACATCTTTCTCGATCTCGAGCACGCGCTTCATGGCCTCAACTTCGGGTGCGGGGCCGGGCGAGCGGGCGGACTGGATGTAGCGACGGAGTGCCGCGGGAGAGAGTGACGCGGCATGATCCGGTCCCTTTGCAGAGACGTCATAGGTGAAGTGCTTTTCGAGGATGGAAGCGCCCAGGGCCACGGCGAGCGCGCCGGTCTGCTCATCGGGCGTGTGGTCGCTGTAACCGACCGGGAGAGGAAGAGAACGCTTGAACTGCCGGATTCCACCGAGCTCGGCCTGCGCGAGCGGGGTCGGATAGCTGCTGACACACTGGAGCACGGCGAGGCGATCCTGGGCGGAGCGCAGCCAGACAATCGCGCGGTGCACCTCGTCCATCGTCGAGGCGCCGGTGCTGAGGATCAGCGGTTTCCCGGTCGCGCCGAGCCGATCGAGCAGCGGCTTGTGGATGATGTCGGGGCTTGCGGTCTTGTAGGCATCCCACGCGAGGCGCTCGGCCTCGGAAACGAGATCGAGACTGAAGACCGTGACGATCGCGTGGATGCCAAGAGCGTGCGCGCGATCGACGACCAGCGCGAGCTGATCGATCGAAAGCTCAAGGCGCCGGAGCATGCCGAACGGATCGGATTCTCCCGCCGTTGCCTGGTACGCCGCGAGCGTCGATGCGCGGCTCATCAGCAGATCGGCGCGAAAGAGCTGGAACTTGACGGCGTCCGCACCGGCATCGGCAGCGGCCTGTGTGAGTTCGAGAGCGCGCTCCACCGATCCGTCGTGATTCACGCCGATCTCGGCGATCACGTACGGCTTCTCGCCGATCTGTCGGTTACCGATCCGCATGACGCTCCTTCAGAACGGTGTCGGCGACAAGCAGGTCGGTCGGCGCATCGATATCGATGACGGCGCCCTCGGGATTGACCACTCCACGCCGGTCGAGACCGAAGAACGCGTGGGGCCCGGGTTGGACGCCCGGAATCTCCTGGAAGAGCGCACGCCTGGTGAGCGCAATGACGCCCCCGTCCGGCACAAATGCGGGGGGAAGTTCCTGTCTCCGGAAGACGCCGTGGTTGAGCACATCGCCCTCCCACGGAGAAACGCGTCCGCTCTCATCGAGGCGTGCGGTCCACCACGGGTGATGCTTGCCGACCGCTGCGTACGACTGCACGCTGTCGCACCCGGACTTCCGCAGCAGATGAACAGCGCGGTCGATCAGGTCGGCCGGACGCACCGGAACATTGGCGTACAAGATCACGATCGGAGCGAGCGCCGGCGCATCGGCGTGGGTTTTCTCAAAGTCCAACACGGCGTGGCGGGCGGCATCGTCCACCCGGGCGGCATCGCTCGCAAGGTCCGCCGGACGGAGCGAACCGACAGCACCCGCTTCGCGCGCCAGCGCCAACATCTGCGGATCATCGCTCGACACGATGATGTGCGCCACGTGCTCCGACTCCTTCGCGGCCTCGATGGTCCATTGGATACAGGGCTTTCCGGCGATCATCGCCGTGTTCTTGCCGGGAACACCCTTGCTTCCGCTGCGCCCCAGGATGACCGCGATGGCTTTCATGCCGCGGATTCCATGCCGGGCGCACCATCGCCGGCGATAGTTCCGTCCGCGCTGATTCGCACGACGGCCCGTGCGTGGCGCCTGGAGGCAAGAGGCGGCAGCGGCAGCGGCTCGATCCGGGCGCCGGGAATCGCCGCCCCGAGCGGATCGATCACCGCGGCACCGGCCGCCATGATCCAGCGGTCGTAGAACGATTCGATTTCGGAGTAGACCTCATCGCGCCTGGTGATCCGCGGGACGATCCACTGATCGACCAGGCCCTCGTTCAGCGTTCTGCGCGCCTCGAGCAACCGGACCACGCGATCCCGAACCTGGGGCAGGGCATCGATCCCGCGGATGCTCGCGTAACGGGCGGGCGAGTCCGCGTGCAGGTCGATGCTGATCACGTCGGGTCGGAGCGCGAGCAACCGATCGGCATCGGCCAGGCCGAGCAACTCGGTCCGGACGTGCACCGCCGGCGCACCAAGTTCGCGAACCAGTGCGACGGCCTGTTCGAATCGCGGGTGCATCAACGGCTCGCCGCCGTCGAACGTCACGGCGATGCCGCGTTCGGCAAGCCGGAGGGGCACGAGCCGCGTGCGGAGCAGTTCCAGATCGAGCGGCTGCGCGATGGCCGTGCCGGCGCGCTGGGCTGTGAGTTGGATGCTCACAGAATCGGCGGAGTGTCCCGGAGCGAGTTCGGACGCGATGGCCGCGATCTCGGCGGCGCCCGCCGCGAGCCAGCGATCACCGAGTCGGCGTGCGATGGTTGCCATCAGGTGCGAGCGATCGGTGCGGTCGGCGATGAGTCGAAGGTGAGCGTCGCGGATCGCGGGATCGACGGTCACGCAACTCTGCTTCGCGATCTGATCCACCTGTGGCGCGACCGGCAAGTAGCCGAGGATGGTGCCGATGGAGCCGAGCGGTCCGTTGTCCTGAAGCTGCTTGGCAAACTCGAGCGCGAGGGGCCGCTCCAGAATGCACGAACCCAGCCCCGGTACAGCGGGGGAAAAGACGATGCGGTGCGCCTCGGCGGGGCTTGTGAACCGCTCGATGAGTTGGTCGATGTGAACCGGATCGATGAAGCACCAGTCGGGGCCGAGGAGGAGCACCCCTTCGACGCCCGGTTGGGCTTCGAGCGCGGGCCGGAGACTGCCCGGCGCGAAAACCTCGTCGAACACCGTGAGGTTGGCGATGCCGCCACGCCAGCAGGCTTGCGACCACGCCCGTGCACCGAGGATCGCCTTGCGGCGTCCGCTGCCCTCGCCGGAGGCCTGCGGAACGATCGTGATGTTCAGTGTCCCGAACTCGGATTCGCCGAGCAACGCACGAACGCGATCGGGCTGAGGCGTGAGCAGCGAAACGCCCTTGAGCCGTTTGGAGCGTGCGAGACGGAGAAGCGTCATCTGCAGCGCGTTCAACGAGCCCGCAATCGGCTTCGACAGATCGCGCGCCAGCCCGAGCGAAGACGTTTCGGCATCGACCGGGATGAAGGCGTGTACCTGATCGCGTGATGTCGTGGCGGCAACGGAGGCGATCGCGGCTTCCAGGCGGCGGGTGTCCGTGCGGGACGAGTCGATCCGCCGGCCCGACTTGATCGCGGAGACGGCGCTGTCGAACATGCCGCCGAGTTCATCCGCGGCATCGGCAAGCCAAGTGACGTTCTTGAGGTCGCGCTCCGCCTGCTTGCGCTGGCGCTCGATCGGGCCCAGTTCGGCATCCAGCTCGATCGCGCGATCCGCCTTGAAGCGGTTCAGGATGCCGGTCTGGTTCAGGTGCTGCACAAGGGGGTATGCCGGAACGATGCGCTGGACTTCCTTCGCGTGCGCCTCGATCTGCGAGATGATCCGGTTGACGCGGGCCTGATCTTCCTGGTGCTGGATGATCTCGCGCACGCAGCCGGCGGTCGTGCGGCTGATCTCCCCCACGCGCCAGATGTCGGCACGGACCTGCCGCAATCGCCGGTAGAGCGCATCGCGCCGGCGCGGATTGGGCGGCTCGGAGCGCGCGGCGGGCAGCCGAATCGGCTCGGAAGCAGCGAATCGCTCGATCGCCTCGCGGAGCGTGAGAATGGTCGCGTGGCGCTTGGCGACGCCGCCCTCGGTCGCATCGATGACGCGAAGTCCGCGCGCGACATCTTCCCCGAAATCCCGCTCGAATTGCACGAGATAGGTCGTCATCTGTTCGTCGCTGTAGCAGTCGCGACCAAGATGGTCCTTCAGTTTCTGGAGGATCGAGCGGGAACGCACGATGCGCTGCCATTCCAGCATCTCAAGCGTATTGAACTCGTTCAGCTCGCCCGACCACACCCGGTGAATCGCGGCGTCCGCGGCGTAGTACTGACCGTCGGTGAAACCAAGATCCTGTCCGACGAAGATCACCGGATCGCACCCCAGGTGCCGTGCGAGGTAATACGCGAGGTGCGCGACGGTTGCGCCGGGCTTGAGGTCCGATCGCGGCCGGGTCAGAATCTGCCTCGTCGCGTCGTCTGCGTTTTCGGCGAGGATGTTGTCGAGAACACGCTCGCCCGGGCAGCGGATGAACCCCGGAAACGCTTCGAAGATCGCCGGGCTCGCCTTGGGTTCGACGACGAGCGTCACGCCCTCTACTTGCTCGCGCGTCAGGCCTTCGTAGAAGCGGCGGCTGATCGAATCGTGATCGAGAGCGGTCACAAAGTCCGGGCGGATCCCCTTTTCGAGCAGCGTCTTCAGCACGGTCTGAACCGCGATGACGACGAATCGGCTGCGGGTGTCAGGATCGCGGAGCAGATCGATGTTGCGCCGGAGGCTGGGGCCGGCGGAAACGACGATGGCGGGCTTGTTGTGCGCGGCGCCGGCTAGTTCGGCGATCCCCGGTGCATCGGCGTAGGCCTCGACGTTGCCGAGCAGATTTCGCATCGTCTTATCCACCTGCACCAGCGTCGTGACGATCGACGTGCGCGTGGCCCGGAGTGCGCCGCTGAGCGTGGCGCTGAACCGTTCCGCGAGGTCGCCCAGGCGCGCCTTGCTCGCCGGGTGGTCGAGGAAACGGGTGCCGAGCATAAAAATGCCCTCGGCACCGGTGATCGAAGCGGTGATCTCGCCCTGGTCGTCCGGATCGGTGACGATCACGCAGTTGCGAAGAGCAAGCCACTCGCTGTGATCGACGTGCTCCAGCACGGAGCGCAGCAGCGAGACATCCGGCTCGAACGCGAGCAGCACGCCCATCTTCTTGTACTTGCGTGCCAGCGCTTCGGCGTGGTAGCCCATCCCGAAGCCCAGGATTGCGACCGCGCCCGACGCGACCGGATCGATGTCGGCGGTCAGCGCCCGCGCTTCATCGCGAGGCCGGCGAACGCTCGCCAACTGGCGCGTTGATTTTCCCTCGTGAAGCAGGGCGCTGACTTCGCCGTCCTGAGTCTTGACGAACGTGATGTCCGTGCGGGCCTCGGCGGATGCGATCTTTCGGATCGTGCGTACGGCCTGCGCCGGCATGGAGCGGAGGTTGTTGTCCAGGTTCAGTTGACGCTGTTCATCGGTCAGTTGCAGCCTTGTGCACCCCGGCGGGAGGGCCGTGCCGCGGGGCGGCGCGGCATCGGCAAAACCCGCGATCTGCAGCAGATCGCCGAGGCCGACACCGCCGGTGAGGGATTCGATGTTCAGGGGCGGAGAATCGGCCTGTGAATGAGGCATGCACGGTTCCAATGGCACAACGCCGCCGGACGGCGGAAGGCTGGCTATTCATCGGAGGACCGGCGGTTTT
The DNA here is from genome assembly GCA_017303555.1 of Planctomycetota bacterium. Lineage (GTDB taxonomy): Bacteria > Planctomycetota > Phycisphaerae > Phycisphaerales > UBA1924 > JAFEBO01. The sequence goes on from JAFLCN010000001.1 coordinate 437,021, forward strand.
TGCGTGAAGCGGATTCAGTCCGGCACGCGGACGATGAAGCTCGGCCGCATCGACTCGACCGGCTTGCCCTGCGCATCAACCGACCGCTCCTTTACGCCTCGGCCGTTCATCATGGCGTAGGGGAATCGTTTCTGCAGCTCTCGAACGCCGCTCCCGGCACCCGGCCTCAGGCTCATGCCGGAATCCAGCTCGTCCTGGTTGAACAACCCGACCGTTACCGTGCTGCCGGCCTGATCGTGGAAATAGAACGCGTCGGCGTTTTCCTTGCGAAGAGTGCGGACGGCCTCTTCCGCCGCCCGGTGGAATTCGCGAACCTCCGACGCGCTCGAGCGGCCACTCGGGTTGGTGTAGATATTGATCTGGAGCGTGAACTCGGCCTGCTTGCCGTACTTCGCCTTGGCGTTGCGGAGGTCCCATTCCGGCACAGTCCCCTTCAGCGATTGCGCCGGCGGGGGCAGCAGGTGCGCGGCCATATATGGACGCTGGCCGTCGATCTGGAGTTCCTTGACGCGCTTCAGCATCGCCTGCGCTTCGGCCGAAGTGGGCGAGTCGTACTTCCCCACCGCGATCAGGGCAGTTTCGCCTCGGGTCTCGGCAAACGCCTCGGGAACTCCGGTCGCCTTGACCGAACGCAGCACGTTTTGAATCGCCGGCTCCTGCGCGCTGCCCTTGAGCATCAGCAGCTTGATGGTCCATTTGGAGCCAACTTGGGACGGGGCCTCTTCGTCCGTGGCGACCGTCTCCTCCTTGCCGTCTGGAAACTTTTCATGGCTTGTGGTCTGGAGCTCGGAACCGCTTTTCGGGGTGGATTGACAGGCGACCGGGCCGAGCAAGCAAACAACGAAGGCCAAACAAAGGCGCAAAGGATGCGAATTTCGGCGTTCTTCGGGAGGAATCGCGTCCAGATGTTTGCATTTTGAATGGATCATGGTTGGTTCGACTCTCGGGGGAATGCTCGATTTTGGCCTCTCAAGCCTATCAGGAAGGTCTCGCGAGTTTTTTTCAGAGCCTCCGGGCCAAAGGCTTTCGCTAAGTGGCTTTCTTCCATTGAGTTAATGAATTTCGTCCGAGTTTCTCAACTTTGCAGAAGTCGCCGGGGTGTCGTCGATGAAATGCTCACGCTCGCGTCGGCTCCGAAAACGGAACGGCGAAAGACCCGAACAGGTTCGAGTGAGGCTGGCGAAAGGAGTCAGCGAAGGACAGGACGTCGAGAAGCCCGCAACGAGCGGGCATCCGGTGGGAGCCGGAAGCGACTCGACGAACCTTGGTGGAGGTTGTGCCCTTCGCTCGAGTCTTGGGACCAGCTAGAAGGAGTCGGCCCTTGAACGGAGAATCGCGCATCGGTGGAATCTCAGAAGGCGTTTCGGGAGTTGGCTCGGTCGGTCGGTTGGCGGGAGTCAGCGAACCCCGGGCCCGGGAGACGCAGGTCTCGAACCCGATCAATCGGGGCGAAGACAAGGTCGAACTTTCAACGGAGGCTCAGGTGCTGGCACCGTGGCTCAACAAGTTGAAGCAGATGCCGGCAGTCCGGCAGGACCTGGTCGATCAGGTTCGGGCCCAGATCGCCAGCGGTTCGTACGACACGGCGGAAAAGCTGAACGCGGCACTCGACGGCATGATCGACGAGACGACCAGCGGGCAGATCTGCTGAACCATGACATTCGGGCCGCGGCAACATTCGGAAACCCCGAATGAAGTCCGGCCCTTCCGAAAGTGGCTATGAGAGAGAACGAAACCCGGAGCGGCGACGCTCCGGGTTTTGTGTTTTCTCGATCGGCGGACTTTGAAACCCGCCCACTCGGGGTCAGTTCGCGACCGCGGCTCTGAAATGCTCCACCGCCCGCGCCACGACCGGCGCGTAGGTGTACGCCGGTCCGCCCTGCATCATGACGGCGACGCCCGCCGCTTCCATGATCTGCTCGGGTGTTGCTCCTGATTTGACGCATTTTTCGACGTGCGCGTAGATGCACGGTTCGCAGCGGAGCGCGACGCCGATCCCAAGCGCTATCAGTTCCTTCTCCCGCACGGAGAGCGCGCCCTCTTTCATCAGCCCTTGAAAGAACGGCCCGAACGCCTTCCCGATATCGGGAGCTGCGGCCTTCATCGCGTTCATCTCGGCGGGCCAGGATTCGTAGAACTTGGCGGGATCGTTGAGCATGAGCGTTTCCTTTCGTTGGTAATTTGAAGATTGGAGAACCCGTTCGATGACTCGGTCAGATGCTGCAGCTTTCCTGCGGCGGCGTGTTCCGATTCCACGGCAACGAACCCAGCAGATTCGCCATCGCGCAGTTGCCCGTGATGCCGGCGAAGATCATGCCGCAGCCGATAAACCCGGACAGCGCAAGCGCCCACGGCGACCAGAAAGCTCCGAGCGCGACGCCGACCAGCACGAGCACGCCCATGAGAATCTGCGTCTGCTGCATCGCAGAGAGCATCGCTCGCTTGTCTTCGATCACGGGCAAGCCGGCGGCCTTCCAGGCATCGATTCCCCCTCGCATGTGCGCGACTCGGGTCTTGCCGGCCGCGTGCATGCGCTGGAGGGCTTTGAGCGACCTCCCGCCGCGATGGCAGTGAAACACGGGCATCGGGCCGATGTCGCAATCCACGCGATCGACCCGGCATTCGCCCAGGGGTAGGGCGTCGGACCCCACGATCGAGCAGCGCCGCCGTTCGTCAGCCTCGCGAACATCAATCAGGCGCGCTTTGCCCTCCTCGATCATGCGGCGAACCTCAACCGGATCGAGTTCGATCAACCCTGAGTGTGGGCAGTCCGGACGGGTGGTTTGTTTGGTGGTTCTCATGGAAGCTTCCTCAGTCCTTCGAGGCGGGCCGGGGCCGGCGGGTTCCCGTGGGCAAAAGAAATCGGGAACTTCGCGGACCGCTCCGGCCTCTCAGTCATGGAGAGCCCAAAGGAGCATCCGGCTCCGGACGGTCCTTCAGAACAGGAGACGGGCCATGACCTTCGCCAATGTTGGAGGAGCCGATCGCGCGGTTCGCCTGATCGCGGGTTTGACGGCGCTCACAGTCGGGCTTGGATTGCTTGGAGCGACCCGCGGAGAAGTCGCGGGAATCGTGGTGTCGATCGTCGGCGTTGTGATGCTGCTGACCGCGATTGTCGGTTTCTGCCCGGCGTATCTGCCCTTTGGGCTTTCAACGTGCAAGGCCCGGGCAAACTAGAACGGGATTTACGCCCGGGGCATGGCGCGGATGACGCGATCGCGCAACGCTCGCGGAAGTTCACCGGCCGCGAGACGGGCGCATGCGTTCTGCGCCAGGTCGAGTTCTGCAAATACAGCGCGGCAGCGATCGCAGACGACTTTCTGCCCGATCGGGAAATCTCGCCCGTGATCCATCGCGTCGAGTTTGGCGTTGAGCAGATCAACGCACACCCGCATTTCGTAGGTGGGCGCGGGGGCGGGCTTCTTCGGAAGAGCGCGCCGGGCGAGGATCGCCTTGCGGAGCATCAGGCGCGCCCGATGCACACGGGTCTTCACCGTTTCGGGCTTGAGGTTGAGCGCCTTGCCGACTTCCTCCAGAGGCAGTTCCAGCATTTCTTTGAGGACAAGCGGAACGCGGAAGTTGTCGGGCAGTTCGACGATGGCGTCGTGGACGGCCCGCGCGGATTCACGCTCGATCACCCGGCCGATCGTGCTCGTGGGTGAAGCGCCGAGATCGGCCACGGAATGGTCGGTCCAGGGCATGACCTGGGAGAGCGCGGGCATGCGCCGGTCGATCCCGCCCTTCCGCCGGGTGCGGGCTTTGCAGGAGCGGGCCGCGATCGCGTACAGCCATGTTCCGGGATCGGCATCGCCCTTGAATGTGTGCCACTTGCGATGCGCCTGCAGAAAAACCTCCTGCACCATGTCGCCGGCGTCAGAGGCGTTGCCGCAGAGGCGCGACGCGAGAGCATGGAGCTTCGGGCCGTGCAAATCGACCAGAATCGGGATAGCCACCTCGGCGGGCGATCCCGGTCTCGGGCGCGCTGATGCGTGCACGCGCCTTGGCGGGGGCGACTTGGTCATGCGGACACTGTAGTGGCAACGCTTGCAGCGCGGTTGCGCCGACTCCTCGCAAGACCGGCCCCGAGCAAGTGATCAGGAACACACGAGCGCGTTGTACGCCACGGCGAACAGAATGAAGTCCGCATCGTCCACGAAGCCGTCGCCGTTGAGATCGCATTTCGGGTCGGCAGGGGGAACGACAAGTTCGTTGTAGCTGGTGACGAACGCGACGAAATCGGCATCGTCCACCTGACCGTCGCAATTGAAATCGGCGGGGCAGAGCGAGGCGTGCTGCGGGCCGAATCCGATGTTGCCGAGGGCGGAAGCGGAGTGGCCGTTGCCGGAGACATCGGCGAGCGACAGATTGGTGAACGGGAGATAGGCGACCAGACCGTTCGGGCTGATGGTCGGTTCGCAGGTGGCGAGTGCCGCGACCTCGGGCGAGCTCAGGGCACGATTCCAGACGCACACCTCGTCGAGCGTGCCGTCGAAGCGATTGTATGTGTAGCCGGAATTCGCATCGAAACCGCCGATCAGCACATTCTCGGTGCTGTAGTACACGCCCGTGAATCCGAACGGCGCTTCCTGATCGAGGACGCCGTTGATGTAGAGCCTGAGCGTTGTTCCGTTGAACGTGAGCGCGGCGTGCGCGTGCTCGTTCAGAGAAACCACCGCGTTGGAGGTGACGACTTTGCCGCTGGTGGCGTATTCGTGAACAACCAGGCCGAGCACTTTGCCCGACGATGACGACCAGCCCATCCACCACGAACAGAGCAGATTCCCGAGATCGTGCTTTCCGGATTTCGAGATCAACGTGCCGCCGCCCATCTCACCGGGGCCGGTGGGCTTGAGCCACATCGCGAGTGTGAACTGGGGCATGGTGAAATCAGAACTGTTGGGGATCTGAACATACGCTCGGTTCGCGAGCGAGAGCGAGGCGGGCTGGGCGTGCACAAGGTTCGCGGCAATCCCGGCGGCGCAGACCGCGGGGAACAGAAGATGGCGGGTGGTGGCGCGAGAACAGATTCGTGCGGCCTCGTTGCGATTCCAACGCATGGGCTATCTCCTTCGCCGCGCGCAGCAGCGAAGAGTGCGCAGCAAGCAGAGTCTAAACGCCGCACCCGAACATCCCAAGCGAAAAACTGGAGCAAAACAGGCTGAATTCCCGTCGCAAAGAGGAACCCGGCGGCCCCGGCGCTCGCCAGCACGGCCCGAAACTCATTTCTCTTCGTGCCGCTGCATCGCGATCATCGCGGCGCCCATCAGGCCCGCGCGGTCTTCCAGCGTGCTGGCGACCACCTTGACCTGCTTGCATCGCTCGGGGAACGCGAACTTCCGGGTGTGCTGTTCGACGAGATTGACCCAAGGATTGCCCATCGCCTCGGTCAGCCCGCCGCCGAGGACGATGCGATCGAGCGAGAGCAGCGTCGTCACGCCGCCGAGCGTGATGCCCAGAAGCTCCGCGGCCGAATCGAGCACCTCGACCGTCAATTCGTCCTTGTCTTCGTACGCCTTGGCGACAAGCTTGGACTTGATCTTGTCGAGATCGCCTTCGGCGAGGTCCACCAGCTTGCTCTTGCGATTGGCCTTGATGAGTTTCACAAGGCGATTCACGATCGCCGTGCGCGAGCAATTGTGCTCGAGCGAACGCTCGCCGGGCGGATTGAACGGCAACGAGATCATGTGGCCGATCTCGCCCGCCGTGAAGAACGGGCCGTAGTACAGCTCGCCGTTGAAGATCAGTCCGCCTCCGATGCCCGTGCCCAGCCAGACACCGAGGAGGTTCTTGGAATTCTTTCCCGCGCCGAGCCTGTTCTCGCCCCAGACGGCGGCGTTCACATCGTTGTCGAGATAGGTCTTGACGCCGGTGCGTTTTTGAAGGATCTGCGCCGCGGGGGTTTCGGTCCAGCGGAGGTTGTCCGCCGCCAGCACGATGCCTTCGGAAGGATCGACCGCGCCCGGCGCTGCCAGGCCGATCGCTTCGAGATCGGTGAGTTTCACCTTCGCCTCGGAACAGGCCTCAACCACGCCCTCGACGATGCGGCTCATGACGCCGTCGATGCCGTCTTCCGCCTTGGTCTTCTTCTTGGCTTGCGAAAGCAGCTTCAGATCCGACGAGACGACACCGACCTGCATGTTGGTGCCGCCCAGGTCGATCCCGATGTAGTAACCGGACTTTCCGTTCTTTGCCATGTTTCGCTCAAGGAGGGCTGCCGAGTGTATCGGCGGCCGCGGGCCCGGAATCAAGGCCAAGTTGCCGGCCGGCCCCGGTTTGGAAGTTACCGAAGCGCCGTCACGATCACCGTCGCACCGGCACAGACGCCCCGAAGCGTCGCGGCGATCGAAGCAGCCTCGTGCGCCCGCACCACGGCAAAGAGCGTGCTCCCGCTGCCGGTGACGTGGACCGGTCCGCACACGCCGGATGCCGCGGCGTGCAGGGCCCTCAACGCGGGAGCGACGAAAAAGGCGGGCTCGGCGAGGTCGTTGAGCAGAGCGCTCGGGTCCAGCGACCCACGATCCGAAAAAGCCGCCCGGACGTCCGCCTCGCGAAACCGGAACGAGGGATGCTCGAGAAGCCAGCGGTCGAACGCGCGATAGACGGCCGGTGTCGGACAGGAGACCGATGGGCAGATCAGCAGGATGCTCGACTCGATCGGACCGCGCCTGGTGATTCGCTCGCCGAAACCCTCGACAAGCGCCGGACGTGCCGGGTCATCGGATCGCCGCGCCTCATCGAAAAAGAACGGAACGTCCGACCCGAGCTTTGCACCGATCGGGAGAAGCGAACCGAGTTCCAGCCTGTGCAGGTCCGCAAGCCCGCGGATCATCGCGGCGCCGTTCGAGGAGCCGCCCCCCATTCCGCCACCAACCGGAATCCGCTTGGTCAGAACCGCATCGACCGGGAGCGCCCGACCAACAGTGCTTTCCACCAGGGCGTGCGCGCGAAAAATGAGGTCCTTCTCGACGGGCCAGTCGATCGGGGACGGATTCGGAGCGTCGTGCGCCCATCGAATGGTGAAACGCGACGGGCCGGTCGGGAGCGGGGCCAGTTCCAGCGTGTCGGCGAGATCGACACAGGAAAAGAGCGAACAGATTCTGTGCCAACCCGCGCGAGGGTTCGGGACGCCTTCGATCAGCCCGGGTTCGGGCGGAGAAACAGCCAGCGCGAGATTGATCTTGGCGAACGAAGGAATGACCACTGGCTGCATCACGTCCGATGCTACGGCCGGCAGTCCGGGCTCGCGGGCCGGGCAGCGGGTGGCGAGTGATTCGTACCATGACAGCGAAGCCGGACTTTGGACACTGGAGGAAGCGATGCGGGTTCAGGATGCCGTCACAGCGCTCGAGCACTTTGCCCCGACTTCATTCGCGGAACCGTGGGATCGCGTCGGGCTGCACGTTGGCCGGCGAGATTCGTCCCTGCGTTCGGGGATCCTGCTCGCCATCGACCTGAACGAACGCGTGATGTACGAAGCCGAAGAAGCCGGAGTCGGGATGATCGTCGCGTATCACCCGCCGATCTGGGAGCCGCTCGTGCGCGTGACCGACGCAACTGCGAAGCAGCGCATCATCCTCCGGGCGATCGAGCGCGGCATCGCGCTCTACTCCCCCCACACCGCGCTCGACGCGATCAGCGGCGGGATGGCCGACTGGCTCTGCGAAGGTCTTTCCGGTGGGAGCGAAGGCAAGATCCTCGGGGATTGCCGCCCCATCCGGTCGCACCAGCATCAGGAGTCCTCGCAGCAGGTCAAGATCGTCACCTTCGTCCCGAGATCCGATGTCGATAAGGTGCGCAGCGCACTGGCGACCGCCGGCGCCGGACGGATCGGCGACTACTCGATCTGCTCGTTTGCGCTCGAAGGCACGGGCACATTCCTCGGCGGTCCGACCAGCACGCCCGCTGTCGGAGTTGCGGGGCATCTCGAGTCGGTGCAGGAAGTGCGGCTGGAGATGGTCTGCTCCAAAGCCGCGCTCGCGCTCGCCCTGCAGACGCTCGAACAGTTCCATCCGTACGAGGAACCGGCGCTCGACGTGTACGAGCTTCTGCCCAAGCCCTCCCGGCGCGTCGGCGCCGGACGCCGTCTCACGCTCGACCGTCCGGCAACGATTTCCGAGCTTTCGGCTCGTCTGAAAAAGCAGATCGGGAGAGAGACCGTCCGGGTCGCGTGCCCCGACCTTCAGAAACCGGTGAGCGTGATCGGGGTTTGCCCCGGCGCGGGAGGCGAGCTGGTCGCCGCCGCGGCGAGCGACGGCTGCGAACTGTTCGTCACCGGAGAAATGAAGCACCACGAGGTGATCGCGGCGCTCGACCTCGGCGTGGGCATGATCCTGGGTGAACACACCAGCACGGAACGGGGATACCTGCCCCGCCTGGCTTCGGTGCTGGAAAAATCGCTTCCCGGAGTGCGGGTGCGCTGCGCCGTGAACGATGTCGATCCGGTGCGCGTCGTGTGATCTTCAGTTGCCGCCGGCCGGAGTGACCTGGGCGACGGGCGACGGGGCGGAGACCGAGGGCCCGTGCAGGCTCACCTCGCCGTTCCCGCGGAATCCCGCCTTCGGGCGCAGCAGGCCGTAGTCATACAGGATCTCGTTGAACTTTCCCGGCGGCAGATACACGAGCGATCCGCTGATCTCATACCGAACCGGCGCATTCGAGGAGGGCCACTGCTCGGCGGGAATCGCAACAGGGAATCGCAGTTCCTGCACGCCCCACTTTCGGAGCGTGCTCTCGGGTGAGCGTTGCCCTTCGAACACCTGACGGCCGTCCAGCCGTACCGTGTACGACGCATCGCGGAGCGGGAGCTGCACATCCGAAAGATTCTCGGCCTTGACCACAATGATCATGCGCCGGCCCGTGGGCTCGCTCTCATCCTGGTGGACATCGACAATCGTCAACTTTGGTGAAGAGACGCCCGTGCATCCGGAGAGAGGAAGCAAGGCGAAGGCGAGCAGGGCGAACACGGGCTTCGACATGCCCCGAGTCTAGTGAGTGCGGGGGCGGCCCGGGGTGCATCCCCTCGTGTTAGGGCGCAGCAGCCGGATGCATGACGAACCAGTCGCTGCTCGAACGAGATTTTTCGAGCGAGAGGACCTCGGTCGTCAGGCTCGATATCTGCGAGTTGTACCTGGCCCAGTGAAAGCAGAGCGCCGCAAGGATCGCAAAGCAGATCCACGCCCCGACTTCGGCGCACGCGTGCCGCCGGACGCGCCAGAGAATGAACACGCCGATCGCGACGGTCCCGCCCTTCCAGATGCTCAGCGAGCAGATCCCGCCGTGTCGCATCAGGAGGCGGGCGATGGGGTTCTCTTCCTGCATCCCGATCGTGGTTGCGTGGATCAGAGTCATGGACAGGTCGGCCAGGCTCATAAGCACAACCGCCAGCAAGATGCAGGCGAAGCGGGCTTCACGCCACGAGATCGGTCGATGCCGGTAGAAACCCCGAGCGATGGATGCCGCAGGCCCCGGTACGGGGCACGATTCGGCTGAGGACGGGAGTTGGGAATCCCCGGGGAACGGACTGTCCCCGGCGACTTGGCTCCTGACCATCGGTCGTGCGGAATCGACCGGTGATAACGCTTCCTGAAGCGCGATCTGGAATCTGACTCGTAGACTTCACAAACCGTGGAACAAGCTGGACCGAACAATGTGTCTGGAGCATCTGGGAACCCGCACCCAAGGCGGATTCGACCGGAGCATCGCACGGTTCTGGGACGAGACCTCGTCTTTCCGGAATCGATCGGGAGCCGATCCATGTGGGGGGGCAAACCTTCAGGCTGGAGCATTTGGATTCGCGCCGCGGCAGCGACGGTGCTGCTCGCGCTAGGGCCGAACGCGCCCGCCCAGGTGACGCCCGTGTACCCGGACGATTCCGTCCAGGCACGCGAAACGCTCTCCCGCGTGGACGAGCTTCTCGCGACCGGGAACCTCGCCGAGGCCGCCCGCGTGGTTCAGGCGCTGCTGGACAACGAGGGCGATCGCGTTCTCGAATCCAAGCAGGATGGCGACGTCTTTTTCAGCGTCCGCGAGCACATCCACCGCCTGCTGCTCAACAAGCCCGCTTTGCTGGAACGCTACCGGTCTTCGGAGGGCCCGCGGGCGGCCAAGATGCTTGAAGATGGGCGGATTCTCGACGTCGAACACGCGCGGCTGCTGACGGGCGCGGGTTTCGAAGCGGCCCTCCGCATCGCGCAGCGTCGGTTCGAAGCCGCCCAGTTCGAAGCCGCACGCCAGACACTCGAACAGCTCGAACATCATCCCGACCGGAAGAACGAAAGCGGAGCCGATGCCGCGGCTCTCGCGACCAAGGTTGCACGCTTTCTTGACCGAGAGGATGTCCGAACATGGGCCCAGCGCTGGACCCGTGAAGCCGGCAAACAGCCCGGCGCCTCCGACCCGATCGCCCTCCCTGCGGGGTTGCGCAACGAGGTCGCCAGCCCGATTTCGGGCGGGGTCGCCACCGACTGGCAGTCGCTCCCGGAGCACGCGCTGATTTCAACCGTGCTCTCCCGCCGACCGGCCCGCGACGGCGAGGAAGACGAGGACGACCTTCAGGCCTTCGAATTGGCGAGACAGATCGCCTCGCGCGCCTGGATGATGCCGATCGTTGTCAACGATCTTGTGATCACAAACAACGGTGCCGAGATCAACGCGCTCGACCGGTTCACGCTCAGCCCGGTCTGGTCTATCCGGCCCGCGCCGTACGGGCGGACCGACCCGCGGCGCGACTCGCGCCAGGGCCCGCCCCTCTCCCGCCTTGAAGAGAGCGCCTGGGTGGTGAACAGCGGCTCGGTTGGTGTCGCCTCGATGGGCTACGTCACGGAAACCGGTCGAGAAGGCGATCGACGGCTGTTGGCATTCGATATCAAAAGCGGCAAGGTGCTCTGGGCGGTCGATCCGGCAACGCTGGATCGGCAGCTCGAAGGGTGTTCCGTTCGGGGCGAGCCCGTCGTCAGCGAGGGCGTGCTGGTCGTTCCGATGCGGCGCAATTCGTCGGTTCGACGCGTTTCGGGCGCGGTCCTGGCGGGGCTCGACCTGTGGACGGGCGAACTCCGCTGGGTACGGCCCTTGTGCAGCGTGGGTGTCATGCCCTTCAACCGCTCGCCCCGTCCCGCCGACAAGAGCACCGTCGCCGACGGCGTCGTGTACCGCGCCGATGGACTTGGCATCGTCGCGGCGATCGAGGCCGCGACCGGACGGGTGATCTGGGTCCGGCGGATGAACCCGCCCGGCGACGCCCGTGTTTTCTCCGCCATGTCGCTTCAGGCCAGCAATCAGCCGTGGGCGGGGTCGGAGCCGATCCTCGACGGCACGTCGCTCATCACACTCGCCCCGGACTCGTCCGCGATCATCCGATTGTCCGCCGTGGATGGAACCATGCTCGGGCGCCGCCCCGCCGAAGACCTCGGCGATGCGACCGCACTTCCTTCCTATCTGGTGCGCGTGAAGAACCGGCTGATCGTCGTGACGGCCGATCGGCTCGTGTCACTCGGGCTCTCCGACTTCGAGAAATCTGCCCCGCACGCCGGACAGGTGTTGCGCGAGCCGTCGATGACCGGAAGGGTCACCGGGCTTTCGAACGGCCATGTGCTCGTCCCGCTCGAAGACCGGATTCTGGAGGTGGACGCGGTCGAGCTCAAGGAGGTTGCTTCCCGGGAGTTCCCCAGTACGGGCAACATCATCGCACTCGGCGACGCGGTGCTCATCGTCGATTCCGGTGAACTCCACGCGTTTCTGAAATGGGAGACGGCCGAGGCCATCCTCGCCAAGCGGCTGGCGAACGCCCCGGATGATCCCGCCCCCGCTCTTTCGATGGTGAATCTCGCGTTCAGGGCGGGCAGATACCCGCGGGTTGTCCCGGCGGTCGATCGCGTGCTGGAGATCCGCGATCGCCTTCCGGATTCGACCACGGCCCAGGCCGCCCGCAAACGACTGATCGATTCGCTCCGCATCATGCTCGCGGCGGGCAAGCAGAAATGGGACCCGGCGACCGACGCCCGCGCCAGCGCGGCAAACGCTGCCGCACCCAGCGTGCAGGTGCTGGCCGATCTGGCCCAGCGATTCGCACGCGGAGCCGAATCACCCGCCGAACTCGCGGAATACGAGCTGATGCTCGGCTGGATCGGCGAGGCAAAGGGTTCGCCGAATTCGAGCCTCGAGGCGTACGGACGAATCCTCTCTGATGATTCCCTTTCCGATTCGACCGTGAACGGCGAGTTCGGTGTCCCGCTGCGCGCGGGCGAGATCGCGACCGACCGCCTGCTCGCGCTCGTGCGGCGCCAGGGACCGGACTTGTACAGCGCGTTCGCGGCACAAGCCGCCCGAGAACTGCAGGAACTGGGCGAACGCGCGAGCGCCGCGGAGCTCGCTTCACTCGGGCGCCGTTATCCCGCGGCGCCTGCCGCGGCAGCGGCCTGGGAGCGACTGGCAGCGCTCGAAGAGAAAGCAAACCGCAAGGCGGCATCCGCACGGGCGCTCGCGCTGGCGGTGCGGGCCCTCGAGTATGCACAGAGCCCCAAGTCGCCCGATCTTGCTCGCGAGGGCCGACGGGTTGCCACAAAACTTGTGGAAGCCCTTGCGGGGCTCGACCGAGCCTCGGAAGCTGCACGCACGGCATCCGAAGCCGCGCGAATCTTCGCGGGTGGCCCGATCGCCGTGCCCTCTGCCGCGAGCGACCGCCTGCTTGGGGGCAATCGCAGGGCCCGTTTCGGCGATCGCGTGCAGGCCGAAGTGCAGTCGCTGGTGGGATGGGTTCTTTCGGAGCCCAAGATCAATGAAGGACCCGGCCGGCCGACCGACCGCGTGGTTCTCTCTTCGCCCGGAAGGAAACAGGTGGGGCTCTTCGTGACCTCACTCACCGACGGCCGGCTTGAGCCGCGCTGGGTGAGAAACTACGAGCAGCGTCAGCCGCGGGTGATCCGGATCGATCAGGATGCCACGTACCTCTACTGGCCGGCGGAATCGCGTCCGGACCGGACCGGAGGCGTGATCGAGCGCATCCGCACCGACGGATCGAGTGCGTGGCTGTCCCGGGAAGTGTCGGGGATGCTCGACGAGATCGAGCCCCGGTTGCCCGACGATGCCGCGCCCTTCGTCACACCTCTCGATGGCTCGGTCAGCCCGGGCGACCTTCTGGTGGCGATGGATTCGAACACGCTGGTGCTGATCGAGCGTGTGGGCCGCATCGTGAGCATCGACCTGGAAACCGGCAAGCCACTCTGGTCGGCGAAGCTGCCCTCGGTGCATGTCTACGACGGCGCGATCAGCGCCGGCACGCTCGTCATCGGTGGCGCGAGCACGGAACGACCCGATGCGCGGGTTCCGGGCGGCCGCATGTCGCTCCTCCCCATGGCGCTCTTTGCGTTTGATGCCCGCAAGGGCGGCCCCGCGATCGATCTGCGCCCAACGCTGGCGCAGCTCGCCAACGCGCCCGAGGCGAAGAACGCCAACATCGGCGATCGGCAGCAGATCCGCTGGATCCGAAGCCTCGGTGCGGGCAAGGTTCTCCTGGGCCTTTACGACCGGGTGGTGGCGGTCGATGCGCCGGCTCAGAGCGTGGCGTGGAGCTACGACAAGCCCTCGGTGGGGCGTTCGCTCGAATGCTGGGTCGTCGGCGACCGGGCGTTCGTCCTGAATGAAGATCACGCAATCGTCGGACTCGCGATCGGCGACGGAAAGTCGCCGGTTGGTGAGCTCGACAGCAAGGAACGCATCCAGGCCGATTCGAGCGTGGGCGTCGTGCAGTTGCCGAACGGCAGCGTCGCATTCGCCTCGTCCCGCGGCATCGCCGTCTTTGAACGCGACGGCAAGCTGATCGGCATGGACAGCAGCATCCTGGCCAATGAGGCAACGGCCCAGCTCTTCGCGCTCGGAGCCGACAGGGTCGCGATGATTCCGGATGATGAACCGGATCGCACGCTCGATCTGCGGATCTTCAACCTTCCCAGCGGCAAGCTGATCTCCTCCAGGCCGATCGCGCTCTCGCGCGGGCCCTCCACGCTGCACGCGGTCGACGGCCGACTGGTTCTCACCGCCGGCGGCGTCACGCTGGTGCTGCCAGCACCGACAGAACCCGACACCCTCGCTCCCTGATCGCGCCGGTCGGCGATGCGCGGCACGACCGACGCGCGGTCGTACAATCAGCCGTGGACCCGGATGATGAAGTCTGCCTGTGCTTCCGAGTCAGCCTCCGAAAGATTCGGACGTTCCTGGCGGTTGAAAATCCGCCGGTGGCGTCGCTCATCAGTGAGTGTTTGAGCGCGGGGACGGGCTGCCAGTGGTGCGTGCCGTTCTTGAGGCATCTGCATGCGCAGCACCGGCGAGGCGAAGTGCCGGATCTGAATATCTCTCCAGAGAAGTACGCAACGGCCCGGCTCGGCTTTCACGAAACGCACGAGCGCGACAAGACCGTAATCGACCAACTGCAGAAACCGCATTCGAGTTGAGCTCTCTCGGCATTCAGAAGTCCGGCCCCGTCTGACCGTAAAAGAGATCATCCTCCCATGGCAATTCTGAACAAGCAACAGCGTCACACGGCTGCATCGAGCTTCATCGGCCTTGGCGCGTTTGCGGTTTCTCTCGCCATCCTTTGGCGTACGGTGCCGCGGCCGCAGTTCGAAAGGCCCCTGTGGACCGCGGAAAGCGGAGCTCCCGTTCCGGACACCTTCTCGTACGCCGTGTTCCCTCGCGGGACGCACATCAAGCTTTTCGATCAACCCGATGGCATTCCGGACTCCGCTATGCATCACGCTGCGATTTGTACGGAGCGGCAGCGCATGGCAGGCGGCTTTCTTCCGGTTCACACAACAAGCGGACCACGCTACGCGAAGTTCTCCGACTTGACGTTCGCCGCGATCTCTGAGTCCTCCGCCCCGCTTCAATCGCTCGACTTTCGTTCGACCGAAGAGAATCGGCGAATCAAGCTCTCCCAACGCCTCGCCAGTTCGGGCACTCAGAACTTTGTACTTCACCTGAATGATGGGAAGCACGCTCGCGAAACGGTGTATGCGTGGGACGTTACAAACTCAGTGCCTACTCCGCGAGAGATTCGTCAATCGGATCTCACGACGGCAATTAATGTCGGCCTGTTCGCCGCGAGCGTAATCGCTTTCTCGTGTGTCCTGGGTGTGCTTGTGTCGAATTTTTACAACCGTCGAGCTCGATTGGCGCATGAAAAAGCCCCGGTGATCGGGGCTTTGTAAAAGCGGATCGTTTCGATTAGCTGTCGAGCTTGCGAAGACCAAGGCCGAACTCGGTGAGGCGATCGCGAATTTCCGTGAGCGAGGTCGCGCCGAAGTTCTTGATGCCCATGAGTTCCGCCTCGGTGTGGCTGGCGAGGTCGCCCAGCGTCTGGATGTTGAGAAGCTGGAGAGCCTTGCGGGCGCGGACCGAGAGATTGAGATCGGTGACGGGCTTGCCGAGCGTCTGCTCCTGGCCGGTGCCCTTGTACTGATCCTGCAGAGCGCGGCGTGCCGCACGATGCGCATCTTCGAGGCCCTGGCCCAGGCGCAGGTTCTTCTGCACGAGCATGGCCTTGATTTCCTGCAGGCTGCTCTCGCCGAAGTTCTTGTAGCTGAGCAGTTCGGCCTCGGTGATCTTGAGAAGATCGCCGAGCGAGCGGATGTTCATCTTCTTCAGGCAGGTACGGGCACGGACTGAGAGTTCGAAATCCGTTACCGGCGTATCGAGCAGAGCGCGACGCTTGAAGATGTCGCGATCGGCTTCGTCCTCGACGATGATCTCTTTGCTGCCCATCACATCCTTCATGTACATGCGGGCTCGGGGATGATTCGGATTGGTGTCGAGCACCTGGCGGAGGCAGCGCTCCGAGCGGACGAGATCACCGCGATCTTCGTACATCACCGCGAGGTTGATCAGGGCGTTGATGTGTGCGGGCTGGCGATTGGCTGCACGCTCGTAGAGCGAGACCGCTTCGTCTTCTTCGCCGACCAGATCGAGCTGGTAGGCGAGGTTGAAGAGCGCTTCGGCGTTGTTGGGGTCGTTGGAAAGGGCCTTGCGAAGCTCGACGATCGCGTCGCCTCGGTTGCCCGATTGGGTCGCCTGCTTGGCGGCGCTGATGTGCTTGCCGGCTGCCGCGACATCACGCGTCGCAGTGCTGGAACCGATCACCATGTCCATTGGATCGCTGCTCATGAATGCTCCCAAACGTCGACCGAGATCCGAATCACGCGGCACGCGCCGGTGAGTTGAAATCCGAGGGAGACTAGAAGCCAGAACCGGGCAGTCAAACGCAAAACCAAACCGGACCCTGACAGGCAGGGCCTGCCAGCAAAGTTTTTTTCGTGACCACCACGCAAACCGCCTTGTGCGGCACGTCTTCCCGGTTTCAGCCGCGAAACGCGGCCTCGCCTTACTTCGTGGTCACCAGATCCGACTTCTTCCAGAACTCGCGTCCGACGTCGGTTTCGTGGTCCGCAAGCAGCCAGAGCATCCGGGCGATTCCCGCCTGTTCGATCATTTCTTTGGGGGGCGAAGCCTGCCACTGCGCCCACGCGGCTTCGCCGTTCTTTTTCGCGCGTGCGAGGATCGTTTGATCTCCGGTCGCGCGATAAAACTCCAAGTCCGCTTCAACCAGCAAGTGCGTGAACTTGTACCCGTCGCGATACGCGCCGGTCTTCTGCCGCACGAACGCATTGCTCGCGGCACCGACACGTTTGGCTTCGGCAAGCATGCGCGTGTCGCCGGTTGCCCGCCACAGACCGAGATACGCCCGGATCATGAGCGCGGTGTTATACGTCCACTTCGTCTTATCGATCTTGCCGTCGGCCACCTTCTGGTTGTCGAAGAAGAGTCCATCGCGATCCTGAAGATGCTCGGTCGTCCACTTGGCGATCTTGTGTGCCCACTTGACGTTCGCGTCGGTATCGCGAGCGCGGGCGACGCGCAGGCACCCCACTGCTGCGGGGCCGTTGGCGCAGGTGTTCTTGCTGCCGTCTTTATGTTGCTCGTGCCACCAGATGCCGCCACCAAGTTGGTCATCCCAGCCGCTGAGTGAGAACTTCAGGGTCTCATCAGCGCGGTTCAGGAATTTTTCGTCCTGCGTGAGGTCGTACGCCTCCATGAAAGCGATGACCATCCACTGGTTGTCGTCGTAGTACTTGTCGTTGCCGTTCCCCGAGGTCGGCGCGGGCTCGTATCCGGGGATCTTGGACTTGGCATCCCAGTAGCGATCCATCGCGGTAAAGAACCGATTCATCACCGGCATGTACGTTTCGGGATCATGCCGTGCCGCGGCAACGAGGGCGGAGAACATGACGCCGTTGCCCCACATGAACTCCGGTTCGCGCTTCTCGAGGCTTTGTGCGTACAGGCCGGATTGCTCAAGAAAGAGCTTTTCCTGGATAGAAGCGGTCACCGTCTTCGCGGCATCAAGGAACTTCGTCGCCTGCGCCGGTCGAATCGCCTGCTGACCCAAGCTGGGAAACGCAAGCCCGATTAGAAACGACAACACAAACGCAACTTCGATTCGCGGCATTAAGCCATCGTACCTCCGGTCACTTGAGCTCGCGACGTTCGTACATCAGGTCGTTGTAATCGAGATCAAGAACCATCGGGGCCGAGGGCAGCAATTCCCGGCGCATGATGAGCAGCTGCGCCCGGTGGTGCATCTCGTGCAGCGCCAGTTGCGTCAGGATGTCTCCCGAGGTCGCGCCGATGTGGAATCGCTTGTTGTCGTCGTCGGGAAACGTGTCGTACTCGATGCGGCGGTTCCAGTCGCGTTCGGCTTCTATGACCGCTCGGATCTCTCGTTGCTGCTCCCGCCACTTCGTCTCAACAACACCGAACACGGGAGGCTGCTCGTACTGGATTTCCCACTGTTCGTACGGCGGCACGGGCCGGCCCCGGAATCGCTCGAAGTAGTACCACTCCGAGACCATCATGTGCGTAAGGGTTGCGCCGATGGTGACTAGCGCGTAGGGAAACCGGTGCCTGTACTGCTCGTGCGTCATCGGGCGCACCGCATCGAAGATCCGATCGCGTGACAGAATGAGAAAGTCGTAGGTCTTGAGGGGATGCATGGGTGCAGTATAAAAACGTGCGCTCAAAGCACGCCGTCTGCAACGCTGCCCGCGGTGACCTGCGGCTCGGGCCCCGGATGTTTGTCATCACGCACGAGGCGGATGCTCTTCCACTTGCCGGCAAGAAAGCGTGCGAGGATGAACGCGCTCAGCGTGATGATGTAGAGCGCGGCAGCTGCCCACGGTCCGGCGGATTCAAACTGCGGGAAGTAGTGAATCGCAACCCACCCGCCACCAACGATGACGATCCATGAGCTGATCACCGTCACGACGCCGACGTACGTGGTATCACCCGCTCCGCGAAGAGCGCCCGAAAGCGTCATGGCGATGGCATCAAAAACCTGAAAGACAGCGGTCAGGATGAGGAAGCTCGAACCGAGGCGCAGGACTTCGGCAGCGACGTCGGGGGCGGTTTTCGGGTCAATGAAGACGCCGACGAGCCAATGCCGGAAGAGAATAAAGCAGAGCGCGCAGGTGCCCATGTAAGCCATCGACAAGCCAAGCCCGAGGCGGGCACGCTGTGCCGCGAGATCGGGCCGGCCCATTCCCATGCACTTTCCGACAACAGCGGTCACGGCGACCGAAATGCCGACGCTGGGCATGAACGAAAGACTCATCCACTGGTGAGCGATAAACCCGGCGGTCGAATGCTGCGCGCCGAAGTGCCCCACGAAATAGACCATGAACAGGCCCCAGCAGACCATTTCGTTACCGAACATAAGGCCGGGGGCCCAGCCAAGCCGGAAGATGTCTTTGAGATGCTGCCACGATGGCCGCCACCCGGTGCGCGTCGCGAACTTGGCGTTGTACTTCGGCGAGAGAAAGACAACGAGCATGACCAGGAACTCGACGACCGTGCCGAGGACCGTGCCGATCGCGGCCCCGGTGACACCGAGCGCCGGAATGTGCAGCGTGGCCGCGACCGAAGATGCTCCCGAGAACCACCAATTGATCGCGGTATCGAGCATGCCGGTGCCTGTGCCGCGGGTCGGCCCGGCGGCGCCGTAGATGAGCATCGAGTTCAGGACGAAGTTGGTGATATTGCCGGCCACGCCCGCAACGAGCATGATGGTCGGCTTGTGCATGCCGTAGAAAAACTGGCCGATCGCCTGGCGCGCCATCGTGATGATGGAGCCGACCAGGAGAATCTGCGCGAACGACACGGCCATTTTGTCGCGGCGGATGACATCGGCCAGAGCCTCGGGCGGCAAACTCGTATCACGCACGGCGGCGTACACCATCGGAAGGACCGCGGCATACGGCAGAATCAGCACCAGCCACGCGACAATGGCCAGCCAGACACCATTCCACGCGTACGCAGGTGCGCGATCCGCGCGGCCGGCGCCAAAGTTCTGGCTGACGAACGTATTTACAACCGTGAGCGCGCCGAAGACGATCGAGACCGCGACCCAGCTGGTGATGCCGCCGTTGCCCTGAGCACCGACATAGACCGGATCCGGTCCGATGCGGCTGACCATCAGCTTGTCCACGAACGTCATGAGCGTGTAGCTGGTCATCGTCGCGACCGTGGGGATCGCGATGGCGAGCAGTTCCATCAGCGGCGAGCGCTGGGCGGCGGCGACAGCCTGGGAGGAGGTTGTTTCGGAAGCTTGCGACATTGGTGAGGGGCACGATCCTAGGTGAAGCGCCCGGGACCTATCGCGCCGCGAGCATTCGCAGCGCCAGCAGGATTGCGCTCCGCATGCTGCCCGGATCGGCCAGATTCTTACCGGCGATGTCGAAGGCAGTTCCGTGATCCGGGCTGGTGCGGATCGCGGGGAGCCCCACCGTCATGTTCACAGCGCGATCGCGTGCGAGAAGCTTGACCGGAATGAGGCCTTGATCGTGATACATGGCCACAACCAGATCAAACTTGCCGTGTATGGCAGAGATGAAGATGGTGTCGGCGGGGAACGGCCCGGAAACATCGATGCCGTTGCTTCGCGCGATCTTGATGGCGGGTTCGATGAGCCGCTGATCTTCGTCGCCGAGCAGCCCATCTTCGCCCGCGTGCGGATTGAGCCCGCAGACCGCGATCCGCGGATTCCTGATCCCAAGTTTCTTGCATGCGTCTGATCCGAGATCGATCGTGTCCGAAACGCGGCCGATCGTCAGAACATTGCGGACCTCCATCAGCGGGATGTGGGCCGTCGCAAGGATGACATTCAGATCGTGCGGCATCACGTGCGATCCGCTCTCCCCGGCGGCGTGGAACATCATCCCGAAGTGCTTCACACCGAATCGGTTCGCGAGCAATTCTGTGTGACCGGGAAACTGCTTGTGACCGGCCTTTGCCCACGCGGCCTTGTTGATCGGCCCCGTCACGATGGCGTCGGCGTGGAGCGGGTGGGCCCCGGGCAGCTTGGCTTGCGCGATCGCGTCGTCTACGAATCGAAAGGACAGTTCACCGCCGGACTTTGTGACACGCGGGGCATGATTTTCGCCGCCGGGTTCATAGTCGAGCAGGACAACATCGTGCACTCCGGCGGTTTCGGCTGCCGGCGTTTGGGCGCTGACGCGCCACCAGAAGGGTTCGACTCCGGCATGGTGTGCCGCGGCATCGAGCGGCGCCTGTGCACCCAGAATCCGGAAGTGCGCCTGCTTCCGCAAAGCCGGATCGGCGAGTGCCTTGACGATCACTTCGGGGCCGATGCCACCGGGATCGCCGAGCGAGATCGCGACTTTGGGGCGGACAACGCTGCTCACCGGGAACGGTAGTCGGCACGCGGCCTGCTTATGCGTTCGCTTCGGTCACGCGCAGAACTTCGGAGACGGTGGTCAGTCCCTGTGCGACCTTGCGGATCCCGTCCATGCGGAGCGTGACCATGCCGCGTTCGATGCACATGCGCCGGAATTCCGAAACGTTGGGGTTTCGAGCGATCACGTCGCGGAGCTGGTCGTCCACGGTCAGAAGCTCGTAGATGCCGACGCGCCCCGAGTATCCCGTGCTGCGGCAGCGCTCGCAGCCCTTCGAAGCCCAGAGCTTGTCGGTGGGCAGACCCTGCATCTGGAGATACTCGGTCATGTCCGCGCTCGGAGCCTCCTCCGCCTTGCAGTGCACGCACAATCGGCGGATCAGCCGCTGCGCCAGCACGCCGTTCACGGCAGCGCCGACCAGGAACGGTTCGAGACCGATGTTGACCAGTCGCGTGATGGACGAGGGCGCATCGTTGGTGTGCAGCGTGCTCAGCACGAGGTGCCCGGTCAACGCCGCCTGCACCGCGATGTGCGCCGTTTCCATATCGCGGATTTCGCCCAGCATGATCACGTCCGGGTCCTGACGCAAGAGACTCTTCAGCGCCGCCGCGAAAGTCATCCCGATCTTTTCGTGCATCTGGGTCTGGGTGATGCCGTCCAGGTGATACTCGATCGGGTCTTCGACCGTCGAGATGTTCATGGTGTTCTTGTCGAGCTTGCGCAGCGACGAGTACAGGGTCGTCGTCTTACCCGAGCCGGTCGGACCGGTGACGAGCACGATGCCGTGGGGCGAATCGATGATCTTGCGCCAGACCTCGAGCGTGTCTCCGTGGAAACCGAGGTTGTCGAGTTCCACGTTGATGCTCTTGGTGTCGAGAATACGCATCACCGTCTTCTCGCCGTAGCCGGTTGGAAGCGTGGAAACGCGCAGGTCGAGCTTGCGACCCTGCACCACGCAGCGGATACGCCCGTCCTGAGGCAAGCGACGCTCGGAGATATCGAGGTTCGCCATGATCTTCAGGCGGCTGGTGATCGCGGCCGACATCGCGCCCGGCGGATTCATCATCTCGAACAGCTCGCCGTCGATGCGGAACCGCACGCGGAGCTTCTTCTCGGCCGGTTCGACGTGGATGTCCGAAGCGCCTTCTTTCACGGCAGTCTGAATGATGTAGTTGACGTAGCGGATGACCGGCGACTCCGCGGCCTCCTTCTCCAGGTTGACCTCGTTCGATTCCTTCTTTTCAACCTGGACGTCGCCCTCGCTGACTTCGGCGAGCAGTTCCGAGACATCGACGTTCGATTCTTCCTTGCCCGCGCCGATGATCTCCATCGCGCCGCGCAGGTCGAAGCCCGTCACCATCACGACCTTGATGCCCGCGACACGCAGCCGGCCCTTGATCTCGTCGAGCAGGAAGACATCGTCCGGACGCGTCACGCCCAGCACGACGCGCAGGCCGTCCATCCGGAGAGGAACCACGCCGTGCTTCTTGCAGAAGTCGGGCGTGAGCGACTGGAGCAGCTTTCCATCGAATCCGCCGTCGAGGCCCTTGGACAGATCGATGCGCTCGAACGGAATTCCGGCGAGTTCGGCGACGGCGCGCTGGACGATGACCTCGTCCACACCCTGTTCGATCAGGATGTCGGCGAGCCGTCTGCCCGGAGACTGCTTGAGCACGCCCTGCGCCACGGTCATCCGGTCGCCCGGGACCAGGTTCCGCGAGAGCAGGTACTCGGCGAGATCGGCGCTGCCGCCCTGGACAAGCCCGCCTCCGGTCGATTCGGGCCGGTAGAGATCCGACATCGCGCTGCCCACCGACGACCGGGGCGGCGCGGTCAGGCTCTGCTTCACCGCGGGATCGTCGTTGGACGCGAGCGCCGTCTCGTCGCTGCTTTCGCGCAGCTTCACAAGTTCGCCGTAGGTGCGCTGGTTGGCGGGGACGGCCGGGATCGGGCTCATCGCCAATTCCTGCGCGTCCGGTCCCGCGGCACGGACGGACGCGGGCATGGCGCCCAGGTCATCGACGCTGACGCGTTTGGGCTGGTTGCGCGCCGGAGCCTCCTCGTTCTTCGAGGGGAGCGCCCGGCCGGGCTTGTCCACGCCCAGCTCGTTCAGGATGTCGTCGATGTTGTACTTTGCCACGCGCGATTGATCCGAATGAGGAACCTTCAGCATGCGGCTCTCGGCGTTCCGCCGGAGCGACTGTGAGCGTTACTTTGCCTTCGGCGCTTTGGTCTTTGCGCCGGGTTCTTCCGCCAGCTCGAGCGTGAACTTCTTCCCGTCGGCCTCGAGCGTGACGCTGGTCGGCCGGATCTCCGCGACCTTGAAACTCTCACCGACCTGGTCGCCGACACGCACAAGCTCATCGTTGATTCGGGCGATCGGAACGCGACCCTTCATGATGCTGCCGAGCTTGAAGCCGGTGAACTCTTCGGCCAGTTTCCGGGCGCGTTCCTCCGCCTTGCGCTTGGCGATATCGGCGCTGTCGTCACGCGGAGCAACCTCGTTCTTCGCGTCGCCGGCCTCGGCGCCCATCAGCCGGAAGGGGTTCGTGCGAACGCCCTCGGTGCTCTGGTGGTTCATCGCGTTCAGTTCGGCCATGACGCGCTGGAAGCCCACGGCCCGGCGATGCTGCGTCTCGTCGCGCTTGTAGCTCAGTTCGGCGCTGTTGAACTTCAGTCCCGACTGCATGCCGTACCGGCGCATCCCGTAGATCAGCGCCACCGAGAGTGCCAGCGTGCCGACGATGATGACGTGCTGGGTGTGGAAGCGGGTGCGCGGCGCACCGCTCAAGCCGTGCGCATCGCCGATCGCCATGCCGGCCGCGAACGCGCCGGGCATCGCCTGTCCTTCGCCCGGAGCCACTTCGCCCGGGAGACGCTTTTCTTTGTTCGCGGCGCTCATTGTGTCTTTGCCCCTTCGTCAACGTAGTAGATGCTCAGCGTGAACGTCGCCAGCATGTCGCCGTTCTTGTCGGTCGCACGCTTCAGTTTGAAATCCGGGATCTTGGTGATCCGCGGCAACTGCTCGAGCTTGCGCACAAAGTCGTGAAACGAGCGGAAGTTCCCCTGCAGCGACAGCTCCAAAGGCTGCTCCATGTACATCGCCGCCTTCACGGCCTTCAGGCTCTTGACCGTCGGCGAGCTCAGGCCCTGCTGCGTCGCAAGCTCCGACACCTGGCGGACGATCGCATCCAGCTCCTTCTTGCTCGGGAGCTTGGCCTCGAAGGCCTCGATGCTCGCCGCGATGTCCTTGTTTTCCTTCTCGAGGTCCGAGTTGCGCGAGGTCTCTTCCCGCAGCTTGCTCAGCCGGTCCCGCTTCAGGTCCACCTCGGCCTTGGCGAGTTCGATCTCCGCGTTCACGGGGCGGAAGACCAGCCAGTAGCTCGAGAGCGGCACCGCGAGCAGGATCAGCATCAGCACGAGTTCACGGAATCCGAATCGCATGGGTGTTCGCTCCTGCGGATGAGTTCAGTCGTTGGTCTTCGCGTCCGCGCCGGCGGTCGCCTTCGGCGCCGGTGCGCCTTTGGTGGTTTCTGCCTGCGCAACCGGCAGTACGATGCGGGCGTCGGCCGCGGAGTTCAGCCCGGCGGTGATCTGGAACTTGCGGAACGTCGTCTGGTCGATCTTCACCGTGTCGATGAAGGGCAGATCGGGCCGGTCGAGCAGGTTGCACTCGCCGAGCTTGGACAGGAAATCGGTGACGTCGGTGTTCCGCTGCGCGAGGCCGTTGATCGTGAGCGAGTACTCGAACTTCGGCGCGCGGACCGGATCCTTCTTCTCGTCCTTCGGGTCCTTCTTGGCGTCGGTGAGCGACTTGACCGCCGGGGCCTTCCCGTCGGCTTTGATCACTTCCTTCGGCGGCTCGATGCGCTTGCTCTTGAGCTCCAGCTCCGAGAACGCGAGCGAATCGTCCGGGCACCGGTTCACGATCTGCTCGAGCAACGCGCTGCGAGGGATCCGCTCGGTCAGCGCCGTCGTGATCTCGGCCTTGTCCAGCATCTGCGACCGCTGCGACTCGAGCGCCTTGAGCTGCTCGATCTTCTTGGCCTCCTGCGCGTACAGCTCGTTGATCTTGCTCTGCTCGGCCCGAACCGTTTCCCACCTTCGCGTCGTCACAAAGAACGCGGCGATCACGCCCACCATCACGATCGCGAAAAGACCGAGCGCCAGCGCGTTCGCACGCGAGGAACTCTGCTTCTCGACGTAATCCTCCGGAAGGAAGCTCGTCCCGGCCGGCGTCTCGTTGTTCTGCCTGAGAAACGGGTTCATGGTTCAACCTTTCCGCAGCGCGGCTTACAGATCCGCCGGGCAATGACACAGTCCGACCGCAACTCCGAAACCGGGCTGGGGCTGCTTGAGGTCCACGCCCTGGCTCGGCTCCGAACCCGTCCGCGCTACCTTCGCCAAGGGGTCCGCCAGCTTGGTGTTCATGCCGAGCGCCGTCGCAACCGCCTTGCTGAACGCCTGCTGCCGGCTCTCGCCGCCCAGGAAGACTGCCTGATCCACCCGCTTGCCCGGGAAAAGCCCGTCGTGATACCGCAGGCCCATCCGGATCTCGTCCGCCAGGATCTCGAGCGGCTCACGCAGATTGACCTCGGAATCCCGCGCGGCTTCGGGCGCCGCCGAGCGGAGCATCGCCATCCCCTCTCCGCTCCCGGCTTCGGGCATCATGCGATCGAGCGCAAGACGCGTCCGCCTGGCTTCGGTCATGCCGCACTTGAGCTGCTTCGAAACCGCGCGATCGAGCTGGCGCCCGCCAACTTCCACCACGCGTTCGAACACGATCGTCCTTCCGTGGCCGATCATCGCCTTGGTCGTGTGCGCGCCGAAATCGAGGTAGAGCGCCACGCCCTCCTGGTCGCCCCCGCCGGCGATCTCGAACGCCTTCATCGCGGCATCGAATTCGCTGTGGATGCCCACCGGCTCGAGCCCGCCTTTGCGCATCGTCTGCACCATGTGCTGCACCGCCGATCGGGCGGCGGCATTCACGATCACTTCGGCCTTGGAGGCGCCCGCCGCCGACACCTCGCGATGTCGCAGCACGAGCGCGCCCGGGTCGCAGCCGATCTGCTGGCCGATCGCGGCACCCACGACCTGGTTCATCGGAACGCCTTCGATCCGCTGCACCTGCAGGTGCTTGCAGAAGAGCTGCCAGCTCGGAAGCGAGCAGATGACCCGCTTGCCGCGGAACCCGCCCTTCTTGATGAGCCGAGGAAGCTGGGCGAGCTGAAAATCGAGGCGCCCGGCGTGATCGTCCATGAGCTCTTCGGACGTTTCGACCAGGGCCGCGGCCACCAGCGTCGGCACGGGCCCAGGCTGGACCTGGATCACCTTGAGCGACGAGACGCCGAAGTCCACGCCGATGGCCGGCGAGAGCTGCTTCATCAGCCCGACGGAGTTGAGTTTTCGCAACAATTCGAGCGCCATGCGCCGCAATCCCTCCCGCGCCGACTCCAGCGACAGAGAAACCATCGGCGCACCGAAACGGGCGCTTGATGCGTGCGGTACAGACCGACCGAGCGCCGAAGTTCTCGCCCCCACCGTGCGGAGCGATCGGTGCATCCCGCGCGACGGTCACACTCCGTCATCGGATTTCGCGGACCGATAACGGTCGATCAACTCCGCAGGGCTCCGGCGAGGCGCGAAGCGATCGCTTCGAGCCCTCGGAGCGCGAGGGGCAAGTCCCACCCTTGATCCGCGCGATTGCCCGTTCGATTGCTCGCGACGCGCAGTTCGGCGAAAGGCACTCGCTCTCTTGCCGCAACAAGCCCGATCGCGGCGCCCTCCATGGCTTCGGCCAGTCCTTCCGAACCGCAGCGCGAGCTGATTTCTCCCGATCGCGCGTCCGAACCCGAGCAGGTCGAAACCGTTGCGAGAACCCCCACGCGATCGGCGAGCGGGCGGAGCCGCCGGCTCAACTCCGCCTCGGGCTCGATGCGGTCCGCGTCGATTCCTGCGGGAAACCCGGCCTGCGACATCGGGATCCATCGCGGCGAAGCATCGATCCCCTCATCCGCGAACACGCAACCCGATGCCAGAATCGACTGGCCGATGCGCAGCGGCTCCGGACCGGGCAGAGCGCCGCAGATACCCAGGTTGATCACGCAGTCCGGACGAGATCGCCCGATCTCGCGTGCGGTCGCGCCCGCGGCATTGGACTTGCCCACGCCGCACACGAGCAGCTTGAACCCGTCCCCGACCGGGCACGCGGTCCAGGTTTCCGGCTCGCGACTGGCGCACCGAAAGCCCGCGAGGACCGCGCGGGCCTCCAGCGGCGCCGCAACCACGATCAAACACCGTTCATACTTTGGGTGCGGAGCAGTCAATTGGCGGAACCTTCGCGTTTCAAACAGCTTCGCGCTTGGGAATCGCGCGATCCTTCGCTATCCTTCAACGTATGGCGGTTGCTCGGGATTCAACCCGACGCCACCGGCAGCACGATAGCCGGTAACCAGATTGGCCAAGCTCGGGAACCGTTCCCCGCCTCTGGTCCGACACCGTCCGAACAGGAGACCCACCCGATGCCCAAATCACGGCGAAAGACCTGGGTTGTCGCCTCGGGGGTTGGCCTGGTGCTCGTCGCGGGCACGGTCTGGTCGCTCCGAGGCGCCGGCGCGCCCAGCGGTTCGGGCACGGGGGCCGAGCTGCTGCCCACCACGGATACCGCGGCCATCGCGCGGGCCAGCTTCGACATCACCACGCTCGCAACCGGCGAACTCGAAGCCAAGAAGCAGGTCGAGATCCGTTCGCGCATGGAGCAGCAGGCGGTCATCCAGGAGATCATCCCCGAGGGCGTCCGAGTGAAGGAGGGGGACGTGCTCGTCCGCCTCAACGCCGACCGGATCATGACCTCGATCGACGAGCAGCTCCTGCAGATCGAAACCTCCAAGAGCGAGCTCGTCGCGGCGGAGAACGGCTACAACATCCAGGTCAACGAGAACGCCAACAACCTGCGCAACGCCGAGTTGAAGGTCACGCTCGCGCAGCTTTCCCTTCAGCAGTGGCTCGAGGGTGAGGTCAAAACCAAGCGCGAGGCCAATCGCCTGGCGCTCTCGCAGTCGAAGCTCGAGCTCGATCGCCTCGCCGAGAAGGTCATCCGTTCTCAGAAGCTGCAGGACCAGGGCTTCCTTTCGAAGGATGAACTGGAAAAAGACGAACTCGAGTACATCAAGAACCAGAGCGCCTGGATCAAGGCCCAGCTCGACGACCGCGTCTACGAGGACTTCCAGTACCCGAAAGATCAGAAGCAGAAGCAGGGCGACCTCGAGCAAGCCAACAGCGAGCTTGTGAAGGTCAAGATGAACGCCGAGATCGAGCTCGCCAGCAAATCGGCGCAGCGCAACAACAAACGCACCCAGCTCACGATCCGCGAGAACTCGCTCAACAAGCTCCGCCAGCAGCTCGACGCATCAACCGTCAAGGCCCCCTCCGCCGGGCTGGTGGTGTACGCCACCAGCATGCGTCGCAACAGTTGGAACAACGAGGGTCCGCTCCAGATCGGACGCCAGGTCTATCCCAACGAATTGCTCGTCGTCCTCCCCGACACCAGCGAGATGGTCGCTTCCGTCCAGGTGCACGAGAGCCTCGCGGGCGACGTGAAGCCCGGAATGGGCGCCGCCGTGAAGGTGGACGCCGCCAACGGCAAGGTCTTCCACGGCGTCGTCGATTCGATCGGCGTGCTCGCCGAATCCGGCGGCTGGCGCGATCCCGACCGGCGCGAATACACCGTCAAGATCAAGATCGACGGCTCCGAAGACATCGCGCTCCTCAAGCCCTCGATGCGCTGCGAGGCCCGGCTGACCATGGGCCGCATCAACGACGCCATCGCCATCCCGGTGCAGGGCGTGTTTACCGACGGCCCGGTGCGCTTCGTTTACGCCCAGAAATCAGGCCGCTACGAGCGCGTGCCCATCAAGCTCGGCAAACGCTCCGACACGTTCGCGGAAATCCTCGCCGGCGTCGATATCGGTCGGACGATCCTGCTCCGCGATCCCGCTCCTTCCGAGGTGCTCGCGGGCGCCTGGAGCAAAGCGACGCTCGAACCCGCAGGCTACACCCTCGACGAGAAGGGCAACCCGATCGTCAGAGAGATCGCGGCACCCGTCGCTCAAGTTCCGCCGGCGACAACCAAGACCGACGCCGCCAAACCCGAAACCAAGCCCGAAATCAAACCCGCGATCCAGTCCGAAGCCAAGCCCGACGGCGCGAACACCGGCCAGACCGTCGCGGCCAAGCTGGCGAGCCCCAAGGCCGACCCGAAGCAGGCCGACGCGTCGCAGACAATCAAGTAATCGCGCGTTCAATCGCGGGAGCGTTACGAGGCTTTGCGATGCCGGAGCAGCTCGGCCGCGCGATTTTCCGCGCCCGGCGCGCCGTGCAGCAGGTCGTACGCGTGCGGCGCGGGCGCCGCGAAGTTGTCGTCCGCAACCGCGTGCCCCTCGGCCCGGACGATCGAGATGTCCTTTCGCTCCCTCAGGTCAAAGACCTCCGGATCGGCGTCGCGGCCCTCCGGCAGCAGCGTCTCGACCACCGGGCGGCACGGCGTCTCGTGCGACCATTGCGTGACCACGCATTCGTGCCCGGTAGACAGCGTCACGATCGTTCCCGGCGCGTACGCCGGAACCACATTCAGAATCGCCTTGAGAACAATCGGATCGAGCCGGCAGGCGTTGTGTGGCTGCTGGATCTGCTTGAGCGCGCGCACCGTGGGCATCGCTCCGCCGTTCGGCCCGCCCGTCTGGTGAATCCGCGTGAACAGATCAGCGCCCGCGACGATCCGTGCAAAGACGTGGATCTCCTGCTTCCTCGGCGCGGCATCGGCATCCTCCCGGCGCACGGGGAAGCCCTTGCCGTCGAACCGCTGATGGTGATTCAACACAACGGCCGCCGCGGAAGGCTCCACCTGATCGCGCACAAGGTCGTAGCCGATCTGCACGTGCTCACGAAAGGCCGGATCGGATTCATCCCCCGTCTTTTCCCATCGCTCCCGCACCGCGGGGTCGAGCCGCAGCATCCCGATATCGTGGAGCATCGCGCCAACGCCCAGGTTCGAGACGTCCTTGGCGCTGTGCGCCGCCAGCCGGATGCGCTCGTGGATCAGGTAGAAATCCAGCTTGATGCCCATCAGCACGCTCAGCAGGCAGACGCTGCTCGCGTGCCGGAGCGCCGGCGACGAGCCTTCTCCCAGCTCGTGCACGAACATCGCCGCCTTCGGTCTTTCACAGAACTTCTCGAGCAGCCCCGAGACCGCCCGCCGGTACGAGACGTAATCCAGACGCGCGTGCGCATCCGAGATCACGCTGTCCAGCGCGTTGCGGATCTGCCCCGTCACGGCGGCGCACGCCTGCACCACGCCCGCCGAGAAGTATTCATTCAGACAGTCGAGCCTGGGGTACTTCACCCAGACCTCGTACAGCCCGATCTCACGCATTTTCGCGATCGTGTGCCGGTCCAGAACGGCGCCCGGACGCAACAGCACCACCTCGGGCCGACGCGGGTGGAGCACCGGCATCGCCACGATCATGCCGTCACGGGCCTGGAAAGTCGTCACTCTGAGCATGCGTCAAACCCCACCCCCCTCCCATCGACCCGTTGCCCAGACCGGTCCAGCCGCACCCGCCAACCCGCCTCTCCATTCGCCCGTCCCATTCCGATAAGCAGTGTTTCCTACACTCGCAGCCCATGTCGATCCACGTCTCAAAGCTCCGCTGCGGCATGGTGCTCCTTGTTGAGCCCAATCCCGCAGTTCGCTCGCTCGCTCTTTCCTGGCTCGTCCCCGGCGGTTCCGCCGAAGATCCGGCCTCACGCCTCGGCCGGGCCGCCATGTGGACCGAATTGCTCATGCGGGGCACGCACGCGCTCGATTCCCGCGCGCACGCCGATGCCGTGGACCGTCTCGGCGCCTCGCGCCACGTGGACAACGGAGCTTATTTCCTCCGCGTCAGTTCCATTTTGCTCGGCGAGCGGCTGCGACCCACCCTGCCTCTGCTCACCGACATGGTTCTCCGTCCCCGGTTCGATCAGGACGCCGTCGAACCCGCTCGCGACCTCGCGCTCCAGGCCATCGCCTCCCTCGCCGACGACCCGCAGGAACGCGCCGTGCTCGCGGCACGGGAACGCCACTTCCGCTCTCCGCTCAATCGCTCGGGCCTCGGGACCGAAGCCGGACTGACCTCGATCACCCATGATGAGCTCGTCAAGGGATGGAGCGAAGTGCAGAACCCGGCGCGTTCCATCTTCTGCGCCGCCGGCGCGGTCGATCCCGCGGAGCTCGCGCAGCAACTCGACGAACTCTTCGCCGACTGGGCCGGTACCGATCCCGAGCCCGCCGTCGAAGGCACCGCGCCGCGAGGCTACGCGCACGAGCTCGACGACACGAACCAGGTTCAGATCGTCCTCGTCTACGACGCCCCGCCCGAGTCTTCTCCCGATGCCCTGCTCGAGAAGATCGTCGTCAGCGTCCTCTCGGGCGGCATGTCCGGGCGGCTGTTCAGCGAGGTCCGCGAGAAGAGAGGACTTTGCTACAGCGTGAGCGCGGGCTACCGGGGCGATCGCGACACCGGAGGCGTGGTTGGATACGTCGGCACCAAGCCCGAACGTGCGCAGGAAAGCCTCGATGTGCTGGTCTCCGAGCTCCGACGCATCCTGACACCAGAAGGCGCCGTGACCGCCGATGAGTTCGAGCGTGCCCGCATCGGCATGAAGAGCCGCCTCGTCTTTTCCGGCGAATCCTCCGCCGCCAGGGCCGCGGCACTCGGCGCCGACTACTTCCGCCTCGGCAAGTGCCGCACGCTTCAGGAACTCGCTCAGGAAGTGGACGAGCTCACGCTCGATCGCGTGAACGACTACCTCTCGAGGCGTCGGCTCGGACAGATGACGATTCAAACCGTCGGCCCGGCAGCGCTCAACCCGCCGGGCGAATAAAGTCGCATCCAAACTCGGGGAACGAGATTCAAGGCCCCAAAGCCGGCACACAAGCCGCTCCGCTTCAGATCTTCGGCCGCGATTCCTTCAACGACATCGCGATGCCCACCTCCTGGAGCCTCACGCTCGCCCGATCGAGCCGGTCCTTCGCGTGATAGAACTCGTCGGCATCGACCGATTTCCAATCCGCCCGCGCGCGTTCGACAAAGCCCCGCAGCGCCTCGATCCGCGCCTGCAGCTCCACGCGGTTCTCGGCTTCGAGAATGTCCTTGTACCGATCGAAACGTTCCCCGATCCACTTGAGATCCAGGGCGGAATTGGCGATCAGGTCCACGATGCGGTGCCGCGTCATGTCCTCGCGCGCGTGGACAAAGCTCTCCTGTTCCATCCGGTCCACTTCTTCCCGCGTCAAACCGTGATTCGGGATGACCTGCAGCAACGCTCGCTTCCCGCTCCGCCGTTCGTGCGCCGAGACGTTGAGAACCCCGCTCGAATCCACCAAAAACTGGACCTCGAGCTGCGGGATACCGGCCGGCATCGGCGGGATACCCCGAAGGTGGAACTCGGCCAGCTTGCGGCAGTCCGCCGCCATCTCCCGCTCGCCCTGAAAAACCGAAAGCCGGATCGAAGTCTGATTGTCCACGCTCGTCGAGAAGAACTCGCTCGCACGCGCCGGCACCGTGGTGTTCCGCACGATCAGCTTCGCAACCGCGCCGCCGACCGTTTCCACGCCCAGCGAAAGCGGGATCACATCCAGAAGCAACGCCCCCTTGGTCTTCCCGGAGAGAATCGAGGCCTGAACCGCCGCGCCGAGCGCGACGACCTTGTCCGGATCGACGGCGATGTACGGCTCCAATCCAAAGAACTCGCCGACCAGCCGCCGGATCAGGGGCGTGCGTGTCATGCCCCCCACCATGACCACCCGGTCGATCGCTGCCGCCCGGTCCTTCAGCGCGTCCGAAATCGCCCGCCGGCAGTGCGCGAGCGTCCGATCGACGAGCGGTCTCAGGATCGTCTCGTACTCCGCACGATCCACCGTCCGTCGGATCGTCCGCTCCGAGAGGACGCACTCGATCGAGGCCGATTCACGCTCCGAAAGCTCCCGCTTGAGCGCTTCGGCATCGCGCGACAGGGTTCGGCGATCCGTTGGCGAGAGCGATGCCGGATCGGAACCCAGCAGGTACTCCAGGAGCAGATGATCCGCATCGTCGCCGCCCAGGCGCGTGTCACCGGCGGTCGCCAGCACCTCGAAAAAACTCGTTTCGCCCTCACGCTGCGCCGGCGTGATGCGCAGGATCGAGACATCGAACGTGCCGCCCCCGAAGTCGTAGACCGCGACCAGACGCTCCGCCTTTTCTTCGCTCCGCCCGGCACCGAGCCCGTACGCGAGCGCCGCCGCAGTCGGCTCGTTCACGATCCGCACGACCTCCAGCCCCGCAAGCCGCCCCGCATCGCGCGTCGCCTGGCGCTGCGCATCGTCGAAGTACGCGGGCACCGTGATGACCGCCCTGGACACCTCGGTCCCGAGCGCCCTGCTGGCCCGTTCGCGCAGCGAGCGCAGAATCATCGCGGAAACTTCCTGCGGCGAAAAAACGTCCTCGCGCCCGCTCAGCACGATCCGGATCCGCGCCGTCTCGTGCTCCCCCGCCACAACCTGGAATGGAAGGAACGCCCGATCCGATTCCACATCCGCGAGCGACCTGCCCATCAGCCGCTTCACACTCGAAACCGTCGTCGCCGCAAACTCGTGCGCCCGCTCCTTCGCCTCGTGCCCCACCCACACGCCGCCCCCGTCATCAAACCGCACCACGCTGGGCAGGAGCGCTCGCCCGGCCTCGTCTTCGATCACCCGCGGGCCGCGTTCATCGCAGATCGCCACCAGGCTGTTCGTCGTGCCCAGGTCGATGCCGACAATCGGAGATGTGGATGGAGCGCCGTCTGCCACGTGCAACGATAGTGAACACTTGCGCGCCGCGCTCGTGAATCCGCGTTCAAACCGCGGGCGCGAAACCGCCCGAACGCTTTCCGGAACAATCGCCCGAGGAGTCTGCGCCGATCGCTTACGATTGTGCACAGAAAGGGGGTGGAGTCTCATGCTCGAACTTTTCTTCGGCGACAACGCGGGCTATTTCGCACTTCCGGCGGCGCTGGGAACGGCGTTCTTTCTGTTCCGCCTGGTCTTCCTCATGCTCGGACATGCCCACGGGATGGACTTCGACTCGCACGTCGATCCCTCGCATCCCGACCCCGGCGAGGCCTTCAAGCTGCTCAGCCTGCAAAGCGTTTCGACCTTCTCGATGGGCTTCGGATGGGGCGGTCTGGGCGCGTACCGCGGCGGCGGTATGTCGTGGCAGACCAGCGTGCTCGTCGCCATCGTCGCCGGCGTCGGCATGGTCTGGCTGCTCGCGCTCATGCTCAAGGCCGTCTTCGATATGCAGCAGAGCGGAAACATCACCCTCGACTCCGCGCTCGGGGGCGAGGGCGAGGTGTACGTCAGCATCCCCGCGGCCGGACAGGGCTCGGGCCAGGTGCGCCTCGTGCTCAACGAGCGGATGCGCATCGTCAACGCCAAGTCCGAAGGCCAGGCCATCGGCTCCACGCAGCGCGTGCGGGTCGTGCGGGTCCATCAGGACAATACAGTCGGCGTCGTCGCGCTCGATGCGTAGCACGCCGTTGAAACAGGTTTGAACCGATCACTCGCACGCAAAGGTCCGTTCAAGACGGCCGGCGAAACAAGCAGGAGGGCACCATGAACTCGATCCAACTTCTCGCACAATCGGGCACACAGTCCACCCAGCCGCTCATCTGGCTCGGCCTCGTCGGCGCGGGGCTGCTGCTCATGCTCTTCTTTGTGGTCTTCGTCGTGAAGCAGTACAAGCGCTGCCCGTCGAACCGCATCCTCGTCATCTACGGCCGCGTCGGTGGCAATCGCGCATCCAAGTGCATGCACGGCGGCGGCGCGTTCGTCATCCCCCTCATCCAGGACTACTCCTACCTCTCGCTCGAACCCATCGTCATCGACATCCCGCTCGAGGGCGCACTCTCGCAGAACAACATCCGCGTAAACGTTCCCGCAACCTTCACCGTCGGCGTCTCCACCGATCCGGTGCTGATGAACAACGCCGCCGAGCGTCTCCTGAACCTTCCCATCCAGGCCATCCGCGAGCAGACGCAGGACATCATCCTCGGCCAGCTCCGCCTCGTCATCGCAACGCTCTCGATCGAAGAGATCAACAAGGATCGCGAAAAGTTCATGACCCTGGTGAACGAGAACGTCGCCAAGGAAGTCAACAAGATCGGCCTCGAACTCATCAACGTCAACGTCCGCGACATCACCGACGAATCCGGATACATCCAGGCCATCGGCAAGCGTGCCGCGGCAGAAGCCATCAACCGCGCCAAGGTCGAAGTCGCACAGCAGGAACGCGACGGCGCGATCGGCGAAGCCCTCGCCATCCGCGAACGAAACGTGCAGGTCGCCAACGAAAGCGCCATGGCCGCGAAGGGCCAGAAGGACGCCGAGCAGAACAAGCGCGTCGCCGTCGCGGCACTCGAAGCCCAGGCCATCGCCGGCGAAGCCCAGTCCAATCGCGATATGGAAGTCTCCCGCGCCCAGCGCGACGCCGAATCGATGGCCGCGAAGAAGAAAGCGGAGCAGGAGCAGCGAATCTCGGTCGCACAGGCAGAAACACTGGCGACCACCGGCGAAAATACCGCCCGCGCCACCATGGCCGAGAGCAACGCCAAGCTCGCGGAGATCCAGGCCGAATCGCGCAAACGCTCCGAAGTCGCCGCGGCAAAGGCTCAAGAAGCGATCCTCATCGCCCAGCGCGAACAAGAACTCGCCCGTCTCAGCAAAGAAACCCTCGCCTCGCAGGAAATCGAACGCAAGCGCATCGAGATCGCCGCGGGCGCAGAAGCCGAACGCCAGCGCATCGAGGCGAAGGGCACCGCCGACGCCATCCTCGCCAAGTACGAAGCCGAGGCTATGGGCACCCAGAAAGTCCTCGAAGCCAAGGCCGAGGGCTACCGCAAACTCATCGAGGCCTGCGGCAGCAACCCCCAGGTCGGCCCCACGCTCCTCTTGATCGAGCAGTTGCCCGCACTGGTCGCCGAACAGGTCAAGGCCGTGCAGAATCTCAAGATCGACAAGATCACCGTCTGGGATGGCGGTTCGCAGAACGGCAGCGGTCGCAACACGACTGCCGATTGGGTCTCCGGCATGGTGGGCGCGCTCCCGAAACTGCACGAACTCGCAAACCAGGCGGGCATCGAACTGCCGCCGGCCTTGGGACGGGTTGCCGCGAACAACAGAACAGACAACCACACCAACGGCGACATCGAAACCGCACCCGAAATCAAGCCCCGCAAGTAGCCGCGCGTCATTCCGCACGCCATCAGCAGCAATCCGGATCGCCAGGAGGCGGGCCTTTCGGGCCCGCCTCTTTCCTACCCTTCCGCCCTATGCATATCGCGGCCAACTGGCTCAATTCCTACCTCGAACCCGGCAACCTGACCCCCGCCGAAATCGAAGCGGCGCTCATCGACGCCGGCTTCGAAATCGAATCGCAGGAAAAACTTCCCGACGGTGACACCCGTTTCGACGTTGCGATTACATCCAACCGGGGCGATGCCCTTTGCCTGGTCGGTCTCGCCCGCGAGGCCGCGGCAAAGACCGGCCGCAAGCTCAAGTCGCCCGGTACTGGCGGCAAGGAAAAGCCCGAGCCCGCACCCGCCTCCGAAGATGTCTCGTCGGCGATCAAGCTCGAGAACCGCGTGCCGCAGGCCTGCCCGATGTTCACGGTCCGCGTGATCAAGGGTGTCAAGGTCGGCCCGAGCCCCGCGTGGCTGGTGCGCGCCCTCGAATCCGTCGGACAACGCTCGATCAACAACGTCGTCGATGTCACCAACTTCATCAACTTCGAACTCGGCAACCCCTGCCACGTCTTCGACCTGAAGAAGCTCGCGGGCAGCGAGCTCGTCATTCGCGAAGCAACCGAAGGCGAAAAGCTCCTCACGCTCGACGGCAAGCAGCGCGTGCTGAAAGCCGGAGAGATCGTCGTCGCCGATGCACAGCGCGCCCAGGGTCTTGCCGGCATCATGGGCGGCGGCGAATCCGAAGTGTCGAGTTCCACCACCGACATCGCCCTCGAGATGGCCACGTGGGATCCCGTCCGAGTCCGCTCCGCGGCACGCCGACTCCAGATCCGCACCGACGCCAGCCACCGCTACGAGCGCTTCGTTGATGCCCGCACATTGGAAGCAGCTTCCCGCCGTGCCGCGAGCTTGATCGTCGAAGTCGCGGGTGGCCAGCTTCTGAAATGTGTCCTCAACGCCGGCGCACCCGCCGCGTCGCCGACCGTTGTTTCGCTCCGTCCAGAGCGCTGCGCAAAGATTCTCGGTATCACTGTGCCGCAGGATCGAATCGTCTCGATCCTCAAGAGCATCGAGATCGCCGTTCAGCCGCAAGGCAACGCCTTGCAGTGCACGATTCCCCCGTTCCGCCCCGATCTCACCCGCGAGATCGACCTCATCGAAGAAATCGCCCGCCAGCACGGTCTCGATCAGATTCCGCTCGCCCCGCGCCTCGCGGTTTCGGTCAAGCGTCCGCAGGATCGCGTGCGTGCCCGCCGCGAATTGAGCGCTGTTCTCGGTGGCCTCGGCTTCTTCGAAACCGTCACGTTTTCGTTCACACGCCCCGAGCGCGCTGCGGCATTCGTTTCGACTGGACTCTCGACCATCGGCGTCGACGACGATCGCCGCGGCGAAGAGCCCACGCTCCGCCCCAGTCTTCTCACCGGCCTGCTCGCCTGCCGCAAGGCAAACCTTGACGGCCAAGTGACAAACCCCGGCGGTGTGCGCCTCTACGAGACCGCATCGGTCTTTGCTTCCGGCGAAGGCAATGCAGCGGTCGAACACCGCAGCCTCGGCTTGCTCATGGATGTGCCGTTCTCGGGCAAGACTGCCACGCTCGCCGAAAAGCAAGAAGGAATCCGCTCGCTCCGTGGCGCGATCGAAGCCGTCGTCACATCGCTCGGCGGCACCACCGTGGCCTCCAAACTCGACATCCGCCCCGAAAAGCCGCTCTCCGCAGGATTCGAGCCCGGTGCGTTCGCGACCGTCCGCATCGGCGAAACGCGCATCGGCCACTTCGGCCTGCTCGCAGCGCCGAGCGTCAAAGCCTTCGGCCTCGATCAGCCTCTTGTCGGTGCCGAACTTCGCGTCGATGATCTCCTCGCCCTTTACCCGCCGCGAGGTTCGATCACCCCGCTCCCCGAGTTCCCCTCCGTCGAGCGCGATCTCTCGCCCGTTGTCGCCGAATCCACAACGTGGGCCGATGTTTCGCGCCTCGTGCAAGGTGTCGGATCAACAAACGAAGGCAAACGCATCGAATCGTTCCGCTTCATCGGCACCTACCGGGGCAAGCAGCTCGGCGAGGGCAAGAAGAGCGTCACGCTCCGCGTCGTCTTCCGAGATCCGACCCGCACGCTCCGCCATGAAGAAGTGGACCCCGAGGTCGGTGTGCTGATGGACCGGATGAAGACCGAGCTTCACGCCGAGTTCAGGGGCGTTTGAATTTCGATGCGCCCGGGCGGCCGACGCTCTTGCCGGACGCTCGCTAGCGCCCCGCCGGATGCAACACGCCGGCTCGAAGAACCGACCGCACGCGCTCGGGC
Source organism: Planctomycetota bacterium (assembly GCA_017303555.1). Taxonomy (GTDB): domain Bacteria; phylum Planctomycetota; class Phycisphaerae; order Phycisphaerales; family UBA1924; genus JAFEBO01. The sequence goes on from JAFLCN010000001.1 coordinate 475,356, forward strand.
GCAAGACCAAAGCGCCTGCGGAACTCGATCGCGAACTGGGCCGGGTCCGAATACCCAAAGCCCGAAGCGATTGCGCCGATCGGCGCTCGAACCGCCGCGAGCTGATCCACCGCAGACCTGAGGCGCAGACACGCCCGAAATTCCTGCGTCGTCATCCCGATCCGGCGCTTGAACGCCTGGCAGAGGTGCGACGTCGAAACACCCACTCGCCGTGCGATCTCATCAAGCCCGATGCTCTCGCCGATGCTCAGCGAAATCAGCTCCTGCGCCCGCCGCACATAGTCCTCATCGTTCACGCCATGGCGCGAAGGCGCACGGAGCGACCGCTCCGCGTACGCGCCGTCGATCAGCGACCCGACGGCCTCTCGCAGAACGTCGTCCGCTTCTCCCGGGCGAGGCACCTCGCTCGCGAGCCGCGAAAGCGCCAGGTACGTCGCGTCGCTCATCGGCCCATCCACAAACGTCAACGGCTGATCCCGGCGCGCATCCACCCTCGGATCGTGCGGGCGGATCGCATCGGCCAGGATCGACGCCGGAACCCGGATAAAAAGCGTCGTCTCGCGCAGCGAGCACACGCTCCGCGCCGTGTAATGACAACCCTTGTTGTAAAAAACCGCCCGAACAGGGGTCGTGATCCGCTCGCCCCGCCCCGCCTGCGTCACCGCGATCACGCTCCGCGGAATCGCGACAAGGTGCGACCGCGCGACCGAATGGCGCAGCTCACCCGGCGTCCGGCTCAGCGACCTGAACACGCCCGCTTCGAAGTGATTGGTTCGGACAAGTACAGTCGTTTGCGAACGCATCCCAGCTCCCTAAGCCCACGGAAGCAACTTCGCTTATTCGGCGTCCGCACCCGGAAGTTGCACGGGCCGCTCACAAGAGCATTTCCATACAAATCCCGGCTGCGCGGCCCGAAAGACGGCGATGGGCAAGGCAGTCAGATGCGCACCTCAACCAAACCACTCGGAACCCGATTCGATTTTGGGACAAAATTGGCCAAACACCGACTCCGCGGTTTTTTCCCGGCCGCCGCAGGAATGTGCAACCAGCCGCGCCCGCCGGCGCACGCCCCCGCTGCTCCCCGATCGCCCGTTGAAACCGTTTCAGCCCCTCAGCCATTCTGCATCCGTATCATGCTTTCGGAAGACAGACCGCCGCCCGGCCACGGGAGTTTCGCGGGGCGACGGGTTCTGTTCGCAGCCGCCTGGAGTCTTTACATGGGCACCTCGACCATCGCTCCGAACGCCGTCGGCAACACCGCTGTCGCGCTCCCCGGCCCCGCCGTCTTCCACGTCCCAAGCGCCCAGGAAGAGCGCCCGTTCATCTACGTGAACGGCCAGATGCTCCCCAAGAACAAGGCCATGGTCAGCGTCTACGACCACGGCCTGCTCTACGGCGATGGCGTCTTTGAAGGCATCCGCGTCTACCGCGGCAGGATCTTCAAATCCAAGCAGCACATGGATCGCCTCTACAAGTGCGCCGAAGCAATCCGGATGCAGATCCCGATTTCAAAGGATGAAATGGTCGCCGTGCAGCGCCGCTGCATCGAGATGAACAACCTCGCCGACGGCTACATCCGCCTCGTTGTCAGCCGGGGCTACGGCACGCTCGGTCTCGACCCGCGCAAGTGCCCCGTCCCCGGCGTCATCTGCATCGCCGACGAAATCCACCTGTTCCCGAAAGAGATGTACGAGAACGGCATGCGCGTCGTCGTCGCCAATCGCCCCAAGACGCCCATCCCCTGCCTCGATCCGCGTATCAAGAGCCTGAACTACCTGAACAACATCCTCGCCAAGTGCGAGGCCATCGACTTCGGCTGTCACGAAGTCGTGATGCTGAACACCGACGGCGATGTCACCGAAGGCTCCGGCGACAACATCTTCATGATCAAGGACGGCGTGGTCTATACAACCCCGAGCGATGCCGGAATCCTCGAGGGCATCACCCGCGAGTTCGTCCAGAAAACCCTCTGCCCCGCGCTCGGCCTCAAGTGCATCGAGAAGAACTTCAAGCTCGATGAACTGCTGAAGGCCGACGAGGTTTTCCTTACGGGCTCCGCCGCGGAGATCATCGCCGTCTCGCAGATCGACCAGCACGACGGCAAGGTCATCACCACGGCCAACCACATCGGCAAGGTGAAGGGCGAGGGCCCGCTGACGAAGAAGCTCCGCGCCAAGTTCCGCGAGATCGTCACGAGCGACAACGTGCCGGAGGAATAGCCCGGGACCGGAGACGAAAAACAGCCCCGACTCGCGCCGGGGCTGTTCCGTGTTCGAATCTGCAAACCAAAGCGGAGAGAATCCTTCAGGCTTCAGCGCCGACGCCGACGCGCCGCGCCCAGGCCGACCATGCCGGCCAGACCGAGCGTTCCAACTCCCGGGATCAGCGTGCCCTCGACCACCGTGCCCGGCGTGCTGCCGTACGTCACGCCCGTCTGCCAGACACCCGGGTTGTTCACCCAGTCGATATTGCCCGAGAGAGCGCCGTCCCAGTAGTTCGCCCAAACCCAGACCGGATCGACGAACGGTTCCTCGGTGCTCTCGGCGACAATCCAGTACGTCTTGCCCGCTTCAAGAATCGGATGCAGCACCGACTCCGCGATGTCCAGCACCGGGCTCCAGCCCACAGCGCCCGTCGCCATGTTCCAGGATTCCAGGATGGTGTTGCCGGGTTCGGTCGCACCGCCGTTTGCATCGGTGCGGAGCGAGATCGTGTACGTGCGCCCGGAATTTTCCCAGTCGTTGCTCATCATCCAGAGGCCGATCCGATCAAGCGAATACGACTGGTTCGCCGTGAACGCGACCGCCACCGACTGGCCGACGAAGACGTCGTAACCGGTGTATCCAAAGAACCCGCCTTTTGGCGAGCCGGTGTCCCAGATCGTGGCAGCGCCAGCCGAAGCGCCGAGCATCGATGCCGCCACGGCGGCAGCAGCTCCAACAGACAAACAAATGCGGTTCATGTCTTTCTCCTCTGCGTGCGGAATACGCGTCCTGGACGCCGCGTGCGACAAGACTCCAAAAGCCCAATCCCGCGGCACTTGCGTAGGTATACCAGACCCCAGAACTATATTCAAGGAAGTTTCAAGGAAACTTCCAAGAATTTCTGCATGCCCCTTCGATTTCTTGATATGATGCGTAATCAAGCCGGTTTACGATCTTGTGACACCCATGACTCCCACCGCCGTCGCTTCTCAAACTCCCAGTTCCGACGCGCTCGACGTTCGAATTATGCGAACGGGTGACGAACTGATGGCAGGGCTCACCAAAGTCCTCCGTTTCGTCCCGGGGAATGATGCCGGGCCGCAGCGTCTGGCGACCGAATTGGGTGTCGATACGGTCTTGGCTTCCCGCCTGCTGAAAGCCGTCCGCTCGCCCGATTCCATGAGCATGATCCACCGCACGCCGGGGCCCGAGCCGCTCCGGCGTGTTCTCAAGGCCAGCGCGAAGCACGGCGTGCCGGCGGACGTCTTGGCGGCTGCACACGAGGCCGTGGATGCGTTCGAGCACCTGATCGACAGTGCCGCCGGCGACCGAAGCTCGCTCGAAGCAATCCTCAGTGCCTGGGTGCCCGAGGCCCGTCGCGAGTTCGAGCTTCGACGCAAGCAGGCCGCCTTCCGGGCGATCAGCCAGTTGAAAGGCGTGCAGGCAAACGTCTTCGCCGAAACCGCGATCTTTACCCCGAGCAAGGACGGTCAGCACTGCGATGTCGTCTGGGTCAAGGCTGTTTCCGGGCTCTCGCGATTGCGCCCCGCCGCCGTGGTGAAGTTCACCTCCAAGCGGGGCGTCGAATCCCCCAACACGCGCGTCCCCGTCACGCTCTCGGGCGAACCAATCGACTCGGTTCAAAACGCCGTGGTGCCCGAGTTCTGCACCAGCCCCACCCCAGCGCTCACCGCGCAGATTGTCGGCGAGCAGACGCACTACCTCCTCGAAAACGTCAAGCTGGGCGACTCAATCCAGTTGATGACCTGCGAGGTGAATCGCGCGGAGATCGCGCGGTACGTGCCGTCCTCGCGCGGCCGGCGCGCCTGGTCCTCCAGCGATCTGGTGATCCCGGCCCAGCGATTCCAGTTCGACACCATCGTCCACAAGGACGTCTTCCCCGGTGAACACCCGGACCTGCGCATTTACGACACCGCGATCCGGGGCACCGCCGATCGCAACGACCCGGGACGCGATATCGACCAGTTCGACCTGCTGGAAACCGTTGAGCACCTCGGGACCGGCCTCTCCCGTTTCGCGTCGAGCGATGTCCCCCGCTACCGGCAGATGCTCGAATCCATCTGCGCCCAACTCGGCTACGACCCGGCGGAGCTGCGCGGATACCGCGTCTCGTCGGACTATCCGATCTACGGATCGCAGTATGTCATGAGCTTCCGAACCACCGATCCGCCCGATTCCGCCCGGGCCTGATCTGCACATCCCGCACGATTCACTCGGCCACGAACACGCTCGCCACCGTCACGTCATCCGCGAGCGGTACAACCGGAGCCGCGGCGAACGGGCCCTGCGCCGCCTGCGCGATGAGCTGCGGCGCCGCGTGCGCCTTCACTGATTGCACCAGGTTCACCACGTCTTCTTCCGGATTGGCGCTACTGGAAAGCGCCGCGACCGTCCGCTGCAAACCGAACTCATCACCCGCGGGCGATGGCTGCTCGTGCACGCCGTCGCTGTACAGGATGATGCGCGAGCCCGGCTTGATCTTGACCGTTTCGGCCGTGTAGCAATAGTCGCCGTCGACGCCGATCGGCACGCCGCCCACGGTCTCGATGCGCTGGGGTTCCTCACCCGGAGGCATGAGCAACCAGTATCCGTGCCCCGCGTCGACGATCGTGAGCGTCCCGCCCCCCTCGCTCTCCGGACGCGGATCGATGATGGCGAACCAGATGGAGATGAATTGCCCGGCATCGCACCGTGTCGAAAGGTGCCGGTTCGTCGCGTTCATCACCTGGGCAGGATCGGAAGTGTGCGTGAGCATCGCGTTGATGAACGCCTGCGCCGTCGCCATACGCAGCGCTGCGCCCACGCCCTTGCCCGCCACGTCGCCCAGCAGCACGGCCACCTTGCCCCGCGGATTCCCGGGCTCCAGCGCGATCACGTCGAACAGATCGCCCGCCACAATCCGCCCCGGCTCGCTGTGCATCGCGTAGGTGATCGCCCCCACCTGCGCCGTCGGCACCGGCATGATCAGGCTCTGGGCGTCGCGCGCCGCCTGCAGATCGGCCTCCAGCTTCTTCTGGCGATCGGCCAGCGCCATCGCGCTGATCTTCGCCATCGCCAGGCCGCAGATCTTCGACAACGCCTGACAGAATGCCGCGGAATCGGGCGCCACGGCGTCCTCGCCCCCGCGGCTATCCAGATACAGATACGCCGCGGCATTCGGGCCGACCATGATCGGTGCGCAGATCGCGCTGTGAATCCCCATGTCGATGATCGACTGTCCGTAGTTCGCGCTGCTCCCCGCGTCGATACGCACGACCTGTCCCTCGCTCGCGGCGCGGATCAGCGATCGGCTCGGAGCGAACGCCTTGGCCGCGGCCGTGCGCGAGAACGATGACGGAAAACCACCCTCGGTCGATTTCACGCTCGATGCACCCGGCGCTCCGGGAATCGGGGTCGGGCTGCCGGCTTCGGCACCCTTGTACCCGACAAGTTCCACCGCATCCGAATCACCGACCCGCTTGATGAACGCCGCACGCGGAAAGCTGGTTGCTTTCACGAGCACGTCGAGCACCGTGTCGGCCAGCGAGACTTCCGAATCCGCTCCCGCGATGCCCGCCGCGGCATCGATGAGCAGATCCAGCCGCTCCTGGGCGCGAAGCGAAAGCTCGCTCTCCGGAACTTTCTGAACGCGGCTGATGCTCCCGCCCGCATCGTCGGTCGTCGCGACGATGCTCGTCGTGGGCCCGCCGCCCTGAAGCAGCACTCGGAAGATCCACGGTCCGATCCGGATCATGTCCCCGTGCTGGAGCGGCGCGGGCGCGTTGGGCGCGAGCTGAACGCTGTTCAGGCTGGTGCCGTGCCGGCTCTCGAGGTCGGTGATCAGCCATGTATCCGCCCGAAGCGCGAGCTGCGCGTGCCGACGCGAGACCGTTTCATCCAGCAACCGGATATCCGCGATCCCGGCTCGCCCGAGCACCGTCGGCTTTTCGGGGGCGATCTCCAGGTTGTCCATGGCCGGACCGGCGACCACCGACAGGCGGAGAGGCTTGGTACTAATCGCGGTCGTCGCCACTCAATTGCTCCGCGGCCGGGAGCCACCCCCGACCCGCCATGACAAGGAAGCAAGTGTACGTTCTCAGCCCGGTTGGATTCTCGCTCGCGATTCGGGTTCGCATCGTCACCGTCGCCCCGCCCGAGCACACGAGTTGCAGCCGTTCGCGTGGGAACTCCCACCAGCAGCAGGTGCGCACTGCCGCGCCGCTTTCAACGCGATGAGATTTCGGCACGGCCTCGATGGCGGCGTTCGCTCGCCCGCGCCCGGTCCGCTTCTCCGCGATTCATTCGCCGGATGTCCTTTGGGAAGTCGTCGGAATCGGAACCGATCTGCTCGATCCAAAACCATCCCGAAAAAGAAGCCCGCGATCTGCCTTTTGGGCCAATCGCGGGCTTTGGGGTGGGGGCTGGTTGAATCCTTCCCGAACGCCCATGTTGTAGGCGAAAACGCCCTCCCTGTCTAGTGGCTTGTGGCAATTATTTTGGAAACTCCGCACAATCCCTTGGGTTGATGCGCCTAGCAGGATGCGAACGATTCCACGGCATCCGCCGCGTTTTGTGCTCCGTTCTCTCCCCGAATCCGGCTGCCGAGTGATTCCGAGGCTTCCAGAAAGCTTGGTGTTTCCGAGACTTGCCGCAACGCCTCCGCAAGATTCCTTACGGCCCGTTTGCCGCGGAGTTTCGACGCCGGAACGTACGCCGACGCTCCGAGTTGCTGCATCCGGTGAGCGATGTCAAATTCATCGTTCACAAACGGCACCGACACGCTCGGACGTCCGCTCCGAAGCGCTTGCGCCGCCGATCCGGCCCCGGCGTGATGGACCGAAGCCGCGGACCGCGGCATGAGCAACGAGTGCGGCGCGTACGCACAAACACAAACATCGGGGCTCTCTTTGAATGTCTCCGCCGCACCGTCGCGGCCGACCAGCAGCACGACGGGCCGGGCGATTTCTCGCGAAGCGCGAACCGCGACGTCAAACAACTCGCCCGCGTGGTGGACGATTGTGGTGCCGAGGGTGAACAGAATCGGCGCCCGCCCTTTTTCTTCGCACGCTCGCACGAACCTTTCGAGCCGGGGTTCCAGGGCCCGATCCGCTTCGCCTCCGGCGCGATCGAAGAAACAGAACCCGCAGACTTGGGATCGCGCAGGATCGCCGGGGAGCGGAGGCCGAAAGTGCTTCGACCAGAGCCCCAGCACCCGATCTCCTCCCTTGCTCTCGCGGAAAAACACGTCGCGGACCGGTTCGAGGCCGAGCTTCTTGCGCGCCCGGTTCACGGGCCGGTCGATCAACCACCGAAGTGCAAGCTTCCCTCCGAGCCGGATCGGTCCGGCGAGCGCGCGTTGCACACTCCGTGGCAGGTAGGAACGCAGGATCGTGGGCTCATCCGGATGGAACCACATGGACGGGGTGAGCACCCCGGTCACGCACGGAATGCGGTGCTGCTCCGCCACCCAGCCGGCCGCGAAGAGAATGTGGTGCCGGACAATCGCGTCGGGCCGGAACGCGCGGACGGCATCCTGCATCGCGCGGTAGGCCGGTTCGACGGTCTTGTTGAACAGGGCCTGGATGACCAGGTACGGGCTTTTTCCCTGCTGCGCCAATCTCGGGTCGTGCAGCACATCAAGGAAATCCCGCTCCTCACCCAGCGGGAAGAACTCGATCCCGCAGGGACGGATGCGACCCTCAAAGTGCGGATTGGCGAGCATCGCGACGGCGTGCCCGCGCCGGACCAGTTCCTCGCCGATCGCGATGTACGGATGGGTGTCACCGGCCGAACCGAGCGTGGCGATGAGTATGCGCACGCACGGACGGTACGCGATGGCGAACCGAGCCGCGACTAACAATCCCGCGATGCCACTCCTCGGTGTGAACGTCGATCACGTTGCAACCATCCGCCAGGCTCGCTACAGAAACGGCCCGGGCGGGAGCGCCGGCTACGGAGAGCCCGATGTCGTTCCCGCGGCCGCCGCGGCCGTTCGGGGCGGCGCCGATTGCATCACCGTCCACCTGCGCGAAGACCGGCGCCACGTGATCGACCGCGACGTCGAACTGGTGCGATCGTCGTGCCATGTGAAGTTCAACCTCGAGATGGCCGGCACGCCGGAGATGCAGGCGATCGCGCTCCGCCACCGCGTGGACCAGGTGACGCTCGTTCCGGAAGGACGCCAGGAAGTCACCACCGAGGGCGGGTTGGCGGTCGCCGGCCGAGTCGAACACTGGAGGGCCTTCCTCGATCCGCTCAAGTCTGCCGGAATCGTCACCAGCGCGTTCATCACGCCGGATCCCGAGCAGGCCGCGGCGGCCGCCCAGGCCGGGTTCGACGCGATCGAGATCCACACCGGGGCGTTTGCGCATGCGTGGCCCGATCGGACCGGAACGGGAACGCAGGCGTACCAGCAGGCCCGCGAATCGCTCGTGCGCTGCGTGCGGGATTTCTCGCACACGCTGCGGATCCACGCCGGCCATGCCCTCAACTACGAGAACACACAAGACATGCTGGCGCTCCCCGGCGCCCGCTCGGACATCCGCGAACTGCACATCGGCCACTCGATCGTGGCCCGCGCGGTCTTTGTCGGAATGGAACAAGCGGTCCGCGAAATGAAACGCCTTGTCGGATAACGGATTGTGCGCGACGAGCGCGACCGGAAACCACGAACGAACCGGGTGGTTTTACGGATTTGTGACAAGCCGAATCCACAAATCTGTGGGCGCGCACAACGAGCGAACGCCAACGAGATTGAAATTTGCTTGGACCCGAGCGTGCGCCGCGTTACGATCGCCGCTGCCGCTCATGCCTCCATCGAAAAAGTCCAACTCCCGTCGCGATTCCAAGAAGCCGGGGAGACCCGCCAAGAAGCGCCGCCGCCATTCGCTGCTCCGCGTGATCCGCAAGGACACCGGCGCTCCGACGCCCGCCGTCGGCCCGGGATTCAAGAGCTTCGGTGATTTCGACGAAGCGACACGCTACCTCTACAGCCGCACCAACGTCGAGGCGCTCAGGCCCAGCAAAGTCCCGTCGCAGGTCTGGAAGCTCGACCGGATGGAAGCGCTGATGGAAGCGCTCGACAACCCGCACCGATCGTTCCGCAGCGTGCACATCGCCGGCAGCAAGGGCAAGGGCAGCGTGTGCGAGATGACCGGTGCCGCGCTCGTCGGCTGCGGGCTCACAACCGGGCTCTACACCAGCCCGCACGTCGCCGACATCCGCGAGCGCATCCGCCTCAACGGCCAGATGGTTTCCGAGGCCGACTTCGTCGCGCTCATCTCGGAAGTCGCACTCGCGGCCGAGTCGATCCGCCGGCGCGCCGGCGCTTCCACGTTCTTCGAGCTCATGACCGCCGCGGCGTTCGTCCACTTCGCACGCGAAGCGGTGGACGTTGCCGTTGTCGAGGTCGGTCTGGGCGGGCGACTCGATTCGACCAACGTCCTCACGCCCGACGTCTGCGCCATCACGTCCATCCAGCTCGAGCACACGCAGATTCTCGGCGACACCCTCGAGAAGATCGCCCGCGAGAAGGCGGGCATCATCAAGCCCGGCGTCCCGATCATCACGATCCCCCAGCAGAAATCCGTGGTTCTGGAGACGATCAAGGAAGTCGCGGCCCGCGAGGGCGCACCGATCTCGGTGGTGGGCCAGTCGATCGACTTCAGCAGCCGCTACGAGACCACGCCCCAGCTCGGCGCACACATGCGCGTCTCGCTCTCGACCCCCCGCGTGCAGTTCGAGCACGTCGCCGTTCCGCTCAAGGGCGAGCACCAGGCGATGAACTGCGGCCTCGCACTCTCGATCCTTGACCGGCTGAAGGAACGGGGCGTTCCGATCACCGAGCGCGGAGCGGCGGCCGGCCTCGCCAAGACGCCGAACCCCGCGCGGATGGAGCTCGTTTACTCGCAGCCCCGCATCATCGTGGACGGCGCCCACAATCCGGAGTCGATCCACGCGCTGATGAAATCGCTCGGCGCGCACATCAAGTACGACTCGCTCATTGTCATCTTCGGCTGCGCCTCGGACAAGGACATCGCCGGAATGCTCGCCCGCCTCGGCACCGGCGCCGACAAGGTGATCTTTACCCGTGCCGAGTCCAACCCCCGCGCGGCCGACCCGCGCGATCTGCTTCGGCGCTTCTCCGAGTCCTCGACAAAGATGTGCCTCGCCGAGAAATCGCTCAAGGACGCGATCAACGCCGCGGCAAAGTCGGCCCACAAGGACGACCTGATCTGCATCACCGGCTCGTTCTACCTCGCGGGTGAGGCAAAGAAGCTGCTGGCAGCGAAGAAGGCGTCGGACGCCTCCGTTCGCGTTCCGGTCAAATCGGGCGCATCCAGCGGGCGGAAGTAGCGAGAGGGCGGTTCACGCCCGCTACCCTTCCCCTTCGCATGAGCCAGCAAGCAGACAACGCACGACCGGACTCCGAGCATCCGCACCGCTACACCGCCCGCATTGCGGACCAGCTCGAGCTTCGTTGGCAGGACTTCTGGGAGAAGAGCCAGACCTTCCGCCAGCCCAACCCGGGCGAGCCGGGCTTTGATGCCTCGAAACCAAAGTTCTACTGCCTCGACATGTTCCCGTATCCATCGGGCGCGGGGCTGCACGTCGGACACCCGGAGGGCTACACCGCGACAGACATCGTCTGCCGCTACAAGAAGCTGAAGGGTTTCAATGTGCTCCATCCCATGGGCTGGGACGCTTTCGGCCTTCCGGCGGAGCAGTACGCGATCCAGACCGGCGTTCATCCGGCGATCACGACCAGGAAGGCGGTTGACAACTTCCGTCGCCAGTTGAAGCGATTCGGCTTCTGCTACGACTGGTCGCGCGAGTTCGGGACGATCGACGAGGGCTACTACAAGTGGACGCAGTGGATCTTCCTGCAGCTCTACAACTCGTGGTTTGATGACGAGGCCGAGTCACCCAGCGGGCTGTCGAAGGGTCGCGCGCGGCCGATTTCGGAGCTCATCGCTCAACTGGAATCGGGCGCAATCCGCGTCGGCCCCAGCGGCGAAATCGTCCGCGAAGGCCTCTCCGGCTTTGCTGCCCCGCTCGAAGGAGGCATGAACCTCGGGCGGGCCTGGCACGAACTGACGCAAGAAGCCCGCCGGCTGTTCATCGACAACCAGCGCCTCGCGTATCTGGGCGAACAGACCGTCAACTGGTGCCCGAAGCTCGGCACGGTGCTCGCAAACGACGAGGTGATCGACGGCCGCTCCGAGCGGGGCGGCTATCCGGTTCTCCGCAAGCCCCTGAAGCAATGGATGTTCCGCATCACGGCGTACGCGGATCGGCTGCTCGAACAGCTCTCGAAACTCGACTGGCCCTCCTCAACGCGCATCCAGCAGGGCGAGTGGATCGGCAAATCGACCGGCGCGCAGGTGGACTTCGACATCGATGCGCACTCGCTCTCGGCCCAGGCGCTGAGCGAACTCAAGGGCGTGAAGGCGGACATGCCGCTGACGCTCACCATCTATACCACCCGGCCCGACACGATCTTCGGCGCGACGTTCATGGTCATCGCGCCCGAACACCCGCTTGTGGATCACGTGCTGCGCCACCCGACCGAAAATGCCGACGCCGGAGCGCTCAAGCTGTATGTGGAAAGGGCGCGCAACACCTCCGACGTGGATCGGATGGAAGGGAAAGAGAAGACCGGCGTTTTCAGCGGCGTCTACGCGATCAATCCGCTCACCGACGAGAAGATCCCGATCTGGGTCGCGGATTACGTGCTGATGGGTTACGGCACGGGCGCGATCATGGCCGTGCCGGCGCACGATGAACGCGATTTCGAGTTCGCGAAGAAGTTCGGCCTGCCGATCGTGGATGTGCTCTATCCACGCACGGCCCTCGCGATGAAGTATTTCTGCGATCACGCGACGCAAGAAGAGAGCAACGAGGGCGCCTGGCAGCCGATGCTCGCCGACTTCCTCGGTGTCGTGACCGGTGAATCGACGGATTTCGCCCGGGCTCTCGAGCTCGTCCGTTCTCGGCGCGCCGGCGGACAGTCAGACGCGAAACACGTGGACCCATCGAGCCTCGATGCGATCGGGATGAAGTCGCGCGGCGCGATCCGCATCACGTGGCTCGAGGCGTTCGAGTCGATGGGGCTCGCCTCGCTCGCCCAGCTCAAGCACATCTTCGAACGCCGCGGGTTCCAGAGCTGGCGGGGCGAAGCAGGCATCTCGCCGGGGATCGCCGTGCATTCATCGCGGCCCGCGAAGGGCGATCTGCCCGCGCTCTCGATCGACGGCCTGACGAGCGACGAGGCGATCGCGAAGGTCATCGCGTGGATGGACGAAACGGGTGTGGGCAGCGCCGAGACACGTTTCAAGCTGCGCGACTGGACCTTCAGCCGCCAGCGGTATTGGGGCGAGCCCTTCCCGATCGTCTTCGATGAGGCCGGCAACCACTACCCCGTGAGCGAGAAATCACTGCCGGTGATCCTGCCCCCGCTCAGCGACTACCAGCCGGAGGAATCGGAAGACCCGCAGCCGCTGCTCGCCAAGGCGCGCCAGTGGACCAACACCACCGCGTTCGCCGCGGGAGTCGATCCGAACGTTCTCGCCCCTGAAACCGCCGTCCGGCGCGAGACCAACACCATGCCCGGCAGCGCCGGATCGAGCTGGTACTGCATCCGCTACTGCGACCCGAAGAACTCCGAGCGCTTCGTCGGCAAGGAAGCCGAACGCTACTGGATGGGCGGCATCGACAAGAAACTCACCGGTGATTCGCGGGGCGAAGCCGAGAACGCCTCGCTCGGCGGCGTCGATCTCTACATCGGTGGCAACGAGCACGCCGTCGGCCACCTTCTCTACTCGCGCTTCTGGCACAACGTGCTCTTTGACCTGGGCCATCTCAGCACGCCCGAGCCCTTCCAGAAACTCTTCCACCAGGGCCTCATCACCAGCTACGCCTACCAGCGCGCGGACAAGACCATCCTGCCGATCGACGAAGTAAAGGAGATCTCCGAGGGCAAGTTCATCGAGATCGTGAACAACCAGCCGGTCACGCCCATCGTCACCAAGATGAGCAAGCGGTACAAGAACGTGACCAACCCCGACGACGTGATCGCCGAGTACGGCGCCGACACGTTCCGGCTGTACGAGATGTACATGGGCCCGCTCGAAGCGAGCAAGCCGTGGAACACCAAGGACATCCCGGGTCTCTTCCGCTTCCTGCAGCGCGCCTGGCGCGTCCTGATCGATGAACAGACCGGGAACGCCCGCATCGCGGCAGCCGAGAATCCGGCGCTCGAAAAAACTCTCCAACGCACGATCCACAAGGCGGGTCAGGATTTCGAGCGGCTGTCGTTCAACACCGCCATCGCCTCGATGATCCAGCTCGTCAACGAGGCCATGTCCGCCGCGGGCGAGAAGGGCGTGGGCGCTCTCTCCAAATCACAGGCCGAGCGCTTCTGCATTATGCTCTCGCCCCTCGCGCCGCACATCGCAGAAGAAATCTGGTCGCGCCTCGGCCTCACGCACGAACGCGGCTGCGTCAGCGCTCAGAACTGGCCCGCAGTCGATGAACGCCAGCTCGTGGACGACGCCATCGAGATGCCCGTACAGGTGCAGGGCAAAGTTCGCGCCCGCATCATGATCCCCACCGGCACCGAGCCCAAAGCCGTTGAAGCACTCGCCCTCGCCGATGAGGGCGTTCAGAAGGCCATCGCCGGCAAACCCGTGAAAAAGATCATCGTCGTGCCGGGCAAGATGGTGAACATCGTCGTCTGATGCAGGGCACGGGCAGGTTCACCCCGTTTGCGCGGGATCTACGCGCAGAGCAGCGTGTCGTATGCCGCGGCAAAGATCACAAAATCAGCATCATCCGTCACCGTATCGCCATTGAGATCGCCGCCGATATCCAGCAGGTTGTTGTACGCGCGGGCAAACTCGACAAAGTCCGCGTCGTCCACCACGCCGTCTTTGTTCAGGTCGCCCGCGCAGGTGAGCGCGACGAACTCGTACGCCCCCATCTCGATCACGGCCTCCAGTATGCGCGGGTTCAGGTCGTAGTCCTTCGCCAGACCGCCGGGCGGGAGCAGGGTGTTGTTGCCGGCATTGATGCCCGAAGAGCTCGGCGCAAGGCGGTAGTTCGCGGCGGCGGCATTGACAAACGTCGCTGCGACAGAGATGTTGCCCTCGCCCGTCATGCCTCCCGGCACGATACTTGCACGCACATCCACGGGCGCGCCAAAGTACGCCGCGGCTCCGCCCGGTCCGTTGAACACGCAGTTGCGAAAATTGGCGACGGCGGGCGAGCCGCCGAGCACGCCCCCCGCGGGCGCCGAGTTGTTGTAGAACGTTGAGGAATACACGTTCAGAATGTCGCCCCCGTAGGCGTAGATCGCGCCGCCCGACGAGCTGAGCGTGAAGTTCTGCGAGAAGATGCAGTTCACGATCGTCAGATTGCCTCCGGCAACCACGCCCACCCCGATCGCCCCACCGCCGCCCGAGGAAGCCGTGACGCGGTTACCGAAGAAGAAGCAGCGTTCGAGCCGCATGTTGCCGCCGACGATGTAGAGCGCGCCGCCGCTGACCGGAGCGGAGTTGTTGCTGAAAACGCACCCGCGGATCGTGGGCCCGCTGGTGATCGACGCGTCCACCAGCACCCCGCCGCCATAGCCCGTGAGGTTCCACGGAGACGACGGCGCCTGCCCGGCGGTGATGAGGAAGCCGTCGAGCACGGCCGTGGCATCAACGTTGAATGCCTGCACGACGTGATTGGTGTTGTCGGATGTGGAACTCGTGTTGATCTCGCCCGAGAGCGTGCTCGTGTTGGCGGGGCCGCGCTGCAGGAGCGAATCTTCGAGGCCGAGAAAACCGCCGTAGAGGGCAACGCCATTCTTGAGATTGAACGAGATGTTCCTGTCCGTCGGGTGTGGCTTGTACACACCCTGCGCCACCCAGATCTCATCGCCCGGCTGCGCAGCGCCGATCGCGGCCTGCAGGTCGTTCATCGCGGACGCCCACGATGAACCGTCTCCGCCCGCGGGTGCCGAGGCCTTCACATGCCAGACACCGGCGAACGAGGCGCTCGTTGCGAGCAGCCCAGCGGGCCCGACAATGCAGAAATTCCGGAGCAACATACGGCGCATCACTCTCTCCCCGGCGGCGGTCCGCGCAGCTTCCACTCCGGCCCCCAGTTTACCACGAAAAGGGCCATTCAAAGAAGCCGGAAAATGGCCGAAGCACCTATTCGGACGCTGGCCAACGCCCTGAAAACCCTTACCCCACGCCCAGATAGGCCTTGCGCACCTCGTCGCTGGCCGCGAGTTCCTGCGCCGGGCCTTCCATGGCGATCTCGCCCGTCTCGAGCACATACGCGCGATGGGCCACCTTCAGCGCCATGTGCGCGTTCTGCTCGACCAGCAGGATCGTGGTTCCCGCGGCGTTGATCTCGCGGATGATCTGAAAGATCGTGCTCACCACCTGCGGCGCCAGGCCGAGCGAAGGTTCATCCAGCAGCAGCATGCGCGGACGTGCCATCAGCGCACGGGCCATCGCGAGCATCTGCTGCTCGCCGCCCGAGAGCGTGCCCGCCTGCTGACGCAGCCGCTCTCGCAGCCGGGGGAAGAGCGTGAGGCCCTTCTCTTTATCCTGCGCGATGGCGGCGTGATCGCTCCGGGCGTACGCGCCGAGCTCGAGATTCTCCTCCACGGTCAGGTTCGCAAAGACGCCCCGGCCCTCGGGCGAATGAGCGATGCCCATGCGGACGAGTTCGTGCGGGCGTACACGCGTGATATCGCTGCCCTCGTAGCTCACGCTGCCGCCGCTCGAGCGAACGAGGCCCGAGATCGCCCTCAGAGTCGTGGTCTTGCCCGCGCCGTTGCAGCCGATGAGCGTGACAATCTCGCCCTTCTCCACGTTGAGCGAGATGCCGTGCAGGGCGCGGATCGCGCCGTAGCTGACCTGGAGATTGGAAACGTTGAGCATGTTCCTCACTCCTTTCCGAGATACGCCTCGATGACTTTCGGATTCTTCTGGATCTCGGCCGGCGCGCCCTCCGCGATCACCACGCCGTAATCGAGCACCGTGATGCGCTCGCACAGGTCCATCACCACGCCCATGTCGTGCTCGATGAGCAAGATCGAAACTCGGAACACATCCCGCACTTCGCGGATGAGCTTTCGGAGATCGACCTTCTCCTGCGGGTTCATGCCGGCCGCGGGCTCGTCGAGGAGCAGCACCTTCGGCCCGGTCGCCAACGCGCGGGCGATCTCGAGCCGGCGCTGGTCGCCGTACGGCAGATTGCGGGCCGATTCGTCCCGCCGATCGAGCAGGTTGAAAACCTGGAGCAGCGCGAGCGCCCGCTCGCGGATCGCGGCCTCCTCCGCCCGTTGCCAGCCGCTGCGGAGGATCGCCCCCGCCATCGTGTGCGTGGTGCGCAAGTGGCACGCGAGCTTCACGTTCTCCAGCACCGAAAGCTCGCCGAAGAGACGGATGTTCTGGAATGTCCGGGCAAGGCCGGCCGCGGCGATCTGATTCGGGCGCAGCCCGATCAGCGAGCGACCCCCGATCGACACCGCGCCCTGATCCGGCTGGTAGACGCCCGTGAGCAGGTTGAAGCAGGTCGTCTTGCCCGCGCCGTTCGGCCCGATCAGGCCGTAGAGCCCGCGCGCCGGCAGGCTGAGCCGGAAGCCCTGAACCGCCTTCAAACCGCCGAACGACTTGGAGACGTCGCTCACTTCGAGCGCATCGCTCCCCGCGCCAACGCTGGCGAGCACGTCCGCGGTTTCCATCATCGAGGCGTTCATGCGCCCCTCCCGCCCGAACGCGGGGCGAAGAAATCACGCAGCGGGCGGTACAACGCTCCGTCCCAAAGCTCGCGCACGCCCAGCAAACCCTGCGGACGCGTGATCATCATGACGATGAGCGCGAGCGCGTAGATGATGAGGCGATACTCGCCCAGATTGATATTGAACCGCTTCGCAACGAACGCGAGGGCGCTCAGCCCGACAATCACCGCCCCGAGCCCGATGATCACGCGCGGCAGCGCACGCCGATCGCGCCCGCTCCGCAATTCCGCCTCACTCGATCGCCGCCCCGCCATACCGAGCATCGCGAAGCCGACGATGAGCAGCGGGATGCCGACGACCGCGAACTTCTCGAGCGTCTCGGGCGTCCGCAGCAGCTCCGGCAGGTACGTCACGATCGCCGCGGCGATCGCGGCGCCCGAAATCGAGCCCAATCCACCCAGCACCACCATGATGATGATGTCGAAACTCTTCTGGAAGCCCGCATCCACCGGGCTCAGAGAGATGCCGAGCGTGTGGGCGTACAGACCGCCCGCGATCCCCGCGAAGAACGCGGCGATCACGAAGCCCCAGACCTTGTAGTACGTGGTCCGAACCCCCATCGCCTCCGCCGCGATCTCGTCCTCGCGGATCGAGAGCAGCGCCCGCCCGGTCGAACTCTGCTTCAGCCGGTACGCGAAGATCAGCGTGATCACCACCGCCGCGTACACCCAGAAGTGGCTGGTGTACTTCGGTACGTTGCCGAACCCGAGCGAACCACCAACGCTCAAGGGCACCTTCCAGGCGGGCGCCTCCGCGATCGCCTCCTTGCTCATGAGCACCTGGGGTGTCTGCTGGATCAGCACGCGAACGATCTCGCCGAAGCCGAGGGTGACAATCGCGAGATAGTCGCCCCGCAGTCGCAGGCTCGGAAGCCCGACCGCGACGCCGAGCAATGCCGAAATCAGCCCTCCCGCCAGAAGCGAGACAAAGAAGAGAATTTCGCCCCCGGTGAACACCGGCGCCCCCGCCGGCGCTCCGTACAGGCCGCTCAGCATGCCCAGCTTCGCAGCGCCCGAGCCGAAGAACGCGAACGAGCCGTAATACGCAAGCGACCCCGCGACGTACCCGCCCACCGCGAGAAATCCGGCGTGCCCGATCGAGAACTGCCCCGTAAACCCGTTCACGATCGTGAGCGAAACAGCCAGGATGATCGCGATCCCGATGTTGAGAATCTGCGTCGAGGAATACGCGTCGATGTTCGGACGCAGAACAAGCTGCATCAGCACGCCCACGATCAGCGCGAACGCGAGCGGCCAGAGCGCACGCCAAGCTCCTCCCATCGGAGCGGGTTTGAACTGCGCGGCTCTATCCTGAAGCGATGCCATGAATGAAAAGAGTCCTGGGTCCTGTTGGCCTGCGTCCTGAGTCTTCTGGCTGATAGCTGAAAGCTGCCGGCTTCCTCTCTACACCTTCTCCACCGTCGCCTTCCCCAAAATTCCGCCCGGCTTGACGAGCAGCACGACGATGAGCGCCGCAAACACATACACGTCCTTGAGCGCGGGATTGATGTACTGCTGCCCGAACACCTCGAGCATCCCGATCGCCAGCCCGCCGAACATCGCCCCGCGCACATTGCCGATCCCGCCCACCACCGCCGCGACGAAGGCCTTCAGCCCGAGCAGCACCCAGCTCGTATCCGCGGGCTGCTTGATCGAGGTGAAGCTCAGCGCCCACAAAAATCCGCCGGCCGCGGCAAGGCTCGATCCGATCACGAAGGTGATGCTGATCACCCGGTCAACCGGAATGCCCATCAGCCCCGCCGTCCGCACATCGAAGCTCACCGCGCGCATCGCCCGGCCGAGCTTGGTGTGGAAAACCAGCCATTCAAGCCCCACCATCAGCACCACCGCCGTGCCGATCACCACCAGGTCGAGCAGCCGGATGTGAACATTGCCGATCTGCAGCAGGGTCTGATCGGAGAGAAGCTGCGGGATGGCGCGGGGCCGGGTCCCGAACACAAACTGAAGCTGCCCCGTGTTCTGGAGGAAGAGCGAGACGCCGATCGCGGTGATAAGAACGTTGAGCCGCGGCGCACGCCGAAGCGGTTTGTACGCCAGCCGCTCGATGGTGAAGCCGATGATGCCGCACGCCACCATCGCGATGAGGAGCACGAGCGGTCCGACCCACCAGGGCGGAATCTGCCCCGGCGTCAGCCCGAGCTTCTCGACGATCGCTGTCGCCGTGATGAGGCTGAGCCACCCTCCCAGCACCACGATGTCCGAATGAGCGAAATTGATGAACTTCAGGATGCCGTAGACCATCGTGTAGCCCAGCGCGATGAGCGCGTAAAGGCTGCCGATGGTCAGGCCGTCCTTCAGGGTTTGGAGCAGGGTGTCCACGCGATATGCAGGCGTCGGAAGGAAACGGGGGCACGGCGAATGCCCCTTGGAAACGGGGCGGGCGGACAGTTTAGCCAACTCCTCCCGCGGGCTCGAATCGCCGGGCACGCGGCTCGGTCTCAATCGCGACCCGCAACCGAACGGGCGTTCACGACCGGGGCGGCACGAACGTCACGGAATGCACGGCAACCCCGCGCGGGCGTCGATCGTCGTCGCCGGGCTTGGGTGTCGTCGCCGGGACGCGGAAACAGACCGAGACGGCCCGCCCCTCACCGGCGGTCGCGCCCACTTCGGCGCGGACGACGTGCAGCCCTGACTCCACCGTCGTATGAGTCGCCGCCGCGTAGCCGTTGATCTCCAGCGTGAAAGCGCGCGCGTCCCCATTGAACCCGACCACGCGGATCTCCAGCACCGTCCCGGGCGGCGCATCGATGGGAAACCGCAGGGTCGAGACCGAACTCGGCCCGGACCAGCGGAACGACCCGAACCGCGCCGATCTCTCCACCGGGTACCACTCCAGTGAACCGGGCTGATTGTCGAGCGTGTAGGCCGAGCGGGTCACGAGCCTGCGGACGATCGCGCCGCCGTTTCCGGGCGCGCCCTTGAACTCGCGCGTTCGAGCGATGGCACGCCGGGTCTGCTCGCTGGCGATCGGCATGCGCACCTCGATATTCCTGCGGCTGATCATCGCGCGGATCACTTCGACCAGCTCGGCGGCACGGAAGTCCTCGCCCGATTCGATCCGCGCGAGCATGGCTCGCTGCTCCTCGGTCGGCCTTCTGCCGTACGCGTCGCGCCGCCACGCCGCGTTGAACTTGAAAACCGAAAGCTCGTCGGTCGCGGCGAACACCGCTCCGGCCCGAAGCGCCCGGAGCACAAGGTCGCAATCGGTGGGAATCGGCAGTGTCCGCGCATCGCGCCACGGGCCGATGCGGTCGATCAGCGACCGCGTGTGGAGCATGGACGAGGGCACGACGAACTGGCGCTCGTCCATCACGCCGTCGGCGAAGATGCCGCAGACCGCGCGCACGCCCGTTTCCGGCGGGCCGTACATGACGGTCGTCGCGCACGCGATATCGGCCTTCCGGCCGTCGGCAACACGCACCAGCGATTCGAGGTGCGTGGGGTACCAAAGGTCGTCGTGGCCGAGATACGCGATGAACTCGCCCCCGCTCCGCGCGATCGCGTCGTTGTTGGGGGCCCACTGGCTCCCCGCGTTGGTCTCGCGATTGAACCAGCGGAACCGCGGATCGTTCACGGCGGCAACTACCGACTCGGAATCGTCCGTGCAGGCGTCGCCCGCGACCAGCACCTCGTAGTCCTGAAAAGTCTGGAGCCGGACCGAACGGAGCGCGCACGCCAGCGCCTCGCTCCAGTTGTACGTCGCGATGACCACGCTGACCCGAGGCAAACCCCCTCCGTTCTCACCACCCAAGCCGGTTGTCGAACGTGTACGGAATCTCGGGCGAATCGAACGCCACGCGGAACTTGTCCGGCTTGGCGTGGTTGTACGGCCTGGAGGGCAGGTTCACAAACGTCGCCTCGGTCGTCCCCACGTTGTGAACAGCGTGCAGCACCTGCTTGGGAATGACCACCAATCCCCGGTTGCGCTCGCCGAGCGTGAATTCGTTCACCATCCCGTGCGTGGGCGAATCCTTGCGTCGATCAAACAGCACGACCTTCAGCGCACCCGTCGCGACAAACAGCCGGTCGATCTGATCCTCGTGATAGACCCAGCCCTTCACCTTGCCCGCTCGCACAACCGTGAGATAGCAATACACCATCGCCTCAGGGGTGATACCCCATGCCGGGTCGTAGATTTCGCACAGTTCGCCCCGCTCATCGGCGTGCGTCGTCGCGTGGCGCACGATCACGCCATCAATCAACTTCGAAATCCGCTTTCCTTCCGCCGTCACCGTTGCGCCGTCGCGCTTTCCCTGGATCATCGTGGTTCCCTCTCCGCGCCCTGTTGGACGCCGAATGAGGTTACGCCACGCCTTGCCCGGACATTTCAGACCAGGCGCACTTCTCCGAAAGCCGGGAAATCTTGCCCGCAGTTATGGGCAGACGAGGTCGGTGTACGCGAGGACAAACACGATGAAGTCCGCGTCGTCCACAACATAATCGCCGTTCAAATCCGCGCGGCAGCCCTGGATCATCGCCGGATCAAAGCAGTCCAGCACGTTGTACGAAACCGCGAACGTGCTGAAGTCCGCATCGTCCACCTGCCCGTCGTTGTTGAAATCGGCCCGGCAGATCGTCACCTGCGCTGGCGTGCTCGCCACCGTGCTGCACGCGTTGGTCGCGTAGCAGATCCATTCACCCGCCCACGCCGGTGTCGGGTTCAGGATGCGCACCGAATTCGTTGCCGCACCGATCACGCGCGTCGCCCCGTACAGCCCGTCGGCCACCGGTTGCCCATCGCGCTTCCACGAATACGTGATGACCTGATTCGAGCTTGCCGCAGCGCCCAGGAAAATCGTCTGCGTCGCGTAGTTGAACCGCACGTTGTCCGGGTGATCGCTGAAGACCGGGCACAGATTCGCCGGCGCGAGGACCGCGGCATGCTGGAAGCGGCCCGGCTTCGGAGGCGTCAGCCCCGTGACCAGAATCCACCCGCTCTCGTTGATATCGCTGACAGAATCACCTCCGACGATTCCCCAAGCGCTCGAAGCCGGAGTCAGTCTCTGCGAAAGAAGGACCGGGTTCGAAGTGGGCGTGTACCACACGCACGCCGTCAGAAACGGGAAGCCCGGCCCCTGCACCCAGCCCACGATCGCGCCCGCATCGTTGATGCCCAATGCCGCACCTTCGGTCATCGTCCCCAACGGCAGCATCCGCGTGCCCCCGGCCTCGTCCCACAAAATCGGCTTGGTCAGGCTTCCCTGCATCGCGTAACCGATCACCTGCCCCGAATTGTTCATGTCCGACGGCGTGAATCGATCCGTTCCCGCGATGAACGGGATATCGACCCGCGTTCCATCGGGCTGGCGCACGAACGCCTTGAAGTACGGCGACGCCGACTGATTCACATACACCAGCACGCGGCCGTCGTCGGTGATGCGCTGGGCCGTTGCGAGCAGTTCACTCGGCAGGATCGGAATGTTGATCACGCCCCCCGCCGCCAGCCACACCTTGGGGCGGCTGAAACCCGGCGGGACATTCTGATACCCGGCGATGTCCCCAAGTGCGTTGATCGAGATCGCCATCGAGCGGTTCGTGCCCGACTGGCCGATGTTGAACGCCGTCGCCGGATCGGACCAGCGCGTCGCGTGCTCGGCGATGTAGTCATCACCGGAATAGATCGATGCCTCACCCACCACCACGCCGTTATTCGCGATCCCGATCGGGCTCACCATAACGGCTGCCGGATTCGTCTGGCCGGGAATCGCGCTCAGCAGCGAGCGCACGCCCGTCGAAGGCTCCCACCGAAACCCACGCACCATCGTGGAGGTCGGAGCGGTGCCGATGACCTGCCCCGCGTTGTTGATACCCCGGGCTGTTGAAGTACCGATGCCGTTCTGCAGATCGCCCACATCGATGACGTCGTACGTCGGCTGCGCCAGCGCAAGCCCGCTCGCAAATGCCAAACCCACCACCCCGCCCCCAAACCACGCCGCGGCATTCTGGACAAAACGCATGCAGGACCTCCGGAAACCGGGATTAATCACTCGCCCGATCCCGGATTTCCAGTGAGAACCGCTCGCAACTGCGAGACTCTGATTCTCGGACCATGCGCGCCTTTATGAAGGATCGCTGCGGGCGATCCGCTGCATTTTTCACACTGCGACGTTCGGCTTCAGGGTTCAACCCGCGCACGGAAGACCGGCTTGCCGCCCTTCATCTCGACAATGACAGCGGGCTTGACGGCGTCGCGCTTCTCGTTGATCGAGATGGTGCCGGTCACGCCCTTGAAATCCTTCGTGGTTGCAATCGCGTCGCGAACTTTGCTTCCGTCGCTCGAACGTGCCCGTTGCATGGAATCGAACAACAGCCGCGCAGCGTCGTAGCCCAACGCCGCCAGTCCATCGGGGGTCTCGCCGAATGCGGCCTGATACTTCGTGACAAAGTTTTGAATTTCCGGAGTCGGCTGATCGGACGCGTAGTGATTTGAATAGAAGCTCCCCTCAATCGCCGCGCCGCCGTTCTTCGCGAGGTCCGACGAATCCCAGCCGTCGCCCCCCAGCAGGGGCATCTTCATTCCGAGCTTGCGTGCCTGCAGGGCGATATTCGCCACATCCGTGTAATACCCGGGAATGAACAGCAATTCGGCGCCCCGTTCCCGGATCTTCGTGAGCAGGGGATTGAAGTTCGCTTCTCCCTCGGTGTACGCCTCGATGGCGACGATTTCGCCGCCCATTTTCTTAAAGTTGCTTTCAAATTCATCCTTCAGCCCCACCGAATACGGCGCGGCCTGATCGAACAGAATTGCCGCCTTTTTCACCTTCAGGTCCTGGGCCGCAAACTTCGCGCACGCGTAACCCTGGAATGGATCGATGAAGCAAACGCGGAAGATCATGTCACCCACTGCAGTGCATTGCGGATTGGTGCTGCTCGGCGTAATCATCGGAACGCCGAACTGCTGAGCAATCGGTGCTCCGGCAAGCGTGATCCCGGAGGCCACTTCTCCCAAAACCGCTACAACCTTGTCGGCGGTAATCAACTTCGTCACGACAGTGCCAGCTTTTTCCTGCTTTCCTTCGGTGTCTTCGGACTTGAGAACGACCTTGTGTTTCTGGCCGCCGATCTCCAGTCCTCCGGCCTTGTTGACTTCCTCCACGGCGAGCTTGATTCCATTGTCCGTGGAAAGTCCAAAGGTCGCCTTTGAGCCTGTCAGTGACCCGTAATGCCCGATCACGATGTCACCCGCTGCCGCCGGAGCCGCGGCGGCGGACGTCGTCGTTCCACTCGGCGCGGCCTTGCCCGCGTTCGCGTTGCTCGGCGAAGTGCCGCTATCGCAGCCCGTCAGGGCGGCCAGCCCCAAACCAGCGCCGAGCGCCAGAGTGCGAACAAACGAGAGAACAGGACGGCGGGAGATCAGTGCGTGCATGAGTGGGTTCCGAGGAAGCGGGCGAGCGAGAGTCCGTCGCCGGCAGGGCACAAGTCTATCGGACTTTCTTCATCCCGCACCTTCGTACAAGCGGTTGCGGCTCCCGGCTCGGTTCTCGCCCCGAATCGGGCGGATTCCCGGCTTTTTCGTTGACCCATCTCCCACCTTCCGCGATAGTTGATCCGCAGGCACACGCCCTCCCGCCCTGCCCAGAGGAGTCGACCCCGATGTCATCGCTGAAGTACCTTGCCGCGGCACTCGCCGCGGGCCTTTCCTGCCTCGCCTTCGCTCAGCCGTCGAGCGTCGAGCACGTCCCCGTTGCCCAGACCTTCGGCGAAGTCTCCGGCATCACGCAGCGCGAGCCCGATGTGCCCCGGGAAGAGGAAACCGTTGGCCTCTTCTTCCGGGTCAGCTTCCAGTTCACCTACGACAAGGTCTGCATCTACTACACCACCGACGGCAGCGATCCATCCGGTGCGTTCGGGACGCCGACGGGCACCACTCAGGTGTTGACAAACGACGCCGCGACGATCTCGTTCGTGCGCAATGAAAACAGCGGCGGCACCCGCGACTGGTGGAAGGGCACGCTGCCTGCGCCGACTCGGGCATACGCCAAGAACATCAAGTACAAGATCAGCGCGTGGAAGCCTTTCAACGGCGGCGAAGTCTTCGCCAACGGTGGCGGCGCGTATTCGTACTTCACCAAGCTGGCGTGGCCGGGCCGCGGCGCGGGCAACGCGAATCCGGGCGAGGGCTACCCACCGATCTCGTTCTATAAAGAAGAAGCGATCTTCGGCAACAACTTCTGCGCCGGCCAGCTCGATCAGAACGGCACGCTCTACGACTTCCACTTCCCCACCGTTGGAGGCATCTACGGCGTCGGGACACGCAACGAGGGATATGTCGATGGCCCCGATACCTTCCCGCCCGGCCTGCCGCTCGGGTGGCGCGGACAGATGCACATCAACCAGGCGATGATCGGCATCCGCACGCCCGGTGATGGCCTTACGCACTGGCTGAGCAATCCGAACGGCGTTTCGTTTACAAATATCCAGCAGTCGTACGTGCCGACGAGCAACACGATCCTGACATCGCAGACGCTGAACGCGAACGGCAACAACATCAGCATCTCGCAGGTGGACTTCGCGCCCGCAGGCATCAACTGGCCCGCGGATCAGAATTTCCAGTCGCAGAAGCAGATCTACATCAAGCGCCTGACGCTGACCAACAACACCGCGAACGCGCAGGATGTGAATGTCTACTGGTATCTCGACCCGGCCCTGAACGGCGGCGACAACTACGACGGCATGTTCGTTGATGCACCCCGCAGCGCGATGGTCGCGTTCGACAACACGTTCCGTGTCGTGACAGGAACCGGCACCGGCTTCAGCGATCCGAACGAATACAACCCCACCACGTCGAGCGGCTACACCAAGGACAAATCGCTCTACCTCGCCAGCGCCATGAAGGTAAACGGTCCGGGCGGCAACACACTCTCCGCGGGCACCGAGTTCTGGCGCGACACATCCCCCGACAACAGCCAAGGCTGGATGGGCCTGAAGTGGACGCTTTCGCCCGGCGTGCCCGTGACCATCGACATCCTGATGGTCGGCGTGCACGATGATTTCGCCGGCGCAACGCAGACGTACACGGTCAAGGCTTCGAACATCATCAACTGGCTCTACAACACCGACATCGGTCTCATCCGCCAGATCACCGACCTCTACTGGGATAACTGGCTTCACTCCGGCACGACCGTCACCACGCCGGACGCCGAGTACAACGCCCTCATGAACCGCGGCCTGCTCGCAACCGCACTTCACTGCGACGCTGTGAACGGAGGCGTGATCGCAGGCTTCCACAACGGCGCGTATCCGTATGTCTGGCCGCGCGATGCGGTGTATGCCGCCGTGACGCTGGCCCGCACCGGCCACCTGCAGGAGTCGTTCAACGTCTACAAGTGGATGCGTGACACGTGCTACCGCGACTTTGAAACGTGGGACGGCGGCAACACGCCCCCCGGCAACGCCATCGGCAACAACCCGCTCTACGGCACGCGCAAGGGTTTCTGGAAACAGAAGTACAGCACCGACGGCTACGTGATCTGGGGCGCGCCGCAGATCGATGAGACGGCTGTGCTGCCCTGGGGCCTCTATTACCACTACAAGATGAACGCCGACAGCGGCTTGCTCGGTTCGTTCGTTGATCAGGTGCGCGATTCGGTCTACACGATCACGCAGACCTCGGTGAACGACCCGTCGCGCCTCAAGGTCGCGTTCGGCCTGATGTATTCCAACAATGTCTGGGAAGATTCGTACGACACGTTCATCTACAGCAACGCGAATGTGCATCGCGGGCTGAAGGATGCCGCGAACATCTTCACCGTGCTGGGGCTTGGCTCGGAAGCCGCGACCGCCAGCGGCAAGGCCAATGCGCTGCTCCCCGCGCTCAACGCACGCCTCGACTGGAACGGCGAAAACACCGACATCTCGCAGCTCGGCATCGTCTATCCCTTCGAGAGCCACAGCGCAACCGATGCACGCGTCGCCAAAGTCGTCGATCGCATCAACGGCGTCGCGACCGACACTTTCGGCAACAATCATCCGCTCATCAACTTCAGCGGCCAGCACCAGAACACCATCAACCGTTACTGGGGCGACAGCTACTGGAACGGCGGCCCCTGGTTCCTTTCGACGCTCTGGTACGGTCTCTACTACGCCCAGCGCGCCGACCTCACACCCGGCAAAGCCGACATCGACAATCACAAGTCGCGCATCGATCTCATGATCGACCGCCTCGGCCCCGCGGGCATGGGCGCGGAGCAGATCGCGTACGACAACTCGGTCCTCTACCCCGGCTTCGTGCTCCAGACCGCGTGGCCCAACGCGTGGGAGAGCATGAGCACCTTCGTCGATTCGGTCATGGCCTTCGCCGGTTACGACCCGGATGCACCGAATCAACTCATGAACTTCAAGCCCAAGCTGCCTACGGCCTGGTCCGCCATGACATTCAACAACATCATCCTCGAGCACCAACCGAGCGCCAAGCGCCATCAGGTTGATTTGACAGTGAGCGAGAACACCGCGGTCCCGAGCTTCTCAACCTTCACGCACTCATTCGTCAACGACAGCGGCTTCGCGCTCGCCGTCAACACCGTCGTTCGCGTCCCCGCAAGCAGCGCAATCGCGGGCGTCTTCCGCAACGGCGCCCCGTTCTCGTTCACCTACAATGCCGCGATCGGCTCGGTCGCTATCAATTCCTCCCTCGATACCGGCGCGGGCTCCATCACCAACTTCGTCGTCGCCACCGGCTGTCCCGCCGATCTCAATAACGACGGCGTCGTCGAAGACTCCGATTTCGTCATCTTCGCGAATTCGTACAACATTCTCGACTGCGCCGATCCATCGATGCCCGCGAACTGCCCGGGCGATCTAAATTTCGACGGAATCGTCGATGACACCGATTTCGTGATCTTCGCAGGCGCATACGACCTGCTCATCTGCCCGTAACGTCACCTTCGAAAACTGGCGGGTACATACGATGCGGCTTTGGGGAGGTGGTTGATGAAACTCACGATCCAGAGTGCCGGCCGGGTGCTGGCGATCGCGCTGCTCTGCGTGCTTCTCGCTCCGTTCGAGAACGCGCAGGCGACACTCCCGCTCGACTTTTCCTTCGATACCGACGGTGAAGGAAGCATGGACGCCGGAGGCCAGGGTGGCCTGGTCTCCGTGAGCGTCGGGGCGCGCAAGGTGAGCGCCGGAGGCAGCACCGGTGGCGGCTTCGTCTACGCGACGATGAACGCCGAGGCCGAGATCATCGTGCTCGATTCGGTGACGCTCCTCCAGATCCGCTACACATCCGATCGCGCCGGCGCCAGTTGGGGGTACATGACCCTCGATCTCGAGATCGACATTCCCCGCCGCGTCGCGTACAACGTGGACGAGGGCGGCGAATCCAGTCAGATCTCATGGTCCGCATCGACTCCCGGCGGCATCAACCCCTGGATCGAGCCCGGACGGCTGAGCGTGCAGTGCAATTTCACCTGTGAACCCGGGCACTCGTCCACATGGACGATGGCATTGGCCGACGACCATCGCGTTCTCGACTACCGCTCGGACTTCATGGGACCGCCGACCAGCGACGGGTGGGCGTACAGCTCATTCCGCGTGCAGAGCGCATCGACCGGCAACGACGCCCAGGGCTTTTACGTCAACGGCATCGTCCCGACGACTCCCAACTCCGGCGGCCCGTGGAGCGAGCTCCGCTATACCAGAACCATTCCCGCGCTTTCCGACTTCAATCTCTACGTGCTGTACAGATATTGCTCCCACGTCTCGTGCACCGGTTCACCCGTGCAGGCCATGCAGAACGCGTACGTCCGGCTCCTCGATTCGGAAGGAATGACGATCGCGGAGGGTGGTTTCAACGATGCCTGGGTTGCGCAATATGGAAATGTACTCGTCACCACCGCATCGCAATCGGCTTTAAGCGGCGTCGGATCGCTCGGCGCCAACGGCTCGGGGAACGTCTCATTCTCGCGATTCGGTCCGACACTGCACGCATCGGCTTTCTCCAGCCCCCGTACGGTTTCGCTCTCCGAGATTCTGCCCCGCCCGGTTCATGCGGTTCAACTCGTCTTCGCCTTCTGGCCCGGGTTCTATCCACCGCACGGCGCCTCGACGCTCGGCTTCATGCGCTTTGACTACCTCGAACTCTCCGGTGCCCGCTCGTGCCTGGCCGACAACACACTCGATAACACCGTCGACGACGAGGACTTTGTCAACTTTGTCGCCGGCTACGACGTGCTCGATTGCAACGCCTTCGCGATGGCGCCCGGCTGCCCGGCCGATATCGATCAGAACGGAGTCGTGGACGACGCCGATTTCGTGCTCTTTGCCCTCGCGTACAACGACTTGATCTGCCCCTGACTCGCAATGCCCGTTCCGTTCCCAAAGTCGTTCATCCCGTTGCGTTCGGCTCAGTTCGCCGCCGCGGCATGTGCTTGCCTCGTCGGAATCTCCGGACATGCAGCCGAGACGATCCGCGCCGTCGATTGCTCTTTTATCCCCCAGATCGAATCGCTGGGGGGAGTCTTCCGCTCGCAAAGCCAGCCCGTTGACCCCATTGCCTTCTTCGCCTCCCAGGGCATCAACACCGTCCGCCTCCGCGTCTGGCATTCGCCCGCCGACGGATTCTGCGACACAGCCCAAACCCTCGCCCTCGCGCAGCGTGCGCACGCCGGCGGCATGAAGCTGCTTATCGACTTCCACTACTCCGACTCCTGGGCCGATCCCGGTCAACAGAACAAGCCCGCTTCGTGGTCCTCACTTTCCTTCCCGCAGCTCAAAACCGCGATCCGCCTCTACACGCTCCAAACGCTCTCGGCGCTCGCGGCACAAGGCACGCCCGCCGATATCGTTCAGCTCGGCAACGAAATCACCGGCGGAATGCTCTGGATCGACGGCAAGGTCTCCTTCTGGGGCGATCCCAATTGGCAGAATCTCGCCGAACTGCTCAATGCCGGCGCAGAAGGTGTCCGCCTCTCGCCCGGCGGCGACGAGATTCGCATCATGCTCCACATCGATCGCGGAGGCGACAACCCCGGAACCCGCGCGTTCTTCGATCGCGCCGAGCAGTACGCCGTCGATTACGACATGATCGGGCTTTCCTACTACCCGTGGTGGCACGGCACGCTCGATGATCTGCGCACGAACGTGGCCGATGCCGCCGATCGCTACGGCAAGCCCGTGCTCATCGCCGAAACCGCCTACCCGTGGTCGCTCGCCTGGGCGGATGCGCAGAACAACTTCGTCTGGCAGACCTCGCAGCTTCTTCCCGGCTTTGACGCGACCCCGCACGACCAGCGCGAGTTTCTCGAATCGCTCTTCGATATCCAGCGCCGTGTCACAAAAGACCTCGGCGCGGGCGTCTGCTACTGGGCGCCGGAGTACGCACCCTTCACGGGCCTCCCCTCTCCGTGGGAGAATCTCGCGCTCTTCGATTTCTCGGGCAACGCTCTCGAAGCGTGGCATGCGTTCACGCCGTTCTGCGCCGGAGATCTGAACGCGGATCGCATCGTGGACGACGCCGACTTTGTCGCGTTCGCGCACGCCTACAACCTGCTCGACTGCGCCGATCCCGCGATGCCTCAGCGCTGCCCGGCCGATCTCAATTTCGACAACGCCGCCGACGACGCCGACTTCGTGCTCTTTGCCGGCGCATACGACCAGCTCGTCTGCCCCTGACCTGCGCACGTATGAACGGGCACTCATGCAAGTCGCCCGATAACCGGCGTTGATTCGCGCAATGCGCACTTGAACGACCGAGAATTCTCCTTGACGCGCCGCCTTCAATGGCGACAATGGCACGCGGAGGGTGCGAATGGGTTCAAGAGGAATGCTGACATCCGTCGAGGCGCTCGCCGCAGCGTCCTTCTCGTCGTGCGCGTCCGCACTTGCATTCAAACAATGTTCGCCCCTCCCCGATCCGGTTTTCACGGTGTTCGGCGCTTCCGCGCTCGTTCCATCGGCCATGTTCTCTGCGGGTGCCGGATTCTTATTCCGCTGAGGTGAGGTGCGGCCTACGCCCTTTGCGAAAGGAACCACATGCGATTTGTCTCACGCACGCTGACCGCTGTTCTCATGCTCTCCGGCGCGGCTGTTTCGGCCCGCGCACAGACCTTGATCGCCGCCAGCCCGACCAGCGGCACCAACGTCGATCTCTTCGTCGTCGATCCAACCAGCGGCTCGCACCTTCCGTACATGTCGGTCACCGTTCCCGCCGGACGCGAGATGCGCTTCCTCACCGCGCTCCCCGACAACACCCTCGCCGCGTCGCTCTACGTGGACGGGAGCGCAACCACGCCGTCGCTCTACATGAAGATCAATCCGACGACCGGCGCAACCGTCACGATGCCCTACGGCGCGCCTCTCGACGCCATGTACGCCGAGGGCATGGAGTACTCGCCCCGTCACAACGCGCTGCTCGTCAGCTTCGCCTCTCTCGGTTCATTCGGGACCAACCGGCTCGCGCTCGTCAATCCGGCGAACGGCGCGGTTCTCTCCACGACTGGCGCGCTCGCGGGCATCTCCGATCTTGATCACATCGCCAGTTCCGCCACGCAGGATCTCTTCTTCGATCTGAACGCAGCGTCCAATCCGCGCGTGAAGACCCTTACCGCTCTCATGCCCACTCCCGCGTTCGGCGCATTCGCATCTCCGCCCAGCAAGTCCGCTTCGTACGACGCCGCGATCAATCCTTCGACCGGCGATGTCTGGTTCGTGGATGGCGACGGAGCGCGCCTGGTCCGGCTCGTCGGCAACACGTACGTGAACGGAGCCATTTTCACGGAAGGCGCCAAAGCACGCGGTCTTGCCTGCGGATTCCTTCCCGCCCGCGCCCTCGCGCAGCAGTTCGCCGGCATTTGCCCCGGCGGCTCGACCACGATCAACGTCTACGGAGTCGGTACCGATCCGTTCACCTACAAGTGGTACAAGGACGGCGACGAGATCGACACCGGCAGCAATCCGACCGCCGCTACCTTCTCGCTGCTCATCGCGAACGCCGGCGCACAGGACGAGGGCGAATACCACTGCGTCGTCACCAACGCGTACGGAAATTTTACCTCCTCCACCATCCCGTTCGCGCTCTGCCGCTCCGACTTCAACTGCGACGGCGTCACCGACGATGCCGACTTCTCCGGGTTTGTCTTCGCGTACAACATCCTCGACTGCGCCGACCCCGCCATGCCCGCCGGATGTCCCGCAGACCTCAACCTCGACGGCGCCGTGGACGATGCCGATTTCACGCTTTTCGTCCAAGCCTATAACCGCCTGCTCTGCAGCTTCTAGCCCCGGATCCGCGTCCGATTTCGCAAGTTTCATGAGGGCCCCCGGGCCCCGTTCCCGCACTCCTTGCAACGCACCGCTCGCGCCCGAGCGGACAAGGAGCCCGGAACATGAACCATCAAACCCTCGCCCTCGCTTCCACCATCGCGCTGACCGCTCTGCACGCCCACGCCGCCACCAACATCTCGATCGACGCCTCCGTCCAGGGAATCTTCACAAGCTGGGGACAGAACAACAAGGGCCACAACGCCGGCCCCGGCAACATCCTCTGCGGACGCGACACCGCCACCATCTTCCGCAACTACTTTGTTTTCAACCTGCCGCCGGATCTGGTCCCGCCCGGCAAACAGATCGTCGCGGCATCCCTGATCGGCAAGCTCCCCTGGCACGGATACCTCAGCACCGATGCCACCGAAACGTGGACGCTCTTCCACGTCGCGCCCGCGTCGTATCCCGTCCTCATCGACGAAGCGACCTCCATCAGCAACCGCACCGACATCTTCAATGATCTCGGCGACGGCGATGTCTACGGCAGCCGCGTCGTTTCCATCGCCGACGAGCCGGCCCCCAACACCGGCCCCGGCCTGCTCGCGGTTTCGCTCAACGGCCCATCGTTCCTCTCGAACCTCAACGCCCGTCTCCCGCAAGGCACCATCGCCATCGGCGGCAGCATCACAACACTCGTCGGCAACTCCGCCCAGCGCATCTTCGGTTTCTCGGGTTACGAATCGTGGGCCGGCGGCAGGGCCACGCTCACGCTCACCATCGACAGCCCGTCGTGTCCGGGAGATCTCAACTCCGATGGCTTCGTCGACGATTCCGACTTCGTGCTCTTCGCATCGGCGTACAACCTGCTCGACTGCTCCGACCCGGCCATGCCCGCCAACTGCCCGTCCGACCTCAACGCCGACTCGACCGTCGATGATTCTGACTTCGTCGCGTTCGCGGCCGCGTACAACGACCTCGTCTGTCCGTGAACCACTCCACAGCCGCGCTCGATCCGCCGCATTCTCGGACCACCGCCGGTCCGCAACCTTCCCGCGAATTCTCCGCACCAATTCACCCGCCGCATCGCCTCCACGAGGCATGAAGCCCCTGCTTGCCGGGATTCCCGAGAGCCTCTGTTGTTCATCCGTGATTTCGTGATAGCCTGAAATCAACACAGAGACTTCCCGCCCAAGCCCTCTTCAACGGCGTGCTGCCGGGGAATTCATGATGCTTGACCACCGCACCGTGCGCGGCACATCCACAAGCGCCCCCGCCGCCATTTGCGCCCGGTTCGTCGCGCTCCTTTGCCTGCCCGCCATGCTCTGCTCGGTCGCGTTCGCGCAGTGCCTTCCCACCTGGCTCCCCGGTGAGGGCATCCCCGGCGTCTCGGGCACCATCAACGCGCTCACCAAGTTCGACGACGGCACGGGCGAGAAGCTCTACGCCGCAGGCGCGTTCACAACCGCCGGCAGATCCAACGCCACACGAATCGCTGTCTGGGACGGCGCCGAGTGGCAACCCCTGGGCTCCGGTCTTCAGAACACCTGCTTCACGCTCGCAGTCTTCAACGGCAAGCTGTACGCCGCGGGAGATTTCACGCTCGCCGGCGGCGTCACCGTTTCGCGGATCGCCTCGTGGGACGGCGCGGCATGGTCCGCTCTGCCCGGTGCCGCCTTCACCGGAACAACGCCCCGCCCGCAGGCAATGGTCGTTTTCAACAACGAACTGATCGTCGCCGGAACATTTGTCAACGCCGGAGGCAATGTTTCCAACGCCATCACCGCGTTCAACGGCACGACGTGGCGCGCACTGGGAACGGGCATGACAAGCGGCGGTGCCGGGGCCACCATCCGCGCGCTTGCTGTCTACAACGGCGAGCTCTACGCAACCGGTGAATTCGATTCCGCCGGCGGCTCGCCAGCCCTCAACATCGCCAAGTGGAACGGCACGCAGTGGTCGGCCCTGACCTCGGGCATCAATACCTCGATCGGCGGCTACGCACTGCACGTGTTCGCGGGCCGACTCTTCGTCGGAGGCGGGTTTACCACCGCTGGCGGAATCGCTTCGGCTCGCGGCGCCATGTGGGACGGAACGCAGTGGTTCGCCGCGCCGGTCGCAGCCTCCGGTACCGTCACGGCCTTCGCCGAACACAACGGAACGCTCTACGCGGGCGGGACATTCCAGTTCTCCGGCGTGAGCGATCGCGGCTTCGCACGCTGGAACGGGACTGCATGGGTGGCGGCGGCAACCGATGTCTCCACCGGCGGAATCAACGCCCTCGCCAGTTTCGGCAACGACCTGATCGCCGCCGGCTCCTTCGCCGTCATCAACAGCCTCGATGTCAACCGCATCGCGTCCTACGCCGGCGCTCTCCCCGTGGCGCACCTTCGGTTCCGGCTTCAACCTGCCAGTCCGCGCCATCCTCTCCCGCCCCGGCGAGCTCATCATCGGCGGCAATTTCACCACCATCGACGCCAAGCCCATCCGCCACGTCGTTCGCTGGGACGGGGCTTCATGGTCCGAGGTCGGCGCGGGCGGCATCCAAAGCAACAACACGAGTGGTGTCCGCACGCTCATCGACTTCCAAGGCAGCCTGTATGCCGGCGGCGCATTCCAGAACAGCGCCGACAGCTCCATACCATCCATGTTCGCGCGCTTCGACGGCACAAACTGGGTGAAACTCGGAACCGCGTTCGGCGCCGGCAGCGGCAAAGAAGTCAACGCTTTCGCAATCCACAACAACCAACTGGTCCTCGCCGGAAGTTTCAGCAACCTCACCGGCAACGCCGACATCGACGGCATCGCGACCTGGAACGGATCGGTCTACGCCCCGATCGGACTCGGAATCGCCGGCGACGTCTTCGCACTTGCTGTCTTCAACGGCGAGCTGTTCGCCGGGGGCTCCTTTGCCGCTGCCGGCGGGAACACCGCCATCGACTTCATCGCCAAGTGGAACGGGGCAAACTGGGTTGCCGTCGGCCAGGGGCTGAGCAACTACGTCTACGCGCTGCACGTTTGGAACGGCTCCCTGTATGCCGCGGGCGCGTTCAACGACTCGGGCGGCACGCCCATGCGCGGCCTTGCTCGCTGGGATGGCACGACCTGGAACGCCGTGGGCGGCAGCCTCAACGCGGGAGGCACTGCCTACGCGCTCGGTGAGTTCAACGGCTCGCTCGTGGTGATGGGCGACTTTGCCAAAGTTGTCGACGGCAACACGTTCAATCGCGTCGCGCTCTGGTCCGGCTCCGCGTGGTCGGGTTTCGGCACGGGGCTTTCGGGCAGCGCGACAGGCAGCAATCCGTACCCGGGCGCTGTTGGCGTCCTCAACGGCGAGTTGTATATCGGCAGCGACGCGCTCAGCGCCGGGGGCAAGATTTCCGCGTACCTCGCCCACTGGGGCAGCCTCGAGCCCTGCATCCAGAGCAGCCCCGTTGCCGGTTCCATCTGCCGCGACGGCGATTTCACGTTCAATGTCGCCGCGACGGGCAAGCCCGCGCTGCACTACCAATGGCGTTTGAACAACCAGGACATCCCGAACGCCAACGGCCCGAGTTACACCGTGACCAGCGCTTCCGAAGACGACGAGGGCATCTACGACTGCGTTCTCACGAACGATTTCGGCAACGCGACCAGCGACGGCGCGTCGCTCCAACTCTGCGATGCCGACGTCGATTGCTCCGGAATGGTGGACGATGCCGACTTCATCGTCTTTGTTGTCGCGTACAACATGCTTGATTGTGCCGATCCCTCGATGCCGCTGGATTGCCCTTCTGATTTCAATCGCGACACGGTCGTTGATGATTCCGACTTCGGCATCTTCGTTGTCGCGTACAACGAACTCGTCTGCCCCTAGTGCATCCTCGCACCGCATTTCCAAACACCCGCCATTCGCCCTCAGCTCCGCCCTCGGCCAACTGCGTTTCCCCGCTCTTGGCCGGCGTTCTAAGCTGTTTTTATAGGGCTTTTCGTCAAGAAGCTCGCAAACGGGGCTATCGGTCCGGAACTATCTCCGGTACACTACGCTTTCTTTGCGGAGGTGCATTCTCGGGCCGACTGTTCGACGCGACTCGAACCGGCGCCCACTCCAAGCATCTCATCCCGCCAACTCTTCAACGGGCACCCGCCCCGCACGTATCAAGATCGCTTCGCCCCTTCATCACGCCGCTGTCCAAGCCAGGAGTACCAACCGATGAACTTTGCCTCAAGGCTTCTGCTCGGTACATTCGCACTCGTTCTGACCGCTCTTCCCGCGCCGGGTGCGCTGACCTTCTACGGCGTCCCGACCGTCCGATGGGGATTGCTCGGCGGCGCGATCGGTGTCGGCAACTGCACGATCGAGTCCTTCGAGGATGTCGATCTCGCACCCGGCCTTCAAGTGCTCTGGGAGTCGCCCGCCGGCAATGTCGGACCGGTCTCCGTGCTTCCCGCCACCTTCAACCCCAACACCGACGATGCCTTCGGAACGGCCTTCATCGGCGGAAACTACGACGCCGCCCGCTGCCTGATCAACGTCCGCACCAACGACACCAAGCCGTACAACCAATCGGCCGACTACGGCGATGTGACGTTCCTGTTCGACCCGCCCGTCCGCTATTTCGGCGTCAGCATGCACCAGTCCGAGTTCTCACCCCGCCTCATTGTCAACGGCGTAGACAAGGGCACGGTGCAGTCCGCCACAGGTTTGGCGCCCGGCAGCGGGCGCATCGGCTACATCCTCATCAAGGCCGATGGTGCCGACACCATCTCGTCCGTCAAGTTCAAGAACGGCGTCAACCCCTCCGGAGACGGATTCACCTTCGACCACCTGGCTTTCAGCACCGAAGCGAATCCGACGCTCATCGCCTCCGGGTTCAAGCCTTCCTTCTGGGGCATCGATGATTCCTCGCTGGGTGTCGCCGGGGCGAGCATCGAAGACTTCGAAGATGCCACCCTCGTGCCCGAACTCTTGCTCGCATGGGACGCGCCCGCCGGCGGTGTCGGTCCCGCGGCAATGCTCTCCAACCTCTTCAATCCCCTCACCGATGACCCGTTCGGCAACGCCTTCGTCGGAGGCACTTGGGACGGTGCCCGCTGCCTGATCAGCGCTCGGGGCAACCAGTCATTTAGCTACACCGCCGGCGCAAACTGGGGCGATCTCATCCTCACGTTCACGCCTCCCCAGCGACGAATCGGGTTCAGCGTGCAGCAGATGGATCAGGCCACAAGGCTGGTGGTCAACGAACGCGACGTAGGTGATTTCACCTCCATCTCGAATCTGGATTTCAACGGGCAGCGCCAGGGGTACGTGCGCATCGACGCCAAGGCAGGCTCCCGCATTGCCACCCTGCGCTTCGCCAACGGCCGCATCGGGTCGTTCGGGGACGGGATCGCCATCGATCACCTCGCGATCGGCGGCGGCTGCTTCCAGGATCTCAATGACGACCAGCAAGTGGATGACGCCGACTTCCTCATTTTCGTGATCGCATACAACCTTCTGGACTGCGCCGATCCGTCGATGCCGCTCGATTGCCCCGCCGACTTCAACAACGACAATTTGGTCGATGACGCCGACTTTAGTGTCTTCATCATCGGCTACAACGCCCTGTTGTGCCCCTGACGCCCGCTGCGCAACCAGCCGACTGCTCGAGATCCATTCCGCAATGACAAAGAACACCTCTTCCCTGGTTTCCCGAATCCTCGCCAACGCGATCGCCGCCGGTCTTCTGCTGCACCCGGCTTCGGGCGGCACGCTGCGCCCGGTCGATTTGACCTCGAGTTACAACGCGCGCCGTCAGACCTTCTGCTGCAATTCGGCCGACTACCCCGGAGGCCTCGCAACCTATCTGGGTGTGCCGTTCAATCTCGGCCCGTACAACGCCCCGAACACCGTCGTTCTCGACGGCGCGGGTGTGGTGACCGTCACAATTCCCGTTCAACGCCAAGGGGTGCAGCGCGCCTTCACCCTACTCAACACGGCTTGGGGTCAGCCCGGTCCCACCTCTTACCTGCGCGTGGAGTTCGAGTCGGATCTGGGCGAAGTCGCCTCGTTCGACCTCATCGGGAACGTCCACCTCCGGGATCATGCTCAAACCTCGTACACCTGCTGCCTCCTTCCCTCCGCCGAACCGACGCACACACAAGTTGCGTGGTCGTCCGGCGCCGTCCGCGCCGATATGCAGACCTTCGTCCTGCCGCCCGCCTTTGCAGATCGCACGCTCACCGAGATCCGCTTCATCGATTCCGGAGGCACCGGCATCCAGCGCGGCCTGCTCTTCGCGCTTTCCACCGAAGATAACTTCTGCTACGCCGACCTGAACGGCGATCATCTCGTCGACGACACCGACTTCATCATTTTTCTCTCCGCGTACAACATGCTTGATTGTGCCGATCCGTCGATGCCGCTGGATTGCCCTTCTGATTTCAATCGCGACACGGTCGTCGATGATTCCGACTTCGGCATCTTCGTTGTCGCGTACAACGAACTCGTCTGCCCGTGATCCGGCCCCGGGGCTCGCACGCCTGCGGGCGCCTCGCCGTGCGGGTGCAGCAGCCCCGCCGACCTCCTTGGACACCGAATCGCTACGGGCAAACGACTTCGTCATACGCAAGGATGAAGATCAGAAAGTCTGCATCATCCGCGGCATCGTCGTTGTTCAGATCGGCAGGGCAGTTCGCGGGCATCGCAGGATCGGCGCAGTCGAGAATGTTGTACGCGGCAACAAACACAACAAAGTCCGCGTCGTCGACTGTTCCGTCCACATTGAAATCGGCGGGGCAATTGCCAACCTGGGCCTGATAGTCATACCCCGAAGCGCTTGTGATGCTGAACGCGCCCGTGTACGGCGCGCCGTTCGCAAACGTAACGCTCCGCAATCCCAACCAGCGGAGCGTGCTTCCGAAATCCGCCGTGCCCGACATCACGACTCCGACCGGGCCCTTGTTGTAACCAGCGCGAGCGAGCGCGGACATTCCCAGCGAAAAATTCTGGCCCACCTGGCCGTTGCCCACTTCCGCGACCAGAGCGAACTCCGTGAACGAAAGCCCGGTCTCAGTCCGTACGAGCTTCCTGAGCAAGATGCCCCCGATAAGCTCGGGCGTGTACGACTCGCTCACCTTTCCCGTCGAGGTCGCAGAGCCGCTCAGGCTCACGCTCCATTCGACCGAAGCGCTCGCGCCCCCTCCGACCCAGCGGTCCGTGCCGTAGATCGTGCTCACCGAGCCCGAAGCCCGCAATCCGAACTCAAACTTCAATGCCTGGTCGGTCTCCGCTGTGATCCGGAACGAATCCGTGAGCGAAGCCTGCGAGTGCGCCGCCATGCTGCCGATGGAATTCGGGTTGCTCGAACCAAAATCGCCCGCGGAAGCGAACGCGGTGATGCTCCCCTGCCCCGCCGATGCAGAGCCCGTGGCCGTTCCGCCGCCGTGGGTCTGCGTGCCCGATGCGAAGTTGAATGTGCTCGAGCCGACGCCGGGGAATGTCAGTGTCGGTAGCCCGCCTACTCGGAAAATCGTGATCGACGAACTCGCGGTCTGCGCCGCGGCGTTTCTCGGCACCGCCCCCAGCACAACCATCGACATCACAACCAGTGCCAGTTCTGACTTCATAGCGCATGCCCTCCTTTGCAACCGAGTTTCGGACCAAGAGAATGGCATGCCCGCGAAACCGGGACAACACCTTTTTTGGGGGTTTCACCCCCAAACGGTTCTGACATGGTTATTGGACGTTGCGATTACACTCATCAAAGCGAGCGCGGTGCAGTGTCACGCTCAGGCAACGTAAACTCCCGACCACACTCTAGTTGCAATTCACCCTCCAAAGAGAATTTCCATATGTTTCGGATTGCCTCTGCCGCCGCGCTCGCTTCGCTTGCCGTTGTCGTTCAAGTTCGCGCTCAATCCTGCAGCGGTCAGGTCGGGTATTGGCGTTTCGACGGCAACACGCTCGATTCTTCCGGCCTCGCCAACGACGGCGTCTTCTTCGGTTCAACCCCGAAGTACGTTCCCGGCATGGCGGGCCAGGCGCTCGATCTGAACGGCACTTCCGACTTCGTCCGCGTCGCCAACGCGCCCTCGCTCAACCCGACCGACGCGATGTCGCTCGTCGCGTGGGTCAAGCCCCGCACCTTCTCCGGCAGCGGCAGCGACCCGATCATCGACAAAGGTTACTTCTCGCACAACTTTCCCTACTACCAGTATCAATTGAATGTCGTGGGGAATCTCTATCCCAGCACCCCCGGAGCTTTCGGAGTCTACTGCGGCGCCAGCGGCACCCCGTTCGGCGCTTCGACCGGAAGCAATTTCTGGTCGCCCAATCAGTGGTACTTCGTCGTCGGCACATACGACGGCGCCTCCGTCCGTCTTTTCGCAAACGGTGAACTTGTGGATGAGCATCCCGCCAGCGGGGCATCGATCGACTACGGCAAACCCGTTCAATTCGGCAAGTTCAACAACCTCAACTTCTATCTCCCCGCAACCATCGACGAGATCCGCATCTTTGATCGCGCACTCTCTCAGGACGAAGTGCGAGCGCTCCATTCCAATCCGATCGGTGCCGCGGCAGTCTGGCCCCCAACCTCCGGCGTCTGCGCGGGCGGCTCCGCCTCATTCAAAGCCCTGCATCTCTCGAGCACCGGCCCGACGTACGCATGGACGATCGACGGTTCACCCGCGAGCGACGGCCCGCTCCCCAGCGGCCTCATCGTCTCCGGCAGCGCGACGCAAACGCTCACGCTGAGCAACATCGTCGGCGCCAGCACCTACACGATCGGCTGCACCGTCGTCTCGTGCTCTGGAACATCCAGCGCGAGCACGGCATCGGTCAAAGTCTGCTCGGCCGATTTCAACTGCGATGCCCAGGTCGATGATGCCGACTTCGTCGCCTTTGCCTCGGCCTACAACGAACTGGTCATCCCGCCCGCCGACCCCCTCTGCGATCTCAACGGCGATGCGCTCGTGGATGATGCCGACTTTGTCCTCTTCGCCGCCGCGTACGACCGCTTGATCTGCTTTGAGTGATTCCCGCCTGTGGAGCCCCGCATGAATACGAAACTCTCCGCGCTTGTGGCGTTCGCTTCCGTCTGCACCGTCGGCTTTGCCACAACGCTCCGACCGGTCGATCTCACGTCCAAGTACAACTCGCGCCGCCAGACCTACTGCTGCAATTCGGTGGATTACCCCGGAGGTCTTGCGACGTACCTCGGGGTTCCATTCAATCTCGGCCCCTACGCGGCCAACAACACCGTCAACATGAGCGGAACCGGAGTCGTCACGACGTCCATTCCCGTGAATCGCGAGAAGGTGCTGCGTGTGTTCACCCTGATCAACACCGGATGGGGCGCACCCGGCCCGGCGTCGTACCTGCGGGTCGAATTTGAATCCAACATGGGCGACATCGCCTCGTTCGATCTGATCGGCAACGTGCACATTCGAGACCACGCTCAGACTTCGTACACCTGCTGCATCGACCCGGGTGCCGGTCCGACACACACGCAGACGGCCTGGGCGGCAGGCGCCGTTCGGGCCGACTTGCAGACGTTTGTGCTGCCCCCGGCATTTGCGAATCGCACGCTCACCGAGATGCGCCTCATCGATTCGGGCAGCACGGGCCTTCAGCGCGGGCTGCTCTTCGCACTCTCGACCGAGGACAACTTCTGCTACGCCGACCTGAACGGCGATCAACTCGTCGATGACACCGACTTCACCATCTTCGTGCCTCAGTACAACGCGCTCGACTGCTCCGACCCCGCCATGCCATCGAACTGCTCGGCGGACCTCAATTTCGATGGGTTTGTCGATGACCTCGATTTCCAGATTTTCGTTGTCGCTTACGACGCACTGCTCTGCGAACCGTGATCGCACCCCGATCGGAATACCACACATGAAAACCATCCTCGCCTGCACATGTCTGTTCGCGACCGCGTCGCACGCGGCGGGCCCAATCTTTCTGAGCGATTACCTGGGCGCGCCGACCGGCACGGCGGCGGTTGCAGCAAATCCGCCCTACACCTCCATTCCGAATGGAGCGCTGCCCTACGGCTTCGGCGTCGATTGCCCGGGCACCTTCGCCTCGTCGCAGATCGGTTTTCAGGACGCGGGCCCGTTCGCAAAAGGCATCGGGCAGCATCCGTTCCAGTCCGGCCAGAAGCGGATCGACTTTGACCTCGGCGCGATCCGCGTGCACACGACGTACGACCTGGCCGTCTTTCTCGCGCGCGTGGGTGTCGATCTCTCGACCTCAACCGCCAACAACGGCGGCGTCTTCACCGTGCTGGTCGATAACGTCGTGCAATCGCAGACGTCGATCGGCGGACGCAATTCTCCCAGCATCCCCGTCGCCGTCAGCGTTGTCGGCGCGTCGCAGCTCAGCCTCGTGACCACGGCGACAGGTCAGTTCAACTCCAACCACCTCTGCTGGGGCATCGCATCCGTCTCGCTGATCGGAGGCCCGTGCCCCGCCGACCTTGATGGCGACCGCCTCGTCAACGACGAAGATTTCAGCCGCTTCGCCAGGGCGTACAACATCCTCGATTGCGCCGACCCCGCCATGCCCGCCGATTGCCCGGCCGATCTGAACGATGATCAGTTTGTCGACGACGCCGACTTCACGCTCTTTGTTGTTCCGTATAACGAACTCGTCTGCCCGTGACGCGTATGAGATTCGCCTCATTTGGGCGAACGAACTCGATGTAACACCAGAACAGGCGATGAAACTGCACGACTTGCGAGAAAGCGCACGCGCCGCACTGGCTCTTCCGCCCGCTCCGTGCAACTTTGTAGTGATGAGTTCGTCGAACGCCGTGGACCAACACAGCGTCCGAAGAACATGTGGTGTTGATTCCGTTCCATTCACTCGCGCCGATGTTCGCACCCGCGGCCATCGGCGTTTTTCGTTCCCGATCGCCGCTCTTAACAATTGCCCGCTGCCCGCGCCAATCTGCTGATTGCCAAGGACACTCCCTCATGCGTCAACTCGCCACCTTGTCCGCGTTTTTACTGATCTCCTCCTCCGCGCTCGCGCAGCCCGTCGTGACCGCCGGCTCGGGCAGTTACTACAACGGTGTCCCTGCGGGCTATCCGGTCCCGAGCAACGCGGACAACGCGCCGGTGCTGCCCCGCACGGTGCCGGGTTTCTCCGGGCCGGTTCCCACTAATGAATGGTGGTCGAGCCTCGTCTACCCGCGCTACGCCGGCGACAACTGGGGCCAGAACATGCACCCGCATCCGCTCTCGGCGCGGCCCGATGCCGACGGGATGCGCATCGGCTACGTGCCCTCGCCCGGCATCTGGGATACCGGTTACTCGTACGACTTCAGCGGCAATCGTGTTGCTCTTAGCCTTTCAGTCGAAG
The DNA here is from genome assembly GCA_017303555.1 of Planctomycetota bacterium. Lineage (GTDB taxonomy): Bacteria > Planctomycetota > Phycisphaerae > Phycisphaerales > UBA1924 > JAFEBO01. Next base: position 518,913 of record JAFLCN010000001.1, read on the forward strand.
GACTCAACTCGCCCGACTGCCGCCTTGCCGCCGCGAGCGACTGGACGATGACTGCTCGTTTCGCCGATGCGACTCGCTCGCTCGAAGTCACGATGGGGCACGGAATGCCCTTTGCCTATTGCAAAGTGAGCGGCGGCAACGCCAAGGTGCTCTTCCGCGGCGCTGCCGGCCCGGCGACCGTCTTTGCCAACCGAGGCAACATCATCGGAGTCACGATCGCCGGCGTTTCGTACGCGCTCTGCGCTCCGGCGGGCTCGACGTGGACCGTCAATTCCTCCGGCGCGACATCATCGCTCGCGGGCAAGAACTACTACTCCGTCGCAGTTCTGCCCGACGCGTCGAACGCTTCACTCGATCTCGCGCAGGCGCACGCGTTCGTCTTCATCACCGGCAGCGTCGCAACGTGGAACTACAACGCCGCGACATCGTCGATGGATTCGACCTTCACCTTCCAGACAGAAGTGAAGGAAGGCACCGAGACTCAGCCGCTGATCGCCCTCTACCGCCACCAGTGGATGTACAGCACGCAGCCCACCGTCGGCGGCACATTTGCCACCTCGCGTGGAATCATGAAGCAGGCCGAGGCGGCGCAGTTCACCGTCAACTTTCCGTATCGGGGCGTTCTCCCCAAACTGCCTGCCGCGGCAGGGCTCAATCAGTCGCAGCTCTATACCTATGTCAATCAGGCCTACCAGCAATCGAGCCTGAACTCATCGAACGACACCTACGGCGCCGGCAAGTCGTACGGCCGCGTTGCGCAGTTGCTGCTTCTGGCGGATCAGGTCGGCCATACCGCTGCGAAGACGCGTTTCCTCAACTTCCTGAAGGATCAGCTCAACGAGTGGTTCATGGTGGGTTCACCCGCCAGCAACAGCGGCACGGGCGCTTTCGCACCCGTGCAGTGCGAAGGCTTCACCGATGGTTCGGGCGTGACCGCTGGCAACATCACCGGTGGCCAGGCACTGATCGACTTCGGCGGCACAGACTGGTTCAAGCTCTCGAACGTTGATTTCAAAGACGGTGTACCGATCGGCCTCACCATGCGGCTGGCCTCAGACATTCCCGGCAGCGGCCTGCTCCAAGTCCGCGTCGATTCCATCAACGGACCGCTGCTCGCCGAAGCAGGCTTGGGTAACACCGGTGGTATCAATAACTGGACCGAAGTCACGGTGAACGTCAACAACGCGGGCGTGAACGCGCTCACCAGCAACAACCGCGTGCACGATCTTTACTTCACCGCCAACACTCCGTATCCCGACGAACTCGCACGCTTTGACTGGATCCGCTTCAACCTGCCCGGCAGCAACGTGCAGGAGCGCGTCTTCTACTACCAGGCCGCGTGGTCCACGCTCCTCGGCAGCCCCGGCTCGTTCAACCTCGCAGCAGAGATGAACGACCACAACTTCCACTACGGCTACTTCATCCATGCCGCGGCGACGATCGCCATGTTCGATCCCGCCTGGGCCGCTGAGTACGCGCCGATGGTCGAACTGCTCATCCGCGATGCCAGCAACTGGGATCGCAGCGACACCCGCTTCCCGATGCTCCGCGGTTTCGATCCGTACGCGGGCCACTCGTGGGCCTCGGGCCATGCCGCGTTTGCCGCGGGCAACAACCAGGAATCCTCATCCGAATCCATGAACTACTCGAACGCGGTCGCGCTCTGGGGCTCGGTCATGGGCAACAACGAGATTCGCGATCTTGGCATGTACATGATCGCGAACGAAGAAGCCGCGATCCAGCAGTACTGGTTCAACTCGGATGACGTCGTCATGCCTCCGGCGTTGACCAAGCGCATCGCGGGCATCGTCTGGGGCGACGGCATCGCGTACGGAACGTGGTGGACCGGCGATCCGGCGCAGATCCACGGCATCAACTTCCTGCCCATCACGCCCGGCTCGCTCTACCTCGGCCATCACCGCCAGGGCATGCTCGACAACTGGAGCCTGCTGATGGCGCAGACCAACAACAACCCCTCATCGTGGCACAGCATCCTTTATTCCGCGCTCGCCACCGTGAACCCGACGCAGGCCGCGAGCCTCATCAACGCCAATCCGAACTTCCCGGTCGAAGATGGTGATTCCCGCGCCCGCGCGTATCAATGGATTCAGTCGCTCAACATCTTCGGTGCGGTCGATGCCTCGATCTCCGCCGACACCCCCCACTACGCCGTCTTCGAGAAGAATGGTGTCCGCACCTATGTCGCATGGAACCCCGGCGCGACCACCCTCGCCGTCACGTTTAGCGACGGCTTCAAGCTCTGCGTTCCGGCCGGCGAGACCGCTCTCGGCAAAACCGGGGACGCGCCCGGCACGTGCGCGAACACCTGCCCCGCGGATTTCAACAACGACGGCATGGTCGATGACACCGACTTCGTTCAGTTCGCTGCGTCGTACAACGTGCTGGACTGCGCGGACCCGGCCATGTTGCCGGGCTGCCCGGGCGACCTGAACGCCGATTTTTTCGTGGATGATGCGGACTTCGTGCTGTTTGCCGCGGCGTATAACGAACTCGTGTGCGGCTGAAGCGAGCAGGCCCGAGGAATCCGCGGCCCGCGTTCTCGGACATTCGATCCTCGACCGGCGGCCTTCGGTGCCGCCGGTGAGCTTTTGGCTGCCGGGTTTCCAATCGCCCCTTTGCTTTTCGGAGAGGTGTGGCACACTGGTACTGGCTAGTGTCCGATCTTGAGGAGAGCGATGAAGGGGCATTCCGGGAGTTCCAAGAGCTGTCGATCCGCTATGTCGAGCCGGGTGTGGCTGCCCGCGCTGACGGTGGCCGCCATGGCTTCGGTTTCGCAGGCGCAGACTCCCAGGACCTGGGTGGCAGGCAGCGGCGTCTGGAGCAACCCGCTCAACTGGTCTCCGAACGACGTCCCCAACGCACCACCCGAAACCGCGGTGATCGCCGGAGCCGGCGCGCTGACCGCGACGCTCGACATCCCCGCCCTGCTCGTCGGCGCGAGCATCACCAACGCCTCGGCCACGCTGGCGATCAGCCCTGGGCTCGCGCTGGCCCTCGGAACGCCCAGTCTCAACACCGGCCTTGTCAACAACGGCCTGCTCCGCATCAACTCGACCGGCGCACCTTCGATCACGCAGCTCCGATTCCCCGCCGGGGGTGTGATCTCGGGCAGCGGACGCATCCAGCTCGCCGCCCATCCCGCTTCGCTCGACAACGCCTTCATCAGCGCCGATCCGACCTTCTCGTGGACCAATTCCTTCGGTCACACGATCTCCGGCACGGGCCGGCTCTACGGCCCGATCATCAATCAGGGTGTCATCGCCGCCGACCAGGCGGGCCAGATCCTGCAGATCGCCGGCGATGTTCAGAACACCGGCGCCCTCAGCGCCACCGCCGGCATTCTGGAGGTCGCGCAGGGCGCCCGCCTGAGCGGCGGTTCGCTCGCCGCGAACGGCGGCACGCTGGTGCGTGTGACCGATCAGGCTGCGTTCGCTTCGATGACGCTCGGCGGCTCGATCCAGATCGCCTCGGGCGCGCGGCTTGAAATCGGGGCCGGCCCGCTTTCGGGGACCTTCGACCTCAAGGTCAACGACGCCGGCACCAACCTCATCAGCGAAGCCGTTGCGGTTGCCGCCACCACGCTCGGCGGCGGCGGCACCTCCACCACCACGCTGAACGCGAACTCTTCCGACCTCGATTCGGCGTTCCTGGGTTCCGAATCCGGCTCGCTCACGATCAGTTCGGGCCACACCATCCGCGGCACCGGCCGCATCTACGCGCCCCTCACCGGCTCACCGACCATCAACGCCAATGTTGCCGGACGCGAGCTCGAAGTGCTCGCGGATGTCAACATGACCGGCGGCGGAGGCATGACCGCCAGCGCCGCGAACGCGGTCCTCTCGCTCGGCAATTCGCTTTCGCTCACCGGAGGCACCTTCGGCAGCAGCGCGGGCGGAATCGCCCGTGTCCGGGGCTTCGCCTCCCCCCTGCTCCAGGGCACGGGGCTTTCAGGAACGGTCGAGGTCCAGCGCGGGGCGACGCTGCGGTTCGCGGGCCCCACGCTCGCCAATTCCGGCACGCTCCTGGTCAATTCGACGGCGGAGAACACCGCAACCGGCCTCTTCTTCACGCAGTCGGCTCAGGTCAACGGCCCGGGCGCGATCACGCTCAACGCCAGCAGCCTCGATCCTTCCTCGTCGCAGATCGGCGGCGCACCCGCCGTCGGCCTTGTGAACAACGCCGATCACACGATCCGGGGCACGGGCAGAATCACGCTCCCCATCCAGAATCTCGGCGTGATCTCCGCGAACAACCCCGCCGGTCCGCTCCAGCTCGCCGCGAGCGTCACCAACACCGGCGCCGGCGCAACCAGCGCCAGCAATGCCGCGCTCCAGATTCTCAACGGCATGACGCTTTCCGGAGGCTCGTTCACGAGTTTCGGCACCGGACGCCTCTCCGTTCCGCAGGGCGAAACCGCGACGCTCGATCAGTTCACGATCAAGCCCGGTGCGATCGCCCACGCCATGGCCGGTGGAAGCCTGCTCATCTCGAACGCCATCAGCAACAGCGGCCAGATCGTCATCAATCCCGCGGGCGACCTGCAACTCACGCGGCTCCGCGCCGCAGCGAACGCCTCGCTCTCCGGCAGCGGCTCGGTCCTGCTCAACGCCAATCCGAGCAACCTCGATTCGGCGATGATCGACTCACCGGGCTTCTCGATCCAGCAGGACACGCAGCACTCGATCACCGGCCAGGGACGCATCTACGCCAGTCTGGCGAACTCCGGATTGATCGCCGCGGGCTCGGCGGGGCAGTCGCTCGAAGTCGTCGGCCAGGTCTCGCAGGATGCGACGGGCAAGCTGCGGGCCGGCGCCGGCGTTCTGGCGCTGCGGTCGGGTGCCGCGGTTTCCGGCGGCGAATTCGATCGCACCGGCAGCGGCCGCCTGACGGTCAACGGTTCGGCCTCGGCCACGGGTGTCCGCTCCACCACCCCCATCGATGTCCTCGCCGGGTCGACCTTCGCCCTGACGAACTTCACCAACGACAACGAAATCGTCGTCAACCCGACTTCCGACGCTCCGCTCACCCGCCTCGCCTTCGCCGGAACGCAGACGCTCCTCGGGACCGGGTTCATCACCCTCAATGCCCAGTCGAACCCGACCGTCCGCGCCCGCCTCGACGGCCCGGCCGCACCCGATCTGCTCACGCTCGGTTCCACCCAGACCCTCCGCGGCAGCGGCGCCGTCGGTGGCAATGTCCGCATCGACGGAACGATCGCCCCCGGCGCGGCAGGCAACGGCACCGGCCAGATCGTCTTTGAACGCGGGCCCGCACTCCTGCCGGCAACTCTCTTCGATTTCAACTTTGCCGGTCCCGCTTCCTACGACTCGATCGCCGTCCAGCAGCCCTACTCCCTCGCAGGCCTCCTCAAAGTCACGCTCACGGGTGGGTACAACCCCCTTTCCATCCACCTGTTCACCGTCGTCGAGGGCTCCGCCGGCGCAACCCGCACCAACGGCTTCACCTCGTTCAACCTGCCGACGCCCCCGCCCTCGCCCCTGCGGCGTGCGTGGCGCCTGAACTACCTGCCCGAGGATGTCACGCTCCGGCTGACCTGTGCCGCGGACTTCAACGGCGATGGACTGGTGAACGACCTGGACTTCCAGTACTTCTTGTACGCCTACGACAACCTGCTCTGCCCCACGCCCGATTCGCCGATGTTCCCGCTCCAGCCCGATCCGTGCCCGGCGGATCTGAACCTGGACGACCTGGTGCTGGACGACGATTTCGTCCTGTTCGTGCAGGCGTACAACCTCGTGATTTGTCAGTAATTCCGGTGGTTTTGGGCACGAGACGGGGCCTCATTCGTACTGGTTCTTGGCAGGAATGCCGACCGGGGTTAGACTGGGGGAACCTTGACGCCTCAAACTTCGACAACCACGACGCCCTCCCTGCCTCCCGCCCAGCGTTTTCCGAAGCTGGCCGAGGTGATCGACTACCTCGACACCCACGGCGAGCGGGCGCAGCTTGATGTGCTGGCAAGGCTGCTGAGCAAGGTGCAGGTCACGCGCCAGGATCTCGAGAGCGTGCTGGTCTTCGGCACGCACGGCTATCGCCGCAACCGGATCAGTTGCAGCCCGTGGTACGAGCTCTTGGCTCTCACCTGGCGCAGCGGGCACTGCACGCCCATTCACGACCACAAGGGCAGTTCGTGTGCGTTCCGGGTGGTCGAAGGGACAGGAACCGAAATTCGCTACACAGCCACCCCCTCGGGCTTGGTCTGCCCGGCCGCGACGAACCAGATGGCCCCAGGTTACGTGTGCGCGGCACAGGATTCGGACATCCATCAGGTCCTGAACATGCAGGCGCCGGGCACCGACCTGATCACCCTGCACATCTACAGCCCGCCGATCAAGAACATGAACACGTACCAGTTCGCGTGTTCGACCGGGCCGGACACCGACCCGGCGGCTGGTGAACAGCACTGTTAGAGCAGCAGAACGGCAGATTTGCAGAGCGGCAGAGAAAGGCGTTCAAGCGCTCGCCGCTCGTCTTTGGTGATTCCATTCCCGCTTTTGCACATCTGCTGCTCTGCAAATCTGCTGCTCTGCCGCTCTCTCGCTCCGAACCTCTCTAAAGTGCGTCCGCGGTTCGAGCGAATCGACCCCGCTTGCCGATACCGCATTCGTGAAACTCAACATGAACTCCGCTTCGCAATTGATCGACGAGAAAATGCTTCCCGCGCCTTCGCCCGCGCCGGTTGATCGCGTTTCTCGCATCCGCTTCCAGACCTCGCACTGGGATCTTGACCCGGCCATCACCTTCCTCAACCACGGCAGCTACGGGGCCGTCCCCCGCGCTGTGCTCGAAGCCCAGAACCGGATGCGCGCCCGCATGGAGCGCGAGCCGGTGCGGTTCTACAAGGTCGATCTTGAACGCCTGATGGACGGCGTCCGCGAGGTGCTGGGTGCATTCCTCAATTGCGACCCCTCTTCGCTCGCCCCGGTTCCGAATGCGACGATGGGCATTGCCTCCATCTTCAGCAGCACCGAGTTCAAGGCGGGCGACGAGATCCTTCTGACCGATCACGAGTACCAGTCGGGCGTGAACGAGCTCGACCGCATGGCCAAGGCGATCGGCGTGAAGGTCGTCTTCGCGAAGATCCCGTTCCCGATCCAGAGCCCGGATCAGGTTTTCGACGCTGTCATGGCGGCGGTCACCCCTAAGACCAAGCTTGCGATGATCAGCCAGATCACCAGCGGCAGCTCGCTGATCTTCCCGGTCGGCCGCCTGGTGCCGGCCCTCAAGGCCAAGGGCGTCGAAGTGATCGTCGATGGCGCTCACGGCCCGGGCCAGATTCCGGTGGACCTCAAGGAACTCGACCCGACGTACTACGTCGGCAGCCTGCATAAGTGGATGAGCGCCCCCAAGGGCACGGCTTTCCTGCAGGTGTGCAAGGAAAAGCAGCAGAGCTTCCGCCCCGTCTACCTCTCCAGCCGCGCGAACAAGATCCGCCACGATCGCGAGCTCTTCCTCCGCGATTTCGACTACCACGGCACGCTGGATTACTCCGGCTTCCTCGTTGTTCCCGACGCGATTGCCTACCTCAGCCGCCTGCTGCCCGGCGGCTGGCCCGAGCTGATGCGTCGCAACCACGATCTGATCGTGAAGGGCCGCGACATAGTGACCACGGCGATCGGCGCCGAACAGTCGTGCCCGGACAGCATGCTGGGCACCATGGCCTCGATCATCCTGCCCGAGCCCCCCGCCAACATGAAGGGCCGCGCCAGCCTCTACGACGATCCGCTTCAGGACGCCCTGATCCACAACCACGGCGTGGTGACGCCGATTTGGCGTGTGGGAGGCAACGACCGCCGCATCGTCCGAATCAGTGCTCAGGCGTACAACACGCTTGATCAGTACGAAATTCTGGCGAACGCGCTGGTGAAGGAATTGCAGGCGGAAGGCTCGCTGACGGGCAGCAGCCAGCGCAAGGCGGGTTGAAACGCGGTTCGCAAGGTTCGTCGAGCCACCATTCCGAAAGAAGTGTGCGCTCTTCAGGCCAACGGCCTGCACAGAGTCGAGCCGTGGGTGGAGCCCGGCGACACCCACGGAACCGCGGCACCGATCTTCGCACCCCATCGGGGTGCCGCCGCACGGCAGTCGATCCATTGCACGGTCGTACCATCCATCGCGTTGCAGCCTTTCAGGCTGCGGCCTCGGCTTGTACTTGACCGAGGGTGTCGCTCGTTGAACTCGCTCCACCCTCGGCTCGATTCTCTACACGGCTTTGCCGTGCGAAGCCGGATTGCAGCCCCGCCGTTGGACGCACTCCATGAGCAACCCTGTCGGCTCAAAAACCCCTTCCGCTCTTCGCCAAGTTCTGGCCCTGATCGGCTGGCTGCTCTTCTGCTTCATCGCCTCCGCGTCCGCGGCATTCATCCCCATCGGCACGTGGTACCAGTCTCTGAACAAACCCAGTTGGAATCCGCCCGCCTGGATCTTCGGCCCGGTCTGGACCGTGCTCTACATCCTGATGGCCGTCGCGGCATGGCTGGTGTGGCGCGAGGGAGGATGGAACAGGCAGAAGCTCGCGCTCGGTCTGTTCGTGGGCCAGTGGATTCTGAATGCAATCTGGACGCCCCTGTTTTTCGGCCTCCACCTCATCGGCCTCGCATTCATTGATATCGCGATGCTCTGGCTGATGATCGCCGCGACAACCTTCGCGTTCTGGCGCGTGAGCAAACCCGCGGGCTTGCTGCTGCTGCCCTACCTCGCGTGGGTGAGCTTCGCGAGCGTGTTGAACTTTGTGCTTTGGCGGCTAAACGGGTGATCATTCCACCGGACAACTCGCATCACCCAGCCACTCCCCCATCGACATGTAATAGACGGTCGTGTTGTCGAGCCCTGCGTGTTCCGCGGCGAGAGCGTTTTCGGCTCAGGCTTAGCGCATCGTTCTGACATTCTCCACCTTTGACCAAGGAATCACGGCCTGGGCCGTTTTAGCCCGCGCAGTACATCCCTACCCCTGACGCCGTCGGGAGTCGTGTACAACTTTCCCGATTCCCAAACTGGCCTTCGATCCACTCCTTCTTGGATTTCTTCGGCATTCAGGCCTTCAACGTGCCCGTCGAAGAACCACATGCTGGAGGCACGACGCGTATCGGAAAAGCTCAAGCCTCTCATAATTCCTCCGGGAATCCATTTTCCCCGCCATCCGTGCCACACCGACAATTCCCAAAGCCCCACCTTGTCGGACGGGAAAACCACGTTCTCAATCAGTTGGGGTTCGGCAGCGAGCCGTGATTGCCACGCACCTTTGGCCAAATTCGAATCGAAGAAGGTAGGATCACCATGCATCACTTGAACGCCCAGATAGTCAGAGGCGGCGGATGAAATGTTCGTTTGGAATTGATTCGCGGGGCACCGATACACGGGATTCTGAAGCTCAATCCCCGAGTGCCGAAACCACGCTTCTGTGGCGAACAGGCGTCGGCTCTGTGCGGTGTAAGCCGCCCACCACCTTGGATTTTTCACAACTTCTTCACTATCGGCGACAAAGGTGGGGTAGTAGCCACGAAAGGCGCTGGTATAAAGAGTCAAAAGTCCACCGAGTTGCCGAAGGTGCGTTTGACAAGTGCTAGCCCGCGCCACATCGCGCACCTGGCGCACCGATACCATCAGAAGCATCAACACTATCGCAAGAATTGCTAAGACGACGCAGACTTCTACAAATGTGACCGCCTTGACGAACCCCGAGGGAGCCGCTACGCTCGCAAAGTCGCGGGATTCGAGAACTTGCCGCCGCACTCGGGAGACTGCCATGTCGCGCACGACGCCAAGGTCATCATGTTTGGTCATCATGGTTTTCATTTACTGGGCCTCTCGCGTCGGTGGACAACCAGTATACTCCGATCCGCCTTGCGATCCGCCGCTTGAAGACGCCGGACCCAACTGCAATTACACCATGGACGGCGATGGATTTGATCCGCCGGCGACGCCGGCCGCATGCCCGGGATGTATTGAGTATCTGCGTCCTCGAGACCAGCCCTGTCGAGGACTGACCGGATTTGAGCAGAATGGTGAAATTGAAAGTTGCGGTCCTCAGGACAGTCCAAACCCCGAGATTCCATGGCAAATGGTCAAGAGAAAGTGCGTTATGTATGTAAGCGGTGACTATTTCTGTGAAAGGGTTGAGTGGAGCGTTCCAGTTCCGCCGGATGCTCAGCATCCCAAGGTCGCAGTCATTCGATATTCAAATGCAAAGAAATGCCCGCCACCCGGACCCGGTGCGTGCGCGTATGAATAACAGGCATTGGCTACTCGCCGAAGTGGCTGCTGTAGTTTGCGTCACTGCGGCGCCGGCAGCAAGCTGCACGCAATCCGCCACCGACCTCGACGCCATCTCCCGGTGGGTTAGGCTGCACACAACGACTCAATCACTCACTGTCGATTTCGTCGAGCTCATGGAGTCGCCGGTGGGACGCATCGATGTCTGGACGCTGCTTGAGCGTCAGACTTGGTCATTTCGCTGGCCGGACGCCATGCACAGGGTGGTGCTGCAGACCACCGTCGAGCCGCCGCTTCGGATGCCCTTTCAGGCCATTCCCGAGTGGCCGACAGTCGAAGACTCGAAAGCAACGCAGCTTGAATCCGTAATCGAACCCGACGGCAAGCAAGTGTCTCGTGGTCCCGGGGGATACACGGTGGTTGAAGGACCGTCGAGTCTCGCCGAGATGTCACCGGATTGGTTCCGAGTAACGCCTTGGCTGGCGGCGCGGTACATACAAGCAATCGATCTCAAGACCGTAACGTTCACTCGAGTCGACGGTGCGCTCGCGTTGTCCATCGCACCCGAAGGATTGGAATTGGTGTTCGAATCAAGCGATCACGGCCAACTTCAACTCGCATCTGTCAAAGAATACGACCGGGCAGGAACGCTGACTCGCATCGATACGTTTTCTGATTATCGACCCGTCCCCGGTCTGACCTTCCCGGTCCCGTTCCGCCGAGATTCTCGCATGCGTGCCCTCGACGGAGTTGCGCCAAACGACCCGGCAAGGCCCGAGTGGCGAAGGGGAAGCGTCCGCTATGGGAAAGTGGCGTCCGTTCTTGAACTACCTAGCACTCTGTTCTCGCTCTCAATTCCCAAGTCGATCGCCCCTTCCATGCTGCGCGTGATCCCCTCGCGCGTCGCTTCGGCGAGCAGCGCGGCAAACTCCACCGCACGGTTGCCCGCGCCGGCAACGGCGCCTTGGTGGCAGAAGAGATCGAGTGTAGCTGTAGCGGTGTTCACCGCCGTTGTTCTTTGCGGATTTATGTGGTACCGACGAGCGCGCTAGCAGCGTGCTGCCCTTTGTGCAGTGGAGGCTGAACGGGTGACCAATCAAGAGCACCGACCTTGCAAAGCCAAGGGCGGTGGCATGAATCACTCCACCGGACAACTCGCATCCCCCAGCCACTCGCCCATCGACATGTAGTAGACGCTTGTGTTGTCAAGTCCCGCGTATTCCGCTGCGAGCGCTGCAAACGCAGCGCGGCCACCGGACTGGCAGAGAAGGACGGATGGCTGCGCTTGCGTTGCACCGTTCGCGGCGAAGAGCGTGCGGAGTTCTTCGGGCGTTCGCAAACGACCGCGATCGTCGAGCATTTCTTTGTGCGGAAGATTGGTTGCGGTCGGCACGTGACCGACGCGCCGGCCTGCTTCGACTTTGACATTGCCCGTGAATTCGTCTTCGGTGCGGACATCAAGGATCGGCTGCGTGCCGGCGCTTGAGAGGGCCTTTAGCTGGTCTTTGGTGACGAGTCGATTCGGTGTTGCCGCGGCGAACCGCGTCGGCGCGAACTCGCCCGGATTGCCAGCCTGGACCAGCCGCGGCTCCAATACCGGGCAAAGGTTGCTCCAGCCTCCGTTGACGACGCGAACGTCCTTGACGCCGCACTCGCGCAGGATGAACCAGGCGCGGGCGGCGGAGGTCATGCCGCCGTCGTCGTAGATGATGACAGGGGTCTCTTCATCGATGCCGAGCGCGCTGATGCGGATGGACCAGCCTTCGCTGTCGTTCAGGCCTTCGCCACGCCGACTGGCGGCGGACCAATCCCGCGTGTCGAGCCGCTGAGCACCAACGACGTGCGCCGGGCCGTAATCTTCGAGATTGCGGGTATCGAGGACAATCGGCTTGGAATGCGCAGCCTCGAGTGCCGCGCCGACTGCTTCCGGCTCGATGATGACCGATCGCTGTGCGACCGTGGGTGCGGACGAACATCCGCCCAGAAGCAAGTTGACGAGAAAACCTGCCGCGGCTGCGGCACACAACAAGGATGATCTGCTCATTTCGCGGCACTCCTTCGCGGGCTGGAGCGCACGCGGGTTTGGATTGGTTCACGAAAAGCGGGTAGAAATGCGGGCCCATCGTGAGCGGGCCGGCAACTGATACTGTGAAGCCGCATCAGCACGAGAAGGAACGAGCAAGCATGCTGGGACTCTTGAATCGCGCAATCGTCAAGTACATCACCGGACCGCGCCGGGAGCGCGAGCTCGAGCGGATGAACATCAAGAACCTCGGCTACTACATCGCCGGGCAGGAGCTCAAGCGCGGGCCGAAACCCCCGGCCAAGTCGGCCCAGAAATCGGAACTCAAGTCGAAGGGCTGCACGCAGCGCGATATCGAATCCGACTGGCTGGGTTTCTGGTGCTCCGAGATCTGCTGCGCCGTGCTCTATCACCGCAAGGTCTGGGAGATCTGCTACGTCGCGCAGGCGCTCTACTCGCTGGATCAACTCAGTCCCGGCAAGCACGGCCTGGTATTCGGGTGCGGCGAAGAACCGCTTCCGAGCCTCTTCGCGAAGTACGGCGTCAAGGTGCTCGCAACCGATCTCGACCCGGCGAGCTCGGGCAGCGCACGGTGGATCGAGACGCGCCAACATTCAACCACGATCGAAAAGCTGCGCATGGCCAACGTCTGCCCCGATCCGGAACTGCGCAAGAACATCGAGCTGCGCTACGTGGACATGAACGACATCCCCACCGACCTGCACGGGAAGTTTGATTTCTGCTGGTCCACCTGCTCGCTCGAACACGTGGGAAGCATCGAAAAGGGGCTGCGGTTCATCGAGAACTCGCTGAAAACGCTCAAGCCCGGCGGCGTCGCGGTGCACACGACCGAGTGGAACATGAACGACGATGGCGGCACCGTCGATCACGCGCACACCGTGCTCTTCCAGAAAAAGCACCTTCTGGATGTCATCGAGCGCGTCCGGCGCCAGGGCTACATCGTCGCGGAGCCCGACTTCACCCACGGCGAGGGCTTGTTCGACGGCATCACCGATCTGCCCCCCCACGGCCCGCACGGCGCGGACGTGATGCACCTGAGGCTCGCCTTGTCGGGCTACCGGTGCACATCCTGGGGGATCATCATTCAAAAGCCAAAGGAATGATCACACGCCGTACACGTCTTTGACCTTGCCTTCGAGATACCGCAGCAGCGCATCGGCGCTCAGGTCCTTGCCGGTGATCTTCCTGCACAGCTCATCGGCGCGATAGTGCTTGCCGTGCTGGTGGATCTTGGTGCGGAGCCACTCGCGGAGCGTGCCGAACTCGCCCTTTGAGATCTGAGATCTCAAATCTGAAATTTCAGATTCGATCGTCTCCCAGAACTGTGCCGCGTAGAGGTTGCCCAGTGTGTAGGTCGGGAAGTAGCCGATCAGCCCGAACGACCAGTGGACATCCTGCAAGCAGCCCCGCCGGTCATCGGGCACATCGATGCCGAGATAGTCCTTGTACCGCTTGTTCCACTCGCCCGGAACGTCCTTCACGCTCATCGCGCCCGACAGCAGCGCCCGCTCCATCTCGAAACGCACCATGACGTGCATGTTGTACGTGCCCTCATCGGCCTCGACGCGGATCAAGCTGGGTTTCACCGTGTTCACGGCCTTGTAGATCGTGTCGAGATCGACGCCGTCGAGCGCCGCGCCGTATTCCTTCTTGGCGAGCGGGAGCGCCCACATCCAGAACTCTCTGCTACGCCCGACCAGGTTCTCCCACATGCGGCTCTGGCTCTCGTGAATGCCCAGCGAGATCGACTCGGCCAGCGGCTGCCCGTACAGGCTCTGCGGCACCCCGTCCTTCGGCAAACCCTGCTCGTACAGACCGTGCCCGGCCTCGTGCATCGTGCCGTAGAGCGCATCCGTGAAGGCTTCATCCCGATAGCGCGTCGTCAGTCGCGTATCCCCCGGCGCAAGGCCCGAACAGAACGGGTGCGTCGTCACATCCAGCCGGCCCGCTTCAAGATCAAACTTCATCGCCTTCAGCACCAGCAGGCCGAACGCGTGCTGCTTGTCCGCAGGGACCGGACGCCTCAGCATCGACACATCGGGGTGCCTGCCGACTTTCGCGACCCGTTGAACCAGCTCCGTCAGTCGCGTGCGGAGAGGCGTGAAGATCGCCTCGATCTGCTTCGCCGTCATCCCCGGCTCGTACTCATCAAGCAGCGCGTCGTAGCGCTCGCCTCCAACTGGCACGCCGTAGCAATCGGCCTTCTGTCGCGAGAGCGCGAACATCTTCTCGAGCCAAGGCGCGAACAGGGCGAAGTCGTTCTTCTCGCGCGCCTCCTTCCAGACTTCCTGCGCCTGGCTGCCCACCTTCGCCAGTTCCGCCACAAGCTCCGAGGGCAGCTTGGTCAGGCGGTCGTAATCGCGCCGGAACTCCCGCAGGTTCGCCGCGACCGCACCGTTGGCAACAAGCCCCTTGTCCTGTTCGCACGCCGCGATCAGGTCCCCCACGCGCTTGTCGGTCGCGTGCTTGTGGTGCAACTCGGCGATGAGCGACGATTGCTCGGCCCGGAACGCGCCCGCCGCCGGCGGCATGTACGTTTCCTGATCCCAGCTCAAAAGCTGCGCAACAGAACTGAGCGCTGTGGAGCGCCGGGCGAGCGCGCAGAGTTCCTGATACGGCGGCACAGTCGCAGAAGGAGCATTTTTCATCGTGATCCTCGGATCAACGCGGCATCCGGCCGCGGGCTTTGGTGCGAATTGCGTTCTGCCAGTCTACGAGGCTTCCTCCACGCGGACCGCCCCGATTCAAGGTGGAATCCGGCTCCCCGAACCGTCCGATACGCTGCACGCATGCCCGCCGCGCCCTTCGCCATTCCGACCTTCCGACCGTCCGCCCTGCCGGGTGTGGCGCTGGCAGATCTCGCATCGAACGAGCGGATTCCCCTCCTGTTGAACCTGACACACAAGCTGTTCGACCAGACCCAGGACCAGGGCATCATCAACGAATTCGCGGAGGCAATGGGCCGCATCCGCGGGCGAGCCTGCATGGTGATGGTGCGGACACGCGATGTTCCAAAGGGCTCGTACCGGATCACCCGCTGGCGAACCGCCGACGGCCAGGAACTTGTCACGCCCGTCATGCACGATGGACAGGTCGGCGCCGCCCCGATCCATTCCGGCGGCATCATCGGATTGGTCTGTCACGACGAGCTGCCTCAGATGGCCCGACTCGAAGGCGCCGCCGACACTGTCTTCGGCGACTGGACCACGGGCTACCGCTCGCTCGTCTCAACGCCCCTCCCCGAGAAATCCCAGCCCGCCGACTGGCTGGTCCTGCTCGACACGCCCGAAGACCGCTGGACCCTGGAGAACCTCGAAACCATCGTGCTCCAGTCGAACCTCGTCGGCGTTGTCATCCGCAATCTCAACATCGCGCGCCGGTTGAAAGAAGCGACGGCCTACATCCAGAACGAGATCGACCAGATCGCCGAGATCCAGCGGAGCCTGCTGCCACAGACTTTCCCCCCGGTCCCCGGCCTCGAACTTGCCGCGTCCTACGCCACGTTCGACCGCGCCGGGGGTGATTACTACGACGTCTTCGTCGATCCCGCCGGCACCGGGCGCGTGGGCTTTCTCATCGCCGATGCCTCGGGCCACGGCCCCTCCGCGGCAGTCGTCGTCGCGATGCTGCACGCGGTCGTCGCAAACTTCTCCAAACTGCCCGAGCCGCAGGAAATGCTCGAGGAGATCAACCGCAAGCTCTTTGCGCGCCGGATCGGCAATTCATTCGTGACCGCTCTCGCAGCGGTCTACGACCCGGCAACCAGCGAGCTCCGCGTCGCGGGCGCAGGCCATCCGCCCCCGATGTTCCGGCACGGGGCGACGGCGCGTGAACTTGAATTCGATGGCGGACCGCCGCTCGGCATTCTGGAGCGCGTGGACTCCGCTCAGGGCCGGGTCACCCTGCAGTCCGGCGACACTGTGCTTCTATACACCGACGGGATCAGCGAGGCGATGTCGATCGATCACAAACTCTTCGGAGTAGATCGCATTCGGGCAGCGCTGCTTTCCGACTCGAACACCGGAGCACCGCGAACGATCGAGCATCTGAATGCCGCGCTGAAGGCGTACATCGGCTCGGCAAGGCCGAGCGACGACCAGACGATGCTGGTGATTCGCCACACGTAAAACCAAAGCCCGAGCACCCGCCTATTTCAGCGCCTCACCAACGGCATTCAGGCTGTACGCCGTGATCAGGATCGGGTTGGTTTCCATCCAGCGCTTATCCAGTTCCTTGAAGCTGCCATCGGCGTTCTGGTGTGCCGCGAGCGCCTTGATCAGGTCTTCGCGCCAGTCGGCCTTCTTCATCTTGCCGGTTTCTTCCTGCACTTCGAGCACCGGCTCCCCGTACGCGCGCATCGCCTTGGCGAACGTGATCAGGTAGTAGTAGTAACCGCTGTTGCCCATGCCGGGGTTTTCGCTCAGCGTGTAGTTGTCCTTGATCCAGCCCATCGCCGCGAGCACCCGCGGATCATCATGCTTCAGGTCGGCGTAGAGGTAGCTCTTGAAACCTGCATAGGTCATGCTCCCGTACGCGCGAAGGCGGCTGACCTTGGTTCCATCATCCATCGTCTCTTCGATCTCGCCCGCATTGGTCTCGCCCTGGCCGGCCTTGTCCTTGCCCGCGCCCGCGGAGTAGATAAATCCGCCCTGCATCGAGCCCTTGGCGTACTCCTGATCGTTGATCTTCATTCCCTTGAACGTGTCGACCATCTGCGTGCGCTGGAGGAAGACCAGTGCACGCCGGAACGCCTCATCATCGCCCGGCACGCCGCTGTCGTGCAGCGCCTGGAGCACGAACGAAACGTTCGACACATCCGGCCGCCCCTTGCTGCCGTAGCCCCAGCCCCCATAAAACGGATTGTCCTTGCTCACCGCCTCGGGCGATTCCTTGTGCGCACCCGCATTCGCCGTCTCGCCAAACTGCAGACCCTTCAGGAAATCCTGCGCCGGCTTGATCGCCGCCTTCGCTGCCGGTGTATCCACCTTGCTCAGCATCGAAAGGCTGATCGCCGTGTTGTAACTGGGCAGAATCTGGTCGTAGATGCCGCCATCCTTCTGCTGCTTGCTCAGCACAAAGGCCACGCCCCGCGCGATCGAGTCATCGCTCGCGTTCGCGCCCGGCTCGCTCAACAGGCCGCTCACCACCAACGCCGTAATCGCCGGGAAACTCGGCCCCTTCTCCGGGATCGACCAGCCGCCCGTCGCCTTGTCCTGCTGCGCTCGCAAAAAGGCCGCGGCCTTCTTCGCCACCTTCTCGCCCAGCTCCCGCACCTCTTTCGAGATCGGCTTCACGCTCGACACCGGCGCATCGGCCACGCTCCCGAGCGCGGCAGCAGCCGGAAGCACCGGCAAGACAAAACCCACAGCGAGCACGAGCGAGGCGATCCGCGGATTCATCGCAAACTCCTTGAGTCAAAGCAACATCCAGGTTCAGGCTTGAGTGTACCGGCGCAGGGAAGAGTGGTTGACAAGCATCGCCGCAGCCGCAACCGCCGCGGTTTCCACCCGCAGCACATGGGGCGAGCAACGCATGAACGGCAACTTCCTGGCCCTGAACCCCTCAAACTCGCGCGGGCTCCAGCCGCCTTCAGGGCCCACAAAGACGACGACGCGTTTGGCATCCTGCGGCACATCAATCGCGTGCGATCCCGATGCATCCGCTACGCACGCGAACACGCCGTCGAGTTCCTTCATCGCGTGCTGAAGCTCCACCGGCTCGCCCACCTCGATCGGCCACGCACGCCCACACTGCTTGGTGCTCTCCATCGCAGCACGACGCAGCCGCTCCAACTTCGCCTCGCGCGGATCGACCACGGCGTGATCCGACAACAACGGCCGGAACTCGTCCACCCCGAGCTGCGAAAGACTGTCGAGCATTTCATCCAGCCGATCGCCCTTCGCCGCCGCGGCAAGCACCTCCAGCCTCACTTCCGGCACGGCCTCCATCCGCGATTCGATCACCTCCGCCTCGAACCTCCAGCCCGATTTTCCCTGCTTCGAGGTCGCGCTGATCCGCGCCATCGCCCGCGTGCCCCGGCCATCAAGCAATTCAACCGGATCGCCCGTTTCCAGCCTCTTCACGCGCAGGGCGTGGTGCGCCTCGTCTCCTTCGATGACGAGCTTCAAACCCGCCGCAATCGGCGACCCTTCCAAGACCATGATCCGGTGTACAGCCACTGCGCGAGCGTAGCGGAACGCCCAGCTTCCCGCTCCCCGCGGCAGAAACGGCGCGGCCGCAAGGTCCGAGAGCCCGAACCATTTCCGCCCGTCTCGAAGAAACCAGGCCCCGCCGGGTCCGATAGAGTCGGGGGGCTGGACCGGTCCTCCAAATTCGTCGATCTGATCTGGTCCATTCGCATCCGCATGACACCCCCGGGCACACATCCTCCGCTGACACAACCGGGCGCCGACGCGCCCCCCGATGTCAGCTTGGATGCCCAGATCGATGCGCTGCTCGCCGATTCTCCCGCCGGCGCGCCGCCCAAAACCGGCGCAGACGCCGAGGCCGCCGTCGCTTCCATCGAACGCCAAGTCGAATCGCTCGTCGATCAATTCGTCGAACAGTCCGAGCCCGCTCAGGCAGAGCAACCCGCTCACACGCCCGCAGCTCAGGTCGCCGCGCAGCCCGAGGCCTCCGCTCCGCCGGTCGCCGTCCCCGATTCCATCGGTGAACTCGACGACCAGCTCGCCCGGCTCACCGACGAACTCCTCACCGCCCCGGCGCCCGAGCCTTATCAGGCCCCTTCGGTGAAATTCGCGCCGACACCCGAATCACCCGCCATCCCCGCTCCGCCCGAGCCGGCAATGCAACCCGCTCCGGCCGCGGCACCGATCGCGCCCGCGGCACATGCCGAGACCGGAGCTTCCACCCCCTCGCCGATCGCTCCGCCGCCCGTTGCCGTTCCGCCCGCAGGCCCCGGCGCAGTCGTTCGCATCTTCTCCAGGCCACTCGCCGGCAAACCCCGCATCGTCCGCGACACCGTGGGCTGGCTCGGATTCAACAGCCTCTTCCTCGCAAGCGTCGTCTGGGCGTATCACCTCTGGATCCAGAAGCCCGAAAAGCTCGAAGCCCAGCACGCTCCCGCGGCACTCGTCTCGTCCGACGGTCACGGCGAAGCCGCACACGGCTCGCCCGAAGCCCATGCCGCGGCAACCGCGCCCGCCCCGCACGCATCAAACAATCACGCCCCTCCCGATGAGCACGCCGCCGCACCGGAACACGGCGCGGAGGAACCGCTCACCGGCGTGCAGCCCCTTCACAGAAAAAAGCCGACCTACGCCCTCTCCGCCGCAATGGCCGAACGCCTCAACGTCGCCAAAAAATCCAGCGACGGACACGGCGGGGGCGGACACGGCGCCGAGAAGAAATCCGGCTCCGGACACGGCGCACCCGCGAAATCGGGCCACTGATCGCTCCCCCACAACCCGCGCGACCCGATCCGGGGTTTCGGCCCTCGCTTCCTACCCTTGTGCATGTCTATTGCCGCTGCGAAACAGGGGAGCCCGATCGAAGTGAAAACCAGCGGAGATGTTCGGCAGCTCATCGCTTCCGAGTTGCCCTCGCTTGTCGCGATCCGGCACGATCTGCACGCTCATCCGGAACTGAACTACCAGGAAACCCGCACCAGCAAGGTCATCCAGGATGAACTTGCCAAGCTGGCTCCCGCGGGCCTGACGTTTAAGAGCGGCCTCGCCAAAGGCACCGGCGTGCTCGCGTATTTGCCCCCCACCGACCAGTCCGGCTCGGGCAAACCCTCCATCGGCCTCCGCGCCGACATGGATGCGCTCCCCATCGCCGAACAAACCGGGAAGAAATACGCCAGCACCACTCCCGGAATCATGCACGCCTGCGGCCACGACGGGCACGTCACCATCCTGCTCGGCGCCGCTCGCGTGCTCAGCAAGCTGCCCCATCGGCCCCGCGGCATCCACTTCGTCTTCCAGCCCGCAGAAGAATCCGGCGCCGGCGGAAACGAAATGTGCAAAGACGGCGTGCTCGATGGCAAAGTCCTCGGACCAAAAATCGAACGCATCTACGGCCTGCACGGCTGGCCGACGACTCCGCTCAACGTCGTCGGCTCGCGCCCCGGCCCGCTGCTCGCCGCGACCGATGATGTCGTCGTCACGATCACCGGCGAGCAATCGCACGCCGCATACCCGCACTACTCGAAAGATTCGATCCTCTGCGTTGCCCAGTGCATCCTCAGCCTGCAGCAGCTCGTCTCCCGCAATCTCAGCCCGTTCGACAACGTCGTCTGCAGCATGACGATGATCAAGGGCGGCACGGCGAACAACATCATCCCGCGCGAAGCACAGTTCCAGGGCACGATCCGCACCCTCACGCCCGAGACCCGCGCACACGCCAAGAAACGCTTCTTCGAAATCGTGAACGGCGTTGCCTCGGCCCACGAATGCAAAGCGAGCATCGACTGGCACGAGGGATATCCCGTGACCTTTAACGACCCCGCCCTCACCGAACGCTGGTTCAAGACCGCCGAACGCACCTTCGGAACGCAGCGCATCGAACGCATCCCCGAACCCACCATGGGCGGCGAGGATTTCTCCTACTACGCCCAGAAGGTCCCGGCCGTGTTCTTCACCCTCGGCCTCCAGCGCCCAGGCGACAACAAGCCCGTCACGCTCCACCAACCCGAGTTTGATTTCAACGACGACGCGATAGCTACGGGTGTCGAGATGTTTGTGGCGCTTGCAACAGAGCAGTAGCCGCCTGCAACGACAAGATCGCGGCATCGACCCGCGAGAACCATCGAATTCCGGATCGCATGCTCATAGCTGCGGAGCAGCGAAAGCCATGAGCGTGGGGCGTAATACGGTTCCTATTGCAGTTTGCGTTCCCCGCTTCTGTCCTCCCCCTTTGCCAAAGGGGGAGGTGGCATCGCGCAGCGTAGCGAAGCGATGACGGAGGGGGTTTCGGATGTCCCCAAGCCGCAATCGCGTTCACGCAACATTCAAATGGAAATCGACAAGCCTCACGTACGCCGCGCGTATGTCCAAAGCCGCAACGCGGCGACACATCTCGCTTCCTATCACTTCCTTCCGCGGCAAACACTCCTCACACCGCCCGCTCCCCCAGCCGCCTCACAAACTCCATCCACTTCGCACGCTTCTCCGGCGTCGACTTGCGCACCTGATCGAACACAGTTTGCTTGACGGGGCGCACGCCCGCAAACTTCAGGATCGGCGCCGCCATTGTGTGCCGCGATGTCGATCCGTTCACGATCGTGTCCCACCACCACGGTGCATCCATCGTCACGATCAGTCGCGCCGAACGCCCCGCGAGCAACTTGTCCCAAAAGACCGAGCCCGGCCTGTACCGAAACGCAAACTCCGGCAGGAACGTGCGATCGACAAAGCCCTTCATCAGCGCGGGCATCGAGCCCCACCACGTCGGATAAATGAACACCAGATGCTCCGCCCAGCGGATCGCCTCCTGCGCCGCCAGCAGATCCGGCTCCAGCTCCATCCGCTGGTGATACCCGTACCTCAGGTTCGGATCAAACTTCATCTCCCCCACCGACATCGCGCGGCAGCCATGCCCCGCGCTCGTCGCGCTCGCAACATACTGCTTCGCGATCTCGCTACAGAAGCTGCCTTCGACCGGATTGCCGCAGAAAACAAAGACGTTGCGTGGCATCAGCGAGCGTAGTAGCGGATCAGGAGCCCCCTCCCCGAGGGAGGGGGTTGGGGGT
>JAFLCN010000010.1 GCA_017303555.1 Planctomycetota bacterium
GTCGTCGCCGACCAGCGTGAATTCCGGGCGGCAAGGGAAGCCTGCAGCGCCAAAATCGGGTATTCCGCAATCGTCCGTTCAAAGGACCGTGCAGGATCCCCTGGCCACCCGGCCATCGGTTGCCTCCGAGCCAGGCAAAGAGGCCGTCGCGATCGAGGCCGGGCAGGTGCTGACCGCGAAGGGTGTAGGGCCCGACCCGAGGCAATCGGGCTGGAACTACCTGTTGCTGGGGATGCTCTCCCGCGAAGAAGCGGGCCTGGCGATCCAGTTTTTCGCCAAAAACGGGGTTGAGACGGTCGGAGTCGCGGTCGATCCAGTTGATCGGAAGTCGCCACGGGGCAATACTTCCCCCCGCTTTCAGCTCTTCGCGGCGACCGGGATTCCATCCTCGGACTTTGCGTCCAAGCAATTGGAACGTGACAGGCTGAAGACGGAGGTCGTTCGCCTGGGAGCGATCTGGAAGAAGGATCACAAGGGGAGCATGTCGTTCTCCGATGCCTTCTGGCTGAAAAAAGATTAGTCACCGGCGCGCTGCCGGATTTGGAGCCTGACATGAGCCTCGATCGTTCCCTCAAGATCTCGACCACCGGCGCCGGCAAGCGCAGCGTTCTGACCCGTCAGGAGCGCATCGCGAAGCTCGTGGCCGACAAGAAGTTTGATTCGAAGAAGGACAAGGTCCTCGGCCTCGCGAAGACGCTGGCCGGCAAGGGCTGAGTTCTGTTCTGATTCGGCTGCGGACGATGCGGCCCGCGCCGCGTTGACTGCACTTGAAGAAAAAACAAGCCCCGACCATCTCGGTCGGGGCTTTTTGTTTTCGACAGGCTCGGTCGATCAGCGGCGGCGGCGCGCGCCAACAAGCAGTCCGAAGCCGGCGAGGCCGAGAGCGCTCGGGGCGGGGACCTGCAGGAAGCCGCGGATCTCACCACCCGGAACGAAGGAGGTGTGGATGTTGAGGTAGGCCTTGCCCGAAGCGAGAGCGGCAAGGAAGGCCGACTCGGCGCCCGCCGTCGTGCCGCCGTTGGCGGTGACGAACGAGGGGTTCCAGCTTGAGGCGAGGGTGAGATCGAGCGTGTTGTTGTAATTGCCGCTGGTCACGCCGGAGGGAAAGCCCGCGAAGGTGGGCGTAGTGGTCATGACGCCGGCGGTGCCCGTGCCCGGGACGGCGGTCGCGCCGTGGATGTGGGCGGCGGTGACGTTCCCGATCAGGCCGGAGAAGCTGACCTGCATCGTCATCGTGTGCAGGACGGTGTCGATCGAGAACGTTGCGAAGCCGGTGCCGGGGGAAGCATTGGGCGGTGCCTCGCTCGGGCCGTCGAGAAAAGCCTGGTAGTTGAGAATGGCGCCGTTTGCTGTGCCGCACGCGCTCGCGAAGACCACCCCTGCCGCGAGGCATAGCTTGCCAAGGACGCTCGTTTGCATAATCGACTCCTTCTCTTCCGAAGCCAAGTCCGGCGACGGAATGCGACCCGCGCAGCATCGCCGACGACCGGAGAGTTCCGGTCTGAGGCAGATGTTGCGGAAGGAGAGCGGGCTTGCAGAGAATCGCCCGATGGGCGAGAAGTGGTCCGATGCGAACGGGTCGCAACGCGGATCGGAGCCGATGCGGGTCAACCGGACGCCCGGGGATGCCTGTGCGGGAGGTTGGGACCGATGGTCGGCCCACCCGGCCCCAGGACCAATAGGGGAATGTTCGCTATTGTGGGTTCTTCATGAACATCGAGCACCTTCTCAGCAAGCGAACATTGGCGATGTCCGGCTCCGGGATTCGGCGGGCCTTTGAGCTTGGCGCGAAACTCAAGGACCCGATCAACCTGTCGATCGGCCAGCCAGATTTTCCGGTGGCGCGCAGCGTGAAGGACGCGGCCATCCACGCCATCAACGCCGACCGCAACGGCTACAGCCTTTCGCGGGGCATCCCCGAATTGCAGGCGAGGCTTGCGGAAAAACTGAACACCGATTTTGGCTGGTCCTTTGCGAACAGCGCGAGTGGGGGCGAGAGCGACATCATCGTGACGCCGGGGACGAGCGGCGCGCTCGTGCTGGCGGCAATGGCCACGCTCAACCCGGGCGACGAGATCGTCATCCCCGATCCGTTCTTCGTGCTCTATCCCGCGATGGCGTCGCTCACGGATGCGAAGCCCGTCTATTGCGATACGTATCCGGATTGCAAGATGACGGCCGAGCGTGTTGAGCAGTGCATCACGCCGAGGACGAAGATGGTCGTCGTCAATTCGCCGGGCAACCCCGGGGGCGTGGTGAACACGGTGGATGAGTGCCGCGATCTGCTGGATCTCTGCCGGCGGAAGAACGTTTTGCTGCTGAGCGACGAAATCTACGACGAATTCACCTACACCGAATCGCGCACGCAGAAAGCCGCGAAACCGGAAAAGGACTCGGCGATGAAGTGCCCGAGCCCGGCGCGATTTCCGGGCGCGGAAGAGAACGTGTTGCTTGTGCGTGGCTTTGGCAAGACGTACGGCAATACCGGCTGGCGGCTTGGATATGCCGCGGGACCGAAAAAGCTGATCGAGCAGATGATCAAGCTTCAGCAGTTCTCGTTCGTGTGCGCACCGACGCCCTTGCAGTTTGGCGCGATCGCGGCGCTGGATGTTGATGCGACGATCCAGATGCAGGAATATCAGAAGCGTCGCGACATGGTGGTGAAGGCTCTCGCGCCGGTGACGGGGTTGACAGCGCCGGGCGGCGCGTTCTACGCGTTCCCGAAGATTCCGGAAAAGCTGGGCATGAATGGCTTGCAGTTTCTTGAGGCGGCGATCGAACGCAATCTGATTCTCGTGAACGGCGGCACATTCAGCTTGCGCGATACGCACTTTCGTCTCAGCTACGCCGTGCCCGAATACAAACTCGAGGCGGGGCTCGCGGTCTTGGTCGATCTCCTTGCGGGCAAGTAAGGCCGAGAAGCTTCATGCTCCGACCGCATCGCAAAGCGCGCCGAGCGATCGAACGCGAAGATCGGGCTGAGACTGCGCGTCGGTCGGCTCGCCTGAAGCGCTGTGGCCGGTTTGCCGCTCTATCCAAGCTGTCCGAAAGCCCAGACTCGCCGCGGGTTCGATGTCGTGAAAGCGGCTCTCGGCGACATGCAGAACCTGATGCGGTTCGAGCCGCAGCGCATCCAGGAGTGCACGAAAGTTCGCTTCCGCCGGCTTGTACGACCGCACCTGCTCCGCCGTGACGACGACATCTACCTTCACGCCCAGCCGTGCGTGCGAAAGGGCAAAGAGGTCGTTGTCTATGTTCGATAGCACCGCAAGCGTGCCGAACTCGCGCTTCAGGCGCCGGAGCGATTCGGCCGTATCCGCGAATGCCGGCCACTGCGCGATCGAGCGCCAAAGCACATCGTGCAATTCGCACGGCCCGGCGATGCCGCTCAAACCCGCCATGACTTCGCGCAGCACATCCTTGTACGAGCAGTAGGGAGGCTTCTCCGCCTCGCGTTCGAGCCGCGCAAACTCGCGGAAGAGCGCATCCCCCTGCGGCAACTGCGGCATGCCTTTGCGCAGCGGGGAAATCGCAGACTCAAGGCCGGCTTGCCAATCAATCAGCGTGCCATAGCAGTCGAAGGAGACCGCGCGGATAGAAGCGAGGTCAATCATGGTCTCTTGGCCAAAGCGATTACTTCCTCACCGTCCGCTGCTCAATCCGCTTCTCCGCCTTCGCCTGCACGATCCGGTCCACATAGCTTCCCGGTGTGTGGATTGATTCCGCATCAAGCTCACCCAATCCGACGGTCTGGTCCACTTCCGCGATCACAAACGCCGCGGCGGTCGCCATCATCGGATTGAAATTCCGCGCCGTCTTGCGGTACACGAGGTTGCCGAAGCTGTCCGCCTTGTGCGCCTTCACGAGCGACAAGTCCGCATACAGCCCGGTTTCCAGCACGTATTCACGGGGCGTTGCGCCGACGCGAGGAGTGGGGGCAAACTTGCCGGGGACTTTCCAGCCCGGAATCGTGCAGCCGCCGACGCCGTCGTACGGCCGGAACAGCTCGCGCGTTTCTTTGCCTTCGGCGACCTTCGTGCCCGCGCCGGTCGCCGTGTAGAACGCCGGAATCCCCGCGCCGCCCGCGCGGATGCGTTCGGCGAGCGTGCCCTGCGGATTGAACTCGACTTCGAGTTCGCCGGCCAGGTACTGCCGCTCAAACTCCGCGTTCTCGCCCACGTACGACGAGATCATCTTGCGGATCTGCCTCGTCTTGAGCAGAAGCCCGAGGCCGAAATCATCCACGCCCGCGTTGTTGCTGATGCAGGTCAGATCCTTCACGCCGCTATCGCGGAGCGCGATGATCAGGTTTTCGGGGATGCCGCAGAGGCCAAAGCCGCCCACCATGACGGTGATGCCGTCCTTGAGGATGCCCTTGGCTTTGAGGTCGGCGAAGGTGTCGGACGCGGACTGGAAGGTCTTGTTGGCCATGTCCCATTCTACCGGGAGCGGAGTGGGGGGCGGCTGTATGGCGGGCGCGCACGGTGCGGGGTCTGAGTCGCAAGGGCAGCGGCTCGCGGCAATTGCGGAACGCACAAGAGGACTTCGAACTATGTAAACTTACGGAGCGCTGTACTCGTACCTTGGAAACGCGGAACCAGAAACACGAAGCAAAAGGGGTCAATTATGAAGATTTGCGTTGCTGCGGGCATCGCGTGCGCTGTGCTGATCGCGACTTCGGGCCGGGCCGAGCCGGCCCCGACAGATCAGGCTCCGGCAAATCCCGAGGTTTCTGATCGAGAGAAATCAATCTCCGAAGCGCTTCCCGGGCGGGGATCGGCCGAGGCGATCGCCCGAGGCAAGGCTGCTATCGCGCGGGCACGCGACGTCTACACCAACCTCAAAACCTATCGCGATCGGTCGATCGTTCGGAAGTATCAGAATTACACCGATCGCGACTATTCCACGATCACCGAATCCGAGTTTGTGTGCGAGCGCCCCGGCAAGTTCCGCGTCGGCTTTTCGAAGACGCCAAACTATGGGCCGATGACGATGGTTTCCGATGGCGGGCGCTATCGGCGTGCGGTCGTGGAGAGCGAAGTCTTCACCGATGACGAAGCGCCGGACCTGAGTGCGCCCATCGTCTTCAAGAGCGACATCGTTGCGGAGAACGTTCCGGCTCACTTTTATCTCGTCGCGCGGAGCCTTCCCGCGCCCGAGATGCTGCTGCGTACTCCACGCGAGGTGATCGATTCGCGAGAGGAGACGCTGGATGGACGCAAGGGCCTGCGGGTGGTCTGCCTTGCGGTGTCGGAGCAGGAGTGGGAGAAGCCGGGCGCCAAGGCCGACATCGTGCACGAGTTCTGGTTCGATGAGAAGACCGGAGCGATCGGCGAAATGGTCAGGGACGCGACGGTCCGGACGCGTGAAGGCGACAAGGAACGCCAGCCCGACAAGCCGACGGGCGAGCCCCCTCACATCGCCACACGGATCGCGACGATCACCCGGATTTCCGATGTGCAGATCGACCAGCCGATGACGCCCGGGGTTTTCGCGCTTGAGACGCAGCCCAAGTGGAAGAAGGTGCCCGAGTTCATGACCAATTCGGGCCCGGACATGGGCCAGTACAAGCTCTTGGGCCTGGCCGCGCCGCAGTTCACGCTGAAGAACCTGCAGGGAAAAGACGTCTCACTTTCCGAGCTGGCCGGGCGGGTCGTCGTGCTGGATTTCTGGGCGACCTGGTGCGGGCCCTGCGTCTCCGCGATGCCTCACCTCCAGAAACTTCAGGAGCAGTTCAAGGACCAGCCCGTCACCATCCTCGGATTGAACTCGGACTACGCGCTCAGCGACGAGAAGCTCGCGGCATGGATGGAAAAGCGCAAGTTCACCTTCGGGACGCTCCGCCTTGCTGAAGGAACCACAACGTTCCAGGATTACGGCGTCGGGGGCATCCCGCACACCGTGTTGATCGACAAGAACGGCATTGTTCAGGACGTCACAGTCGGCTTCATGGGCGACGAGCATGGCGAGGTGCTTTCCGCACGAATGACGAAACTGCTCGCCGGTGAATCGCTGAAGACTGCCGAGGAGTTCAAGTCGCAGCGGGCAAGCGGCCAGAAGCGGGCCGAGCCCAACGTCGTCTATGTGCGGACCATGGGCGAGATGCTCCCCGTGGAGGAGATCAACGCGAGCCAGCTCAACGCAACTTCGCAGCCCGCGTCGAACACCATGGCGTACACGGCCGATGACATCCAGCTCGAAGACGGAACGGTGGGGGTCGTGACGCCGACGTACAAGCAGAACAGGGCCGGATTTCTGATCTATCGCCCCGGGCAAGCGGTCGCATCGTTTGAAGTCGAGGGAGTCATCGGCATGCCGATGGCGTGGACGTCGCTCCGGGACGGCGGCCTGAAGATCGCCGGGGTGTTCAACAACTGGGAACAGCAGTCGATGGCCCAGCGAATCAGCGCGTTGACGTGCTGGGATTTGGAAGGAAAGCAGCTCTGGTCCTTCGACCTCGGGCTTCCCGACCAGTGCTCGGGAGAGATCAAGCTGGCTTCGGCGGACCTCGACCGTTCCGGCCGCCCGGAGATCATCGCGGCCGTTTGCGTCGAAGAAATGCTCGGTTCCGGCCAGAGGCGTCGGGGCGGCAAAAACCTCAGCAAAATCTGCGTTCTCGATGCCGATGGAAAACTGCTGGCGACAAAAGCCCTCCCGCTCTACACCAACATCAGCCTGTCGGTCGTCCCGCGCACGGGCCAAGACCCCGCCATCATCGTGATCGGCGGCGGCAAGATCTGGGAACTGACCTACAGCCCGGACTCCGGGAAGATCTCCGGCGCCGAACCCGCGAAATAGAGCTCACCCCGAGCGACTGCTGCCGGCCCATGGCCTTCAAAACAACTTCTGCTGATCCTTCACATCCTTCACCCGCCCGTTCATCGCCTCGAGCTGCTGCATGATGTCTTCGACATTCCGGAACTTGTAGTACTCACTCGCAAAGCGGATGTACGCCACTTCGTCGAGGTCACGCAGTTTGGCCATCACGCGCTCGCCGATGATGCGGCTCTCGATCTCGCGGTCGAATTCCTTGTGCAGTTCTTCTTCGACGATGTCGGCGATCCGCTCTTTGGAAGATTCCGGAATTGGCCGCTTGCCGCAGGCGGCGACGATGCCACGCAGGATGTTCTCGCGCGTGAAGGGCACCCGCGAGCCGTCGCGCTTGACGACGACGAGGCGTGCGGTCTGCTCGACCCGTTCGTAGGTGGTGAACCGCTTGCTGCACGCCACGCACTCGCGGCGGCGACGGATCGTCTTGCCCGCATCGCTCGCGCGGCTGTCGATCACCTTGTCGTTGTCGGCATTGCAGAAGGGGCAGAGCACGGGGAGAGCATACCGGGAGTGTCCGAAGGAGGGAATACCCCTACCGGATGGGGTCGAATAACTTCTTTGCAAGGGCCAGGCTCCAAAAACCCGACAATTGGGGATAGCGGTGGGTGGCCCCGCCCTTAGGAGATTTCGGAATGCTCAATTGGATGACTTTGGCGCAAGCGGCGGGTTCAGACGACGGCGCGGCAATGGGCGGGTTGATCTTCAACCTTGCGGTCTTGGTGCTCGTGGTCGTGGGCTTTTGGAAGGTCTTCACGAAAGCGGGTCAGCCCGGTTGGTTTTCGATCATTCCAATCTTCAATTTCTTCATCCTGCTCAAGATCGTCGGTCGCCCGTGGTGGTTTCTCATCCTGATGTTCATTCCGCTTGTCAACCTCATCGTCCTTGCCGTGGTGAGCATGGATGTCGCCAAGTCGTTCGGCAAGGGAATCGGCTTTGCCATCGGTCTCTTCTTTCTGAGCTTCATCTTCTATCCGATCCTCGGATTTGGTAAGGCCGAGTACCAGGGCCCCGCGGCGGCATAAATCCGTCTCCATGTCGAAATTCCTCCCCGATCCATGCTGGACAAATCAGCTCGAGCGATGCTCCGTTTGCGGGTACTCGCGCGAGGGACTGATCGGGGTTGTTCCGTGTCCGGAGTGCGGCACCACTCCGCCCGACAAAGCGTTCGTCGTGTACGGCGTTCCGAAGGGAATCGTGGGTGCTTCGCGTCGGTACACAAACATCGCGATCGGCGTTGCGGTGTTTCTTGGTCTGCTTGTCACGGTTTGGGAGTTCGCCATCATCGTCGTCGGTGGCATCGGGATGCTGGTGATCGTCGGACTTGGCTTGGCATTGAGCGCGATCCTGGTCTTTATGGGCCGCGGAAAACAATCCGGGAGTACGCGATTTGTGTTTGTGGAGGGCGGAGCGTACTACGAGCCTGTCAAGGCGACCATCGGTACCAAGATGACAGGCGAGCGGCTTATCCGCTGGACCGGCGCCGAGCGGCTCACCCTCGAGCGCGTCGGACCGTACTGGAGAAAGGTGCGAATCGACCTGGGTCCCAAGTCGCCGGTCCTCGAAGCCGGGATTCGTTGCCCCGACGCTTCGGAGGAATCTGTGAGGTCTGCGATCGAAGAATCAATCCTTGCGGCCGTGCCAGTAGCCGACCCGCATCCACCCGCGTACCCTTCACCCGTTATGAATCCCACCCGTGCCACGACGACTACGACCAACGACTCCACCGCCTGAGCCGGCAGGCAGCGGAGTTTGTATCTGAACACTCAACCCGGCCCGCAAGCCGGGTTTTTCTTTGGATGAATCAAGAGGTGATCAATGGCCGCGAAGCCCGTGTGTCTGGTCTGCGAAGTCGAGATGGAGCGAGGGTTCATGACCGATCTCGGAAGTCACAACATGATTTCGCTCCCGCGTTGGTGCCCGGGAGAGCCGACTTCGTCATTCTGGAGCGGCGAAGTGAAGCGGTCTGAGCGCGACAACGGCCTGAGGGTGATCGCGTTCCGTTGTCCCGAGTGCGAAGCGCTCCGTTTCTACGCTCCGGCAGAGGCGTCGCCTGCTGACTGATTCGCCTTGTCCCTTTGTATTTTGCCTTTTGGCAATGTGCCCTTTGAAGATTTGGATTCCCCATGCCCATCATCACCCTTCCCGACGGTTCCAAAAAGTCCTTCGACAAGCCGGTCAGCGGCAAGGACGTCGCCCTGTCCATCGGCCCCGGCCTCGCCAAGGCCGCGCTCGGCGTCAAGATCGACGGAGAGCTGATGGACTTGTCCGCCATCATCGATCACGATGTGGCGCTCTCGATCGTGACCGAGCGCGATCGGCAGAAGGTGCTCGATAAGGACGGGCTCTTCATGATCCGCCACTCTGCAGCGCACGTGATGGCAGAGGCGATTCAGGATGTCATCGGAAAGGACGTGCAGCTCGCGTACGGGCCGCCGACCGATACCGGCTTCTTCTACGACATGTATGTGCCGGAGGGAAAGAAGATCTCCAGCGATCAGTTCGATGCGATCAACAAGCGCATGGCGGAGATCATCAAGGAAGATCGGCCTTTTACTCGTTATGAACTGGCGGTCCAATCGCGTTACGTAGATGGTGGGATGCCCAACGGGATGTCGAAGCTTCGGGGTGAGCGAAACAAATACAAGCTGGACAACGCGATCAGAGCGCTGTCAACCATGGCCGAGAAGCAGCCAGAGAAGGCCGTTGAAGTTTCGTTGGTTGGTGTAAACCTCGATGGCTCCACTGAGGAGCCTCTGCGTTTCAAAGCAACTGACGGTGCCACGCTCTCCTTCTACGCCAACGGCACCCCCGGCAAAAACTGGGAAGACCTGTGCCGCGGGCCGCATGTTCCTAGCACCGGACGCATCGGCGCTGCAATTGTTACTTCTCTCGCATCTTCTTACTGGCATGGACAAGAAAGCGACGACCCGACTCATCGCCTGATCCGTGTCTACGGCACTGCGTTCCCGACTCAGGCTGAGCTTGATGAATATCTGAAGCAGAAGGAAGAAGCCTCCAAGCGCGATCACCGCGTCATCGGCAAGCATCTCCGTCTCTTCCACATCGATGAAGATGTCGGCCAGGGCCTCATCCTCTGGACTCCCCGCGGCAGCATCGTCCGCAAGGAACTCCAGAACTTCATCTCCGCCGAACTCAAAAAGCAGGGCTACACCGAAGTCTTCACCCCGCACATCGGCCGCCTCGAGCTTTACAAAACCTCGGGCCACTTCCCTTATTACAAGGACAGCCAGTTCGCGCCGATCGTCGAGCGTCAGGCGCTCGAAGAACTCAGTAAGTCCGGCTGCACCTGTGCCGAGATGATGAACCGCGTCGAAGGCGTCTCCGCGCGCCTCGCCGCCGGAATCAACGAGCGCACCAAGGCCAACACAATTGCCGCGGATCGCATCATGGCCGACGACAAGCTCGTCGAAGGCTTCATGCTCAAGCCGATGAACTGCCCGCACCACGCCAAGATCTTCGCGAGCAGCCCGCACTCGTATCGCGACATGCCCGTTCGCCTCGCCGAGTTCGGCACTGTTTACCGGTGGGAGCAATCCGGCGAACTCAACGGCCTCACCCGCGTGCGCGGCTTCACCCAGGACGATGCCCACCTCTTCTGCACGGAAGAGCAGATTCCGGCGGAAATCCAGGGCTGTTTGTCGCTGGTGAAAACTATCTTCAGCATCCTCGGCATGAAGGACTATCGCGTCCGCGTCGGCCTGCGCGATAAGGACTCTTCCAAGTACACCGGCAGCGCCGAAAGCTGGGACAAGGCGGAGGCTGCGTGCATTGCCGCGGCAGAATCGCTCGGTGTTTCGTTCAGCAAAGAGCCCGGCGAAGCCGCCTTCTACGGCCCGAAGATCGACTTTGTGGTGAAGGATGTCATCGGCCGCGAGTGGCAGCTCGGCACCGTGCAGGTCGATTACCAGATGGGAAATCGGTTCGACCTGTCGTACATCGGACCCGACAACAAGGCCCACCGCCCCGTCGTCATCCACCGCGCGCCCTTTGGCAGCATGGAGCGTTTCTGCGGCGTGCTCATCGAGCACTTCGCCGGCGCATTCCCCACCTGGCTCAGCCCGGAGCAGGTGCGTGTGCTCCCGATCAGTGACAAGACCCTCGACTACGGCCGCAAGGTGCTGGCGTCGTTGCAGGCAGTGGGGGTACGCGCGACCCTCGATGAGAGCAATGAGCGCATCCAGGCCAAGGTCAAGGTCGCGGCGGATGAGAAGATTCCGTACATGCTCATCGTGGGTCCGCGGGACGCGGAGAACAAGGCAGTATCCGTGCGCATCCGCGGCGTTGAGAAGGACCTGGGTGCGATGCCGCTGGAGAAGTTCGTGGACGGCCTCGTCGAAGAGATTGGATTGAAGAAGGCGCTTTTGTCAGTTACCCCATGAGTAGTACAAGCGACACCCCGCCTCTTGCTCGCTGGATCAAGAGTTTTCGCGATACCCGGGAGCATCCCCGGTACTTGAACGTGTTTGATACGAAGCGTTTTCCCCGGCGATGGAAGCTTCACAATTCTGATCGCCCTGCGCTCTTCGGAACAGAGAGCCTTTACGGCCGCTGGAGTGATGCGGCTGTATGGATACTGGCGCGAGATGCGGGGACGAAATGGTCATTCATTCCGTCGTCAGAACGAGGTCGCGGATTCAGATGGGAGCACGATCCAAGTCGGCCAACAAACAGCAAATTGAAGCCATACGCAGATTCACTCCGATGCCCGATTTTGTACGGATCTGCAATGTCTTGTTTAGTCGCAGATACCAGCGATCCCGAGAAGTCGGAGTCATTTGAATTGGATGAGTTCTACGACGAACGAGCAATGCGCTTTGCTGGAAAGGTGCTTCAGTGGTCTCTTGCTCGACTGCCAAGATTGCGGCTAGTGATTTGTCTTGGACAAGATTCCTGGCGAGTCACAATGAATGCGATCGGCGATCCCAGATGGGCAAAGCGGTTCTCCGAAATACGGGGAACGAAACCGCAGCCGAGAAATGCACTTCTGCCGAATATCAAGTTCGGTGCCGTATATCACACCGGCAAGCACTTCTTCGATAGCTCGCGGCCTGCAGAATGGAAAGAAATTCGCCGCGCTCTTCAATAGCGAGTGACGGTGAATCACGGTACATGACCCAAGAGTCTTAGTTCTTTTCTCTCAAAGTCCATCTCCACCCTCCCAAACTGCCCCAGCGTTTCATTCCCCAGAATCCCAATCGGCGTCGGCCCCTTGAACCGCGAAAACAGCGGCAGCGATCCGACCATCACAACCTGATCCTTCAGCGTCATCTCACCCAGCGAGATCGTCGCGCCCTCGGCCTTTGACAGTTTGCTTCGGGCCGAACCGATGCCTCGCACGTCTTTTTCTTGGGCGATCGGCTTCAACCCCGCCGCAGCCGTCACACGCTCTTCCACGATCGTGATCGGCGCACCAGTGTCCACGATCATGCACACGTCCGTTCCGTTCACCTTCGCCTTGCAATACGCCCTCGAATCGAGAATCGCGAGGGGCAGCGTTGCGACGGGTTTCTCCGTGGGCGATGAGCCCAATCGCAGCTCTCCCGACGCGCTGTCCTTTGGATACGGGATCGAGATCACCTTTGCCCGCCCGAGCAGATCCAGTCCCGCGATCCCGACAATCCCCTCGGCGACCGGGGGCAGTTCTTCCATGACCACCACATCCACGTTCTCAAACTTCAGATCGCCGATCGCGAGCAGAGGCAGCGTCGCGATCCCGAGAGGCGTTGCGGCCCCGGTCGCGCCTCCGACTTCCGACGCGAGCCGCTTCACGCCCTCGGCGCTGTGCTGCACCATCTCCGACGGCCGGATCGCGGTGCCCGCGGGCAGCATCGACTTTGCGATCACGGTTGAGCCTGCCGCGAGATCGATCACCATCTCGCCGTTGCCTCCGCCATCGGCGATCGCCCTCACCAGGTGATGCCCTCCGGCGTATCGAACCGGGCACGCACCGCTCACGCTCGAAGCGTTCTTCACGCGTGAAGGAAACGTCGAGGTATACAGAACGCAATCGCCCTTCTGCAGCGGCATCGCGTTGCCGAACGGATCCTCGATCACGCCGACCGGGTCTATCTCGATCGCGTTGTACCCCCGGATGAACCCCGCGAATGTCTTGCCGTCCGCACCCCGCGCCGAAACGTGGACATCCAGCCCCGCGAGGTCCGCAGGTGTCGGTGCGGGCCGATCGAACCGCTTTCCCATCATCGTCGTCGTGACCGACAGTTTCCCGGCCTTGCACGAGGCAACGGTGGTGGGGCCAGTTGCCGCCTGGATGATCCCGGCCGAACCGCCCGGCCCCGGAGGCAGGATCACATCGACAAAGCCGTCCTTCCCCAGCGTCCACGACAGTTCGGCCCCTTCCGCGATCCGCACCTTTTCCACCGCAAAGCCCGCGTCTGTTCGCTTGAGCACAAACAGATCGGCATCGGCTATCGCCGGTGAAGCACCGCCAATCGCGACACACGCAAACGCCGTAATCGACTTCAACTCAAGCATGCCGTTCACTCCAGTGTGCCGCGCCCTCCGCGGCAATCAGCCAAGATGCCCACGCCCGACCCGCCCGTCAAAATAGCCGCGCACCATCGCGAAAAAGCACTATACTACGAATCGTAATAAACAGGCAAGCCGATACAAACCTCGCCGGTCACGAGGCCGGGCTTCGTGATCTGAGTCTGGCTATTTGCAAATGTGACCCTTTGGCGACTTGAATCCATGCCCCTTACCGACCTCGAACACACCGTCCTGGGTAACGTCTGGAAAAAAGGCGAGTGCTCGGGCTACGAGATTCTTCAGGAGTTCACGCACTCTACAGCGGCTTACTACCGAAGCCGCGAGGGCGCGATCTACCCGCTGCTCGCCCGATTGGTCCGCCGCCGCTTGCTCCGCGTCCGCGCCGATAAGCAAGGCAAGCGTCCGCGCCGCCTCTATTCGATCTCGCCAACCGGTCTTCTCGCGCTCAAAGCGTGGCTTGCCGGCCCCATCCCCGAAGCCGACGCCACCGTCCCGCCCGATCTCGTCCGAACGCGTATCTATTTCCTCGGCGCGATCGAGCCAGCTCAGCGCCGCTCCATGCTCCGCGACGCGGCAAAGCGCATCCGCGGGCAACTCGCGGCCAATCGCAAGAAGCTGAAGCACTTCGAATCCACCGGAAACGTGTTCGCAGCTTTGGCCGTTGAGGGCATCGTTCTGGTCATGCAGGCCCGATTGAGTTGGATTCAGCGGGTGGACCGTTCTCCTGAACTCGCTGCCATCCCTCGCAAGGCATGTTCACCGGCAGCAGAAAACATGGAACGTCGTGCGCTTTCGAATCAAAAACAAAGACACCCGCATCGCGGGTGACTTTGTACAGCATGAGATTTTCAGACGCGGGCGTTTCGGGTCACTTCACCGCCGCCGGCGCATCGCCGCGAGCGCGATCAGCGGCACCGCCGCCATCAATCCGCCCTGCGACGGAATCCGCGCCACGACCGACAGGTCGCGGAAGTAGGTGTCCCCTTCCGCGAATGAAGCCAGCACGATATCTGAGCCGGCAGGCTTGGAGTCATACGACATCTTCGCAACCGTCACGCCATCGATCCCGGCAAAGATCACCGAGTCGCGCACGCTGATTCGCAGGTCGTGCAACCCGTCGAACATCTTTGTGGCTTCGGCGTCGATCCAGACCGAGTCGACAATCGTGTCGTTCTCCCAGCGACCGAACGTGACGCCCGGTTTGTCCTGCCGGTCGGCGACCAGCGCGATGCCGCTGAAGCCCATCTTTTCGGAGAATGTTCCGGCGACACCGAATCCCCAAATGATCGACTTCGATGCATCGATCGTCACCATCGCATCAAACTCGCCGGGCAGCCACTTCAATTCGCGCGAGACCACGCCAAAGGTCGAAAGCCCCATTTCCCCGAACGCGACAGTCGAATCCCAGTTCGACCAGCCCGCGTCCTTCTGCAGCGAATCCTGGAGAATGAACTCGCCCTTTGCAGCAACAGCGGGCACCAATCCGGCGGCAATCACGACGGCAACCAATCCACGCATACACACCTCCGCGAAAACGTTTTCGCTGAGGAAACGTGCAAAACCATCACTCACCATGCAACCCCGGGGGCGTCAAAACTCTTCGGACCCCCGGTCACCCGCTCAGCAAAGTCGTTACACCCGGCGCACACAAACCAAGCGCGATGTCACCTCCGCGCTCGAATCAATATCCCTAACTCGGTGAGCGATTGCCTCGCTCATCGGCGATGAAACCCACCAAACCGTGCCGCACCGCCACCAAAGCCCCCGCCCCCAAACCCGCCCCAGGAATGCGAACCAAAACCGCCCCAACCGCCGCTACTTTGTCCTCGCGCCCAGGAATCGCGGTTGAGGCCGTTCATGTTGTCGTGGTCTCCCCAGCCGCCATCGTTAAAGCCGCCGGATTGGCCCCAGCGATTTTGGAGATCGGAGGTGGAACCGTTGCCGCTCTTCCACTGGTTCTGCCAGGAGTTCTGCGAGCGGTCTTGCCAGGCGTTTGAATTGCTTGCCTGCGCTGCACGGCTTTCGGTCTGGCCCATGTTCTGGCCGCCGGTTTGAGAAGGCTTGTTGACGTTGTTCCAGCTTCCATCGTTGTATTGTTGCCACTGGCCGTTGTCGTCTTTCTTGTAGACGTTGCCGTCGTGGCCCGCGTACACGTCGCCGTTGCTGGTCTTGGCGACGGTCGAATTGCCTTTGTGCGCGCCTTCCGCCCACTGACCGGAAGAGTCTTCCGCCCAGCCCTTGGTCACGCCGGTCGCGTTGTTCGTGGTGTGCCCCGCCTCGGCCCAGCGGTTGCCCTGGGACACATACGAGTTACCCCACGATCCGTAGCCGTTGGAGCCTCCGGTGTGCTGGCCGTACGTGCCCGTCCACGGGTTGTACGCCTGTGTGCCGTGGACGCTTCCGTACGGTCCATAGGCCGAGCCGCTTCGGAAATAGGTACCGGTCGCCGGGTTGTACCCGGCGCACCAGCCCGCCCCGCCGTACGGGCCGTAGCAGCCTGCGCCGCGGTAGTAGCACCCGTAGCCATAGTGATACACCGGCGCGCAGCCGTAGGAGTAATAGCAGGGGGGGCAGCCGTAGTACCAACTGTTGTTGCCCGCGATCAGCGCTCCGGTCAGCATGCCAGCGCCGAACATCACGGCGCCCGTCGCGGCAACATACTCGCCGCTGTAGCCGCTGGTGTACCCCACAACGACGGTGTCGGGAGTTGTGGAATACACCTTCACATACGTCACGTTGTACAGCGGGCACGAGGGTGGGATGGTGTAGATGACATCGGGGACGACCGAGCAGACAACCCACGGGCCCGTCGGAGAGGTCGCGATGAACCAGACTCCCTTGTTGCAGCAGTAATACGCGCCCGCGTACTGCACGATCTGGAAGGGCGTGTTGACGGCGTAGGTCATCTGCGTGTTCGGGATCGGAACGTACTGGGGCGCCCCGACGTACGTCACATCGAGCTTGGCTTCAGCAATCTTCACCGTCGCCTTTTGCGGGACATTCGCGAGCAGGATCGCATCCTGCGCCTGCTGCGTGCCCGGCACCGACGCAAGCACATACGCCAGCGGGCAACTGGGCGGGATGTTCGCAAAGGCAGGGGGAAGGCTGGCCGACGCCTGGGCCCACGGGCCGTTGAGCGTGGATGCGCTGAACCAGCGTCCGGCGACGAGGAAGTAGTACGTTGAGTTCGAGACGTTATAGAACAGCGTCATCGTCGGGTTGTTCACGTACATCAGCGGCGTACCCGAGATCGGGGTGTACGACGGCGGGCCTTGCGTCACGATGAGTTCCGCGGGCTCTGTGCTGGTGTACACGACGGGCACGGTTGCCATGGGCTTGCCCGGAAGGTTCTTCAGCACCTCTTCCCAGCCTTCTTTCGGAAGGCTGGAGAAGTCTGCGGGGAGTGTTGTCGCGGCGGTCCACGGGCCCTTCAAGGCATCCGGCGCGGTCATCCACGAACCGTTGTTCAGGAGGTAGTACTTCTGCGTCGTGCCATCCATCAGGATCAGCCAGTTGGTGTTCGCGGCGAACATGATCTTGGTATTCGGGATGGGCTTGAAATCCGGCTGACCCATGAACATGACCAGAATCGCCGGGTTCTCGCTGTAGAAAATCGGGGGCGGCGCCATATTGAGCGCGACGCCCGGGGGCGGAGTCATATTGCGCATGTAGACCAGAACGCGATCGAGCGAGAGCGTGAGCGTGGATTTCTGGGGCAGAGCTTCTTTGACGACCGCCGTGAGGGCCGCCGCGATCTCGGGCGACGCGCCGGGAAAGCGGATTGCCGGCTGGATATCGGTGAGCACGACCGTGTTCGCGGCGGTGTGAACCTCGGTCTCCGCTTCGGCCGCGATGACGCCCATCTCGGGGGTTGCCGCTCCTTGCAGTGTCACCTCGATCGCGCAGCGGAATCGCATCGTGGTGTAGTTCTTCCACGAATCGATCTGGGGCTGGTGAATCAGGATGGTGGTGCCGTCCTTGGAAAACGAACGGGGCCAACCGGGATCGACGGGCGCGGGAACGGTGGAGGACGCGGCTGCGGTCCCCGGCAGCGAAGTCTGAGCGGAAGCAGCGGGAACGATGGAAAGCCAACCGATGGCGAGGGCGCTCGCAAAGATTCTGGAAAGCATGGGAATCCTCGATCGTGGTGGGGTGCGCTCGTGGCGGAGCGGACGGCGCTGGCCGCTAGTTTTGGGGTGCCTGCCGCCCCCGGTAGTGTATCGGATTCTATGAAAAAATGCGAACCGACGGCGGCCCGATCGATGCCGTCCGCGCCTTGCTCCCGGTCCCTCTGTCGCGAGCACGCGCAGGGCTGACATCGTGAAGCACCCGCCACGGGGGATCTAGAACAACACGCTGATTCCGGCCCCGGTGAAGAAGTTGTTCGACTGGTTGTTCAATCCGATTCCGGCGCGAAAGTCAAGCTGCACGCGATTGGTCAGCAGGTACGCTGCTCCAAAGTCCAGGTACTGCGCCGCGTCCGTCCCTTTCGCGTTGGGGCCGAAGAGGAAGTACTCACCATAGAACGAGAGCTTGTCATTCGCTGCGTATGTCACGCAGACGCCGCCTTGCCCCTGCACGAATCGCTCGCCGCTCGTGCTGGCGTAAGCAACGTTGAAGTTTCCGTAGATGCCCCAGCCTTTGCCGAGGTCGTAGGACCAGATGAGCTTGAAGATCGGCTCGATGTCCTGATTGCTGATTCCATCCGAGCCGAGACTGGTGGTGGTTGCGGCTTCCAGCACAAGCCGCGGCAACATTCCCTCCTGATCCGTCAGCTTGAGCTTGACGCCGGGAAGGACATCGCTCCATCCTTCTGCGGTCTGGCTCCCTGTTCCATCGTCCGAGCGAGTCCACACATACCCCGAAGTGCTCAGTCGAAACTCCAGGCGGTCTTCGATGATGGTGTAACGGGCAAGGATTTCCGGTGCGTTGCTGGTTTGTGAGTCGGTTCCATTCCGATCGCGGAGCGTGAAGGTGTAGCCGGTCTCCAATTGAAAGTGACCCTTCGGCACAATGCCGGCGGTATCACAGAAACTGGGACGATCGGTCGAGATTACGAGCGGCTTGCTTTCCGGCGGGCTCTGCGCGAACGCCGAGTCCAAGGGCGGGCGGGGCGCCGGGATTGCAGGTTCATCAGCGCATGCCGCGTGACCGCAAACACCGGCACACATCGCGGCGGCCCAGAGCGGATTCCGGCTCCGGAAAAGGCGCAGTCTCGACCAAGTCATGCCTTCGCGCCAGTCTGACAAGAACAATTTCAGAAGGCCAAACTCCATGACGGCTCCGGCAGCGACGGCCGCGGTCGAGGCAATGCCGGAAAGAACAGAGTGGGTGTCAATGGTGTTCATACGTGTCGTCTCGAGTTGCATGAGCAGAGAATCGGCGGCAACGCGGCCCGCGGCGATCAAGAGCGCATCAAGAAACTGGGCAGTTGCATAAGGGCGGCATAAGCCCCGCACGGCCGCGCGCCCGTCTTTATGTATTCCTTATGCGCACGGAGCGTTCCTTTATGCGCTCCATATCGACCGGGCATGCACGCGGGGCGATGCTTGATCTGTCGCTTTCCTTCGAGGTGCATCCATGTCCGACATCGTTTTCATTCTGCTGATTCTCACGCTGCTGCTGGCGACGGGCGGCTTCATCCGCATCTGCGACCTGCTGGCGCCGCCGGAGCAACGCAACATGCAAAGGAACATCAAGTGAACTGGATCTATCTGCTCGGAGCCGTGGTTGCCTCGGCGCTGCTGCTGTACCTGCTGTGCGCCCTGCTCAAGCCGGAGTGGTTTCAATGACATTGCCCGGGATAGTTCAACTCGCGCTCTACCTCGCGGTGCTGCTCGCGCTCGTGAAGCCGCTCGGTTGGTTCATGGCGCGGGTCTACACGGGAAAGCCGTGCGGCCTCGACCGCGTGCTCGGCCCTTTCGAACGGCTTTTCTATCGCGTCTCGGGAGTCGATTCAAAGGCCGAGATGAGCTGGAAGGAGTACGCCAAAGCGGTGCTGGTCTTCAGCGCACTGGGGCTGTTCTCTGTTTACGGGTTGCAGCGCGGCCAGGCGCTTCTCCCGCTGAACCCGCAAGCCCTGGGCGCGATCACACCCGACTCCTCATTCAACACCTCGGTTTCGTTCGTCACCAATACCAACTGGCAGGGCTACGGAGGCGAGGTCACGATGTCGTACCTCTCCCAGATGCTGGCGCTCGGAACGCAGAACTTTGTTTCTGCCGCGACGGGCATGGCGGTGCTTGTCGCCCTCATCCGAGGCTTGTCGCGTCGCTCGGCTTTTACGATCGGCAACTTCTGGGTCGATCTCACGCGCTCCACGCTGTACATCCTTCTGCCGCTGTCGTGCATCCTGGCTCTCGCCCTTGTCTCGCAAGGGGTTGTTCAGTCGTTGAAACCCTCTCAGACGGTGTCGCTCGTGCAGCCGATCTTGTTTGAGCAGTCGAGGGGCGACCAGGGCGAGGCCACGCACACCGTGCGGGTGACCGAGCAGGTGCTCCCGCTCGGGCCCGCGGCATCCCAGATCGCAATCAAGCAGCTCGGAACCAACGGCGGCGGGTTCTTCAATGTCAATTCGGCTCACCCCTTCGAGAATCCGACTCCGTTCTCCAACTTCCTCGAGGTGCTCGCGATTCTGCTCATCCCCGCCGCACTCTGCTGGACCTTCGGCGAGATGATTGGTGATCGGCGTCAGGGCTGGGCGGTGCTGGCGGCAATGACTGCAATCTTCACCGTGCTGCTCCTGGCGTGCACCTGGGCGGAGTCGGCCGCGAATCCGGCGATCACCGCATTCGGTGTTGACTCAACCTTTGGTGCCGCGGGAAACATGGAGGGAAAAGAAGTCCGCTTCGGCATTGCCAACTCCGCGTTGTGGGCGACCGCCACAACCGCCGCGAGCAACGGCAGCGTCAACGCGATGCACGACTCGTTTACGCCGCTGAGCGGACTGGTTCCGATGTGGCTGATGCAACTCGGCGAAGTGGTCTTCGGCGGCGTTGGCTGCGGGCTGTACGGCATGCTGATGTTTGTGATCGTGGCGGTGTTTATCGCCGGGCTCATGGTCGGACGCACTCCGGAGTACCTCGGCAAGAAGATCGAGCCGTTCGAGATGAAGATGGCGGCGCTCGCGGTGCTGATGCCGTGCGCACTGGTGCTTCTCGGTACGGCGGTCGCGGTCGTTGTGCCGCAGGGCCAGACGACGAGCAACCCGGGTGCCCACGGCTTCAGCCAGATCCTCTATGCCTTTTCCTCCGCATCCAACAACAACGGCTCTGCGTTTGCGGGGCTTTCCGCCAACACGCCGTTTTACAACACGGCGCTGGGCGTCTGCATGTTCCTGTCGCGTTTCTGGCTGATCGTTCCGGTGCTTGCGATCGCCGGGTCGTTGGCGTCGAAAAAGGGTGTTCCTGCCACAGCGGGCACCCTGCCGACGCACACCCCGGTCTTCATCGGCATGCTCATCTGCGTCGTCATCATCGTCGGCGCTCTGACGTTCGTTCCCGCGCTCGCGCTCGGCCCCATTGTCGAGCAACTCCAACTGCAGGGGCACTAAGCCATGGCAACCTCCCTTCACACTCCGGCCGTTCCTTCGCGTTCGCTGTTCGATCCGGCAATCGTCCGCGTCGCCCTGGTTTCCGCTCTCCTGAAGCTGAATCCGCGGGACCAGATCCGGAACCCGGTTCTGTTTGTCGTCTTTGTCGTCAGCCTGCTGGCGACCTTGCTCTTTGCGCACGCCCTGCTGGGGCGGGGTGAGGCCCGCGCCGGTTTCATCGGATGGATCGCGCTCTGGCTCTGGTTCACTGTTCTCTTCGCCAACTTCGCCGAGGCGATGGCCGAAGGGCGGGGCAAGGCCCAGGCCGCGAGCCTTCGCCGGGCGCGCCGCGATGTGAAAGCCCGAAAGCTGCACGAGCCTCGCCGGGACGGGCGATCCGAATTAGTGGAGGGCTCCGCGCTTCGCAAGGGCGACATCGTCCTTGTTGAGGCCGGCGAAGTGATTCCGGGCGATGGCGAGATCATCGAGGGCGTCGCATCGGTCAACGAATCGGCCATCACCGGCGAATCGGCGCCCGTCATTCGCGAGGCCGGTGGCGATCGCTCGGCGGTGACCGGGGGCACCACCGTTCTTTCCGACTGGATCATTCTCCGGATCGCCGCGAACCCCGGTCAGACGTTTCTCGACCGCATGATCGCGCTGGTCGAGGGCGCCAAGCGTCAGAAAACACCGAACGAGATCGCGCTGGACATCCTGCTGGCGAAGCTGACGATCATCTTCCTTCTCGCGTGCGCCACGCTGCTTCCGTACTCCATCTATGCGGCCGCGCAAGCCAAGGCCGCCGATCCCAATTCGGTCGCTGCGCCGGTGACGGTCACGGTTCTCCTGGCGCTCCTGGTTTGCCTGATTCCGACCACCATCGGCGGCCTGCTCTCCGCCATCCGTATTGCGGGCATGGACCGGCTGGTTCAGGCCAATGTCATCGCAACCAGTGGCAGGGCGGTCGAAGCGGCGGGGGATGTCGATGTCCTGCTGCTTGACAAGACGGGCACCATCACGCTCGGCAACCGCCAGGCAAGCCAGTTTCATCCAGTTGATGGTGCGAGCGCCGAGGAGCTTGCGGATGCGGCGCAGCTCGCTTCCCTCGCAGACGAAACCCCGGAGGGCCGCAGCATCGTCGTCCTCGCAAAGAAGTATAGCCTTCGTGAACGCAACATGCACGATCTGGGCGCATCTTTCACGCCCTTTTCCGCTCAGACACGCATGAGCGGCGTCAGCGTGAACGGGCGCGAGATCCGAAAGGGGGCCGCCGACGCCATCGACGCGTACGTCACGCGGATGGGCGCACGGCCGAGCGAGCAGGCCCGGGTGATCGTCAACGAAGTCTCAAAGCGCGGCAGCACACCCCTCGTCGTCGCCGACGGCAAGGGCCGCACGCTCGGCATCATCGAACTGAAAGACATCGTCAAGGGCGGAATCGCCGAGCGTTTCGCCGAGATGCGCCGCATGGGCATCAAAACGGTCATGATCACCGGCGACAACCCGGTCACAGCCGCCGCGATTGCCGCCGAGGCGGGCGTCGACGACTTCCTTGCGCAGGCGACCCCCGAAAACAAGCTCGATCTCATCCGCAAGTACCAGCAGGGCGGCCGCCTCGTCGCCATGACCGGTGACGGAACCAACGACGCGCCCGCGCTCGCACAGGCCGATGTCGCCGTCGCGATGAACACCGGCACGCAGGCCGCGAAAGAAGCGGGCAACATGGTCGATCTCGACAGCAATCCGACCAAGCTCATCGAGGTGGTTCAGATCGGCAAGCAGCTCCTCATGACGCGGGGCAGCCTGACCACATTCTCCATCGCCAACGACGTGGCGAAGTACTTCGCGATCA
Source organism: Planctomycetota bacterium (assembly GCA_017303555.1). Lineage (GTDB taxonomy): Bacteria > Planctomycetota > Phycisphaerae > Phycisphaerales > UBA1924 > JAFEBO01. Next base: position 22,743 of record JAFLCN010000010.1, read on the forward strand.
TCCCAGTGGCGTTCGCCGCGACGTATCCACAGCTCGATGCGCTCAACATCATGCGGTTGAACCCCGCCACCGGGATTCTCTCCGCCGTCATCTTCAACGCCCTCATCATCGTCGCGCTCATTCCCCTTGCGCTGCGGGGCGTGAAGTACCGGCCGGTCGAAGCCTCGGTCCTTCTCCGCAACAACCTCCTGGTTTACGGAGTGGGGGGTCTCATCGTCCCGTTCATCGGAATCAAGCTGATCGACCTGGCCCTCAACGTCCTTTGACACTCCCGATCAGGCGTCCTGCTTCGCCTCGAAACGTCCTTCTCCGAGACCTGCCATGACAACGCTCTTTCGACCCGCGTGCGTGCTCTTTGTCTGCTTCAGCTTGCTCACCGGAATCGCGTATCCGCTCGTGATCACCGGGATCGCTCAGCTCCTGTTTCCTCGGCAGGCCAACGGCACGGTCCTGCTTCGCGACGGGAAACCAAGCGGGTCATCCTTGATCGGGCAGGAATTCTCCACAGGCCGGCACGCAGCTGCATACTTCTGGTCCCGCCCCTCTGCGACTTCGCCGGTTGCCTACACCCCATTCAACGCCGACAAGCTCACCGGCTCGTCCGGCTCCAATCTGGCAGCGACCAATCCCGCGCTGATCGAGAACGTGAAGGCACGCGTCGACGCGCTGAAGGAGGCGGACGCCGCCGCGGGCTACGAACGTCCTGCATCGACCACAATCCCGGTGGACCTCGTCACCAGTTCGGCCAGCGGTCTGGATCCTCACATCAGCGCTGCCTCCGCCGAGTACCAGCTTCCACGTGTGGCCAAGGCAAGACACATCACCGAATCTCAACTCCGGGAGCTTGTAGGGGCGCACACGCAGTCCCGCCAGTTCGGCCTCTTTGGCGAACCGACAGTGAACGTGCTCGAACTCAACCTCGACCTCGATTCCCGGTTCCCCATCCCAGCCACCGAATAATCACCCATGTCCGGGCGCGCCAATCCGAATGATCTCCTGACCCATGCACGCGAGGAAGAAGCCCGTGCGGGTCGTGGCCGCCTCAAGATTTTCTTCGGCGCGGCACCCGGGGTCGGCAAGACGTTTGCGATGCTCAGCGCTGCGCAGCGTCTGGCCCGCGAGGGTGTGGATGTGGTTGTCGGTCTTGTGGAGACGCACGGGCGCGCCGAGACCGAGCAGCAGCTCCTCGGACTCGACATCCTGCCGCGGCGGTCCGTCGAATACAAGGGAACGACTCTCAACGAGTTCGATCTCGATGCCGCGGTCGCGCGCAGGCCCGAGATTCTCGTGCTCGACGAGTTTGCCCACACAAACGCCCCCGGCTCGAGGTTCGAGAAGCGCTGGCAGGATGTCGAGGAGCTGTTGGCGGCGGGAATCAGCGTGTACACCTCGCTGAATGTTCAGCACATCGAGAGCCTGAATGATGTGATCGCCCAGATCACCGGGGTGCAGGTACGCGAGACCGTTCCCGATTCCGCGATCGAGCAGGCAGCCGAGGTCGAGCTCATCGACCTTCCGCCCGATGTCCTACTCGAGCGGCTCAAGGCGGGCAAGGTGTACGTTCCCGATAGCATCGCGCCCGCGATGGACTCTTTTTTCCGGCGCGGCAATCTCACCGCGCTGCGCGAGCTCTCCCTGCGACGCACCGCCGAATGGGTCGATGGGCAGATGCGCCGCTACCGCGAATCAAACAGCATCCGCGCTATCTGGCCCGCGTCCGAGCGCATCCTCGTTGCCGTCAGCCCGAGCCCCGCTTCGAGCCGGATCGTCCGCGCCGCCAAGCGGATGGCCGCGGGACTGCACGCCGATCTCATCGCGGCGTACGTCGAAACTCCCCGCACGTCCCGCCTGCCGGCACGCGATCAGGACCGGGTCACCGAAACGCTCCGCCTCGCCGAAAGCCTCGGCGCGAGCACGACGACGCTGAGCGCCGACAACGCCGCGACCGAACTTGTCGCGTTTGCCCGCGCCCGCAACGTCAGCAAGATCGTCGTCGGAAAGACCTGGCGTCCGCTCTGGAAGGAATCGCTCTTCGGCTCGTTCGTCGGCAATCTCATCCGCGTCAGTGGCGACATCGACGTCTATGTGATCCGGGGTGATTCCGATGCTCCGAGCGACGAACTCGTGTCCTCGGAGTCTGTGCAACCGCGCTCCGGAATGGCGGCATACGCCGGCGCACTCGGTCTTGTGCTTGGTGCGACCCTCATCGGCCGCGTGCTTCCACCTTCGTTCGACGCCGCCAACCTGTCGATGATCTATCTCGCCGGCGTCGTCGTCGCCGCCGTGTGGCTCGGCCGCGGACCCGCGGTCGCAACCGCCATTCTCGGCGTCGCGGCATTCGATTTCTTCTTCGTCCCGCCGACGCTCACATTCCGCATCACCGACGCTCAGTATCTCGTCACCTTTGTCGTCATGCTCGGCGTGGGGTTGCTGATTGCCAATCTCACCACGCGACTGCGCGATCTCGTCGAGAGTGCCCGCAGCCGGGAACGCCGAACCGCGCTCTCGTACGACATGGTGCGAGGCCTTGCCGTCGCCTCGAATCGTGCGCAGGTAGGGGCGGTCGCCGTGAAGCACCTGCACGACACCTTCGCGTCCGATGTGTCGCTCCTGGTCCCGGCCGGGAGCGTGGCCGGCGCGCCGCTTGAATCGCTCGCGAGCGCCGGGTCCCCCGATTGGATCGATGAACGCGAGCGAGGCGTCGCACGCTGGTCCTTTGATCATGCAAAGCCCGCCGGGGCCGGCACGCAAACGCTTCCGGCATCGGCGGGCCGCTACACACCGCTCTTGACACCACGGGCGAAGCTCGGCGTGCTTGCGAGCCGGGCGGGTCAATCCGCCGCTTCTGCCTCACAACTGCTCCTGCTCGACACCTTCGCCAACCAGATCGCCCTGGCGCTCGAGCGGGTCGATCTCATCGAGGCTCAGCAATCGGCCCGGCTCGAAGCCGAATCCGAACGCCTTCGGGGCAGCCTGCTCCGTTCCGTCTCGCACGATCTGCGCACGCCTCTTGCCGCGATCTCCGGTGCTGCGGGTACGTTGCTGGCGTCAGCCCTCGACCCGGGCACGCGCGCCGAGCTCACCGAGAGCATCGCGAGCGAAGCCGACCGCCTCAACGAACTCATCGCCAACCTGATGTTTGCGACCCGCCTCGAAGCCGGAGTGTCGCTCCGGCGCGAATGGATTTCCCTCGAAGAGATCGTCGGCGCGGGCCTCGCACGCCATCGCGAGGCTCTCGCCTCGCGTCCCTGCCGGATCCACCTGCCGACAGACTTGCCTCTTCTCCGCGTGGATAACGCCATGCTGCCGCAGGTGATTCACAATCTCATCGAAAACGCTCTTCGGTACACGCCGCCCGGCACGCCGATCGAGATCGCGGCATGGACCACCGATTCTCAGGTCATCATCCGCGTGGCGGATCAAGGCCCGGGATTGCCTGATCGCGACCGTACGAAGGTATTCGAGCGCTTCTACCGCGCCTCGGAAAAGAAGCCGAATCGAGCATCCGTTGATGCACGGCCGCACGCCGTCTCGCAAACGCCCATCGGACTCGGTCTCGGGCTCACGATCTGCGAAGGCATCATCAAAGCCCACGGCGGGCGCATCTGGGCCGAACCCAATCAACCCCGAGGCGCCGCGTTCCTCTTTACCCTTCCGATCGAACGCCCGCAGCCGATCATCCAGCCCGAAACGGATGAACCCGAGCGCCGCGCGGCCGATGGAGAAGCCGCATGAGTGAGAATGCCGCGCAGGCTTCCAGAATCTCCGCTCCCGTTCCGCATCCCCCTCTCGTCCTCGTTATCGATGATGAAGAAGCCATCCGCCGCTTTTTGCGTGTGACGCTCGAAAGCCAGAACTATCGCGTCAAGGAAGCCTCGACCGCCAACGAGGGATTGATCCAGGCTCGCACCCAGCGCCCGGATCTGATCCTTCTCGATCTTGGCCTGCCCGACGGCGATGGAGTCACCGTGACACGAACCCTCCGCGCCGAATCGAATGTGCCGATCCTCATTCTTTCTGCCCGCGATCAGGAGCAGGACAAGGTCGCGGCGCTCGACGCGGGTGCGGACGACTATCTGACCAAACCCTTCGGCATCGCCGAGCTCGGCGCCCGGATTCGGACGGCGCTGCGTCACAGCGGGCGCCGCGCTGGAAGCGTGTCGGAGGCTCCGATTTATGAGGCAGTTGCCGCGGATCGGACGTTGCGGATCGACGTTGGATCTCGCACGGTGAAAATCTCGGGCGGGAAGGGAGCAGAAGATGTCCGCTTGACGCCGACGGAGTTCAAGCTCCTTGCGCTGCTCGTCAGGCACGCGGGGAGAGTGCTGACACACCAGATGATCCTGAAAGAAGTGTGGGGGCCGACGCACGCGAGCGATGTTCAGTACCTTCGGGTGTACGCGGGACAACTCCGCCACAAGCTCGAAGCCGATCCTGCGCAGCCGCGGTTCTTGCTGACGGAACCGGGTGTGGGGTATCGGTTGATCGAAGGACGAGCTTGAAGGGGCTGGAATCGGTTGTCCGGTCGCCCTGCACGCGCGGTGATCGAGAGAGTGTGTGTGGGGGGCTGGGATGATGGCACGCCCGGCATTCAGCCGAGCGGGCGAATGCGTGGCGTGTGCGGGCGGCCGGTTGCCAGTCCAAAAAGCCAGAAGTCCCGCACTTGGCGGGACTTCCTTAAGCGAGGCGGACGGGAATCGAACCCGCAACCACCGAATCGACAGTCCGGTACTCTAACCAATTGAGCTACCGCCCCGAAATGGCTCCGATCGCGAAGCGGTGAGGCCTCATGACCGGGAGGAACGATACGCGACCAGCACTGCAAAGTTCAAGTGGCACGCGGATCGAATCGACAGACCGAAAACAATATTTGAACACGACCGTGCCGAGTTCGCGCCAGCCCGAAGAATTACGACCGGGCCCGCTGCGGAAGCTCGATCCGGCCTTTTTCCTGCATCTCGAAGGCGTTGCCGCCCTTGCCGACCTTGGACGCGGCAACCCACATCACGCCGCAGGCAACCGCGAGCGCAACGACCGAAAGAAAGGCGAGGACCGTGAAAACGTCGAGTGACGCACCACGCTTGGCCCGACCGCCCGGCATCTGCATTCCGAATTGAGACATGGCTGGTTCCTGGCTATCGCCCGTAAAGGCGATCGTTGCGAGCGGGGCGGATTACTGGAGACGCGTGGTGACCGAGTCGCCGTTCTGGACCGAGACATTGCGGCTCAGCGTGTCCACGCGACCGATCGCGAAACGCATGTCGGTCTTGACGATGACGAGGTTGGCGACAAAGTCCTTGCCGCGGCTGATGAAGAGCTTCTGGTTCTCGCGGATGCGGTCGTTGCTGCCGAGGTTGATCTTGACGAGCGTGGCGCCGGTCGAGGGATCGGTGGTCACGTTCTCGATCGAGCCGGTGACGGGGATGCCGGTGTCAACGAAGGGCTCCTTCGCGAACGAAACGCCCATCACGCCCATCGAGGCCGAGCCGCCTTCGCGGGCGAGGCGGGCTTCTTCGAGCTGCTCGCGGAGAGCGCGAACGCTCTGGCCGAGCACTTCGTTCTGGCTCTCGAGGTCGCTGATGCGATCGTCCGACTGAACGGCCTGCTCGCGGAAGCGGAGCTCGTTCTTGCGGAGCGAGCCGACTTCGTCGCGGTAGCCGGTGAGGAGCGTGGCCTGGGTCTTCACCGTCTCGCCGAGTTCGGCGATCTTGAGGGTGATGGCCTGGAGATCCTGCTCGGCCTTGGCCTTCGAGCGCGAGAGTTCGGCGTTCACACGCTCGAGCTCGCGCGACCGGGCGTCGCGTTCGATGAGCTGGGCTTCCAGCGCGACGCGTTCTTTTTCCCACGTGGCCTTGGCGGCGCTGGCCTGGGTGGCGTTGTCGGCCACCTGTCCCTCGGCAGCAAGGCTGCGAGCGACCTGCGCATCGCGGTCGGCGAGGATGCGATCGGTGTTGAACGAGTAGGAAATCACCAGCGCTGAAAGGAACAGGCTGAGAACGGCAGCGATGATGACAAGAACTTTCGTAAGGGTCGCCACGCGAGGCTCCTGAAGTCCGCCGAAACCGGATGCTCCTGCATCCCGCCCGGCAAGGGGTCGAATCATTCGGGCCTACTCAGGCCCGATCAACCAAACGTCCCCCATCCCGCACCTTCCCACCCACGAATTTTGATGCCGCGAGGGAGAATCGTTCTCCGTCGCATGCAGTCTATCCGAATCCCGATGCGGCACAGTTCCGCCCGAATCCTGTCGTTTGTGGGTGCGGGTCTGGGGGGGAATCTTGTACCGGCTGGCGGGACTTCTGTCAATACCGCCTTTGGGAGCCCGGCGGCGGGGCGAAACCCGGCTCAGCCCGGGAGCTTCTCCCCGGTCAGGCGGGCGTGCGCCCGGATGACGGACGATGCCGCCACAATCCGAACCATCGGCGACGGGTCGTTCATCAGGGCTTCGAGGGTGGGGAAGTGCTCCGGTTTGGCGGTGTATCCGTACACCGAAGCGGCCTGCTGCCGAATCGTGGGATTCGGGTCCTTCGCGTATTCGTCGGCGAGGAATGCACCGCGATCGAGGCCGAGCTTGGCAATGGCCGTGGCGCAGGCAAGGCGGAACTCGGCCGGCATGGGGTTCCCGCGTGCGTCGCGATACTCCGACAGGTAGATCAATTGGTCCATCGACCGGGCGTCTTTGACCTCGCCGATGATCTGAACCGCGAGCACGGCGGTTTCAAAATCTTCCGGTCGGGCCGGGAATAGGGCCGCGCGGATGCCCTCGATCGGCTCGTTGTCACCCAGCTTCACGCGGGCCTCGCCGCACTGCAACTGAAAGATCTGGATCTCGAGCGGACGCGAACGGGCGATATTCTCGACTGCCGCTGCCCGCAGCATGGCCAGGGCCGAGCGATTCCCGATTTCGCCGATCACCCAGGCCGACTGGCTGCGAACGGGCAGCGGCTCGGAGCCGGTCAGATACCCGGCGAGGGGCGAAGGATCGATCGGCTTGCCGAGCTTGCTGAGCGTGTAGATGACGGAAATACGGACAAAGGGCGACGGGTCGTTGGTGAGCGAACTGGCTTTGGCGGCTGCCGGCTGGTACTTGGACCGACCCGATGCGATGGCGGCCATGGCCTTCACGCCGGGCATCGGATCGTCGAACCCTTTGAGCAGGATTCCGCCGAGCCGGTTGGGCACCAGCGAGGCGCCTTCGCAGGCGTAGCCTCGGACCTGGCCGTCCGGGCTCGACGCCGATTCTTCGATCACCTGCAGAGCCTTCTCGCGAATCTGAGAGAGCTTGACCGCGTCCGGGGCCGGGGCTTTGTGCGCGTCGGCCGCCGGGGGGGTGCCTGTGGCTGTGGGGGTGAACTTGGCCTGCGACTCAACCTGGGGCTTGGGTTGATGCGATGAACAACCAATGAAGGAAGTCGCGACCGAAAGGCCCGCGGCACACCCAAGAAACGCGAGGACACGATTTCTCACAAGGAACCTCCGGTCGGCAGGCTGCTACCTGTCGCAGCCACCGGATTGTTCGGCGATCCGCGCCGGAATGCGAGAATCAGGAGACCACCGAGGGCAATCGGGAAGAGCCAGCAGAAGTCGCCGTACTCGCGGTAGAAGGTGGTTCCTCGGAAAAGGGCGATGTTTTCGACCATGACCCCGTCCACGCGGGAGGAGCGGCTCCCGATATCGATCAGGCGGTTGCCGTTGGCCCGGCCGTATTCGGTGACCGAGGAAATGCCGGTGTTGGCGGCTCGGACGACGGCGACGCCGAGTTCGAGGGAGCGCCAGCGGGCGGCAATCTGGTGCTCGATGCGGGCCGGGTCGAAGTTGCCGAACCAGCCGTCGTTGGTGATGTTGGCGATGAGGACTTTGGCGCGCCCTTGAGCAGCCCGATTGACAAGTTTGCGGCAGAGGCCGGATTCGGTGATCTCGAAGCAGATGGGGGTAACGACGCGGACCACTTCGGGGCGCTTCGCGAGGGGGCTGGGGGTGGTGGGGGCGAACTCGAAGGCGCCGATGCGATCGGGCGTGCCCATCGCGAGGTCGAAGCTCATACCGGATGCGCCGATGGAGAGCAGTTTGTCCTGCAGCCACGGCCACGCGGAGATGTAGGGCATGGTCTCCCCGAAGGGGGTGAGGCGGATTTTGTCGTAGCGGAGGGGTTCGACCGCGCCATGCTTCAAGAGGAAGACGCTGTTGAAGCGGTGTTCGGAGACGAAGTGCGAATCGCGTCCGTCAGGATCGGGGACGAGGCGGAGATTTTCGGTGCCGATCGCGCCGACGAGCATGGGGATGTCGATCTCGTTCTGAAACCGAAGGAGTTCGCTTGCGAAGTTGGAAATCCGCTTGCCGAGCGATTTGCCTCGGACATCGACATCTTCAAAGGGCTGAAGGAACGTGCCGGGGAACATCGTTTCGGGCCAGAGGATGACGGATGGCTTCTTCTGTGCTGCTTCTCGCGTGAGTTGAAGAAAGTGGGCGAAGTCGGTCTTGCGCTGCTCGAAGGACCAAGAGACTTTGTTGCTTTGCGGGATGTTGGTTTGCACGATGCCGACGCGGATCTCTGGTTCGGCTGTGGCGTAGATGGCGTAGAAGAATGCGGTCACACTGATCGCGACGAACGCGATGACGATGCCGAGGCCAAGTAAGACGCGAGCAACCAGGTTTCGCGTGGAGATCGGGATCGTTTGATTGGGGGCGGTAAATCGGTGGCCGAAAGGGTCGAATGCGATTCCGTTGAATGACGCGATGAAGGCACCGACGCCGTAAGCACCGACAATCGAGCCAGCGACGGAGAGAAACACGTTGTCAATGAGCGGGTGCGAGATCAAGAACCACGCGTAGCCATCCCAGACAATTTCGCCCCGCAGCCATTCGAGCCCTGTCCATGCGATTGGTACAAGTAGGCTCAGCGGCACGCGTGGCAAGCGACGGCGCAAGAAGTTGAGAAGCAGCGAAAAGAGACCCGGGTAAATCGTGAGGTACAGGACGAGCGGGATGTACCCGGCGGTCGAGATTGCGATCGCCCATTGACACTGATACCAGTAGAAGGCCGAAGCGCCGAGAGCGACAGCAACTCCATCGCGCCAGCCGAAGCGGCTCGGTCGAACCGCGATCCAAACGAGCGGCGCGATCGCGACCAGTGTGGCGGGCCACAGGCCGAACGGCGGGAATGCCAGAACGAGCAAGAGTGCGTGCGCGAGGCCCGCGAACAGTGGCAGTAGGAGCCGCTTCACGGGTCGATCCTTGACCGCTCGAACATCGGACGGAGTTCGGAGTGCGATGAATTAACGACCGGAATAGTCGATGAGACGCGCGAGTTCGGTGCGCATGTTGGCGCGAGGAACGACGCGATCGACGAGACCGGCCTTGAGCAGGAACTCCGAACGCTGGAAGCCTTCGGGGAGTTCCTGGCGGATGGTCTGCTGAATAACGCGAGGACCCGCAAAGCCGATGAGGGCGCGGGGTTCGGCGAGAATGACGTCGCCCAGCATCGCGAAGCTGGCGGTGACGCCGCCGGTGGTGGGGTCGGTCAGCACGCTGACGAAGAGGCCGCCCGCATCATCGAGACGCGCGAGCGCTGCGCTGGTCTTGGCCATCTGCATGAGGCTGAGGCCGGCTTCCTGCATGCGTGCGCCGCCGGAGCAGCTCACGATGATGACCGGGAGGCCTGCGTAGCCCTTGGCTTTGTTCGGGGTGGCGGCTTCGATCGCGCGGGTAATCGTTTCGCCCACGACCGAGCCCATGGAGCCCATCATGAAGGTCAGATCAAGGCACACGAGCATCGCTTCGCGCCCCTTGATGAAGCACTTGCCGGCGCGGATCGCATCGATCTGGCCGGTCTTGACCTGTTCGGCCACCAATCGCTCGCGGTAGGTCTTGAGGTCTTTGAACTTCAGCGGGTCGGCCGGCTGGAGATTCGTGAACATCTCCTGGAACGTCTCGGGGTCGGCCAGTTGGAGCACACGCTCGGTCGCGCCGATGCGGAAGTGATGTGTGCACTCGGGGCAGACGTTCAGGTTGGCTTCGAGGTGGCGCCGGTAGACCATCTTGGCGCAGGAGGGGCAACGCAGCCAAAGGCCTTCAGGGATCGAGGCACGCCGCGCCGGCCGGACTTCGCTCCAGGTGCGGGGTGCCGGGGCGTTGGATCGTGGGGAGCTGGCTGTCTTGGTCATGGCGTAACTGTTCCTTCGGTTTACGCGAATCGGGTTTGCAGGTGGGACCCCGCCGGAGTCACTCCCATGTCCGCAGAAACGGATACGGGTTTGGCCCCTGCCTCCTTCGCGCAATCGACCTCGCGTGGCCGTCCGCACATCCGTGCGTCCGCGGCAAGCAACGCCCTCCGCGTCGCTCGAAACACCCCGGAGGGACGTTTCCGCGCTCCGGTCCGCTCGCCAGCTCCTGCCGACGACCCACGCGGACCGGATTGAATGAGGCCAAGTTTAGCCTAAATCGGTTCAGTCCGCGTCAAGACTGGATCGGTTTTTGTTTGGTATTGGTGGAAAACCTGTCGGTTGCGGCCGCCGCGGTCGATTCGCGGTGACGTGTCCGTTCATTCCGCCAAACTTGGCCGACCGAGCGAAGCGCCGAGGCGTCGCCCGCGAACTTCCAGGCCATTCAGGCCTCCGGGGCCGACATCAACCCCGAAGCGCCTGAATCACCGCCGCCCGTTCCCCCGCCGGTTTCCCAAAGATCGCGCTGGCGGAAACCAGTGTGTCGATCCCAGCCCGCAGGCAATCCGGGGCCGTTTTCGGCGACACGCCTCCATCGACCTCGAGCCGTTGATCTGCCCGAAGCAGCGGCTTGACGCGTCGCGCCTTTTCCAACACCGAAGGGATGAACGCCTGTCCGGAGAAACCCGGGTTCACCGACATAATGAGCAGCACATCAAAGGCCCCCGCGACATCGAGCAGGGGGGCGACATCGGTCGGTGGGTTCACCGCGAGCCCGGCGAGGGCTCCGGCCTTGTGGATGTGATCGGCAAGCTTGGTTGCCGCGGGGCCCTGATGCGTCTCGACGTGGAAAGTCAGATTCGTTGCGCCGGCCTCGATGAACGCATCGACGAACCGCTCGGGTTCCTGCACCATCAGGTGCACATCGAGCGCCGTGGTGGGGAAGTACTTCCGCATCCAGCGGCACATGTCGGGGCCCATGGTGAGATTGGGGACGAAGCGGCCATCCATCACGTCCAGGTGGAGGTAGTCGCCCCCATGTTCGAGCAGCGGGCGGCAATCGGCCTCCATCCGGCCGAAGTCGCCCGAGAGAATTGACGGCCCGATGAGCGGGAGCCGCGAAGGAGATTGGAAAACCGAGTGGGCCGGAGTTGCAGCCATGAAAACACTGTACCCGCTGCGAGAGGAGATGAGGTAGCATGCTCGCCCCGTTTCGCACGGGAAGGAGAGGCGGCATGGCGGGATATCAGGAAACGCTCGATCGGCTGAAGCGAGTTGGACAGGAACACCTGCTTCGTTTTTTCCCCACGCTCGACGACAAGCAGAAAAGCGGGTTGCTCGGGCAGATCGATGCGCTGGATGTGGAATCTCTGCCCGCGCTGATCGAGCGCTACGTGCGCAATCCTGCGAAGCACGCGCCACCTTCCGGTTTGCAGCCGGTGGATGCGTACCCGCACGATGCCAAGTCGGCGCGCAAGCCGTGGGACCGGTTGAAGTACAAGTCGACGGGCGAATCGCTGCTCCGCGCGGGCAAGGTGGCGGCGTTCATGGTTGCGGGCGGACAGGGCAGCCGGCTCGGGTACGACGGGCCCAAGGGGTGCTTCCGTGCGGGCGAGGTCAGCCGGCGTTCGCTCTTTGAGTTTTTCGGCTTCGGAATCCGGCGCGCCGAGCAGCAGTACGGCAAGCCCGTGCCCTGGTACATCATGACAAGCCCGCAGAACCACGCGAGCACGCAGGCGTATTTCAGCGAGCACCGGTATTTCGGGCTTGATCCGGCGGGCATCCGGTTCTTCCAGCAGGGGATGCTGCCGTCGTTCGACATGCGGACGGGCAAGGTTCTTCTTGCGCGCCACGATGAAGTCGCGACCAATCCGGACGGCCACGGCGGCTCGATCGCGGCGCTCGAGAAAAGCGGCGCCATCGCCGACATGAAACGCCGCGGGATCGAGCATCTTTCGTATTTCCAGGTCGATAACCCGCTGGTTCGCACGCTCGACCCCGTGTTCCTGGGCCTGCACGCCGGCGCTCCCGATTCGTCGGGCGAGATGTCCAGCAAGATGATCCCGAAGACGAGCCCGGAAGAAAAAGTCGGAGTCTTCGCGAGCGTGGAGAAGAACGGCCGGCGCGTTGTGGACGTGATCGAGTATTCCGATTTTCCGCCCGCGCTCGGCAGAGAAACGAATCCCGATGGATCGCTCCGCTTCAACGCCGGTTCGATCGCGGTGCATGTGCTCGGGGTTTCGTTCCTCGAGAAACTCGCCGGCGATCCGAATTTCGAGTTGCCGTACCACCGCGCGGAGAAGAAGGTGCCGTTCATCGACCTGGAAACCGGCGAGCACGTCGCGCCGGCAGCGAACAACGGCGTGAAGCTCGAGAAGTTTATTTTCGATGCGATCCCGCTCTGCCGCGCATCGATCGTGCTCGAGACCGACCGCATCGAGGAGTTCGCGCCGATCAAGAACGCGACCGGCGTGGACAGCGCCGAATCGTGCGCACAGATCCAGACGCTGCGCGCGGCTCGCTGGCTCGAATCGCTCGGAGCCAAAGTCCCGAAGAAGCCCGACGGCACGCCCGACTGTGTGCTCGAGATCGATCCGCTGCACGGCGCCGAACCCGCAGATCTGCGCGATCGCGTGCAGGGACTGGCGATACTGCCCGGCGAACGGCGTGTCCTCTAGCGTGAACGCTTCTCGCGTACTCGAAGGGCGATTCGAGCCGATTGAACCGTTGCCGTACGAGCAAAGCGATGGGTGAATCGCCGTTTGCACGATGAAGATTCGAGTATCGTTCCTCGCGGCACGATTCCGGCAACTGCCGCTTCACTTCGTTCGGGCTGGCGCGGCCGGCGCGCGAACGCTCGCGGATCTGCTTCGTCGCCGTCCCGCAAGAAAACACCCGCCACGGATCGCGTTCTAGGCTTCGGCGTGTCCGCCACTCCGCTTCCAGACCGCTTCAAGCAGTTCCCCCGCGATCTCGCGGCCGTCGCCCGCCACGATCGCCTCGGGCACGATGTCCCCGCGCTGCTCGCGCACCCGGATTGGAAAACCCCCGCGCCGGTCGTGCTGTGGATGCACGGCCGCACCGCCGACAAGGAGCTTGACCCCGGCCGGTTCCTGCGCTGGATCCGGAGCGGGATCGCGGCGTGCTCCATCGACCTGCCCGGGCACGGCGAGCGCCTCTCTGCTGATTCGCACGCGCCCGATGCGAGCCTTCGTGTCATCGCGCAGGCCGTTGCCGAGATCGATCACGTCGTCGAGTCGCTCGCCGATCCGCGGTTCGGAGGAGTCTTCGACCTCGATCGCATCGCGATCGGCGGCATGTCGATGGGCGGGATCGTCGCGCTCCGGCGACTGTGCGATCCGCACCCGTTCGCGTGCGCCGCGGTCGAAGGCACCACCGGCTGGCTCGAGGGGTTGTATTTTCCGGAAGAGCGAGACGGCGCGGGCGAGGTGCCGCCACGCTGGGTCGTTCGGCACGACCGCGATGAGGTTGCATCCGTCAGTGCCGCGGCGCACCTCGCGGCGTTCAAGCCGATCCCCCTTCTGATGCTCCATTCTGAAGCCGACCGCATGATGCCCTTCGCGGTGGCGAAGGGATTTGCCGATCGGCTGCGGACGCACTATCAGAGCACGGGCGCGGATCCGTCCAAGATCGAGCTGGTCACCTGGCCCGAGACCGGCGCACCCGAAGAGCACATCGGTTTCGGGCGATTCAGCAACGATGCGAAGAACCGGCAGACGGCGTTCTTTGTGCGGGAGCTGAGGCCGGCGATCAACTGAAGGCATTCTTTCTAAAAGTCCTGCCCGCGCACCCCGTCCTTGGTCGAGTGCAGCTTGATGTTGCTGCCACCCCGCATGATGTTTGCAACTCCGGGCTTGGCCTGCGTCGGGTTTTTCGCATCGCCGTGCCCGTCGGCGAACACCATTGGAGCGGGCGCGTCGTAGTGCGATTCCACGATCTGCGGGCGTTTCGAGTAGTACGCGACATGCGCATCGAAGAGCATCACCTTGCTTGAAGGGCTCAAAACATCCTCGGGCTTGACGGGGGCGATCATCTTGGCATCGTCTTGGGGTTTCTCGCCAAAGAGCTCCGGGCGAGCGATAAACGCGTTCGACAGCCGGAGCGAAATCTGCTCCCGCGCCTCGAGGTCGTCGCCCTCGGGCAGAACCTGCGGCAGCCCCGGCGAGACCCAGATCGGGTAGTTCTCTTCCGGATTCACAAACCTCGAGACCGGTCCTGCCCACATCCATTCCATCTCGAAGGGGTCGCTTGTGATCATCACCGCGTTTGGACGCAGCCACTGCGTCCCGATCATCCCCTCGGGCACGGGCATTTCGCCGTGCGCCGCCTTCACGGGCGCACCGGGCTCGATGAACGGAAAGGTCCGGTACTGCCCAGCGTACTGGGCGAACGTCATCCCCACCGATCGAACGTTCGCCATGCCCTTGGTTTGCCTCGCCATGAGGCGAGCCTTGCTCAACGCCGGCAGCGCGAGCGAGATGAGCAGGCCGATGATGCCGATGGCCACCATCAGTTCGATCAACGTGAAGCCGTGGGAACGGGTGTGCTTGCGCATGGGAACCTCGAAGAGTGTGTGTTCAGCTGCCGGAACGACGGGAATCAGCCGCGGTCGCTCGGCGCCTTCGGAGGGGGCGAACCGTCGCCCGCGCTCGCGGAACGCGGGCGGATGGTTTTCGAAAGCGCCTTGATTGTCTCGCCGTCGTTCGAATGGAACTGGAGCGACTGAGGCACCCACGTGCCCGTCCGTGTGTTTTTCACCAGGATGATCCCGAGCAGGAATTTCTTGCCATCGAACTGTTCACCCTTGAGACGGGCGGGCATGCTCACTTCGACGCGGGGCGCATCGGCCGGAATGCCTTCGGTTGATCCTTGAAACAGGCCGGTCAGCGGCATCATCAGCGACGAGACTTCGTCGCCGTCACCCGAGCGATTCTGGTTGATCATCATCGGGACAGCGCCGCCGGGCAGCTTGGCGAGCATGTCGGCAATCGGCCCTTCGATTTTCGGCGCCTGGCGCACGCGCGTGTGCGTTGTGTCCAGTTCGCAGAATCTCAAGACAGACGCGATCTGCTGGACAATGCCGGGGATGGATCCCGTTTCGGGCGGTTTTCCCCCGTTTTCTTTGAGGAATCCCGCTCCGTCCCTGACTTCACCCTGCGCGAGCGGGCCGAGGAAGCGGACGAGCGCCGCGTTGATCTGATCCGATGTCTGCAGCGGTGTGTTCGTGAGGCCGGCGATCCTGGTTGATTGCTCGCCCGCCGCCGCCCCGAGCGCCGCGACGGTGCTGGTGGATTCCTCTGCCGTGCGAACCGGCGTGAACTGCGGGTTCTCGACAAACTCCGGCTGAACGTCCATTCCCGGCATCGCCCTTCGGCGCTGCGAGGTCGCAACTCTCTCTTTTCCATCAGGCTTCGGGTCACCCGCAGACCGATCGACCCGCCGCTCCCCGTCCCCCGGGCCTTCGTTCGAACGCACAACATCGCTCGCGGACTTCGGCCGGGGTGCCGGGCGCGTGTTCTCGTACACGCTCCAACTCGCCAGAGCCAGTCCGGCGACGCCGATCAGCGCGGCAATTCCCGCTCCCAGCGGCCCGTACGAGCGGCGCGGCCGGGCTGTGGCTGTTTGAGGCCCGGTCGAAGCCGGCGACAGATCGTCGATCAGACTTGTCATGCACGAACACGATGCGCACGACGCTCCGGTCCGTCGGGTCCGACCATTATTTCCGGCCTTCGAAGGCCTTCCAACGCCCGCCTCCAGACTTGTCATACTCGCGGCATGAGCGAAGACGCGCCAACTTCTGTTCCCGAGGCACGCCCGTCGGCAAACGTGGCCCGGTTCTCTGTCGCGCTTCTGCTTCTCATCAATCTGTTCAACTACATCGATCGGTACGTGCTTGCCGCCGTCGAGCCGCTCATCCGGGCCGAGTTTTTCCCGAAGGGCGTCGCCGACGACAAGACCGCCGGCCTGCGGATGGGCTTGCTCGCAACGGCTTTTCTGGTTTCGTACATGGTCGCGGCCCCCGTCTTCGGCTGGCTCGCCGATCGCTGGAAACGCTGGGCCATCGTCGGAATCGGCGTCACCGTCTGGTCGCTCGCTTCGGGGGGCAGCGGACTCGCGACGATGTGGCTCGCGATGCTCTTGATGCGTGTGCTGGTCGGAATCGGCGAAGCCGCCTACGGCCCGACGGCCCCGACCCTTATCTCGGATCTCTTTCCCGTCCAGAGGCGCGGCGCGGTTCTGGCGTGGTTCTACGCCGCGATTCCCGTGGGCAGCGCGCTCGGTTACGTCCTGGGCGGGCTGGTCACCAAGTTCGCTTCCTGGCACTGGGCCTTCTTGATCACGCTGCCCCCGGGCCTGGCGCTCGGCGCCCTCTGCTTCTTTATGAAAGACCCG
This sequence comes from Planctomycetota bacterium, assembly GCA_017303555.1. GTDB lineage: Bacteria > Planctomycetota > Phycisphaerae > Phycisphaerales > UBA1924 > JAFEBO01. Next base: position 39,317 of record JAFLCN010000010.1, read on the forward strand.
CCCCGGGGCATATCCGACGGCGCGACGCACCGCCACGCGAGCCTTCGCGACTACACCACGCTCCTGCGAACCCCGTCCTACGTCCTCGCGGTCCTGGGAATGACCGCCTTCACCTTTGCGATCGGGGGCATCTCGTTCTGGATGCCCACCTACTTGCACGAGCATCGAGGCCAGGCCGACCTCGGGCACGTGAACCTGCTCTTCGGAGGCATCACGGTCGTCGCCGGCCTCACCGCAACACTCTTCGGCGGCTGGCTCGGCGACAAGCTCCGCGCCCGCTGGAGCGGCTCCTACTTCATCGTCTCCGGGGGCGGCATGGTTCTCGGCTTCCCGTTCTTCATCGCCTCGCTCTACGCGCCGATGCCGCTGGCGTATGCGTTCATCTTCGTTGCCATCTTCTTCCTTTTCCTATCGACCGGCCCAAGCAACGCCATCCTCGCCAATGTCACGCACCCGTCTGTCCGCGCGACCGGCTTCGCCGTCTGCATCTTCGTCATCCACGCTTTCGGGGATGCCGTCAGCCCGCCGATCATCGGATGGATCACCGACCTGACGAGGACGCAGCAGAATCCGCAGGGCGACATGACCCTCGGCTTCCTTGTGGTCGGGGCCATGATCATCCTTTCCGGCATCATCTGGCTCTGCGGCGCCGGCTTCTTGCGGCGCGACACCGAACGCGCCGTCACGAGGCTGAACTGAACGGGCGCATCACGTCCCGCACGGCGCGCTGCGACTCAGCACATCCGGCGACCGGTGGACCGTGCTTTCGCGGCACGAGGGCTTACTTGCCCTTCTGCATCTCTTCCCGCTTCTTGGGGTCGAGGCATTCCGGATCTTCTTTCACCGCGAAGTGCTCTTTCTTCCATTGAGCGACCGCCGCGTTCAACTGGCTCTCGGTGGCGGGGTTCTGCGGGTTGACGGTCACCATCGCCGTCTTGGTGTCGAAATCGACCGAGGCGGTCTCGACGCCCGGCACTTGCTTCAACTCCTGCTCGATGTGCTTTGCGCAGTTGGGGCACGCCATCCCGTCAACCTTGAGCGAGATCGTGTTCGGGTAGGACGACTTGCTCGATGTTGCGCACCCGGCGAGCGCCACAATCACACACAGTTGAATCGCAGATTTCCAAAGCACGCGAAACTCTCCTTCGGTCGTGAGCGGTATCGGGGCGTCCCGTGAAAAGCCGCTCGGGGACGGGCCGGAATTGCACAAGAGGATTTATACGCAGATCGGCCCGCCCGTTCACCCCGATCGCCGTGTGTGCGTGCGGAAAGCCCGGATGCCGCGGCACAGATCGTCCGCACGAACAGCCCTCCGACCTAAACTCGCCCATGACCACCATGCACACGGGCACGAAGCCTGTCGAGCCCCGGCTCAGCGAAGTGCCGACGCCCGAGGGCCGCTTCGGAAAATTCGGCGGGCAATACGTGCCCGAGACCCTCATGGCGGCGCTCGCCCAGCTCGAAGAGGTTTACGAGTCGGTGCGTCAGGATCGCAATTTTTGGGACGAGCTGCGTGCCCTGTTTGCGACGCTCGTCGGCCGGCCCACCCCGCTCTACAAGGCTTCGCGGCTCACGGCCCATGCCGCAGAGCTTTCCCGGCGCAGCGGCAACGGAGGCCAGGCCGCGACCATCTGGCTCAAGCGCGAGGACCTTGCGCACACCGGTGCGCACAAGATCAACAACACCCTGGGACAGGGCCTCCTGACCAAGCGGATGGGCAAGAAACGCATCATCGCCGAGACCGGTGCGGGCCAGCACGGAGTCGCCTCCGCCACTGCCGCGGCACACCTGGGCCTCGAATGTGATGTGTACATGGGGTCCGAAGACGTCCGTCGCCAGCGATTGAACGTCATCCGCATGCGGATGCTCGGCGCCCGCGTCATCGAGGTCGATTCGGGTTCCAGGACGCTCAAGGACGCGACGAACGAAGCGATGCGCGACTGGATGGGCTCGGTCGAGCGCACCCACTACATCATCGGGTCGGTCGTCGGTCCGCACCCGTTCCCGATGATCGTCCGCGACTTCCAGTCGATCATCGGTACCGAAGCCAAGGCCCAGTCCCTTCGGCACATGGGCCGCCTGCCGGACTCCATCGTCGCGTGCGTGGGGGGCGGGTCCAACGCCGCGGGAATCTTTTATCCCTTCGTGGACGACGCCAAGGTGCAGCTCATCGGGGTCGAGGCGGGAGGGCGTTCGCGCGAGCCCGGGCAGCACGCGGCCACGCTCTCGTTCGGTTCTCCGGGGGTTTTGCACGGGACGCTCTCGTACGTCCTGCAGGATCCGAACGGCCAGACCGCGGACGTTCATTCGTGCTCGGCGGGGCTCGATTATCCGGGCGTTGGTCCCGAGCACTCGTACTGGAAAGACTCCGGGCGCGTGACGTACACCGCGACCAGCGACGAACAGGCCCTTGATGCCTTCACCCTTCTCGCGCAGACCGAGGGCATTATCCCCGCGCTCGAAACTTCGCACGCGGTCTCCGAAGCGGTGCGACTGGCCTCGACGATGAAGAGCGAGCAGAACGTGCTGCTCTGCTGCTCCGGTCGTGGCGACAAGGACGTGGAAGAGGCATCGCGACTGCTCGCGCTGCGGAACCCGCGCCATTGATCGATCCTTTTTTCCGCAACTTGAAACTTTGGCGAACCGATGTTCACCGACGCGCTGTAGGATGATCGAAACGGTCGGTTTGCAAGTCCAGATTGGTGTCGCCGGAGAGGATTCCCGTGCGTCGTGCTTGGCTTATTTCCGGTTTGCTGATCGGTGGGGCGCTCGCTTCACCGGTGTCGGCATGCGCCGATCAGCCGGAAGCCGCCGCCCCCGAATCCGCCCCGGATTCGAGCGATCCCGCGGTTTCACGGGCCGCGGCCGACGCCCTGGTTGCCCGCGCGGGCGCGGCCGACGCCGATGCCGCCATCCGACGCATGCTTTCGTCGCCCGCGGATTCCGGCGCGTTCGGGAACATCGTCGAGGCGCTCGGTTCTTCCGCCCGGATTCCGGCCTCGCTGCTGCCGGACCTCATCGGCGCGTGCAACAAGGTTCCGGCCTCGCAGAAAGCCCCGCTGCTTCGGGCGATTTCGTCCATCCGCGACCGTGCCGGGGCGGAGTACCTCGTTTCACTGCTCGAGCTTCCGAGCGTTGATGCGGCGCTGCGGCGGTCGGCGCTCGAGGCGCTGGTGCGCCAATCCGGCCGGGATGATCTCGGCGAGAACGCGTCCCGCTGGCACGAACTGCTGGTTTCGCTCCCGAGCGATGAGGCCTGGCGCGAGGCTTCGATCAAGGCGCTCGCGGCCCGCGCCGATCGCGAGCGCGATCAACGCGCCCAGGTGCAGACGCGCCTGCTCGAAACTCTTCGGACCCTTCACCTCGCGACACCCGCCGAACGGCGCTGGCCCCTCATCACCTCGATGGTGGGGGACCCGCTCGCCTGCGTGAATCTGCTGGGGCTTGAGCTCATCTCCCGCGAGCTGTCCGCCGGAAACCGCCCGGATTCATCGATCGGCCAGCAGATCCTTCCGCTCCTGGCTTCGCCCGACCCTGTCATCCGGGAGCAGACCGCAATCCTCATCGCCAACCTCGCGCCCGAGGGCGCCGACAAGGCCGTCCGCAACGCGCTCGATCACGAGCGCGTGCCCGCAACCGCCTCGGCGCTTCTCAACGCCGCGTCGCGCTGGCCCAGCGTCGAAACCGAGGAATCCGTCCTTGCCTGGATCGACCCGGCCGTCTGGGCGAGCGGTGGCACGGCGCTGCGCGATGCCTCGCTCGACGCTGCGTGGGCTTTGTATCGCGGGGGCATGATCCGTTCCGATGCCGCGGCGGAGAAGGTCTTGGCAGCGATCCGCACCGTGAGCCTCGCGGAACTGAACGGGTCGGGCTGCCGCCTCCGCGCCGAGCTTGGCGATCAATCGGATCTCGACGCGATCGTCGTGCTGCTCGGCTCGAAGCTCCCGGCGCAGCGGCTGGCCACCGCCGAGGCGCTGGTCACGTCACCCGAATTTCTTGCCCGAATCCTTGCCGCGGCACGCGAAGACCCGCTGCTCATCGACGTCGCCGTTCGTGGCGTCCTGACAATCGCGCCGGATGTTCTCCACTTTGCCGCCGTTGAGGAGGCCACCCGCAAAGCGCCCGATCAGCGCCGCGCCGCACTAACCATCATCGCCGGCGCGATGAACGAAGACGAGATATTGGAAGCCAGCCGACGCCTCCGTGCCGATCCGGCCCTGCGCGAAGCGGTCCTGTCCAACCTGGCCGATCCGCGCCGCATCATGGCCGAACGCACCGAGCCGGCGCGCCTCTCGTACACCGCCGAAGCGCTCGTGGAGCTCGCCGAACTCCGCATCGAGCTTGGTCGCTACGGCGACGCTCTCGCGGCGCTCGAGGCCCTCCCCGAGATCGATACGTTCATCCCCGCCGATCGACTCCGCGACCTCAAGGCTATTTCCTACATCGGCGCCAACCGTCTCGATCAGGCCAAGCAGCTCGGCGCCAAGCCCGATGTCTGGCTCCGCGCACTCGATCTCAACACCGATCAGCCCCAAGCCCAGCAGATCGCCTCGACCATCGAATCCGGCATGGCCGCCGCCCTCACCGACGCCGACCGCGCGAAGCTCGAGCACCTCAAGCTCCGCATCGCGGCAAAGCCCAGATAAGCGGCCTCGGGGCGCTCGATTCGCGAGCCCCTACGGGCACGCCAGCGCGTCGTACGCCGATGCCAGCACGACAAAGTCGCCATCATCCACGAACCCGTCGGCGTTGAAATCGCTCGGGCAACCGAACGGCATCTCCGTCCCTGCGCAGTCGAAAACCGTGTACGACCCGGCGAAGGCCACAAAGTCCGAATCGTCCACCACGCCGTCCCAGTTCAGGTCCGCCGGGCACGTGTTGGGCACCCCCGTCGCCCGCACCATAAACACGCCCTTGATGATGTTGTTGGCCATGTTCCCCGCGAACGGCGCGTCGCTCAGCGGCATCCCGAGATACGAGTCGGCGCCAAAGAACCACGAGCGATCGGCGCTCGGCGCGCTGCTCGCGTCGTAGCGCGCCGGGATCACCGTCGCGTTCCCGAACACCTGCATCGATGCCGAAACGAAGAAGCTCCCGTACACCGCCCGGGGAGCAATCGGATAGTCCAGGAAGATATTCGTGCGCTGCAGCCCGCTCAGTCCCGTCGCCGTCGCGATCAATTCCGCATCGGTCGGGTCGTCCGCGTTCTTCATTTGATAGAGGTACACCCGCACCGGACGTTCCTGGGGTGTTCCCAGAGTTCCGAATGAAACCGAGATCGTGGTGATCACGCCCGCATCCGGCTGCACTTCGAAGATGTTCCCCCACATGAATTCGCAGGCGAAACTCGGCCCGAGGTTGTTGCTTCCCGTGCCGTCGTCAAGCGCGTAGGTTCCGGCGTTCGCTGAAATGATTGCCGCCGACAGACCCGCGGCCGCGACGAACGCAGTTGTTCGCGCCGCGCCCGTGCAATTTTTCCGTTCGTCCATGAAGACCGTTCTTTCTCCCCCACGGACGGTACACTTGCGGCGGCATCAACGGAGGCACGAAATGTCCGATCAGGCAGAACCGCTCGATCCGCAGATTGAACTCGCTCCCGCTTCGTGGCCGAAGGTCCTCGGCATCATCTCCATCGCGTGGGCCTGCCTCGGGCTCTCATGCCTCGTCTGCGGCGTCGGCGCACAGCTCGCGTTCGGGCCGAACATGCTTCCGGAACAGTTCCGCGACAATCCGCCCCCGTCAATGAAATTTGGCATGCTGCAGATCATCCAGACGATCTTCAGCCTCATCACGTCCGCGTTGCTGCTGGCCGCGGGCATCCAGACCGCCCGGCGTCAGTTCAGCGGTCGCACGCTCCACATCGTCTGGGGTGTGATCTCGCTCATCGCGCTCGTCTACGGCGCGTATGCCGCCTGGCACACGCAGCAGGAAACCCTGGTCTGGGCACGCAACAACCCGGACAACCCGATCGCGAAGCAGACGCTCGCGGCGCCGGCCGTTGGACTTGTGATCACCGCCGCCATCATCGGGTTCTTTGCGCTCTACCCGGTCTTCATCCTTTTCTGGTTCGGCGCTGTGAAACGGACCAAAGAGTCCTTCGGCGCAGCCCCGGCCGCTGACTACATCTGACCGCGGCTCGAGCGTTCCCCAACGAAAAAGCCCCGGAACGCCGGGGCTGTTTCATTGGATTTTCGATTGTCCGATCCGCGCTCACTCGCCGGTCGGCACGCCGGCAACCGCTGCGCCGCCCGTCCGCATTTCCTCGATCTGCGAGGTCGCCATCGGGTTCGCCGGCTCGATCTTCAGCGCCTCGGCAAAGCAGAGGTTCGCATCGTTTGTGTTGCCCATCTGGCGCTCGATCATGCCGAGCAGGACGTAGTTCTCCGCCGTCGGCGCGATCGCCACGGCCTTGATCGCGTTGTCGTGGGCCTGATCCATCGCGCCCGTCTTGCGGAAGACCATCGCACGAAGCTGGTATCCCTCCGGGCGCTCGGGCGCGATCGCCACCAGCCGGGCCGACGCCGTGCGTGCCCGGTTCAGGTCCTTGAGCTTGTAGCTCAGCTTGCCCAGTTCGATCCAGGCCTCGACGTCCGATGCGCCGCCGTCCGAGGTCGTGAGCTTTACGAGCACTTCACGAGCGTCCATCGGGCGATCGAGCTCGACAAGGCAGCGTGCCCGCTGCAGACGCAGGTCACGCCGATCTTCGAAGCCCTTCTGCTTCATGAGCTTGGTGATGTTGTGTTCGGCATCGGCGAATTTTTTGCAGGCGATCTGCGAACCGATCAGGTCGTTCTGGATCGCCGGATCATCCGGCGCCGCCAGCCTGGCCTGCTCGAAGAAGTTCATCGCGTCCTCGCTCTTGTTCTGCATCATCGCGATGTGGCCGAGCGTCTGGTTCACGCCGGGGTTGTTCGCGAAGCTCGCGCGATGGCTGGTCAGTTCCGTTTCGGCATCCTCCAGCTTGCCCTGGTCCATGAGCACTTCGGCCGCGGCGATGACGTACTGGGGGTTGCTCGGCTCAAGATCCGAGGCACGCCGGTACCGGGCGAGCGCCTCGTCCGGCTGCTTCAGACGCTCGTACACGATCGCGCTGTAGTACTGCGCTTCCACGTTCTCGGGGTCCAGGCCCTCCGCCGTGCCGAACCAGTTCAGTGCGCCTTCCAGGTCGCCCTGCTCCATCAGGATGCGTCCCTTTAGCACATGGCTCTTCGCCACGTTTGGGTTCAGCCCGAGCGAGCGGTTGATGGATTCGAGCGCCTTCGCCGTGTTGCCCGACAGCAACTGCTGCTTGGCGCTCTGCCACTCCATCGCCGACTTCATCGCGGCCAGGCGCTCCTTCGCGGCGCTGCTCTCGCGACGGGTCGACACACCGTGCCCGGTGCACCCGATGAGCGACGCACAAACCACTCCAGCAAGCACGACCAGGAAGGTGTTCCGCATGAATCTCTCCGTGAAACAAATCGGTGGGTGAACGTGTGTGGAAGGCGAGTGGTGGGGGCGGGCATGGCGGTGGACGGGTTGCCTCCGGCCCCCAACCGCCTCGGGGCGACGGACGAATCCGATCGCTTCCTTGCGGTTCTCGGTCTCATCGGCCGCGGTGCGGGCACACTTTCGTGAAGTCCGGGAATCCCGGAGAAACGGCGCCATGACCGCTTTTTCCGCCTCTTTCAGGCCATTTCCATCCAATGCGTCAAGCCCGCCGGGCGGGCCTGATCGCAACAGAATGCACGTGCTGTCTCGGCTTACTTCTGCTCGCTCGCGCCTTCGCTCGCCGACGAGACGCTCTGGCCCGACGGCTTCACGGTCCCGAACAGCTTCCCGAACGCCGAAACCTTGGTTTTCTTCGCGACGTCATCCGTGCCGCTCGTCTGCTGAGCAACCGGGCTGGTGGTGCCGGGGGTCGTCGTGGACGGCAGCGCCGCCGTGCGACGCATGTTCTGGTCCCAACGCATGCTCGCGTACTGCGTCGTCGCTTTCGCGGGCGTCGTGCTGTTCGTCGCAACCGACTGTGCGGTTGCGGGCGAAACTGCTTGGCTCGACCCCGAATCAACGATCGGAGCCGATGCCGTCACGACCGGCGCCGCTTCCTGCACGGGCGCTGCGGTCTGCGCGGCGGCCACGCTCGACTGCGCCGTCGCGTCCGAAGCGCTCGATGCCGTAGACGGGCCAACAGCCGACTCGGGGTTTGATACCGAGTTCGAAGCCGTGCTGGGGGCCGCGGTGGGGGCCGCGCTCGGGGCGGCATGTGCCGCCGGTGCCGAAGCCTCTGGCGCCGGGCTGCTCGGCAGCACCGACGACGAACTGGCCTTCACCTTCCGGCCCTCTGTATCCAGCAGTTCGTTCAGCATGCTGCGGGTCGGCCACACTTCGTTCTTGCCCGTCAGCTTCTCCTTCAGCTCGATCGCCTCGGGCTGCTGCGGGTTGATCGACAAGGCCATGTTCAGCTTCCACAGCGCCGAATCCGTCTTGCCTTCGGCCGCCAGCTTGCGGGCGTCCATCAGCATCTGCGAGGTCATGCGTTCGCGGCTGAACGGCAGCAGACCTTCACGCGTTCCGGCCCGGACCCGCGCGATCATGTCCTGCGTCTTGTCGCCCGTCTCCGCCAGGAACGTGTCGGTCACGACCGTCGGCGTGATCAGGAAGATGATCTCCTGCCGATCGATCGTGTCTTCCTGCCCGCGGAAGGCGTAGCCCACCAGCGGGATGTCGCCGAGCAAGGGCACCTGCTTGCGTGCCGTCTGGGTCGATTCACGGAAGAGGCCGCCCAGCACCACGGTCTGCCCGTCGCGGACGATCACGTTGGTGGTCAGTTCATTGGTGATTTCATCGGGGACCGTCACGGTCGAGCCCGTGCTGTTCTTCACGTCGCGCACCACGGCCGACGAAACGCTCGGCTTGAGCTCGAGTCGGATCGTGTTGTCGTTGCCGACGAACGGCCGGAAGTAGAGCTGCGTACCAGTATCCAGGAACTCGACCGACTGCGTCGTCGCCGTGTTCGTGCTCGTGGTGTTCAGGTAGCCGACGCGTTCACCGATCAGCACGCGGGCCGCCTGGCGATTGAGCGCGAGGATCTTCGGATTGCTCAGCACCGTCGTGTCCGTCACTTCATCCAGCATGCGGATGAACACGCCCACGTCGTTGCTGTAGAGGCCGAGCTTCAAAGTCGCCGGACCCGCCACGTTGCCGGGGCTTGATGCCAGACCGAAGGCGCTGTCCTTGCCCGTGCCCGTTCCGACGATCGGGGTATCTCCCGCGGCACCGTTCACCAGCTTCGTCGAGTTGTTCACCAGCATCGCATCCGGAATCCGCAAGGGGCCGCCGACGCCCAGGAAGTCGCCGAAGTTCAGGTTGCCGATGACCGCAAAGTCCACGCCGAACGCGTTGTTCTCGTTCACCTTCGCCTGAAGAATCGTCGCCTCGACCAGCACCTGCGCCGGGCGGGTATCCAGTTCCTTGATCAGCTTCTCGATCTGCTCCACCTGCTCCGGGAAGTCGTACACCATCACCGTCGATTCGCCCGGATAATCCTCCGCTCCGTTCGGCACTTCGCTCTTGCCCGGGAACGTGCCGATCTTCGCGTTGGTCTTGATCACCGAATCCTTGCTGAGCAGGGCCTGCGCGAACGCCGCGGCATCGACCGCCGACAGGTAGTTCAGCTTGATGACCTTCCACACCCGCTGGCGGCTCTCCTTCTCGAGCTTCTGGAGATCTTCGAGCGTGTAGACGTAGATGAAGTTCCCACGCTCCACGTAGCCGTAGCCGTTGGCGTGGAGCAACGCATCGAGCGCCTCGTAGAACGTCACGCCGTACAGGTTCGCAAACACCTTGCCGTTGACGTTCTTGTAGGGGATGATGTTCTTCTGGCTCTGCAGGCTCAGCATCTCCAGCACGGCCGTGATCTCTTCGCCGTTCACGCGCAGGTCCACCACGCCGTTGTCATCGACCTTCACGGCATTGGCACGGATGCTCTTCACGCTGCGGGGTTCGTTGGTGACGTTGCCTTCCATGGTGCCGCCGCTGGGCTTCCCGGCGAACGGATCGCTCACGGTCTGTTCGCGCACGGTGTTCTCGGGTACGGGCGTCGGCTCGCTCGCCGGCTGAGCCGACCAGCTCTGCGCCATCGTGGTCGGGACCGAGGTCTTGGCCGCCGAGCTCAGCGATGCATCGACCGGCTTGCCGGACTGGGGCGCAGTGCTCGACTGGTTGGCGCTCTGCTGGTTGCTCGTCTGGCCGCTCGTCTGACCACTCGTTTGGGACGACTGCGAGCCGCTGCCGTAGGTCGTGACCTGCGCCCGGCCGACCGCAGCGCCGCTGATCGAGATGAGGATCGCCGCCGGCCACGCCAGCTTCGACCAATCCGTTCTCGCCAGAGTGCTGCGGCAATTGAGCAGCAACTCGAACGAAGGCTGCAGCGAGTTGAACTCGGCGCCCGAGTTCGAGACGGACGGGGAAGGGGTGGGGGTGGGTGTGGGGGTGGGGCGGTTGGTGGGATTGAACGGCATGGCGAATTTCCTCTCTTGCGGCAGACTTCTCGGTCGGCTCCGTTACCTCTCGGACGCACGCCCCGACCACGCTCCGGAACAAGGCCCAATAGCCAGCGCACCGGATGCCGTCTATTTCGACTGGCGCATCAAGTGACTTTGGCACGAAGTTCCAGCCAGAAACGTTCGCGCGAGCACAATCGCCCCAGCCGCATCAGGAACGGCATTCCGGTCCGTTTATGCCGCCTGCAAGCCCTGAAATCCAGAAAACTCCCGGCCCAATAACCCATCGACTTACACTTTTCGCTTCGGAGTGGCACGGTTGTTGCCTCCCGCGTGCGAAGGAGAAAGGCACCATGGATTTCTGGAAAAAGCTCAAGGGTGAATTGATCGACATCGTCGAGTGGCTCGACGATTCGCGCGACACGCTCGTCTACCGCTTCGAGCGGATGAACAACGAGATCAAGTACGGCGCCAAGCTCATCGTCCGCGAGGGCCAGGTCGCCGTCTTCGTCGATCAGGGCAAAATCGCCGACGTTTTCCAGCCCGGCCTCTACACCCTCGAAACCAAGAACCTTCCGATCCTCTCCACCCTCCTGGGCTGGAAGTACGGCTTCGAATCCCCCTTCAAGGCCGAGGTCTACTTCGTCAACTCCCGCCAGTTCACAGACTGCAAGTGGGGCACCGCCAACCCGATCATGCTCCGTGATGCCGAGTTCGGCCCCATGCGTTTGCGTGCGTACGGCACCTACGCGTTTAAAGTCACCGACGCCGGCGCGCTCGTCAAAGAAGTCAGCGGCACCAGCGGCCGCTTCACCGCCGACGGCATCACCGACCAGCTCCGAAACTTCATCCTCACCTGCTTTACCGACGCCCTCGCCGAGAGCAAAGTCCCCGCCCTCGATCTCGCCAGCAACTACGAAGAGCTCTCCTCGCTCATCGCCAGCAAGATCCGGCCCCCCTTCAAAACCTACGGCATCGACGTCACGGCCTTCCTCATCGAAAACATCTCCCTCCCGCCCGAAGTCGAGGCCGCGCTCGACAAGCGCACCAGCATGGGCGTCATCGGCGACATGGGCAAGTTCACGCAGTTCCAGACCGCCACCGCAATCGGCGACGCCGCCAAAAACCCCAACGGTGGGGGCGCGATGGCCCAAGGCATGGGCATCGGCGCCGGCTTCGCCATGGCCAACCAGATGTCCGGCGCCATCGCCGGCGCAAACCAGTCATCCAATGTTCCGCCTCCCCTCGGCGCATCCGCTCTCCGCTTCTTCGTCGCCATCGACGGCAAGCAAGCCGGCCCCTTCGACACCGCCGCTCTCCAGCAGCTCTCCTCCAGCGGCAAGCTCACCCCCCAAACCCTCGTCTGGAAACAAGGCATGCCAGCCTGGGCCCCAGCCTCCGACTGCCCCGACCTCCACATCACATTGGGCAGCAACCCACCTCCGCTCCCCTAGCGCAACTTCGAAGCCCCCTCCCCGAGGGAGGGGGTTGGGGGTGGGAGTTCAACCGCGCGGCAATCTCTCAAACTCCCTCGCGCACGCATCCCATCTCCCAAATCCCATCTCTCCTTCACTCTCTTCTTCTCCGCGCAACTCCGCCCCCTCCGCGCACTCCGAGTTCTCTCCCGCATTTCTCCGTGTCTCTGTGCCTCTGTGGTGCATGTCTTTTCCGTGTTGAACTCTCTTCATGTCCGAACTCGAACCTACTCCTCTCCCCGGCGTCCATCGCACCTTCCCCTGCTCCCAATGCGGAGCCGATCTCGCCTACTCACCCGGCGATAAAGCCCTCAAGTGCAACCACTGCGGCACACTCAACCCCGTCCCCGTTTCCGCCGCCGTCGTTGAAGAATCCGACTACCACTCCGCCCTCGCCGATCTCGAACACAACGCCCAAACCCTCGAACGACTCGAAGTCCGCTGCGATGCCTGCGGCGCCAACGTCGAGTTCCCCGACAACCTCACCAGCCACCTCTGCCCCTTCTGCGGCACAGCCATCGTCGCACAGGCCGTTTCCAAAAAACGCCTGAAACCCGCGGCAATCATGCCCTTTTCCATCACCCGCCGCGCCGCGATCGACTACTACCGCGCCTGGCTCAAATCCCGCTGGTTCGCGCCCACCAAGCTCGCCCGCGAAGCCTTCCTCGACGGCGCATTCGTCGGCGCGTACATGCCCTTCTGGACCTACGACTGCATCGCCACCACCGACTACGAAGGCCAGCGGGGCGAACACTACTGGGTCACCGAAACCTACACGACCACAGTCAACGGCAAACTGACAACGCAAACCCGCCAAGTCCGCAAAACCCGCTGGTACCCCGCCAGCGGCACAGTCGTCGATGACTTCAACGACATCCTCATCCCCGCCAGCACCTCGCTCCCATTGAACAACCAATCGAGCGCCGAACCCTGGAGCAAAGACGGAACCCTGAACGAACTCGTCCCCTACGACCATGCCTACCTCGCCGGTTTCCGCTGCGAAAGCTACAGCATCGACTTACCCGGCGGCTTCGAAGGCGCCAAGCAGCGCATGCGTCCCACCATCGAAGGAACCATCTGCGCCGACATCGGTGGCGATGAACAACGCATCAGCTCCATGCGCTCAAGCTACGACCACATCACCTTTAAGCACATCCTGCTGCCGATGTGGGTCAGCGCCTACCGCTTCAACCGCAAGCTCTACCGCGTCCTCATCAACGGCCGCACCGGCGAACTCATCGGCGACCGCCCCTACAGCCGCTGGAAGATCGGAACGCTGATCGCCATCGCGCTGATCGTGATCGGCATCATCGCGCTCATCGCCAGCAATCGCTAGTGCAGGAGCCCCCTCCACGAGGGAGGGGGTTGGGGGTGGGCTAGTTTGGTATCGAGCGCAAAGAAAACGGAGGGCCTCCCCTCCGCTTGAATCTGCTGTTCTGCAAATCTGCAGCTCTGCTGCTCTAATGCTTCTCTGTCGCATCCGCCGTTTGCTGCTTCGGCGCTTCCGGCTTCACCTGCTCCACATGCGGCTTCTCTGGTTCCGCATATGCAGTCCGCGGCACGTTCGTCACCAGCCTCAGCTTCACCCAGATCAGCATCCCGAGCGCGAGCACCATCGCCATCGACATCGCCGCGCTCTTCAGCGTGATCCCGCCTCCGAAATCAGAATTGCCTTCCATCCCGATATCCGGTTTGTCGTTCACCACGTTTCCCACAACGCCTCCCGTCTCAGTTGTCCCCTTCCCGAGGGGACCAAGCCCAAAGTCATTTCACCGCAGAGATCGCAGAGAGAAAGTCGGGTCATGGTCAGCAGCCGCAAGAACCAGAATGGTGGGGCTCAATCTGCTTTCGACCATTCCGATTCTCTCCGTGTTCTCTGCGCCTCTGCGGTGCAATCGCCCTGTATTCCGGTATTTGGTCGTTCAATCTCCCGCCGTCTTCGTCACGACCACCCGCCCCGTATAGCCCTGCACCGTGATCTTGAACGTCTGCCCCGACCCGATCACCTCGAGCGAGCCATCCGCCGCCGGGGTGTTGCTCCCCGCGGCCGACACGGGCGCACCAAGCTCATCAAAGATCAGCGTCTGGCTGTTGTTGAAGTTCACGTTCCTGATGATCGCGTTGCCGTAGAGCGCCCCGCCGATCGCCGTTGTCGAAATCCCGTCCACCACAGGGTCCACGCTCGTCCCCGGCACGCGGCACATGGTGTACGAGTTCTTCGACACATCAAAGACGATCGCTCGCCCCTCCTGCGTCGCGAGCGCGTCTGATTGCAACTCTGTGATCTGCGAGACGATCGTCCGCAGCGACGCCTGCACCTGGAACACGCCGGTCTGCTTGAAGGCGGGCGCAGAAAGCGATGCCGCGATGCCGAGCACCACGACCACGATCAGCACCTCGATCAAGGTGTAGCCCCGGCGGAATTGTGCTCGCGTTGATTTGCTCACGGTGTTGCTCAGGGAAGCGGCTTGTCCGTCGCGTCGAAGCTCGCGGCCCAGACATCTCCGGTTGCCGGGTTGAAGATCCAGCCATAAGACGTTGTGGATGCGCTGTCCGGTGCGGTGCCGATGGTGATGACGTTCGCATTCACGCCGCCGACATGCACGTTGGACGGCGGCTCCTTGAAATAGCCGTCGCCCAGAAGCTGGCCCCACGTCCCGTTGCCCGCCGTCACCGACGGAAACGTCGAATTGTTTCGGAAGTAGTACACGCTCAGGGCGTGCCGCAGCTTCACAAGCTGGCTCACCGTCGCCTGCTGCTTCGCATCGTTTGTTGCGCGCGAGAACTGAGGCACCACGATCGAGGCCAGGATCCCCAGGATCACCACCACGATGAGAATCTCAACGAGTGTGAATCCCCTGCGTTTCATCGCTCGCTCCATGACATCGGCCCCCCAGCAAAGCCGGCCGATCCCTTTCCAGGAATCGGCCGGTCTGAAAGTTCAGTTCAGATCAGACGAGGCCGTAACCAACTCAGGGAGTGCCCGGAGTGATCTTGCCGCTGGCGCGATCGAAGTAGGAAGCGTTGAGAGTGTTGGTCGCCGCATCCCAGTACCAGCCCGCGTTGGCATCGCCAGCAGCCGCGAAGACAACTGCCGCGCTGCCGTTGACCGGGTTGACCGGCGGAGCCTTCACATAGCCCCCGTCGATCAGCGTGCCCCAGCTCAAGTGAGCTGGATTTGACACCGACGCGGCGGTGTAGTCACCGATTGCGGGATACTGATTCGTACGAGCACGGAACAACTCGATCTGATTGTTCAACGTATCAAGCTGAGCCTTGATGTTGCCCGCCTGCGCATCCTGCGTGGCGTTCGTGAACTGCGGCACAACGATCGCCGCCAGAATGCCCAGGATGACCACCACGATGAGAATTTCGACCAGCGTGAAACCCTTGCGAATCGTCTGCTTCAACATGCCTGACTCCTTGCTTGTGGGCCGCGGCCAACCGGCCCGCCCGCTTCCCTATTTCCGCCTCGCTCAACCCTGCTCCTGCACCCCGTTGCCGGAGTTCCCACGCTGCCCCGAAGGCAGACCCAAAAGCGAGGAAACCAGATTCGTCTCCTCCCGATCGCCAACAAGCGACCGAGGGCCGACGTCGCCCGCAAAGGCGCCGCCGGTCAGAGTTCAACATCGGAAACGCAACCCCACAAAGTCACCCCACACGCCCGACTTGTCACCAAGTCACATCCGTCTATGACGCCTGCGCCACCAGCACCACGCCCGAAAAAAACACGCGTGCAACGAGCTCGCACACCAGCGTGCTTCCCTGTCGAATGCAGCCGCGAAGCGGCGACAAGCCAATAGCCTGGGGCGCCAGCCCCAGGAAAACGTGGCCCAACATCCCGAGCCGCAACGCGGCGACACATTTCCGCGACCACCCGACTCGCGACATTTCTCGACCCACAACCTCCGCCCGACCGCAACGTTCGCCAACTTGCGACCTCCGCCCACCTCCGTCATACTCCCCGCATGTCTTCAACCTTCACCAATATCAACGTCCACATTATTTTCTCGACGAAGAATCGCGCCCCTCAAATCGATTCCGCATTCGCCGATCGCCTCTACTCGTACATCGGTGGCATCGCCCGCAAACTCGATTGCCAAATGCTTGCCGCCGGTGGCATCGAAGATCACATCCACCTTCTGATCGGGCTTCATCCGACCGTCGCCATCTCCGATCTCGTGCGCGATATCAAAGCGAACTCTTCCAAGTGGCTGCATGAGGATGTGAAGACCGCGTTCGAATGGCAGCGCGGATACGCGGCATTCTCTGTCAGCGAATCAATTGTTCCCCATGTCCGTGCATACATCGCGAAGCAACGCGAGCATCACGCGCACAAAAGCTACGAGGAAGAGCTGATCGCGTTTCTTGAACGCCACAACATCAAGTACGACCGAACCTATCTGCTCGGCTGAGGTGTCGCTCCTTCGGAGCTTCGAAAACCTGCGCTCGCTGCCTGGGGCTTGCGCCCCAGGCTATCGGC
Organism: Planctomycetota bacterium; assembly: GCA_017303555.1. Taxonomy (GTDB): domain Bacteria; phylum Planctomycetota; class Phycisphaerae; order Phycisphaerales; family UBA1924; genus JAFEBO01. Next base: position 55,759 of record JAFLCN010000010.1, read on the forward strand.
TTGTCGCCGCTCTGCGGCTGCGGAACTCGCAATCGTGGACAATCCGATCGACATCCGACATCCGACATCCGACATCCGACATCCGACATCCGACATCCGACATCCGACATTCCCCATCCCACATCCCCCATCCCACATTCGGTTATCCTCCACCCATGCTCGTCACCACAACTTTCCATTTCGAAGGCTTCCGCATCGTCGAATACAAAGGCGTCGTCCGCGGCATCATCGTCCGTGCGCCCACCATCTCGCAGGGCATCCTCGGCGGACTCAAATCCATCGTCGGCGGCACGATCGGCGCCTACACCGACATGTGCGATCAGGCCCGCCAGCACGCCTACGACATCCTGATCGAGCACGCCAAAGCCGTCGGCGCCAACGCCATCGTCGGCCTTCACTACGACGCATCCCAACTCGGCGGCACCACAGCCGCGACCGAGGTTCTCTGCTACGGCACGGCGGTGATCATCGAAAAAAGCGGCACGGATTGAGCGGCCGAGCGCAGCGAACCGAAACGCTCCCTGTCGAAGCCGCATGAACTCGGCCTCATGCGAATCCGACCGGAGCCGGCCTGCGATCCATATCTATCGGGCAATTGCCGGACCCGTTCCGTGCACCTTTTTCGCGTTCAACACGCAACACGCTCAGCCCTCCAACAGTTGATCTTCGTAGAGGTGCGTGGCGGGGTGGGGGGTCGAAGGAGGTCGGAGTCCTTGATGAAGAAGCTGGTTGTCTGGCTCGTGGTCCTCGGTCTCCTGGGCGGCGGCGGCGCGTACGGCTGGCAGCTCTACCGCGCCCGCGCCAAGCCCGATTCTTCGGTTTACCGCACCGCTCAGGTCCGCAAGGCCGACATCGTCTCCAGCATTTCCGCGACCGGCACCATCGTCCCCGAAGACGTCGTGGATATCGGCGCGCAGGTCAACGGCCTGATCGCCAGTTTCGGCAACGGCAAGGACGGCAAGCCGGTGGACTACCGCTCCGAGGTCGATGCCGGGATGGTGCTCGCCAACATCGACGATGCGCTTTTCAAGGCCGATGTCTCTACCGCCGAAGCGCAGCTCGCTCAGAGCAAGGCTCAGGTCCTCGTCGCGCAGGCCAATCTCGCTCAGTCCAGGGCCAAACTCGATCAGGCTGAACGCGATTGGGCCCGGGCTCAGAAGCTCGGCCAGAGCAAGGCGATCTCCGCCGCGGATTTCGATGCCGCCAAGTCCAGCTACGAACAAGGCACCGCGACCATCTCGCTGTCCGAGGCCTCGATCGCGCAGGCCAACGCCTCGGTCGCGATCGCAGAAGCGTCGCTGATGCGCGCCAAGCGCAACCTCGCGTACTGCACGATTACCTCTCCCGTCAGCGGGGTCGTCATCGACCGGCGCGTCGAGATCGGCCAGACCGTCGTCGCCAGCCTCAACGCGCCCAGCCTGTTCCTCATCGCCAAAGACCTCACAAAGATGAAGGTGCTGGTGCAGGTCAACGAAGCCGACGTCGGCCACGTCCAGCCCGGCCGCCCGGTCACTTTCACCGTCGATGCCTTCCCCGGCGAGACCTTCAAGGGCGAAGTCCGCAAGGTCCGCCTCAACGCGACCATGACGCAGAACGTCGTCACCTACACCGCCGAGATCGCGACCGACAACCCCGACAAACGCCTCCTGCCGTATCTCACCGCCAACGTCCGCTTTGTCATCAACGAAGCGCTCGGCACTCTGGCCGTTCCGAACGCCGCGCTCCGCTGGGCGCCCACAACCGCAACGCCCCCGGTCGCTGCCGCGGCACCCGCCGCCTCGTCGCCTTCAACTCCGGCCGCGACGACCGGTTCCGCCCGTCCGCAATCCGCCGATCCGAATCAACAGCGTGGCCCGCGGCGGGCGAATCGCGAAACAGGTTCGATGCCGGTCGAATCCGCGTCCCATGCCGAGCGCACCGCCGAACGCAAAGGCACCGTCTGGATCCTCGAATCCAGCGGCCTCCGCGCCGTCGAAGTCCGCGTCGGAATCTCCGATGGCCTCCTCACCGCAGTCGCCAGCGACAACCTGCAAGAAGGCGACCAAGTCGTCATCGGCGAAGCCGTGGCCGGCTCAAGCGCATCGAGCACCACAACCAACCCATTCGCGCCCGCCAACCCCTTCGGTGGCGGCCGCCCAGGTGGCGGCGGCAACCGAGGCGGCCGCTAACCCCCTTCTCTCATTCCCACTTCTACCCCTTCTCCTCTCATCTTCTTCCTCTCCGTTTTCTGCTCCTTCACACACACACACACACACACTCTCTCTCTCTCTCTCTCTCTCTCTCTTTCTTTCTTTCTCTCTTTCTCTCTTCCCTTCGTGTTCTTCGTGTCCTTCGTGGTAAATGCCTCCGCCTCTCTCCGTGTTGATTCGCCTTCTCCCATCTGACATTTCAGTTTTCATCTTCTCTCTCCCTTTTTGATTTCTCTGTGCCTCTGCGTCTCTGTGGTGAACGCCTTCCCGCATTTTCCGTTTCCTCCCCCATGCCCGACGACCTCGTCAAACTCCACGACATCCGCCGCACCTTCCACATGGGCGAGATCAGCGTTCACGTGCTCCGCGGCATCTCCCTCGAAATCGAGCGCGGCGCGTACGTCGCGCTCACCGGTTCTTCCGGCTCCGGCAAGACCACGCTCATGAACCTGCTCGGCTGCCTCGATCGCCCGACCAGTGGCGAGTACTGGCTCGACGGAACCGAAGTCTCTCGCCTCTCTTCCGACGCCCGCGCACTCATCCGCAACAAGAAAATCGGCTTCGTCTTCCAGAACTTCAACCTGCTCCCCCGCACCACAGCGCTCGAACAGGTGATGATGCCGCTCGCCTACACCAACACCGGATTGAGCGATCGCGATGCCAGGGAGCGTGCGGCGGGGCTGCTCAAGATGGTCGGCCTCGGCGAGCGCATGGATCACCGCCCGAGCCAGCTTTCCGGCGGCCAGCAACAGCGCGTCGCCATCGCCCGCGCCCTCATCAATCAGCCCCCCGTCCTCTTCGCCGACGAACCCACCGGCAATCTCGATTCACGCACTACCGCCGAAATCCTCGAGATGTTCGATCGCCTCAACCGCACCGAAGGCATCACGATCATCCTCGTCACCCACGATCCGACAGTGGCCGGCCACGCCCGCCGCAACATCCGCCTGCGCGACGGCATGATCGAATCCGACACCACCCGCGAAGGCCCGCCGAAAGAAATCAATCATCACCGCAGAGTCGCAGAGATCGCAGAGTAAATGCCCGAGTCTGATTCTCGATCAGTACAACTTTCCATGCAGTCACCCTTCTTCCATCTTCCTTTCCCCTCTCCGCGTCCTCTGCGACCCCGCCGCGGCGGATCTGCGATCTGCGGTGAAAATCGCCTTTCAGCTTCGACGCCAAGCACAGGAGGTCGGCGCCCATGACCATCCGCAAGACCCTCAGCACCGCCATCCGCGCCCTCCGCCGCAACATCACCCGTTCCGCGCTCACGGTGCTCGGCATCGTCATCGGCATCGCCGCCGTGATCGCGATGATGGAGATCGGCAAGGGCTCGTCCGGTTCGATCGCCAAGACGATCGCGAGCATGGGCGCGAACAACCTTCAGATCTTCCCGGGAACCGCCGCGACCGGCGGCGTCTCTTTCGGCGGCGGCACTTCGCTCACGCTCACGGCCGAAGACTGCGAAGCGATCCTGCGAGAGTGCAGCGCGGTCGCGTCGGCTGCGCCGCTCGTGCGCGCGCGTCCGCAGCTTGTGTATCAGGACAAGAACTGGGTGCCCACCTTCGTCTTCGGTACGACCCCCGCGTACCTGACCGTGCGCGATTGGGCACAGCTCGCCGAGGGCGACATCTTCACCGATGCGGATGTCCGCAACGCCTCGCGCGTGTGCGTGGTCGGGCAGACACTGGTGCGCGAGCTCTTCGGGGGCGAGAACCCTGTCGGCAAGGAGATCCGAGTCAAGAACGTCGCGTTCACGGTGATGGGCGTGCTGACCCCGAAGGGCGCGAACGCGTTCGGTATGGACCAGGACGACATCCTGCTCGCACCCTGGACGACCATCAAGTACCGCGTCTCGGGCCAATCGAACGCGTCAACGGCCACGACCGCAACGACCACCGCTTCGTCCAATTCGGCCGACACGACCTATCCCGGCGCCGCCAGCGTTTTTCCCGCCGCGTCGTCCAGTTCAACCGGCGATAACCCGATGCCGCCGCGCTTTGCCAATATTGATCAGATCATCATGGCCGCGACATCGTCCGACCAGATCCGCCCCGCGATGCGTGAGGTGACCGCGCTGCTGCGTGAACGCCACCGCCTCCAGCCCGGCGAGGCCGACGACTTCAGCATCCGCGACATGACCGAGAGCGCCAACGCGCTCGCCAGCACCACCAACATGATGACGAATCTGCTGCTGGCCGTCGCGCTCATCTCGCTGGTGGTGGGGGGCGTCGGCATCATGAACATCATGCTGGTCTCGGTCACCGAGCGCACCCGCGAGATCGGCCTGCGGATGGCGGTCGGGGCGCGTTCCCGCGACATCCTGCGTCAGTTTCTGACCGAGGCGACGCTGCTGTGCCTCGTCGGAGGCCTGCTCGGGCTCGCGCTCGGGCGCGGCGCGGCACTCATGGTGCAGAAATTCCTCCGCTGGCCCGTCGAGAGCTCCGTCGAAGCCATTGTCGCCTCGATCGTCGTTTCCGCCTTTGTCGGCATCGTCTTCGGCTTCTACCCCGCCTGGAAAGCCTCCCGGCTCGATCCAATCGAAGCTCTCCGATACGAATAAGAAAGTCATTCACCACAGATCGCCAGACCCGCTGCGGCGGGGACACCGAGGCACAGAGAAGAAGAGAATCGAGACAGAGTAAAGAGCACAGATTTCGACGCAGAGAGGAAGAGCCAGCCACCAATGAATGTCAGGTACTTGAAAGCGTTCGATTCACGAGATCAAAGACTCGGTCTTTGTCTTCCTCTGTGCTCTCTGTGCCTCTGTGGTGAAATTCTCTTCTCCTCCGGCTGCATGGTCGGCCCCGACTACAAAAAGCCCGAGACCGCCGTCTCATCCAAGTTCGCCGGTCTCGACAAATCGGTCTCGCCCGAGGATCTCGCCAGCAAGCCCAACGACCATCCGATCGAAGTTTCCCGCTGGTGGCGCGAGTTCAACGACGAGCAGCTCACCGGGCTGATCTCCAGGGCGCAGCGCCAGAATCTGGATGTCGCGGTCGCCATCGCCCGTGTACGGCAGGCCCGCGCGCAGCTCATCATCGCAACGGGCGCGCTGTACCCGTCGGTCAGCATCGGCGCGAGCGCTTCGCAGGCGCGCAACCCGGTCGGCGGACTGGGAACAAACGGCAACGGACGCATCAGCGAGGCGTACCAGGTCGGTTTCGATGCGAGTTGGGAGATCGATGTCTTCGGCGGCATCCGCCGCCAGATCGAGGCGAGCAAGGCGGGGCTCGAGGCATCCTTTGAGAACCGGGACGACGTCCTCGTGACGCTGGCCGGCGACATCGGAACAAACTACATCAATCTCCGCGGCGCGCAGAGCCAGCTCGCCATCGCCCGCAGCAACCTTCAGGCCCAGGAGGAGACGCTCGCGCTCACGCAAGAGCGATTCGAGGCGGGTTTCGTCGCCGGACTGGATGTGGCGAATGCCCAAGCGCAGGTCGCATCCACCCGCAGTTCGATCCCCGTGACCGAATCCCAGATCCGCGCGTTCATCTACGCGCTCGGTGTCTTGCTCGGCGAGGAACCCTCGGCACTGCTCGCGGAGCTGACCCCTGACAAGTCCATCCCCCGCGCGCCCGCGTCCGTGCCGATCGGGCTTCCTTCCGAGCTTCTCCAGCGCCGCCCGGACATCCGGCGCGCCGAGGCCAACCTGCACGCCGCGACGGCGCAAATCGGTGCCGCCGTCGCCAACCTTTATCCGCAGTTCAACCTCAACGGCTCGATCGGACTCCAGGGTGGCAACGCCGGCGATCTCGGCAATCTCGCCAACCACTACTGGTCCTACGGCCCCGGCGCGAACTGGCTCGTCTTCGACGGGGGCCAGACCCGGGGGAACATCGAGCTCCAACGCGGAGTCACCGACGAGGCCTACGCGGCCTACAAACAGACCGTCCTCGTTGCGCTCCAGGACACCGAGACCGCGCTTGTCAACTTCACCTCGCAGCAGCAACGCCGCGTCTCGCTCGCCCAGGCCGTCGAAGCCAACAAGACCGCGGTCGATCTCTCCATGCAACTCTACAGCAACGGCAAGACCGACTTCCTGAACGTCCTTTCCGCGCAGCGCCAGCTCTTCCTCTCGGAGGATGCCCTCGTCCAGAGCGAAGCAAACGTCTCGACCAGCCTCGTCGCGCTCTACAAAGCCCTCGGCGGCGGCTGGGGCCTCGAAGACGGCGAGCCCGGCGCCGGCCCGCCCGATGCACGCCCCGTCGCATCAACCCCACCCGCCGATACATCCGCACCGACGCAATAGAAAGCCAGAGCCAGGATCCGTTTTACCACAGAGGACACAGAGAACACGGAGAAAGACAAGGAAGGGAGAATCGAGGCCTTCCGTTCATAATGACTCTCTGTCTTTCTCTGTGCTCTCTGTGATCTCTGTGATCTCTGTGGTAACTTCTTCTTCTTCTTCTTCTTCTTCTTCTTCTTCTTCTTCTTCTTCTTCTACAGGAGATCTCCCGCGATCGCCTCGATCGCTCGAGTCAAAATCCTGATCGACGCGAGGTACTCCGAAATTCGGATGTGCTCGTTGGGCGTGTGATCCAGCGAACTGTCGCCGGGCCCGTACGCCGCGATCGGGCAATTCCAGATCGGCCCGATCACATTCATGTCCGATGTTCCCGTCTTCAGCTTCGGCGTCGGTGTCATTCCGAAGCCCCCTCCCCGATGTAAGCGGGGGTTGGGGGTGGGAGAGTGTTGAGGCAGTTGTTCACGACCAACGGAAGTCTCCGATCGGATCGCACCCATCAACGCCCGCACAACAACATTGCTCCGATCCGCCACATGCGCCACTTCATGCCCGACGAAATGCCAGTTCGACCGAGCGCCGATGTTCGAGGTTGCCTCTGCGCAGATCGCTTCGAGCTCCGTCGGCAGGACACCCGGCGGAATACGAAACCCAATCGTCAGCACGGCGCGGTCCGCGAGGCCGTCGTGATCGGAATGGATCGAGCGCAGCCGCGTCTGGACCTGATCGAAGATGCGATTTGAGCCGGCGGTTCGCGCCTCGCACGCGGCACGCACGCGCGACCAGACCTCGAAGGCGAGTTCCGCCGCGGTCGCCTCGGGGCCCGCGGAGTGCGATGAATCGGTTTCGAGATCGAGCCTGGCGATCAAGCGGCCCTTGTATCCGAGGGTGACGCCCTCGACGCCGCTGGGTTCGCCGATGATGCACGCATCGGCTCGGTAGTTGGTTGCCGCGAAGCGTGCGCCTTTGGAGGTCGCGGATTCTTCTTCGACGGCGCCGATGACGCGGACGCGTACGCCGGGAGGCAGTGCCGCCCGACCCGCCGCGATGGTGAATGCCGCGAGCGGGCCTTTGGCATCCACGCTGCCCCGGCCGTAGAAAACATCGCCCTCCATCCGCACGGGAACAACGCCCGGCACGGTATCGATGTGCCCGAGCAGAACGATCTCGGTTGCATCCGGCGACCGATCGCCCCGCACGCCCACAGCGCTGCCGCTGGCGTCGATGAAGGATTCAAGCCCGAGCGCGGACATGCGGGCGGTGAGCAGTGCGGCACAGGCGTGCTCGTGCATGCTGAGGCTGGGCGTCGAGACGAGATCGACGAGCAACTGCGTCGCCTGCGCGTCGGTGATCGTGCGGGCATCGGTTTGCGTCCGTGTGGCGGTCATTCGATGACGGTTCCCACGCCGAGCAGCGCCTCGGTGATCGGGCTGCGCCGGCGGGCATCGCCGATGACGACGCGCCGGACGCCACGCTCGAGCGCTTCACTCGCGCCGAGGACCTTCTTCTTCATGCGCCCCTGTGCCGCGGACTGGGCGGCTTCGATCTGCGACTTGGGCAAGCGATCGATCAGCGACGATTCATCGGGGAACTTCGCGAGCAATCCCGGCACGTTGCTGAGGAGGAGCAGATTCCGGGCGCCGAGCGCTGCGGCGGTCATCGCCGCGGCGCGGTCTGCATCCACATTGATCGGTTCGCCCCCGAAACTCACGGCGGGCGGCGAAAGCACGGGAGTAAGCCCGGCATCGAGCAGCGTGCGGAGCAGGGTGACGTTCACCTCGCTGACCGCGCCCGTGAAATCATCGCGAACGACGGTCACGCGGCCGTCCACAACGGCGCGGATCGCGGCCTTTCGTTCGCCTCGCCAGATGCCGCCGTCCATCCCCGACAAACCGATGGCGCGAACGCCATGACCCTGCAACTGTTCGACAATCTGCTGGTTGAGCAGACCCCGGCAGGCCATCTGCATGATCTCGAGCGTTCGACGATCGGTTCGGCGGCTGGTGTGCCCGCTCGGGCTGGTGATGAACTGCGATGGGTGGCCGAGCGCTTCGGCGAGTTCGTTGGTGTGCTCGGAGCCGCCGTGCACGATGACGATGCGCTGGCCCCGGCCGAGCAACTCCGCCGCGTCGCGGCAGAAGCTGCGCGGGTCCTTGCCAACGCTGCCGCCAAGCTTGACGACGGAAACTTCGTATGGATGAGAGGTTGTCATGGTTCAGTTCGCAGTTCAGATCGGATGGAGGCCGGTGAATGTGAGCCCTTGGGTTTCTTCAAAGCCGCACATCAGGTTCATGCACTGCACGGCAGAACCGGCAGCGCCCTTCATGAGATTGTCGATGGCGGAAAGAACGACGATGCGATCGGAGTGGGGGTCGCACTCGAAGCCGATATCGCAGTAGTTGGTTCCCGCGAGAATCTTGGGTTCGGGGTAACGGTGGATGCCGGAGCGATCCTTGACGAGACGGACGAACGGCTCGTTGCGGAACGCTTCGCGGAAGAGCTTCCAAAGCGTCTTCTCTTCGAGCTTCTGCATCGGCGTGATGTGCGCCGTGCAGAGCACGCCACGCACCAACTCAACCGATGTGATGCTCATGTGCAGGTCGAAGCTGCCGTAGACATCCATCAGTTCCTGCTTCACTTCCGCCTGATGCCGGTGGCCGGTTGGCGCGAACGAGCGCACGCTGCCGGAGCGCTCCGGGTGGTGGCTCGAGGGCGACGACGCGTTGCCTGCCTCCGACGAACCCACCTTGAGATCGGCAACCACCGACTTGATCAACCCGGCCTTTGCGAGCGGCAGAAGCGCGAGGTTGATTGCGGTCGCGTTACAGCCGACGCCGCTCGCGAGCCGCGCGTTCGCGAGTTGCGTGCGGCGAAGTTCGGGCAGGCCGTAGACAAAGCGATCGAGCCATGCGGGCTGGGGGTGCGGGGCGTCGTACCAGCGCTGGTACTGGGCCGAATCGCGCAGGCGAAAGTCGGCCGAGAGATCGATCACGCGGTGCGCGAGCGAGGTGAAACGCTCGATCTGGCCGCTCGCTTCACCGTGGGGCATGCACAGGAAGAGCAAATCGCACGCTTCGAGCTGATCGGGCGAGATGAACTGGAGCGTGGTGCGCCCGCGCAGGTTCGGGTGCGTGCTGTAGACGTAGTTGCCGGCCTGCTGGCGGGAGGTGATCTGTGAAACCTTCACGCCCGGATGATCGAGCAGCAGCCGCAGGACTTCGCCTCCGCCGTAGCCCGAACCACCGACAATCGAAACCCGCAAGGGCGAACTCATGCGACCCCCACAGGACCGGAGGTGAAGGAAGTGGGTGCGATTGCCGCGGCCTGCGAAGCACGGTTGACGCTGCGGCGTTCGGCGATGTTCAGTACGTAATCGACCATGCGGGCCGGGATATCAACGCCGGTCGTCGCGATCGAGTTGCGGAACTCCATCGTGTGGTTCACTTCGCTGACCAGCGGACGTCCTTCTTCGGTCTCGAGCAGGTCGATCGCGAGCAGTGCACCGGCTTGTCCGGCCATTGCGCGAGCAGTTCTCCGGCAAAGGTCGTCGATTTCCGGTGTGATCTGGAAGCCTGCCGCCTGCCCGCCGCGCGCAGTGTTGGTGATCCAGTGTGCGCTCCGGCGTTCAATGGCGGCAATCGGCGTCGTGCCGACGACGAACACCCGCAGGTCACGGCCGGGCTTGTTCACGTGCTCCTGGATGTAGAAGACTCCGTGCTGCACCGAGCCGAGGGTGGACTTGTGCTCCACAATCGCTTCCGCGGCATCGCGATCGTTCACCCGGGCGAGCAATCGACCCCACGAGCCGACGGCGGGCTTGAGCACGACCGGGTAGCCCATTTGCTCGATCGCTTCGAGGGCGGTTTCCGGGTCGAGTGCGACGCGTACTCGGGGGGTTGCGATTCCGTTGCGGGCGAGGATCAGCGAAGTGGTGAGCTTGTCGCCGCAGGCTTCGATCACCGCGCTCGGGTTGATGCACGGAATCCCGAACGATTCGAGCACGCGCACGGCGGTGGTCGCCTGCGTCTGGCTGACGCAGCGTTCGAAGACCGCATCGAAGCGCTGCCAGGGCGTTGGGTCGTGGATCTCGGCCTGGAACTTGTTGACGTCGAGGAGCTCAAGGTCGATGTTGCGACGCTCGAGTTCTTCGATGAGGAGGCGTTCTTCAACGCGAACGCGGGAGTAGAGAAGGCCGATGCGCATGGTCGCTCCGAAGAAGAGAAGACGGGTTCACCAAAGAGAGCACAGAGAGCACGGAGAGAGACAGGGGGAGGGGTTGAAGACAGGGAAGGCATGAGGCAGGAGGCATCGAGGCATCGAGTGCCGGAGGGAATTCACTCGCCCCAGTCTTCCTGGACTTCGGGGGCGAGTTCGAGGGTGATGGGGTCGAGGGCGGTGACTTCGAGCTCGGCGCTGCAATCCGGGCAGCGGACGACTTCGCCCTGGAGTGGGCGACGCGCGAAGGGGACATTGGCTTCGCATTCGGGGCAGGTGCAGGCGGTTGCGGTGGTGGGGGTCGCGGACATCGGGATACTCCTGAAAAGTGGGACACGAAAAAAACCGCGGGGTAAACCCGCGGCTGCAAAAGCAGTGCGGGCCAGCCTTGTCGGCCGGCCCGGGAACGATCAGTGGATCAGGGGGATCTCAACCGAGCGAAGGGACAGCCGACGAGCTTTTCAGCTCTTTCGATTTGCCCTGTTTGCTGCTGGTGAGTGTCATGATGAAGTCTATCGGCGAATTTCGGACAGCAATACAAGGCGCGGTTGTTGCCGACGTCAAGTGGCGGGGGCAAAGGCAATTGTCACCGCAGAGTCGCAGAGGGCTCGGAGATGAGGACAGATGGTTGGGCGAACCGGCTCAGCACCACTGATTTTCTCCGCGTTCTCTGCGACTCTGCGGTGCAATCCGGTTTTTATGTTTTCGGGTAGACTGCCCTTCTCGCAATGTGAATCGATGGGGCCAATCTCCGCATGATCACCGACTCGCTCAAACAACTTCGGCAGCACCTGCTTACGGGCGTTTCCTACGCGATTCCGTTTGTCGCGTGCGGGGGCATTCTGATTGCCGCGGCACTGGCCTTTGCGCCGCTGAACGACAAGAACGCGCCCGATCCGAGCACGGTGCCGTTTCTGAAGTTCCTCCTAAGCATCGGCGTGACGTCGTTCACGTTGATGCTGCCGGTGCTGGCGATGTATATCGCGTATTCGATCGCCGGACGGCCGGCGCTCGTGCCCGGCGCGATCGGCGGATTTCTCTGCAACGACCTGCGCCCGCTGGTGCTCTTTGAAGAACCGCCGAAGGACCCGTTGAGCGCCGGCTTCCTCGGTGCGATCGTGGTGGGGCTCTTCGCTGGCTACGTGGTTGCGCTGATTAAGACGATTCCGACGCACCGGCTCATCAAGCCGGTGATGCCGATTCTGATCATTCCGATTGTCTCGTCGCTGCTGGTGGGCGGGCTGCTGCTAGTTGTCGGGCCGCCCATCGTGCGGCTCATGGCGTGGATGACTGCGGAATTGAACAACCTGCAAACGGGGAACGCCATCGTTCTCGCGGCGGTCATTGGCGCGATGATCGCGTTCGACATGGGTGGGCCGGTCAACAAGGTCGCGTTCTTCTTCTCGGTGGCGATGATCGCAAAGGGGAACTACCTGCCGATGGGGGCGTGTGCCGCAGCCATCTGCACGCCGCCGCTCGGCATGGGATTGGCGACCATGATCTCGCGCCGGCTGTGGACGAACGAAGAGCGCGAGTCGGGATTGGCCGCTCTGGGGATGGGAACGATCGGGATCACGGAGGGCGCGATTCCGTTTGCCGCGGCCGATCCGATTCGGGTGATTCCGTGTCTGATGGCCGGCTCGATTGTGGCGAGCGTGATCGCGATGCTGTCGGCTGTTGGAAATCACGCGCCGCACGGCGGGCCGATCGTGCTGCCGGTGATTGATAACCGCGCGATGTATATCGTGGCCATCGTGGCCGGCATGGTGACGACGGCACTCTTGATCAACTTGCTGAAGGCATTCTCGAAGAGGAATGCGCCGGCAGAGGAGATGGCATGAAAATCGTTGGTGTAACGGCGTGTCCGACGGGAATTGCCCATACGTACATGGCGGCAGAACAACTCGAAAAGGCCGCGAAGGCGGCGGGGCACCAGATCAAGGTGGAGACGCAGGGCTCGATGGGAATCGAGAACGAACTGAGCGCGGCGGACGTAAAAGGTGCGGATGTTGTGATCTTCGCCGTGGATATTGAAATTGAAAAGAAGGAGCGTTTCGAAGGGAAGAAAGTGATCAAGGTGGGGGTGACCGAAGCGATCAAGAACCCGAATGGTGTGCTCGCCCGCGCGAGCGGGTGAAGCGAGAAAGAAGCCCCGTGCCGACGACTCTGAAATTCGCGTGCGACCTGCGCCACGGGCTGCATGCGCGGCCGGCGAGTTTGATCGCGCAGATCGCGGAGAAGTCGAAATCCCGGGTGTTGGTGCGAAAGACGGGGGCGGACGAGGCGGATGCGCGGAGCGTGCTGTCGGTGATCGCGCTCGATATTCAGCCGGGGAATCCGTGGGAAATTTCGATCGAAGGTGCGGACGAGGGCGCGGTCGCCCGGCAGCTCGAATCGCTGGTGCATTCGCACTTTGGTGAGACCGCAGACGCTGATGGAGAGTTTGTTGAAGATGCACCGGCACGCGTGCCTGCGGCACTAAAGCGGATGGGTGTTGAAGTTGTATCGGGCACACCCGCCTCGCGCGGGGCGGGGCGGGGCAAACTGGTGTTTGTGCGGGCGCGAGCGCTGACCGAGCGTGTGCCGGATCGGTCGACGGAGAGTGTCGAGGCGGAACAGGCAAGGCTGAAGCGGGCGCTTGAAGCGGCGGGTGAAGATATCGAGACGCGGATGCGTCGCGCCAGCGGGACGGCGGCGGACCTGCTCGCGGCGCACCGGATCATGCTGGATGATTCGCAGTTGCTGGCGTTGATCGAGCAGAAGATTGCCGGAGGGATGACGGCGGAGCGCGCGGTCGCGCACGCCGCGGAAGCGTTTGGGGAGAAGTTGAGGGCGGCGGCAAGCCCGTTGATCCGCGAGCGGGCGGCGGATGTGCGGGACTTGGCGGTGCAGATCCTGAGCGCGATGGGCGTTGAATTTGCCGAGGATGCGCCGACGCTGACGGAAGGATCGATTCTGGTGTCCGAGTCGATGACGCCGGGACAGCTTTTGAAAGTTGATGCGACGAAGATTGCGGGGCTGGTGCTCGGCGAAGTCGGGTTGACCTCGCATGTGATCATTCTGGCGCGATCGATGGGCGTGCCGGCGATTGTGGGGGTGCCGAATTCGTTTGTGCGATCGGGAAAGGCAGGCCCGGCGCTGCTTGATGGGACGTTCGGGTTCGTTGCGGCGGACCCTTCGGCGGCGGTGATCCGGCTGTACGACTTTGATGTGCGGGCGCGGGCGGAGCGGAAGGACTTTCTTGCATCGTTTGGGCTGACGAGCGGGCGGACGCGTGATGGCGTGCCCTTTGAAATCGGAGCGAACGCATCGTCGGCGGCAGATGTGGAGAGGGCGATCGCGGGTGGAGCGGACGGGATCGGGCTGTTTCGCACGGAGTTTCTGTATCTCGGTCGGGCGCACGCGCCGACGGAGGATGAGCTTGTGCGGGTTTTCTCGGCGGTCGTGAAGCACGCCGCGGGGAAGCCGGTGATCTTTCGGACTTTTGACATCGGGGCCGACAAGCCCGCGCCGTTTCTGCACTTGGCGGGGGAAGAGAATCCGTTTCTTGGTGCGCGGGGTGCGCGGCTCTACAAGAAGCACGCAACGCTGCTGCGGACGCAGCTTCGCTCGATCGTTCGCGCGGCGGGTGCGATTCCGGGCGCGAAGGTACGGGTGATGGCGCCGATGATCACGAATGCGGAAGAGATGAAGTGGTTTCGCGAGCAGGTGCGGGCGGTTGAAAAGAATCTTGCGAATGGCGGGTTCAGGGCGGAGCCGCTGCGGGTGGGGATGATGCTGGAGACGCCGGCTGCCGCGGCGAATGTGCGGGCGTTTGTTGAGCATGCGGACTTTTTCAGTCTCGGGACGAATGACCTGTCGCAGTACTGGTTTGCTTCGGATCGGGGGAATGCGGCGGTCGCGCCGATCGTGGATGAGATGGATGCGTCGTTTCTTGAATTGATCCGCAAGGCGGTGAGCGATGCGAAGAGCGCGGGGAAGTGGATCGGGATGTGCGGCGAGATGGCGTCGAGTGCGGAGTATTTGCCGGTGCTGGTGGCGCTCGGGCTTGATGAGATCAGCATTGCGGGCGCGACCGGGGCGGATGTGAAGTATCGGTTGTCGAGGGTGGATTCCGGGGCGGTCCGCGGCGCGCTGGATGAGGCCCTGCGCGAGGGCGCGAGCGTGCGCGAGAGGTTTGCTTCGATGCGGAGCGGTGTGGGGCTTGCGCCGATTGCGGATGAGTTGATCCGGCTGGATTGCGAGGCGACGAACAAGGAAGAGGCGATTCGCGAGATGGTGGGGCTGCTTTCGAGCGCGGGGCGGACGGATCTGCCGTGGGAATTGGAAGAGGCGGTTTGGGCGCGGGAGGAGACGTATTCGACGGGGCTGGGATTTGGATTTGCTGTGCCGCACTGTCGGAGCAGGGCGGTTGAGGCGGTGTCGATCGCGGTGGGGAGATTGAAGAAAGAGGTGGAGTGGGGATCGAACGATGGAGTGCCGGTGCGGCACGTGCTTTTGCTCGCGGTGCCGGAGGATGTGGATGCGAAGGCGCACTTGCAGGTGCTCGCAAGGCTGGCGCGGAAGCTGGTGCACGAAGAGTTTCGGGGTGCGGTTGAGAAGTGCGGGACGGTGGATGGGTTGAGGGAGTTGCTGAAGGGGGAGCTTGGGTTGTGAGGAAAGCGGTGTTCGCCGCAGATCGAAGATCCGCCGTGGCGGAGTCGCAGAGGACGCAGAGAGAAGACAAGTCGGAAGGAATTGGAAGAGGACGAGATATGAAGAGCAAGAATGAGAACGCACGAAGATCCAGGTTCAATCCTTCGCTCCGCGCTCTCTGCGACTCCGCCACGGCGGATCTGCGATCTGCGTTGAAAATTGTCTTCCCCAGAATGTCCGTTGTGGCGGCAGCGTGCCTCATCCAGAGTGCGGGTGCCTCGGAGCCGGTCAAGGCACCGGCGCCGCCGGAAGTGCAGCTCACTTCGAAGCCGACTTTGTATGTGGTCGGATACGCGCACCTGGATACGGAGTGGCGGTGGTCGTATCCGCAGACGATCCGGGAGTTCATCGCGGACACGCTGCACAAGAACTTTGATCTGTTCGAGAAGTATCCGGATTATGTGTTCAATTTCTCGGGGTCGCGCCGGTATGAGATGATGCGCGAGTACTACCCGGCCGAGTATGAAAAGCTGAAGGGGTATGTCGCGGCAGGCAAGTGGTTCCCGTGCGGATCGTCGGTGGATGAGAACGACGCGAACGTGCCGTCTGCGGAATCGTTTGTGCGGCAGGTGATGTATGGGAACAAGTTCTTCCGCAAAGAGTTCGGGATCGCGAGCGAGGAGTTCATGTTGCCGGACTGCTTCGGCTTTCCTGCGGCACTGCCAACTCTGCTGAATCACTGCGGAATTCAGGGCTTTTCGACACAGAAGCTGACGTGGGGTTCGCCGGTCGGGATTCCGTTCAAGGTGGGCCGCTGGATCGGACCGGACGACAGCGAGGTGCTCGCGGCACTTGATCCGGGGGCGTATGTCGGGCAGGTGAAGGAGAACCTGGCGAACAGCGAAAGCTGGAAGACGCGCATAGACAACAACGGGAAGAAGTCGGGGTTGTTTGTCGATTACCACTACTACGGCACGGGCGACATGGGTGGGTCACCGACGCCGGAGTCGGTGGCGAAGGTGCAGGAGAGCGTGCGCACGGACGGCGCGATCAAGGTGATCACGGGGCCGGCGGATTGGATGTTCAAGGCGATCAATCTGCATCCGGAAAAACGGGCGACGCTGCCGACGTACAAGGGCGAGTTGCTGCTGACGGAGCATTCGGCGGGGTCGATCACATCGCAGGCGTACATGAAGCGGTGGAACCGGAAGAATGAGATTCTGGCGGATGCCGCGGAAAGGGCGGCGGCTGGCGCGTGGTGGCTGACGGGCGAGACGTATCCGGCGCAGCGATTGGAAGAGGCGTGGGCGCTGGTGCTCGGCTCGCAGATGCACGACATTCTGCCGGGGACGAGTTTGCCAAAGGCGTACGAGTATGCGTGGAACGATGAAGTGGTGGCGGGGAACATCTTCTCGCAGGTGCTGACGCACGCGGTGGACACGATTTCATCGCAGATGGATACGCACACCCAGGGGACGAGTGTGGTGGTGTACAACCCGCTCGCGATCGAACGCGCGGATGCCGTCGATGCGGAAATTCCGTGGGCGAGCGAGTGGCGCGCGGTGCGGGTGATCGGGCCGGATGGTGCGGATGTGCCGGCGCAGGTTGTTTCGGTCGAGGGCGGGAAGGCGCATGTTGTGTTTGTGCCTCGGATGGCGTCGATGTCGCTGGCGACGTTTGATGTGCGGCCGATCAAGCAACTGGCGGGCGGACCGGTGGACTTGAAGGTCACGGAGCGCGGGCTGGAGAGCAAGTTTCTAAAGGTGACGATCGGCGAGAACGGTGATGTGACGTCGGTCTTCGATAAGATGGGAAATCGCGAGGTGCTGGCGGAGCCGATTCGGCTGGCGTTGCTCTATGAGAAGCCTCGCGATTGGCCGGCGTGGAATATGGATTGGGCGGATCGGCAGTTGCCGCCCAAGAGCTTTGTGGGGCAGGCGGGTGATACGCCGGCGACGATTAGCATTGTTGAGAACGGGCCGGCGCGGGTTGCGATCAGGGTGGCACGCGAGCATGGCGGATCGTTCTTCACGCAGATTGTGCGGCTGGGGGGCGAGGGCGATCGCGTGGAGTTTGATTCGCACATTGATTGGAACACGCAGGAGCGGAGCCTGAAGCAGACGTTTGTGCTTGCCGCGGCGAACCCGCTGGCGACGTACGACATTCAGGCGGGCGCGATCAAGCGGAACAACAACAGCGAGAAGCGGTACGAGAATCCGTCGCACCAGTGGTTTGACCTGACCGACACTTCTGGGGAATTTGGCGCTTCGGTGTTGAGCGACAGCAAGTACGGCTCGGACAAGCCGGACGACAAGACGCTGCGGCTGACGATGCTGTATACGCCGGGTGTGCGGGGCGGGTATCAGGATCAAGGAACGCAGGACATCGGGCGGCACGAGATGCTGTCGGCGCTCTATCCGCACGCGGGCGACTGGTCGAATGCGAAGACGGTCGAGCAGGCGATGCGTGTGAATGCGCCGATGCGGGTGTTTGTTGTGCCGCGGCACGCGGGGGCGCTGGGGAAGCAGGTTTCGCTTGGGTCGATCGCCGGTGAGGGTGTGCAAGTTGTCGCGATGAAGAAGGCGGAGGAGTCGGACGCGGTGATTGTGCGGCTGCGCGAGACGCGCGGGCAGCAATCGTCGGGCACGATCCGGATCGGGAGTGGAATTGCAAGCGCGGTGCGTGTGGATGGGCAGGAGCGCGAGACGGCTCCGGCGACAGTGGACAATGGAACGCTGAAGGCGGAATTGACGCCGTTCAGCATGAAGGCGTTTGCGGTGAAGCTGCGTGAGGGGGCGTCGAAGCCGGGGTTGCCGACCCATAAGCCGGTGGCGATCGCGTTTGATACGAAGGTGGCGACGACGAACGGTGCGCGGGGCGATGCGGCGATTGATGGAGAGAAGAGGTCGCTGGCAAGGGAACAGATGCCGCGAGAACTGATGGTGCAGGGCGTGCCGGTCCAGTTTGGAGGACCGAACGGAGAGGCGCTTGCGTGTAAAGGGCAGGAGATTGAGTTGCCTTCCAGCACCGGAGGCGTTGTCTATGTGCTCGCGGCAGCGCGGAACGGCGATAAGCAGGTCGAGTTTGCGATCGGGAATGCGAAGCAAAAGCAGACGGTGCAGTTCTGGCGCGGGTATGTCGGCCAGTGGGATAACCGGCTCTGGAAGGGCGAAGTGCCGGAGATGGCGTTCCAGTGGAAGAACGAGTGGGCGGGATTGGTGCCGGGGTATGTGAAGCCCGCGCCGATCGCGTGGTACAGCTCGCACTATCACACGCCGAAGGGTGATGCGCACTATCAGTATTCGTACGTGTTCGCGCATGCGATCGATGCGCCGGCGGGGGCGAAGACGCTGACGCTGCCGAACGACGCGGATGTGCTGGTGTTCGGCGCGACGCTGGTGGAGGGGAAGAACGGAACGGCGGTGCCCGCCTGGCCGCTGTTTGACACGCTGAAGGAACACACAGAGGGTGCTGTCCGGGTTGTGACTTCGGGGGAGCCGAACGATGCGGTGACGGTGAGCATTCGGCCGGAGTTGTATTGGAGAGATGGGGCGATTCGGTATACGAGGGATGGGAGTGCTGTCAGCGCGGCTTCGCCGGTGTATGTGGGGCCGTTTATGGCGAGCAAGCCGGTTACCGTGAGCACGGCGATGGTGGATGAGAACGGCAAGCTCGGCCGCGTGAGCACGTTTGATGTGAAGGTGCAGGACACGACGGCGCCGAAGCTGGTTCAGACCGATGCTTGCGTTGGAAGCCGACGTGTGACATTCACATTCAGTGAACCGCTGGATACGGCCGTGGTCAATCGAGAGAACTGGTCGGCCATTCACATGATTTCTGATTCGGCTGGGGTTCGGAATGACGCGATCAACTCGATTGTGCTATCGCCGGATGGGCGCAGCGTTGTGCTCGAGATGGGCTCGCCGCTCAGCGCGGCGACCTCTTGCCAAATTAGGGCGAAGCAGATTGGGGATCGAGCGCCCAAACCGAATTACGTCAAGTTGGACAAACTGTTGAGTCTTCGCGGACCTGTCTACACGCTCGAGTCGTTCGCGCCGGGTTCGCCGACGCTCGAAGTAAAGGATGTGAACGGACTGCCGGTGAAGGCCGGTCAGCCGTGGACGATGAATTGCTTTATCAAGATGGACAAGCAGCCGGAGAATAGGACGCTGATTGCCGGGTTTGGAAGAACGTCGCGTGCGAATGGCGGCGATGGGCGATACCTGGCGAAATTCTCGGGCGGCGCGCACTTCTGGAGCCATCATGGCGATCTCTCGAGCAAGACGCCGCTCGATGTCGGCAAGTGGCAGATGCTGACAGTGACGTTCGACGGGAAGACGGTGCGGATGTATAAGGACGGAGCGCTGATCGGCGAGAACGAGGGAGAGTTGGCGGAGGATGAGAATGTCGTCCGTATTGCGCCGCTTGATCCGTGGGAGAAGGAGCGGAGGTTTGAGGGCGAGATTCGGGCCTTCACGATCTGGGATCAGGCGCTGACAGAGGATGCACTCAAGTCGATGCACGATGAGGCGAAGCTGCCGTGAGGTGGCTGGCGCGGCTGCTTGTTGTGCTTGCCGCGGTCGTGGCGGCACGGAGCGCGCTGGCGCATCCGGCGGTTCGGTGCGCCGCGATGTTGAAAGTGAATGCCGACGGCCGCGGCACGCTCACGATTCGGTTCGATGTGCCGGCGTTTGTGCTGAACGAGGAGCCGTTCAAGATCGCCGATGAGCCGATGTGGGCGTTTGTGGATGGATCGGTGATCGAGGTCGAACGGTTGCTGCGGGATGGCGCGGGCAGGCTCCAGCGGCACGTGCGTGTTCGGACGGACGGAGCGGACGTGCCGATCGTGTTGCGGTCGTTTCCGACGCTGGCGGACTTTGACCGGTGGAAGAGCGATATTCGAACGCCGGACGAGAAGCCGCGGCTGCCGTGGATGGCGGAGGCGGTGATTGAGTTTGAGGTCGTGTCATCGTCCAAGGCTCCCACCCCCAATCTCCTCCCACAGGGAAGCGGCTCCGGATTGACCGTTCGATTGCCGGAAGTGCTGGGCGACATCGTGCTCGCGGTCGAAGTGCCCGGTGCGGAAGCTCAGGCGATGGTGCTCAAGCCGGGTGAACAAAGTCCGGGGTTTCAGTGGAAGCGGTCGGCCGCTTCCACGGCGGAAACGCGCGAAGAACAGCAAGTGGCACACGGGTTTGTTTCGTTCATTCGGATGGGGATCGAGCACATCGTGCCGCACGGGCTTGATCACATGTTGTTCATTCTGGGGCTGTATCTCGCGAGTCCGGGGTTGCGGTCGTTATTGATCTTGGTAACGACGTTCACGCTGGCACATTCGGTGACGCTGGCGCTGGCAGCGACGGGACTCGTCGTTGCGCCGCCTCGCGTCATTGAGCCGCTGATTGCGATCTCGATCGCGGCGGTGGCGATTGAGAACATCGTCACGAAGCCGAAGTTGGCAGATGGTGAGCAGAATCAGAAGCGATCAATCCGGCAGGACGCGGTTCGGGCGGCGATTGTGTTTGCGTTTGGGCTGGTGCACGGGCTTGGATTTGCGTCGGCGTTTGAGGAGATGGAGTTGCCGCGGAGCGTGCTCGTGCCGGCGCTCGTGGGGTTCAATGTTGGCGTGGAAGTGGGGCAGTTGTTGGTGTTGTGCGGCGCGTTTGTGTTGATCGGTTGGGCGGCGAAGAAGACGTGGTATCGCAGGGGCGTAGTGATACCCGGGTCGATCGCGATTGCATGTGTCGGGTTGTATTGGGCGGTGACGCGGGTCGCGGGGTAGAAGCTCGTCACTATCGGGTTAGAGTCCGGCTTGGTACTCAAGTACTCTGCCCGCATCGGAAACGGTCACAAACGCATAGCCACCAGGGGTTGGTGGTTCCTGAGTGAGATGGATTGTCCACTTGCGATATCCAGTCTTTACCGACTCAACGTGTGGGGACATCCATCCTCGTCGAGTTGCTTCTTTCACGGCGATCTTGGTTGCGTCATTCGCTGTTAGTCGCGAGTTGTTTGATGCGCATCCGCTTGAGGTTGCGATGCAGCTAAGCGAGAGGAGAAGTGAAAGTAGAAGCAGTTTGAGTTTCATGCGTTGCAAACTCTGTCGGTCGATTGCTACGTCGTGAGCGCGTTTCGCAAGCCTTCGACGGTCTTCTTCGCATCGCCGAAGAGGAGGAGCGTATTGGGCCTGAAAAACAGTGGGTTATCGATGCCGGCGTAGCCGCTGGCCATGCCGCGCTTCATGACGATGACGGTGCCGGCTTTCCAGACTTCGATGACGGGCATGCCGGCGATGGGGCTGTTGGGGTCTTCGTAGGCGCTGGGGTTGACGATGTCGTTGGCGCCGATGACGAGGACGAGATCGGTCTCGGGCATGTCTTCGTTGATCTCTTCCATCTCGAGGACGATGTCGTACGGAATGTCGGCTTCGGCGAGCAGCACGTTCATGTGGCCGGGAAGGCGACCGGCGACGGGATGGATGGCGAAGCGGACTTTGACGCCTCGTGATTGGAGTGAGCGCACGACATCGGAGAGCGCGTGCTGGGCCTGCGCGACGGCGAGGCCGTAGCCGGGGACGATGACGACGGACTTCGCAGTCTTGAGTTGCTCGGCAGCGCCGGCGATGTCGATCGAGCGGACTTCGCCTTGCGCGGCTGTGCTTGCGTTAGAAGACGTGCCTTCGGCGGTGCCGAACCCGCCGAGGATGACGCTGACGAGCGAGCGGTTCATGCCGCGGCACATGATGAGGCTGAGGATCGCGCCGCTGCTTCCGACGAGCGCGCCTGTGATGATGAGCAGGTCGTTTCCGAGCATGAAACCCGCGGCGGCGGCGGCCCAGCCCGAGTAGCTATTGAGCATGGAGACGACGACGGGCATATCCGCGCCGCCGATGGCCATGACGGAATGTGCGCCGAGGATGCCGGTCACAACGATCGCGAAGATGAGTGGCCAGAGGCCGTTTGGTGCGGTTTCGGAGGAGCGGAAAAACCAGACACCGATGCCGACCGTGATGACGAGCATCATCAGGTTGATGAGATGGCGCGCGGGCAGGATGAGCGGCTTGCCGGACATCGTGCCTTGCAGCTTGAGGAAGGCGATGACCGAGCCGGTGAAGGTGATCGCGCCGATGCAGATTCCGATGTAGATTTCGCCGAGATGGATCTTGTGCTCGGCGGGCGACATTTCACCGGCGTGGCCGAGGTAGGTGGCGAGGCCGACGAGGACCGCCGCGGCACCGACGAAGCTGTGGAGGATCGCGACGAGCTGGGGCATGGAGGTCATCTGCACGCGCCGGGCAAGGATGCCGCCGATGATCGCGCCGGGGACGAGCGCGACCATGAGAAGGCCGTAGCCGCTGAAATCGGGGCGCATCGCGGTCGCGAGGAGCGCGAGAAGCATGCCGGCGATGCCGAGGGCGTTGCCGCGGCGGGCCGATTCTTGTTTCGAGAGGCCGGCGAGGCTCAGGATGAAGAGCACGCTGGCGGCGATATACCCAATGTTCGAGAAACTGGTGCGGAGTGCTTCGCTCATGTCAGGCGTTCCTCCTGAACATGGCGAGCATGCGCTGGGTAACGAGGAAGCCGCCGGCGACGTTGATGGTGGCGATGAGGACCGCGATCGCACCGAGGATTGCGGCGGCGGTGAATGACGATCCAGCTTGCGGGCCGGAAAGCTGCAGCATTCCACCGATGAGGATGATGCCGCTGATG
The DNA here is from genome assembly GCA_017303555.1 of Planctomycetota bacterium. GTDB lineage: Bacteria > Planctomycetota > Phycisphaerae > Phycisphaerales > UBA1924 > JAFEBO01. Next base: position 78,759 of record JAFLCN010000010.1, read on the forward strand.
GCGTTGGTGACGCTCATCAAAGGAGTGTGCAGCGCGGGCTTGACGTTCCAGATGACTTGCCAGCCAACGAAGCAGGCCAGAACGAAAACGGTGAAGTGCGAGAGGAAGGAAGGAGGCGCGATCCAGGCGATGCCGACGCAGAAAAGCGCGGCGAGGATCATCCAGATCCACATGGTCGAGGCGGATGCGGGTGCTGCGCCGTTGGCGTGCGCGGGTGCTGATTCGATTTTGGTTGTGTTCGCCGCGACGCCGGGTTCGGGCGGGGCGACAGGTGTTGGAATTGGTAATGGCGGCGGTGGCCAGGTGATTTTGCCGTCGTGCGTGACCATCGCGCCTCGGACGACTTGATTGGATTCGTCGATGGTGATCTTGCCATCGACCCAGACTTCTTCGAGCAGTGCTGCGACGGTTGCTCCGTAGAGCTGGCTGGAGAGACTGGCGACGCGGCTGGGAAGATCGGTGTAGCCGACAATTGTGACACCCTTGTGGGTGACGACTTCGCCGGGGCGGGTCATGGCACAGTTGCCACCTTGTTCGGCGGCGAGATCAACGATGACCGAGCCTGGCTTCATGCTCTCGACCATGCCGGCGGTGATGAGCTTGGGCGCGGGCTTGCCGGGGATGAGCGCGGTCGTGATGATGACATCGACTTCCATGGCCTGCGCTGCGAAGAGCGCCATCTCGGCCTTGAGGAAGGAGTCGGACATTTCTTTGGCGTATCCGCCCTTGCCTTCGGCTTCTTCCTGAACGTGGAGCTCGAGGTATTCCGCGCCCATGCTTTTGACTTGGTCGCGGGTTGCGGCGCGAGGGTCGAAAGCGCGGACGATCGCGCCGAGGGCGCGGGCAGCACCGATTGCCGCGAGGCCGGCGACCCCGGCGCCGATGACGAGGACCTTGGCGGGATCGATTTTTCCCGCGGCGGTCATCTGACCGGTGAAGAAGCGGGGGAAGTGCTGCGCGGCTTCGATGACGCTGCGGTAGCCGGCGATGTTGGCCATCGCGGAGAGGGCGTCCATCTTCTGGGCTCGGGTGATGCGTGGGACGCAGTCCATCGCGAGCGCGGTGACTTTGCGTGCAGCGAGCTTTTCGAGGAGTGGGCGGTTCTGCGCGGGCCAGGCGAAGCTGATGAGGAGCGAGTTCGGCGAAAGGAGTTCGGTTTCGTCGATCCCGAGGCTGCCGCCGGTTTCGGGCGGGCGAACTTTGAGGATGACGCCGGAGCCGGACCAGAGAGCTTTGACATCTTCGACGATGGTCGCGCCAGCTTCCTGATAGGCGCTGTCCGTGAGATCGGTGTTGAGGCCGGCACCGGCCTGGACCGCGACTTCGAAGCCGAGCTTGCGAAGTCGGAGAACCGTCTGCGGCGTGGCGGCGACGCGTTTTTCGCCGGGGTGGATTTCTTTGGGGATGGCGATTCGCATGAAGTGGGAGTCCTGGGGTCCGGAGTCCTGAGTCTTTGGATCTCGGTTCAGATTTCGTCCTCGGCCGTTGCGGGCCCGGAGTCTATCGACCGGAGCGGGCGCGGCTGTTGGACGAATGGGGCAAGAAGTGGTCTACTAGCAGAGGAAATGTCTGAAAGTGGTTTGGCGAGATTCGGGTGGCACGTGGGAGAACGAAGTGGATCAATACAGAGGATTGCTCGGCGTCTGCGTGATGATCCTGCTCGGCTATGCGCTCTCGACGAATCGGTCGCGTGTGCCGTGGCGGCTTGTCATGGTGGGCGTGGTGGTCGAGATTCTGGTGGCGGGCGCGATCCTTTGGGTGCCGGGGATCAAGAACGCCTTTGAGATTCTCGGGGCGATCGTGAACCGGATCATCCAGATGTCGGATGCGGGGACGGACTTTGTGTTTGGTTCGGCGCTGCGCGATCCGTCGAAGCCGTGGGGATTCATCTTCGCGGTGAAGGTGCTGCCCATCATCATCTTCTTCTCATCGCTCATGAGCGTGCTCTATTACATGGGGGTCATGCAGAAGATCGTCGCGGTGCTCGCGTGGTGCCTGCGAAAAACCCTGAGAGTGACCGGAGCGGAAGCGACGTGCATGGCGGCGAACATGTTCATCGGGCAGACCGAAGCGCCCCTTACGATTCGGCCTCTCATTCCGAAAATGACGCGTGCTCAGCTGATGCTGGTGATGCTGGGTGGGTTCGCGCACATCGCGGGATCGGTGTTTGGCGCGTACGTGATGATGCTGGGAGGGGAGAGCGATGCGAGCCGGGCGATGTTTGCCAAGCATCTGATCGCGGCGAGCGTGATGAGCGCGCCCGCAGCGTTTGTGATGGCGCGGATCATCGTGCCCGAAACCGAGACGCCGCCTCCGGAAGACCCGAAGAGCTTGCAGGCAGCGACGGAAGAGGATCACGCGAATGTGTTCGATGCCGCGGCGAGCGGTGCGACGACGGGCATGAAACTCGCGGCCAACATCGCCGCCATGCTCATCGCGTTTGTGTCTTTGCTGGCGCTGATCAATCTGGGATTGGGCACGCTCTTTGAGAAGCTGCACATGCTCGATTGGCTGCGAGCCAACGGGATTCCTGATCCGTCGCTGCAGGCGTTCCTCGGAAAGATCTTCGCCCCGCTGGCATGGACGATGGGAATTTCCTGGAAGGACGCGCCGTTCATCGGATCATTGCTCGGCGAGAAGCTGATCCTAACCGAGTTTGTCGCGTATCTGCACCTTGCGGACGCGATCCACGCTGTTCCGGGTGTGGCAGAACAGGGCGAGATTGCAGGGAAGATTTCGCCTCGGTCCGCTCAGATCGCCGCGTACGCGCTCTGCGGATTCGCCAACTTCGCATCGATCGCCATCCAGATCGGCGGGCTCTCGGTGCTCGCTCCCTCGCGTCGGCGCGAGTTTGCTCAGCTCGCGTTGCGCGCCATGCTGGGCGGCGCGCTCGCGACCCAGATGGTCGCGAGCGTGGCAGGGTTGTTCATCCCGGTCTGAATAACGCGAAGAGGTTCACCACAGAGACACAGAGGCACGGAGAAAGGCAGAGAGAATTTGGTGTGCGTGATTCGCGCATCCAAATTCGCTTTTCTGCTCTTCTCAGTGCCTCTGTGTCTCTGTGGTGAACTGTCTTCTGTCTTACGGCTTCGGCACGTTGTCGAGCCAGGTCACCGCGCCGGTCTCGATGTCGATCTCGGCGATGGCCACTTCAACCGCACCGCTGGCAACCTTCTCGCGGATGAGCGGGCTGGTCGCGTACAGCTCGCGCAGCGTCTGCCGCACGTTCTCCTGCGTCACCGCTTTCTCGAACTCCGAGGGCGAGAGGTTCGGCTGCGCGGCACGGACGCGCTGCACCGCGGGCTGGATGCTCGCGAGGAACGAATCGATGTTCGGTGTCACCGGCTTTCCGGCGATCGCCGCCTGCACCGCGCCGCACTTGTTGTGTCCCATCACAACCAGCAGCGGGGCCTTGAGCGCCGCAAGCGAAAACTCGATGCTCCCGGTTTCATGCTGCGCCGTGACGTTGCCGGCGACGCGGACGACGAAGATCTCGCCGAAGCCGCGGTCGAAGACGCGTTCAACCGGGACCCGCGAATCGGCGCATGTGAGCACCGAAACGAAGGGCTTCTGGCCGTCCACCGCAGCGATGCGGATGGTTTCGGGGTCGGTCGCCGGACTTTCGGCGTTTCCGGCCAGGAAGCGGGCGTTGCCCTCTTTCAGGAGCTCAAGGGCGTGCTTGCCGCCGTTGGGCTCGGAGATGATCTTCTCCGCCAGCGCCGCATCGGGTGCACGGTTGTGCGTGCAACCCGCCGCGAACAGAACGCCCACGGTCGCAAGGAAGGCAAATCGAGGAAAGCCGGCGGGCGCGAAATGGGACGGTTTGGTCATAAACGGGGACTCCATAGAGGTACGTGGCCGGAGCGTACCGGAATGCGGGTGCGTGTGCCGGAGGGCCCGTCCGTTGCCTTGCGGAACGGCCCCAAACCTCTCGGACAGGCGCAACAAGTGCCCAATAACTTGACACGGGGGCTGAGCCGAGGGAATTGGCGTGTTGTGCGGGTGTGACGACAAAGCGCCGGGCCGCGAGCCGGGCAGCGGAGGGGGTCGGTAAAACTCCTTTGCAACGTCCCAGTTTTCGGTATACTGACAAGAACGGAAGGACTCCGGGCTTGAGCGAAGCACTGCTTGCCACCAAGACGACGACGCGTCTGCTGGATGCGTTATTGGAGCCGGCCAACGAGCCGGCGTGGGCACAGATTGATGCGCGATATCGACCGGTGATTGCCGGGCTTGCGCGCCGCCTCGGGCTGCGAGATTCAGACGCGGACGAAGTGGCTCAGCAGGCGCTGTCCGAGTTTGTACGCGTGTACCGGGCGGGGAGGTACGACCGCAACAAGGGGCGGCTGAGCTCGTGGATTCTGGGGATCGCCCACCACACCGCGTTGCGGATCGCGCGCACCAACAAGAAGAACCTCCTCCCCGGAGCCACAATTCTCTCGGATGCGCCCGACGAGCAGGCGCTGCGCAACATCTGGACGGACGAGCGGGATCGCACGATCCTCAGTCGCGCGATCGCCCTCCTTCGGGACGAATCGGATGTGGACGATCGGACGCTGCAGGCGTTTGAACTTGTCGCGCTGCGCGGGGTTCCCGCGCCGGAAGCCGCCGCCCAATCCGGGATGACCGTCGAGCAGGTGTACGTCGCGAAGAGCCGCATGACCAAGAAGCTCCGGGAAGTCGTGCTGCAGTTGACCGAGGCGTTCGAGGAGGACGTGTGACGCCGTCGTCTTCCAGTTCGGTTCCCGAGCCCATCTCCGCCGGGCGGGAGAGTGTCGGCCCGCCTGAATCGGAGGTTTCGCCGATCGGGACGTGCCCGACCATGGGCGAGATCGAGATGCTGGCCAACGGCGAGGCGGCCAGCGCCGAAGTGATGCGCCACGTGGGCACATGTCCGGAGTGCAAAGAGCGCCTCCGGGCCGCGAAGGAAGATGCGAACTTCCTGACGCGAGTCCGTTCGCTCGCCGAGGACGGCTTGGCGCCGGTCGGCGCGCCCAGGATCCCGGGCTACGGGAGCATGAGCGTCATCAGCTCGGGCTCGCAGGGCGTGGTGTACAAAGCCGTTCAGGAATCCACCTCGCGCACCGTCGCGATCAAAGTGATGATCGCCGGAGACACCGCCTCCGCCCGCCAGCGGGCCCGGGGCGAGCGCGAGGCCGAAATCTCCGCCCGTCTGCGCCACCCCAACATCGTCACCGTCTTCGAATCCCGCAAGCTCGGCGACGGTCGCATCGCGGTCATCATGGAGTTCATCGACGGCGCGCCGATCGACCGCTGGTACCCAAAGGGGCCGAGCGACGAGGCCCGCCGGCGGAACCTGCTGCGGGTCTTCCTCGAAATCTGCAACGCGATCCACCACGCCCACCTCAACGGAGTGATCCATCGCGACCTGAAACCGGACAACATCCTCGTCACGCCCGATGCCAGGCCGGTGGTGCTCGACTTCGGCATCGCCAAGGCGGGCGGGATCCGCACAACCTTGACGGGCGAGTTTGCGGGAACGCCGGCATACGCGTCGCCCGAGCAGGTCTCCGGCAAATCCGACATCGTCGACGCGTTGACCGACGTCTACTCGCTGGGCGTTGTGCTCTACCGGCTGCTCTGCGGGCACATGCCGTACAACATCGAGGGTTCGATCTTCGACATCGCCAAGACCATCAGCACGGTCGAGCCGGTGCCGATGCGTTTTCACGATATCTCGATCTCGGCCGATCTGGAAGCCATCGTCCGCCGCGCGATGCGCAAGGACAAGACCCTGCGATACCAGTCCGCCGCGGCGCTTGCACGGGATATCGAGCACTACCTCGAAGGTGCCCCGGTCGATGCTCGCAGCGGCTCGGGCTGGTACGTCCTCCGCAAGGCGATCTCGCTGAATCGCAAGCGCCTGTACCTCGCCTCGGCGGCGGTTGTTCTGGTCGTGAGCGCCGGGGCGGCGGTCGTGGTCAGCGCCACGAAGGCGACCACTTCGGCACGCACGGCCGATTATCAGAGAGAGCAGGCCCGCGCAGAAAACGTCCGCGCCCGTGCCGTCGCGGAACTGCTCCGAGAAGCCCTGCCGAGCACCGATCCGCAGCGCCCGGAAATCGCGGCAGCGATCGGCGCGGGGCTGAGCAGGCTCTACTTCCGGCTCGAGACCGGCGCGTTCTCCGACAGCCCGGAGATGGACCAGGCGCTCCGCCGGATGTGGGGCGGCGTCTACACCGGGCTGGCCAACGGCAAACCGGTTTCGCAGATCGAGTACGCCGAAGTCTCGCTCCGCAACGGCCTGATGCGATTGAAGGAGAGGCACGGGAAGGAATCGACGGAGATCGCATCGACGATGCTCGACCTCGCGGGCGTGCTCTTCGTGCGCGATCGGATGGGTGAGGCCGAGATTTACTGCCGCGGCGCGATGGAGATGCGCGAGAAGCTGCTCGGTACCTCCGCGATCGAAACCGCCGAATGCCGCATCCTGCTCGCGAGGATCCACCAGAACCTCGGCAAGCCCGACGACGCAATGCGCGAGGCCTCGATCGCGCAGGCATCGCTCAAAGCGTTTCCCGAGGAGCAGGTCGATCTGCAGATGGCGACGCTCTCGTCGCTCCAGGCGCAGGTGCTGATGAAGGTCGCAAAGTTCCGCGAAGCCGAGCCGAAGGTGCGGGACGCGCTCGTGCGGCGCCTCCGCAGGCTGCCGCCCGAAGATATCGATCTCGCGGCAGCACTCACCGCTTCGTGCGATCTCATCTCGAACGTGCCCGATTGCGGACTGATGGTGGAACTCCAGAAGGCCTGGGGGACTTCCGATGTGCCATTGGTCGCTGCGATCCGGCGCGACATCCCGCTCCTCGGAACCCCCGATCGCGGGACGTACTACAAGCCCGTGATCGTGGGACGCACCGAGGCGCTCGGTCGGCTCATCCGCCTCCAGGGGCAGTTGCTGGGCGAAAACGATCCGGCAATCGTGCGGACGCTCATCGCGCAGCTCCGGTCCGCGGAGAGCGAGAACCGGCTCGATGTCCGCTGGGAGTCGTCGCTCCGGGCGGCGGACATTCTCTCCAAGAAGTTCGGCCCGAACGACAGTTCCGTCCTTGTCTGCGTCGAGCAGGCCGCCACCAACCTCGCATTTTCCGGCGAAGGCGAGCAGGCCGTGCGTCTGCAGAAGCGGGCGCTCGAGATCTGGCAGTCAAGGCCGAAGGAGTACCGCGACGGGCTCCTGGCCGCGAACTGCCGCAGGCGGCTCGGCTGGTACATGGTTTCCGGCGCGATGTACCCCGAAGCGCTCAAGGAACTGGAATCGGCGCAGAAGGAGTTCGAGCCCGAGGTCGGCGGGCGCCACTATCTGGTGGCGCTGACGCGTTCGCATCAGAGCATCTGCCAGGCGGAACTGGGATTGCTCAGCGAAGCGGATATCAACTCGCAGTTTGCGATCGAGATTCTGGCGCTCTGGCCCGCGACCCCTCCGGACACAGCGGCCCACATCCGCTTCGCACGCGGGCATGTGCTGCACAAGCTGGGCAGGCACGCCGAGGCGCACGCGATGCTGGTCAAGGCGTGGGAGAACGTGTACCGGCACGACGGAAAGGTCTCGCCGTGGCGGAAGCTCCTGATCGCGGACGTGATCGAAGGATTGGAGGCGGTGGGAGACAAGGCAAACGCCGACGCCTGGCGCGAGGTAGCTCTCCGCGAGGGCGACGACGCGACGAAGGGCATGCGCTGAGCCCCCGCCCGCTCCCCCGGTCCCGCCGATTGTTGTACTCTCCGGCATGAACGCAGGCAGACGCGGGATTGCGCTCCATTGGAAAGTCATCATCGCGCTGGTGCTGGGCGTGGCCGTGGGCGCAATCGTCCACGAGTTCTGGACGGCGTCGGCCTGGTCGGCGCTCGGAGTTGGCAACCCGGCCGCGTTCCGGACGCACAAGCCCAGCGAGGCGAACCTGGACGCCGGCACCGCGGCGACGCTGCTGCGCCTGGTCTCGGAGCTGAACGACTTTGTCGGGCGGTTCTTCCTGCAGACGCTCCGGTTCATCGCCGTGCCGATCGTGCTGTTCAGCCTCATCATCGCCGTGGCCGGTGTGGGCGACCTTCGCAAGCTGGGTCGGATCGGCGTGAAGACGCTGCTGTGCTTCGGGTTCACGCTGATCGTGGCGGTCGCGATCGCCGTTCTGCTCGGAAAGTTCGTCGCGCCGGGGACCTTCGTCTCCGAGGCGGCGCGGGCCCAGATCCTCGATCAATACTCGGGCGAAGCGGCGCAGCGGGTTCAGACCGCGCACCAACTCAAGGACCAGGGAGTCTGGGCGTATCTGCTCGGGATCATCCCGACAAACCCGTTCTCGGCGATCGCCAACGCTCAGATGATGCAGGTGGTGGCTTCTGCTTTTCTTCTCGGCGTCGGATTGACGCTGATTCCCAAAGAGCGGGCGGCCCCCGTCGTTGCGTTCTGCGAGGGGCTGGCCGAGGCGGTCATGGCGCTGGTGCGCTTGATCATGTTCGTCGCGCCGATCGCGGTTTTCTGCCTCATCGCCCAGTTCGTAGCAACGGTCGGGATGGGGGCGCTCAAGAGCGTGCTGGCGTACTGCCTGTGCGTGGTCGGCGGTCTTGCGATCGTGCTGTTCATCGAGTATCCGGCTTTGATGTACATCTGCACGCCGAAGGGCAACCGGATGACGCCGGGCCGGTTTTTCCGCGGGATGGCGCCCGCCGCGACGCTCGCTTTTTCAAGCAGCAGCTCCAGCGCGACGCTGCCGGTGACGATCCAGTGCGCGCGGGACCGGCTCGGCGTTCCCGCCGACATCGCCAACTTTGTCTGTCCGATCGGGACCACGCTCAACATGGACGGAACGGCCCTGTACCAGGTCATCAGCGTCCTCTTCCTGGCTCAGCTCTACGGAATCGAGCTGACACTCGCCCAGCACATCACGGTGGGCATCATGGCGGCCGTCGTCGCCGTCGGGACGCCCGGGCTCCCCGGAGCGAGCGTGATCATGATGGCGATTGTTCTGGAATCCGTCGGCGTGCCGACCGAGGGGATCGCGATCGTGCTGGCGGTCGATCGCGTGCTGGACATGAGCCGCACGATCGTGAATGTGTCGGGCGATGCGGTCGCGTGCGTGGTGGTCGCGGGCACGGAAGGAACGCTGGCGAAGGAGACCGTCACGGCGTGACGCGTGCCTTGTTGGTGTGGTCTGCCGCGCACCAGCAACCCGCCGCCGAATTCGGATGAGAGTGAATCGTCCGGATGTTGATCGAGCGATGCAACCGCCTCCTCGGTCGGAGCGAACAGCCTGCGACCGGGCGGGGAAAACCGGCTCAACTTGATTCGCGTTTGGCATCGGGCAAAGCGGCACGCGTGCGGTCGTGCGCCGCACGGGTTGTCGCGTGGGGCAAATCAGGAGTCGGTGCGATGAATATCACGGGTATTTTCGGGGCAGCGGGGTTCGCTTTGGTTGCGTGCGCCAGCGCGCTGGGCGGTTGGGGTGTGAAGTACGAGGTCAACGCAGGAAGCGGATGGACTTCCGGCGCTTCGATCGACGTTTCGAGCGGCCCGGTGGCTGTTGATTTCCGCATCAGCGTGTACCACGACGGCGCGATGATGATCAACGTGTCGAGCTGGGGCTCCACGCTCGCGGTCGCGCCGCTCCGACTGTGCAACTCGCAGCGGATCACGAATTTCGGTGACAATGCCTTCGGCGACAGCCTGGTTTCGTATGTCGCGACGGTGGATTCCTGCAACAAGAAGGCGCTGGAATCGTCGCGGTCGGGCGCCGACCTCATCCTGGGCACGCCGAACTCGATCTACTCGTTCGCATCCAACACCCAGATGATGATCCCCCATCCGGTGCAGCTCGAGAAGCAGTTCTACGCCGGGAAGCTGTTGATCGGCAATGCCGGTTCCGGCGCGACTTCTCGCACGATCACGCTCACCGCAAACACGTTCTCCTATCCCGGGGCTCAGCCGGGCACGGGCGGCCTCTACGGCGCGAGCTTCTTTGCGTTGCGGAACGGGTCCAACGGCAACGGTCCCGCCATCGAAGCGGGCGTCTCCATTCCCGCGGTCATCACGGTTCGCCCTTCATGCCCCGGCGACCTCGACGCGGACGGCACCGTCGGTGATCCCGATTTCATTCTGTTTTCCGCCGCTCAGGAATTAGTCGAATGCTCCGACGGAGCGATGCTCGAGGGCTGCCCCGCCGACCTCAACAACGACGGTATCGTGGACGACGCCGACTTTGTGATTTTCGCCGCGGCCTACGACGCGTTCGTCTGCGGCTGATCCCGCTTTCGCTCTCCGCAGCCGGCGGCGAGCTTGGGTCACCGCGCGAACCCGGCGGCGTAGCCGCCTCTGGTTCGGATTTTCGCTGCAAGGTTCGGATCGGCCGGGGCAATACCTGAAAGAAGCAACCGCCCCTTTCTGCATTCTTTCAGGAGTGTCGCTATGTCGCAGCAGCGTGCTTTCGTCCGTTTCGGTCGCATCGGATTCGGCGTCTCCGCCGCGGCCTTCGCGGCGTTCTTCAGTTCAACCCACGCAGACGCCATGACCTTCTCATTGACGCCCGTCACCGTCACGACCCCGAACTTCGCGGGGACGATCTCGATCACGGGAACAGTGAGCATGGGCGTCGGCGAGACGTTCCTGAACCCGAACGTGATGTCGGCGGTGTGGCTCCCGTTCCTGCCGTCGTTCACCGCCGGGTTCAATGGCCCCGGACAGAATTGGGATGCCGGCTTTCTCGCCTGGAACGGAATCGGAACCTACTCGGGCGCAATCTACAACCACCAGATCAACGCGGGAAATCTCGGCTACGCGGGCGGGATGCCGCTCGGGCTGTACAACTTCAATCCCTTGGGCCCCGGGGGCCAGCAGCCCGCGATCCGACTGAACTACGTGGACGCCAACGGCTCGACGCAGCAGGCGATCGCGAACTACGCCATCCAGGTCGTGCCCGCGCCCGGCGGTGCGGCCCTGCTGGGAGTGGCGGGCCTGTGCGCGTTCCGCCGCCGGCGATGAAACCGCCGCCGCGCCGGAAACTCGGTGAGCGCTGCCGCCGGTCCCGAAGAATCGCGTTTCTATGATGCTCGCGTTGCGGCCGTCGCGCCAGCCGGGAGCACCATGGCGAACGAGGTTGATGTACTTGTTGTCGGCGGGGGCCCGACGGGACTTCTGCTGACGTCGGAGCTCGCGATCCGGGGTGTGTCGTGCCTCCTGATCGATGCGAATCCCGCGCCCCTGCACTGGGATCGGGCGACCGTGGTGCATCCGCGCTCGCTCGAGTTCTTCGATGCGCTCGGGATCGTCGCGCCGTTCCTCGAACTGGGCGCGAAGCAGCGGCTTGCAAAGATCCACTCCGAGGGGAACCGCCTCGCGACGATCGACCTGTCGCTCTGCGGCAGCAGGTACCCGTTCAACATCGGCATCTCCGAAGAGGTGACGGAGCGCGTGCTGACCGAGCATCTCGAGCGAGCCGGCGGATCGGTGACGCACGCGTCGAGGCTGGTCGAGATCGACGACCGGGGCGATCGCGTGGTCGCAACGATCGAGCGCAGCGGCGTGACGGAGCGCATCGAGACGGCGTGGGTCGTGGGCTGCGATGGCTTGCGCAGCGCCACACGGACGGGCGCGGGGATCGAGATGGTGGGGAGCGACATCGAGAAGCCGTGGGCGGTTTTCGATGCGACGATTCCGGAGTGGCCCGACACCTACGAGGGGAACTTCGGGTACCTCGATGAACCGACCGTGCTGATGACGGCTCTGCCCGGGAAGACGTGGCGTGTGTATCTGCATCCGAGGTCGCCCGAATCCGACCTTGTGAGCGACGCGAAGGGGACAGTTGAGAAGTACGTGCCGGGGGTGCGATTCGAGAGCGTGCGGAACCCAATGCGGTTTCATTGCCACACGAAGATCGCCTCGTCGTACCGCGCCGGGAGAATCCTGCTCGCCGGCGATGCGGCGCACGTCTGTTCACCCGCGCAGGGTCACGGGATGAACACCGGACTGGGCGATGCGTTCAACCTCGGTTGGAAGCTCGCGCTTGTCTGCAAAGGTCTGGCGGATGAGTCGCTGCTGGATACCTATGAGTCGGAGAGGCGGGCCGTCGCAAGGCACGTGATGAAGCAGGGCGAGGACTTCGAGAACGCGATCCTCATGAAGGACGTAGCGGCGCGGCGCGAACGCGACCAGGCGATCGCTCGCGCGTTCGCGGACGATCAATCACGTCATCACGAAGCAGCAGCGGAAGCGGAACTGGACATCAGTTACGCCGGATCACCGATCGTGCTCGGGGAAAAGCGTGCAGAGGGTGGTGGGATCGAGGCGGGGGAGCGGATCGTGGATTCGATCGCGATCGCTCGATCGAGCGTGCGCTGGCTGCACGAACTGACGCACCGGCGCGGACACACGGCGTTGATTCTCGGCGGGCCGGAATCGAACGCGGCCGAGGTCGCAACGCTGCGGGACGAGATCGCAAAACGCGGCACGCCGATCATTGAAGAATCGGTCGCGATGACTGTTCATGCCTCTGCGCCAAGCGGAGTGGCGCGGATGACCCCGGGCGCCGCGGCGGGCTTGGGCGTCTCGGGCACGACGCTGCTGGTCGTCCGGCCCGACCTGCACATCGGGCTCCGGGCCGACCGCGACCATGTCCGCGCACTGGAGCAGTACTGCGGGGCCGTGCAGGGCGTGCGGCGCGGGCACGCTGGTTGATTCACCCGGTTACTTTGATCGCGCGCCGCTCAGCGGGTTGTTGTCTTGAGCGGGGAGGGGTCGGCGAGCGCGATCAGCAGAATCAGGCCGAAGCCCGGCAGAAGGAAATCCTCATAGGTAAGCAGGCGGCCGTTCCTTTGTGCAATTGCGAGGCCCGCGAAGACGACAATCAACAGCACAACGTCCAGCACAATCGCAATCTTTCGCATTCTTATGCCCCCCAAGGTATCCCCGTGGAAAAATCATAACAGGCGGCCGCGGGTGTGCAAGTGGGGCGGGCCCGAAGCCGGCCTGGGGCTGAAGCGGTCGGCAACGGATTGGGCGGAAATCCAGCGGTCTGCCGGGCGGACGGAGTCACTCGGGGTCTGCGTCCGAGAATGCGTTGGAAAAGTGTGTTGGCGATTCGGTTGTGCCGCGGTAGGCTTCGAAGACGTTTGTGCTTATTCCGGAGGATCTGATGCGTTTGCGTTGTGTGGCTTCGGCGTGCATGGTTGCGGGAATTGCGGTGGGACAGGTCTGGGGCGCGCCGCTGGCGATCAAATTCAAGAACAGCTCCGGGCTGGCGGATTCACAGGTGTACATCGGGTTTGTGGGGGGCGAGCCGCTGCATGCGACGAATGCGGCGAACGGGGCGGCGCTGGCCGAGAGCACGCACGCGAGCCCGCACTGGTACACGCTTGCGCAGTTGGCGCAGGGGATCAATCTGACATCGTGCACGGGGCGCATCTACATCGGTTACGGAACGCCGTGGGTGTTCGAGCGCGACGGGTACGAGCCGTCGCCGGTGTCAACGAATGATCCAAACTATCTGAAGCGGTACGACAAGATCGAGCTGTCGTACCACGGCGTGCCTTCGGACGTGGCGAACCTGACATCGATCGATTACTACAGCATCAAGACCGGGATCAAGGTGTTCAAGGGTGGGCTAACGGGAGCACTGGTCGGTCAGTTGCGTGATGCGCCGACGCAGGTGGTGCTGAACGCGGTGCGGGGGCTGACGAGTCCGGCGAGCGCGGCGGTCGTGAACAACGGGGTGAACTTTGTGCGGGTGCTGGGGCCGGGGATCTATCCGCCGACCGGGGGCAATCCGGCGTCGCACTACAACAACCTTTCGGCTTACTTGAGCTATCTGCACGCGACGTACGCGCCGGCGCATGGCAACAAGATCGCGACCATCGCGGGGAATTTCATCGGCGTCGGAGCGCAGACGAGCCCGGAGACCAAGGCGCAGTCGTACAACTTTGCGGCGACGATGAATGCCTCGATGGATATCACGCTGACGGGAAGCGGGAGCGTGGTGGGGTCGAAGACGATCGTGATTAAGGGGTCGGAGCTGTTGAGTCCGACGGGGATCTACGGCGCGAATCCGGCGTTCACGATCAACGGCGGAGGCGTGATCCACGCGCAGAATGATTTTTATGGATGGGTCGTTGGCGACCTGCTCTCGGGGCTGAATATCGGCGCGGTGGGAAGCACGGTGGTGGTGAGCGGCGCGCAAGTCGGGCAGATGAACAGCCAGCAGTGGTTTACATTAACGAGCAAGTTCAACGCGCTGCAGCCGACGCAGCCGAGCTTTTACAACCAGTGGGCGCGGGCGATGAGCGGGATTTCGGACGCGTACAACTTTGCGTACTCGGATCGGTTTGCGCACGTGTTTGTGCCGCTGGATCCGGCGAAGGTGGACACGATGCAGATCGAGATCGGGGGCGAGGTGAGCGTGTGCCCGGCGAACCTGAATGGAGATGAGGTGGTGGACGGCGCGGACTTCGCGATCTTCGCGAGCGCGTACGACCTGATGCTGTGCGACGACCCGGAGATGACGCCGGGGTGCCCGGCTGATCTAAGCGGCGACGGGATGGTGGATGACGGCGACTTCGCGGCGTTTGCCGCGGGGTATCGCGCCGGGGCGTGTCCGGAGTGATCGATCAGGGACAAACAAGCTGGTCGTAGGCGCCGACGAACTGAACGAAGTCGGAGTCATCGACGAAGCCGTCGTTGTTGAGGTCAGCAGGGCAACCGGCGGGCATGGCTGGGTCGCCGCAGTCGAGGATGTTGTACGCGCTGACGAAGAGGACGAAGTCGGAGTCATCGACGAGGTTGTCTCCGTTGAGGTCGCCGGCACAGGGTGTGATCGGCACGCCCCAGTTGGTGCCTGATTCGGAGGTTGCGGTTGCGCCGGGAACGGAGACGCCGTTGATCTTGACATCCGTGATGCCGTTCCAGTAGAGGCGACCGTAATGAACGGTGGCGAGGCCGGTTTGATTTGGATGGTTTGAGGCATCGGCGTTCACGGTCAACTCGAGGTAGAGCGTTGCCGCGAAGCCGAGCGAAACGGTGCCGGTTGCGGTGTACGTGCCGAACGGATCGCCCTGATAGCCGGAGGGGATGACCAGGGGGCTATAGAGGCGGCCGGACTTTCGCAGATCGAAGGCACCGCCGCCGAGATCGGTCGTGACGTCCCAGGAACTGCCGGAAACGCCTGCCGGAGCGCTCAGGGAGCCTTCGACTCGAAACGAATAGGTGACCGAAGCGCTTGTCCCGGCCGGGAAGCCGGGAGCGCTGAAGGTGAGTTTGTCCTGGATGATGCCGCGGGCGGTGGCGTTCAGCGAGACTTCGGCGTGGGAGCGCAGGTTGATGTAGCCGTATTGGGTGTGGGCGTTGCCGTTGCCGGAAGAGTTGCCGCCCCCGGTTGCGGAGCCGGACGCATCGACGGTTCCGGGTTGCTGGACGATGTTGTCGACGGGGCCGGTGCCGCCGAAGAAATCGGGTTGGATGCTGACGCGGGCCTGGTTGTTGAGCGCGCCGAGGGCGGCGAATGAGAAGACCGCTCCGGCGAGAAGCGGAAGGTGGCGCAACGCAAACGAATTGGACATGGACCTTTCTCCCGTGGCGGGCCGCGCTGCCCGCCACCCGAGTCTACCAGACCACCTCCGATTTCAAGCGGCAATTGGCGGATTTCGGGATCGGCTCGCTCCCGCGATCGAGGGCCGTTTCGTGCGGAGAGTGCGAAGGAAACAGGCCAACGGCAATCGCTTCTCCACGCCGTGAAGCGTGGAGAAGCGGGAGGTGCTTTCGCACCTGGGGGTTGGCGACGCGAGCCAAACGGATCCGCTCGATCAGAGCCCGAACGTTGGGCTTCTCCATCATTCAGGGCGGGGCCGGAGGGGTGCGTGTGACATCGAGTTTGAAAATTTGTTTGCTCGGACATGCGATTCGCGATCCGGTCCTGCTCTGGTAGACTGCCCGGCCGCGTCCAACAGCCCACCTACGGAACCCCCGCATGCCCCGTATCACCCGAGCCGCTTTGATTCAGTGTTCGAACCCCCTCGCTGATTCGACGGATTTGAAGAAAATCAAGTCCGCCATGATCGAGAAGCACCTGGGCCTCATCAAGAAAGCGGCGGAGGACGGCGCGAAGGTGTGCTGCCTGCAGGAGATTTTTTACGGGCCGTATTTCTGCGCCGAGCAGCAAGTGAAGTGGTACGACACGGCCGAGCCGATCCCGGACGGCCCGACGATCAAGCTGATGCAGGACCTCGCAAAGAAGCACCAGATGGTGATGGTGGTGCCGATTTATGAGCTCGATATGACCGGCGTGTACTACAACACGGCGGCGGTGATCGACGAGACCGGGCAGTACCTGGGCAAGTATCGCAAGCACCACATCCCGCATTGTCACCCGGGGTTCTGGGAGAAGTTCTACTTCAAGCCGGGGAACCTCGGGTATCCCGTTTTCCAGACTCGGTTCGGGAAGATCGGCGTCTACATCTGCTACGACCGGCACTTCCCGGAAGGCGCGCGCGAACTGGGGTTGAACGGCGCAGAGATCGTGTTCAACCCGAGCGCGACGGTGGCGGGGCTCAGCGAGTACCTGTGGAAGATCGAGCAGCCGGCGCACGCCGTGGCGAATCAGTACTACGTCGGCGCGATCAACCGCGTGGGAACCGAAGCGCCGTGGAACATCGGCGAGTTTTACGGGCAGAGCTACTTCTGCAATCCGCGCGGCCAGATCATCAAGCAGGCCAGCCGCGACAAGGATGAAGTGGTGGTCGCGGATCTGGATCTCCACATGATCCAGGAAGTGCGGAACGTCTGGCAGTTCTATCGCGATCGCCGGCCGGAGAGCTACACGCAGACGTCGAAGGCGATTGGGGTGTGAGGTGGTTGGGGGAGGCTGGGTTCGGGGGCATCCGCGCGGCGGTTTTCGCGAATTCGCTTGATTTTAGGGTCAAAAATCGAAGCAGTTTGGGTTCATTCGCGCTTGATGTTCGGTCGATATTCGTATAGTATTGCTATACGATGGAATCGATGGATGTCCAACAGGTGCGGCGGGCGCTGACTCGGGTCGGCGTCGTGCTGTCTTCCGACAACACTTTTCCGCCGGTCACTTTGGTTCTGGCGGGAGGTGCTGCGGGGATGCTTGGTGGGCTCCTGTCGACGTCCCGGGTGACGATTGATTGCGATGTGATGTGGTCGGATGCGGGAGACGCCTGGGATCGGTTGGAGCGAGCTGCGGTCCAGGTTGCTTCGGAACTCCGATTGATGGATTCGTGGCTGAATCGCAAGTGCAGGTTTTTCGCGGGGAACCTTGCACTTGATTGGTGGGATCGGTGCGAGCCCGTGGGGATCTTCGGCGTGCTGACGGTGAAGAGAATCTCGCGGCTCGATCTTCTGGCGTCGAAGATTGTCTCGGCTCCGCGCCGGCCGCAGGACTTGAAAGACATCGTGTCGATGGCGCCGACGGAGTCAGAACTGGATCTGCTGGAGCAACACATCGATCGCGTTGAGAGCGAGGACTTGGATCGCACATCGTTCGAGAAGCAGCGGAAGATCATCGGGACATTGCGGGGTGTGAAGTGAAGACCGATCGCGGCATTCCGATTGAATCGCGATGGTCCCGGTTGGGGGCCGGTTTCTATGCTGCGCCCGCGCCGCGGACGCCGGACGTCGAGAGGTTGCTGCTCGAAACCGTTGAGACGTGGAGCGACAATCCGCGTCTGTTCCCGATGGTGGTCACGTGGCTTGTTCACTACTCCGATTTTGTGGCGAAGCACCGATTGAAGCGATTGATCTCGGAAACAAACGATCGCGAGCGGCGTGCGGCGCTGGGCTTGCTGCTCGAAACGGCGATGGAGTTCGGTGCTTCGAGAGATTTTCGTTACGCGCTCGAAGTGTGTTCCCCACGCTCGCCCGCGGTGCCGGTGTACGAGTTTCAACGCTCGAACAAGGTGTTTGCGGAGATCGCAGAGGAAACGGCTTCGGATCTCTCGAAAAAGTGGGGTCTTTGGGCACCGGAGATCGAGCTCAAGAACGACGCGATTCGCCCGATCGGGTATCTCCTCGAACAGAATCCGACGCTCGTGAGTCGCGTTGTACGCAAGGGCGACCTGAGAGCGTCGATCCTCGAATCGTTACGGCTGGATGCCAACGGCGAGGCGCGTTCGGAATCGGAAGTGGCCAGGCTGAGCGGCGCATCGCGTGCGGCGGTGGGGGCGGCCCTCAAAGCGCTTGTGCTCGAAGGAGCGGTACGGGTTCTGCCTCGGGAGGTGAATCGGCGGGACCATCGCGTGGTGCTGTTGCCGGCGGCCTGAAGGCGTTGCCGAGCAGGGCGGGGGTGTACCGGTTCGGGTTTGAGATCATCGAAGTGCCGCGTATCCTGTCGGAAGTACGCAATTCATGGAGCAATGCATGTCCACCGCGAACACGATTCCTGTCATTCTTGCCGCCAAACGCACGCCGATCGGGAAGTTCTTTGGCGGGCTGTCGAAGGTGCCCTCGCCGGTGCTGGGGTCGTATGCGCTCAAGGCGGCGATGGACTCGGTGCCGGGTTCGGCTGCCGCGATCGATGAAGTGATCATGGGCTGCGTGCTGCAGGCGGGATTGGGTCAGAACCCGGCGCGGCAGGCCGCGCTCAAAGCCGGATTGCCAGACACGATGAATGCGCAGACCATCAACAAAGTCTGCGGCAGCGGTTTGCAGGCAGTCATGCTTGCCGCTCAGTCGATCAAGGCGGGCGACAACCAGCTTGTGGGCGCGGGCGGGTTCGAGAACATGACGGCGGCGCCGCACTTCGCGCGGGTGCGCGAGGGTGTGAAGTACGGGCCGGCGACCATGGAAGACCACATGGCCTACGACGGGCTTCGCTGCGCGTTTGAGGCGTGCGCGATGGGGAATAGCGCTGACCATATCGCGAAGAAGTTTGAGATCAGCCGCGCCGAGCAGGATCGGTTCTCGGTGCAGAGCCATCAGCGTGCGGCGGAAGCGACCAAGAACGGCTGGTTCAAGAACGAGATCGTCGCGCTGACCGGTGAACAGTGCCTCGACAAGAAATCGCCGGGCGTGAGCGCGGATGAAGGAATTCGCGCGGACACAACGATCGACGGCATCGCGAAGCTGCGGGCCGTGTTCGAGAAGGACGGCACAGTCACCGCCGCGAACGCGAGCCAGATTTCGGATGGCGCTGCCGCGTTGGTTGTTGCATCACTCGCGAAGGCCGAGCAACTCGGCGTAAAGCCGATCGCCAAAATCATCGCGTATCACACCAGCGGCGTGGCCCCGAAGGACATCTTCGCGGCGCCGATCGAGGGGATCAAGGGAGTTCTGGCGAAGGCCAAGCTCTCCGCGAAGGACATCGATCTCTTCGAGATCAACGAGGCGTTCGCGGCACAGGTGCTCTGCAATCTCAAGGGCCTCAAGGATGCAGGTCACGAGATCCCCGAGAGCAAGCTGAACATCGCCGGCGGCGGCATCGCACTCGGCCATCCGATCGGCGGCAGCGGTGCCCGCGTGCTGACCACACTCATCCATCAATTGCACCGCACGGGCGGGAAGCGCGGGGTTGCGGCGCTCTGCCTCGGCGGCGGCAACAGCGTCGCGATGGTCGTTGAGATCTGAGAAACAAGCATGAAAATCGATAAATGTGCGGGGCGCGTGCGCCGCGCAGACTTCCGGATCCGCTGAGGCTCCCGGCCCGGGTTCGCGTACAGTATCGAAGCGAAGCTCGGGGAAAAGGAGATTGCCGCATGCGAGTGCTTGTCATTGAGGACAACCCCAAAATGGCCCGGGGAATCCGGACCGGGCTGGACGAGGCGGGGTTCGCGACCGAGGTTTCGCACAGCGGAGCGGAGGGCGAAGACCTCGCCGCGGGTGAACCGTTCGATGCGATTGTTCTGGACCTGATGCTGCCGGATCGCGACGGGGTGGATGTGTGCCGGAACCTCCGTCGGCGGAAGATCGCAACGCCGATCCTGATGCTCACGGCGCTCTCCGCGACCGAGGACAAGGTGCAGGGGTTGGATTCGGGCGCGGATGACTACCTGACCAAGCCATTCAAGTTCGAAGAACTGGTTGCGCGTTTGCGGGCGCTGCTGCGCCGCGGGCAAGCGACCGAGGGCAAGACTCTCCGCTGCGAAGACCTGGAGCTCGATCTCTATTCGAGGCGCGCAAGCCGCGCCGGCGAGCACTGGGATCTGCCGTCGCGGGAGTTCACGCTCCTCGAGTACCTGATGCGCAATCAGAACCGCGTGCTCAGCCGGGTGCAGATCGGCGAGCACGTCTGGGAACTGAATTTCGAGCCGACGAGCAACGTGATCGACGTGTACATCTCGACCCTCCGCAAGAAGATCGACCGCCCCGGTCTGAAGCCATTGATCCACACGATCAAGAACGCGGGCTACCGGTTCGGGGTGATGGACTAGTCCATGCCGCTTCGCACGGAGCTGCCAAAGCCCGATTCTCGCTTCGGGTATTCGGCGCCGCCGGCGTCGGATCAGAGGCAGTTGCCGCTCCGCATCAGGCTGATGCTCTGGATGCTGGCGATCTTTCTGATCGTCCAGTTGTCGATCGCCTTTGTGTTCCGGCTCTACCTCGCGCGGGCCATCGAAGAGTTCTTCGCGGAGCAGGCGGTCGAGCGCGTGGACATGATCGCCGAGACGATCGCACCGATCGCCGCGACGCTCACGGATCAGGAGCTGGAGACGCTGGTCTCCACCCGGTTCATGAATCGCCCGAACGAAGCGATCCGGATCGATGTGCTCGATTCGAGCGGGTCGCCTATCGCGAGCAATCGCCCGCCCGCGGTCCCCCTCGATCCGCTCCTGTTCCATCGCGCCGCCGATTCGGACAACCCGTTCAGCGTGCGCAGCCGCGTGAGGCCGATCGATCGGAAGGCAACGCCCGATCGCATCTCGATCGCGAAGGCGCCCGCGCCCGACGGCCGCGAGTTTCTGGTCGTGCTCACAACCAGCGATTCGAGCGCCGCCCGCATGCAGGAACTGACAACCCGGATGATCATCGGGACGATTCCCGTCGGCATTCTTCCGATCGCGCTGAGCGCCTATCTCATCGCCGGGTTCGCCGTGCGGCCCCTCGCGGACATCCGAGATCTCGCGCAGCGGCTCTCGCCGGAGTCGATCGATCAGTCGATCGAGAACGAGCCCGCCGCGTCGGAAGTGTCCGACGTCCGCAAGGAACTCGAACTCGCCCGGCAACGCATCGAGGCCGGCTTCGCCGCCCAGGAACGGTTCATGTCCAACGTCTCGCACGAGCTCAAGACGCCGATCGCGGTCGTCCTGACCGGCGTGCAGGCCCTCAAGACCGACGATTCCACCAAGCCGGTCAAGGAATTCCTGCGGAGCATGACGGACGAACTCGAGAAGCTCGCCCGCACCGTGGACAACTTCCTTCTGCTCACCCGCGTCCGTCACAACAAGGGAGTCATCCCCGCCATCGAGACGTGCGCCATGCGCGACGTGCTGCTCGACTCCTACGCGGGCTGCATCTCGATGGCCACGCTCCAGAAAGTCCGGCTCGGCCTCCGCGTCCCCGAAGGCGAAGATATCGACGCCACAGTCGAGGGTAATTGCGAACTCATCCGCATCATCTTCGATAACCTCATTCGCAACGCGATCAGGTTCAGCCCCGAAGGCGAAGTCGTCGAGATCGAGGCGACCGCCGATGCCCACTCGATCTCGGTCAGTGTGCGCGATCACGGGCCAGGCATCCCTCCGGCGCTGCTCCCCCGCGTTTTCGATCGCTTCTCACAGTCCAAAGATGAAGAGCGCCGCGGCCGCGGGCACGGCCTCGGGCTCGAGATCGCGTTGGGAATCGCCGAGCTGCACCGCGGCGCGATCACCGTCCGCAACCGCGAGCCCCGGGGCTGCGAGTTCACAGTGGTGTTGCCCCGACGGCAGTTGTCCGCCACTCCCGACCACGGGCCAAGGTCCCCCGCGGGCGAACTCGACCAATCCGGCACATCCACCGGCAACGGCCGTGCCGAGCGCGAAACCTGACCGCGCGGCAGAAAACACGGGCCCTCGCTCTACGCTGGAACCGAATCGGGTACAAACCAGACCAGGCCGGTGAACGTCGGCCTGCCGCCGGCAGAAAGCGGATCGGCCCGGGCGCGGAGAGAAAAATGGCCCTCGCGCCCGTCGGCGCACCGAATGGAAAGCCCGATGGAAAGCTCCGAGTTTGATTCGATCGCCCCACGCGCCGCCGACAGGATCTGAGAGCACTCGTGCGCACCGAGAAACTGCGACCACGACTGCGCGGGATCCGCGATCTCGGTCTGCGGGCCCAGCAGCTCCTTGAGCCCGACCGCCCACGTGATCTCGTTGGATGCGGCATCCCAGCAGACAGCCGCCGAGCCCGACGATTCAAGCGATCGACGCACCCGTCGATCGCGAACCGTGAGCTGAGTCGCCCGCTGCTCGAGCTTGTCGCGCTGCTCCGCGAAATCATCCGAAACGCGCCGAAGCCTTTCCTCGTCTTCGATCGACTTCCGGTGCGACTTCGAGTTGATCTCGAATCCGAGCATCGTCGGGAAGATGCGGGCCAGCGCGAACACGGTGATCAGCGAGACGACCGCGGTCAGAATCTTGACCATCAGCAGCAGCCGGAACGCCGGGTAGTACAGCATCGCCGCACCCGCCAGCCGGGTGATGCCGCAGGCCAGCATGAAGAGCCAGATCAGCCAGATGGTGCGCCGGTAGGGCAGATTTCGCTGCCGGAACAGGAACATCATCAGCAGCGCACAGATGACCGCGTAGGCGAAGAAGATCGCCATATCGGACGCGAGGTGCAGCCATCCGGTGATTCCGGACAACGCTCCGCCCCTCGCCGCCGTGGGCGCTTCGGCCGGATCGAATAAATGCAGGAAGAAATCGATCATGGGAACGGGTTCTATCAGGAGAACGCCGGTGGTGGCGTTTCGCTCATCCGGTTTTCACTTGCACTTTAGCGCATGGGTCGAACACCCACTGTATCTTTGACCGTTCGCTCGTGCTGGACCGACCGGTGTTTCTCCGACCGAGGACCGAGACATGGCGGCTTTTCTATCCCTGTTCTTTTTGGGGATCACCGTTTTTTGCGGTGTGCTTGCGTTTGGAGACAGCGGAGTGAGCGGGCCCTGGGTCCACGCCGGATTCGTGTTCGGCATGATCGGGTTTGTGTCCTTCACGGTCTCCGTGCTCGCCAGGTGGGCCGCCAGCACCCTGGACGATGTGCCCGGGCAGCGGGGCGCCGGTTCGCGCTCACGCGATCCACGGGCCTGAGCAACCTTCCGGGGCTCGCCCCCATGCCCGCATCACGCAAGCGTCCGCGATCCCGCGATCGAATCAGGCCATCCTCAGGCTGGCATCGGGCAGGCCGTCCGACTCGGTGTGCGCCGGCTTGTGCTGCCCGGCCAGAATCGTGTAGATGCACGGCACCACGAACAGCGTGAACACCGTGCTGATCGTCATGCCCGTGACGAGCACAATGCCGATGCTGTTCCGCGCCTCGGCACCGGCCCCCGAGACCAGGACGAGCGGAAAGTGCCCGAACACCGTCGCCGCCGAAGTCATCAGGATCGGCCGCAGACGCGTCGCCGCCGCCTGTGTCGCGGCCTCGTACTTCGATGCACCGGTGGACTGCACGTGGTTCGCGAACTCCACGATCAGGATGCCGTTCTTCGCAACCAGGCCCACCAGCGTGATCAACCCCACCTGCGAGTAGATGTTGATCGTCGTGAACCCCATGAACGTAAAGATCAGTGCGCCGGTCAGCGCCAGCGGCACCGAACCGAGCAGCACAATGAACGGATCTCGGAAACTGCCGAACTGCGCCGCGAGCACCAGGTAGATCAGCCCGATCGCCAGGCCCAGCGTCGAAGCCAGCGAAGCGCCCTCGGTCTTGATCTGCCGGCTTTCGCCCGAGTAATCAAGCGAGTAGCCCGCCGGCAGGATCTTCTTCGCGGCTTCCTCGAGCGCCGCCAGCGCTTCGGCCTTCGTCACGCCGTTGGCGACGCCCCCGTACACCTTGAAGCTGTTGCGCTGCTGAAAGCGCGTGAGCGTGCGTGGCGCCGCGGTTGTTTCGAGCGTGACAAACGACGAGACAGAAACCTGCCCGCCGTCCGCCGCACGGACCTTCAGGTTCAGCACCGATTCCGGCGTCGCACGCGCCGAATCTTCGACCTGCGGGATCACCTTGTAGCTGCGGCCCTCGTGGTTGAAGCGGTTCGAATAGCCGCCCGAAAGCAGCACGGAAAGATCGCGTCCGACCGCCGCCAGATCGAGCCCGATGTCCGCCACCTTGTCGCGGTCGATCACGATGCGGGTCTGGGGCAGGTCCACCTTCAGATCGCTGTCGGCGTACATGAACTTGCCGCTCCCGAAGGCGGCGCCGATGAGCGCACCGGCGTACTGCGCCATCTCCTCCGCTTCGTCGGTGCTGGTCACCATCATCTCGACGTCGAACTGACCGGCGCCGGGGAGCGGGGGCGGCAGAGCCGGAAAAGCACGCACGCCGCTGACCATCATCAGCTTCGGGAAGACCTCGTCACGCATCTCGGTCGTGGACTGCTTGCGCTTGCTCCAGTCCTTGGCCTTGATCCCGCCGAAACCGAACGTGGGGGACTGCATGACCTGGAACAGGAACTCCCGGTTCTCGAGGCTCATGAACGCCTCACCGACCTGATCGAAGTACTTCAGCGAGTAGTCGAGCGAAGCGTCCGGAGCCGCCTGCACCACCGTGAACACGATGCCCTCGTCTTCCGTCGGGGCCAGTTCCGATCTCGACATGCGATAGAGCGGGTAACCCGCAGCGGTAATGAAAACCGCCGCGATGACAACCGCCCAGCGCATCCGCAGCACGAACGCGAGCGCCCGCTCGTACACACGCCGCAGCGCATCGAACTGGTGGTTCACAAAGCGCTGGAAGCGGCCCTCCTTCGCGCCCGGCGGAACCATCCACGCGCTCATGATCGGAGAGAGCGTGACGGCCACGACGCCCGAGATCACAACCGCCGCGGCAAGCGTGAACGCGAACTCGCGGAAAAGCATTCCGGTCAGCCCGCCCTGGAACCCGATCGGGGCGTAGACCGTCGCCAGCGTGATCGTCATCGCGACCACCGGGCCAAAGAGCTCGCGAGCGCCCAGGATCGCCGCCTGCATCGGCGTCTTCCCCTCGCGTACGTGCCGCTCGACATTCTCAACAACGACAATCGCATCATCCACCACCAGGCCCACCGCAAGCACGATGGCGAGAATCGTGAGCAGGTTGAGCGAGAAGCCCATCGCCAGCATCGCCAGGCAGGCGCCAACCAGCGAGATCGGCATCGCAACCATCGGCACCAGCACGGTGCGGAGAGAGCCCATGAAGAGGAAGACGACCAGCCCGACGATCAGCACCGTTTCGATCAGGGTGTGGATGATCTCCTTGATCGCGTTCTCCATGTAATAGGTGCCGTCGTACGCGAGCGTCATGGTCACGCCCGGCGCAAGCTTGGTCTGCATCTCCGCCAGCTTGTCCTTCAATGCCTTGGCGACATCGAGCTCGTTCGCGCTCGGCAGCGGCCAGACGCTGAACCAGATCGCGGGTTCGAGATTGAAGCCGGCGCGCCCGGTCGCCTCTTCGCTCCCAAGCTCCACGCGCGCCACGTCCTTCAGGCGAACGACCGTGCCGTCCCGCTCGCGCACGATCAGCTCGCGGAACTCCTCCGCCGTGCGCAGATCGGTGTCGGTCATCAGATCGACCTGCACCTCCTTGCCCTTGGTCCGGCCGACGGTGGCGAGAAAGTTGTTGCGGACAAGCGAAGCCTGAACCTCGCCCGGCGTGATGTCGAGCGCATCGAGCTTGTCCGAATCCAGCCAGATCCGCATCGCCAGCGGCACCGGCCCCTCGATGCCCACCCGCTGCACACCGGGAAGTGTCTGCAACTCGGGCTGGAGTTCCCGGGCCATGTAGTCGTTGAGCTGGGGCAGCGTCATCGACTTGGTCGTCATGCTGATGTAGAAAGTGGCATAAGGCTTGTCGGTCCGCTGGATCTCGATCACCGGCGATTCGACGTTGGAAGGAAGCTCGCTCCGCACCTGGTTCAGGCGTGCCGAAATCTCCGCCAGCGCCGCGTTGCTCGGGTGGTTCAGCCGCAGACGCACCGTCACCGTGCTGATGCCGGCGGTGCTCGAGGATTCGATGTAGTCGATGCCGTCGATGGCCGAAACGGCCCGCTCGATCGGCGTCGTCACGAAGCCGCGGATCGTCTCGGCGCTCGCGCCGATGTACGCCGTGTTGATGATGATCGCGCTCGATTCAAGCCGCGGATACTGGCGCACCGGAAGGTTGTAGATCGACTTCCAGCCCAGGCCCAGGATGATCAGGTTGATCACCAGCGCCAGAACCGGCTTCTTGATGAATATGTCGGTGAACGATTTCATGGCTTACTCGTGTCCGCCGCTGGCGGCGATGAAACGACTCCGGTCTGGTCTCGAACGGCACCGCCCCGCGATCCGATTCAACGCTTGTTGCTCACCTCGGTCACCGAGGCGTCAGACTTCTCCGCGCCGGCCGTCGCCGGCGACGCCGCCTTCTGCCCGGGCGCCGGGACGATCGCGACCGCCGCCCCGTCCATCAGCTTGAACGAGCCACCCGCCGCGACCTGTTCGCCGGCCTTCAGCCCGCTCGCGACGACCACCCGGTCGCCCAGATTCGCGCCGAGCTGAACCATCCGATGCGAAACCTTCTTTCCCTGCGGATTTTCCGGTGTCGGCGCGGGAACGATCACATAAACGTGCGGCCCGAACGCCGCGCGCCGGACCGCCGTCGCCGGAACCACGATCGAATCCACCGCCGGCGCAACCGGAACCTCGACGTCGATAAACATGCCCGGCTTGAGCTTGAAGTCCGGATTCGGCACGCTCGAACGAACCCGGACGTTGCGCGTCACCGGATTCACCGTCGCATCGACCGAGACCACCGTGATCTTCGCGTCGTCGCTCGCGAGCAGCTTCGACTGCGCCGAAACCACCATCCCCGCCGAAACACGCTGCGCGTATTCCTGAGGCACCGCAAAATCCAGATAGATGTTGTCCGTCAGTTCCGTCAGATCGACAATCTTCGTGCCCTCCGCCAGATACTGCCCCGGATGCACCGTGCGCATCCCGGCGCGAGCCCTGAACGGAGCCTTCAGCGTCTTCTTGGCGATGATCGTTTCGATCTGCTGAACCCGCGCTTCCGCCTGGTCCTTCTCCGCACGAGCGCGAGCGAGAGAAGACTCCGCCCGCTCCATCGCCGCTTCGGCCCGCTCCACCTCGCTCGTGGCGCGATCGACATCCGACGCCGAAACCGAATTCGCATTCACCGCGTTCTTGTACCGCTTCAGCGTCGTCCGCGCAAGGTCCGCCGCGGATTTCGACATCGTGATCTCGGCCTCGGCGACATCGATCCCCGACATCGCCAGACGCTTGGTCGCCTGCGCCGCCGCAAGGTCGGCCTCCTCCGTCGAGGTGTCCAGCTTCAGCAGGACCTGCCCCGGCTCCACCGTCGCGCCCGAATCGAAGTTCACTTCCTTCACAACCCCAACGATCTCATTCGCAAGGTTCACGCTCCGGACCGCGATCACAGTTCCCACCAGCCTCGACCGCGGCTGCCACGGGATCGTCTCCGCCGTCACCATCTCGACCGGCAGCGCCGGGATGAACCCGCCCTGCCCCTGCTGCGCGTGCAACTGCCGATACTTCCACAGAAACAACCCGCCCCCGACCACACCCAGCACGGCAAGCAGCCCGATTCCGGCGACCAACGGTTTGATTTGCATGTTGAACCTTCTGTTTCCCGCTCGCCTCGGCGCTTCCAACCACGGCATTTCTGCGGGTTTGGACGCCCGGGAGCAGAAAACGATAGTCCTCAATAGTTGAAGTTGTCAAATATTTCGGCTAAGATGATTTCCGATGGGTGTTTGCAGGATCCCAAAGCCGAAAGACCCGGTCGCCGCGGCACGCGCGGAAGTGGTCGAGTTGCTCTTCTCCTACGTCGAGCGGCTTCGCACGCACTTCGAGTCCGTCGCCGCCTCGCATGATCTCACCGCCGTTCAGGCCAAAGTCCTGATGTTCCTCGGCGAAGCCGAACCCATGCGGTGCGTCGCCGAGTTGCTGAGCTGCGATCCTTCCAATATCACCGGCGTCGTCGACCGCCTGCAGGACCGGGGCTTGCTCATGCGTTCCGAAGATCCCACCGACCGGCGCGTCAAAATTCTCCACGTCACACCCGCCGGCATCCGCCTCCGTGAGGCGATCGGAACCGAGTTGTTCCGCGATGTACCGGGAATGGGCGCCCTTTCTCGTTCGCAGGTTTCCGACCTGCGCAACCTGCTCGCGACGCTCTGCGCCACGGAAATTACAAAGCCGATTGGCGCGGGCTGAACGACCCCCGGCAGAGGTGGGGGGCAGAGGTGGGGGGTCTCGTCCGCTCGTCCTCAAATCATTGGGACCAAAGGAGTTGGGAAGCAATCGCCGCACACGCGATGTTCCGAAGCCTCGGCGCGAGCAGCCCCCGCGCACCGCCCCCAACCAGCGATCGGGCCAAAACGGCTGTACCGACCTCCGCACAAGCGAATCCAACTTCGCAACCCTTTTCGGGGTGGCTTGGAATGCAATCAAGAACTCGGCACGCCCTTCCACGTAATCTGGACCAAGAAGGAGATTTCTATGAAGCTTTGGAAACCGGTTGTTTCTGTCCTTGCCATTTCCGCCGTTGCCACTCTGCCGCTCATGGCCCAACCCGCTGGTTCGGCTCCGGCCCCCGCCGTAGCCAAGCCCACGCCCAAACGCGCAAGCCCCGGCGAAGTGACCAGCACCGTCATCGACGGTAACCGCGTGACACTCGTCTACAGCCGCCCCGGCGTCAACGACCCCAAGACCGGCCAGGCCCGCAAGATCTGGGGCGGGCTGGTTCCGTACGGCTCGGTCTGGCGCGCGGGCGCGAACGAGGCGAGCATGCTCATCACGCAGCAGCCGATCGATATCGGCGGCACCACCGTGCCCGCCGGTGCGTACACCGTTTTCATGCTTCCCGTCGAGAACGGCACCTCCAAGCTCATCCTCAACAAGCAGCTCGGGCAGTGGGGCAGCCAGTACGACGAAAAACAGGATCTCGCTCGCATCGACCTCAAGCAGTCGGCCCCCGCAGCGCCCGTCGAGCAGTTCACCATGACCGTCGCCAAGGAGTCAACCGGCGGTGGCACGCTCACGCTCGCCTGGGATACACAGCAGTTCACGGTCCCCTACTCGGTAAAGAAGTAATCCCGATTCGCGTCGCAAGCACGCGAAAGGAGAAAGTGACCGTGCCGCGAGGGTTTCTTGCCCGCGCGGTTCGTTGCGCGACCGTGATGCAGAAGTTCCTGATTCCGCTCGGAGCGTGCCTCGCCGTCTCGACGCTGACCGCGTCGGGTGTTGGCGCGCCATCAACCCTGAACGGCGAATCCATCAGGCAGGATCTGCTCGCATTCCAGCAGTGCGCCAGCGTGCTCTACGTCGCGGCCCACCCCGACGATGAGAACACGCAGCTCATCACCTATTTCTCCCGCGGCCGTAACTATCGCACCGCCTACATCTCGGTTACGCGGGGCGACGGCGGCCAGAACATCATCGGCGCCGAATTCGGAGACGAACTCGGCGTCATTCGCACGCAGGAGCTGATCGAAGCAAGAAAGATCGATGGCGGACGCCAGTTCTTCACCCGTGCGATCGACTTCGGGTTTTCAAAGAGCGACGCCGAGACGCTCCGCATCTGGGATCGAAACGCCGTCCTCGCCGACATGGTGCGGATCATCCGTGAATTCCGGCCCGACGTCATCGTCACGCGCTTCTCGCCCGAGCCCGGAAAGACGCACGGCCACCACACCGCTTCCGCGATCCTCGCGGTCGATGCATTCGCGCTCGCGGGAAACCCCGGGGCATTCCCGGAGCGGCTCGAAACGCTCAAGCCCTGGCAAGCAACACGGATCGTTCAGAACGGACGCTTCGGCGGATCAGACGCAGAGAAGCCGGGGACAATCAGCTTCGACATCAGCGGCACCGATCCGGTTTCGGGCGAGAGCTTCGACTCGATCGCCGCGAAGAGCCGCGCGATGCACATCTCGCAGGGTTTCGCCGGTTTCGCCGGACGCGGCGCAGGCCCTCGAATGGAGTCCTTCCAGCCGCTCGGAGGCGAGCCCGCAAAGCAGGATCTTTTCGACGGCATCGACTCGACCTGGGCACGCTACTCGGGCGACGCAGTCTTGTCTCAAGCGATCGCATCCGCAATCTCCGCGTTCGATGCCGCAGCACCGCAAAGGAGCGTCCCCGCGCTTCTCGCAATCCGTGCAAAAGTTTCGCCGCTCGCCGCCGATCCGGTCGTGAACGAAAAGCTGCATCAGCTCGACCGCATCATCGCGGCGTGCCTCGGGCTCACTGTGCACGCACGAGTCGCAACCGCCGAGATGTGTCCGGGCGAAGCGATGCACCTCCGCCTCGAAGCATCCGCTCGCGCCGATGTGCCAATCCGGTGGGTCTCGGTTCAGTTTCCAGGCAATCGTTCGACCGAGCGCATCGGGGCCAACCTTTCCCCCGGAACTCCCGAATCGAAAGAGACGGTTCAGACGCTCCCCGCAAACACGCCGCTGACGCAGCCGTACTGGCTTCGCGAGCCGGGTGCCGACGGGATTTCCACAGTCTCCGATCCGACGCTGATCGGCGCTCCAGAGAATCCGCCCGCGTTCCCCATCGACTTCCTGTTCGAGATCGGCGGGCAGCAATTGACTCTTTCGACCCAGCCGCAGGCCGAGCAGGCTCCGGGCGCCGCCGGGTTGACCAAGCTCACCGTCATTCCTCCCGTGACGCTCGCCTTTCACTCGCCCGTGCGGCTCTTCGCGCCCGGTTCCGTGCGTACGGTGCAGATCGAGCTGACCGCCGCAAGGCCGGAAGTTTCCGGCGAACTCGCGCTGAACCCCCCCGCGGGATGGAACGCCTCGCCCGCCTCCATCCCATTTCGCTTTGCTGCCGCCGGGGAACGAAAGACCTTTGAATTCCAGGTCACCGCGCCCGATTCCACCAGCAGCGCGAACTTGACCGCCAGCGCACAGATCGGCAATCAAACCTACGGCACGCGCCGCATCGATATCCGCTACGACCACATCGCTTGCCAGGTCCTCCAGCCCCAAGCATCCCTGCGGGTCGTCTCGATCGATCTCACGATCCGCGGCAAACGCATCGGCTACCTGCCCGGTGCCGGCGACAGCGTCGCCGAGTGCCTCAGGCAAATGGGCTTCGACGTCCGGATTCTCGACAGCGCGGATGTCACCCCAGACGGTCTCGCGGATTTGGATGCGGTCGTCCTCGGTGTTCGGGCGCTCAATGCACGGAAAGATCTTCCCCGCTTGCTGCCGGTCCTCTCTGCCTTCGCAGAAGCCGGCGGGACAGTCGTGATGCAGTACAACCGGCCCGAGGGTGCGCAAACCGGCTCGGTCGGCCCATTTGAACTGGCCCTTTCTGGAGACCGCGTCACCGATGTGAACGCGCCGGTCACGCTGCTCGCACCCGATCACGCGGTTTTCAAAGGTCCGAACACGATCACCGAAGCAGATTTCAACGGCTGGGTGCAGGAGCGCGGACTTGCCTTCCCCAGCCGCTGGGACGCTCGCTTCGTTCCGCTGCTTGCCTGCGCCGATCCCGGCGAGCAGCCTCTGAACGGCGGCCTCCTTGTCGCCGACATCGGCAAAGGCCGATTCATCTATACAAGCCTGGCCTGGTTCCGGCAGCTTCCCGCCGGCGTGCCCGGCGCGTACCGACTGTTC
The DNA here is from genome assembly GCA_017303555.1 of Planctomycetota bacterium. Taxonomy (GTDB): domain Bacteria; phylum Planctomycetota; class Phycisphaerae; order Phycisphaerales; family UBA1924; genus JAFEBO01. The sequence continues at coordinate 110,522 of JAFLCN010000010.1, forward strand.
GCGAATCTGGTTGCGCCCGCACAATGAACCAAGAGTCGAGTGATAATTCCGGCTTGCACCGCGACGACCAGGAAACCGGGCTTCCGATCCTGCGCAGCTGGCGAGCCGTCTACGCGTTCGTCGTGGTGTGTTTCGCGTGCTGGGTGGCGATCCTGGCGCTGCTGCCGCGGGTGTTCGCTTGAACGCTCTCGATTACACGGTGCTGCTCCTCGCGATCCTGAGCATTCCGGCGTACGGCATCTGGCGCACCCGAAGCAAGCGCAACCTCGAAACCTACCTGAAGGGCAGCGGCACTTCGTCGTGGCTGGTCATCGGCCTTTCCGTTATGGCAACGCAGGCGAGCGCCATCACCTTTCTTTCGGTGCCCGGGCAGGGATTCGAAAGCGGTCTGGGCTTCATCCAAAACTACTTCGGCGCTCCCTTCGCCCTCATCATCATCGCCGCGATCTTTCTGCCTCTTTTCCGCCGCCTGAATGTCTACACCGCGTACGAGTTCCTGGGCCGTCGCTTCGATTCCAAGACTCGCCTCCTGGGCGCCGGGCTCTTTCTGCTCCAGCGCGGCCTCGGCGCAGGCCTCACCATCTACGCCCCCGCGATCGTGCTCTCCACCGTCTTCGGCTGGTCGCTCGATGCGACCATCCTCGCAAGCGGCCTGGTGGTGATCGTCTACACCGTCACCGGCGGCAGCGACGCCGTCAGCCTCACCCAGAAGTATCAGATGGCCGTCATCTTCGCCGGAATGATCGCGGCGTTCACCGTTCTGATCTGGAAGCTTCCTGCGGGCCTGGGCCTTTCCGGCGCGATGACAGTCGCGGGCGGCCTGAACAAACTCGACGCCGTGGATTTCTCTCCCAGCATCCAGAGCCGATACACCTTCTGGTCCGGCACCATCGGTGGTCTCTTCCTTGCATTGTCCTACTTCGGCACCGATCAATCGCAGGTGCAGCGCTATCTCTCGTCGGGCTCGCTGCGCGAGAGCCGCCTCGGCCTCATGTTCAACGGCATCTTCAAGATCCCCATGCAGTTCGGCATTCTCCTGCTCGGTGCCATGATCTTCGTCTTCTATCAATTTAATCAGCCGCCCGTCTATTTCAATCAGTCCGCATGGGCCGAGCGCGCTTCCCAGGGTGATGCCGAGCAGATCCGCACGATCGAATCTCGGTTCGCCGAACGCCACGCCCAAAAACGAGCCGAACTCGAACGCTGGGTCGAGGCCGAGCGCACCGGCAGCCAATCCGCCGCCGCCCTGGCAAAGGAGCAGGTCCGCGTGCTGCAGGCGCAGAGCGACGAGCTCCGCCAGCAAGCCAAACTGATCGTGGGGGGCGGCCTCAAGGGCAACAAGCCCGCAAGCGACGCCGACTACGTTTTCATCACCTTCATCCTGAACCACCTGCCGCACGGACTGATCGGTTTGCTCGTGGCCGCATTCTTCGCGGCAACACTCTCTTCAAAGGCCGCCGAGCTGAACGCCCTCGCCTCTACCACGACGATCGATCTCTACCGCCACCTCGTTTCGCGCGGCGCGACCGACGCCCACTACGTTTCCGCATCCAGGTGGTTCACCGTCCTCTGGGGCGCCATCGCGATCGGCTTCGCCCTCTTCGCCCGTCTCGCCGAGAACCTGATCCAGGCCCTGAATATCGTCGGCTCGATTTTTTACGGCCCCGTTCTCGCTCTCTTCCTCGTCGCATTTTTCCTGAAATGGATCGGCGGAACCGCGATCTTCTGGGCCGCAATCGCCGCTCAACTCCTCGTCATCGCGCTCTACTTTTCGCTCGATATCAGCTACCTCTGGTACAACTTCATCGGCCCCGGCGCGTGCATCCTCTTCGCCATCGCGATCCAGTCGGTCCTCCCCCGTCCGTCGCAGCCTCCAACACTCTCCGCGGCATGAGCAACACCCCAGTCATCTGCTTCGGCCAGCAACCCTGCGGGTTCTTCCCGCGACGTTTCCTCGTCGCCAAGGTGCGCACGGCCCGCAAGCTCCAATCCGAAATCGGCGGCGAGATCGTCTTCTTCTACCACGACAGCGATCACGACCCCCGCGAAACACAGACCACCCTCCGCCACCACAAGTCCGGCGAACCCACAACCCTCAACTTCACCTTCGAGAACAAGGTGCAGCGAAAGTACTCGCCCCTCTATCTCAAACGCATCATGCCCGACTGGCACGAGAAGACCGTCCGCCAGTTGCCCTCGTTCGATGCCAGGATCTGGCTCGAACAATTCAAAACCCTCCCGCAGACCAACATCGCCGATTACTGCCTCGAAATGTACCGGCGCATGGGCATGCTCGAGGGCGTGCGTGTGGTCCGGTCAAGCGATCCGGCGTTCCGGCGCGAAGCGTGCGACATCGACGAGTACTTCGCCGACGTTCCCTACGAGGGCGAAGTCGCCCGCGCACGCGTGATCGACGGTGGAAAGACCCTGCAACTCCATCAAGGGGGCGACGCCTTCCTCACCTTCCCCGCGCCCGCGCAGATCTCGAAGGAACAGATCAGCCCCACACGCGATTCACGCCTCCGATGGATGAACTCCGTCCTCCGCTGCACGCACTACGTTTGCGGCTCCGGCGAGCAGGGATATCTCCGCAAGGAAGACGCTCCGGAAATCACCTACGTCAGCCGCGAACCGGTCGAAAGGTCCGATGAAGCCTTCACAGAACCAACCATCTGAGCCCGGTTCCCTCATCGCCTTCGGTGCCCACCCGGACGATATCGAGTTCGCCTGCGGCGGCGTCATCGCCCTCGAATCCCGCGCCGGCCGCGCTTGCCATTTCGTCGTGTGCTCCAGGGGCGAAGCCGCCACCCGCGGCACGCCCGACCAGCGCACCGCAGAGGCCCAAGCCGGCGCAAAAATCCTCGGCGCAGCCCTTCGCTTCCTCACGCTCGACGGCGACGCTCACCTCGAGCACCGCGTTCCGCACGCGATCGCGATCGCCCGCGTCCTCCGCGAACTGAAACCTTCGATCGTGCTCGCGCCGAGCACCGCCAGAGATCAACACCCCGATCACGCCGCGCTCGGAGAACTGGTGCGCCACGCCGCTCGCCTCGCCCGCTACGGCGGCGTGCCGGAGCTTTCCGATCTTCCTCCCCACGCCATCAACCAGCTTCTCTTTTACGCGGTCACCCCCGGTGCGGAGCCGATCGGGCACGGCCGCATCCTTGTCGATGTCTCCGATCCGGCCGTGCTCGATGCCTGGACTCGCTCGATGAACGCGCACGGTTCTCAGACATCACACCTCCGGTACGTCGAGCTCCAGTTGTCGCGAGCCCGCACGCTCGGCCTTGTCGCAGGGGTCGAGCACGCGATCCCGCTCTTTCCAAACGACTCAATCGTTGTGAACTCGCTCCACCCTGTCGCCCGTGGCGCCCGCGCGTTCTGATATGGCAGCCCCTTCTCCACCTCATCTCCGCATCGGCATCACCTGCTATCCCTCGGTCGGAGGCAGCGGCATCCTCGCCACCTCCCTCGGCGAAGAGCTCGCGCTCCGCGGCCACGAAGTCCACTTCATCAGCTACGAGCGCCCGTTCCGCCTCAAACTGCCGGCCGAGCGCATCAGCTTTCATCCCGTCGAGATCAACGACTACGGGCTCTTCAAGTACCCGGACTACACGCTCCCCCTTTCGGTCAAAATGGCCGAAGTCGCGGCGCAGCACAGGCTCGACATCCTCCACGTGCACTACGCCGTCCCGCACGCCACCGCCGCGATCCTCGCCCGTTCCATGCTGCCCGAATCGATCCGGCCAAAGGTCGTCACCACGCTCCACGGGACCGACACGACTCTGCTCGGGAAGGACCCCGGCTACGCCCCGGCCCTCCGCCACGCGCTGGCCAGCTCCGATGCGCTCACCGCCGTTTCCACGTTCCTCGCAAACGAAACGCGCCGACTTCTCGATGCCGGTCGGGCCATCGAAGTCATCCCGAATTTCATCGTCCCCCGCACGCCGCTCCTCACGCGCGAACAGGTCCGCGCCGATCTCGGCATCGCCGCCGACCAGACGCTGCTGATCCACAGTTCCAATCTCCGCCCCGGCAAGCGCATCGACCTGCTGCTCGAATCCGTGGCGCTGCTCCCAAATCCCGATTCCTTCCGCCTCCTCATCCTCGCAGGCGAGAGCTTCGAGCCGCACCGCGCACTCGCCCGGCGCCTCGGGCTCGAAAGCCAGATCCTCGTCCGCGAACGCGTCGCCGAAGTCGAGGAGTTCATGCAGGCCGCGGATCTCTCCCTTATCACCTCCGAATCCGAGAGCTTCTGCCTCAGCATCGTCGAAGCGATGTGGTTCGCCTGCCCCAGCATCAGCACCAACGTCGGCGGCATCCCCGAAGTCATCCAAAGCGGCCGCACCGGCGTGCTCGTCCCCTTCGGCGACCCCCAAGCCTTCGCCCGCGCAATCGAAGATCTCAAAAACAACCCCGCCCGCCGCGCCACCCTCGGCCAGGCCGCCCGCGATTCCGCCCGATCTCAGTTCTCAGCCGATGCGATCGTCCCACGCTACGAGGCGCTCTACCGACGCATCCGCGCTCAGAGCATCCCGCAGTCGATCAAATGACTCCGACGTAGCCCGAACCCCCGCCGATTCCTTCCGGGAATCCTGCCTTTTCAGATTCGGGCGGCGGCAATTCCGGCTGCAACGAAGCAGACTTGACAATAACAACCGAATCGGTTAGTATGCTGATCGTGATCGCCAGTTTCGCCGATCCCGACACGCAAGCCCTGTTCCGTCGCGAGCGGCCGCGGCGGATTGACCCCCGCATCCACGGGGCGGCGCTCCGCAAACTCCGGTACTTGGACAGTGCCGAGAGTCTGGAAGATTTGAAGGTTCCACCGGGGAATCGGCTGGAAGCACTGAAGGGAAATCGGAGCGGGCGGCATTCGATCCGGGTGAATGATCAATGGCGGATCGTGTTCACCTGGCGGGCGGGGCGGGCGTTCGATGTGACGATTGAGGATTACCACGATTGACCGAGTTGGGATTGATGGAGTTGCAACGATGACAACCACTACCCGCACAGGCACCAAGAAACTCGCACCCGTCCATCCCGGCCAAGTGCTGGCGCTGGACTTCTTGGACCCGCTGGGAATCTCCATGTACCGGCTGGCGAAGGAAACGGGAATCTCGCAGCAACACTTCGGGCGGATCGTGAAGGGCTCGCGGGGAATCACGGCTGATGTTGCACTGCGGCTGGCGCGGTACTTCGGCACGTCGGCAAAGCTGTGGATGAACCTTCAGGCGCAGTACGACCTGGACGTGGCCGAGGACACCACGGGCCGGACGATCGAGAAGCGGGTGCGGCACTACAAGGCCGCGTGATCGCGAGCATGCCCCGCGAGCGCGAGCGTGGCGCGTCGAAGCGGATTCTGATCCGGGATGCCGCGGGCGAACATGAACACCGAAGCCGTGGCGATGGGGCACTACCTCAAGGTCAGGGATTCCGACTTCGCCCGCACCTCATGGGAGACGACGTTCTCAAAAGCGGGGCCGATTCGGGCGCACACTGGCGCGGAATCGGCGGGTCTGAAGGTCAGTGGCTTAAAAGGCGAGTTCGTGGAAGTCCATTCAGGACAGGCGGATGCGCACTCTGTCGCTTCCAGCCAAACAGCGAAAGTGACCCCGATGGGATTCGAACCCATGTCCCCACCGTGAAAGGGTGGTGTCCTAGACCGGGCTAGACGACGGGGCCCCGGAGGGAGCAACCGTAGGTGCCATCACCCCCGTTGGCAACGTGCCGCGCCGTGCATCTCTCAGGCTCGATTCGCCCGGTTTCCCCCTCGTGCACACCTATCCCAGCCGCGCCAGCACCGCCGAAAAATCGTCCCCCAGAACCTCCCCGACCGTCATCGACTTCACCTTCCGGTACAGCTCATCCAAACACGCCGGCGTGCCCGTGTCCTGCTTCGAAATGAACTCCCGAATTCCCTCCACCCCCCAGATCTTCCCCGGCGACTCGAACACCTCGAACGCGCCGTCGCTGTAAATAAACAGCACCGCATCCCGCGGCACATCCGCCGTCAGCGTCTCAAAATCAACATCCGGAACAACGCCGATCGGTGGCCCCGGGCACTCCAACTCGCGCACCGTCGTCCCGGTCGCCCCGCGTTCCAGGATCATCGCCGGCGGATGCCCGCCCCCCGAGTACCGCAGCTTCCGCGTGCTCCGCTCGAACACGCCGTACCAGATCGTGAAGAACATGCCGCCGTGCGTTCCCATCGGAAACGCCGCGTTCAGTTTGCTCAGCACGCTCGATGGATCGCGCAGGTCCGCCCCGCCGATTCCGCTGCTCCGCACCGAGTTCATCGCCGAAACGCCAAGCAGCGCGGGCCCCACGCCGTGCCCGCACACATCCAGCACATACATCGCGACGTGATCGTCGTCGATCACGAAGTAATCGAAGCAATCTCCGCCGAGCGATGCCGAGGGCACAAACCGCCACTCGATCGTCAGGGGCGAGTGCATCGGTTCCGGCAGCAGGCTCTGCACGTACTGCGCCGCCTTATTCAGTTCATTCGCCAGCGCCGCCTGGCTTGCGCGCAGCGCCTCGAACGCGAGATTCCTCTGCACCAGCGAAAGATACCCCCGCGAGTGATACCGGATGCGTGCCACCAGTTCCGTCGGGTCCGGCAGCTTGACAATGTAATCATTCGCCCCGCGCGCAAACGCTTCCGCCTTGGTCGTTCCCTCTTCCTTCGAGCTCAAAACCACGATCGGCGTCAGCACCGTCGCCGCCTGCGCCCGATACTGCTTCACAAGTTCCAGCCCGTCCGCATCCGGCATCACCAGGTCCTGCAGGATCACCGTCGGCTGCAACTTCGCCGCCATCGCGACCGCTTCCTGCCCCTTCTGGCAGAAGTGAAAACGAATCCCTTCCTGCCTCGCTCCCGCGCTCGCCGCGGCAGTGGCAAGGATCCGGCGCACCGCTTCACCGATGATCAACTGATCGTCCACCAGCAGCACGACGCACGTCTCCGGTGCCGCGAACGCGCCCGAATCGATCCCTGTTGCCGGCTGCATCACGGTTTCTCCTTAACCTCGCTCGCCCGCTCCTCACCCTCGTGAAACTGGCTCCCCGCCAGTTGGAACACCGCGTCGCACTTCTCAAGTGCATCCACCACCAGCGGGTCGAATTGCGTTCCCCGCCCCGCGACAATCATCCTCACGGCTTCCGCGTGGGGCATCGCGGGCTTGTATACCCGCTTGGATGTCAGCGCGTCGTACACGTCCGCAACGCTCACGATGCGTGCCTCCAGCGGAATGTCCTCACCCTTGAGTTTCCTCGGATATCCGTTCCCGTCCCATCGCTCGTGGTGGCACGCCGCGATATTCCGTGCCATCCGCAACAATTCATCCCCCGGCTGCCGCGCCAGGATCGCGTTCAGCGCATCCGCCCCGATCCCCGGATGCTTCTCGATCTCCAGCCGCTCTTCCGGCGTCAACTTCCCCGGCTTGAGCAGCACCGCATCCGGGATTCCCACCTTCCCGATGTCGTGCAGCGACGATGCAAGCTGCAAGTTCATATTCCACTCATCCGTCAATTCCGGCATCGTCGCCCGAAGCTGCTCCGCCAGCACGCGGCTGTACGCCGCGATCCGCTCCAGATGAAGCCCCGTATCCGTGTCGCGGCTTTCCGCCAGCTTCGCCAGCGCGAAAATCAGCGTGTTCCGCGCGTTCACTGATTCGGCCTTCCGCTCGGCGATCTGCCGCCGCCGCTCCGATTCCGCAAACGCCCGCGCACGCAGCTGCGCCCGATACCCGCCCGAGTGATACCGGATCCGCGCCAGCAATTCGGCCGCATCCGGCAGCTTCACGATGTAATCGTTCGCCCCGTTCGCAAACGCCTGCGCCTTCGTCACGCCCTCTTCCTTCGAGCTGAGCACGACGATCGGCGTCTGCTTCGTCGCTTCCTGCGCGCGATATTGCTTGACCAGGTCCAGCCCATCCGCCCCCGGCATGACGAGATCTTGCAGAATGACCGTCGGCCCGATCCGCGCCGCCGTCGCGATCGCTTCTTCCGCCTTCTGGCAGAAATGGAAGCGGATCGCGCTCTGTCCAGCCCCCGCCCCAGCCCCAGCCCCAGTCCCAGTCCCAGTCCCAGCCCCAGCCAAAATCCGGCGCACCGCTTCCCCGATGATCATCTGGTCATCGACCAACAACACAACGACCTCATCGCTCGCGTGCGCAGCCCCCGCATCGACCGATGGTGTTCCCTGCTCGCTCATCCCGCGCCTTTCTTCGACATCGCCTGCACGATCGCTCCGCCGATCGCATCCGCGTGCAGCACTTCCATCGCAGCACCCGCCTCCACGCACGCCCCCGGCATTCCCCACACCACGCTGCTCTCGCGGTCCTGCGCAATCGTGTGCCATCCCGCCCGTTTCAATTTCGTCATCCCGCTCGCGCCGTCGCGCCCCATCCCCGTCAGCACGACCGCAACGCCCCGCGCCACCAGCGGCCCGCACAGGCTCTCGAAGAACACATCGACCGACGGCCGGAAGACCTCCTCCTTCGGGTGCGCCGTGTAGACCAGCCTGCCCCCGCTGTCGAGCACGAGATGGTCGCCGGTCGCCGCCAGCGCGATCCTCCCGGGCATCACGCTTTCTCCCGGCACGACAATCCGGATCGAATGCCCCGTCTCCCCACTCAGCCACGAGGCCAGCCCCTCCGCAAACTGAATGTCCACATGCTGCACGATCACAACCGGCCACTTCACGGGTTTGGGTAGCGCCTTGAGAATCTTGGCCAGCGCCATCGGCCCGCCAGTCGAGGCTCCGATCGCCAGCAGCGGGGGAGTCGGCAACTGCGTTTCAGTTGAAACCGGGACAAACGCCGGCGCAGCGCTCGGCCCGCCCCCGCCCGAAATCATCCGGATCGCCTGCACCTTCCGCACCAGCGACTCGGCGCGCTCCACCGTCCCACCCGGTCCGAGCCCCGGCGTCTCCACCGCATCGAGAGCTCCCGCCCCCAGCGCCTCAAACACCTTGCTCGAGTTCCCTTCCACCGTCGCCGTCACCACCAGGATCGGGCACGGCGTCTTCGCCATGATCCGCCGCGTCGCCTCGACGCCGTTCATCACCGGCATCAGCATGTCCATCAGAATGATGTCCGGCCGATCCTGCGCGCACTTCTCGACCGCCTGCTTCCCATCCTCCGCGATCCACGCGATCGTCGCGCCGGGGATCATCGCCACCGCGCGCCGCAGCACCTCGATCGCCAACTTCAGGTCATTCACGATCGCGATCCGCATTACGTAGGGGCTCCGATCAGGTCTTCCACCATACGGATCAGCGAATCGTCGTGGAAACTGCTCTTCGTCAGATACGCATTCGCCCCCGCATCCAGCCCCGCCAGCCGATCCTCCTCGCGGTCCTTGTACGACACGATAATCACCGGCAGATCCGCAAATCGCGCCTCTTTTCGCAGCGCACGAATCAGCTCAATCCCCGTCATCCGCGGCATGTCCACATCCGTCACCAGCAAATCAAACTTCCCCGCCTTCAGCGCGTTCAGCCCTTCCTTCCCGTCCACCGCGATCTCGACGTGATACCCGCGCCGCTGGAGCAACTGCCGCTCCACTTCCCGCACCGTGATCGAGTCGTCCACCACCAGGATCCGCCGACGCATGCTCTGCTGCGCCTCCGCAATCCGCGCGGCAACCCCGAGCGGTCTTCCTTCCTGCAGCAACTGCTTCACCGACCGCAGCAGATCATCCACATCCACAACAAACACAGGAATGCCGTCCGCGCGAATCGCCGCCGCGGAAATGTGCGCAACCGTTCCCAACCGCGGATCGAGAGGCCGGATGACCAGGTCCTCCTCGCCGCACACCTCATCCACAATCAGCCCGCACAGCTCATCATTCCGCCCGCCGATCACCAGCACCGAAAGCAAAGCGCCGCTCGCCGCCGGTTCGTCGCCCCCCAGCATGTCGCTCGCCCGCAGCAATCCCACCGATTGCTCATCCAGCGTGAATTGCTGCCGCCCCTGCACCGGGCGAACATCCTCGCGGGCGACAAGCGCAACACGGTGCAGCCGCGCCAGCGGCACCGCAAACAACTGCCCGCCGATCCGCACCAGCGCCGCCCGCAAAACCGACCGCGTCACCGGCAGCCGCATGACGAAGCGGGTCCCCTTTCCCGGCTCCGATTCGAGCGTGATCGTCCCCGAAACTCCCTGCACCATCGACATCACCACGTCCAGCCCGACGCCGCGCCCCGAAATTTCCGTCACCGCCTGCTTTGTCGAGAACCCCGGCAGGAAAGGGAACTCCATGAGCTCCGGCCTGGTCAATCGCGCCGCCGTCGCCTCGTCCACCATCCGGCGCTCGACCACCTTCCGTCGAATCGCCTCCGGGTCGATGCCCGCGCCATCATCCTGAACCTCGACCACCAGCATCCCGCTCTGGTGCCGCGCCGTGAGCTTGATCGTCGCCTTCGGTGTCTTCCCCTTCGCGATCCGATCGGCCTCCGGCTCCACCCCGTGATCAAGACTGTTGCGGATCATGTGCGTCAACGGCGATTCCAGCTTCTGCAGAATCTCCCGATCGACCTCGACCCCGCCCCCCTGCATCTGAAACTCGACCGACTTGTTCAATTGCCGCGCGATGTCCCGCACCATCCGCGGGAATGCCGAAGCGCCCTCCGAAAACGGCCGCATCCGACTCCGCAGCACCTCGGTGTACAGCGCACCGGAAAGCTCCTCGACGCGCCGCACCGTCTCCTCAAACCGCGTCGAATGCTCGAGCACCGCGCCCCGCAGCCGCCCCGTTTCCGCGCCGAGCGATGCCAGCCACTCATCGATCTGATCGTCGCCCTTCTTGCTCGCATGCGGATCGGTCCCGGTCTGCCGCTCGATGTGCTTCCCGACCTGCCTTCTCGATTCGTGTACCTTCTCGCGCAGCGACTCCACGCCGTTCTCAAGCGCCCTCTCGCGTGCACGCAGATTCTCCGACAGCGCACGCAGCGCCTGCATCCGCGATGCCTCCACCGTTGATTCGCCCGCCAGCGAAAGCATCCGATTCAGCACATCCGAAGCCACCCGCACGCTCGCCGCGGCCGTTTCCGCCGCCTCCTTCGCCGGAGCAGCCGATCGCGACTCCAAAACCGGACTCGGCACGACCGCTGGCTGGATCGCCACCGGCGTTTCAATCGGTTTCGCCTCCGCTGCGATTACGACAGCTTCCGCCGCACCAGCAGCCGGAACAGATGGCATCGGGGCCGCCTCGCCCGCCGCGGCCGACTTCTCCGGCGCGCCCGCACCCACCGGAGCCTTCAACTCCGCAACAAGCCCATCAATCCGCGCAGCCTGCGACGCCGTCCACGGCGAAAGCTCCGCTTCCGAAATCGCCCGAATCTCCGCCAGCACATCCACGCCGCGCAAAAGCTGGTCAACCCGCCCGGCGCTCAGCATCTCCTTCCCGCTCTTCGCGGCAAGGAAGCACTCCTCCATCACATGCGCCAGCGTCACGATCACATCGAGTCCGACAATCCGCGCCGCCCCCTTGATCGAGTGCGCCGCTCTCATCAACGGCTCCACCGCCGATGTATCCCCCGGCGATTTCTCCAGCGCCAGCAACCCCTGCGTCAGCGCCTCGCAATGAGATTCCGCTTCGAGCTTGAAGAGCTCGAGCAGCGAGACGCCCGCAAATCCACCATCATCACTCATGCAAGCCCCGCCTTGAATCCCGCCAGCACCTGTTCACCGTCCAGCACGGTCACCGCCCGACCTTCCACCTCCGCCAGCCCCAGCACAAACGCGCCGAGCGAATGCTCCACCGTCAACGGAGCCGCCGCAAGCGTCCCCGGATTGATCCGCCCGATCCCGTGCAGCGAATCCACTTCAAACGCCCAGCTCGCGTTCGCCGGCCCGATGACCATCGTCCGAAGCGATTCGCCCGCCTCCGTCTCGCGAGCCCTCAGCCCGAGCAGCCTGCGCAGATCGCCGCACAGCACCAGTTCGCCCCGCACATTGCACATGCCCCGCAGCACGCCCGACGAACGGTGGGGGATCCGCACCGGCGGCGCATACGGCGTCACCCGACGCACAACGCTCGCCGCAAGCGCCAGCGTTTCGCCCTCAAGCCCGAAGAGCACAATCCCGACGCGCCCGCTCTCGCCCGCATCCGCGCGAACCGCCGCCTCATCCGTCGCACCCCGCAAATCCGCGATCGAAACCGGCCGATCCAGCAGCCTCTCGAGCGCATCGCGTCCCGCCGAGCCGTTTCCCGCTTCGTGGCGATCACCAGCGCTGTTCGGAGTCAAGCTCATGCCTCACCCCGATTGTTCGCAGCGGGCACCGCATCCCGCGAGCGCCGCACGCGTTCCCACATCCGTTCCGCCCTCGATGCATCGCCGTTGCTCTCGTAAATCAGCGCCAATTGCAGCAGCGAAGTCGTCCGCGCCGGTTCAAGATACAACGCCTGCTCGAACAGCGTCTTCGCTCCCGCCGGGTCCTTCGACGCCTGCCTCAATGTCCCCAGCAATTCGAGCGCCGCCGCCGTCGGCCCCTTGCGCGCAACGATCGCGCGGATCATCTCCTCACTCTCGCGCACCCTCCCCGCATCCGCCAGCTCGCGCGCGCCCTCGAGCGTCGCCTCCACCGGCGTCGCGATCGCCGGCCCGCCCGCCCGTGTCGCAGCCGCAGGTATCGAGCCTGCCCGAAATTCAATCCCGCGCTCCCGCACAGGAATCTTCTCCGCCCCGCGCCGTTCCGCGCTTCGAACCGCCACAACCCCGCCTCCAGCCGATTCTCTCCCCGTCGATTCAACGCCCCGCACCCGCTCAAGCGCAAACGCATGCGAATTCTCAATCCGCCTCATCCGCGCCGAAACCGCCACCATCTGCTCCGCATGCCCCACAAACAGCAGCCCGCCCTCCGCCAACGTTTCCGCAATCGAATCCAGCAACCGCGCCCGCGCTGCCGCATCCAGATAAATCAGCACGTTGCGGCAGAACACCGCTCCGTACGGCCCACCCTGCGCCAGCACCCTCCGATCCAGCACATCCGCCCGCTCAAACCGCACCATCGACCGCACACGATCGCACACCGCGATCCGCCCGCCCTCGTGCTTCAAAAAACCGACCGCCCACCCCGGCACCTCGTGCCGAATCGAAAACGATCCATACTCCGCCGCCCTCGCCCGCGCAAGCGCCGCCTCGCTCCGATCAAACCCATCAATCTGAACTCGATCCTCCGTCCATCCCGCGTGCAACGCCGCCATCGCCATCCCGTACGGCTCTTCTCCGCTCGCGCACCCCACGCTCACCAGCCGAAGCATCGGCGCGCCCGCCCGCAGCATCCGTTCCAGATACTCAACCAGCAACTCAAACGACCTCGGATATCGAAAAAACCACGTCTCCGGCACCGCGATCGACCCCGCCAACAGCTCCCCCTCATCACCCGATCGCGCGAGCAACGCCAGATACCCAAGCTCATCCCCGCACCCGCACGCCCTCAGCCTCTCCGCCACAAGCGATTCAAACCCCGCGCCCTGCAAAAGCGATGCATCCAGCGACATCCGCTCCGTCAGCCACTTCTGCACCTGCGCGTACATCACGATCCACCCGCCTTCACCCGCGACCAAAGCAGATCCGCCTGCTCCCGCGTAAACAGCTCCCGCGGCATCACCTGCTGCACAGCCCCCAGCCGCGTCTGCGCGACCGGCCCCAAAAACCGCGAAGCCTCTCCCGAAAACCCGGGATGCGCTCCCGCCGCGCCAAACTCCGGCCTCTCAAGCTCCAGCACATGCTCCACCCACAACCCAACCATCCCGCCGCCATCTCCATCCCCAATTTCCGCCCGCACCACCAACACACGATTCAACATCCGGTCTTCGCCGCTCGCTCTTCCCAACAACTTCGCGACATCCACCAGCGGAATCAGCGCGCCCCGATACACAAACAACCCGCGCACCCACTCCGGCACCGCCGATATCGGATTCGCGCTCACCGGTGCGAGCACCTCGACCACTTCCCCGACCTTCGTCGAGAACAACAGCCCCCCCGCGCGCCAGATGACCGCAAGCGATCCCACCGCCGGCGACCCAACTCCCGCCGACCCAATTCCTGGCAACTTGTCCGCGAGCGAACTCATCGCCTCTCCTATTCGCGAAGATTGAACTTCGACACCGCTTCACGCAGCAGCGCAATCGCCGCCTGCAAGTCGCCCGCGGCACGCCCAAACTCCTTCGCCGATTGCACCGTCTGGTTCGCATTCCCTACCAGCGATCCCATCGCCTCGCTGATCTGCTCCGCCCCTTCCGACTGCGCCTGCATCGACTCATTCACCTGCTTGAAGCTCTCCGTGCTCTTGTTCACCCGATCGATGATCTCCGTCATCTGCGATCCCGCCGAAACCACATCGCGCACGCCTCTCCGCACCTGATCGCTAAAGCGATCCATTTCCATCACCCCAGCCGAAACCGCCCCTTGCATCTGCCTCACCATCTGCTCGATATCCAGCGTCGCCGACGCCGTCTGATCCGCCAGCCTGCGAATCTCTCGCGCGATCACCAGGAATCCCGACCCGTATTCCCCGGCCTTCTCAGCCTCGATCGCCGCGTTGATCGACAAAATATTCGTCTGATCCGCCACCTTCGTGATCGTCGTAATCACCGTCGTGATCTTCTGGCTCCGCTCATTGATCGCGTTCAACTTCTCCGCGATCGACGCCGTCGCGCCATCCAGATCCCGCATCACCCCTTCCATGCTCTGCAATCCCGCACGCCCCGTCGTCGCGAGCGCCGCCGATTCCGCGGCATTCCGGCTCACCACTTCCATCGTTTTCACCAGGTCCTGCCCAGTCGCCGAAATCTCCTTCACAGCCGCCGCAATCTGATTCGATGCCGCTCCAAACGTCGCCGAGCTCGCCTCCTGCTGCTTGCTCGTCGCCGCAATCTCCGTCGCCGTCGAATTCAATCGAATCCCCGCCTGCTTCACATTCCCCACCAGCAAATTCAGGTTCCCGTCCATCTGCCGCATCGAGCGCATCAACTGCCCCGTCTCATCGCGGCTGCCCGTCTCGCCGATCGCCTCCGTCAAATCGCCCCGCGCAATCCGATCCGCAGCTTCCGCCGCCCCGCGCACCCGGAGCGAAATCCCGCGCGTCACCAAAACCATCAACCCCGCAACAGCAATCATCCCCGCAACACCCACCGCCACATTCCGCGCGATCGCCATGTTCTCTTCTCTCATCACATCCGCCCGCGTCCGCCTCGCCACCACCGTCCAGTCGCCCACCGTCGTCCGCTCCACTCCATACAGACACACTTCCCCCAGCACCGGATCCATCGTCTCAAACACATCCGCGTTCCCGCCCGCAACCACCGCCTGCCACTTCAGCGCAAGCTCCCGATACGCCGTCTCCGACACCGGCGTCGAGTGCGAGTGCGACGTCTCCTTCGATCCACTCCCTTCCGGCGAGACCAGCAACATCCCGCCCCGGCTCAGCACAAACACATCCGCATCCGTCCGCTTCTGTATCTCCGTCGCAATCTCCGACAACCGGTCCAGCGATCGATCCACTCCCGCCACACCCGCAAACTTCCCGCCGATCACCACCGGAAACGAATGCGTCACCACCAGCCCCGCAGGCGTTTCCCGAGGCTCCGTCAAAACTGCACCCGCCTTTCCCGTCGCAGTAAATTCGCGCTTGGGCCCCTGGTAAAACTCCATCGTGTCCAAGTCCCGCGCCGCCCGCAGCCTGTCCTCGCTCCCCGCGCTCGTCTTCGCCGTAAACCACACCGGCATAAATCGTCCCGATGCATCCGTCCCCTCACGCACCAAGCCGTCCTTCAGCGCGCTCGCATCGTTCCCATCCGCGTTCGGCTCATACACCACAAACGCGCTCACATTCGCCGTCGTCAACGCATTCACCACCCGCGCAAACTCGCTCGTCTCTTTCCGCTTCCCAAACAGCCCCGTCTCCTGCCCCCGCGCCATGATCGCCGCCGTGTTGTTCCAGCGATCGTTCCGCAAACTCAGTTCGAGCGCCGCGGCAGAAACACTCCCCCCCAAAATCTTCTCCTCCGCCCGATGCACGTTGCGATACCCATCCACCGCGCTCCAAGTCACAATCCCCGCAATCACAAGCAGCGCAGGCACAACCCCCAAAAGCAAAAGCCGCCCCGACAAACTGTTCAAAAATGAAGGCTGTTCCATAGTTCCTCGTGCAAGGTCCAACACCCGCGGCCAACCCCCTCAGCCCGCCAACTTAATTCCCGTCAGCCGCAACCCAGATCATCCCCCCGTCCTCTCTCTCTCTCTCTCTCTCTCTCTCTCTCCGTCTCTCTTTCTCTTCCCCTCTCTTCTCCTCCCCTTCCATCTACCTGCCCAGTATATTGATCGGCACCTTCCCCCTCCCGCCCAAAACCCCTGTCAAACCCGCGTCATTCCGGCAATTTCTGCGTGCCCCTGCCTTCGCCTCTACGAGCCCTTCGCCTCGGCTACGAGCCCGAAGCGCAAGCAAGGGCATCTCCCATTCGCCATTTGCATTTTTCCTCACGCCCATCTCGTCGCGAACTTTCCATTCGTGCCACCGCCTTTCCAGGCGGTGTCTTCGTTCGCCTTCGCTCTCTTGTCCGCAATCCGCAATCCGCAATCCGCAATTTGCGATCTGCGATCTGAGAATTCAAATCGGACCTTCGCGATCTTTCCCAGGCCGCCCCGCGGCCTTGCCCGCTAATAGCCCACGCCTTCAGGCGTGGGTTCGCGCACCCACATCATCTCCCCAGCCCGTTTCAACGGGCTTGCTCCACAACACCTTCCAATAAAATCACCCATCCCATCCGCATCCCCCCGCGCGTCGCCAGCCCGGAGGGCTGACGGAATGTAGCCGGGGGTGCCGCGAGTCCCCGAGCAAACCCCCGGAAAGCAACCCTCCCCAAACCTTCGCACCCCGGAGGGGTGCAGGTAGCATTCAAACGCTTTGGTCGAGCCTCCCAAGTGTGGTATCTTACTCAGCCTTAAGAGAATCCAAGGCATTATGAATTCGTCGCATGCCACGCATATTTGATAATATCGGTTTAGACCTCGTCGACGCACTTCGCGACACACTCACCGTGTCCAATCGCGCAGACTTCTGCGTCGGCTATTTCAATCTCCGCGGATGGAGAAAAATCGACGAGATCATCGATCGCTGGACCGGCTCGGATGATAACTGCTGCCGCCTTTTGGTCGGAATGCACCGCCCGGATGCTGAATCGCTACGCCTGGCATTCGAGCCTGATGCCGAAACCGGCCAGATCGATCAGGCCAATGCGGTCCGTCTGAAGATCCAGCTTGCCAACGATTTCCGTGAACAACTTGCGATCGGAATGCCGTGCAACGCGGACGAAACCGGCTTGCGTCGCCTTGCCTCTCAGATTCGTGCGAAGAAAGTCCGCGTCAAGCTCTTCCTCCGTCATCCGCTTCACGCCAAGCTCTATCTGCTCTTCCGTCCCGACATCGTGAACCCGATGAACGGCTTCGTTGGCAGCAGCAATCTCACGCTCGCGGGTCTCGCCAAGCAGGGCGAGCTAAACGTCGACGTGGTCGAGCGTGATGCATGCGAAAAACTGGCGAAGTGGTTTGAAGACCGATGGAATGATCGTTTCTGCCTCGATATCTCCGACGAACTTGCGATCATCATCGAAGAGAGTTGGGCGCGCGAAGAACTCATCCCTCCTTATCACATCTACCTGAAGATGGCTTATCACCTGTCGCGAGAGGCGCGCCACGGAATCGAGGAGTCCCGGCTCCCAAAAATCTTTCGAAACGTTCTTTTTGAGTATCAGGAAAAGGCGGTGATGATCGCCAAACGGAAGGTACTCAAGCGTGGCGGCGTCATTCTGGGCGACGTCGTCGGGCTCGGCAAGACTCTGATAGCGACCGCTCTCGCCCGGATGCTGGAGGATGCGCCACACGACCTTGAGACTCTCATCATCTGTCCGCCCCGGTTGAAAAAGATGTGGGAGCATCATCGCGAAAAATACGAACTCGGTGGCAAAGTCCTCGAAAGCAGCCGCGTCGGGCAGGTCCTGCCAGAGCTCAAGCGCTACCGAGTCGTCCTCATCGACGAAAGCCATAACCTGCGAAACAAAGACGGTGCTCGTTACAAAGCAATCAGGGCGTACATCGAGAAGAACGGAAGCAAGTGCATTTTGCTTTCCGCGACACCGTACAATAAGTCGTGTGTTGATTTGTCAAATCAACTCCGACTCTTTGTGACGGAAGATCGTGTGCTAGAAGTGCGTCCTGAGCGGTACCTTCAGGAGAAGGGGCTCGACGCGTTCGTGCAGGATCACCAGTGCTTGCCGCACTTCATCCAGGCCTTTGAACACAGTCCGTACGCCGACGATTGGCGCGAGTTGATGAAGATGTTCCTCGTCCGCCGAACCCGCGGCTTCATCAAGGAACACTACGCAAAATTCGACGACGAACGTCAGCGACACTATCTGACCTTCCCCGGCGCAGCGAAGGAGAGAGCGTACTTCCCTATCCGCGAACCCAAAACAGTAAAATTCAAGTACGACGAAACCGATCCGAACGATCAATACGCCCGCCTCTATTCAAGATCGGTCGTCGACATCATCAACAACCTTCAAGTCCCGCGCTACGGACTGGCCAACTACTTATCGATCACGCCTAGCCATTCTCCGACGCAGGCTGAAGCCGCCATCATCCGCGATTTATCGAGGGCCGGTCGGCGGCTGATGGGTTTCTGCCGCACCAATCTTTTCAAGCGGCTCGAAAGCAGCGGTGCCGCGTTCGAGCAATCCGTGAAGCGCCACATCGGGCGCAATGCCGTATTCCTGTACGCAATCGAGACGGGGAAGCCACTCCCCATCGGCACGCAAGATGTTGGCGCATTCGATACTTCGGAAAGCGATGCAGACGGTGTAACCGAGACGCTGGAGGGGCTTGAAGGTGAGCCCGAAGAAGACGAGACGCGCCGCGACATCGTCCTCGAGCGCGCCGGAGAGATCTACGCGGACTACGAAACCAGGTACAAGAAGCGATTTCAGTGGCTACGAACGGACCTCTTCGGCCCGGAACTCGCCCAAGACCTCGCGGCAGATTCCGCGGCGTTGTACGGGATGCTCCAGAGGTATGGCGACTGGGATCCCACCAAAGACGAGAAACTCAAGGAACTCATTCAACTCGTCAGGCACAACCACCCTGATCAAAAAGTTCTACTCTTCAGCCAGTTTGCCGATACCGTCGACTATCTCGCGGCACAGTTGCAAGCGGCAAACATCTCATCAGTCGTGGGCGTCACAGGCAAAAGTAACGACCCAACCGCTGATGCTTGGCGGTTTAGCCCGAAGAGCAACGAAAAGGAACGCGAGTTCGGGCAGAATCAGATTCGTGTGCTGCTCGCCACCGACGTCCTGAGCGAAGGTCAGAATCTGCAGGACTGCGCGATCGTTGTCAACTACGACCTCCCATGGGCGATCATCCGGCTGATCCAGCGCGCGGGCCGCGTCGACCGAATCGGGCAGCAGGCAGACACGATTCGGTGCTACTCGTTCATGCCGGCGGACGGTGTCGAACAAATCATCAATCTTCGAGGTCGCGTCAGACAGCGTCTGCGCGAGAATGCCGAAGTTGTCGGCACAGACGAGTCATTCTTCGAAGACGATCCAAATCAGCAGTTGTTTCTCAACCTCTATCACGAAAAAGCTGGTGTGCTCGACGGAGACGATGACAAGGAAGTCGATCCCCAGTCGTACGCGCTCGAAATCTGGAATCGTGCGGTCAAGCGCGACCCCGCGCTGGCCAAGACGATCGAAGACATGCCAGACGTCGTCTTCTCGGCCAAATCTCGAGATCCAGCCTGCGACGGTCCGCAAGGCGCGCTGGTCTATGTGCGTCTTGGTGACGAAACGGACTCGCTTGCATGGATGAACTCTGCGGGCGAATGCATATCTCAGTCCCAGCAACGGATTCTGGATGCTGCCGCCTGCAAACCCGAAACTCCAGCGCTGAAACGCGCTGATTGGCATCACCACGTCGTCGAGGCGGCAGTCCGCATCACGAGCGAAGAATCCAGACAGATCGGGGGACAGATTGGAAAACGCAGCAGCGTGAGACACCGCGTGTATGAACGCGTGAAGGCATATGTGCTCAAGGTGCAAGGAACTCTGTTCGCGACCGAATCGCTGAATCGCGCGGTGCAGGATATCTTGAGATTGCCGCTCTTGGACGGCGCGCGAGAAGAACTCGGACGACACCTCCGCGGCGATGTGCCGGACGACATGCTGGCACGCGTTGTCGTTGGTCTGTGGGAAGACAAAAAGCTCTGCGTGAACGAGGCCTCCAAGGACGGCGAACGGGCAAGGATCATCTGTTCAATGGGTGTTCTGGATGCGAGCGCGGCAGGGTTTGGAGGGGGCGGGGCGAGTGGTGCATGAGATCGCAGACCAATTGAAGTCCCACGACTTTGTCTCATTGTTTATCGAGACGCTCGGATGGGACCGCGCAGCAGGGATTGCCCGTATTCGGGTCGACGATATCGACTTCGAACTGCGGACCATTGCGCACAAGCGGGGTTTCAAGGTCATCCACTGCCCCGCACACCGGTACACACTGATGAATCGGGGGCGGCTGCGTCGCCTTCAGCGGCTCGTCCGCAAGTTCGCCCACGAACACATAGTCATCTATACATGCGAAGAGCCCCGAAAGCAGGTTTGGCAATGGGCGATCGAGAGACCGGGGCAGAAAAGTCTGATGCACCGAGAGCATCCATTCTTTTCTGATATGCCGCCGGAGGGATTACTTGCGCGCCTCGGTGGGATTGTATTTGCGATCGGCGAGGAAGAGCGTGTCACGCTCGCAGATGCACTTGAGCGGGTGCGGCTCGCCCTTGATGTTCCGGCGGAGCTGAAGCTATTCGTCGGGATGCCCTGGTATTGCGAACAGAGCGACATACTTGCCCGCGAGATGCGGAACGCCACGCCAGGCGCCAGAGAACGCTTTATTCTGTTCCATACGAAACTTGCTAAGTGGGGGGCTCGGAAAGGCCGGGGGCTCTTTGGACTAGATGAAGAGGACTGCTTTCAAGATGCAGCGGTCGGACTAATCCAGGCGGCGGATCGGTACGATCCCGATCGAGGCCAGTTTTCGACCTACGCATTTCACTGGATGCGACAGGCCTGTCAGCGCTTCGGGCAACTGGAAGCAATCAGTGCCCACGTTCCTCCGTCGGTGTATTGGCGATTTCGGCGAGTCAATGCCCAAGCTGCCCGTGCGGAAGCTCGCTCCGGCCCGGGGAGCACTCATCGATTACTACTGCGGCTTGCACTCCGAGCGGGGCTCGATCCGAGAAGATATAGAAGACTTGCCGCTTCGGTCGGAGTTGCTCGATTCGGAGATTACGGCCACCACTTATGGCAAAAAGCGGCCCAGGTGGCGGACGATTATCCCGATCCGCTTCGCCAGATGCTGAGCCAAGAGATCGCGGAACTCGTCGGCAGGACATTGAAAAATCTTGACAAGTTTCATGCGCGGTTGCTGGTCAGGCGCTTCGGACTCGAGGGTGAACGCTCAACCTTGCAAGAAATTGCGGACGATGTAGGTCTGAGTCGCGAGCGTGTCCGCCAACTAGAATCCAAAGCTATTGAAGAGCTCGTGAAAAGGCTCCGATCGCAACTTCCTTTGGAGTATAGGGAAATGTTGCAATCGCGAGACGGTATCGAAGCAAACGTTCGAGCGCGAAGCGACCAAGGTCTAGCCACACGAGATAGAGTGAAGTCGGCTATCGCTGCCTGTCCTGAAGGAATCGGCGCAACGGAGCTGGCGGCCTGCCTAGCAGGCCGTTGAAAAACCCTCTTTCCAGCCTGTTTCAAAAAACCGCCTGATGCCAGCGAGCGAAGAGTACGGCATGCGCGGACGCCTTCAGCACCAGCCCAGCATCTTCGTCCAGATCAATCTCG
>JAFLCN010000011.1 GCA_017303555.1 Planctomycetota bacterium
GGGACCGGACCCGCCCGGACCTGATCCGCCGGGGCCGCTGCCGCCGCCGCTCGATCCGCCGCCGCCCGAAGACCCACCCCCGGACGAGCCGCCGCCCGACGAACCGCCGGACGATCCACCCGATGACATTCCAGAACTGCCACCGGAGGACATGCCCGACGATGCGCCCGAACTCGCCCCGGATGACATCCCGCTGGACGCGCCGGACGAACTCCCGCCG
This sequence comes from Planctomycetota bacterium, assembly GCA_017303555.1. Lineage (GTDB taxonomy): Bacteria > Planctomycetota > Phycisphaerae > Phycisphaerales > UBA1924 > JAFEBO01. Next base: position 221 of record JAFLCN010000011.1, read on the forward strand.
CCGGAACTGCTCATGCCCGAACTGCTCATGCCAGACGAGCCCGTGCTCGATGGCGTCTGCGAGCTCGTCGGCGTCTGTGACGAGTTCGTCGTCATCCCGCTCGACGACATCGGCCCGCTGCTCGAGGGCGTGTGCGTCGTGCCCGGCGTGTTGCTCGTGAACGCCCCGGTGGTGTAGAACGTCAGCGTCGGCGTGCCGCCCGGGCCGGTTGTGTAGATCACATCGCCGGTGGTCGAGTAACTCGCGGGCATGCTCGGCGTGCTGGTCGGCGTCGAGTACGTGCTCTCGGGTGTAGAGCCCGACGGCGTCGAGTAGTTGCTCGACCCGCCGCCCTGCGGGGCGCGTCCCGTCGCCCAGACCGGGATGTAGAGGTAGTACCGTGTGGGGCCGTCGCTCATCGTGCGGCCTCCTGTGGCGTGGGGGTGGGATTGGGCTCGTACCAGCCGTCGGTGCGGATGGGCTTGCCGCACTCGGACGACGCCGCTTTCACCGCGTCCTCAAAGGCCATCTTCTCGAAGACCTCCAGGGCGCTGCCCGGCGAGCAGTTCACCACGCGGAAGCGGTGCTTCTCGAAGTGCGGCTTGAGGGCCTCGAACCTCTTCGACAGCGAGTCATAGAGCACGTTGTTGTGCCGGATCGCGTTCTGGGCACGGTGCTCGACGAAGGCATACTTGCGTTCCGCGTCCATCTTGAAGTCGCAGCCGAGGAGGTACACCGTCGAGAAGCCGAGGTAGTGGAGCAGCCGCAGAGCGACGAGCATGACCGAGCGCTTGCCGGTGATGCCCAGCGAGTCGGGGTTCTTCGCATCGTTGCCCCATGAGATCGTGTCCCCGGTGAGGAATCGCTCGTGGTCGAAGTGGTCGCTGCGGCGGAAGAACAGCACGCCTGGCATCTGGTGGACCTTGAACGCGCTGTTCCGCAGCGTGCCGTCGGGGTTCATCACCTTGAGCCGCTTGTCCCACATGCACGTGGGCACGAACTTCAGGATGCCCGGGTCCTTCCACCCCACGTCGATGAACCGGCCGGGGTCGTCCACGCAGGTCCACAGCGTCGGACGCCGCACCGACCAGGCGTTGTTCACGGCCATCGTGACGATCCCGCGGGCGTCCAGCAGCGACAGGTCGATCTGCTTCAGCGACGGCCCAGAGAGCATGAGGAACGCGGACCGCCCCCGGTAGAACCCGCTCAGCGACACCGACTCGAACGTCGGCGGGGCTGTGTAGAGGCGCAGGCCGTCGCGCGCGGGCTTGCGCGCCTTGAGCCCGGCCTGCAGCGCCGCGATGTCGGACTGGTTCTCACGCACCGCAGCACCCCCCATCACTCTTGAACCGCCCGACGATGTAGCGGGACCCCGCCTTGGGCCTGCTCGCGACCCCGACCCGGGCGATGCGCTCCAGCCACCAGTCCGTCGGCCGCACCGTCGGGTGCAGGCCCTCGCCGGCGACCGTGGTCGTGCTCGGCCGCGTGCAGATCGAGAAGATGAACCGCCCGCGCGGCACCGCGACGCGGCGCATCTCCGCCAGCGTGAGGTCCACGTCCTCGGGCAGGAGGTGCTCGAGAGCGTCGAAGCTCGTCACCACGTCGGCGATGCCCGCCTGCAGGGCGGTCGCGTGCATGGGTCGCACGAGGTCCGCCTCGTGGAACGCGAAGTCGACGCCCAGCCCGTCGATGCCGAGCCGCCGCAGCTCGCGCACGAGGTCGTTGCGGCCGCAGCCGAAGTCCACCACGAACCTCGGCTTGCTCTCCTGGATGAGGGGGATCGCGGCGCGGCCGTGGTTGGACGAGCCGTACGTCGAGCCGGGCTTGCTGGCCAGCGCGAGGTACTTGGCCCGCTCCTTTGCGCGCTTGGCATCCAGCGGCGTCGCCGGTGCCGGTGTGGTCGGAGCGGTCGTCATTCGGCACCTCCGATGTAGAGGTTGAACTTGCGGTCCTCGTCGGCGGGGTCGGCGATCTCGATAAGGCTCATGGCCTCGAAGACCCACACCGGCTTGCCCCGGCTGTTGCGCTCGCAGGTCATCTGCACGCACACGCCCTCGGGGATCGGCACGAGCCTGGGCTTGAGGGACCGCGCGGGCGGGCACTTGGGGAGCACGCCGGGCAGCTCGCACACCGGCCCGAGCCCGAGCAGGCCGCCGAACCCCGAGCCGGGCTCGGAGTCGGGGGGGTTCATGTGGTGGGCCTCGAATCGGTTGATCGCCAGGCGCGTGGGGTCCTCGCCCCCGCTGGGGGCCTGCGAGGTCAGTCCGTTCTCGACGGGCACATACCGCAGGTAGTCGGGGCTACCCGGGTTCCCATCGATCTGGGCCTCGACCCACGGGTAGCGCCAGCGGTTGCGCTCGGTGGGGATCGGCTGGGCCGCGCCGAGGATCGCAGTGATGCGACCTGGCGAGGGACGACCGAGTTCGATCACCGCCCACTTCTCGCCGGTGCCGTCCTCTTTCCACAGGATCGGGATGCCGCCCATGGGCGTGCTCGCAAGGACCGTCTCGTCTGCCGCAAGCTCGCAGGTGGTGTCCGTCTCGTTGGTGATGTAGACGCGGGCGGTCGTCACGCCGGTGAGCACGCACGGCCCGAGGGCGTTCGGCTTGATCGGCTGGAGCGCCACCGCGAAGGCGAGCGTGTCGGACTCCTCGGTGGCGACATCGCCGGTCAGTGGCGTGCGGCTGTGGAAGGTCCGCTCCTGGTCGTCCTCGCCCGGCTCGACCAGCACGCCCGTGATCGCCAGCGCGTGGTGCGGCTCGATCAGCTCGCCCGAATCGTTGCGGACCAGCACCACGCCGATGCCGCGCTGGGCCGACTCGACGAGCGGCCCGGCGACGGCCTGGCCCCGACCCTGACGCGAGCGCAGATCGACCGCCGCATCGACGAACGCGTTGTACGCGCCCGCGGGGATGCGGAGCGGCTGGCCGGATCGGACTTTGCGGAGGTCGTCAGGCATGATCTGTAGGGGTCAGATCCCCAGTGCTCCGAAGTTGGCCTGGTCGTACACGCGCTCGACGTACGCGGCGATGGGTTTCTTGATGATCGCGCCGGAGCCCGAGTCTTCCGCGTCGGCGTAGCGGACCCACAGGTACTCCCACCCCTTCTTGTTGATCCCGGTGACGGGACCGACGGTCAGGTTGGTCTGATTGGGGCTCGCGGCGAAGCGGAAGGTGATCTCCCAGTCGTCATCGGGGCCGTCGCCGCGCTTGGAGCCCGTCGCGCCCAGGAACAGCACCTCGCCCGCCGCGAACCCGCGGAACGAGCCCGCGTTGGTCTTGCCCGTGGAGGAGAAGATCGCGCCCTTGTACGAGGCGGTGACCTGCGCGTCGGTGAAGTAGTGCGTCTCCGAGAACTGGTAGACGGGGACCGTGATGTCCACGCCCTCGACGCCGTCGGCGGTGACGCCGATCGCGCCGCCGAAGTCGGGCGCGGTGGTGCCCGGCGCGGGGCGGCGCTGCATGGTCTGCAGGCTTTGGGTGATGTGCTGGGTGCCGCCGCCGGTCTCGAATGTGAACGACGACTCGCTCGGGGTGCTCGTGCCGGTAGACGCGTTCTGGCTGTAGCGGACGGTCACGTCCCACAGCTGCGGGCCGATGGGCTCGATCTGGATGGTCTGGCGCGGGAGCGTGTCGTAGGTCGCTGGGGAGGCCGCCTGTGCTGCGGTGCGGGCCGCGAGGTCGTCGGCCGTGCCGCGCACGATGTAGCCGAGCTCGGCAGAGGACTGCGAGGCTTGGTTCGCCTTGGTGGAGCGGCGGCTCTCGAACTTCTCAAAGACCTCGACCGGCACGAACGACAACCTCCTCTCGTGGGGGGATCAGGCGAACCGCAGTCCGTTATCCACGCTGGCGTCGAGCAGACGCTTGGTGTTGCGGGCGGTCTGCTCGGTGGCGCTGGCGGTGCGCTCGGCGGCGTCGCCACCGGTGCCGAGGCCCGAGACGGCCGCGGCGCTGAACGTGCCCGTGACGCTGATGCCCTTACCGATGGCCGCGCCAAGCCCCGACAGCCGGTCCTCGAAGTCGGCCAGAAGATCCCGTTGCGGGCGACCTGACCCTTTCTCCGCGTCGGCGGCCTCGCGCTTCTTGCGGGCCTCCTCAATCGCGGCGGCGAGTTTCTGCTTGGCGGCGTCCAGAGCGGCCTGCGACTCGGCGAGTCCCGCCTCGGTGTCCTTGCGCAGGGCTTCCTGGGCGTTCTCGAAGTCCTGGCCGATCGCGGCCAGCGTCGCTTCGTGCATCGCCGCCGCATCACGGCGCTGCTGCTCGCGCTGCCCCTCGCGGGCGGTCACCGACTGCTGCGCGGCGTTCTCCAGTTCGACGAGCCGAGATTCGAGTTGCTGATCGACCGCCTTCTTCGCGGCTTCGACATCGAGCCCGTCATCGAACAGCCCCTGAATCTCCAGCATTCGCTTGGCGACCCACGACGAAGCTTCCTCCCAGATCATCTGGAAGCCGGTGGCGAAGTTGGTCCATGTCTTTGACAGGAAGGCGGTGGTCTCGATCCACGCGACCTCGAGTGCGTGGAACACGGTCTCCGCCGCCGCCAGAGCTCCGTACCACATGGCATACGCCGTGGAGACGAAGAACTCCTTCGCGCCCAGCCACGCCTTGTTGAGCGCCGCGACGCCCTGCTGCCAGATGACCTTCAGAGACAGCCACAGGATCTCGGCTGCGAGTGCGATGTCGCCGGCGGCGAGAGCGTCGGAGATGCCGCCGACGACCTTGCCGACCCAGTCGCGCAGCTCGGTGAACTTCTCCGCGAGCCACGACAGCGCCTCGCCGCCCGCGCCGGTGACGACCAGCAGTGTGCCGCCGAGCGCCACGATCGCGGCGATTGTCAGACCCACCGGAGTGAGCACAGCGCCGATCGCGGCCCCGATCAGGCTAAACGCCGTGCCGATCCCGCCGATGACGGCGGCCACGATGCCGAGCGCCGCGCCGATGCCAGAGATGATGTAGCCCAGGCCGACGATGGCAATCCCCGCGACGGCGACCGCCGCCGCGACCTTGAGCGCCCAGACGACCGTTTCCTTGTTCGCCTTCACCCACGCCGTGGCGCTCACGACGATGCGGGTGATTCGCTCGGTGAGGTCCTTGATCGTCGGTGCGAGCGCCCCGCCGATGGTGAACACACCCTGCTTAAGGACCTTCCAGAGCGTGCCCAGCGCGTCGTTGAGTTCCGCGGCGTCGCGGGCGGTTTCCGTGCTCACCGTCAGCCCGAGCTTGCGGGCCTGCTCCTGCATCTCGTTGATGCCCGCAGCGCCGTCGGCCATCAGCGGAAGAAGCTTGGTCCCGGCCTTGCCGAAGAGCTCCATCGCCATCGCGGCCCGGAGCGCCGGGTCTTGGATCTGTGAGATCCGGTCGGCCAGCAGCTTGAACTGCTCGTCAGGGGAGAGCTTCGCCAGGTCCTGCACGGTCAGCCCAAGCCGTGCGAGTGCCTCGTTTGCCCCTTTCGAACCCTGCGACGCCTCCGTCAGCGTCTTCTGCATAACGCGGAGGCCGTTCTCCAGCGTCTCCATGTCCGTGCCGGAGAGGTCGGCAGCGTAACCGAGCTCTGACAGGGCCTCGACACTCACGCCTGTGCGGGCGCTCATCTTGTCGAGCGCATCGCCCGAGTCGCTGAACGCCTTCGCGGTGCCGAGTAGCGCCGTGACCGCCGCGACCCCGATGCCCGCCATCTTGGTGCCGATGGACCGCAGCCCCTCGCCGAAGGCTTCGAGCTTCTTCTGGGCCGCCTTCAGCCCGGCCGACAGCTTGTCGCTGACGCCCAGCTCAACGAAGGCCCGCCCAGCTCGGATGCCCCGCGTATCGGCCACGTTCAATCACCCTTTCTTGATCGAGTTCCGCCACAACAGCGGCAGCTTGGGCCGCTCCTTCTCCAGCGCCGGGGCCATGTACGGCCGCGGCGCGATCTTCACCTTCTGCGAGGTGAGCTTGCCGCCTCGCCCCCCCAACCTGCGGAACACGACGGTCTCGCCGCCGTGCTCGAGGACACTCGGTGCCGGGGGGTCGCTCTTCTTGAATCCCACCGGCCCGACGACGACCGAGTCGTTGGGCTTGTCGTACCCGAAGAGGATCAGCCGACGCAGGCTGCCCTCGTGCGAATGGGGCGGGGCCCCGGGAGGAGCCGACCCCTTGCGTTTGCGGATGCTCGTCTTGGCAGCCGTGCGGATGAACGCGCCGGCCTTGCTGAGCACCTTCCGCTTGGCGTTGTCGACCGCCGCCATGACGACGTGGCGGTCGAAGAACATGTCTTTGATCCGCATGGTGATCACGCACCACTCCCAGCCGAGCCGCCGTTGCCACCGCCGGTGCCGGCGAGGCCGCTGCCCTTCTCCAGGCCCTTGTTGAACGACGCCTCCTTCTCCTTGCGGAGACGGCCCGACCCGATGAACAGGCCGACGATGCCGGTGAGCGCCGGCAGCGCGGGCCCGAGCACGGGCAGGCCCGCGACGGTCGGGCCAACGGTGTCGAGGGCCGAGAGCGTGAGTTGGCCGAGCAGCCCGCGGATCTCGCCGGCCTTCTCGATGTTGCCCTTCCACTGCGCGCCGGTCGTCTGCGTGAGGTTGAACCAGTTCTGATACTCGACCTCCGCCTCGTTGAGGCTGAGCGACGACGGCAGGCCGGTGGTCTGCTGGATGGTGTTGGGCGTCTTGACCTTGACGATGTCGCCAAGGTCAAGGCCGGCGCACGACGCGAGCACGAGCGCCAGCAGGATCAGGGCACCGATGTAGACGTAGTGGCGGGTGGTGAGGGGGGACAGGCTCTTCATGCGCGAGTCTCCTTGGCGACCTCCGGCATGCGGCGGTCGATAAACACGTCCTTGAGGACCGACACGTCAACCCTGACGGGCCGGGATGGCTTGTGGAATGGGTCGAAGTCGGCGGGCTTGAGCAGGCGGGATCGCTTGGGATCGCGAGCGGTGTTGGCCACCACGGACATGACGGCGGCGGCGATCGACCAGTCGTGGCGCTGGCGGCCGTCGAGCATGGCCACCAGCTCGCGGAGCGTCAGGGGCCCGGGGTCGAGGCCGATGGCTCCGGCGCACTGGTAGACGAACTTCCAGGCGTCAGCGGCTCGGGGACCATCCGGTTCACGAGCCTGTCCAGTTCGCTCTCGCTGGTGAGCGTCTGGATCCGCCTCTCCGTCAGGTCGCGGGCCTTGTCCAGCACCCGGTTGGTGGCCTGGAGCACCCGCCCGAGGTTGGCCCGGTCCCTCGGGCTCGGGCAGAAACTGATCAGCTCATCCAGCACCGCCTGCGTGGCGGCCTCGATAGCGTCGCCCGCCATCGCCTTGCCGAACTCCTCGTCCGACACCTTGGCGGCGTCGGCTTCGGGCTTGCACACGGCGTACACCACGTCGCACAGCAGCACCGGGTCGCGGATGAGCTTCTCGATGAGCGTCCCCTCGATGACCTGCATGAGGTCGACGCCCGTGAGTCCGCGCACGCGCTTGAGCGTGGCGACGTTGATGTCCACCGTCCAGGTCCGACCCGCGTTGTCCTTGAACTGCCGCATCCGTGCCTCCGTTGGGACGCTGTGCCGGTTGCACAGCGGTTGAACAGCCGTTGAACACCTCTTGCACCGACTCCACCGCCGGGTTTACGAACCGATCCATGAAGGCGCCGTCGCCGAGTACGTGACCTTCGCGGTCACCGACACGGTGATGGCCTCTTCGAGGGCTTCACTGCGGCTGAAGTTGGTGATCGAGAAGTCCGCCTGCAGGCCCTGACCCGCGGCCGCGTCGAGGATCTGGAGGCCGATGGGGTCGTTGTTGAAGAAGGCGTTCTTGATGGCGGTGAACCCGGCGTCGCCGGTGTCCCAGACCATCTCGAACTCGACGCTCGCCTCCTTGAGCGTGGCGACCGTCGCCCGCCAGCCGTTGTTGGCCCGCGTGGTCACGTCCGCCTCGCCCGCTTCGAGGTTGAGCGTCACGTCCCGCGTGTTGCCCAGCGCCGTCCACGCCCCCGCGCCCGCCTGTCCGCCCGTCTTGTACTTGAGGGCGGCCTCCATGCCGAGCCTGATTGCCATCGCTGACTCCTTTCACTCGGCGCTGTGGCCGACCACGAAGACCATCTCGCCGCCCTTGCTCTTGACCAGAATGTCCGCCAGGTTGACCCGCTCGAAGTGGTACTGCGTGCCCGGCGCAACATCGATGGGGTCCGTCTTGCCGTCCGAGAGCAACATGTCCTGCGTGTTCTTGTGCGACGCGGTGAGTGTGAATGTGGCGATCGTCTTCTGCGTCGCCAGCGGCTTGAGCTCGTCGGTCATCGCCACGCCGAAGATGATGGTGTTGCGCATAGCTACCTCCGCTCCCGATACGTGACGCTGAGAACGCTCGTGAACACCCGGTGCTGCTCGAGCGCTTCGCTCGACACCACCGGCTCGTGGCTGATCCCGACCCACGCCGCGTCGGGAAAGCCCTCCAGCCTCTTGAACCGCAGGTGGTCCGCGATGGCCTCGACCAGCGAAAGCAGCTCGTCGATCGCGGCGTCCACCCCTTCGCCGGGGAGCTTCTTCTGCACGCCGACATCCACGACGTACTCGATGGCCAGACTGTCCCGCGTCACCGGTGACATCTGCAGCGTGCGCGGCACCACCGATACGCGGAGGTCCTTGAGGTCTTCCAGCGTGAACGCGGGCTGGTACATCCGGACGGCCGTGACCGGCTGCCCGAAGGAACCCGCGCTCACGTGCGCGGCCACGGCGTCGGCGAGAGCGGCGATGGTGCTCACGGCCCACCTCCCGTCGTCGGCACGGTCTGGCGGGGCGCGTTGGAGGTCAGGCCGGAGAGCTTGCCCTCGAGGAACCAGATCTTGCGCTCCATCTCGGCGTACTGAGCCCGGATGCTGCGGGCCTCGCCGATGAACTCGTCGAGCCGCTTCTCGACCTGTTGGAGCTTGGTAGTGACGACGCCCCACTGGACGGTCATCGCGCCCGCGGCGAGCACGACCGTGACGACCACGCCGGCCCACCGGGCGCTGCCGTTCTGTCCGTTGGAGTTGTTGCTTGAGTCCGCCATCACGTCTCCGTGCCGATCTGCTTGGTGTGAATCCGAAGAACCCTGCGGTACGGGTCGCTGTACCGGAACGGCGGCTGGCCGCCAGGTGCATTGACCTCGTACGCGAACACAGTCGTTCCGACCGTCTCTCGCACCTGATCGCCCGCCCGAGGGAGGATCGGGCCGGAGCCCAGGTCCAACTCCGCCGTCCGCACGAGGAAGTCCCGCGACTCCACTCGGTGAATGAGCCCCGCGGCGTCGGCCTGCTCGAACTCGGTCTTGCCGATGGTGGCCTGGACTTCCTTCTCGTCCGTGCCACGCCGGTAGAGGACCGGGCGCGAGAGGTGCTGGTGACGCTGGGCGTCGAGGAACGCCGCGCCTCGATCGAGCAGATCTCCCACAGATGCTCCTTACTGCTGCAGGCGAACGCGAACGATCGTGTCGGCGTCGACGGTGGCCTTCACCGCCTTGCCGATCAGCTTGTTCGCGCCTGCCGCCGCGTTCTTGGTGGCGTTCTGGGCGGCCGCATCCCAATACGTGAGCGTGCCCGCGGGGATGGCGCTGCCCGCCCCGACCGCCTTGTTGAAGTCGAAGACGCCGGTGACGGCGATCGAACCCAACTGGCCCGCTTTGATCGGTGCCTGGGTGATGCCGATGAGGTCGGCCTGCACCACCACCGCGCCCACGAGCACGTCCGCGCCGGGGGTGTAGTCGATCGAGCCGCCTTCCTGAACGAACTTTGCTGGTCCTGAAGCCATTCCTGAACCTCCATCTGTTGGTGGGCCATCGGTGTCGATGCCCGATTGCTGATCGATGCCGCTCTGAAGGTCGCCGGGGAGCTCTTCGCCGAGCCCCCCAGCGCCTGTGCTGATCTGCCCGGGCATGGCTTACACCTCGCCCTTGCTCTTGACGCCGCCGCGCGGGTCCTGCAGATTGACGCCGAAGTCGTGATACCCACGCATCCGGATGCCGAGCATGTTGAAGTCGGCTTCCGAGCTCTCGACCGTCGGGGCCTCCTTGCCATCGAGGAACGCGACCTCGATCACCGGCAGGTCGTTGGGGTCCGCCAGCAGGTACCACGCCTTGGCGGAGTTGCCGGTGTAGATGGCGTTGGCCAGGTAGCGGCTGACCTCGATGCGGAACTTGCCCTGGTGCGGGTTGGCGACGGGGAACTTGGTGTTCGCGGTGGTATCCCGGAGCTCGACGCTCTTGTAGAGCTGCGTGCCCATCGCCGAGAGTGCCGTGGGCACCAGCATGATCGACGGCATCACGCCGGTGGGCTTGCCGTCGGAGTCCACCAGGTCCATGAACGTCTGCTCGCCCTTGGTCAGTCCGTCGATCCCGAGCGCCGTGTCCGCGCCCGAGACGAAGTTCTTGTTGCCGGCGCTGAAGAACGCCGCGTTGTTCATGAACGCCGTCCAGAAGACGTCGTTGATCTTCAGGCCAGAGCCACGGCCGAGCTTGCGGGGGATGGTCGTGATCGCGCCGAGATCATCGTTGATGATGTCGCGGCGGTCGATCGACAGCATCAGGGCGTAGGTGCTGGCCTTGTTGGTGTAGGTCTCCTCGCCGAGCGTGCCGTGCTTGATCTCGCCACCCGCGCCGATCTCCTCGTACTGGTCCTTGCCGATCAGGCGGTAGCTCGTGACCGTCTTGAAGTCGTTCACGTTGCGGACGGCGCAGATGTTCCGCCACACGCGCTCGACCGAGAAGAACCCCTCGAGCAGGAACTTGTTGGCGACGTTGGAAAGGATGCCACCCACGTCGATGGTGGTCACGCCCGCCTCAATACCCCGACCGAACGCGGCTTCGAGCACGCGGCGGCTGTCGCGGAACGAGCGGCCCGTGTAGCCGTTGGCGATCGCGGCCTCGAAGAGCAGTTCCTGCAAACCCAGGCCGCCATTGAACCGTTTGGCCGCGACGTCCATTGATTGCTCCGAGCAGACCTTCTCGATGCCATCGAGCTTGGCGCTCTGGAAGCACGCGGCCTCCAGCACCTCGCTGGTCACGCTCGTGTCGATCACATGGATGCCGGGGACCTTGGGGCGGCTGGCACGAAGCACTTCGAGCTCGGTGCGGGTCGCGTCCCAGTTGTCGCGGATGGCCTGGGCCTCGATGCTGCTGTACTTGCCACCGCACACTTTGCGGATCGCGTCGATGCGGGCCGTCTCGGCCAGCGCCGCCGCGCGGACCTGCTCGGGAGTCTGCTCGGTGCCGGTGACGGGAGGGGTCGCGGTGGGAGTGGAGGTCGGATTGGAATCGTCGGCCATGACGCTGGGCTCCTTGTGAAGACGCGCGGCGATGCTCGCGCTGGTGCGGCCGTCTGCGCCGAGATCCACGAAACTGATCTCGCCGAGCGTGGCCTTGCGGACGACGTTCACCGGGCCGGTGATCTCCTGGCCGTTGACCGTCGCTTTCTGGTTGTCCTTGATGAACTCGAACTCCTCGACGCTCGCGCCGACGGAGGCCTGCCAAGGGAATCCGTTCCGGCTGGAGGCCACGACCTCCTTCGCAGCGGGCGTGTCGCGGGAGATCACGCCGGTCGCAATGAGTTGCCCGGCCTCGACGCGGATCGCGTCGGTGTGGCCGACACCCGAGAGCGGGTCGTGCCCGAAGCGGATGGGGCGTGCCTGCGACGGGACACCCAGGCCAGCGAGGTCGATCACCACGGGGTGCCGCCAGCCCCCGACGCGCATCGCGCCGCCGCTGTACGCGACCATCTTGAACCGGGGCAGCGGCGCACTCTGTCCCTCCGCCGCGGCGGTGAAGGTGATGTCGGCCGTCGCGGTGAGCGTGAGCGCGGGCAGGATCTTCATGGAGTCAGTCGGCACTGGCACTGGCGGTCTCCTCGTCCACGGGGTCTGCGGGATCGGTGTCGTCGGCTGGCGCTGCGGGATTCGCGGGCGTACTTCCCGCCGGTGACGCGGCGGCGGGCGCGAGGCCCAACTCGTTCATGAGCGCGAGCTCCTTGGCCCGCTGGCGGAGCTCCTGCTCCCAGTCGCGCCCCTGACGGGCGAACTCAACCGCGAGCGTGGTCGTGTGGTTCGCCAGACGGGTCGCCTGCGCGTTGGCTTCCTTGGCGGGATCGACGTGCTCGACGCCATCCCAGAACCACGCGTGCTCCGGGAGTGTGCGGGCGATCGTGCGGAGCGACTGCGGGAGCAGCCCCTCGACCAGCACCGCCTCGTTGAGCCACGCCTTGAGGATGCGGTCGAGCACGGCGAGCTGCAGTTGGTTCTGCTCGACGCGGATGCTCTTGAAGTACACCTGGTGGTCCAGGCGGCCGCTGGCGTAGTTGTAACCGGACGAGTTGCCCGCCGCGACGTTGAACGGCATGTTCAGGCAGCGGGCGATCTCGTTGAGGATCTCGCGCTTGAACTCTCCGAATGTGGTCGTCGGCTGCTCGGCGTGGACCTGCCCGAGCTTCCAGCCGCCGGGAAGCACCGTCGCCAGGCGCTGCTCGAGTTCGACCTCGTCCATGGGCTCCAGCGGATCGGCCTCGCCGTTGGCCGGGGCATCGGTGTAGATGACGGCGGCGAAGTTGGCGGCGGTCTCGGCGGCCGCGATGGTCGCCAGCGTGTACCGGCGGAGCTGCGCGAAGAGCGGGAGCGCCGGCGTGATGTCGGGGATGCCGCGAAGCTGGCCCGGGCGGTCGGCGCGGTAGTAGTGCACGACCGACGCGGCGGGGAGCGTGTCGTACGCGAGCAGGTCGTCGATCGGGGCGCGGAGTGCTGTGCCGTCACCGGGGTGCCGCTTGAGGACGCGGTACGCCGAGGGGTTGCCCCACTGGTCGAGGAGGATGCCGTCGATCTCGTCGCTCCGGCCACGGCGCATGAGCGGCGAGCAGACCTGATCGGCCTCGATGAGTTTCACGTCGAGCGACACCTGCGAGGCCACGCCCGGGTTGTTCACCAGCAGCGCGAACGCCTCGCCGGTCTCGGCGCGGGCCATCCGCATGGTGCGGAGCTTGCCGGGCAGATCGACCGCCCGCGACCATTGCTCGAACGCGTCCTCGATGCGGGCGTTGGCCTCGGCGTCGCCGGTGAGCATCTGCAGCCGGGGACCGGTGCCGATGGTGTCGTTGGCAAGGGTCAGAACGATGCCCTTGGCGTAGGAGTTGTTGGCAACCTCGTAGCGGGCCCGGTTGCGGAGAACTCGACGCACCTCGGGGTTGATCGCGGCATTGGGCGAGAGGCCGTCGGCGTTCGCCCAGTGCTTGCGGTTGTCGGCGGTCGTTTGCGCCGAGTCGAACTTGGCGACGACTAGGCGGCGGCTGCCGCGTGGACCGCTTCCGTGCGGTGCACGCGGCGCCGCCGGGGAGGGAGAGTCGGCAGGAGTCCCGAGGTGGGGGGCGACCCGGCTCATGATGTTGGCGATGGCTTTCAGCATGAGTGGTCAGACGGAACCGGGGGGGACGATCTTGGCGAACTTGATCCCGAGGCCGGGCTTCTTCGCGGCGTCCTTGGACGCGAAGAAGCGGACGACCTCGAGTTGGTCCTTCAATGGCTGCTGCTCGACGGACTGACCGTCCACCGACGCCTTCGCGGGCTGCACCGCGTTCTCGCGGACTGTCTGCTCGAGGTTGGGGGCGGGGTCGGGCACGGGTTCACCTCAGGGGCCGCACAGCGCGACCTCTAGGTGTCCCCTATGCAGCGGCAGAGCCATCTGCCCGCTTTGGGCTGGCATGCAGCCGGTTTGTTCCACCGGTAGAAGTCGTTCACGCCCTCGCACCGACGATGCCCGCGATTGGGCCTCAAGGGCGGTGTTTCCGGACGGCGTGTATTTGTCTTGAGTTGTACGTCCAATAGTCGATACTATTACACGCTATGTCCAAGACCGCACCCGCCCAAGCCGCACTCTCACTGGCACGACGTCTCGGCGTGCTTCGTGTCCGAGATGCCATGTCCGCCGGCATTCACCCGGAGGTCCTGCGGCGACTTGTCGCCGCAGGAGAGCTGACCAAGACCGGACGAGGGATGTACGCCGCGGTTTCGACAGAGTCGTCCGAACACGCCAGCCTTGCCCATGCAGCGGCGCGGGTGCCGAGCGGTGTAATCTGCCTGCTGTCGGCACTGGCCTACCACGGCATCGGCACACAGATGCCGCACGAGGTCTGGATGATGATCGACACCCGTGCCCACAAGCCCCGGGTGGATCATCCACCGATGCGGTTCGTGCGTGGGTCGGGCTCCACGTTTGAGGCGGGAGTCCGAGAGGTGAAGATCGACGGGCGTAGTGTGCGACTCTTCGAACCGGCCAAGACGGTGGTTGACTGCTTCATCTATCGACGGCACGTTGGTCTTGAGGTCGCGCTCGAGGCACTCCGGGAGTCCCTCCGTCAACGGAGGTGCAAGCCGGCAGAAATCGATCGCTACGCGAGCCTCTGCGGCGTGGCGACGGTCGTTCGCCCGTACCTGGAGGCGATCGCGTGACCAAGCCACAGCCCGATGCGCTCGCGCAGTCGATCAAGCAGCGCCTCATGAACCTCAGCCAGCAGCAGAACGAGCAGTTCAACATCGTGCTCGTCCGCTTTGCCGTTGAACGCTTGCTGTACCGCCTGACTCGCACTCCCCATGCGACGCAGTTCGTGCTCAAAGGGGCCATGCTGTTTGCCGCCTGGTCCGCCCAGCCGCACCGGCCTACACAGGACGTTGATCTGCTGGGCTTCGGGCTGCCCGACGCGGATCGTCTCGTGAAGATCTTCCGGGAGGTATGCGTCGCCGATGTGGAGCCCGATGGTCTGGCGCTCGATGCGGACTCTGTCACGGCGGAACCCATCCGGGAAGATGCTGTGTACGACGGGCTCCGCGTTCGCCTGCTGGCCCGACTGGGCACAGCTCGCATTCCGATGCAGGTCGACATCGGCTTCGGCGACGTAGTGAGCCCTGAGCCGCGTGAGCTCGCGTTGGGTCCGATGCTCGACCTGCCTGCCCCGCGTCTTCGCACGTATCCACCCGAAACCGTCATCGCCGAGAAGTTCGAGGCGATGCTCGCGCTCGGCATGGCCAACAGCCGGATGAAGGACTACTACGACCTGTGGACGCTTAGTCGCACGATGCGCTTCGAGTGCGAGGCGCTGCGCACAGCGTTGCGTGCCACGGCGGAAAGGCGAAAGACCCCGCTTCCCACTGATCTACCCGTTGGCCTCAGCGATCGGTTTGCTGCCGATGCATCCAAGCAGGCGCAGTGGGGAGCGTTTGCGCGCAAACTCGGAGGCTCTCACGCGGCAATCCCTCTAGGCGATGTGGTCCAGGTGCTTGCTGAGTTCATGCGGCCGTTACTCCGCGCCGGAGAAGCAACGGCTCTGCATTGGCCGCCCGGAGGTCCTTGGCAAGCGGGTCGATGACAACGCGGGGCCGCGTGCGTCGCTCAAGCTCCCAGCCGCTCGCTCGTCGTCACACGTCGCCCGCAGTGGCGACATTGCCGCCGGCGGCGGATCGTCCCAGTTGGAGTCGCACGGGTGTAGACCACTTCAAAGTGACAGCAGCCGCAGGTCGGGCAGACGATCCCCTTTGGCTTGGCATCTTGCTTCGGCGGCGGCTTCGCTTTCATCGCGCCCGCTCCTTGAGCGTCGAGAGCTTCAGCCGTGGCCGCACGACCACCTTCTGGTCCGTGCCGAACAGCACAGCCCCTTCCATCGACGCCGCAACCGCGCAGCCCACGAGGCCGTCCAGCCAGTGGTTGTCGAGCCCTTCGACCCGGAGCTTCCACTCGTCAACCGTGCGGCCCCGCCCTTCCGTTCGCACGCGGTACTCACTGGTCAGGTGTTCCGACAGCAGGCGGTGATGCTCGGGCTTGTGGCCGAAGAGCGACAGTCCGCCCGGGTCGCCCATGGGCACGGCAAGCCGCGCATGCACGAACGACTTCCAGAAGTTCGTGTCGAAGAGCACGTGCCGCACGGCACGCTTACCGGTCACCACGGGCACGCGCCAGTTCAACCCCACCCGCTCGCCGCGCTTGCGTTTGTACTCGCTGAAGGGCAGGCTGCTCGCACCGACGTACCGGCCGTGGCTGGGCGTCAGCACGCTGGCGTGCGGGCTCTGGCGGCAGAACTGGTACACGACGTCGGTCGACGAGCCCCAGTTGGCGTCGATCAGGCAGCGGTCGATCCGAACCATTGCACCGTCGTCGCGCCGCCACTCCCGCGCCACCGTCGCCTCGATGAGCCGCTCGAGCCCCGCGTAGATCGCGCCTTCGACACCGGCGCGGACGGATGCCGCCCCAAGCGTCCGCTTGATGTCCCGGAGCGTGAAGTACGCCTGCTTCTGGTCTGGCTCCGTCCCGTAGTCGATGACGTGCCCGGTGAAGTCGTCCTCCCATGCGGCCACGAGGTAGAACAAAGCCTTGCCCTGGACGTCCACGAACATCGTCAAGTGCGAGCAGCCCAGCGGCACAAGCCCGCGAGCGTGGCCGTTCACCTTGGCCGCGATCTGGTCGGCGCTGAGCAGGTCGTCCGCGACCTCCACCTCCGGGAGCGGCTCGTTCTGGTACTCGGCAAAGAACGCCGCCTCGTTCTGAAGCCGCAGATTCATCGCGTGCTGCACGGCCGACAACTCGTCGTGGTTGAATCTCTCGGGCCACGCGATCACCGCGCCGGCGTCCATGTCGGCACGATGGGCCTTGTAGAACGCGGTCGCCTCCGTTCCGCCCCGATCGGCCTTCAGCCCCTCGGCCCGCAGACGGGCGTACTCCGCCCACAGACGGTCCGCAGCGGGGAACGAGTACACCATCTTCGTCCGCTCGCCCTGCCACTGCGGGTGCTTGTCGCGGTCGAGGATGCGGTCGGCCAGGTCGTCGGGCCGGACCACCGTCAGCGTCATGAGCCCGGCGATCTTCCGGCCCGGCCCCGCCAGGCCCAGGATCGCGCCGGCGAGGATCCGCTCGCGGTTGGCGCACTGTGACGGAGACCGGGCGCTCTCGTCGGTCTGCGGGTCGTCGATGAGGACCAGCGATGGGCGGACGCTCACGCCGTCCACGCGCTTGTGCTTCATGCCGCGGATGCGACCGGTGATGCCGGCGACGCGGATGATCGCGCCCGACGCCACCGAGCCCGAGATCGTCGGGAGCACGATCTCCCGTGCCGTCCAGCCGATGTGGGTCTGCTTGCCCTGGTAGAGCTGGCCCGAGGCGCGCTGGTGGATGCCTTCCAGCGAGCGGATCGGGTGGCAGACCTCCGGGAAGTCCGCGCCGAGGATCTCGCTGTTCTCCAGCTCTGCCTTGATCGACTCGAGCATCCCGGCCGCGTGTTCCTCGTCGGATCCGATGAGCGCCACGAACTCGCGGTGCCCGTACAGAAGCGCCCACAGGCACGCGACCTCGCACAGGCTGGTCTTGCCCGAGCCGCGCGGCATCGCCATCGCGAACAGCCCACCCTCGAGCACGGCTTGCTCGATCTTGGCGATGACCTTCAGGTGGTCGTCGGACCACTTCAAGTGGAACGTCTGCCCAAAGTATGTCTCGCAGAAGTACCGGAAGTCCTTCGCGGCCCGCGCGCGCCGCGCGGGGTCCGCGACCGCTGGCAGGTCGCCGATGTCTCGCCCCGACAGCGAGAGCATGGCGTTGCGGAGCCGGGCCCGCTCCTTCATCGCCTCGTAGCCCGTGAGCCCCTCGGGCGTGCGAGCCGCCTCCGCCAGCGCTTCGTGCCGCGTGGTCACCAGCCACGCGACGTATCGGAACAAGTCGACCTTGCCCGCGTCACCGTCGGCCGCGACACGGAACCCCGCGCGCGTGCGATGCCGGTGGAGCTGCCGCTCGCTGATCACCTCGCCCAGCGGCGTGCTGTTGAGCAGCCGCGCGAGTTCGCCGGGCTTGAGTTGGCGCGGGTCAATCCCCACCGGCGTTCATCTCCTTTACCAGCCACGCGGCGTAGTGCACGAGGTTGATGGTGCCGTTGGCGTTGGTCGGCGCGCCCGCATCGATGTCGGCGCGCAGCATCTCCTCGTTGACGGGCTTGCCACCCACCCCCCCGATCCGCGTCAGCACGCGGGCGGCGTCCGCGACGCCAAGCGCTGCCGGATTGAGCCGGGACATCCCCTGTGCATGCTCGGGACTAGGCGCGTGTTCGGGAGTCATCGCGGACCTCCCGCGCACTGTTGCCCACATGGGCGGAAGACTTGCCCACATGTCGCGGAATCATCGAGAAATGCAGGCCAAACGCCTTGCCTGTTCCCCATCAGCCGGCCAATGTGTGTCACACGCGAGCGGGAAGAACCAAACCCCCGCACGCGACGGAGACCACGACGATGAACGCCCCGCAAGACGCCAAGAAGACCACCAAGACCAGCCTCGACGGGATCGGCAAGCAGAAGGCCCTCGACGCCGAGATGGAATGGGCCAAGGTCGAACTGCTGCTGGAGACGCTTGACACCCGTAAGAGCGACAGCCTCGACTTCCACGAGATCCCGGTGTGGTCGATCCGCGACCTGGTCCGCCACGCCTTCGAAGCCGGGTACCGCGAGGGACTGCATACCGGCTACCGCCAAGGGCGGAGCGACGCGGCCCGCGAGGCCGCACGCGAAGAGGCCCCAACAAGCCCTCGCAACCCCGAACTGCCGACCACCTGAAGCCCGCGAAATGCGGGCTTCTTTGTTCACCAGCCCAAACCAACGCATAGGAGCAAGTAGATGAACGCACGCAAGCACAACCGCACGCCCGCCTCCCAGCAACCGACCGCCGCCGAGACGTACGCCACCCGGCGGAACGACATCGCCCGGCTGATGGACGTCCTGCAGATGGAGCTCGACAAGCACGCCGAGGCGGCCAAGGCCGACCCGAAGAACTGGGGCCGCACGGGCGACCTCGGCAAGGTCCGCAGCGACCTGATCGACCTGGTCGGGTTCATGAGCGGGATGGACCGCGAGCACGTCGAGGCCTTCCTGAACGACGCCGAGTAACGACCGCCACGGAGACACGCCATGAAGATCAAGCACATCGTCATCGAGGGGCACGAGGAAGACATCACGGTTCGAGCCACGGCCGACGGCGCGGCCGCCAGCGTGGTCCGCATGAGCCGCGCGGAAGGCCGTTTCGACAAGGTCATCGCCGAGTTCCGCCGCGACGAGAGCCGCGAGGACCGCTACGCGAAGGCCGTGGAGGTGGCCAAGCACGTCTACGGGCGGGACCGCCGGGGACAGGCGGCCGCCACCAACTCGATGGTCCACGACGTCCTCAACGAGATCGAACGCGTCGCGGGCTGCTGAACGCCCGCTCGCCCAAGGAGAGCGACCATGAACGAGACCGACCTGCAGAACACGCTGCTGTCCCTGATCCAGAACCTCCTCGACGCCCGCGAAGAGACCGAGGGCGAGGACGACGACATCGCGTTGGCCGACATCGCCCGAGACATGGTGAGCGAGGCCGAGGGCCTGGCCCACGCCGACACCTTTGACGGCGCTCAACTGCTCACGAGCACCAAGGGCTTGGTGCTTCGGATGGGGGACGGCTCCGAGTTCCAGATCAGCATCGTGCAGAGCCGCTGAACATCCGCACGCGGCGTCGCGGGGAACCGCGACGGCCACGCTTCCCCGCCGCAGCGTGCGGCGGGAGTTCCAACCCCGAGTTCGGAGATGACCATGAGCACGAAGACGAAGAAGCCCAGCAGCACCCCCGCGATGAAGCGAGCCGTCGGCCCGGGCGGCAAGCGCATCCCCAAGCGCAAGCCCGACGCCGCCGCGTCGAGCACGGAGCGCCTCCGCAAGGCGGCGCTCGCGGAGATCAAGGACCGGCTCGCGGGCGGGAAGCAGGACCACGAGGTCCCCAGCGAGAAGGAGGTGGCCAACAACGCGAACTTGGCCGCGGCCGCCAAGGGGAAGAAGCCCAAGGTCGAGAAGGCCCCGAAGCCCGCCAAGGAGCCCAAGCCCAAGCGGGTCAGCGCGCTCGACGCGGCCGCCCAGGTGCTCGCCACGAGCGAGGTGCCCATGCGGGCCAAGGAGATGATCGCCGCGATGGAGGCCAAGGGCCTGTGGCGCTCGCCCGGCGGCAAGACGCCCGAGGCCACGCTCTACGCCGCCATCATCCGCGAGATCGCCGCCAAGGGCGACAAGGCCCGCTTCAAGAAGCACGAGCGCGGGGTGTTCGTGGCGGGGAAGGGAGCCTGAGCCATGAACGCGACGCCCGCCCCCAACCGCGAAGCGCAACTGGAAGCCGTCCTCCAGGCCGCGCTCTACCTGCTCGGCGCACGCCAAGACCAGATGCTCTCCATCGAGGAATGGACGGACCTGGCGCGGGCTGTTGCCGCCTGCCAGGAGCGGAAGACCGCCGAGTACCTGACCGACCACGACCTCGAGGACATCGCCGAGCGCTACGCCCTGGAATGGAACGAAGCGACCGACGGCCCGCTCCCGACTCTCGACGAGTGAAGCGTACATCAGGCCTTGCTCCCAGCCGCGACCCGCGTCGCGGCTTTCTCTTCGGCCACACCCTTTGCCGGGAGTCGTTCCGCCTTGCGGCCCGTGAACTTCTCCCAGCGCTGCACGATGACGTCGCAGTAGAGCGCATCAAGTTCCATGAGGAACGCGTGCCGCCCGGTCATCTCCGCGCCGATGAGCGTGCTGCCGCTGCCGCCGAATAGGTCGAGCACGTTCTCGCCCGGCCGCGACGAGTACTCGATGGCCCGACGCGCCAGCTCCACCGGCTTCTCCGTCAGGTGGACCATGCTCTGCGGGTTGACCTTCTTGATGCTCCACGTGTCGGGCACGTTGTTGGGGCCGAAGAACCGGTGCGCCGCGCCCTCCTTCCAGCCGTAGAAGCACCACTCGTGGTTGCCCATGAAGTCCTTGCGCGTCAGGACGGGGTGCTCCTTGATCCAGATCACCGCCTGGCTGAAGTACAACTCCATCGCCTTCAGCACCGGCGGGTAGTTGGCGCAGTTGGCGTAGCCGCCCCAGATGTAGAACCCGCCGCCGGGGATGAGCACGCGGGCGATGTTGCCGAACCACGCCGCCAGCAGGCGGTCGAACTCCTGGTCCGACACGAAGTCGTTGGCCAGCGGGCGGTCCTTGGCTCGGAGCTTCTTGTGCGTCGGCTTGGACTTCTCGGGGTAGCGGTGCAGGTCCGCAGACTGCTGGTCGCCGGCGCTGGCGTCCTTCCGCTGGGTCGCAGTGAACGACGACAGCCCGGCCGCGATGGCGTTGTTGCTCCGCGGCTCGACCTTCACGTTGTACGGCGGATCAGTGTTGACCAGGTGGATCGGCTGGCCGTCGAGCAGACGGTCAAGATCCTCGGGCTTGGACGAGTCGCCACACATCAGCCGGTGGTTGCCGAGCACCCAGATGTCGCCGGGGACCGTCGTCGCTGCGTCGGGCGGCGCGGGCACATCGTCGGGGTCGACGAGACCTTCGGTGCCGGCGGGAGCCATGATCGCTGCGAGGTCCTCGGCGCTGAAGCCCAGCAGCGCGAGGTCGAAGTCGACGCCCTTCAGGTCGGCGAGCTCGATGGGCAGCAGTTCCATGTCCCAGGAGGTGAGCGACGCCACCTTGTTGTCGGCGATGCGAAGCGCCTTGACCTGATCCGGCGTGAGGTCGTCCGCGCGGATCGTCGGCACATCCTTCAGCCCGAGCTTCCGCGCCGCGCGCAGCCGCGTGTGCCCGGCGATGATGACGCCGTCCGCGTCGATCAGGATCGGGATCTTGAAGCCGAAGGCCTCGATGCTCTTGGCGACGGCGTCGATGGCGGCGTCGCTGATGGTGCGGGGGTTGCGGTCGTACTCCGTGACCGCGTCGATGGGGAGCGTCTCGATGTTCATAGCGATCTCCGTTGAGACGCGCGGCGGCAAGCGCCAGCGCGCGGGGCGTTGGGCTGGCCCGCCGCACATGCGGCAGGTCCGGGGATGGCTGGATCGCTGGTTGGCTGGATCGCTCGGGCTGACGGGCCCGTCCGGGGGTGCTCAACGCCCCAATTCCCGCTCGCTACGGGCCTCGCCCGTTGGCCACGGGTCCGCCCACGTTGGCCCACGTCGCGTCCCTGGCGGGGAGGCGTACCGACGCCGCCACGGGGCTCCCCGGGGCCGGAATGCCGGGGTTCATACTCGGAGGGTGTTTGGTACCGCCGGGGTTTGGAGAGTCGTCACCCCCGCACCAGCCGACAACCTCTCGGCACATCGCGAGGAACTCGGCGTTGGTGAGCGCGTTCTTCGCACGGTTCACGTCTTTGTCGAGGATCTGGGCGTTCTCGATGATGTGCTGGCCGCCGACGCGAACGGGCACGATGTGATCGAGGGCCGCTGACTCCGGAGTGAGGGGACGCCCGGAGAGTGCGCACAGATACTGCTGGCGCTTCAGCAGCTCGAGGACTCCGGGGGCTGAGATCGGGGTGCATGTGGACGGTTGCGCTTGGGGATGTACCGACGCGTCGGCGTCACCCTGGACGCTGCCCACTTGTGCCACGCCGAGCGCGCTCCGTGCTGCAGTGCGGTGGTTGCGCTCTGCACCGCCAACAGGGCGAACACTTCCCATGTCGGACGCCAACGTCTGGGACGCGGACACGTCGGCGGCTGGCTGAGTCGGATCTGCCAGCCGACCACCATGCTGTGGGCCGCGCGGGGCCACGGCGATGCCAGCATCGCGCCGTTGCGAGCGTCCGCTCTGAGTTTGCTGGCCATCTGGCTGGCCGCCTTGCGCCACGCTTGTTGCATCAGTGCATCCATGCATTCGCGGCCTCCACATGCGCTCGGACACTCGAAAGAAACTCTGTCCCGTCTCGCGGCTGTTCCCGCGGGCCAAGCCTCGCGTCCCCGCCCGGGAAGTACCTAACGCCATCCGCCGCCCGGCCGTTCGGCTTCGGGCTGTTGGGCTCGTGGTAGGCGCGACCTGGCACGCGACCTGCATGGGCTCGGTGGGGCGGGAGGGGGGAAGTACATGATGGAAGAGAGAGATCTTTCAATCTTTCAATACCTCCCTTCCGCCCGTGCGCATGCCCACGCGTGCGCGTATCGCGTACGCGCGCGGTGAGTAGGTGAAAGATTGAAAGATCTGGTTCAGGCAAGGGCGTACACCACCTTCGGCCGCGTCGAGGAGGATTCCTCTTCCTGCCGCAACTGCTGTGTTTCCAGGAGGTTGTCGATGACTTCCTGCCGCTCCCGCTGGGTCAGCCACTGCGTCTTGCGACAGAGTTCACTGCGGGAGATCTTTCCACCCGCCTTGCGCACCACCCGCACGACGCGTTTCTGCCGAGCGTCGAAGACGCCGTCGGCGATCCATTCGTGGGCGATGTGGAGCATCCGCCGCGTCAGGTAAGTCGACAGGTCGCAGGCCCAGCGGGCTGCGTCGGCGTCGATCACGGGCTTCTCGGCGTTCGCGGAGCAGGCGTAGATAAGCGCCAGGCGGCACGCCTTCTCCTCCGCGCGAGCCCACAGCGACCGCCCCGACTCATCGGGCTTGCCCAGTTCGGCATCCACCGTTGATGCGAGCGCATCGAACACCTCGCCCGCCTGCGGCGTCGTCTCGACCACGATCGGCTTGGGGTGCTCCTTGAAGAGGTTGCCTCCGGGCTGCTGCGCTCCCCACCATTCCGCCGCCTGCTTCAGAGGTTCGGGAACACTCAACGCCTTGGCCCGCTGCCGCGCCGGCGTCTCGGCCGACTCGAACACGAGCAAGCGCGCGATGAAGCCGTCGCTGAGGCTGTCTGCGGTGAGAGACTCGAAGAAGTGCTCGGGGACGGTCGTGCCGTAGACGCTGACGCACGGCTGATCGACCACCTTGTTGCGCTTCTTGTCGGCATAGGCCTTGCCGCGGAAGACCGTGTCGGCGCTGCTGTAGAGTTTCATCAGCGCCGTCAGCACGTTGAACAGGTGCGGGGCCTTCTTCGGGTCGCCGATGGTGCGCAGGAAGCGGCCGAACTCGTCGATCTGAAACAGGACCGCTGGCTCGGTCTCCACGGCGGTGACCAGCCCCGCGTCGGACGCCAGGTCCTCGTTGCCCTCGTGCTCGACCAGGTCGGCCGCGAAAAGGATGTTCTTGTTGACCTTGCGGGCGTTGTCCTTTCCTGCGCCCGAGGGCGCGACGCCGACGCAGTAGACGTTGGTGCGGTTGCCGCGCTCGTCGCGCACCTTGCGGGCCGCGAGGACAGCCTGGAGGCAGATGGCAGCCGCGAGGGCGAGCACCGGCTGTGGGCGCGTCGCCGTGGCGAGGTTGTACGCCACCACCTGCTCGATGAAGCCGGGCACGCGGAGAAGATAGTCGGGGAACGGACCCGGATCTGGCGGACGCTCCGAGCGCGGCCGATCGACGACGGCGCGCCGCGTCTCAGGGTTGAATCCGGACAGATCAACGTCAATGGCTTCGGCGGGTCCTGCGTCGCGCAGCCATCCGTACGGACGATCGTGCGGCTTGCTCGCCGCATCGCTGAGCTTGTGCCGAAGTTCCTTCTCCGACCACGGGGGCTGGCATCGAGGGTTGTACCGATCCCACAGCAGGTTGAACGCAGCGTCCGGGTCGAGCCCAAACCCGTGGACCATCGCCGTGGCCGCCGCGTAGGTCTGGCTGTGTCCGCCCGATCCGGAGATCGCCGGCGGGATGCGGTCGAGATAGGCCGCGGCGCGGCGGAGCAGGGCGTCGCCCGCTAGGAATGTCGGCGTTCCGAGCGCCTCCGGCCGTGAACGTGGACGTTCTCTGCGCCCGTGCCTCGCCTCGGTCACGGCCTCGGCCAGCGCCGCGACAGCGGCGGCCAGTTCCCCGGCGTCGACCACAGCGGGTTCGCCGTCGAGCGGGTCGTACGGCTCCCCGCTGGGATGGATGCTCGGGCCGACGACCGTCTGAGCGCCGGTGCTCCGTAGCTCGACGATCATCTTCTTCGACACCGGGTCCTGGTGCTTGCGGGTCTTCATCCCCTCGCACACGTACCACCAGTGCGACGCGGGCTTGCCCGGCCGCCCGGACATCGCGCCGGTCGGCGGCAGGAACTTGGGCGCAAGCGCCACCGCCTCGTCGCAGTCGAGGTCGACGTCCACGAGCCAGCCGCTCGGTTCCCCCAAGAGCACGCCGATGTTGCCGGTGCCGTTGAAGTGCGACGGCAGGTCGCTCTCGGAAAGACGCAGGTCCGTCCAGCCCTTGAGCACGGGGATCTTCTTCCGCGCGGGCACGGGGATGACCGCGTACCCGCGGGCGAGGTACGTGCGCGCCAACTCGAGCAGGATGGAGGGGCCATCGCTCATCAGAAGGGGATCTCGTCCTCAGGGATGCCGTACGTCATGCCCGCGGGCTCCGGCGGCCGGTCCGGCAGGCCTTCCTCGCTGTCCAGTCGCGGCGGCTTGTGGCCGAGCACATGCTGCGTGACGCGCTCGAACTGGTCGCCGGCCTTCTTCTCGACGGTGATGGAGAGCGTCGGGGCGAGCGCCCCGGCCTTGGCCATCTCGACCGCCTCCTCCGTGCCGCCGGGCACCGGCTCAACCGAGCGGGCACGCCACCAGGCCTCGGCCTTGGTCCGCGCGTACCCGGCGTGGTCGAAGCAGACCCACTCGCGGAAGAAGCGGTTGAAGCCGACGCGGTACTCGACGCGCATGGTCAGCGGCGCGGACGGGTCGCTGCGCTTGGAGTGCACGTGGTACGTCGTCTCACTGACGCGGTGCTCTTCGCGCGTGGTCTGGCCGCTGAGGATGCCCTCGGTGCTCGCCTTCGCCTCGTGCTGTTGCCTGTTCGGCTCGGGGAACTGGTGACCGCACTGCGGGCAGGTTTGGTAGCCCGCAGCGATGAGGGCCTGGCAGTTCGGGCACTCCTTGGCGGGCGCTTCGCCGTCGCCGCGATCGTCGGTGGCGATGCGGATCGCGTCCACCGGGCCGTGCCGAAGGACGTTGCCGCCGAAGTCCAGCACGAGGCAGTCGGTCTTGCCCGGGTGAAGCCGGAAGCCCCGGCCCACCATCTGGTAGTACAGGCCCGGCGACATGGTCGGGCGCACCAGCGCCACGCAGTCGATGTGCGGGGCGTCGAAGCCGGTGGTGAGCACGTTCACGTTGCACAGGTACTTGAGCTCGCCGGAGCGGAAATGCCCGAGGATCGCTGCACGTACGCCGTCCGGTGTGTCGCCGGTGACGAAGCCGCACTCGATGCCGTGCTTCGCTTTGAGCACATCGACGATGTGCTGCCCGTGACGGATGCCCGAGGAGAAGATCAGCGTGGCGCTGCGGTCCTTGGTGTGCTCGGCGATCTCGGCGCACGCGCCCTCGACAAGCCCCTCCTTATCCATGAGGTCCTCGACCTCGCTGGCCACGAACTCGCCGGCGCGAACGTGCAGGTCGTCGGTGCTGATCTTCTGGATGCCCGCCTTGGTCTTGAGCGGAGAGAGGAAGCCCTGCACGATGAGCTCACGAACGCCGACCTCGTAGCAGACGTAGTTGAGAATGTTCTCGGGGGCGCAGATCGCGCCGGACTTCAGGCGGTACGGCGTCGCGGTCAGGCCGATCACGCGAACGTGGGGGTTCACGACCTTGGCGTCGGCGATGAACTGCCGGTACATCCCGTCGTCCTCGGCGGGGACCATGTGCGCCTCGTCAACGATGATCAGATCGACCGGCCCCAGATCGCACGCCTTCTTCCAGATGCTCTGGATGCCCGCGACGGTGGCGCTGTAGCCGAGGTCCTTGCGCCTGAGGCCCGCCGAGTAGATGCCCACGGGCAGGTCGGGCGCGATGACCCGGAGCTTCTCGGCGGTCTGCTCGAGGAGCTCCTTGACGTGGGCGAGGATGACCACGCGGCCGTTCCATTGCGTGACGGCGTCGCGGCAGATCGTCGCGATCACCGGCGTCTTGCCCCCGCCGGTCGGGATGACCACGCAGGGGTTGTCGTCGCGGGTCCGCAGGTGCTCGTACACCGCGGCGATGGCTTCGGATTGATAGGGACGCAACTGCATCACGCGCTGGCTCCCGCCCGGCGGCGAAGGAATCGCCCGCCAGCCTGAGCGAGGGTCTCCTCGTTGACGTTGCGAGCGTTTGCAGCGCTGAGCAGGTGCGCGGCGACTTCGACTTCTGAGAGATCGAGCTGGCGGAGGACGCACGACAGACAGAACGCGATCCCGCTCGCGAGGCCGTCGCTCTCCGGGCCTTCGGTCTTGAGCGAGCCGACCGTGGTGACCTGCTCTTCGCCAAACTCGATGGTGACTCGACGCCACCGGTCAGCTTTCGTGTTCATGCGTGTTCTCCCGTGCTGCCGGGCATCTGCGTGATGACCACCAGCACCTTGCCGCCCGGCTTCACCGGGCCGCGTTCAACCACCAGCCGATCGATCTGCGAGTCGTCGCGGTACGCCCCGCCCTTGGCGAGGGCGTCGAGCAGGGCCTTTTGAACGTTGTCCAGGTCGCGGCGGCGGTTGTCGGGCGGGCAGACGGTGACACGCACCTCCAGCCGCCCACTCATCCGCACGACCCGCATCACCGCGAGGGCGGCGCACACGCTTGCGCGGTAGCGCCGACCCTCGCGGCTCAGCACGGTCCTGGAGCCCATCCGTCGCCAGATGTGATTGACACTGGGCGGGTACGGGAGCTCGAGGACGCGACCTGATGGACTCAGCGTTTCCAGGGCGGCGTGCTCCCCGGGCCGACGCCGACCGGAGCGCGGGCGCTCACCGGCGAGCCCCCGCTGCCCTTCTTGGCGTACCCCTTGATGACGTTGGTGAACTCGCCGTTGTCGTCGCGCTTCTTCAGCCCGACGTTGATCTCCAGCGGCACGTTGTGGAGCTCGACCGAGTCCTTGGGCTGCATCACGCCGATGGCGCGGCAGATGGCCGAGAGCTCCCCGCGAGCGATCTTGACGGTCATCTCGGACTTGTTCTCGAGGTTGAGGCGGGCCCAGACCAGGCGGCCCTTGAACTCGCCGTCGATGATCTGGAAGGTCAGCTGCAGGTACTTGCCGCCCCCGGTCTTGGTCGGCTTGAGTTCCGACTCGGAGACGACGGCGAGGTACTTGCCCGCGGGGAGCGGGTCGAGTGCGACGGACGGGTCAACCTGGTTAGCGTCGAAGTTGTTCAGCGTGGCCATGAGTCAGTTCCTTTGCGATTGGTGATGGACGGATGAGGGATGGACAACGGCAACGGCGCTCAGGCCGCAGCGGTGTTGTCGGTGGTGGGAGCAGAGGTGGCGGCGGCGGAGGGGTCCTCGCCGCGCACGAGCGCCGCGAAGACGCGGTAATCCAGCGGGATCTCTTCAGGCAGACCCAAGCGGTTCTTGGCGACGTGCGCCGGCCGCTCGACGGTGCGGATGATCCGCTCGCCGGTGGAGACACCGTTGTGCTTGGCCTTGTTGAACCCCTCGTCGACCTTGACGGTGTGGACCTTGTACGTGGCAAAGAGCACCTCGTCGGCCCACTCCTGCACCAGCGCCGACGCCAGCTTGTGCAGGCGCGGCGAGTAGCGGTCGTACGGCACCGTCTCGGGGTTCTCGAACTTCTCGATCTTGGCGTGGGCGATGAGGACCACGGTCATGCCGCGATCGCTGCGGAGCGCATCGAGCGCCCCGAGCACCGAGCGCCACTTGTCGATGGCGAATGAGAAGCCCTTGGCGTAACCGATCTTCTCGATGTTCTCGACGTTCTCGTCGGCGCACACCTCGGCCCAGATCAGGCGCTCGAGCCAGTCGAGGCTGTCGATGACGACGGTGCGGTAGTCGTGGTCGCCCGAGTAGAGGGACTCGAGCGCCGCCATCACTTCGCCGAGGCTGCGGGCGAGCGGGAAGCTCTCGCAGTCGATGTCTGCCAGGCCGTCCTCCGTGGGGACGAAGATGGGCTTCTCGGCCATCGCGCCGAAGGTGCTCTTACCGATGCCGTGCGTGCCATACAGCATCACGCGGCGCGGGCGGGCCTTGCGGCCCTTGCTGATCTGGTTCATGAGGGTGTGGGGATTGGCGATCGCGGTTGCGGGCATGGGATCTCCGTGCTTGGGGAATGAGGGATCGAGGTCGTGGGGCCAGATCTCGCGGGTGAACGCACCTTGGCCGAGGCGGACGAGGGGGAGTGCGGGAGTCACGCGGCAGCCGCCGCGGGCTCGGCGGACGGCTCGCGGCGAATGCGGAACGCCTCGCGGCCGAACTCGTGCGTCAGCAGGGACGTGAAGATCTGCACTACGTGGTCGAGGGTGACACCGCGCCCGCTCACATGGATCTCTGAGCGAACGGGGTCAACCGAGTACGCCACGTGGGTTCGGACCTTGGCGTCGCCGTGCAGGCCCTCGGCCGCCAACAGCGACAGGCCAAGCGTGCCCTGCGCATCAGCGACGTCCACGTCAGCCGCGAACTCAAACCTGAACCGAGTGTCTCGCATGGTGTGCTTCTCCGAGTGGGGACCGAATCCGTCGAGCCGCCGGTTGGCGGAGCGCCCAGCCCAGGGGGAGAGGGGGTGGGACGGGCGCTCCGCTCCGACGGTTCCGCAGCGTGCCCACGCATGGGCCTCTGGTGGTTCCCTATGCAGCGGAAGAGTCATCTGCCCGCTTTTCAGCAAAGCGCTCTCGGATCGAGGCGAGGCGAACGAGGACTTGGCGGCGAGAAATGCGGCGTTTGCGGGCAGCGCCGGCGACGCCGCGATCCACGACGTCACGCATGAACCGCAGCTCCGCCTGCGTGAGCCGCGCGTGCACGAGAGCGAGCGACTCGCGGAACTCCAGGTCGCTCGCCAGGTCACGCGAGTCCAGGCCCAATCGCCGATTGGCCTGGTCGGCGGCGATCTCGGCGCTCATGGGAGAGCAGTCGCCGTCACCGCGATCAACGATTGTGCTGTCGAGAGAGATGGCCTCGACGCCGGTAAAGCGCATCTCGGCGCGACGCCGGCGGACCTCCATGTCCATCCAGCTGCGGAGCGCGGTGACGATGAAACTCTCGACGTTTCCTCGGGCGGGGTCGAAGAGCCGGGACGCCGACCACAGGTACAGGCGCATGCCCTGCTTCAGGTCGTCCTCGTCGGAGCGGCTGAAGCCGGGGCGCTGGCAGAGCTGGCGCGCCTTGCGGCGGATGAGGCTGGCGGCGAAAGAGTTGCTGACGATGTCGCTGCGGCTGGTCATGGGACCTCCGAGGCCGGAGGTCTGCTCGCCAACCAGTCACGGGACCGCACGCGAAGGACTGCGCCGCGGCAACACGCCGCGAGGGATGCACAGGTGCGCCCGTGACTGGCCGGTTATGAGCCGACCGGCCTCGGACGCAGGGCCCGGTGTCGCGGAAATCGTCGGTTCGCACGGACGCAGCTCCGCCTGGGAGAGCCGTAAACCCCTTTGACGTAGCTACTTGCGGTACTGGTCAAACTTCTTGGCTCTGTCGCGAGATTGCGACGCGACAGCGCGACTGACCGAACCGGAGTCCGTCTCTCGCCTGACGGCCTTTGGTCCGCCTTTCGCCTTGACAGCACGCTCGACGGCCCAGCGATCCGTGATCTGCCCTTCGCGGACCAGGGCGTCGGCGGCTTTGCGATAGGAGCCGTGAGTCACATACGCCTGAACGAGGGCGTCGTCGGACACCATGTTCTCGATGACCTTGCGAACCCCGCGCTCCAGTCGCTTTGCGGTCACCTTCTCCTCAGGAACCTCGCCGCGAGCTTCCGCCCTCTTGTCGGCGATGTCGATGGCCTCGATGACAGCCTGCGGGTCGAGCACGACGTTGTCGTCGACCAGCGCGGCCACGTCGTGCAGAGAGATCACGGCGGGTGCTCGGCCGGGCCATCGGCTCCGGTCCGGCAATCGGTGCGGGACGAACACCACGGCCCTGCCTCCAGTACCGACGTGCCGCATCAATGCATCAGCGTCGTCCTCGGCAAGCCGCACCGCGAATACGACCTCGCGAGTGGTGTCACGCAACTGCATTCGACCCAGCCGCCAGAAACGTCCGGGTACCACCGGCTTGGGGGTCGAGACTGCAAGGGCCGACGCGAGCGTTATCGCCAGGCCGTCGAGATCGACAGCCCAGCCACGGCACATCTCCTCGGTGACCTCGACCTTGAGCGACTCGGGGCAGCAGATGAAGTAACGCGGCTTCTCCGTGTCGTCCGCCGGCTCGACGACCGTCACGATCTCGACGTGACGGTCGTCGCAGTGGGGACATGGAGCAGTGAGGCCAGTCTGGGCGGGGCGCACCAGATGCGACCTCATCAGCTCGTCGAGCGCACCCTTGGGCCATCGCGACACCTCCGCGTGGTCGAACAGCGAGCCGGGTGCATCCGCCGCTACGAGCAGCATCCGAAAGAGATCAGCCTTGGTCATCGGTCACCTCCCACCGGCGCAGGCAGCGCTCGCCAATCACACGAACCTCATCGGGCTTGCTCTTGAGGTTGCTCGAGTGCGGCACCGAGACCTCGAACGTCAGCGTCGGCTGGCGACCGACTCCGTTGTGGATGAAACGGAGCGAGAACGTTGCCTGGACGACGCGCAGCCCTTCGACGGGCAGGTTTTCGCGGCGCAGCCACCGGTCCATCTTGCGGTAGATGTCGTTGCGGTCACCTCGCGGGTCGGCCTTGATCTCGATGTGGCCGCCTCCGCCGCGAGGGACGATGCGCAGCCGTGTGATGCGGGCATCCTCGACGCGATCGGCCGGATCGGTGGGGAGCGGGAAGTCGTTCTGCAGCAGATGGTCGAGGCGATACGAGGGCTTGAGCGGGTCCGCCGGCGGGATGTCCTTTTTGAGCACCGCCTTGCAGAACGCCACCTGCAGGGTCGTCCACATCTTCCCACCGCCCGGCGCGACAATCTCCAACACGCCCTCATCGCCGCTGTAGACGAACACGTTCTCGAACGCGTACCGATCCCAGCGCACGGTCGGCTGGCTGTCGTTGCCGTCGAAGACGAGGTGCTTGTCGGGATAGTCGTCGAGGTAGGCGAAGAAGTAGTCCGCGCCGTCAGCGCGGCGGTAGTGCTCGACCATGCACTGCCTGCCGCGCAGCTGCGCCGGCCCGTACACGGACGACAGCGCCTCGCCGAGCGGGCCGCACAGGGACTCAGGATCGTCGAGCTGACGCTTGGGCAGGCCGTTGCGGCGGTTCCAGAGGCGGCCTCCGGTCAGCGCGTCGGCGCGGGCGAACATCGCCGCGTCGTTGAACACCTCCGGCGCGTACAGGTACGACCACATCGCCTTGTCGGCCTTGCTGCGCTGCGCGGAGAAGTCCTCGGCGCGATTAGGGTGGCGAGCGAGGATGCCCTCCGCGAGCACGGCCACGCCGCGGTGGTCGGCGAGTTCGTTGACGTCGCGGATGATCATCTGCACTTCGCGCTGCTTGGCGTCCGGCAGTGCCCGCCAGCCCGCGAACACGGGCTCGATGCGGTGCTCGCTGAGCTGGTCCCACGGGACGTCGCCGAGCTCGCCGCGGCGCGTGAAGAACTCGCGCAGGAGCGAGTTGGCGATCTGCTTGAGGACTTTGCGGGGATCAAACGGCTTGGCCATGACTGCGATTCCTTGTCTGTCGTTTGCTAAAAGGTTGACACTCAGGACGTGACAGTGCCGTGCCGGTGTCGTGGCGTGCAGGGTCAGAACAGTGTGTTGGGTCGTTCGCGCATCAGCAGGCCGAGTTTCTCGAGGCGGATGCGCATCGCCTCGGCGGACACTTCAAACCGCTCGGCCAGCGGCTTCGAGAAACGATCAAGCGTGGCGTCGGCTGGGTCGCGGCCATCAACGGCGGGCACGAGGGCGAGGTCAGCGAGAATTACGGGATCCAGGTTGCCGCGCCACTCTTGCCAAGCCGCGACCACGAGCGCCTTGGGCATGAGCAAATAGCTGGCGAACGTGTCGGCCTGCCACTCGACCGGGATCTTCTTCTCACCGGCGCGGCACACGACCGCAGGTTGGCCACGCCCGTCGAAGAGCGCCGCCTGGGTGGGATCCTCGCGGTAGTACGTGCGGTGCAGCCGCCAGTGCCCGATCTCGTGCGCCAACGTAAAACGGTAACGCCCGAGCCGCGACGGGTTCTCGGAAGGATCGAGCCGGGTGTCGATCCGCACGAGCTTCTCGTTGAACCAGATCGCGCCAAGCACGCCGTCGGTGCCGAAGAGGGCTGCAAGGTCCTCGATGGCAAACGTCAAGCCCAGGTGCAGTTCGAGGATTTCCTCGACGGGCAGTGGCGCGGCGACCGGAGCGCCGGCTCGGTGCGCGTACTCCGCAATGAGCGCATCGGCGTCTCGCTCGATGCGGACTTCCGGCACGTACGGCACCTCCGTGATGGCCCCACGAGCGTTCACGGAGGGTCGCCCTCCTTGCGCATCTTGGCGGCCTGATCCTGGAGCTTCTTGAGTTGCTCGGGCGTGAGGCCCTGTACAGCACGCAGCAGCGCGGGCATCGCTTCTGGCTGACTCTGGATGATCTTCGGAAGGTCCTCGGGGACACGGCCCGCCATCGCGATCAACTCGTCGGCGCTCTCGCCGAGAAGTTCCGCCATCTTCTGGATGCGGTCCGCTGTCGGCGGCGAGTCGACCTTGCCCTGCTCGACGTGGGAGAGGTACGTCGGGCTCACGCCCACCAGCTCGGCGAATCGGCGCAGGCTGTACCCTTTGGCCGTGCGGCGCTCGCGGACGAAGGTGCCGAACTTGGGTTTCTGGGCGGTCATGACGGTTTGACGCTCGCTCGTTGGCTGTTTACTGTACATGGACATAACCGGCGGGTCAAACCCTTTGACCGGCTCAGGCTGCATGAACGTGGACCCTCTCCCAAATGACCGAGCGAAGCGGCAACCCGAAGCAGACGCCCCCGACTTCATCGGAGCCGGGATCGCTTGCCGATCGCTTGGATTCCGCGGTGGCGTCCGCGAGTACCCAGTACACCCGCCTGGTGTTGGTAGTCGGAACGCCCGGCTCGGATACCTCCGGCGCACTCCATCGACTTGCGGCAAAGTCCGCGTGCTCGGTTGTGAACGTAGGGCTTGAGCTGGCCCGCGCACTTTTGGAGGTGCCGCAGCGAAGACGTCCCGTCGCTGCGGCCGACGCGGCTGCCGACATCTTCAGGGGGGACGCGCCAGATGGGGTCCAAGTGCTCGATCACATTGAGGTGCTGTTCCAGCCGGAGCTGCGTCTTGATCCCTTGAAGATCATGCAGGATGCGGCACGCAACCGGGTAGTTGTCGCAGCCTGGCCTGGTACCGTTGACAGCGATGCGCTGAGGTACGCACGCCCGGATCACCCTGAGTTTCGGGAGTACTCCCGCCCTGATGCATTGCTCGTTGACACAGCGAGCCTTCCCCGAGGTTCTTCATGAAGTACTCTGAACTCGTAGCCTTTGATCCGATCGAGTCCGTCGTGGAGCTCCGCTCGGCGGACAAGGCGAAGGACGCGCAGCGGTTGGTCGAGACATTCGTGATCTCCGATCGACTCGCGGAACTGCTTCAGACCATCGTCTTTCCACAGCTGCAGTTTGACGTGCCCACCGACAACAAGGGCATGCTCATTGTCGGCAACTACGGCACGGGCAAAAGCCACCTGATGGCTGTGGTGTCGTCCATCGCTGAACGTGGTGAACTGGCCAATGCGGTGTCTCATCCTGCCGTGACCAAAGCCGCGGAGGGAGTCGCAGGCCGATTCTGCGTGATTCGAGCGGAGGCTCCGTCGACGCAGTTGCCCCTTCGAGATCTGATTTGCCAGCGCATCGAGAAGTGGCTCGCCGATCACGGCATCGACTTCACCTTCCCGCCGTACGACAAGGTCACCAGCAACAAGGACGATCTGCAGGAGATGATGGCCAAGTTCGAGCAGAAGAACCCTGACAAGGGTCTGCTGTTTGTGCTCGACGAGCTGCTGGACTACTTGCGCGGGCGAAACCAGCAGGCGGTCATTCAGGACCTCGGTTTCTTGCGAGAGCTGGGCGAAGTCTGCAAGACCAGCCGGTTTCGCTTCATCGCGGGCGTCCAGGAGACTCTCTTCGACAACCCGAAGTTCCAGTTTGTCGCTGCCTCTCTCAAGCGCGTCGGCCAGCGCTTTGAACAGCTTCTGATCGCACGCGAGGACATCGCGTTCGTGGTGTCACGCCGGCTTCTCCGCAAGACCGCGTCGCAGGAAGCCAAGATCCGCGAGCACCTGGGCAAGTTCACCAAGCTCTACGGATCAATGAACGAGCGTCTCGATGAGTTCGTGCGTTTGTTCCCGGTGCATCCGGCCTACTTGTCTGCATTTGAGCGAGTCACCGTCGCGGAGAAACGCGAGATTCTCAAGACGCTCAGTCGCGCCATCAAACGCATCATCGCCTCTGACGTTCCGAGCGGCGAGCCCGGGCTCATCGCGTACGACTCCTACTGGGCCGAGATCCGCGAGAACCCATCCCTCCGCGCCGACCCCGATATCAAGGAAGTCATCGACAAGAGCAAGGTGCTGCAGGATCGCGTCGAGGCTGCATTCCCTCGTCCCAAGCAGAAGCCCGTTGCCGTTCGCGTCGTTCACGGTCTCTCCGTGCACCGCCTCACGACCGGCGACATCCACAACAGCATCGGCGCGACTGCCGAAGAGCTGCGGGACAGCCTGTGCCTCCACGTCGATGGCCTGCCCGAGCAGGACGCCGAGTTCCTGAGGACCGTCATCGAATCGATCCTCAAGGACACGATGAAGACGGTCAACGGTCAGTTTCTCAGCGTAAACGCGGAGAACGGACAGTTCTTCCTGGATCTCAAGAAGGACATCGACTTCGACTCCCTCATCGACAAGCGCGGCGAGACTCTCTCGCCGAACCAGCTCGATCGGTACTACTTCGATGCTCTGGCCCGCGTCATGGAGTGTGCAGACCAGACGCACATCGCCGGATACCACATCTGGGAGCATGAGGTCGAGTGGCGTGACCGGAAGACCGGCCGGAGCGGGTATCTCTTCTTCGGCGCGCCGAACGAGCGGTCGACCGCTCAGCCGCCTCGCGACTTCTACATGTACTTCTTGCAGCCGTTTGATCCGCCAAGCTTCACCGACGAGAAGAAGCCCGACGAAGTCTTCTTCCGCCTCCAGAAGATGGACGAAAAGCTGAAGGAGACGATCCGCAAGTACGGCGGCGCTCGCGAACAGGCGATGAGCGCTTCGGGAAAGAACAAGGAGATCTACGAGGGCAAGGCCACGGACCACCTCCGAACCCTGACCAAGTGGCTCCGCGAGAACATGCCTTCGGCGTTCCAGGTGACTTCTCGTGGCAAGAGCGCGTCGCTCGCCGAAACCGTGCGTGGCAAGGTGCCGGCTGGTGGCAGCGCTTCCGTTCGTGACCTGGTGAACACCGCCGGGTCGGTGCTGCTGGAGCCACACTTCGCCGACCTCGCTCCCGACTATCCGACGTTCTCGGTGCAAGTCACCAAGGACAACCGCGACCAAGCGGCACAGGATGCACTTCGGATCATCGGTGGCGCCGGCGTCAAGTCCAAGAACGGCATGGCGGTGCTCGACGCCTTGGAACTTCTCGATGGCGATCGCATCAAGCCCGCGGACTCCAAGTACGCCAAGAGCGTGCTGGACGAGCTCGGCAAGAAGCCGCACAACCAAGTGATCAATCGGTCCGAGCTCGTCCGAGGCGAGGGCACCATTGACTACTGGCAGCGGTTCCGGCTGGAGCCCGAGTTCCTCGTCGTCGTCCTCGCCTCGCTGGTCTACAGCGGCGACATCGTCCTGAGCATCCCTGGCAAGAAGCTCGACGCCAGCACGATCGACCAGTTCGGGAAGATCCCGCTCGATGATCTGATCAGCTTCAAGCACATCGAGCGTCCAAAGGATCTTCCGATCACCCAGATCAAGGAGTTGTTCACGCTTCTCGGCCTCCCGGAGGGGCTGATCGTCGATCCGAACAACCGCGATGGGGCAGTCCAGCGACTTCAGACCGAGGTGGCAGGGCGAGTGAAGGATCTGGTGACCGCTCAGGCCCGCCTTGCCCAGGGCATGGTGTTCTGGGGGCAGAATCTCCTCACCGAAGCCGAGTCCAAGGAACGCGGCGAGAAGCTCACTGCCGCAAAGGTGTTCCTCGAGGGTCTTCAGGCATTCAACAGCCCGGGCAAGCTGAAGAACTTCCCGCACAGCAGCGCCGAGGTCAAGGCCCAAGCCGCCAACCTCGCCGCGCTCGCCGACGTGCAGGAGCTCATCAAGCTCGTCGGCGACGTTGGCCCGCAGACCAGCTACATCGAGACTGCCGAGCAGGTGTTGCCCGCCGATCATCCGTGGCGAGAGAAGGTCAAGGACGCGCGGGGCGACGTCCTGAAGAAGGCGACAAGCGCCAAGCAGCGCGCTGATTCGGCGTTCCAGCGTGAACTAGGACAGACGCTGACCACGCTGAAATCCGAGTACAAGAAGGAGTACATCAAACTCTTCCAGCGGTGCCGGCTCGGGCAGGCCGGGGACAAGCGCAAGGGCAAGCTCACGAAGGATCCTCGGATTTCCCAACTCCGCAAACTCTCCGGCGTCGAGATGATGCCCAGCCAGGAGTTCCGGGACTTCGAGGACCGGCTTCTGAACCTCAAGAGCGACTGGAGCATCACGGACGCAGACCTCGACGGTTCGCCCGTTTACAAGGACTTCCGTCCCGCCGATGAGGTCGAACGGTTCAAGAAGCAGTCGGCCGAGGACCAGCTCACCGGGATGGAGGACCACCTCGACCGCCTCGTGGCCAACTGGACCAAGGTCCTCGCCGACAACCTGAGCGATCCGACCGTCAAGGACAAACTCAGCCTCATCTCCAGCAAGGCCGGCCGCGACGCCGTGCAGGGGTTCATGAAGTCCGGCGAGCTGCCGGAGGAGATCGACAACACCTTCATCAAGGCCCTGCAGGAAGTGCTCAGCGGACTGGAGAAGGTCGGCATCTCAGCCGCCGACGTCACGGGGGCGCTGACCAAGGGTGGGATGCCCTGCACGCCCGAGCAGCTCCAAGAGCGGTTCGAGTCGTACATCAAGAGTCTGACCAAGGGGAAGGACGCCGGCAAGCTCCGGATCGTGATCGAGTGAGGCCCTATGCCCAAGAAGCCTGCTGACGACAACTCAACCAAGCGACTGCTCATCGATCCATCCGGCCAAACCGAGATGTTCGAGAAGTCCTATCAGCAGGAACTTGCAGAGCAGAAGTCGAAGCCCGTCGACTGCCTCGGGCGGACGTTTCCGAACGACGCCGTGCGGCGGGAGTACTACCTCGCGCGACTGAAGGAGTACCTCCAGGATCCTGAGTTCCGCAAGACGCCCGGGTTCCCGAAAGGCACCGATGAGGACATCCTCCGGATGTCCGATCCGCCGTTCTACACCGCGTGCCCGAATCCGTTCCTCGGCGACTTCATCAAGGCGTTCGGCAAGCCGTACAGCCCCAAGGACAAGTACCACCGGGATCCGTTCGCCGTAGATGTGAGCGTCGGCAAGACCGACTCCCTCTACAAGGCGCACGGCTATCACACGAAAGTGCCGCACCTTGCGATCGTGCCGTCGATTCTGCACTACACCGAACCCGGCGACATCGTGCTCGACGGCTTCAGCGGTTCGGGCATGACAGGCGTGGCTGCACAGTTCTGTGGCGCAGCGCCCGACGCGTACCGCCGGCAGATCGAGCAGGAGTGGAAGACGGCGGGGCTTGACGCCCCGAAGTGGGGCGCTCGCCGAGTTGTTCTCAACGACCTTGGGCCGGCCGCGACGTTCATCAGCGCCGGGTACAACATTCCCTTCGACGTGCGCGCATTTGAGACGGCCGCCAAAGGCATTCTCGCTCGGCTGGATGCCGACGTTGGCTGGATGTACGAGACGTCGCACAAGGGGCGGGCCAAGGGGCGGATCAACTTCACCGTCTGGAGCGAGGTATTCGCCTGCTCGGAATGCGCCAAAGAGGTCGTGTTCTTCGAGGAGGCGATGGATGACGAAACCAAGGCTGTGGCGGATGTGATCACCTGCCCGCACTGCGGAGTTGAACTCCGCAAAGAGCAGATGGACCTGAAGTTCGAGTCGTTCAAGGACCCGAGTACCGGCGAGATCGAGCGACGCCCCCAGCGCCGCCCAGTGCTCATCAACTATGACGTTGGCAAGGAGACGTTCGAGAAGAAGCCGGACGCTGACGATCTGGAGCGGCTGAACCGCATCGCCGCGATGCCGCTGCCCGCGGCGATTCCGTTTACGCGATTGGCCGATTGTCAGATGACTCGTGTGGGGCGCATGGCCACCACCGAAACTCGCGCGATCCACCAAATGTTCCTGCCGCGTGCTGCACAGGCCCTCGGGCGACTTTGGGAAGCCGCGGCAAGTGCGGCAGACACCCGGCTCAGGCTCTCGCTTCTTTTCTGGGTTGAACAGGCGATCTGGGGAATGTCGATCCTCAACCGATACAGCCCGAGCCACTTCTCGCAAGTCAATCGCGCACTGTCAGGAGTCTTCTACGTCGCGTCACAAACGTCTGAGGTCAGTCCGACGTACATACTCGGTGGGAAACTGAGTCGACTTGTGAAGGCGTTCACGCCGAACATCGCTCGTTCGCAGATGGCAGCGGTCTCGGTGGGTACGTGTGCCAACATTCCATTGCCATCCAACTCGATCGACTACGTGTTCACTGATCCCCCATTCGGCGAGAATATCCACTACGCCGATCTAAACGCACTCGTGGAGGCCTGGCATCGAGTCTGGACGGACGTCGGGCGAGAGGCGATTGTCGATCATGTCCGCGACAAGCAGCTCAACGAGTATCAGGATCTGATGAGGCAGTGCTTCACGGAGTACGCTCGGGTGCTCAAGCCCGGTCGGTGGATCACCATCGTCTTCAGCAACTCCAAGAACTCCATCTGGCACGCGATCCAGGAAGCGCTCGGTGCCGCGGGATTTGTGGTCGCGGATGTTCGAACGCTGGACAAGCAGCAGGGCTCGTTCAAGCAGGTCACCAGCACCGCGGTGAAGCAGGACCTTGTGATCTCCGCCTACAAACCGACCGATGCGCTGGTCAGTCGCTTCAAGCTCGGGTACTCGACGCCGGACGACGCTTGGGCGTTCGTCCGTGAACACCTCAGCAACCTCCCCGTATTCGTCAAGCAGGGCGGACGCGTTCAGGTTCTGCCCGATCGCACGCCGCAGATGCTTCTGGATCGCATGATCGCGTTCCACGTGCAGCGCGGATTCGCTGTCCCTCTGTCGGCGGCGGAGTTCAACGAGGGGTTGACCCAGCGGTTCGCCGAACGCGACGGCATGTACTTCCTGTCGGAGCAAGTTGCCGAGTACGACCGCAAGCGCACCAGCGCGGCGGAGCTCGAACAGATGCAGCTCTTCGTGACGGATGAGTCGAGCGCAATCCAGTGGCTCCGCCGCGAACTCCGGGAAAGGCCGCAAGCGTTCCAGGATCTTCAGCCTCAGTTCATGCAGGAGACACGTGGCTGGGCCAAGCACGAAACACCGCTCGACCTCCGCATCCTGCTTCAGCAGAACTTCCTCAGCTACGACGGCCAAGAAGAGGTGCCAAGCCAGATTCACGCATACCTGTCCTCCAACTTCAAGGAACTGCGCGGCAAGCCAAAGGATGATGTGCTTCTCCGCGCGAAGGCCCGGGACCGGTG
The DNA here is from genome assembly GCA_017303555.1 of Planctomycetota bacterium. Lineage (GTDB taxonomy): Bacteria > Planctomycetota > Phycisphaerae > Phycisphaerales > UBA1924 > JAFEBO01. The sequence continues at coordinate 40,586 of JAFLCN010000011.1, forward strand.
GTATGTGCCGGACCCCAAGAAGTCGGGCGATTTGGAGAAGCTCCGCGAGCGTGAGCTGCTCAAGGAGTTCGAGGGGTACAAGGCGAACAAAGCCAAGCAGCTGAAGGTGTTCCGCGTCGAGGCGATGCGTGCCGGCTTCAAAGCGGCGTACGACAAGAAGGACTACGCCTCGATCGTGGAACTGGCGGAGAAGCTGCCGGAGGCGGTTTTGCAGGAGGACGACAAGCTCCTCATGTACTACGACGTCGCCGTCATGCGCGCGGGTGATCGCAAGGGGAAGACGGAACTGTTCTGATGGAGTGACCAGATGGAGTGCCGCGTCGGAGACTGGGTCTGGAGCAAACACCACGGCGAAGCCGGGCAAGTGGTCGCCGTGGAGGAGCTCTGGGGCCTTCGGACGCTGCGACTCTGGCTGCCGGCGAGCGACGCCATCGTGCGTGTGACGGCGGAGACGGTGAGCGCCGTGGGCGAACGTCCAGCGCCAAATGAGCACGAGCTGAGCTTCATCGCAGCCGCGGCGCGAATCGCGGACACGCTCTCCACGGATGCACTGCTGGCACCGGTGGAGTCGAAGGTCATCCCCTTGCCCCACCAGTTGCACGCGCTGTCGCGAGCACTCTCGGGCGACCGTGTGCGCTTCCTGCTGGCGGATGAGGTTGGTCTCGGCAAGACCATCGAAGCCGGGCTCATCATGCGGGAGCTCAAGCTGCGTGGCCTGGTGGAGCGGATCCTGGTTGTCGCTCCCGCAGGCCTGGCCACGCAGTGGGTGTCGGAGATGCGGACCCACTTCTCTGAGGAGTTCCAACTGCTGGTCCCGGGCGAGATGGCGAGCCTGCGCCGGCTCCACGGGGTTGATGAGAGCGAAAACCTCTGGCGGCGCTGGAATCAGGTCGTCTGCCCGCTCGACTCGGTGAAGCCGATGGAACGCCGCAAGGGCTGGTCGTTCCGGGAGGTACAGGCGTACAACCGTGAGCGGTTTGTGGATCTGGTCGCGGCGGGGTGGGACCTGGTCGTGATCGACGAGGCGCATCGTCTCGGCGGCAGCTCCGAGCAGGTCGCACGCTACAAACTCGGGGAGGCGCTATCCGAGGCGTCCCCGTATCTGCTGCTGCTGAGCGCGACGCCCCACCAAGGCAAGACAGACGGCTTCCTTCGGCTGATGGCGTTTCTCGACAAGAACCAGTTCGTCGGAGACGACGCGCTGAGCCGCGAGAAAGTCTCGCCCCATGTGATCCGTACCGAGAAGCGTATGGCGATCGACGCGGACGGCAATCCGCTCTTCAAGCCCAGGTACACGCAGCTCCACACCATTGATTGGGATGACTCGCACGCCGAGCAGCGAGCGCTGTACGACGCGGTCACTGAGTACGTGCGCGAGGGGTACAACCAGGCAATGGCCGAGAAGAACACGGCCGTCGGATTCCTGATGATCCTGATGCAGCGACTGGTGACCTCCAGCACGCGGGCCATCCGTGTGGCGATGGAACGCCGGCTCGAAGTGCTCACCCTGCCCAAGGAGCAGCTCGGCCTGTTCCCCGAAGACATCGGGACTGAATGGGCTGAGCTGGATTCGCAGGAGCAACTGGAAGAGGTGCTCAAGACGCGACTGAAAGCACTCAAGAATGAGCGGCAGGAGGTGGAGCTGCTGCTCTCTGTCGCTCGACGGTGTGAGTCACGCGGACCGGACGTCAAGGCAAAGGGACTGCTGGAGAAGATCCAGGAACTCCAGCGGGAAGAGAATGATCCAGATCTGAAGGTGCTGATCTTCACGGAGTTCGTCCCGACCCAGGAGATGCTGTCGGAGTTCCTCGAACAGCGCGGGTACTCGACCGTGTGCCTGAACGGCTCGCTTGGCATGGACGAGCGGCAAGCGGTCCAGCGTGCGTTCCGCGAGAAGGCACAGGTGCTGATCTCCACCGACGCCGGCGGTGAAGGTCTTAACCTCCAGTTCTGCCATGTCGTCGTGAACTACGACCTGCCGTGGAATCCGATGAAGCTGGAGCAGCGCATCGGCCGCGTGGACCGCATCGGCCAGAGCAAGGTTGTGCGGGCGATCAACTTCGCGCTCGATGGCACGGTGGAACTCCGTGTACGAGAAGTCCTGGAGCAGAAGCTCCAGACCATCCTGGAGGAGTTTGGCGTTGACAAGCTGAGCGACGTGCTCGACTCGGAAGAGGGGGGCGTGCCGTTCGAAGAGCTGTTCCGTGCTGCGGTCATGTCTCCCGAGGATGCCGAGGCACGCGCGGTCCGTTTGGCCCAGGAGATCCGAGCGAGAGCCGAGGAGGCCCGCGCTGGCTCAAAGACGTTGGGGTCGGTCGAGTCATTGGCGACGGACCAGGCACGCCAGGTTGCCAACCACCAGCTTCCGTACTGGACGGAGCGGATGGTGGTGTCGTTCCTGAACCGAGACCCGGCGTCCGGTACGAGGGCGGTCGACCACGGCGGACGCTTCGAGCTGCGCTGGCCGGATGGTTTGGAGCAAACAGATGTGACGTTCGACCGCCAGGACGTCGACGGGAAGAGCGGTACTGTGCTCACGGTCGAAGATCGTCGCGTGCGCCAGCTGCTGACCAGGCTGCCATCACAACCGCCGGGCGGTGCGTTCCCTCTGGTGACAGTCGAAGGGGTTTCCGATCGGGTATCTGGATGGTGGTCCCTTTGGCGCGTGTCGCTGCAGTCGGAGGATGAGAGGGAGCAACGGCTGCTTTGCTTGTTTGTGGACGACGCCGGCAAGGTGCTCGGTCCTACCGCGAAGTCTGTGTGGGACGCGGTGATTGACGGAAAGGTCCGCTGCGCCTCAATGGTCGTTGAGGGCGACTTGAACAGCTTGGACGCTCTGCGTCGGGTTGCGGCCGAGCGAGGCGAGACCATCTTCCGCGAGCTCTCGTCGAAGCACCAGGAGCGGGTGAAGCGTGAACGCAGCAAAGGCGAAGAGGCATTCCGGGTGCGCCGCAAGGCACTCGACCATGTGGGATTGGATGCCGTGCGTCTGTATCGAGTCCGGCAGCTTGAGCAGGAGCACGTGATCTGGCAAGAGCGACTTGATCGACGTGGACGCGTTGTCCCCGAACTGGCAGCAGTTTGTGCGATTCGTGTCGGTGCAACTCCCGGCGGAGCGGGAGCGACATGAACAGCGGAACAACGATACATGCTGGCTCGTGGCGTGACGATGTGCTCCAGTACTTCTCGTCGGAGATCGCCTCCGTTACACGAGTCACGGTCGTCGCTGACCCGGATGGCCTGCTTCTGGATGATGCAATCGGGACGGCCCTCGCCCAGCAGGGCTTCGACGTCGTTCCTTACCGCGATGCAGTCGAGTTTCGGTTCTACTACGAGACGCGGCATCGCAGCAGGTGGGATGTTGGCCAGCGCTCAAGCATTGTGGTGAGCCTTCCGCACGGCCGAGATAGCCTGGGGCGGATTCCATTCGATGTGCTCTCGCAGGCAGAGACGTCCGCAAGAGTGTTCGATGTAGGGCTCGCGGCGGTGTTCCCGAATCTCGCTTGCGATGTTCTCTCTGAGCTGGACGTCGCGGATCTCGACGCCGTTTGGGCGGTATCACGAACCCTGGGCAAGGAGAATCTGGGCAGCAATCAGACTCGTGATCTGGTGCTTCGCTCCGTGTTCAAGCTGTCGGCCGAAATGGTGTCGGGCGAGACAGATCTCGTCGTTCAACTGTTGAGGTTGCACCACGCCAAGCGAGTTGTTCCCCGCGCTTTCGCAGAGAGGTTCGCATCGGCACTGCAGCGCGACGGCCGCTTTGCTCGATGGCCACTCGCAGATCTCTGCAGTTCTTCGGAAGAGTTCCTTCGGCTGCTGCAAGACCGATGGGAGCGTCACCTCCACAAGCTTGACCCGCGGGTAGCGGTACGCCCACTTCGCCCCACTGGGCCCGACGATGTGGACTTCGCTTCGCCTGAGGTCGTCGCGATTCTCGACAACTTGTTCGTCGAGGGACGGCTGCTCGAGGTTGAAGTGTCTGACCCCGGGCTGTTCAAGAAGCGTGGCGATGCCGTCGGCATCCGCAGTCCGTCGACTCTCCCATCATCCGCGGCGGTGCGAAAGCTGCTCGAAGCGCTGCGAGGCCAGGTACCCGAGTCCGGCGTTCCTCCAACAGTCTGGACGCGTTACGCACAGCGCTGGGCTGAGTTGGTCGGAGTCGCAGACGCACTGGCGACCTCAGAGTGGACTTCGGTACGCGGCGAAATCGCATCTGTCCAAGAGGCGGTTGATGCCCGACTCTGGGACTGGCTGACCGAACGATTTGCCGCGTTGATCAACCGGTCTTTTCTGCCCGTACCCACGGTTGTGCACCAGATCCCGTACTTCATGGCTCATCGGCGACGTCCCGGCGACAAGGTGGCTTTGGTCGTCGTGGATGGCATGTCGCTCAGTCAATGGACGGAGATCAAGCGTGCCGCCGGACCCGCCTGGATGGAGGGCATGACCGTCGAGGAATCGGCTGTGTTCGCTTGGATTCCCACGGTCACATCGGTGTCTCGACAGGCGATTCTGTCGGGGCAGCCCCCAATGTTCTTCGAGTCGACGATTCACACTACCAGCGCGGAGGAAAGGCTGTGGAAAGCGTTCTGGGAGGAGCGCGGCTGGCGACGCGATCGAATTGCATACGTCAAGCACAGGGACGGAGAGCACGAGTCGTCTTTGACTGAGCGAGTATGGGAATCCGTGGACTCTGGCCAGACTGAGTGCCTGGCTGTGATCGTGAACTCCATCGATCGGTTGGTTCACGGTGTGGGACCCGAGGGCAACGTGCTTGCGGCGGCTGTGCGGCAATGGGGGCAAAATGGCCATGTCGGTGCGCTCCTGCGAGGACTGTTGTCTCGTGGCTTTGAGATCGTCGTGTGCTCAGACCACGGTAACGTGGAGTCTGTGGGAGTTGGTCGCCCAGATGTGGGCTCTGTTCCCGAGGATCAGGGGCAGCGTGCGATCACATTCCCGGATGCCGACACGCTCGAAGCAGCAAGAAAGAAACTTCTCGGCAGTCAGCCTTGGCCCGGTCCCGGACTACCGTCGTCGGCGCACGTGCTCATGCCGCCGGGGCGAGGTGCGTTTTCGACAGCGGGCGCGACGTTGCGAACGCACGGAGGTACGAGCATTGAAGAGGTCTTTGTTCCCTTGGTTCGAGTGAGCAGGAGCATATGAGTCAGCGACGCGTGATTGGCTTTGATCGGGAGTTGAAGCTGGAATGGCTGGATGCCGTCGCGTCGCGCGCTGCTGCAGGCGAACCTCCGGAGAGGGTGCGGGTGTGGCTGGATGATCACCTTTCCGACCTCCTCGGCGGAACGGGAAAAGGTGGACATCGAGGCAAGACTGTCACGGTGCTCACACGGATTTGGGCCAACGTGCCGAGCGAGTGTGTCGAGGTTCGAGATCGCGCCGTCAAGTTGCTGAATGGTGGCGATACGACGGACCGATTGGGTCTTCATTGGTCGATGGCGATGGCCGTATACCCCTTCTTCGCGGAGGTCGTCGGAGTCATTGGACGGCTGCTCGTCCTTCAAGGCGAAGTCGATCGACAGGCAGTTGTTCGCCGCATGCTTGAGTCCTGGGGGGATCGCCCTGCAGTGAGTCGCGGATGTCGCGCGGTGTGGACTTCGATCATCGGGTGGGGTGTACTAGCCGAGGGGGCCAGACGAGGCCGATACACGCGGCTCGCCTCCCGCCTCACCGTGTCACGAGAGGTTGGGACTGTCATGGCGGATGCTCTAGCCATCTCCGGCAACCTGACGCGACAGTCATTGCCTGACACGGATTTACCCGCTCTGTTTCCCTTTTGTCGATCGGATCGTTCTCTGCACGTCCCGACTTCGGGAGCTTTTGTCGTGGTAACCAGCAGCCCACCACGCCGATCGCTGCCTCGTCCATGATGGCTCAGCGGCGATGGGTCGCATCTCACGCTCTGTGATCGGGTCGCGGCCGTTCGGGACCGCGGGAAGGTCCAGGATCTGCTCCTGAATATCCGGCGCGAGGTGCAGCAGGTTCATGATCTGCGTCATCCGCGGCTGCGTGACCTGGCACAACCGCGCGAGCTCGGACATATCCGCCACGACGCCCTTCCGGAGGAGCCGATCGTACTTGATCGCCAAGGCCATTAGGCGGGCCACGCGGGGCACACGGCCCGGAAGTTCGGGCTTGGGGGCGTCGGGGCCAAGGACGACGCGCTTGCGGCGTGCCCTTCGAACGATGTGAATGGTTCTGACGACGGTGGTCACGCGGCTTCCTCCAGTCGGCGGGCACACAGAGCGGCGATCCCGGTCGCTCGGAACGTCACCGCGACGGTGGCGTTCTCCGCGTCGTACTCGATCTTGGAGATGAGCAACTTCAGCACCCGGGCCTGCTCGCGGGGCGACAGTTGGGACCAGACGCCCTCAAACTCGTTGAGTGCTCGCCTGGCCTCCTCGCGGTTGATGGCCTTGGCCCCGAGCACGCCGAGCCGGGTCTCGATCTCCACGAGGCGGTTACGAGCGCCGCTGACCTGCTCGTGTGCGCTGGCCAGCCGGGCGGTGGTAGCCGCGTTCCCGCTCTTGTCCGCGACGAGTTCCCGAAGCTCCTTCTCCATGCGGCCAAGCGAGGCGTGGATGGACGCCCGCTCGGTGTTGAGCGCTGTGCGTTCCTTCTCTGTGTTGACTTGGGCCTCGGCCAGGATGCGGTCCAGCAACGCTCGGTCGTTGCCGAGCGTGCGGATTTCATCGACGACGAGCTTCTCGATCTCCAGCCCCGGCAGCGACGATGCCTCGCAGGTGTGCGCCCCGTTCTTGATGGCCTCCAGGCACCGGTAGTAGCGGTACTGCTTGTTCCCTTTGCCATAGAACGTGTGGATCATCGCGCAGTCGCACTTCTTGCACCGGATGAGCCCGCGCAGGAGGGCCCCGTACTTGTTGCGCATCTCGACGCCACCGGTCCGGCCGTTCTCCAGGAGCTGCTGGCGCACCCGCTCGAACAAAGCAGGCTCGACGATCGCCTCGTGCTCCCCGTCGTAGGTGTTGCCCCGGTGGACGATCTTGCCCGTCAGGAGCGGATTCGTCAGAAGAACGTGGAGGGTGCCCGTGTTGAAGGGCTGGCCGCCGACGCTTTCTCCCTTCTTGGTCACCCGGCGCTTGTTCTTCCATTCCCGGTGCCGCAGCTCGGTCACCGTCCGCTGGAGCGAGCCCTTGTCGAGGTACATCTGGAAGATCGCGCGGACCTTGGCAGCCTCGCGCGGGTTGACCACCAGGCGGGGGCTGCTGCCGGACCGATCGACGTCGTAGCCCAGGATGGGCACGCCGCCCGCCCACTTGCCCCGGCGCTTCTGCGCGGCGATCTTGTCGCGGATCCGCTCGCCGATGATCTCCCTTTCGAACTGGGCGAACGACAGCAGGATGTTGAGCGTCAGCCGCCCCATCGAGCTCGTGGTGTTGAACTGCTGCGTGACGGAGACGAACGACACGCCCTTGCGGTCGAACGTCTCCATGATGCGGGCGAAGTCCATCAGCGACCGGCTGAGGCGGTCCACCTTGTAGACCACGACGCAGTCGACCTTTCCAGCCTCGATGTCCTTCAGCAGATGTGCCAGCGCCGGCCGCTCCATGCTGCCGCCGGAAAAGCCGCCGTCGTCGTAGCGGTCCGGAAGGCAGATCCAGCCTTCGTTTCGCTGGCTGGCGATGTACGACTCTCCAGCCTCCCGCTGGGCGTCGAGCGAGTTGAACTCGAGTTCGAGCCCCTCCTCGCTGCTCTTGCGGGTGTAGATCGCGCACCGGATGGGCCTGGCTGCGCCGGAGCCCCGTTCCCGCGACGGCGGCATTCCGGTTGTTTGGCCACGCTTGGTCATCGCCCACCCCGCAATCCGAAGAAGCGGTAGCCGTTGATGTGCTGACCCGTCACCTTCTTGGCGATCACCGAGAGCGTGGCGTAACGCTCGCCGTCGAACTCGAAGCCCTCACCGTCGGCGAGCACCGTCACACGGATCGTCCGCCCCTTGTACTGGCGGACGATCGCCGAGCCCGGCGGCGGCAGGCGTGGGTCCCGCCGGTCCCGCGGGTCGAGCGAGCGCACGCGGGTGCGAATCTCGCCGGGCTGTGGCGGGGAGGTGAACGAGCGGGGAGCCATCGTGCGGATCTCGGCGTCGTCCGCCAGTTCGGCCGCACGCCGCTTGGCCCGCTCGCTCAGATCGCCCTCCGCGTTGGCCTGGATGCGCCACGCGATCTTGCGGATCAGGTAAGCGCGGTGCCGCGTGCGGCAGGCGTGGCCGTGAAGTTCCTCATAGCGGTCCACCAGGTCGCTGGTGGTCATCCGCTGAAGCTCGCCGAGTTGTCGTTCGATCGCATCAGACATGGGGTTTCCTCGTCGCATCGGTCCGGAGCCCTAACCCCGGGGCCGTGCGGAGACACTGAGGTCTGCATGCTGCGGAAGTTCAAGTCGCGCGGCGTCAGATTTCGCCAGGTCCCTCGCCTCCCGGGTGGAACGCGAACGATCCGCATGGATGGCACGCGCGAGGCCGAGGGCGAGGATGCTCGCCACTTCGGCGTCACGTTCCGCGGGCGTCATGGTCTCTGGGTTCTGGGTTCGCATCGGGGGCTCCAGCCAGCCGGCGCGGCACGCGCTCCGGTAGTGGTCCCCTATGCAGCCGTCGCGCTATCTGCCCGCTTGTGAACCGGCGGGTCGATGTCGGCGGATCAACCCGACTGCGTCGCGGTACAGAAGTGACTTCATCTGTCGCGCTCTCGCGGGCACGAACCTCTCTTAACCCGGGCACCCGGCGACGAGAGACGCGCAGAGACTTTGGGCCAAAATCGCGCCCGTGAGGCCCAAGCGGTTCAGAGCCGGTTATGGACACGAAGCGCGTCCGAGACCCGCCCCGCGGGCCGTCGCGTTGGCGAACCCTTCGGAACGTGGGCCAAAACGCGAAAACGCCGCCGAGGTCTCTCGGCGGCGTTCCCTGAAAACCAAAGGGCCGGCTGCTTTCGCAACCGGCCCGGTAATAGCGGGGCCAGGATTTGAACCTGGGACCTTCGGGTTATGAGCCCGACGAGCTACCGGGCTGCTCCACCCCGCAATCGGATTCAAAGATAGGCGTGGGGGAGCAACGTGTCAATCGGCGCGGCGGTTCGGGCGAAACTTTCGGGCGGTTTGCGTGTACACGGCGCATGCTCAATCGCGAAGAAATCATCAGCGGGCTGCGCGAAAGGCTCCACGAAAATCCGGAGATCCGGGCGATCTGGCTCGGCGGGAGCGATGCGAACAAACGAGCGGATGCGTGGTCGGATATTGACCTGATGGTGATCGGCGCGCCGGGCAAGACGGAAGCTGTGGCGGCGGCGATTGAACGGGCGGTGGAGGAGATTTCACCGATTCGGATTCGCTTTCGACTTCCGATGCCGACGTGGCACGGATTTGAGCAGGCGTTTTATCAACTGGAGAATGCGCCGGAAGAGTTGATGATCGACTGGCTGATTGTGGAAGAGGGCAAGCCGCATCCGTGGTTTGAGAAGGAGAGGCACGGGGTTGGGCGCGTGCTGTTTGACAAGATTGGGGTGGTGAAAGAACAGAGCGTGGATGTGGATGCATGCCGCGGAGCGGCGGCGAAGAAGGTGAGCGAGCTTCGGCTGAAATTTCCGTTGTATCGGCACTTGCCGGTGAAGTTTGCACGGCGCGGGTTGCCGGTGGATGCGGCGTACTTCTATCAGGCGCTGGTGCTTCGGCCGCTGGTGGATCTGCTGCGGTGTGTGCACTGCGTGGAGCGGCATGATTTTGGATTTCGGTATTTGAGGGATGATTTGCCGCGGGATGTGTATGGGGAGATTGAGCGGTTGTGCTGGCCGTCCGGACCCGGGGAGATTCCCGGCGCGGTGGAACGGGCGTCGGCGTTGTTTCAGAAGGCTTTGGAACAGTGGGATGCGAATGAAATGCGTCTCGCGGAACGAGCCGGCGCGCCGGCCTGATAGCTACCATCGCCCCGGTTTGCCGCGGATGCGGCGATAGGGAGCGCGATGGCTGAGAAGGTGAATGTGCTGCTGGTGGGGGGCGGAGGTCGCGAGCACGCGATCGCGATGAAGCTGCGCGAATCGAAGCGGCTCGGGGAGCTTTGGATCACGCATCCGGAGAACGCCGGGCTGGCGAAGCTGGCGAAGGCCGTGGATGTGCCGGTGAGCTATCGAGAAATCTACCGGCTCGAGCAGTTCTGCGACAAGAACAAGGTGGGGTTGGTTGTCATCGGACCGGAAGATCCGCTCTGCGAGGGGTGGACGGACAAGCTGAAGGCGCCGGGGCGACTGGTGTTCGGCCCCTCGGCGGAGGCGGCGAAGCTGGAAGGTGACAAGGCGTGGTCGAAGCAGTTGATGCGTTCGGCCTCGATTCCGACGGGCGATGCACGGATCTTCACCGATTACCGCGCCGCGAAGGACTATCTGGCATCGCGTGAAGCGCCGCCCGCGTTGGACAATCGGTCGAAGGGGCTGGTCGCGAAGGGACGCGACGTGCACGCGGAAGCGCCGCCGGTGATCAAGGCGGCGGGGCTTGCCAAGGGCAAGGGCGTGATCGTGCCTCACACGTTCAAGGAAGCGCACGAGGCGCTCGAGCGGATGATGGTGAAGAAGGAGTTTGGTGATGCCGGCCGGCGCGTGGTGATCGAGGAGCGGCTCGAGGGGACCGAAGTTTCGGTGCTCGCGATCGTGGATGGCGGGAACATTCTGGTGTTGCCGGCGTGCCGCGATCACAAGCGGCTGCAGGACGGCGACAAAGGACCCAACACGGGCGGCATGGGCGCGTACTGCCCGGCGGAGAACATCGACGAAGAGACTCTCCGGCATGTGGAACGCGAGATTCTGGTGCCGACGATCGATGCGCTGCGGCGGGATGGGATTGAGTACAAGGGCGTGCTGTACGCGGGGATCATGCTGACGCCGGCGGGGCCGAAGGTGCTCGAGTTCAACTGCCGCTTTGGCGATCCGGAATGTCAGCCGCTGATGGCGAGATTGAAGAGCGACCTGATCGACCTGCTTTGTGGCGCGTGCGAAGGCACGCTGGACCGGGTGGATGTCGAATGGGACACGCGTGCCGCGAGCTGCGTGGTGATGGCGGCGCGCGGGTATCCGGATTCGCCGAAGAAGGGCGTGCCGATCCTGGGCGTCGAGGATGCGGAGAAGGTGAAGGACGTGGTGGTGACGATCGCGGGTGCGAAGCGCGAGCGGGATGGCTCGCTCGTGACCAGCGGCGGGCGCGTGCTCGGGGTGACCGGCCTGGGCAAGACGGTGCAGGAAGCGAGCCAGAAGGCGTACGAGGCGGTCAGGAAGATCAGCATCGAGGGCGGGCAGTACCGCACCGATATCGGCGCGATCTCGAAATAGATGCAGCGACGCGAGCCTCGGCAACGGGGTGCGGCTGCGGCACCCGGGTGAGGCTGCGCCGGCGGAAAGAGGCGGTGGGGCTAGGGCGCAGCGGGTGCGGCTTCGAGCGATCGGAGCGAAGCGAGGAAATCGGTCGGCCTTTGCCAGGGGATCGAACGAACGATGTTCCGCGATGTGACTTCGATTGCGGGCACGGCGGGCGCCCCGGAAACTTTGGAAGCAACCGATGACGGCTTGAGGTGGAACTCGCCGAGCGGTGCCGCGTTTGGGCCGACGACGCGGACACGAAGCATCCCCGGCGCGGGATCGGCTGGTTTTTCGATCAGCTTGACTTGCGATGCGGGTGTCTCTGCGAGAAGCTTGAGCAGATCCCGGATAGCGGCATCGGCGGGGCCGAACGTGCCGGTCGCCGAGCGCCGAAAAGCGGCGTTCTGGTCGGACGAACCGAATTCGATCGACGAGACATCGGCGCTCGGCAGGTCGAGGCAGAACTTTGAGATGAACAAATCGGGCACGGCGGGGATGGCCTCGAGCAGCGAGTTGCTGACGATGGCAACCTCGGGCCCGAAGAGCGTGGCCTGTGCTTCGGCATCGCGGGCGCTGATGCGGACAAGGCGGGTGCCGGCGTCGAGTGCGGAGCCGACTTCGATCGTCTGCTCGATATCGCGGCGTGCGCCGGGCGCGTTCGAACGCGAGGCAAAACGCAGGATTCGCACGGGTTCGTTCCAGTTCTGATCGTCCGAGGCTGGGAGAAAACGCTCGACCGACGATTTGGACAGCAACAGCAAAGCGCCTTCGACTGCCGCGGCGTCCGCTTTGGTCCGGAGGGGCTCGTTCATCATCCACGCGCCGCTGAGCTTGGCGAGTTCGACCGTCGCGGACGCGGTGTTCGATGCAAAGGCGCTCGTCGCTTCGGGGGGCCAGAAGAGCAGGTCCTTCGAGCGCCACGATTCGATAGCCAGGGGATCGAGGGCGCGGCCGAATTGCTCATCCATCGAAGCGACGGCTTCCACTCGCCCGTCGGGTCCGAGCCTCGCGATGCTGGTTCTGCCCCCGAGGGAGAGCGGATCGACCGCAAGCCTGAGTGGGGCACCCGTCTCGCGTGCGAGCGTGAGAAAGATCGCGGTGGGCATCGCACCTGCCCCGTCAGCGGCCCGGGCCTCCTGCAACAGACGGAGGAGGCCCTGAATCCGGGAGGGCTCGGCGGGCCACGCGGTCGAGCCCTGTGATGATCCGGCTTGAAAGATCCAGCGTGCATCGACACGGGAGAGACGCACGGATTGGCCGCCGGGCCATGTCAGTTCCAGCTGCGTGATCTGAGCCGGGGAAAAATCGGGCAGGAACTCGGGTGCGGTCGATTGGACCTGCGTCCGAGGCTGCGTGAACCAGACCACGAGTCCAAGGATGAGGGCGATCAGGGTCCAGACAAGTGCGGCGGCACGCGACATCGGAGGAGTGTAGATGCGGATTCAGTCACACGGGCCCGGGCATTGGAGCGGCAAGTGAGCAAGGGGCGACCGAAAATCGGGATCACGGTCGATGTCACGGAAACGGACGGTCGTTTGAAGCTCGACGTTGCGATGGCGTACGGCGATGCGGTGAGCCGGGGTGGCGGGGTGCCGATCCTGCTTGTGCCTCGTGCGGAGTTGGTCGAGCCTTACCTGGAACTCTGCGACGGGTTTGTGTTCACTGGAGGGGACGATCCGCGGACGGAGGATTTCGGCGTTCCGACGCACAACAAGGCCAAGCCGATGCATGCCGTGCGCCAGAGCTTCGAGGTGGAATTGCTCCGGCGGCTTCGGGGTCTGGATTCACCGGTGCTGGGGGTCTGCCTCGGCATGCAGTTGATGAGTCTCACGGCCGGCGGCAGGCTCAATCAGCACATGGCGGATGTGCTGCCGACGCACGCGGGGCACTGGGGTGCCGAGCACGAGGTCGTGCCGATGGAATCGGCGCGTACGGACGGTCGCTTCAGGTTCATGGGCACTGTCCAGAGCAAGCACAAGCAGTCGGTCGAAGATGCCGGCGTGCTCACCGCGATCGCGTCGAGCCGGGATGGCGTGATCGAGGCGGTGTTCGATCCAGCGAAGCGATTCCACGTTGGAGTTCAATGGCACCCGGAGCGGACGCGCGAGGATGCGGTGGGGCAACGGCTGTTCGACGAGCTGATCGCGGCCGCCCGGGGATGAGAGAGCGCTACGAACCGAGAGCCATTCCGGTGTTCTCGTCCGCGACATCGAGCTCGCGCACACCGCGGAGGCGGCGCATGCGTTCGACATTCTGACGGACAAGTTCACGGACCCGGTCGGCGTCGGGAATGCTGGGAAGGGTGAGTTCCGGCTGGCTCGGATCGCTCGTGATCATTTTGATGGTGCCCAGGCCGAGCATGCGCTGGATGAGCGTGCGATTGAGAATGGTGTCTTTGACGCGATACAGCTCGACCTGGTCGTACTGCTTGCTGAGCACGCCGGTTTCGATCTTGATTCGTTGGGTGCTGAGCGAGAAGGAGGTGTTGCGGAGCTCGATGAACTTCCAGAGAGCGATGGGGATCGGGATGATGAGGATGCACGCGGCAAACCAGCCGGCGTTGAGCCACTGGCTGGGGCCTCCGCTCCAGACGTGTTCTTCCGGTCCGGCGGATGGCCGCGGCATTCCGGCGGAGGCGGGCAGGGGCGGGGCGTCTTCGGCGTCGGCCGAGATGGCGCGCACGGTGAGCCCCTCGGCGCGGAGAGCGCGCTCGGCATCGGCCATGGTTGCGGCGGCCACGACTCGGCGGACTTCTTTTCCGGAGGAATCCGTCGCGTGGACGGTGTAGTTCTGCAACGCAAAGCCCCTTTCAGCAGGTCTTTCGGAAATCCGGGCAGAGCATATCGCGCGGGCGGTCCGAATCGGGTAGGCTGGGATGGGCGGTCCGACCTGTGTTCGCTGGAACAAGCACCCGACAGGAGCGGCGCAATGAAGATTGAAGGCGAGGGGCAGTTGCTTCGGGTCTTTATCGGCGAGGACGACCGGTTCGAGGGACAGCCGCTGCACGAGGCGATTGTGCAGACCGCCCGCAAGAGCGGGATTGCCGGGGCAACGGTGCTTCGGGGTGTCCTGGGGTACGGGGCGAACTCGCTGCTGCACCGGCCGCCCCAGCCGGGGGTGCCGAGCGAGCTGCCCTTGTGCGTCGAAATTGTGGACAAGGCGGAGAAGATCAGGGCGTTTCTGCCCCTGATGGACAAAATGGTCCGGGAAGGGCTGATGACGCTGGAGAAGGTCAATATTGTGATGTACCGCAGCCGCCACACCTGACGGAGTTCGGGTCGGTTGCCGGGCAAGGATGCCGATGCATGTCGAACGTGTTTTCAACTTCGTATCCGATTTCTCGCTCGCCGGGCGTGTGCGGGGCGAGCGGTCGGGCATTGATTGCCGGTGAGCGGGTGGTCGCGACGCTGGTTTCGCGAGGCGAAGAACTCTCCCGCGTGGACTATTCGGTCGAGGCGTGGGGAAACGGAGCGAGGCCGGCATCGCTCTTTGCGCACTGGTCCACCGTGTTTCAGCCCGGAGCCGATGCCAAGAAGGGGAGGCTTTCGGACGAGGAGGCATCGGAGCTGTTCGAGCAGCTCGATGGTCCCGGGACGCCCGCGCAAGAAGCATTCCGGTTTGTGCTCGCGCTCTTCCTGGTGCGACGCCGGTTGTATGTGTACGAGGGTTCGAAAGACGGGATGCTCCGCGTGCGGGCGCGGACGCGCGCGGACGAAATCGCGGCGCCGATTCTGGAGGTGCGCGAGGTCTCGATGAAGGATGAATCGCTCGCGGGCGCTCTCGAGCAGTTGAAGGAACTGATTCCCGATCCGGCGGGGCAAGCTTGAGGTTGAGGGACGCGACAAGGTCACGGGCGGGGGGTGCGACGGCGATCGTGCTTGTTGCGCTGGTGGCGATTTGCCTGGGGGGCTGCCGGTCGTCTCCTCCTGCGCCGGAGCCCAAGAACACGGGCTCGCGTGCCCCCGGTCCGCTGCCGCCGGTTGCGGCGATCGTGCAGGCGCAGAACGACCGGGTCAAAGGGCTCGATGCGCTGTGGGCGCGGGTCTCGCTTCGTGTGGATGGCAAGCTCGCCAACGCGAAGCTGAACAAGGAAGAGGCCGAGGGGTATCTCCAGGTCGTGCTGCCCGACAAGGTCGCCGTCATCATCAACAAGCTCGGGAACACGTACTTTTATCTCGGCAGCAACTCCGAGCTCTATTGGTGGTTTGATCTGACGGGCGACAAGCGCGCGTATTTCGGCCGGCACGCGCAGGCCACGCCGGAAACGGTGGATCGTTTCGGCATACCGGTGCATCCGCTCGACCTGATCCAACTGATGGCGATCACGCCGATCGCATCGGGCGATGCGCCCCCGAAGCTGCATTGGAGCGCCGACGGGACGCTGATCTGGTACGACGTGCCGGCACGCGGCTCGACCAAACGCGTGCTCGTCGATCCGAAGTCGCTGCTGCCGGTGATGGTCGAACTGATCGATCGAACCGGAAAGGTTGTGGTGCGGAGCGAGCTTTCCAAGTACATCGCGTTTTCATCGAGATCGGTCCGCGGGGCGAATCCGAGCATCCCGTCGCGCTGCATCATCAAGGTGCCGCGGCAGGACTTGACGATTACGATCAACCTGAACGACCCGGCGGGGAGCCTTCCGAACGGACGGCCGATCAATCCGGTAGCGTTCAATTTTTCCGAGCTCTACAAGCGCTATCCGGTAACGAGCCTTCTCGATCTCGATAAGCGGGAGGGTGCGGATGCGGGTGAGCCGGCCCGGCCCTCTGAAGGAGCCGAGAAGTGAGCTGGCTTCTTCCGCGTGTGCGCTGGACCGTGTGGTTCGCTGCGATCGCGTGGTTGCTCGCGTCGTCGGCGGCGATCGCCGCCCTGCCCGGTGCCGGCGCTCCGATGCAGCGCGGGCAGTCGTACCCGAGCCCGACGCATTCCTGGTTTGTCATGCCGGCGATCGGCGGCAGGGACTTTGTGCTCGCGCATGTGCCTCCCCGCATGACGAGCGACAGCGCGACCCGGCCGAGTGCACAGGGCATCTACCGGAGCGTGACGAGATTGGCAGAAGCACCCGAAGCCCTGGCGGCGTGGGACAACAAGGTGTACGCCGTGTTCTCAGCCCGATCCGATGGATCGACCGAGGGCAAGGCGCGCAATGTCCGCACGCTGCGAGCGCAGCGGTTTTCCGACTCGGACCTTTGGGTCGATTCGCCCGCCGGGCGGATGGACACTCTGCCGAGCCTTCCGGGCGCGGGCAGGCTCGCGGGGTTTGCCGCGGGAGCGGACGGCCCGATCGCGCTGCTCTCGGATGATCGCAACGGGCGAGTCCGATTGCTGATGCTGGTCGAGCGGGAGTGGCGCGAAGCGGAACTGCCGGAAAAGTTGATCGAACGCGGGGTCGATCCGCTCCCACCGAGGATCGAGCTCTTTGCCGACGATGCGGGGCTGTACCTGCTTGAACGCCACCGAGACGCCTGGACGGTTTGGCTGGGCACGAGCACCAGCAGCGCGGGTAAGGGCGAGAACGCGCCGCCGGTGGCGTGGACGCAGAGCCGCATCGCGCCCCTGGGCATCGACGTCGCGGATGGCGCCTCGACGGTGCTGCGGGTCGATCATCGGTGGTTTGCCGTCGAAAACGCCGGCGCCGAGAATCTTTCGATCTACGAAGTCGCCCCGGAGTTCATCCGTCGATCGGCCGGAATCGAGGGCGTCGGACCGGTCCGCGCCGTGGTTCCGTTGGACGGGCTCGCGCGGCTGGTCGTGATCTCCACAAGTCGCCCGAACCCGACGCCCGAGGGCAAGCCCCCTTCGGGCGTCATCAGCGGCGCGAAAGTGGTGGAGCTGTCGCTGCTCACCGGCAGAGTGTTCTTTGCGGGCGTCGCCCAGCCGCTCGATCCATTGGGCTCCGGCGAGTTCCGGTTTCTGGCGATCGGCCTGATCCTCGCGATGGCGTTGATTCTGGTTCTTGTGCTCCGGGCGGACGAGCCGGAGCAGATTCATCTGCCCGATGGTTTCTCGTTCGCCGAACCCGGCCGGCGCGTTGTTGCCGCCGTGCTTGATGCCGCCATTGTGGCGCTGCTCGTGCCTCGCCTGACCGGGAACAGCGTTCTGGAACTCTTCGGCCCGATGGTCTGGCTTGACGGCGAAGCGTTCGAAACTCTGCTGGTGGTGGCGGGACTGGGCTGCTTCGTCGGGACAGTCGGGGAGACGCTTTTCGGGCGAACACCCGGAAAGCTGCTGGCCGATTGCGAGGTGATCTCGATCGTCCCGCAGTCGAAGGACGCCGCCTCGAACGCCGAACAGCCGATCCCGCGTCCGTCGTTCGGCGCGAGCCTCATGCGGAACGCGATCAAGTGGTTCCTGTTTCCGGTCGCGGCGGTCGCGCTCATGGATGGTTCGGGCCGCCACCGGGGCGATCAGTTCGGAAAAGCGGCCGTTGTTGTGCCCATCGATCCTGATGCGCCGCAGGACGATCTCGACGACGATCTGTAGGAATGCTCAGGCCGCGGGCGAATCGGCGAGCAGGTCGCTGTAGCCCGCGGAGATCGGCTCGCCGAGCATCGGGGCCAGGGCGTTTCGGATCCGCGCGATCGAAGCGCGGCACGCCGCCTCGTCGCATTCCTTTGTCACCATCGCTTCGAGCTCGATGAAAGTTCCCAGGTCTCGCACCATGTCGAGGTGGATGCGCACATTCCCGAAGAGGAGCAGTTCCCGCGTTTTCTTGACGATGACCCAAACCGGAAGCGGGCTGAACCCGAAGCGCTCGAGCGCCTCGGATTCGGAATAGATCATGAACCTGCTGACCTTGGGCGAAGCGGAATCGGCTCGCTCGTAAAAGATCCACTCCGTCGGTTCGCCGACAGTCTCGCGCTTCTTGAGCCGGGCATCGGCGATGCGGAAGTAGGTATCGGTCTGTTCGAGCATGCCGACGTATCGTGCGCCGAGCGTGCCGCAGACGGACATCGCGAGAGGCAGGTCGCGCAGTTCGGCTTTGAATTCGACATTGCGCATCGCGCCATCGTCTCCGCGGTCGGGCAGGTTCGGCTTGGGGGCTGGCTGGGACATGTTGATTCTGGCTCGGATTGGAGAGAAGGCGAAGAGATCAGGATTTGCCGAGCGCTTTCTGGAGCTGCGCCTCGTCCCAGACGGTAATGCCGAGTTCTCGGGCTTTGTCGAGCTTGGAGCCGGCGGAGTCGCCGGCGATGACGAGGTTGGTCTTGGACGAAACCGAGCCCGAAACTTTGGCACCGAGGCCTTCGAGGATTTCAGCGAGTTGCGTGCGCTCGTAATTCTCAAGCGTGCCTGTCAGAACGATCGTCTTTCCTGCAAACGGGCCGGATGCCGCGGGCGTGCCGGTGCCCGGCGTTCGATAGTCGGTGCTTTCGACGCTGACGCCGAGTTTGCGGAGGTCCTCGAACATCTTGCGAGCCTGGGGGCTGTGCAGGTAGGCGTGTACGGCGGGGGCGGTGTCCTTGCCGAGGCTGGTCTCGGGGCGGTCCTTGGGCTCGGCGGGAAAGCCGAGTTCGATCGCGCGGTCTTTTTTGAGAGCTCGGGGCATCAACTGATCCTGCGATGCCGCAAGCAGGGCGTCGAGATTCGGGAAGACGCGAGCGAGCATTTTGCCGGTGGTGTCGCCGACGTGGCGGATGCCCATGCTGCCGAGCAACCGGCCAAGCCCGCGCTGCTTGGCCGCTTCGATTCCGGCCACGAGGGTTTCGACCTTCTTCTCGCCCATGCCTTCGAGTTCGGTGAGTTCGTTTCGGTGTTCGCTCAGGCGGAAGATGTCGGCGAACGAATCGAGCGGAATGGCGCTGGCGCGGATGAGGTCCACCGTTTTCTCGCCCAGCCCCTCGATATCCATCTGCTTGCGGCCCGCGAACCACACCAGCTTTTCGCGCACCTGCGCCGGGCACTCGGGGTTCATGCAGCGTCGAACGGTTTCGAGCGCGGGGCTTTCTTCTGCTTCCGGCGGTTCGACTTCAACGACCGCGGAGCATTCGGGGCACTTCGGGGGAGCCGCGATCTTTCGGGCGGATTTGGGGCGCTCATCCAGCACCACGCCGACCACTTGCGGGATGATCTCGCCGGCCTTTTCGACGTACACGGTGTCGCCGATCCGGATATCGGTGCGAACGTCGGGCTTCTCTGTTTCCGCGTCCTTGATGCGTCCGTAGTTGTGCAGCGTCGCGTGCTGCACCATCGTTCCCGCAATGAGCACCGGTTCCATCACGGCGCGGGGCGTGATCTTTCCCGTCTTGCCCACCTGGTGCAGCACGTCGATCAGCTTCGTCGTCTTTCGCTCGGCGGGATACTTGTACGCGACGACCCAGCGCGGGCTCTTGGAGGTCAGGCCGAGCTCGGCCTGGCGCGCGAAGGAATCGACCCGGACCACCATGCCGTCGGTCGCGAAGCCGAGCGTGCGACGCTTTGTGTCAAACTCGCGGATGGTCTCGATGGCTTCGTCGGCGGACTTACAGATCTTTGAGTGCGGACTTGCGGGAATGCCGAGCGCACGGATGTTCTTGAGAAACTGCGAGAATGTCTCGGCGAACGCCCCGGAATCGCCCGTCTTCTGCACGATCACCTCGCCCCGGCCGTGCGCCGAGAATGCGAGATTGCGTGAGCCCGCGATTTTCGGATCGAGGTTCTTGAGCGTGCCTGCCGTGGCGTTGCGCGGGTTCATGAAGAGTTCTTCGCCCGCTTCTTCGCGGTCTTTGTTCAGCCGCTCGAACTCCTTGGCGGGCATGTACACCTCGCCCCGCACTTCGAGCACCTTTGGGACTGCGGGAGCGTTTTTTCCCGACGCGACCAGTGAAAGCGGAATCGCCCGGATCGCGCGGGCCGCGTGCGTCACGTCGTCGCCGGTCGTCCCGTCGCCCCGCGTCACCGCGTGGACAAGCTTGCCTTCCTCGTACCGCACCGAAAGCGCGACGCCATCGATCTTCGGATCGCACACGACGACCGGCCCGGCACCGTCGCCTCCAAACAAGCCTCCGTCGCCCTTGCTCACCCGCGCGTACCAGTCGCGCAGCCCCTGCTCGTCGTAGGTGTTGTCGATGCTCAGCATCGGAAGCCGGTGCTTGATCTGGCGGAACCCCTCGATCGGTTCGCCACCGACGCGCTTCGTTGGGCTTGCCGGATCATCCAGTTCGGGATGGCGCGATTCAAGATCCGCGAGTTCCTTGAGCAGACGGTCGAACTCCGGGTCGCTCATGATCGGCGACGCGTCGGCGTAATACGCACGATTAGCGCGATCCAAGAGCGCCCGCAGCTCCTCGATGCGACCGGCTTCCTTGCTCGAACTGTTCTTTGCTGGGGGTGTCACAGCCCAATGCTACCGCGATCGCGTTGCCGACCGTGCTTCGGCGGGTTCGGTTCGAGCGGAAGCCTGGCCCCGCAAGGCCGTTTCGGTTCGCGACGCGATATCCACAAGTTCCGACATGACGCGGCGTTGTGTTTCCGCGAACTTCTCGATCGCGTCCGAGGCGGCGCCGAGAATCTGGTCGTATTCCCGCCACGCCGGTGTCTCGCGGAAGATCAGCCCGCCCAGATTCGTCTCCCCGTCAGGCCCCGGGAACGGAGACTTCACGCCGCCGAGATCCTGGCGCAGCCCGATGACCGCATCGCGCAGCGTGTCGGTGAGCGGGCGGAAGACTTCGCGGGCTTTGTCCTTCATCCCCGCATCATCCACGTACGGCAGGAGCAACAGCGTCCGCTGAAAGTTCTCCCGCAACTGCTTCATCTGCGGAAAGGCCCGGCGAAGCCCGGCTTCGGCCTTCACGAGCACCTGTGCCCGCGCGAGCAGCTTGGGCGCGTCGGGAAAACGCTTCTCGATTCCCGGCACGGCGAGCATCCGCAGGTTGGCGGTGACGCGTGCCGCCCCGGCATCGAGCGCATCATCGATCGTGGCCGACGTTTTCGAGGCGATCTCGATCGCCTTGTCTTTCGCGGTCGCCATCGATCGCGCGTTCGAGAAGTTGAATTGAAACTCCTTCTTGATGGAGGAGATCCCCAGCCCAAAGACGGTCGGCGCCGCTTCGGATTGCAGCAGTGTTCGATCCGACGCGAGGTATTGGTCCATCACGCCCGCCGCCGCGGGCCCCGCGGCGGACAGAGTTTGCCGGGCCGCTCGGACTCTTTCCCAGCAGGCTTTGGGGTCGGATGGCGGTTCGATAGAGTCCATCCGAAGCGTGAGAGGTCTCCAATCCGCCGGTTCGAAGCCCAGGAACGCCGGGACTGCCGCGGCCCGGGCGTCTTCTTCCTCGTGCGATCCGAAGAGATCCGCGGCCCGGACGAACGTGGCCGAGAAGATGAACTCGCCCACCCGCTCCTTGAAGAATGCGTAAGAGGCTTTCTTGCTCGCATCGGCGAAGTTGGTGAAGAGCGCGGTCGCGGGTTCATCCAGCCGGAAAACACCATTCTCTTCGAGCGCGTTCATGGCGCGGATGCGGACGCCTGTCGCCGGGTGCGTGTCGAACCAGCCGGTGTGCGTGTCCTCGGCGGCGCGCTTGATGTTCGCCTTGGCATCGGGCGAGAGCCGCCGAGCGGTGGAGGCGACCAGCGCCGGAAAATCCTCCGGCAGCGTTCGGTTCTTCCATTGCTCGGCGATCTTGGTGTCCGCGAGCCGCTGCGCCTCGGCCAGCCCCAGCATCTTCGTCCAGGATTCGGTCGCGGCCTTGCTTCCCACAAAGCGTGCCTGGTGCGCATCGGCATCGAATTCCATGCGTCTCCCCATGATGCGGGAAACGCCGAACCCGAAAAAGAACACGGCCTTGAGGACCAGGCGCGCGATCCCGATGCAGATGCTCAGCACCACTCCGATGATGACGATCGAGGGCGTCTCCGACTTCATCATGCCGGCGATGCCCTCATCGATGCCGCCCCGGTCGTATGCCGCGATCCCCATCCAGCGGCTCATGCGGTTGAGAATCCCCGTCGCCCGCATGCCGGCGCCTTGCGAGAAATGCCCGAATTCGTGCGCGAGGATTCCTGCGAAGGCCGTCGCGTTCAATCCCGCAACCAGCGGCAGGCCGATGTGCAGCGCAAGCCGCCGGCGGCCGAGAAGCCCGAAGCCCCCTCCGAGCAATTGTGCCGCGGCGTTGACGTTGCAATCGATGAAGATCCGCTCCGGCACGGGCGCGCCCATCGTGTTGCAGACCGATTCCACGAAGGCGAACAAGCGGGGTTCTTCCCGCGGGAAAACCTCGATCGCGTCGTCGTCGCTGGTGCCGCTGAAAAGAAAGAGCAGGGGGCGCAGCAGGAACAGGATGAGCACGACGCCGGCGATGCCGGGAAGCAAGTAGGCGAGCAGCAGGAGCAGGATCGCACGCCCTCCGGCGCGGGTGTTCAACATCCCGGCGTCGTGGGTGAAGTGCCAGTACACGAGCCACCCGATCGCGCCGATCGAGGCGAGATACAACAGTGGCATAAGCGTCATGAACAACGCGGAGGCGAAGAGCGCGAACTGATACCCCGGCGCACGCCAGACCGGCTTCCACCGCCCGGTAAACGCCTTCGCAAACATCGCGGCCGAACCTTCCATGTGGCCGTCGGCGGATGCAATATGTGTTGCTTCTTCTGCACGCATTGTGATGTCCCCGATTCGAGCATCACATATTGCCATACTCGATCAAACTTGTAAAGCGAGCCGCCTTCACCCCGGGTTATCATCCCGCCATGACCGCCCGCAAGGAAGCCAAGCTCATCGATGGCGTCGCGCTCTCTGCCCACGTTCGGGCCGGACTGGCGGCACGCGTTTCAGCCCTTCGCGAGCGGGGGAAGACCGTTCGCCTCGATGCGGTTCTTGTTGATTCCGGAGATTCCGCGGCACGCGTCTACGCCGACAACCAGGCCAAGACCTGCGCCGCGCTGGGTATCGAATACAAGTTGCACCTGCTTCCGGCCGGCGCCGCCTACGACGACATCGCCGGACGCGTCCTGTTGCTCAACACCGAAGACGCGGTCCACGCGATCATGCTGCACATGCCTCTGCCCGAAGGCGTTGACGCCTATCGCGTGCAGCGCCTCATCGCGCCCGAGAAAGACGTCGAAGGTGTGAACCCTGCCAACATCGGGAATGTGGTCTACGGGCGTTCCAGCCTTGCTCCGTGCACGGCCCTCGCGGTGATCAAAATGGTCGAATCGGTCGTGGCCGATCCGCTCGTTCCCGCCGGTACGCAGCTTCCCCTGCTCCGGGGCAAGCGTGCCGTGGTGGTCGGGGCGAGCGATGTCGTCGGCAAGCCCATCGCGGTGCTGCTGATGCGTCAGGAAGCGACCGTGATCTCCTGCAACAAGCACACCCACAACCTTCCCGAATTGACGCGAACGGCGGATGTGCTCATTGCCGCGGCAGGCGTCCCGGGTCTGATCCGCGCCGACATGGTCAAGCCCGAGGCGATCGTGGTGGATGTGGGCGTGAACCGCATCAAGGGGGCGGATGGCAAGATGAAGACGGTGGGGGATGTGGATTTCGAGCCGGTGAGGCACGTTGCGGGCTGGCTCAGCCCGGTTCCGGGCGGGGTCGGGCCGGTGACGGTGGCGATGCTGCTCCACAACGTGGTCGTGGCCGCGGAATCGAATTCCTGACTTCCCGCCCGCCGGTCCCGCGCTTTCCGCACCGGCGAACGCTTCAAGGAACTATGATTCTCCGGAAGGGCACGGCCGCCCGACCCCGAAAGCCCGAGGTTCCTCATGACGGCACTTGCATTCATCAACGACTTACTCAGCCCGTGGCACCTTGCGATCATTCTGTTCTTTGGTCTGCTGATCTTCGGGAAGCGCCTTCCCGAGGTCGGGCGCGGGCTGGGACGGAGCATCGTGGAGTTCAAGAAGGGCCTGAAGGGCATCGAAGACGAGGCGGACGATCAGGCGAATCGCCCTCGAAATCGCGATCCGTACGTCGAAGGCGGCTATCGCGCTCCGATCGATTCGGGCTCGCAATCCGCACCGAGGGGCGAACGTCCCCGAGCGGGCGATCCTGTTTCCGCCCCTCGCGAGCGAATGGCCGACGACCCGCAGTAACCCGCGATTTCGAGCGGAGGTTTGTGGTGCCACTGGCCCGCGGGGCGTGAATTTGCCGCCTGCCGCGGCTACGATGACGACCTTGGCCGAGGTAGCTCAGCTGGTTTAGAGCGCTGGATTCATAACCCGGAGGTCGGCGGTTCGAGTCCGCCCCTCGGCATTTCCGGATTCTGATTCGGGTTCGTGCCCGGGCCGAAAGCCCGGTGAAGGTGGGGCTTTCGCCTCATCCCCCGGAAACTTCCAAATTCTCCATATTGCCAGATCGCGGAGCGGCACGCGCGGCAGGTCCGCTAAGCGGGTCTTTATTTCATCCGTTTTTTGCCGCTCGGCGGAGTCGATCAAATCCGTGGCCTCGGGTGTCGATGCTCAACACCAGGGAGGCACTCATGGGCACAGGGAATCACACAGAACCGCTCCGAAGCCGCTTTGCGGGCGACGCCGAGATGGTCGAATTGGTACACGAGTTCGTTCAGGAGCTTCCGCAGCGCGTGCAGGCCCTGCAGGGGCTGATGCGGGCATCGCACTTCGATGAGCTCCGCCGGGCTGCCCACCAATTGAAGGGTGCCGCCGGGGGTTACGGCTTCCCGAGCATCAGTGAATCGGCGTCGCACGTCGAAAAGCTGCTGCACGCTGGGGTGGGGCAGGCCGAGATTTCCGATCTGCAGAGCCGCGTGGACGAACTTGCGAAGCTCTGCGGACGCGCTGTCGCGGCGTAGCACACCTTCCGCAATTTCCCTGAACGCTCGGCTCAAAACAGTCGAGAAAGTGGTCGCGGTGATCGTGTCCTTGGGCGGGATCAGCGCGAAACGCAAGCCAAGCCTCTCGGGGGATTGATGACCACCGGCTCGGAAACACCTTCTTCGACGCGTCCACGCGTGCTCGTCATCGACGACTCGCCGGACGTGCACCGGCTTCTCAAAGCCCGGCTGAAACAGGAAGAGATCGAGATTATTTCGAGCGAGAGCGGCGAAGCCGGTATTGTCGAGCTCAAGGCCCATCGCCCCGACCTTGTGCTGCTCGATCTCGACATGCCGACGATGGACGGCTTCGAGGTGCTGCGGGCGATCAAGGACAACGCCGAGACCGTCCACATTCCCGTCATTGTTCTCTCGGGCCTGAACAGCGCCGAAGACAAGGTTTCGGCCTTCGACCTGGGCGCGCACGACTACATCATCAAGCCGTTTGAATTGACAGAGCTGCGTGTGCGGATCCGCGCGGCGCTCCGACTGAACTTCCTGCTCAAGATGCTCGCGCAGCGGGCGCAGATCGACGGTCTGACCGGTTTGTGGAACCGCGCATACTTCGATCGGCGCGTGCAGGACGAGGTCGCCCGCGTGCAGCGTCACGACGGGGCGCTCTCGATCGCGTTCTTCGACGCGGATCATTTCAAGTCGATCAATGACACGTTCGGGCATCCGGCCGGAGATGCGGTCCTGCAGGGTCTCGGGCAGATCATCCAGCGCGATTCGCGTCAATCCGACATCGCGTGCCGCTACGGGGGCGAGGAGTTCGTCCTCATCATGCCGGCCACGGGTCCTGCGGATGCGCTGGCGTTCTGCGATCGCCTGCGGCTGCAGATCGAAGCGGTCGTCTGGCCCCGCCACCCCGAACGCAGGGTCACCGTCTCGATCGGCGTTGCCGGGGCCACGACTCCGATCGGAGTTACGGCCGCCGCGTGGGTCGAAGCTGCCGACAAGGCGCTCTACACGGCCAAGAAGTCCGGGCGTAATCGGGTGGTGCTCACCGACCTACTGGCGGGGCATGCCGCGCCGGCCGAGCCGCTCCGCAAGGCGGGCTGAGTGTTGATTCGCTAGTTCAGCGGGAACATGAGCCCGACGAAACCCATCACACCGTCGCGGGACGGATTGTTCGAATCGCCGTTGATGCGTGCGTTCGATACGTGATACCAGCGCACTCCGGCTTGGAGTCGGGGGCCGCCGGGGGTGATCTCGTAGGTAAACCCGCCGCCCGCGCGGGGCATGAAATCGAAGCTCGTGCCACCGGTCGGCACCTCGCCGCTGGCGCCGAGAAGTCCGACGCCGGCTTCGAGAAAGAGCGACCATGTGCGTTTGTTGACAAAGTGCCAGCGGAAGGCGAGGGTGCCGCTGCCGCCCCATTGATCCGGCCCGGGCTGATTGAAATACCAGAGGCCCGCTTCGAGCGAGAATTCCAGGTCGTTGATCAGGAAGTAGTTCCACGCGAGATAGCCGTTGGAATCCGTCGCGCTCCCGTCGTCGCCCGATGAATACGCCACGCCCGCGCCGACCGTGATGAGCGAGTTTCCGGCCGTGCCAAACGGCATCGGGCCGGTCTTCACCGGTTCGTCGGGCTCGAGCGCCCGAACGGTCGCCGTGGTCAGGTTGAAGGGTACGGGCGCGCCGTCGAGGGTGTAGCTTTGAGCGTGAGCAGCGCCGGCGATGGCGCACATCGAAAGAATGGCAAGGGTCCGCATAGTGGCGAAGCGTACCAACGCCGGGCCCGCCCCGTCACCCAAGAATCTCAGAATGAAAGAGCCCAACGGCGAAAGCCCCGCGCACGAGCAGATTCAAAGGCTTCAGGAGTCGATCGCGTTCCTGGAACGCCGGCTGGACGAGTATGCGTCGGTGACGGACGATCTTGCGGCTCAATTCGGCCGGGCGCTCAAGCGGATCGGCGCGCTCGAGTCCGGTGCAACGAGCCTTCGATCGCGGGTGGACGAACTCGCGCAGGGCGATCAATCCGGTCCGGGCCAGCCCGCCTGAATGAACCGGCCGTCGCGGTGAAAAATCTGGCCGTCGGCCTCGATGGTCCCGCCGGTTCGCAGGTCGCACACCATGTCCCAGTGCAGCCCGCTTTCGTTGGAGCTGCCGCTCTCGGGGTACCCGGCGCCGACCGCGGCGTGGAACGTGCCGCCGATCTTCTCATCGAAGAGGGTGTTCCTGGAGAACTCGCGGATGGAGTAGTTGGTGCCGATCGCAATCTCGCCCATGACCCGCGCGCCGGCATCCTGATCGAGCATCTTGATCAGGTAGTCCTCGCCCTTCCTGGCGCTCGCGTTGACGACCTTCCCGCCCTTGAATTCGAGGCGAACGCCTTCGACTTCCTTGCCGTAATAGACGGCCGGGAATGTGTAGTTCACATGCCCATCGGCCCCCTGGGGCCCGGCAAAGACTTCGCCGTCGGGGAAGTTCTCGTGCCCGTCGCAGTTGATCCAGGTCGATTGTCCAACCTCGACGCGAAGGTCGGTGCCGTCGTGGATGCCGGATGAAGCAGGCACGCGGAAGTGAACCTGTTTCTTGCCCTGAAGGTAATCACGCACTCGCTGCTGGCGCTGGCTGATCTGTGCCCAGGCTCCCGCGGGGTCGGGCAAATGAAGAAGCCCGGCGCGGAAGACAAAGTCCTCGTACTGCAGGAGCCCCATCTCCGCGTCCTGCGCGAAAGCGTCGGTGGGAAAGAGCGTGCCCACCCAGCGGACTTCCTTGGTGGCGGCGCGCTCCAGGTACCGCTTCATGTACGGCTTCCTCGCCGCCTGCTTGGCTGCGAGACGTTCGGAGGGATAACGCGAGAGCGACTTGGTGTTGGTTTCCGCCCAGAATGCGATCTCGACGTCGATGGCTTCGACGCGCTGCATGTCCAACGGGCTCAGGAATCGGATCTGCTCGTCGCTGCCGTGTTCGAGCATCAGCTCGGCGACGCGTTCGCACTGGGGCACATAGAACGGGTTGCCCCCGGCACGCAGCACCTCGATGAACGCCGCCTCGATCGCGGGCCACGCGACCGGATCGCCCCGAATCGCGACGAGGTCGCCCTTCTTCACGCGCGTCGAGTAATTGACAAGCACGTCCGCAAGCTTGGTCAGTCGTGGATCACCCATGACACAAGCGTACCGCCCGATCCGCCCCCGGTGGCGTTTTCAGGACAGCAGCGAACGTCCGGTCATCTCGGGGGGCTGTGGCAGACCGATCATTTCCAGCGCCGTGGGAAGGATGTCGGCAAGGCGTCCACGCGCTGCACGGGCTTCGGGGTTGAACCAGCCCGCGGCCTGCTGATCTCCCCTGAGTCGCCGGCCTCTGAATTTTTCTCCCACAACGATCAGCGGCACGTCATACGTCGTGTGCGCCGTGTGCGGCGAATTGGTCGCGGGGTCGAACATCTGCTCGCTGTTGCCGTGATCGGCGGTCACGATGAGCGACCCGCCTTTCTTGAGTGTGGCTTCCACGAGCGAGCCGACACAGGCATCCACCGTTTCGCACGCTTTGATCGCCGCCGGAAGGCTGCCGGTGTGGCCGACCATGTCGGCATTGGCGAAATTGACCACGAGGAACTCTTCGCAGTCGGCCGCCGCGAGCCGCCGGAGGACCGCGTCCCGGATTTCTTCGGCCGACATCTCGGGCTTCATGTCGTACGTCTTGACCTTGGGGCTCGGCGGATTCTCACGCGTCTCGCCCGGGAAGGGCTCTTCGCGATAATCGTTGAAGAAGAAAGTGACATGCGGGTATTTCTCGGTCTCGGCGCACCGGAACTGGTGCAGCGAATCCGAGACGCCGCGGCACGAGGAGATCCACTCGCCCGCGATGTTCTTCATGCGCGGTGGTTTGGGGAACGCGACCGCCGACACATGCGGCGTCAGGGCGCTCCAGTAGTCGGTCATGGTGACGTAGAAGAGATCGAGCTTTGTGCCCCGGTCGAAACCGATCGCTCCCGAATCGGGCGAGGGCTTTACCTTCGCCCACTCTTTGTCGGGGAAGACGAACGCCGCGGAAAGCTCGCGGGGGCGATCGCCTCGGTAGTTGAAGAAGACGACAGCATCTCCCGACTTGATGCGGGAGGAGGCGATCTGCTCGCGGTCGCCGATGGCGGTTGGAGTGACGAACTCATCGCCTTTCAGCGTTTCGCCCGAGGGGTGGTCGTAGTAATTCTGGATCGCCTCCAGAGTACCGGACGAGATCGAAAAGTCGCCACGCCCGATCAAGCAGTCGTACGCGAGCTTCACGCGCTCCCAGCGGTGATCCCTGTCCATTGCGTAGTAGCGTCCCATCACGCTCGCGACGCGGCCGACTCCGATTTCGGCGCACTTGGCTTCGACCGCACGCGCAAAGCCGATGCCCGTAAACGGTCCGGTGTCGCGCCCGTCCGTGAAAAGGTGGAGGAACACACGCGACCCAGGGAGGCCGATCGTCCGGCACGCTTCCAAGATCGCGTACAGATGCTCGAGCAGGCCGTGGACCCCTGCATCGGAATTGATGCCAAGCAGGTGCAGCGACGTGCCGCGCGATTCCGCGTGCTCGATCGCGGCTTTGATCGCGGGGTTCACGTGCAGTCCGGCCTCGCAGGCCTTGGTCATCACGAGCGATTCCTGCGGGACCACCCGGCCGGCGCCGATGTTCTGGTGGCCGACTTCGCTGTTTCCCATCGTGCCGGGGGGCAGGCCGACATCCTCGCCGCTGGTCTTGATCAGAGTCCAGGGGTAGTCACGCATGAGGCGGTCGGCGACGGGGGTCTTCGCGAGATGAACAGCGTTGAACGCGTCGTGCGAGGGGTTCGGATTCGTGCCCCAGCCATCGCGGATGATGAGAACAAACGGTGAGTTCGAAGCCATGACCGAGGGTACGTCGGCCCGGACCGATCAGGCCCGCAACGACGTGCAAACCACCGCGCCCCAACACGCGATCGGAGGGCGGTTGCCGGACGCTGCAATGTGCCGAACCGAAGAAGCGAGCGTCTGCGATGACTTCCCGCTCGTTCTAGATTCCGAAGACCGCCATCTTTCCATAGCGCTCGAGGAGCGCCGTTTCATCCGAGCGGATGTACACGGCGTTGATCTCGTTCCACCCGGCGAGCGTGTAGGGCTGGGTGCTCATGAACTGAACGAGCGGAGAACGCTGCCCCAGCCCGTTGTCTTCGATCAGCATGACCCGCGGCCGGAAGCGGGCGAGCGAAAAGCCCCGGAGCGCTTCGGGCTCGCCACCTTCAAGGTCGAGCGAGACAAAGTCGATTGGACCGGTATGCGATTCAAGGAGCGTGTCGAGCGTCACCAGGGGAACCGTGATCTCCTGGCTCGGTGCCTCGGGGACGGCGGGCGCCCCCGTGCCCGTCGGGGTTCGACGCGACAGCATCCCGCCGTAGAAATCGTTGGTGGAAGAGAACGACGCGGTCGGGCCGGCATCCGGCGGGCCGAGCGCCGCGTGCACAACGCGGGAGTGGGGACGGCGCTGGCGACATTCTTCAGCGCGGTTGGGAAGCGCTTCCACGAGCAGCCCGTTCCAGCCCAATTGCTCGAACGCGTACGAGACCGAGAAATCAACGCCGTTGAACGCGCCCGCCTCGATGAAAAAGCCGTCCTGCTTGCCCTCGAACAACTCGTACAGAACGCAGTCTTCCCCGAACTGCCCGTGGAACTCGACCAGCCCGCGGGGGGGCTTGCCGACAGCGCGGCAACGCTCCATCGCGCTGGCCATGTACGCGTGCCTACGCGTGTTCATCAGTTGCGAGTACACCTTGCGGAGGTGCAACACCGTCATCTCCGACTCGCGTCGGAGCGCCGTCACTTCCGGCAGTTCCATCGACATCCACTGGCTCAAGCAGATTCCCCTTCCGTTGCGTCACCCGACGGTCAATGCCCGAGCCACGCGAGGACCTCTTCAAAGTTCATGGCCTTACCCGGTTCGCGGCTCTGCGTCCACTTCACCTTGCCCTTGCCGTCGGCGGACTTGCCGATGACGACTGTGCCGCGCTGCGAGACGTTCAGGTCCTTCCAGAAAAGGCCGTACTGCTTACAGACATCGCGGTGCATGTCGGCCAGAAGGGCCTGCTTCAGACCGAGCTGCTTGGACCATTCCGCCAGCACGGCGAAACTGTCGCACGAAATGCCCACGACCTTGGCGCCCGAAGCCGTCCATTTCGCCATCTCGTCGCTCACGCACTTCATTTCGGTCGAGCAAACGCTGGTAAAGGCCAGGGGGTAAAAGCAGAGGACCACGTCGCCTTGTTTCACATGCTCGGCGAGGTTCCAATCCTGGCGATTCTGGTCCTTCAGGGTGAAATCCGGGGCGGTTTCGCCCAGGCCGATGACAGCATTCCGAACTGGCTGTTCGCTCATTCTTCGATTCCTCCGCCCGGATTTCGCCGGTTCGAACTTCTCCGGATCGAAATGCGCTCGATCCGGGCGCGATATGCTACGCGTGCGCGGCGGAGCCGCCCCGAAAGGCAGGAGGCCGAGATGTCCCGGACGAAAGATCAGTCCCGTTCCAAGAGCGCGCCCGCGGGTGCCGTTCCCCTTCAACCCGAAATCAAGGCGGCCGGCTTGGTCAAGAAAACCAAGCCCGTTGTCGTCCAGGCGCCACCAGCCGTGAAACCACTTCCCGCCACCCTCGCCGAGCGCTACGAACTTGTCAAGTCACGTGTTGAGGCGGCGGCCAAGCGCTCGGGCCGGAGCGCACGCGACATACTTGTCGTAGCGGTCACCAAGCACGCTCTTCCCGAACAGGTCCGCGAGATCCTGGCGCTCGGCCATCGTGACCTGGGTGAGAATCGCGTGCAGCACCTGATCCAGCAGGCGGCCATGGTGGACGAGTTCCAGTCGCGTCTGCGGGCGCTGCCGAGCATGCGTCGGGCCGCGACCGCTTCCGGAAGCCTTCTGGACGGCGGAAAGACATCGGGCCATGCCGAGGTGCCGGATGCGCCCGTGCGATGGCACATGATCGGTCACCTGCAGCGCAACAAGGCGAAGAAGGTCATCGACCTGGTCCGTTTGACGCATTCCGTGGATTCGCTCCGCATCGCCGAAGAGCTGCAGAACATCGCGCTGCGAAAAGACCGCGTCATCGAGGTGCTCATTCAGGTGAATTGCTCGGGCGAGGAGCAGAAATTCGGATGCCCGATCCCCGCGGCAATTCCCCTCGCCGAGCAGATCGGCACGATGATCAATGTCCGCGTGCGTGGCTTGATGACGATGGCAGCCCAGGCCGCGAACCCGGACGACACGCGTGCCACGTTTGCGCGCTGCCGCGAGTTGTTCGAGGAACTTCGGACGAGCGGCGTCGTGGAAGGGCCGGTCAACATCCTTTCGATGGGAATGACCGGCGATTTCGAGGTTGCGATCGAAGAGGGCGCGAATTGTGTCCGAATCGGATCCGCATTCTTTGGCGAACCTCCCGCGGGCAGCGCCGATGCCGAAGATGGACCAGAAGAGGATTGATCGCATGGCTTGCCGGGCTTGGGCCGCGTTTGTATCCGTGTGCGTCTGCATGCTGGCGGCGGCACAGGTTCAAGTCCCGTCAGCCCCGGATCAAGTGCCGTACGAGAAGACTGTTCGCGCGTACCGGAGCGGACCGGTCGCGGAAACGGTGCAGATCCATGTGAAGGACGATCAGGGGCGCGAGCGCCGATCGGATGTGCTCATCAAGCTCGATGCGGGAGCAACCGGAGAAGGCCCCCTGCGTGCACGCATCGAGCTCGGCGATCTGGCCTTCAGTCTCGATGGATCGCGACTGCTCGCAACGCACCGGCTCGAGAAGAACCGGTATGCGGAGTTCACGCTGGCCGCCGGGCCCGTGCTGCAGGCGCTGGAGTCGGTCATGCCCGCGCTGGTGCTGCCGCAACTCGTTCTAGCCGATCCCGCGAACGCACGGATCGACAGCCTCGGGCTTCCGCTGAACGCGGGCGCCGTGCGATGGGAGCCGGGGGTTGTTGATCGTCCCACAGGAAAGATGTTGTACACGGGCAACGCCGGCGACGCGAAGCTGCGCATGCTGGTCGATCGAACGACGGGGAGACTTGCCTCGCTTCAAGTCGTCAGCGCCTCGGGCCCGATTCGAAATCTCGATCTCACCGTTCGATCCGTCAACCCCGGGCCGGTTGAAACCTGGCAGGTGGAAGTGGAGGGGCGCAAGAGAGTGGATGGATTGATCGACCTGATGGCCGAGAGCGACCAGGTCCGAGTGGGGGAACGGTTTCCTTCGAGCATGACGCTCCTGACCACGGCCCGGCGCCCGTGGAAGGAACTGCGCGACGACCTTGCATCGGTCTTTATCTTCGTGCAGCCCGATGTCTCGGAATTGGAGCATCCCGACGGAGCCGTCAAGGATGCGGCGGTGGTCCGCCTGCAGCGGGAAACGCGCGTCGCCAATCAGTTGGTCCGCCGACTGGAAGCGGGCTCCGGCGGCAAGTGGGCCGCCCGGTGCGTGGTCATTCTTCCCACCTCGGCGTTGAAACCGGAGATTACCTCGGTGCTGCTCTCGTTGCTGAACCCCAAGGACAGCGCCGTGCTCGATCGGCCCGACAACGCGCCGATTCTCGCGGTCGCGCAGTCGTTCGACTACGACACGATCCTCGGCGGCGGCCTGGGCGGCGCGGTCGTGATCGATCGCGGACGCATCGTGCGTGCGATCATCACGCTCGACGATGCGGATGCGGCCGAACAGAAGATTCGTGAAGCGCTCGGTTCGTTGAACTAGCCGTCCTGGTCCCTGCTGATGGCTGCCCGATCAGCTCGCCTGCGCACGCGGGTGGGCGCGGTTGTACGCGTCCTGCATGCGCTGAGCGGTGAGGTGCGTGTACACCTGCGTGGTGCTGAGCGACTGGTGACCGAGCAGTTCCTGCACGCTCCGGAGGTCCGCCCCGTTGTCGAGGAGGTGCGTCGCGAAGCTGTGACGCAGGGTGTGCGGGCTGATCGTCGGATCAAGGCCGACCTGCTTGAGATACTTGTCGAGCTTGCGACGGACCGAGCGGCTGCTCAGGCGGCCGCCGTGCTTGTTGACAAACAGCGGGCGCGATTTGCGGTCCTGGCTCCAGCAGCTCGCGAAGCGCGGGTCGTTCCGGAGCAGATCCGCGTAGCGGTTGATCGCGCCGATGGCGTGGCTGCCGAGCGGAACAATCCGTTCCTTCTTGCCCTTGCCCCGCACGTGGAGCGCTTCGCCCGCGATATCAAGATCCTCGACTTCGAGGCCGATCAGTTCGCTCACGCGAAGGCCGGTGGAGTACAGGGTTTCGAGCATCGCGCGATCGCGCCGACCGAGCACATCGTTGTCATCGGGCGCCGCGAGGAGCTTCTCGATCTGCTCGATCGAGATCGCCTTCGGAAGGCGCTTGCCCTGGCGGGGAGTGCGGATGAGCGTCATCGGGTTGCCCGAGGCAACGCCCCGGCGATCGGCCCACTTGTAGAACGAACGCAGCGTCGCGATCTTGCGGGCCATCGTCGCGGCGGAATACTGGCTCTCTCCCAGGTGCGACAGGAAGCCCCGAATGACGTCGGCGGATGCCTGGCAGACCGCGTCGGTCAGATTGCCGGGATGAAAGTCTGCGCCGGAAACGGCGGGACGCTGGCCACCCCGAGCCTGTTCGGTCACCTTGTTCGTCGCCTGCTTCTCCTGCTCCTCACCCGCCTTGATCGCGAACTCCTTCGTCAGGTAGTCCAGGTACTGGCGCAGGTCCGCGCCGTAGCAGCGGGCCGTGTACGGGCTGAAATGGCGCTCGTCGCCAAGGTAGCTGGTGAACATCTGGATGATCGGCAGTGTGGACATCGGAAGCTCTCCGGGCCGCGGCAGGGGTTTACCCCCTACAGGCGGACTTTGCTCGGCGGATAACGCACGTCACGAGACGACGGCAGACCCAAGTGGACGAACCGCATCAGAACAAAACTTGGTTCGCAGACCTTGCATCGGTTCTCGCCCCCTGTGTCTGAACGCCGTGATTCCGGAAGGACGTAAGTCGTGTGGGACCAACATCTTTCCCGCAAGCTTATACGGACGAGCCCCCCACGGCGGTTTCTCGGACCCGCCAGATTTTGACACCTTAACGCTCTGTTGAATAAGCACTTGCGCCGTTTGTGTCACGGTCGGGCCGCGCTGGCGGTCGATTTCTCGGACTTTGGCGTCTCACTTTGTTTGGGTCGCGGTTGGAGCTTCGCGAGGCGGAGCGTTTCAGCCTGGACGAGTTGGTCCACGGTCCGATAGGCCGCGAACTCGGAGAACAGGTCCACGCTGCGGAGGTACCGCCGCCAACCGGCAGCAGAAACCCTCTCCGCTCGGCCTTCGGCGTAGTTGCGGACGTCCATTTGGACAGCCTGGTTCTTGCCGTCAAAGAGCAGCGAGGCGGAGGAAGTCGGCTCTCCGAGGATGCCGGCACCCTGGGTGATTTCGGTCGGGCTGCTTTGAACAGCTCGGGCATCGAGTTTCCCGGTTTCGACGCGTGCCATGCCGTTCATAGCGGTCGTCCGTGGCACCACGGTAAGGGCGAGGCCCAATCGAGGGTCGTACGGGTCGTACGCCGTGATCGCGCCCACAACCAGGGCATCGACCCCGAGTGCCTCCGCGAGCTTGTTCGCATCGGCCGGTGTCCGCACCATCGGCATGCGCAGGGCGCGCATGGTCTCAAGGGTCCGGTTCATCGGGAGGGCCCGAACTCCCCGCACCTGTTCGATTGCCTCAACGATTTTGTCGCTCATCACGAGCGGATCAACCGTTGTGGTTGCCGACTCATTCCGGAGCGGCGCGACCGCCCAGAGCAGCTCGCCGTGCGACTGGTCATACGGGCTGACGGTGAAACGCGGGGCGTCCAGTTCGGGCTTGGACTGACATCCGGCCTGAACCAGCCCGATCAGCAGCATGCAAACGCATGCCGCGAAACGACTTGGGATTCCGATCTGCTGCGGCACTTCACCCTCCGGGTTGTGCATTCAAAAAACGAAAAACGAGCGTGCGAGACGCTCGTTCTTATCGGTCTGTGAATCGCGCCGAGGCGAATTGCAAAGTCAGTGTTTTTCGGCTTCCACCGAGGCCACTTCGGGCGTTGCCGCGGGCTTGTGGGTGGCCGCTTCCGGAGCGGGCGGAACCGGGTTTGCGGCGGCGTGTGCAGGAGCCGCAAAGTTGCTGCACGCGAGCACCGCGGACTGCGTGTCGATGGTCCAAACGTTTCCTCGACCGCCCCGGTCGCTGAAGAAGACCAATCGGTTTCCGATCCCCCAGTGCGGCATGAGCGCGACGGCGTTGCCGTCGGTCAGGCGTACTTTGGCGGAGCCGTCTGCCGACACCATCCAGAGATCCGATTGCGAGGGGCGGGATTGATTGATTTCGACCCGGCCGGTTGGCGCCGGGACTTCGGCGTACACGATGAACCGACCATCGGGCGACCACGCGGGGTTGATGAGCGCCGAGTTGTTGCTCGTGACGATCGCCATCGGGTTGCTGGTCGCACCGTCTTTGAAGTCCATTGCCCAGACGCCGAAGGTGCGGGCGCCGCGCTCACGGGGCAACTGGAACAAAATGCGGTCGCCGCCGGAAGCCCCCGTCGCGGCGGTGGGGCACCATTCGGGCAGCATGCCGTATCCCAGGAAGCTGCCGGAGCTGGGGTTGGCGGCTTCGACGACCCAGAGCTCCCACCTGCGTGAGACTTCGCCCAGGCGGCTGAAGACGAGCTTTGTGCCGTCGGGGGACCAGGACGGGTGCAGGTCATGTGCTGCCGTTGCCGTGATCTGCACGGGCTTGCCGCCCGAAGCCGGCATGACGTAGATGTTCCACGGGCCGGCGCGATTGCTGGTAAACGCGATGCGCTTGCCGTCCGGGCTGACGGAGGGCATCGAATCGTCGGCGGGATCGTTTGTAAGTTGTGTGATCACGCTTCCGTTCACGGGCTTGACGAAGATGTCGCTCGTGGAGCGGTGCTGCGTGCTGGCGAAGACAATCTGCTTGCCGTCCGGTGTGAGCGTCGGATCGAAGTCCTCGCCTTCTTGCGCGAACGAGATCTGCGTGAGGCCGTCGGTGCTCACCGGGCCGGTTTCGGCGAAGCGCTCGCGGCGAGCGGGAGCGGAGTCGGGAACGAGGGCTCGATCAGTTTCCGGTCGATGCGCGAGCATGGGGACGGGCTCGCCCCCAAGAACCGCCGCCTGCTGCGTTTCCACGCCATCCTGCGGGAAGATTTCGGCCCGGGAAACCGAGGGGTCGGCCGGCGCCTGAGTGTTGGACACGGGCTGGTTCCAGCGCTCGTCGCTGGCGACCATCGATGTGCCGCACGCGGCAAGGCCCAGAACGGAACCGGCGAGGACGAAGCGCGCAAGCGGAGCGGACAGACGCATGGTTCGATCTCCTGGTTCGGCCGCATGCAGAGCGCGACCGTTCGCAGGGCAGATCGACGAGGAAGGAGGGGGGATTGAGTCCGAATAAAGAACCCGCGCACTTTGGCGCGGGCTGGCGAAAATCCATGGGCAAGAGCTGCGGGGTCAGTCGAGCGCGTCGGCGAAGATGATGCCGTGCCCTTCGACCGGGCGGGTCCAGATTGCGTCGCGTCCGCGCGGACGTTGGGCGAAGAGCAGGTGCTCCAGATACTCGCGGAGCTCGCCCCGGCCGAATTGCTGCAAGTACGAGGTCGTCGCGGTCGGATTGATCTGGATGATCTGATCAACCAATTGCGGGGTGGTGAAATCGCCCAGATCTTCGCGGATTGCCGTAACGGGACATTGAGCGACCATGACATATCTCCCGGAAAGGCCCCGCCAAACTCCGTGGCGCGAACTTTCCCGCTTGGTGATACGCCTGCTCCGCAAAGCGCTTGCCAGCAGCAAGGTGCCGACGCCAAAATCATCGGCGGGAGGGGCCTCGCAGCATCGAACTACGCTGGCGGCGTGGAAGACCTCCGAGTGGACAGTGCTGCCGGCGTGATTCGGGAGGGTGCCTCGGGCATCCCGTGGGCAGAGTTTGCGCGTTTCGCGGTCTCCGACCTGACGGATGTTGCGGCGGTCGAGGCGGTTTGGCCCGAACTGGTGCGCTCGCGACGACTCGTCGTTGCACCGGGAAGCGGGGGCGGCGTCGCTCAAGCGGGCGAAGACCCGATCGAGCGTTCGTTCCGGAGATGGTCGGAGGAGGGGCGTGCGGGGCTGGAAGTCGGACTGCGCTTGCTCTCGGATGCGGCGCTCGCACGAGGCGTGGATATTCTGATTCGGCCGGCGCTCGGCACGTTGATCTCGGATATTCCGGGCTTGCTCTCGGTCTGCCGCCGGCAGGATGCGATCGGCGTCTTTCTCGAGCCCGCGGCACTCATACCGGCACAGGAACAGTTCCGGACCGAGGACTTTGTGACTCGATTCCTGGAGATCTTGTCGCTCCCTGCGATCAGGGCGATCTGCCTCGCGAGCGGCCCGGAAGGATTCGGTGTCTTCGAACCCCTCGCACGATCCGCGAATCACGCGGGCAAGCCCGTCGTGCGACTGAACTGATCGTCGCCGCAACGGCTACCCTCCCGTCGAAGGAAAGCCCATGTCCACCACGACCAACAGCGCCCCGACGCTCGATCACCCGCTCTTCAAGGTTCTCAAGGCCCGCTTCCCGGGCAAGTCGTTCCGCGCGACCGAGTTCCGCGGCCAATCGACGCTGATCGTCAGCCCCGCCGATGCGCACGAGATCATGGCGTTCCTCAAGAGCGATCCCGCCTGCGACTACAACTTCCTGTCGGATGTGATCGGCATCGATTACCTGAATTACCCGTCGCCCCAGCCCGGGCGCTTCGCGGTTGTGTACAACCTGCTGAGCCACTCGCGCGACGACCGTTTCTTTGTCAAGGTGTATGTCGATCCCACGTTGCCGACAGACGGCATCGTGAACGATCCGGGCCTGGTTGTTGATAGCGTCTGCGATCTCTGGCCCGGTGCCGAGTGGACCGAACGCGAAGTCTTCGACATGTTCGGGATCCGCTTCAAGAACCACCCGGATCTGCGCCGCATCCTGACTTGGGAGGAGTTCCCGGCCCATCCGCTCCGCAAGGATTATCCGGTGCGTGGACGTGGCGAGCGCGAGTCGTACAACATTGTCGATCGCACGTCGGCGTAATCCGATTGACCATCAATCGAAGGACCGAAACTATCGCGGTGCGACGACCGTCGAGACGGCTCGGACCTCGACGCGGCCCTTCGAGATGTCCCACAGGATCGACTTCGCCGAAATCGGCGAGGCCGACTGCTGATCGATGAGCGTCACCATCGTGCCGTTGTCGGAGCCGGCCATCGCCGTTCCGGCGAGCGCGTCGTAATCGATGATCTGACCGATGAGTTCCTTCGTGCCGCTCTTCAGGCGGGCGTCGCCGTCGGCAATCGCCCTGGACAACTGGCCCCGGCCTTCGGTGAGCGCATCGGCACCGGTGGGTCGGGCCTCTTCGAGCAGCGTCGCGGTCAGGTGCTCGCAATCGAGTTGCGTGATGAGCCGATCGACCGGCCGTTCATTTGTGAGGCGGACCTCGCCATTCAATCGCATCGTCTGCGTCGGCCGGTTCATCGACATCGAATCGCGCCAACTGAACAGCGTTTGTCCTTTGCCGGTGGCGCCCATATCAACCGGTGATTTCGGTGCCGCGGGCTTCTCGACGTTGTCGCTCGTGCGATCGACGACGAGGATGCGTCCCGCACCCGGCGTCGACAGCGTCCCGGCGCTGTTGTCGGCGTGGATCTCGCGCGATTCAAGATACAGAAGCCGCTCCAGCTTCGGCGCGGGGCCGTCGCCGTCCTCCGGGAGCTGCGTTTCGTAGCGTCTTGATTCGATTTTGGCCGGTGCGCTGTCGTTCTTGCCGATCGCGACAACGCTCAGGATGTCGCGCCGCGCCTGCGGCGCGTTGGCGACGTGCTGCTGATTTCCGCCCAGATCTTCGAGCGTCGCCCGTCGTTCGCCGCCCGGGGTCAAACGAACCCGCACGCGATCGGCATGGAGCGTGTCGCGCGTGCGTTCGTCGGGCATGGCCTCTGCAACGGCGCCGCCGATTGCTTCGAGCAGGCCGGTTGAATCCTCATAGGTCATCCCGTCGGTCCATTTGGCCGACGCGACCTGACGCACGCCGGTCTTGCTCACGCCCTCGTGATGGAAACCGCCTTCGCCGATCACTTCCAGGCGCGAGGTCTCGCCTTCCAGCCTCATGCGCCTGCCGCTGACGCTCGATTCGCCCTTGGCGATCACGACGATCTCGCCGGCGAGTACCGCGTTCTGCAGCGCGATATCCGCCGCGAGTTCATCGCAGCCGGCGCGGAGCCCGTCTTTGCCTTCGATCTGCACCTGCTCACGAGCGTTGACGAAGATTGCCGCGGCCTTGCCTTCCGCGTCGGTCCCGAGCTGGGCATCCAGTTGCTGCGCTCGCAAGGTCGAGCCCTTGGAAGCCGCGACGACATCGCCCCGCGCCAGCAGCATGTTCGGAGCGGGCTCTTTGTCGATCGAACCGGGCGCGAGGAAACGGATGTTGACCGATTGCGCGTGCAGCGATCCGCCCTGTGCATCGCCCGCGCTCGCGTTTCCGGCGAGGTTTACGTGGCGCAGAATCGGACGATCGATGATCGCGGGATCGAACTCGGCTTCCACGGCGTCGGCCCCGGCCTGCGCGTCGCCGCCTCGAGCGACCACACCCCCGGCGAACCACGCGTGCCGAAGCGACTTCGGATCGCCGTTGGCATCGAGCCCGAAGAGCAGCTTCGCCGAGTCGGCCCACGTGATCGAACGCTGCGCAGAAACAGATGCATCGCCGGAATCGAGGTTCTCAAAGCGTCCCGCACCGCGGAATTCCGCGAGCCCCGTCGCCAGGTTCATCCGCGCATCCGAAGCGATGACGCGTCCGGATTTCTGCGCCCGGAGCAGCACGCCCCCGGGCTGTTTCGATGCGATGCGCGCTTCGCGGATGGTGTCGAGGTAGGTCACCGAATCGCCCGAACCAGAAACACGGGCAACAGAATCTTCGATCGTCACCCGACCTTGCGTTCCGGCGAACCGCACCGCGAGGTCGTTCGAGTGCAGCAACTCGTCCGCGGACGCAAGAGGCCGGATCTCGAGCGGGCCCTGCCACAAAACTTCAACAGGATCGTCGTTGGATGCCCGCGATGCCGGCGCGATCTCCTCTCGAGGCAGCAACGGCGAACCTTCCGGCTGCTGCAGCGCGACGCGCCGGATCATCACGCCCGAGCTCCCCGGCCGCGATGCCGATTTCGATCCCGGCGAGAGTTTCTTCGGCGCCTGGTTGTCGATGAGCCGGGCGAAGACCTCGAGCACATCGCTGGTGATCTCGCGCGGGCCTTGCCTGGCTCGAACGGCGCGTTCCGCAGTCACGCGGTAGAGCGATTCCCGCTGCCGGCCCGCCTTCTCCTCGGCGGTT
Organism: Planctomycetota bacterium; assembly: GCA_017303555.1. Classification (GTDB taxonomy): domain Bacteria; phylum Planctomycetota; class Phycisphaerae; order Phycisphaerales; family UBA1924; genus JAFEBO01. The sequence continues at coordinate 82,054 of JAFLCN010000011.1, forward strand.
CCCGGCGCGCTATTCGCAGCCGGCTTTGCCTCGCTTGAAGATGTCGCGAGTTTCGGCGCTTCCGTCGCCGAAGGCCGGGTTGCTGCCGGCGTGCCCGATTGCCAGAGGCTGGGCGCCTGCCGCGCGCGTTTGGGGTCGTAGCGGAGATACTCGCTCGATTCGGCCGTGAGCAGTTCAAGCCGCTGTTCCGGATCATTGAACAGCGCGCGGATGTTCTTTCCCGCGTACGCGATGCCGCTGCCGGAGATGAGCAGACGGTCCGGGATCTGCAGTTCGCCGATCGCGCCGTCGAACGCCATGTGCTCGCTCTTGGCTTCGAGCAGCGGGGTTTCCTTCTCCGGATCGATCTTCCGTCCGGCCGGGCCTTCGAAGAGGCGCACGATCACGTTGCCCCGGAAGTCGCCCCGCTCCGGAAGCTGCTGACGGTTCGGAAGAAAAAGGTCGGCCTTGTCCGCGCGGATCCAGACGACGCGTCCATCGCGCGGATAGAGCCAGCCCGAGGGCGTCTGGACCGAATAGCGTTTTGCTTCGAGGGGCTGGATCGACGGAAGCTTGAGCTCCGCCGCGAGACGTCCCGGATCGTTCCGATCGACGAGTTGCAGGGTGATATCGGAGCCGCTGAGTTCGTTCTCCGCGGTCGGCGCGCGCCCGACGTCTCCGGGCTTGACGAGGTCAACCTTCGGCTTGGCGGGCGAACGCGCGATCCACCACAACCCCGCAACAGACACCAGCGCAACACCGATCGCGATCAACAGCCCGCGCGTCCGCGCAGTGCCTTTCGCGCTCTGAGTGAACGGGCGAGAATTCAATCCTGCACCAGCCTCATCGCGACAAGGTCCTGCACATCGAGCAGCCCGACCGGCTCGCCCTTGGCATTGACAACCGGAATCTCGTCGGCGCGAAACTCTCGAACCATGCGAACCGCGTCGCGAATCAGCGCCGCTTCCTGCAAACAACGCGGGTCTTTGGTCATCACTTCGCCGATGGGGCGGTGCAATTCCGACGGATCGCGCAGGATGAGTCGCCTCAGATCGCCATCGGTGAAGATGCCGCTCAAGCGTCCGGTCTTGGGATCGCTGAGCACGATCGCGCCCGGCCGGCGTCCCGCTTTCGACGCTTCTTCGAGCGCCGAGGCCACCGTGCGGTCATCATTGATGCGAGGCAGGTTCTTTCCCGCCACAAAACGCAGCACCTCGGTCACGGGTCGCAGCAAATCGCCGAGCGTGCCCCCGGGGTGTCGGCGTTTGAAATCCTCGTCGGTGAAGTTCCGCACCTTGGCGCTCACGACCGCAAGCGCATCGCCGAGCGCGAGCGTCGCCGTGGTGGAAGAAGTGGGGGCCGCAAAGTCGGGCTCGCCCGCTTCCTGATCGAGACCCAGGCCGAGCGTGACACTTGAAAGCCGCTCCAGGCTCGAAGCCTTGGAACCCTCACGCCCGGTCTGGCCACCGGCACCGGTGATCGAGATGATGGGCAGGCCGTCCTGCCTCAAAATCGAAGCGAGATTGACAACCTCGTCGGTTTCGCCGCTGAACGAGATGCAGATCACCGTGTCGCACCGGCGGAAACGGCCGAGGTCGCCGTGTGCCGCCTCCGACGGATGAACGCAGTGCGAGGGGATTCCGAGCGAGGAAAGTGTCGCCGAGATCTTGGCCCCGATCAGGCCGGACTTGCCCAATCCCGTAATGAGAACGGTACCTCCGGCATCGGCACAGGAAACGATGAGCTCGACCGCTCGCTCGAATGAATCGCCGAGCCCATCGGCCAGCTTGGCGACAGCGGTCGCCTCGGCACGCAGGAGCCGCTTGCCCGCCGCGAGAGCCTCCGCGGAGACTTTCGGCCCGCGAGTCGGCCGCGCAGCCACTTCCAGGGCCGATTCTTTCGGCTCGGACACTCGGACCGTTTTGGCTCCCGGCGCAGCCTTTGATGTCATCCCCAAAGGGTAGTTCGGGGTTGGACCGAAAGTGCGTACACTGTGGATAGAAGCGATCGCTTTCCGCGGCGGAGCCGCCGGTTCACGCGATGCGCACGGCCGGAGGCACGGATGCTCACCGAAGACTATCGGGTACGCCTGGAATCGTTCGAAGGCCCCCTTGACCTCCTGCTCTTTCTCATTCGCAAGAACGAAGTGGATGTCACCGATATCCCGATCGCGCCAATCGCGGATCAGTACATCGCCTTCCTGAAAGACCTCGACAAGGACGGCACGCCTGTTGATATCGAAGTCGCCGGCGAGTTTCTGGTCATGGCCGCTTCACTGATGGAGATCAAGAGCCGCTGGCTCGCCCGCAGCAACGACCCGAACGCGCCGGTCGCTTCGGACGATTCCGGTGTCGATGCGACCGATCCTCGTGCCGACCTCGTTCGTCAGTTGCTCGCGTACAAGCAGTATCGCGATGCCGCGGATGCGCTCGAGTTCCGGGGCAAGCAGTGGCAGGCGCGGTTCCCCGTCGGCGGCGCCGATGAACTCGCCCCGACGGTGGATGAGCAGACGATCCGGGACGAAGTCGCGGCACTTGATGTCGAAGACCTGGAACTGACGGACCTGCTCGAAGCGTTCAAGAAGATCGTCGCGACCGTGAACTTTGAGCGGCTGGGTGATCACCAGGTCGTGTACGACGACACGCCGATCGAACTCCACGCGGCCGATATCGTCGATCGGATCAAGACCGAGCCGTTCGACTCCGCCGCGGAAGCGGGCGCTCGCCCCAAGATTTCGTTCCGCTCGCTTCTCACCAATCGCTCGCGCAGCGAGATGATCGGCCTCTTTCTCGCCGTGCTCGACCTGGTGCGCCGGCGTGTGGTGGGAGTGCAGCAGGACAAGCAGTCATCCGAGATCACGCTGTTGCTGCGCGATCCGGATGAAGCGCCGGGGGAAAATCCTGCGCCGGTTCAGGCTGCCGCGGAATGAAGCAACTTTGTCGTTCTGGCTAAATAGGTCCTATGGGTCCTATGGGACCCATACGACCTATTTGTCTTTCGCCTTTTCCGAACGAAAACACCGCCCAGTCCAACGAGGAAAGGGCGGCGCTGAAGAACGAGACCTGGTTGGGGACGCGATCGCGCGAAAGAGTGTCTCTTTCGGAAATCGCAACGCTCTCACCGATGCGAGCGCGGCAAAGCCGCGGCACACTTCTGGCGCGCTGCACGAAAGTTGTGTTGAGGGGCGATCGGTCGAGAGGTGAACAGCGGGAAACTCGGGAATCACCGAGCGGGCATCGGCTTCAAAGGATGTCCCGCGTGCCGATGCCCGGGGTCGTTACCGGCGTGCAGACCGCCGTCGTGAGAATGACGCCAATCGCGTCCTCGATCACGAGAGCCGTCTGAAGCGTCGTGCCGCCGAAGCGAGCCGACTGCGAGTGTGCCGATTGCGACATGAGACAACGAGACACGGGACACCTCCGTTCGAGCGCGAAACCTCCAAAAATGAACGACCGAAACAAAGAAGCACTGCCCCATCGCGGGCAGGTTCGACATGAACACGAATTGGAAAAAACGCCAACGCACCCCAGCGAAACGGTCCTATTCCGATTCGTCGCGAGGTGAAAGCGGTTTCACGGTTTCGAGAATTTGTGAAGATCGCGTAAAGGCGAGTTTTGGATCACGATGCTTCAGCGCAGCCCGGCGATGAATTTCTCGACGCGATCGATGCCCTTATTGATCTGGTCGATCGAGCACGCGAACGAGATGCGCACGCAGTTCTTGCCGCACCCGCCGAAGTCTTCGCCCGGCACGAACGCGACGTAATGCTCCGCGAGCAGCGCCTCGCAGAAGTCCATCGCGTTGTTGATCTTGCGGCCCGCCGTGCCGTTCCCACCCGCGCTCGTCTTGCCGAAGTGTGCCGAAACATCCGGGAACGCGTAGAACGCGCCGGTCGGCTTCGGGCAGATAAAACCGGGAACTTTGACAAGGCGTGCATAGATCGCGGAGGCGCGATCGGCAAACGCCTGGCGCATCTTCTCGACTTCCGTGCCCGTCTTGGTGATCGCGGCGCGGATCGCCGGATACGTAAAGCTTGTGATATTGGTCGTCATCTGCCCCTGCAGCACGCCCATCGCATCGATGAGCTTCTTGCCGAACGCGCCGCTCCCCGCGGCGTATCCGATTCGCCAACCAGTCATCGCGTACGCCTTCGACAGGCCGTTGATCGTGAGCGTCCGCTCCGCGATCTCCGGCACGCTGCCGATCGAGAAGTGCTCGATGCCGCCGTAGACGATCTTTTCGTACAGCTCGTCCGAGACGACAACAAGATTCGGCGCCGTGGTCTTCGCGGCCTCGGCGATCACCTGCGCGAGGGCCTTCAACTCGGCGGGCGTGTACATCGTGCCGCAGGGGTTGCTCGGCGAGTTGATGAAGAACGCGCGGGTGCGGTGTGTGATCGCTTTCTTGAGTTGCTCCGGCGTGATCTTGAAATCGCTGGCGGCGCTCGTCTGGATCTCCAGCACCTTGCCGCCCGCGACCTCGATAATCGGCGCGTAACTCACCCACGCCGGAACGGGCAGGATGCCTTCCTGTGCCTCTTCGCCGGGCGCGGGGAAATCAAACAAGCACTGGCAGACCACGTACAGCGAGTGCTTGCCCCCGGCGCTGATCGCGATGTGATCCGCCGTGGTCGGGATGCCGTTTTCTTTCACCATTTTTTCCGCGAGCACTTTTTTCGTCTCGGGGTCGCCCAGCGTCGGCATGTACTTGGTCATGCCCTTGTTGAGGGCTTCGATCGCGGCGTCCTTCACTACCTGCGGCGTGTCAAAATCGGGCTCGCCCGCCGCGAAGCTCAGGACATCGTGCCCCTGGGCCTTCATGTTTTTCGCCCGGTTCATGAAGGCGACCGTGACCGAGGGTTTCATTTCGGCAACCCGCTTCGAGATCGAAAGTCCCCCGGCCCGAGGCTGCCCGGTGACAGGGAAGGGGGCAGGAGTGGGGGCGGACGGATTCGCAGCGGCGGTTGACATGCCCGAAATGTACCCGCCGCGGGAGGCGTCTTGGAGCCCGGTTGCGCAAAGATTGGGCCGCGGGCTTCGTGGTTCGGCTTTGGGACCCCTCTCCGGGCGGCCTCTCGGCCGTTTGGTACTCTCAGGACCAGTCTTTTGCCCCCGGAGGCCTTTGATCCGCTTCGTCCTTGGGCCTACCATTGGCACCCGAAAGAACTGTGAACGAAGGAAAGAAAAGAAATCATGGCACTGGTCGCTGAACGCCGCAAAAAGATCGTCTCGGACTACAAGACCCACGACAAGGACACGGGCTCACCCCAGGTCCAGATCGCGATGCTGACCGAGAAGATCAAGGAAGTCTCGGATCACCTCAAGTCGCACGACAAGGACCACCACAGCCGGCGCGGCCTGGTGCTCATGGTCGGACGGCGCAATCGCCTGCTCCGCTACCTCGCGACGACGCAGCCCGAGGAATATCAGAAGCTCATCGCCCGTTTGGGCCTCCGCAAGTAATTGAACCGGCCCGGTGCTCGAAAGGTCACCGGGCCGTTTTCGTTTTCAAGCCCCTCCGGCCTCTCTCGGACGCGGCAGTGGGCAATCGGCAGAGGTCTTTCGATCTGCCAATTGCCTTCTGCCACTCAACGGGAAGACCGGGGGGCGAACAAGCCCAGGGTCGTGCGTTCAACCGCCCGCATGTGCAATCACGTGCCGGGCGTGGACGTAGTCGATCCGCAGAAGAAGGAAATCAAATCATGTCGCAGGTCTCGCACTCATCCACAGGTCTCGCCGATCTGCCGGGCGCTGTTGTCGTCCGGAAGGAAATCGGCGGTCGCGTCTTCACGCTTGAAACCGGCGTTGTCGGCAAGCTCTCGGGCGGAACAGTCATCGCCACGTTCGGCGGGACAACCGTTCTCGCCGCCGTCGTCCGGGCGAACCCGCGCGAAGGCATCGACTTCTTCCCGCTCACGGTGGATTACCGCGAGAAGACCCCGGCCGCCGGCAAGTTCCCGGGCGGCTTCAAGAAGCGCGAAGGCCCGCCCAGTGAGAAGGAAATTCTCACGATGCGCATGATCGATCGCCCGATCCGCCCGCTCTTCCCGGACGGCTTCGTGGACGAGGTGCTCCTTCAGTGCATGGTGCTCAGCCACGACACCGAGAACGACGCGGACGTGGTGGCCGGCATCGCCTCGAGCGCCGCGCTCGCGATCAGCGACATTCCGTTCGAAGGACCGATCGCGACCGTTCGCGTCGGCCGCATCCACACCGACAACGGCCCGCAGTTCGTCATCAACCCGACGGTCAGCCAGCTCGATTACTCCGACCTTGACCTGGTCCTTTCGGGCCACAAGGACGGCCTGAACATGATCGAAGTCGGCGCCGCCGAAGTCGATGAGGCGAGCATGATCGAGTCGATCCGCTTCGGCCAGGGCCAGATCAACGAGCTGCTCGGGCTGATCAACGAACTGGTCGCCAAAGTCGGCAAGCCCAAGCGCGCCGGTGAATCGATCCTCCCGACGCCCGAGATCACCGAAAAGGTGCGCTCGCTCGCCGAGAAGGAGATGACGGCGGCCCGCAAGATCAACTCGAAGGCCGAGCGCAACGCGAAGGTCGATGAGCTCCGCAAGAACACGCTCGACAAAAACTTCGCGTTGAAGGTTGACGGCAACTACGGCGAATACTCGACCAGCCTCAAGAACCGGGTGATGGCGAAGGAAGCCTTCAAGCGCCTCGAGGAGAAGGTGACCCGTCGCCTGATCGTCGAAGAGCAGATCCGCGCCGACGGCCGCAAGCCGACGCAGTTGCGCCCGATCACCGGCGCGGTCGGAATCCTCCAGCGCACGCACGGTTCGGCCCTCTTCCAGCGCGGCGAGACGCAGAGCATCATCAGCGTCACGCTCGGCACCGGCAAAGACGAGCAGATCGTCGACGGCCTCATCCCCGAGTACAGCAAGAAGTTCATGCTGCACTACAACTTCCCGCCGTTCTCGACGGGCGAAGTGAAGCGTCTGAGCGCTCCCGGCCGGCGCGAGATCGGCCACGGCGCACTCGCCGAACGCTCGCTCATGGGCGTCATCCCGGGCCCGGACGAATTCCCCTACACCATCCGCGTCGTCAGCGACATCACCGAGTCGAACGGCTCGTCGTCGATGGCCTCGGTCTGCGGCGGCTGCCTCGCCCTGATGGATGCCGGCGTGCCCCTCAAGGCCACCGTCGCCGGCATCTCGGTCGGTCGCTTCAGCGATGACAACGACCAGAACGAACTCTTCGTCACCGACATCATCGGCGAAGAAGATTTCTTCGGCGACATGGACTTCAAGGTCAGCGGCACCCGCGAAGGCATCACCGGCATCCAGCTCGACCTCAAGGCCCGCGGCCTTGTGATCTCGCAGATCGAAAAGATTCTCCAGCAGGCCAAGCAGGGCCGGCTCGAGATCATCGACATCATGGAACGCATCATCGCCAAGCCCCGCGCGGATATTTCTCCGCTCGCGCCGCGCATGGTCACCCTCCGAATCGACCCCGAGAAGATCGGCAAGCTCATCGGACCCGGCGGCAAGACGATCCGCGGCCTGCAGGATCGCTACGGCATCACCATCGATGTCGATGACGACGGCACGGTCCAGCTCGCCGGCAACGATGGCCCGTCGATCGAGGGCGCCCGCACCGAGATCGAAGCCCTGTGCGAAGAGGTCAAGGTCGGTGCGATCTACACCGGCAAGATCGTCAGCGTGAAGGACTTCGGTGCGTTCGTCGAACTCGCCCCGGGCACCGACGGCATGTGCCATATCTCTGAATTGGCCGAGGGTTACGTCAAGAGCGTGACCGACGTTGTCAAGATCGGCGACATGGTCAAGGTCAAGGTCATCCTCGTGGACGATCAGGGCCGCATCAAGCTCAGCCGCAAGGCCGTGCTGATCGAAGAAGCCAAGAAGAACGCTCCGGCGGCCGACGCCCAGGCCCCGCAACCGGTCTGATCCGCGGGGACGGGTCCGGATTCATCAACAACGCCCGACCAGAACGCCCCCTGCTTTGAAGGGGGCGTTTTCTTTGCGCGAGGCGAAATCCACAAGTTTGTGGATTCCGTTCACGAGCCGTATCTCGCGTGTGTCCAGGGATGCGGGCCGATTGCGGGGGATGGGGTAGGGATGGGGCCGGGTCATTTGACAGGCCCGCACGGTCTGATAAGCTGCCTTTGGCGATCGGGTCACCACCCGTTTCGCTCTGGCCTGCGCAGGATGCGGCGGCTCGCTGCACTGCGGGGGTACGAGCGATCGGGTTTCGCGGGAATCGGACTCGAGCGCCATCGGAAGCGCACCGGCCATTCGGTCCGGGCGCAGAAGAAAAGGGGCCGGCGATGACAGAGGGCACGGGTGGCATTGGTGCAACCCAACTGACCAATGTCGAGGGCTTGGTGAAGTGGTTCGACCCGAGAAAGGGCTTCGGCTTTATCGTCGGCCCGGAAGGTCAGGACATCTTCGCTCACTACAGCGTGATCCAGGGCGACGGTTTCCGCGTGCTCAAAGACGGCTCGCAAGTCGTCTACGACGCGACGAAGACCGACAAAGGCTGGAAGGCGACCAAAGTGATGCGTGCGCCAGACAGCGTCGAGGTGGTCGTGCCGCGGCGCGGGTATACGCGTTCGCCGCGGCGCTGATCGCGCGATGGTTGGGCCGGGTCGGTTCCGCCGACGACGCCCTTCAGATCTAGACTCCGGTGCGTGTCCGGGATGCTGTACCTCCTCATCGGCCTGATTCTGGGTGCCCTCGGCGCCGGGGCGATCTCTCTCTGGGCCTTCAAGACCCAGTCGGCCCGTATCCGCTCGGCCGAACGGCGGGCCCGTTCTGCCGAACGGCTCGCGGAACTCGGCGCGATGACTGGCGGGCTCGCGCACGAAATCAAAAACCCGCTTTCAACGGTCGGGCTGAACGCTCAGTTGCTCAGCGAGGGCATCGAGGAATTGGCGATCCCGGATGAGGAGAAGGGAAGGCTCGTCCGGCGCGTCCAATCGCTCCGGCGCGAGGTCGAGCGGCTCCGCGGGATCCTCACCGACTTTCTCCAGTTCGCCGGCGAACTCCGCCTCGATCGGAAGCCCGCCGATCTCAACACCGCCGTCGATGAACTCGTGGATTTTTTTCTGCCCCAGGCCGAAAAGAGCGGCGTGCGTCTCCGTTCAGATCCCGCTCCGGGCCCGCTCATCGCGGATGTGGATGTTGCCCACATCAAACAGGCCGTGCTCAACCTCTTGCTCAACGCGACCCAGGCCATGACCTCGGAACCCGTCGAAGGCGGTCGGCCCCGCGAGCTCATCGTCCGGTCCGATCGCGCCACCGATGCCGAAAAGCGGGCGGTCGCCCGCATCCACGTCATCGACACCGGCCCGGGTATGAGCCCCGAGACCATCGCCCGGATCTTCCAGCCGTACTTCACCACCAAGTCCGGCGGAACCGGGCTCGGCCTGCCCACGGCGCGCCGAATTCTCGAAGCGCACGACGGACGCATCGAGGTTCACAGCGAGCCCGGACGGGGCACCGATTTCTGTCTCACGCTGCCAATCAGCGATTCATCAAAGCCCGTGCGGTGATCGATGCGGCGCGCCGGATGTCATCGCTCGTCGTGACGATGTCGGGGCAGAAGCGCAGGTGCCCGAGTCGCGCGTCCACGTTCAATCCCGCCGCCTTCAACGCGGCGCTCGCGCGATGGGCATCGTCGTGGGGCACGAGCAAAAACGCTCCGGATTGCTCCGGCGTCGGGCCGCCCCGTCGGACACCTAGCCCGGCTGATATCAGCTCCGATTCAAGAAACGCGAGTTGTTCGAGCGAGAAACGGCGAAGACGCTCGACGCCGATCGCCAGCACAAGCTGCAACCCCGACCGCGCCTGAAACAGTGGCAGCGGAGCCGGCGTTGCCTCAAGCCAGGCATCTCCGCCCGTCGCCAGGAGCGGCTCTTCCGGCCGCTCGAAGCCGAATGTATCCCGCTTCGCGAACCACCCGGTATCAAGCGTGCGCAGGCGGGGGTTTTCGAGGTGCCGCGGATGGATCGCAAGCCACGCGGCGCCGGCCCCGCCCCGCGTGTACTTGTATGAGCCGCCCAGCGCGAAATCGGCTCCGATCCGCTCGAAATCAACGGGGATCACACCCGCGCTGTGGAATGCATCGAGCACCACGATCGCGTTCTTCGCGTGCGATGCCGCGATGATTTCTTCGAGCCGGTCGATGCGTTGCCCGGTTGCGTAGAAAATGTGAGAGATTACGACCACATCCGGCGAGCCCGCGCTGATTGCGTGCAGGATGTCATCGGTTTCCATCAGTGGGGCGGACCCCGCCCGCTCGCGCGGCGCGATCCAATCCACGTGCGCCCGCCCGCGCTTGGAGTATGTCTTCAGAATGAAATCGATCGAGTCGAACTCGGCTCGGGTCGAGATTACCCGCGGCCGTTCCGCCGGTATCGCGTTGAGGACGGCGCGCAGCCCCTGGCCGGCGCTGGTCTTGGGCACGACCGCATCGGCCCGTCCGAGACCGATGAGGCATGCGACGTTGTTCCGAAACGTCGCCATCTCCCGCATCCAGACATCCCACGCCCCGTCCATATCCGTGTACCACGCGTCGAGTGCCTCGCGCACGTCGCTTTCGAGCATGTCCAGCGGGCGTCCGAGGCTGTGATTGGCAAGATAAATCTCGGATCGCTTCAGCACGCGCGAGAAGAGCGGCGCGATGTGCCGCAAAAGCGTCTCTTCGCGCAGTTCCCCCGCGCCGAGTGCCGCGGCAGCGCGGGCGATCGCTCCGCCGATGATCGGTGCGGGTGTCGTGTTCATGCCGGATGGACCTCGGGTCCGACCGCGGTTCGCACATCCCACAGTTCCGGGAAGAACGGATGATCGAAGATGTTCCGCAGATAGGCGGCCCCCGCGGTTCCGCCGGTGCCGCGCTTCATACCGATGACGCGCTGCACGACCTTCAGGTGCCGGAAGCGCCAGAGCATCGCCGCCTCGTCGATGTCCACCAGCTTCTCGCACATCTCGTACGCGTCCCAGCACTTGTGCGGATCGTCGTAGATCTGCTTGAAGACGGCGAGGATGCCCTCGTTCGGTTCGTGCTGCTTTGTGAAATCGCGCTCGAGTGCGGCGAGCGGGATCGCCATGCCGCGCCGGGAAAGGTGGCGGAGGAATTCGTCGTACAGGCTCGGCGCCCGCAGCGCGGCACCGAGTGCTTCGTACACCGGCGGGTTGTGCCGGAAGACTTCCAGGAACCGGGCCTCGCGATTCCCCAGCAGGTACTCGATCATCCGATTCTGGTACGACTGGATCCCGCTCGCCGGGCCGAGCACGTGCCGAAACTGCACATACTCGGTCGGCGTCAGCGTTGCGAGCACGCTCCATTGTCCCAGCAACTGCTGCTGGATGTGCTTCACCCGTGCCAGGATCTTGAAGCTCGGCTCGAGCTGATCCGAGGCGATCATCGCCATCGCCGCCCGCAGTTCGTGGATGACCAGTTTGAACCAAAGCTCGGTCGTCTGATGCTGGATGATGAAGAGCAGTTCGTCGTGATGTTCGGGCGTGCTCAGCGGGCGCTGGGACGTGAGCAGTTGGCTCAGGCCCAGATACGTCGAGTAATCCAGCTTGCCGTGCAGGTCGGTGACAAGGCCCGCCGTTCCGGCCGTTTGATCCGGGGTGCTGGGGCCGGAGTGCGATTTGCCCGATGGGTGTTCTGGGTTCACGGCGGAAGTGTGGCAACCCGCCCCGCCTTCCGCAAGCCGGATTGCCCCTCCGCACTCAGTTTGTTCAAATTCGGTCCGAGCCCGGGGCGCCCCGCATCACTGTTGCGATTCGCCCGTATCGGCCTTCACTGCTGCCAGCGGCACAACGGCCGTGGCACCCGCGAACCGGCCCCGCATCACGTCGTCCCGCTGGGCCAGCGTTGTGCCGTCGCCGTCGCTTGTCGGCTTCACTTCGATGGATCGCGTCTGCAGGTACTCGGCCCGCGGCGAGCAGGCGCAGCCAAAGCCCACGAGCGCGATTGCTCCCGTCATCAGCCAGCAGCACGCGAAACGGATGCGGCGCTCCAGGGCAGAATCAGATGGTCTGTCGGGCACCAAGTGGGGGCATCGTACTGCCTCCGCCCGACGCGTGCCACTGGAGTTCTCGGACGTTGTCCGGCTCGCCCTCTGGCGGCCCAAATCGAGCAAAGCGTGAGTCATGCAGCGGCTGCTCCGAATTCCCCCACGGTCCCCGGATTCTCCAGGGTGCCCGCCACGGAGCGCTCAATCGCTGCGATCCGTTCGCTTCCAATCGACCGGCGGCCCTCGCTCGATCGACGAATTCGTCCAAGTTACCGGTCACTAGTGGCCCTGATCGCATAATGTCCGGTGCGTGCGCGCCCCAGACATTCAACCCCGCGAGCGGGTGGGTGAGGGCTTGGCATGCTGGCCCGAGAAGGACTTCGATGAAACTCGCATTCAGCACTGTTGCTTGCCCCGATTGGACTCTCGACCGGGTTGCCACGTTTGCCGAACAGGCGGGCTATCAAGGCGTGGAGCTGCGCACCTTCGGCAGCGGCTCGACACAGTTCGCGTGCGATCCGGCGCTCTCGGAGCCCGAAAAAGTCCGGCGGCTTTTCGCTCCCACGGGCTGCGATGTCGCCTGCATTGCCACTTCCGCCCGGTTCGACGATGCGCTCTCGCCCCCGATCATCGGCCACATTCTCGACGGCACGCCTAAGGGCGTTGTGGATACGGGCTGGGCGGTTGAGCTTGCCGCCCGACTCGAAGCCCCACTGGTTCGCGTCTTTGCTTATCAGATCCCGGCGAGCGAAACCCGTTCCAGCGGCGTTGCCCGCATCGTGGACCGGCTTGAACTCGCGGTTGCGACAGCCCGCAACACGGGTGTTCGCCTCGCGATCGAGAACGGCGGCTCCTTTCCGACGGCGGCATCGTTGAGCGAACTTCTTGATCGGGTGAACAACCCGCTGCTGGGCGCTGCGTATTCACCGATCATCGCGGCGCAGGCCGGAGAAGGTGCTTCCGGCGGCATCAACGTGCTGGGCGATCGACTTTTTTCCGTGAAGCTCAAGGACTATGCCGACGGCAAGCCCCAGGAACTCGGCAAGGGCGGTGCAAACGCCGAGGCGACGGTGCAGGCCCTGGCCAAAGTGGGGTTCACCGGATGGGCGGTGTATGAGTTGGATCGCGCCTGGCTGGGCACGCCCGGCGACCCTTCCGAGGTCCTCACGAGCAGCGCCCGGACGTTCTTCCGATGGATCGGAAAGTCCTTCGAGCCGAGCGGCACGGCCCGCGGCGTTCTGAGCGTGCGCTGAACCGGTTGGCTCCCTCGATCCGCTAGCCTTTGTCCGTGTCCAGCAGCCCGAGCGACATCGACGTAGCAAGCGCGTGCGGCCGGCTCGGCTTCGCGTTCTCCGGCGTGTGTGATGCCGTGCCGAGTGCCCGCTCCGAGCAGTTTCAAGCCTGGCTGCGCGCCGGGAAGCACGGCTCGATGGAGTACCTCGCGCGCAACACCGAACTGCGGACCAATCCGCAGTTGCTTCTGGAGGGAGCCAGGAGCGCGATCATCGTCGCGGATCTTTACGCGGCACGCGGCACCTCCGGAGGCCCGGAGTCCGCGCCGCCCGCCGCTGGAAAGATTGCGCGTTACGCACGCGGGCGCGATTACCACACCGTTCTCAAGAAGAGACTGCACACGCTCGCCGATGAGCTGCGCAGCGTGCACCCGGACGCGGGCTTCCGCACGTTCGTCGATACCGCTCCCGTGCACGAGCGGGAACTCGCGCAGCTCGCGGGCCTCGGATGGATCGGAAAGCACACGCTGCTCATCCATCCGAAACTTGGGAGCTACTTCCTCCTGGGCGGGATCCTCACGACGCTGAGAATCCCGCGATCGGAGCCGATCGTTGCCGATCACTGCGGCACCTGCACCCGCTGCATCGACGCCTGCCCGACGGATGCGATTTCTCCGTACAGCGTCGATGCTTCGCGCTGCATCAGTTATCTCACGATCGAGAACCGCGCCCCGATCGACCCGCGGTTCCACGAATCCATCGGCGAGTGGCTGTACGGATGCGACATCTGCCAGGAGGTCTGCCCGCACAACTCGCCCCGACCGTCCGATGCCGAGGTCGGACGAATCAACGCGGACTACGCGCCACGAAGGGATTCGCTCCCGCTCGCCGATGTTCTCGGTTGGAACAGCGACGACCGCCTTGCGGCTTTCGCCGGCACCGCCATGACCCGCGCCACGCTCGCGATGATGAAGCGCAACGCGGTCCTCGTCGCGGCGAACGCGATCCGGAACGGCTGTCCGGAGCCGCACCGATCCGAACTCCTTCTCAGGCTGGCGGAATTGTCGTCGGACTCGACGGAATCTCCGGAGCTGACCGAGCTGGCATCCTTTGTCCTGAAACGCCTCCGCGCGGAATGAGAACCCGAGCAGCGAGCGGCACGAGCAATCCGGGAACAAGCCACCATTCCTGCTTCTGCATGAAACCCATCCAGAACGCGGGCGCCGCGAGCACGCACGCTCCGAGCCAGACCCACATCTGCCTCGGTCCGGGTGCCTGCTCGGTTCCGCGCAGCGGCAGAACCACGAGCCAGACGTACGCGGGGAACAGCAGCCCGTACGCGGAGAGGAAGACCCGGTACCCGAGCTCAAACCCCGGCGAGATATTCGAAGTCACCGGAAAGCGGAGCAGCACCGCGGCTCCGCACAAGAGGGCGATCACGCCCGCGCTCACCGTCGTTCCCCGCAGCCGCACGCGATCGAATCCGCCGAACTCGCTCGCCAATTCGCGGATGTGGAGCCCGCAGGTGTACCCCGATTGGATCAGCATGTGCAGCACAATGGCGGTCAGCACGCGGGGGCCTGCAACTCCGTCGCCGAGCAGCAGCGACGAGTAGCCCAGCGTAAAGAGAATCATCGGCAGAAAGAAAACGCCGAAGCCCAGCCCGAACGCGACGCGCGCCCCTTGCGTGTCGAGCGCCCGACGCGCACGGTGGAATGTTGCATCGAGATACGGGCAGAGCAGGAACCCGAAGATGCACACGGGCGCGACCCACGCCACGGCGGGAACGTCCAGAAACCGCCGGCCCTCCCCCGGCGCGAGCTTGATCTCAAGCCCGTTCCAGAGCGAAAAGGCGATGACCGCGACGCTGATGAGGTATGGTGTCAGGGCGTCCCAGGGTTGTTCGGTCTTCTGGCCCGAAAGCAGCGAGATGGAGAAGATGCCGACCGCCAGCCACGGCCACCACGCGCCCGAGACCCATCCCGCCTGCGAGAGATACCACACAAACCACAGGTGGAACGCGACGGTGACCGCGGAAAACACGCGGACCAGAAAATCGTGCCTCCGGATCATGCCGCGGCTCGACTCGCGCGAACGGATCAGCCATCCCATCGCCGCGGCACCGGCAACGTTCGGCACGGCAAAGGCAACAAACCCCCAGATCCCGTAGTCGCGCACCAGCAGGACCGGCAGAAACATCCCGATGCACCAGGTCCAGGAGACGGCGAGAAAGACCGCCCACTGGAACGTCTGGAGGGGATTGCTTCGTGCGGCCGAGTCGGTCATCTGCGCGAGTGTAGTGCGTTCGCGGCGGCGAGCGGCGACGGCGCGGGGTTCGAGGCCCGACGAATCACGACGCGGGCGAGACGCGCCACCATAAACGCGGCTTACCCTCCTTCCATGACCGTGAAGTACCGCTGGAAGCTGATGCGTGCCGCCAGGTTCAAGCTCGATGGCGGATCGATGTTCGGGCTTGTTCCCCGCGTCGTCTGGGGGAAGACAACCCCGACCGACGAGCGGGGCCGCATCGACGTTCAGCACAATTGCTTGCTGCTCGAGCGTGCTTCATCCGATCCGGGAGACCCCCCGGGCCCAAAGCTGGTTGTGATCGAAGTCGGCACCGGAAACAAGCTCGACGCCAAGAGCAGGGATATTTTCGCGCTCGAAGACCGCTCGATTCTCGATTCGCTCCAGGAAGAGAATTGCCGGCCCGAGGACATCGGCGCCGTCATCGTCACCCACCTGCATTTCGATCACGCGGGCGGACTGACGCGGCTTCCCCGCGCCGGCGAGAAAGTCTCGAGCGAGATGAACGCGGTTTCGACCTTCCCGAACGCGGAAATCTATTCGCAGCTTCGTGAATGGAACGACGCGATGGCGAACACCAGCGTCATGACCCGCACGTATTTCCGCGATCACCTGCTGCCGGTCGAGGACCAGATGCACCTGATCGATTCCGCCCGCCCGTTCGCCAGCGGCTACACACCGACGCGTGACGAAGTGCCCCGCGCTCCCGCCATGCAGCGGATCACCTGGCTCCACGGTCTCAACGGCGCGACCGGTGTTCCCGGGGTGGGCGTGCTGCTCGTTCCGGGGCACACATGGGGCCAGCAGGCGATCGTCTTTCACGACGACAAGAACCGCACGGTCGTCTTCACCCCCGATGTCATGCCCACCGTGAATCACGTCGGGGCCGCGTACAGCCTCGCCTACGACGTCGAGCCGTACACAAGCATGATTTCGCGTCACTGGTTCCTTGAAGCCGCGGCGGAAAACAACTGGTTGCTCGTGCTCGACCACGAACCCGGCAACCCGGTGCAGCGGGTCCGCCGGAAGGACCTTTGGTACGAACTGACGCCCGATAGCGTGTGAATCGGGCCGGACGGAGCCTCGTGCCGTTCGTCTACAATCAGGTCTCCGAATGTCAGCCGCTCCTTCCGCCAGCAATCCGCCCGAACTCCGCGAGCCGAAGGTGCGCGCCGAGGAGGAAATCCCCGAGCCCGGCATGGCTGTTTCGGAGATCAGCGGCGGGGAGGCTGAGCCCGACGAAGCCGATGGCGAGGATGCTGGCCCCGTGGGGGGCGCCACGCTCAGCTTTCGCGAGCGAGTTGAAGAATTCATCGGGCGGCTTTCGACCCGTAACAATTTCTGGCATCGCGTCTGCTCGTTGATCTGGCTTCCGTACGCCTTTAAGAGCGGCATCCGCATGAAGCGGGTCGATGCGGAGACGTTTACCGCCGAGTTGCCGTACCGGCGATTCAACAAGAACTGGTACAACGCGATGGCGGGGGCCGCCCTGCTCGCGAACAGCGAGATCGCGGGCGGCATGTACATCTTCGGCATCACCGGAGGCGAGTTCACGATCGTCTGCAAGGAGCTGACGTACAAGTTCCTGCGTCCGTGCTACGGGCCGGCGCTGTACCACGTCGTGCCGCGCGAGGATCTGAAGGCGCTCGTCGAGTCCGGCAAGGAATTCAACCTCACGCTCGAACTGGAGATCGTGCAGCAGGCGGTGATTCCGCAGGCGATCGGCGACCGGTCGAAGGACAAGCGGTCGATTGTTGCGCGCATGGCGGCGAAGCAGCGCAAGGTCGGTCAGTGTCAGGCCACGTTCCACGTGACGCCGAACCGGCACAACAAATCCAAGCGCGGGAGCGCCCGCAACGTCGGCCAGCGCGAGGCGTGACCCGCGCGGCTCATCCCGCGTTCGTGTACACCTTCTGGATGTCGTCCAGATCTTCGATCGCATCGATCAATTCGGTGAGCGGCTGGGCATTCGGCCCGGTCACTTCCACAACTTCGTTGGGAACCATCGCGATCTCGGCTTCGGCGATCGCGATGGGTTCGTTCTTTCCCGCGAGTTCGATCGCTTCCTTGACGGTCTGAAAGGCGGTCACGGCGCACAGAATGGTCCACGGTTCCTCCGCCGGATCATCGGGCCTGATGCAGTCGTCGGCGCCCGCTTCGATTGCGAGCTCCATCATCCGATCCTCGGATGCATTCGGTGCGTTGACCAGCATGCGGCCCTTCGGCTGGAACATGTACGCGACGCATCCGCTGTTGCCGAGGTTGCCTCCGTTGCGGTCGAAGGCAAGGCGGAGATCGCCGACCGTTCGGGCGCGGTTGTCCGTCAGCGTGTCGATGATGATCGCGATTCCGCCGGGGCCGTATCCCTCGTAGCGCACCGGTTCGTAATTCTCGCCGCCCGCGCCGCCCGCGCCTTTTTGGATTGCCCGCTCGATCGTGTCGCGGGGCATGTTGGCGTATCGCGCCTCATCCATCGCGTAGCGGAGCGAAAGGTTCGATTCCGGGTCCGGCCCGCCGTTCTTGGCGGCAACGATGATCGCCTTTGCGACCTTGGTCCACACCTTGCCGCGCCGTTTGTCAACAACGGCCTTGCGGTGCTTGATCTTGCTCCATTTATTGTGGCCGGCCATGTGTGCGTGCTCGGTAATTATTTCGAGGTTGTGAGTGCCGGTGCGTGCGAGGGCAGTTGGGGTTCCCTGCCCTCCGCCAGCGCTTTGAGCTTCTGTTCGGTCTGCGCGAGAACGGCTCGCAGCTCGGCCAATTGGACCTTGAAGCTGTCGTCGTCTTCCGGCAGGTTCCGCTGCGAACGCACAAGCACAATCTGATCCACCTCGCGCCGGGCCGTGACTCGCGCGAGCTCCCAGTTGTCCTTGGCTTTCTGCTTCTCGCCGGCGGCCCAGAAGGCATCGCCCAGGTGCTCGGTGATCACGGCGTTCTCGTTGCCGTCGCGTGCTTCGAGTGCGCGGGTGAGCAGCGAGATCGCGCCGGGTTCGGCCACATTTCCGGCCGCGTCCTTTGTGTCCCTCAGTTTTCCCTGCTTGAAGCGGAGCCAGCCGAGCGAATCGAGAATGCTCGAAGTGTCCGGCTGGTCGGCGAACGCGATCAGAAGCAGACGCTCGGCCTCTGCGAGGTCGCCGCCGTGCTCGATGAGGTAATACGCGAGGTTGTTGCACGACATCGCGTGGTGCGGATCTCGTTCGAGCACCACGCGGTAGATCTCCATCGCGAACGGCGAACGATCGCGCAGCGTCGCCCACGAGGCCATGTTGTGCAGAACCAGCGTCACGCGTTCGGCTTGTCCGGCCGGGACTTCGTTCTCGCCGTCCGACGCGAGCTCCGCCACGAACACCGCTTTCGATGGATCATCGAGCAGCGGAATCGATGCGCGAACATCCTCGATGGTTCCAAACTTCGGCGTGAGGTAGTACAACAGAAACTTGTACAAATCCGTCGTCGGTTCGGGGACGAAGGCCAGCGATTCCCGCAGGAAGCGCGTCGCCGAACCGGGCGAGGGCGACTTGCTCAGCCGGTCCGCCGTTCGCGCCAGGAGCAGCGTCGATCCGTCCGGGAACTGCTTCACCGTCTGGCGAGCGGCCTTCAGAAGCGCGTCGGTATCCGTCGGCGCGTACGTCGCGAGCAGCGCCAGCCTCGATTCATGCAGCGGCCTAGGCAGTTCAAGGCCGAGTTCCGAGGCATGCGACAGAAGATCGAGCACCGCCCGCGATGACTCGCCCGATTCATCCTTGACCGCGGCACCGACCTGCTGGTTGAGGAGCGCGATGAGCCGTGCACGTTGAGCCGAGTTCAGCACCGCCCCGGAAGGCAAGCCAACTGCGATCGAATCGGCCACCTGCCGCGCCGTCCCGTTCGAGGCCATCAGCTCCGCCAGTTCCAGTGAATCATCCACCGAGCGAAGCGGGCGATCGAGCCTCATCATGGCCATCGCCTGTGCCCGTGCGGGGTCCTTCAGCGTCGAACGAACAAGCTGCTCGCGCTGGCGGCCGATCGCGTCGATCGGATAGCGCTCGTACAGGGCCGCCAGAGCCTTCTCGGCTTCGGCCCCTTGTCCTTGAAGTTCGAGCACGCGTGCGCGCGCCGCGCCGAGCGCCACGCTTCCGGGAAACTCAGCCAGCTTCAACTGAAGCCACGCTTCGGCCCGCTCCAGCAGCGCTTCCTTCGCCTCGGCGTCACCCGTCGTCTGACGCTCCCACGCCACGACAAGCTGCTCGACGAGCGCCGGGTCCGGTTCGCCCTCTTCCGCGATCGAGATGAGCGCCGACTCGGCCTGGGACCACAACTGACGCTGGGCAAGCTCGCCCGCGATCAACCAGCGGATGACCCTGCTGGACGGGATCGCATCGCGCAAGCGTCGCGATGCAGCGCCCAGCTTCGCCTCATCCTTGAGCGGCCCGGTCGGGAGGTACAACGCGATGAGCGACTGGTGCGCACGCTCATCAAAGCGGTCGGCCGCGAGCACGGCCTCGAGCATCGACTCGGCGTCTTTCGCACGCCCGCTGCGGGCGAGAATGTCCGCCGCCAGAATCCGCTCGCCCGGCTCGGCCGGCAGCGAGGCAATATCCAGGTTCTTGGCGAGTTCGATGACGAAGGCGTCTTCGCCCGCATCGAGCAACGAACCGCAACGAACCGCGAACGGGAGTTCGCTCTCCGCTTTCAGTCGCTCGACCATGGCACGGGCTTGATCGAATTGCCCGGCGTCGAGCGCCGAATGCAGCTTGACGCCGATCAGAACGACGCGGGAGTTCGGATCGGCGACTTCATCCAGGTCGATGCGTTCCGCCGCCGCCTGCGAGCGCTCGGTTTGCCCCAGCCGCGATTGCAGCCACGCCGACAGCGCCCGTTGCCCGGGCGACTTCGCCCCACGTTCGATCGTCGGCGCCGCGGAATCCAGCACGCGCCCGTTCCGCGCGATCGCATCGGCGATGCGCACCGACGAAGCCGGTGACTTGCCCGCCAGTTGAAGGGCCTCGCGCCCCGCGCCGTCTCCGGAACGCCCCGAGATCGCGATCAGATCCGCCGCGGCGTCCGCATCCAGCGGGTACTTCTCCAGATGCTCTCGAAGCAGGTCCGCGCCCCGCGCACTCGCCGAAGTTGCCGCGGCACGCGCCCGCACGATCCGCGATTCCACCGTCGGGGTCGGCGGAGTTTTCAGATCTTCCGGAACGGTTGCGAGCGCCCGTGCGAGAGCCGGACCCGCATTGGTGTTCTCTGCCAGGTAGCGGATCAGAAGCAACTGGCGGTCTTCGATCCACCCTTCGGCTTCCAGAATCAGCTCGATCAAACTCTCCGCCGCCTTTGCGGGTTCACCCTGAAGTGCCGAGGCGTAGATGTACCGAACCAGCGTGGAACCCGGATCCACCGAGGGATACCCGATCGCCCTGCCGTATTCGTCGAGCGCGATGCGGGGAGTTCCGAGGCGCATCGCGATATCGCCGCGCTGTTCCAGCAACTCGCCCCGACGCCTGTACACCTCGCCAAGTTCTGTGCGATAGTTTGTATTCTCGGAGAAAACGTCCGGGAGCGACGTCGCATCCTCGAAGGCTTCCGCTGCTGCCAGCGAATAGCCGAGCCTGGCAAGCGTCTCTCCCAGATCCGATGCCACGACATACGGCAGCGCGCCGTCCGACGCGAGATCGGGGGCGAGTGCCGCGCGTGAAAGATACCCCGCAGCGCGATTCAGGTCCGATTTCTGGGCCGCGTCCTTCCCCAGCATCCACCACACCCGGGCCTCATCGAGTCCGCGCCGGGCCGCTTGCGTATACGACGAAATCGCAAGCGTCCGCCGGCCGAGCTTGTACTGTGCCTCCGCCAGCTCGCGCCACACGGCGCCCTCCGCCGGATTCTTGCCCGCGGCTTCCGTCAGCAATGCCTGCGCCTGCGCCGCATCGCCCGCGAGCAGCGACGATCGGCCCGCGATGTACAGCCGAACCGCTTCGGCTTTCACATCCTCGTCCGTTTCCGGATCGGCCGCCTTGGGGAACGAAACCTTCGCAGCGAGTTCGGGGACGACCTGGTCGAGCGGCCGAGTGAGATTCGGATTCGCTTCCATCTCGGCCGGCGTGAATGCCCGCAAACGCGATGCGTCGATCCCTGGCGGAGGCGGGAGAGTCTGTTCCGATGCCGCGGGGCCGGGCTTGGTCGCTCGCGTCACCCGGCGCAGCTCCTGAACGGAGCGCGGCAAGCCCATATCTTCCGGAGCAATCGGGCCCAGCTCCGCAATCTCAGCTTCGCGTGTCGGATGCGAACCGGTCGAGCAGGAAAGCCCGGCAGCGCCGACAAGCACCGCCGCGACCAATCCGGGGTTCGCCGCACGCAGGAGGGGGGAGTGAAAGTGGCGGAGGGTCGAGCGTGACGGCATGGCAGATGTTCGCAACCGGATGGATGATTGTTCTTCGCGGGCTGAGCGCTTCATCCGATCCTTACCCCTTCGCGGAAGATCGGGACGAGCGCTTCGCAGGTTTCTTCCCCTTCGAAGGCTTCTTGGTTGCTCCTGCCGCGGCTTGTTCCGCCAGAACCGGTGGCGGAAGTTCGGGGGGGGAGAAATCGGGCAGGTCGGCGCGTCGTTCGCGCCGGGGAGCAGCGCCCTGGTCGTCCGACCACGCCTGAAGCGTGAGCGCAACGGAAGTCGCATCGCCCGCTCGAATCTGACGCTCGAGCCAGGACGCGGCGCTGTCCGCATCTGTTACGTCGTCGCCGAGCACCGCCTCGGAAGCGAGCAGATCGGCGATGCGCTGATCGACGGGAATGGCATGCCCGCCGAGGCCGAGCGAGAGGACGCGTGCCGCGACGTACGCCGGCGTGCCGTCGATGGAATCGAGGTAGGTGCGGGCTTCCCGCTTGGAAAGTTCGGTCAGGCTCGCGAGCGAGAGCGAATGTTCCCGCCGGAAGATGTCGTGCAGGCTCGACCGGAGGCGGAGGGCCCGTTCGTAGCCGCGCGGATATCGCTCGCCGAACGCCGCGGCAATCTCGTCCGCGAACGCAATCCGGAGTTCATTGTAATCGACAAACGTTTCGCGGATCCGCTTGAGCGCCGCGCGTGCCTGGCCCGTCGAAGCATCCCAAAGCAGGAAGGAATACACGAACAGGTGCAGCATCGGGTCGACACCCTCGTCCACGCCCGCCGTGAGAGGCTCCGCCTGCTGTTCGCCATAGCGGTTGGCGAGCTTCTTGAGCAGCGCCTGGAGAAGTTTGGCCGGATCCTGCGAACTCATGCGTTGCGTCTTTCCGCGGAGAGTGGGGGCGGAGGGGGCGGTGGTGGGGGCTGCTGGAAAGGCTGCGATTCGGCGGGAGCGTCGGCATTCGATGCCGCGGGGTTCTGCTCGCGGTCTTGCTGCACCTTCAACAGCGCGTCGATCACGGCCGCCTGTTTCTTGGTTCTCGAATCGAGATCGAAATGGAACCGGGGAAGTTTGCGGGAATCGACCTGCTTCCCCGCTTCGCGCCGGATGTGCATCGTCGCGCTGCGGATGCCGTGCAGCGTGAGCTCCTGTCGCTCGGCGGGCAAGACGGAGATCAGGATGGTTGCATCGGCAAAGTCCTCGGCCACGCGCACTTCGGTGATCGTGATCATCCCGGAAATGCGCGGATCCTGGATGCCGCGATCGATGACCGCCTGGATCGCGCTCCGGAGCACGGACGAGAATTGTTCCTGTCTTCGACTCACGCAGCGTCTCCGCCCCGGCGGAGGCGTTCTTCACGCTCCGCCTCTTCGATCTGGGCAATCAGGTCTTCATCGAGCGCACGCTCGTGGATCAAGGCATCGGTTTCCGCGTCGCTCCCGTCGCCGGCTTTGGGGTCTCGGATGCGCAGGCCTTCCGCCGGACCGTGATCCGGGGCGCGGTCTTCCTCGGGCTGCGTGCCGCCGAGCCAGCCCGCGCTCGCGTGCAGCACCTGGCGATCGATTTCGCCCACCTCGCCATCGCGCAGCTCGCGAAGCTTGATCGTGATCGAATCCAGGATCTCCCCG
This sequence comes from Planctomycetota bacterium, assembly GCA_017303555.1. Classification (GTDB taxonomy): domain Bacteria; phylum Planctomycetota; class Phycisphaerae; order Phycisphaerales; family UBA1924; genus JAFEBO01. The sequence continues at coordinate 105,562 of JAFLCN010000011.1, forward strand.
GCACGCTGCCCGTCCCTGCAAACGACGGCGAGCGCCACGGTGGCGACGTTCAAGAGGTCCGGGTCGCCGACCTCGGCGATCGAGCACAGGTGCTCGCGGTGGAGGCGGTCCTTGAGCGACTGCACCACGCGACGCTTGTCCTTGAGCGACTCGGCCCCGTGGATGAGCACCTGGAATTGGAGTACACCGAGGACCATCAGATTGCAGCCGATCCAGAACTCCTGCGCCCGCCGCTCAGAGCGTGCGCTTCACTTCGACCTGCTTGTAACACTCGAGCACGTCGCCTTCCTTGATGTCGTCGTAGCCCGCGATCTTCATGCCGCACTCCATGCCGGCGCGAACTTCCTTCGCATCGTCCTTGACACGCTTGAGCTGCTCGAGCTTGCGATCGTTCTCGACCACGACGCCGTTTCGCGTGACGCGGATGAGCGCGTCGCGCTGCACGATGCCGTCGGTGACATAGCAGCCCGCGATCGAGCCGACCTTGGTGACCTTGAAGACCTTGCGGACTTCGGCGTGGCCCAGGATCTCCTGGCGGAGTTCCGGAGCGAGCATGCCTTCGGCCGCCTTCTTCAGATCGTCCACGATGTCGTAGATGACCTGATAGGTGCGGATTTCGACGCCCTTCTGCTCGGCCAGGCTGCGTGCCTTGCCCGACGGAATGACGTTGAAGCCGATGATGACCGCCTGCGAGGCCTGCGCCAGCAGCACGTTGCTCTCGGTGATGCCGCCGATGGCGGATTCGAGCACACGAACTTTGACTTCCGGCGTGCTGACCTTCTCGGCCTGGCTCTTGAGCACATCGAGCGTGCCCTGTTCCGCCGCCTTGATGACCACGCGGATTTCCTTGATACCCGCATCGGCCATCTGGGCGAACATGTTGTCGAGCGTGAGCTTGGGCTGCGCGAGTTCGGTTTCGCGTTCGCGATGGCGACGCTGCTCGGCCGCTTCCTGCGCCTTCTTCAGCGAATCGACCACGTAGAACTTGTCGCCCGCCGTCGGAACTTCGTCGATGCCCGAGATCTGCACCGGAGTGGGGGGCGTGGCTTCCTTGATCTTCTTGCTGCGATCGTCGGTGATGTCGCGGATGCGACCGAACGCACGCCCGGCGACGATGTAGTCGCCCACCTTGAGCTTGCCCTGCTGGACCAGGATGTTCGCGACCGCACCGCGGCCTTCTTCGGTCCTTGCCTCGATGACCGTGCCCCGTGCCGGACCGTCGAAGTCGGCCTTGAGTTCCAGCAGCTGCGCCTGGTAATCGAGCGTTTCGAGAAGCTCCGGAATGCCCTGGCCCGTTGTCGCCGAAGTCTTGATCACTTCGACGCTGCCGCCCCATTCCACCGGGTTCAGATCGTTTTCCGCCAGGCGACCAAGCACCTTCTGGACCTGCGCCTCGGTCGCGTCCGGACGATCGATCTTGTTGAGCGCGACCACGATCGGCACCTTCGCGGCCTTGGCGTGGTTGATGCTCTCGATCGTCTGGGGCATGACGCCTTCGGGCGCCGACACGACAAGCACGACCACGTCGGTCATGTTCGCGCCGCGTGAACGCATGCTGGTGAACGCCTCGTGGCCCGGGGTATCCAGGAAGACGACTTCCTTCTTTTCGCCCGCTACTTCGAGGCCCACGCGGAACGCGCTGGTGCGCTGCGTGATGCCGCCCGCTTCGCCCGCCGCCACGTTCGCATTGCGGATCTTGTCGAGCAGGCTGGTTTTGCCGTGGTCGACGTGCCCGAGGATCGTGACGATCGGACCGCGCGGACGCAAATCCATCGCGACGCGATCGGCGAACTGCGAACTGACCACTTCTTCCGCCGACTTGGCCTCGGTCACTTCGAGATCGACATCAAAGTCGATCATGATCTCCTGCGCCTTCGCCGGATCGATGCCCGAATTGATCGTGGCCATGATCCCTTCAAGGAACAGCTTCTTCACGATCTCGGCGCCCTTGACGCCGGTCGCTTCCGACAAATCCTTGATCGTGAACGGGGCCGCGATGCGGATCTTGCCCTCGGGCTGCATCTCCGCATCCGCGTGATGCTCGGTGCGCTTGAGATCCTGGCGACGCTTCTTGAGGAAGCCGCCCGACCGTGCAAGCCGCGCCTCGCGCTCGATCAGATCCTGTTCTGAAAACACCCCGCTCGTGCCGCCGACCCATTCCTGGCCGGAACTTGCTCGCCGACGCTGCGGCACGCCGGTACCGCTCGACCGCTTCGAGCCCGCAGCGCCGCTCCCGCCTCCGCTGCTCCCCGCTCCGCTCGACTTGCGCCGCGGACTGCGGCCGCCGTCGTCCTCACCCTGCGCCGGGCGCGGTCCGCCCGTGCCGGTTCCGCCGCCCGGGCTGAAGCGGCGGGGGCGCGGTGCGTCCATCACTTCGGCCGCTTCGATTCGAACAACCTTCGGGCCTGAAAGCTTGACCGGAGTCTTCACTTCCAGCTTCGGACCGGCGGGCGTCACGCTCGCCGGACGCGTCGGCACGTTGACCGGTGCCGGCTGCACGCGCGTCGGACCGAGCACCCGGGGCGGGCTGGGCGGGTGATGAGGAGCCGGGGCAGGTGTCGGATGCGAGCCCGAATCGGGCCCGGCCTTGGGCGGTTCTGGAGCCTTCGGCGTCACCACGGCCGGTGCGGGCGCCTTTGCCGCGGGCGCAACCGGGACCGGAACTGGCGTTGGGACAGGAAGCTCGGGTTCCGGAGCGGCCTTGATCACAGCCGGAGCCGGACGCGGCTTGACGATCGGAGATTCGGGTGCGGGGGTTGGCGACGTGTGCGGGACCGATGGTGCCGGAACGGGCGGCGCAGCGACGGCCGTGCCTCCGCCAACGTCGTCGGACTCGCCATCTGCTTTCTTGCGCTTCTTGGGCGTGGTCTTCTTGGCGGTCGAGATGTCCACCTTCTCGGCCGTCTCGATCGCTGTGGAAGAAGCAGCGTGATCGCTGAACCACTCGCGGATGGTGGCTTCCAGACCCGCGCTCACGGCGGACTGATAGTTCTTGATCACGGCCTCTTCGATTCCCTCGGCGTGGCACTTCGCCACGATCACCTTGGAATCGACGCCGATCTCTTTCGCAATCTCAAATACGCGCTTCTGCTTGGCCAAACGATTCTCCGCGATTCTGGACCGACCCGAAACTGCTCATCAAACCAGACGATGGTCCGGCTCGCGCCGGAAAGCGATGAAATACGAGACTCACGAACCCTGACCGAGGATGTTCGCGGCCCGGGCGTCGCCCGACGATTCCGACGCGGCGCCGAGGATCGCGCTTGCCGCGGCATCGCCGGCGGTGCCCGCTTCGCCCGCGACTCCGCCCTCGGAGAGCAGCTTCGCTGCCGTCGCGGCGTCTTCCCGTGCCTTGCGTTCCTTTTCTTCCTTGTCCTTCTGCTGCTGTTCGGCGACAACCTTGGCCTTGGTCGAGCAGGTGGTGACCACTTCGGCGGCCTTGGCCTCGTCGATCTCGAGTTCGGTCATGAGCACCTCGGCGCCCACTTCCTCGATGTCGAAGACGCTCACCATGCCGAGCGCCGCGAGCTTGTCGGCCATCTGCTCGGTGATGCCCTCGACGCTCTGCACCGTCTGGTACATCGTCTCGACGCCCTTGGTGAACTCCTCGGGAGTGAGGATGTCGATATCCCAGCCGGTGAGGCGGGCCGCGAGGCGGACGTTCTGGCCCCGCTTGCCGATCGCGAGCGAAAGCTGGTCGTCACGCACCACAACCGTGGCGCGCCCGAGCTCGAAGCACAGGCTGATTTCCTGGACTTCCGCTGGCTTCAGCGAATTCTGGATGAGCACCTGGCTCGATTCGTTCCAGCGGACGATGTCGATCTTCTCGCCGTTGAGTTCATCGACGATGTTCTTGATGCGCGAGCCCTTCACGCCCACGCACGCGCCGACGGCATCGACCTTGTTGTCCATGCTCGAAACCGCGAGCTTGGTGCGGTAGCCGGCTTCGCGCGCCATCGCCTTGATCTCGATGATGCGCTCGGCGACTTCGGGCACTTCGACCTCGAAGAGCCGCTTGATGAAGTCCGGGTGGCTCCGGCTCAGAACGATCTTGATCTGGTTGCCGACGTCGCGGACGTCCAGGATCAGACACCGCACGCGATCGCCCGCATTGAACTGCTCGCCGGGGATCTGCTCGGAGCGCGGCATGAACGCCTCGGCGCGGTCGATCGTGACGACGAGGGCGCCGCCCTCGTACCGCTGGGCTGTCCCGACGGCGATCTCGCCGACGCGCTTGGTGAACTCTTCGAAGATGCTCGAACGCTCATCGTCGCGGAATTTCTGGATCATCACCTGCTTGAAGGTCTGCGCCGCGATGCGACCGAACGCCGCCGGAGTCATCTCGAGCGGCGCGCCGTGCCGCGTCATCGTCAGGTTGCCCGTCATCGGGTCGAGCGTGCAGGTGAACTCTTCGGCGTCGAGCGTGTTGAAGTGCTTCTTCGCGGCAGAGACCATCGCAAGTTCAAGATCGCGGATCAGAACCGAGCGATCGATGTTGCGATCGCGGGCGATGGAGTCGAGGATGCGGAGCATTTCGGTCGTGTTCATGGTTCAATTCCTTCTGTGCCTGGATGTCTGCGCCTGGTTGTCAGGTTGTCAACTTGTCGAGCCGAGTCTGGAGTCCTGTTGTCCTTCGGTCCTGAGTCCTGAGCCTGAAGTCCGCAGTCTGGGGTCTGAAATCTGAGATCTGAATTCTCAAATCTGAATTTTCAAATCCCGGCTCCGTCTTCCAACTCCAAAATCCGAAATCAAAAACACCGCGGGCCACCGGCGGCAAGCTCTGCCACCCGTGGCCCGGGAACGAGGCGTCACCGCAAGTGGCGGCTTCAACTCATGCGGAAGATTCCTCCGCACGAGCCGACCGGCGAACGGTCCGCCCAATCCTGCTGCCGCGGGTTTGAACCCGAGGCCACGGGGTTGGAACGCTTACCGAGCATGATTGCCAGCCGTCTGCATGACGCTTCATCCCCGGACTTTCCGCGTCCGGCAACATGCCGACCGAGAAAAGCCGAACAAAGGCCCGCCAGTATAGCTGAGAGCACTCAAACTCTCAAATGCGGGCCCGGCGGTCCTGCGGGCCGAAGGCTGTCGCTTTGCCCCACCGAACGCTGATTCAAGCGGGAGATACGGGTCGGGCCGATGCCGTGATGTCCGGAATTGGACGCGGAGGATTCCGGTTGGCCCCCCAGCATGTGCGGAAACAAACCCGTTTGGCGATCGCGCTCGCGATGGTGGCGGGGTATGTGGACGGCTTTGGCCTGCTGAAATTCAGCACGTACCTCTCGTTTATGAGCGGCAATACGACGCAAACCGGCGCGAACCTGGGGCGGGCCGCCTTTGGGCTGGCAATCCCTTCCGCCATCGCGATCGGGGCGTTCCTTGCGGGGGTCATTCTGGGCAACCTTTGGAGCCGCCCCGAAAAGCACGCCCGAACAGTTTTTCTGATCGTCGGCGTGACGCTCGGAATCACGTGCGCGGGGTTGAGAATGCTCCTGCTCGATCCGTTCCCGGCGATTGCGATCGTGGCCTGCTCGATGGGGCTGATGAACACCGCGTTTTCGCGCGTCGGGAACGAGCCGGTCAATCTCACCTTTGTGACCGGGGCGCTCAACAAACTCGGGGGTCATCTCGCCCGGGCGGGGAAGGGTCTGCCCCTGAATGGCGCGATGGGTGACTGGGACACGCACGCGGGAAGAGCCGCTTTGCTCGCGTCGATCTGGGGAGCGTTTCTGATCGGGGCCGTCCTCGCAGGAATTGCGACCGGTCTGCTCGGCGATTGGACGCTGCTGGTGCCGGCGCTCGCCGTCATCGGGGTTGGCTTGTTTTTGGGAGGCACGGAAGCCGGGCCAAGCTCCGCGGCCGACGCAAACTCCCCGGATTAGTCGTGTGCTACACGCGGTCGCCGGTCGCGATCGCCCGGTCGATGCGCAGCGCCTTGTTGCCGCGGCAGCAGCCGACGCGTGCCAGAAACTTCTTCTCGTCCTCAACGCAGACCACGACGGGCTGATCCGCACGCTTTTCAGTGACGAGAAGGTCGCCCGGCGCCATCAGCAGCAAGTCCCGCAGGCTGATCGTGGTCTCGGCGAGAACCCCCGTCACCTGCAGGCTCGCACGCCCGAGCGTGGAAGCGACTGTCTGCTCGATCTCCGTCGAGTGCTGATTCTTGGTCGAAGTGAACCAGCTCTGGGCGCTCAGTTCTTCCATCACCGGCTCGATGACGTTGTACGGGATGCACAGGTTCATCGTGCCGGCCCGGTTGCTCATCTTGAGCTCGAAACCGATCACCACCACGACCTCGTTCGGCGGGACGATCTGCACCAACTGCGGATTGCTTTCCGTCGCGGCGATACTGAACGACATCTTCTTGACCGAGCTCCACGCCTCGGAGAGCGTGGCCAGGCCGCGGGTGGTGACGTTGCCGATCAGGCGGGTTTCGATGAGCGTGAGGGGGCGCTGCGGGATGAACAGGTCGTGGCTCGTGCCCCCGAGCAGGCGATCGATAATCGGGTAAATGATGAGTGGCGAGATCTCGAGGCAGATCTGGCCTTCGAGCGCATCGGCCTTGATGAGGTTGAAGCTGGTGGGGTTCGGCAGGCCCGCGATGAACTCGGAATAGGTCATCTGTTCGCAGGTCGCGACTTTCACCTCGACGATCGTTCGGAGGAAGCCCGAGAGCGAGGCACCGAAGTTTCTGGCGAAACTCTCGTGCAGCGTCTGGAGAGACCGCATCTGGTCCTTGCTGACGCGCTCGGGCCGCTTGAAGTCGTACGCCTTGACCTCGAGACCTTCGGTCGTGTCCCTGTGGCGGCTGAAAATCGTGACGGAGCGCTGCTCCTGCTCGACCGTGCCGGTGTCTACCGCTGCCAGAAGGGCATCGACTTCGCTCTGGTTCAGAACATCTGCCATCGCGGCTCCGTAGGCGGTCGGTGCGGGGAAGAGGCCGGTGAGGGGGAAACGGGAGACGAACAGAGGCATCCAATCATCGACCGGGCTCTCGTGCAGCCTTGAACGATGACGGACCGATCAGGACGGCAGGCAAGGTCCCCCCGTCTACCCGGGGATCCCAGCGGAAGGAACCGGTGCAGATGAGATTCTTTGGCTTGCTCGTGTTTGCATTGACGATGGCCGCTCGCCCGGCCTGGGCGCAGTTCGGATCGTCCAGCAAAGTGACGGTGACGGCGGTCGCGCAGCGTCAACAGGCTTCGCCGGGGGAGCAGTTTGCAATCGCGGTTGTGTTCGACCACGCGAAAGGTTGGCACACCCAAACCAACGAGCCCAAGCTCCCGGGCGAGTTGAAGGACCTTGATCCGATCGCAACGGAAATCCGTATCGAAGCTCTGAAGGGCGTCAAGGTTGGGCCGATCCAATGGCCAAAGCCCGAGACCTTCACCGTGCGATGGACGGGCAAGCCGCTGACCCTTGAGTTCTTTGCGGGCAAGGCGGTCGCGTTTGTGCCCGTGCAACTCGCACCGAGCGCACCGCTCGGAAAACTGACCATCCCGCTCGAGATTTCGATCCAGGCCTGCGACGAATCGCAGTGCCTCATGCCGGAAAACCTGAGCCTCGAGGTCACGATCGACGTGAAGCCGCTCGATCAGGCGGCGCCCGGTGCCGCGGCCGGGGGCGACACGGAGATTTTTGCGTCCTTCGATCCGAGTGTGTTCTCGCGGATGAACGAGAGCGCATCTTCGACCTCGACGGCGCGAAGCCGCTTCGATTTCTTCGGCTACGAGTTTTCGCTCGCCCGCGATCAGGTGGCGCTGATCCTGGCGATCGCGTTTGTCGCGGGCTTCCTTCTCAACCTGACACCGTGCGTGCTGCCGGTCATCCCGATCAAGGTGCTTTCGCTCCAGCAGCAGGCTGGGAATCCCGGGAAATTGGCCTTGTTCGGCACCGTCTACTGCGTCGGCATCGTGGCGACGTTTCTTGTTCTGGGGCTGTTGATCTTCGGGATTGTGACCGGGGGGCAGAAGCAGGATTGGGGGCAGGTCTTTACAAGCCGCTGGTTCACGATCGTGATGGCAGGGATCGTCGGCGTAATGGGTTTGGGGATGATCGGGCTGTTCACGCTGCAACTGCCCCAGTCGGTGTACATGCTGAACCCGAGCCACGACACCGTGCTCGGGAACTTTCTGCTCGGGGCGTTGACGGCGGTGCTTTCGACCCCTTGCACCGGCCCGCTGCTGGGGGCCACCATCGCCTGGGCCGCGACACAGCCCGCGTACATGGGACTCGTGACGTTTGTCGTGATGGGCGTGGGCATGGCCTTCCCGTATGCCGTGCTGATCGCCTTTCCCAAGCTGATCGATCGGCTGCCCAAGGCTGGTCCGGGGGGTGAACTGCTCAAGCAGGTCCTGGGCATCCTGATGCTCGCGGTCGCGGCGTTCCTTCTCTCGAACCTCACGAGCGAAAAGTGGCCGTGGTACGCCGTGGGCGCGATCGCCGTTGTCGGCGGGCTCTGGGCGATCGGCGGCGGCTTGAAGTTGCTTCGGAGCGGGCGCGCAAAGGCAATCGTGACGGTGCTCGCGCTCGGATGGATCGGCCTCACGGTCTGGACCACCCGCGCCCTGACGACCGAAGGCCCGGTTGCCTGGATCAAATTTGTGAATGCGCCCGAAGCCGACGTGCGCCGGCGGATCGACGAAGCACTCAAAGCCGGCAAGACCGTGGTGGTGGATTTCACCGCCAAGTGGTGCACAAACTGCCACGTGATCGAGCGAAACGTGCTCCTGAGCGAAACGGGCATCGGGCTGCTCAACGCCAGCGACGTGCTTCCGGTGAAGATCGACCTGACCAGCGCCGGGCAGGATCAGGGCTGGGGTCTGGTCCGCGAGATCTCGGGCGGGGGAGGCATCCCGCTGGTCGCGGTTTATCGCCCCGGCCGAGAACAGCCGGTGTACTTCAACAGTTTCTTTAAGCCGTCCGACCTGGAATCGGCGGTCCGGGGCTCGCTTCCCCCCGCTTGAACGGGCCGCAACGTGGCCGGAGGGGCGAGGGTTGATCCGGAATGAACCGCCAGCGCCGGTTCCGGGCCAAGAGGGTTGACCTTTCGGGTTGCTCCGGCTAACTTTCTACCCGCTTCCGGCCGATCTCCGATCGTCCGGAGGCTGACAAGTTGGGTTTGATGCGGGCGTAGCTCAGTGGTAGAGCGTCTCGTTGCCAACGAGAAGGTCGAGGGTTCAAGCCCCTTCGCCCGCTTTGAAAAGAAAAACGCCGCCGGTTTCCCGGCGGCGTTTTCTGTTTTTGGACTCATTTCAGCCCAGGGGTTCAACGCCCCGGGCCGTTCCCGCTCAGGGGCACAGGAACGCGTCGTACGCGGTCGAGAACAGAACGAAGTCGGTGTCGTCGACAAAGCCGTCGTCGTTCAGGTCCGCCGGGCAGCCGACGGGCATGGACGGATCGCTGCAGTCGAGCAGGTCATACGCGGAAGCGAAGAGCACAAAGTCGGTATCGTCCACGAAGCCGTCGTTGTTCAGATCACCCGGGCAGGCGACGATCACCTCGTTCACGGTCAGGAAGTTGTTGAAGGTCGCGTTGCCATCGGCGTTCGAAACGCGGACGTTCCGGGGGCCGACCGAGGCGTCGGGCGCGATCACGAACGACAGCCCCGTCACCTGCGTGCCGAGCGCGTTGGGAACCGGCGTGCCCGTGACGGTGACGCCGGTGCCGGTGAGCACCTGCACGTTCCCCGCGACGTTGACGTTCTTGAGGTTGGTCCCGGTGATAGTGAAGGGAACGATCGTGCCCTGATCGCCCGAGAGCGCCGTTCCGGTGAAGGTGGTCGTGGCGCCGAAGACAACGACGTTGATGGTGTCGATGCCGGTCTTGCCCAGGGTGTCACGCACACGCAGCGAAACCGGATAGGTGCCGTTGGAGACATAGGTGAACGTGGGCTTCGGGGCCGATGCGGCCGGAGCCACGCCGGTCTCGAAGGTGCCGTCGCCGTCCAGGTCCCACTCGTAGCGGCTGACGCTGACCGCGGTCCGGTTCTCGGTGGTGGCCGAGTTGATGTCGCCAATGAACTGGCAGGAGACGTTCGCGCCGATGCGCTTGTTGATGCCCGCGTTGGCGTAGGGATCGGAGTACACGTTGGTGCCGAGCTGCAACTCGAGGTCGTACATCTGCACGATAGTGTTGGCGTTCGCGCCGTTTGTCACGTTCGCGGCGTTGTTGTCGTAGACCTGGATCGCGTAGTCGCCCGCGGCAAGCCCGGCGATCGTGATGACTTCGGACGTGCCGATGCCGTTGCCGCTGGCGGTCGCGATCGTCGTGAGGCCGTCGGCGCTCGTGAGGACGACGACAAGGTCGGCGCACGATGTGGAGGCGTACGCCGCCGTGGTGCCGTTGCAGTCGCTCGACTGCTGACCGGTCGTGTAGTTGCCACCGGTGGGGACGGCCGCGATGCGGACGTTCTGGGCCGTGCCGAGCGTGAACTTGAAGAAGTCGGCTCCGCCGGCGTTGGCGCCGTTGTTCCAGTAACCGTTCAGGGAGATGTCGCGGTTTGCGAGCGAGCGGACGCTCGGGCTGGTGAGATTGCCGAAGTTGCGGGCGGTGGCGAGGGTCTGATTGCCGCTGAACCGATCGCCGTAATTGCGACCGACGGCGCGACGGTCATCGACACGAACGTTGTCGGTGGTCGTCTGGATGAAGGGTTCCATGAGCTTCTGGCTGCTGCACGGAACCTGGTGGATGAAACCCAGCCCGTGGCCGTGTTCGTGCGTGCAGGTGTTGCGGAAATAGCGGTAGTTGTTGGTGGTGTTGTTGAACGTGCTGGCATCGCCGAAGTAGGCGGTGTTGATGACCATGTCGCCGCCGCTGAGCGATCCGGCGAGGCCGCCGGGCGAGGGGAAGCAGTTGTACGCCAGAACGCCGCTCTGGCCGCTGAGGGAGATGCCGCCGATGCGGATGTCGCCACGGGCGTTGTTGTGGGAGCCCGAGTTCGACATGTTGGCGTTGTCGTCCGCGACTTCGGTGTACGTGATGCCGCCGTAACGCCGCCACGAGCCAAGGCACTGGCGCAGATATTCACGGCCCCGGTCAAGGTCGCCGAACTGGCTGGTGAGCGAGGCGCTCAGAACGTTCGCGGCGGTCGCGAAGCCCGAGGCTGCAAGCCCCCAGGTCGCGGTGCTTCCCGGGAAGCTGACGGTGAGGTTGGTTGCGATGGCGACGCCGCTGGGGAAGGAGCTGCTAGCGGTGCCGGCGGGGCCCCAGCGATAGAGATCGACGTTCAGGCGGTCGGCGAACGGATCGTTGGGGTCGATGGGCGTTTGCGTGACGGGGAGGAAATGGTACTGATCCATCAGCGACTGCCACTGATCGGCGGTGAGGTTGGAGGCGTAGCAGTTGTTGGTGCTGTGCATCGCGCGGACGATGGCGGCGCGCATCACGCTCGCGCTCATGGTCGTCGGGGCCTTCTGGCTGATCGCGAGTTCGAGCTGGAAGGGGAGCAGGCTCTTGCCCTGGAAATCCGATTGAGGGAACGAACCGAGCTGTGCGAGCGACGAGGCTGCGCCGCCGCAGAGCGCGACGAGCGTGCCGATAGTTGCCATGGTGGAGCGGCCGTTCTTCGAATACATAGAGACTCTCCCTTGAGCGCACAGCAGAACGCGGCGCTTGAGCTGGAACAAAAAAAAACCTCTCGTGAGGACGCCATTGCGTCCGTCCTTTGAGAATACGACAAATTCGAGCTTTCCGCGACCCCCAGCCTTAGCTTCTTGCGCGGAATTGCAGAATGATTTTGTCGGTTTATCGGACGGCTAAGCCCGGATTCAGGGGCAACTCAGGCGGTCGTACCCATCGGCAAAAATAATGAAGTCCGAGTCGTCGGTCAGTGCATCGCCCGTGAAATCCGCGGCATTGGTTGCAAACGAGTCGTACGCCGTGGCGAAAAGCACGAAGTCGGCATCGTCCACAACGTTGTCCCGGTTCAGATCGGCGCGGCAAAGGCCCGAGACCAACGCGATCGCACCGGCCAGGCCGTCGTTGCCGGTCGGAATGATCTGCGAAACGGGCAGGACAAATCCGTTCTGGCCGGTATCGCGCAGCTCGATCGTGAGCGAGATCGCCCCTGTCGTTCCGAAGAACCAGTCGGGCGCTGTGCCCGAGGCGAGATACAGGATGTCCGGCCCGCCGTACTCATAACTCGCGCCGGTACCGGCGGCGATCGCGTTGACCATCGAGTTCCCGATTCGATTGAACGCGGCAATGCCGGGCGGCAGGGTGTACTGGTACGTCCACGGGCGGAGGACGAGCTGCGAGTAGCTGTGGAAGTCGATCGCGGCGACGAGCTTGGGAACAGAGAGCGCGTAGTTGCTGAGGGCCTGGGTTTCGGGCTCGGAGAAAGGGGATGGCCCGCGGTAGGTTTCGCTGGTCGAGCTTCCGGCGGAGCCCGAGCTCAGTCCCCAGCCGACGCTCCAGTTGCGGTTGAGGTCAACGCCCCGCACGCTGCCGCTGATCACGCGGGTGTTCTTCCGCCACAGACGCTGCCCGTTCCACGTGAGGTTGTAGCCGTCCGGATTGCTGATCGGGACAAAGACAAACTCGTACGTGTCGAGGAGAGACTTGATCGTTGTGTTGGAGTTGTACTGAGAGAGGAACTGCGTCGCGACGTACATGTTGGTCATCACGCCGATCCATTCGCGGGCGTGCTGGAGGCTATTGAAGAAAACGACGGGCTTGCGGGGCGAGCCGCCGATGGGCGGGACGGGGCTGGTGAGGCGGAAGCCGAAAATCTCGCGGGCTTCGAGCGAATTGCCGAGAGAGATGCGTGTCACGAATCCGGGGTACGCGCTCGCGAGTGTGTTCACGTAGCTGCTGACAGAGGCGTAGTTCTGGTACGCATCGAAGAAGGCGCGATCGCGGAAAGGATCGTTCAGTTCGGCCTGCTCGGCGTCGATGAGCGCCTGCACGTTGTCGATCATGATCTGGTACGGCACGCCGGCCTGGTTCAAGAGGGGCAGGTCCGAAGCCTTGATCCGGTAATCGGCTTCGCCGTTTGCGCCGCCGGGGCCGCAGGTCCAGCGATCGCCGGAGATCTGGTCGAGCAGATGGACGTCGGCGATGTTCCGGGGCGTGATGCGAACGACCTTTTGATTGTCGAAGCGCTCGGGAACGCCGACCGCTTGAGCGCCGTCGCCCGGAGCGCCGAAAGCAGAACTCGCGAGCAGGCCCGCGAGCAGAACGACCGTGTGGGATTTCCGCATTTCTCTCTTCTCTCCGGGCGGTCGGACCGGCGTCGCGGCGGCGACAAGTCGGATCGCTGCATGCATCGTACAGGCACATGCAAGCGGGGAGCGCGCAGAATCGCGAGCAATTCGCGTCCGGTCCGAAAACGGTCACTTCCCGGAATTGGGTGCGCGTTCGAGGGGCCTTGGCTCCTGCCGGAGCAGGTCTTCGTCGTAGCAAGCGAGGATGTTGTTATTGCCCAGCCGGTCAAAGTCGGCGATGGCGAGGCGGCGGTAGATGTTCTTCCCGCCTTCCTTCACAAAGCCGTATGCCGGGCACTGAAGAATCTCGAGCTGTTCGAGCGTGCCCTTGGCCTTGTCCTTGCCGTGAAGGGCGATGGCCATGCGGGGCTTGTGGGTGCGGATCGTTTCGCGGCCGCCGATGAGGATCTTCACTTCCGCGCCCTCGGTATCGATCTTCATCATCGCGGGCGGGCGGATGCCGGTGCGCTTGACAAAGGCGTCGAGTGTTTCGAGTTCGACGGTTTCGGTTTTCGGCGGGAGACCGAAGTGAGCGCGTCCGCTGGAGGCTTCGCCTCCCGAGATGCTGTTGAGCACGGCGGAGCCGGAGTTCATGTCGTCGATCTGGAGCTCTTCTTTGCCCGCGGCATCGGAGAGCGCGAGCGCCGAGATCTCGGTGACTTTCTGCATGTTGCCCAGGCGGATGTTCTCTTCGAGCAGTTCACGATTCTCGAGCATGGGCTCGAAGGCATAGAGATAGCCCGCGCCGAACCACTGGTGCATGAGCCTGGTGTAAAGGCCGATGTTGGCGCCGATGTCGTAGACGACATCGCCGGGGCGGATCAGTCGAGCGAAGAGCGAGACCATGAACGCATCGTGAACGAGCGGGTGCTCCCAGAGCAGGTAGCGGTGGCGGCGCAGCCGGATGGCGACCGGCCCGATGTCGCGCATGTTGGTGACATGGCGACGGTCCGGTATCGCTTTGACGCAGGCGCGCGCCATCGAATTGAGCGCGGGGCTCTTTCTGATTCCGCTCACGACCGATCGCAACACCTCGCGCATGCAAGCTCCGTTTCACATCCGGGACAGGACCCCGCGGATTATCGACAATCCGGCCCGTTGAACCGAGCCGAAATCGGCCCAACCCGGGCTTCCCGCGGCCTTTCAGCCGGGGATCACGGTGATTGTTCGGCGGATCACGGCGGCAAGCAGGTCCGATTTCTTGAAGGCGGCCCGGATGTTCGGGCTGCCCGCCCGCACACCTTCCGCAGCGATTTCCACGGCGGTCCGGTCAATCCGGACGCGAATTCCCGACGTTGTCTGGGTGTGGGAGCGGTCCAGGCCGTCGGCAATACGAAGGACGCCCGCAAGCACCCGAACGACCTGGCGGGCCCGGGCGGGAAGGGCCGCGTAGGGAGCGTGGCGCTCGGTGGGAAGCGACTTTCGGTGGTAGCGAGCGACGTTGGCGATCATGGCGCGAAGGAGCGGGTCGGTGCCCGGCCAGTGGGCGAGTTCGATGATCCGCCGGGAAACTTTGTGGTGGCGCTCGTAGTCGATGGGAACGCCCAGATCGTGCAACAGGGCGGCGCTCTCGAGCAACTCTGTCGCGTCGGGACGATCGGAGAGAATCTCGCGCACGCGGTCCACATCGGCGAGATCGTGCAGGAGCGAGACGGCGAGGTTTGCAACGTGCTCGCTGTGAGCCCGGTCCTCATCGCCGACTCGTGCAAGCGAGTGGGCCTGCTCGATGATTCCGGCCGGCTGGGCCGGTCCAGCCATCTCGCGCAGCAGTCCGTCGCGCACGCCTCCCGCGTGGGCGACGAACGACTTCACGCTCAGGTGTCTGACCAGGGCGCGCGCGACGATGAGTCCGGCGGGCAGGATGTCGGCGCGATCGGCGGGGATGTCGGACTTGCGGAGCATTTCGGCACGCTTCGGCGCGTCGAGCTTTTCGACGGATGCGACGAGATCGATCAAATCGCGTGCGGCATGCCCCGATCGCGCGACGGAGCGGGGTCCACGCGCGAGAACCGGAGCGAGCGATCGCTGACCTGCGAAATCGCCGAGGAGCGTTCCGATGGTGGCAAAGGTGCCGCCGCAGCCGATGATCGCCGTCGGTTGGAGATTGCCGATCGGGAGGCGATCCCTGATCGTGTTGTGGATGTGCTTCTTCATGCGTGCGAATGGGTCTTTCCGACCGCCCGCGGACTCTGGCGGGAACATCGAAGTCAGGCGGACCGCGCCGAGCGGCATGGAAACGGATTCGTACAGGATCCCGCGGCTAGCGAAGCTGACCTGCACGCTGCCACCCCCGATGTCCACGATCGCCACACGCCCGCGGCGCAAGTCGAACGAGGCGCGGCAGCTCGCGAACGCGAGCCGGGCTTCCTCATCCGGGCCGATGATCTCGACCGGTAGACCGACCTCGCTCGTGAGGCGCCGCACGAATGTCGGCCCATCGGGCGATTCACGGACGGCGGCGGTGGCGACCAGACGCGTGGCGCTTGTGCCGTGCCGCATCGCATCGAAGCAGAACTCTTTCACGGCGGCGATGGTGGCCTTGACGCCGGTTCGAGGGAGCGGCTTTCCCGAAGCAAGATTCGCGCCAAGGCGCGTGGGGCGTCGGCGTTCTTCAATGATCTGGAGGTTGCGTTTGGAATCGACGCGCGCGAGCGCGAAGCGGACGGCGTTGCTGCCGATGTCGATGGCGGCGATCGTTGCCGGGCGGGTCGAGAAAGACTTGGGTTTGGCCGGTGCCATCGGCGAACTCGGGAAGCGGGGGGAAAGATCGGAGTCGAGCGCGAGGGGCTTGGGCGGGGGACTAAACTCGGGCCCTCACCTTGATCGGTGTCGATTGATGGTTGTACCACAACCGGTGAGCAGTCGAAAGCAGCACGCCCGCGAGGGGATCGCGGGACCAGGAGCCTTCCATGTCCGGCACGCCGAACCAGAACCAGCAGCAAGTCGCGATCCGCATCGACGAGACGAAGATGGTCACGACGTACGCGAACACGATCCGCACGACGAACACGCAGGATGAAGTGATTCTGGACTTCGGCCTGAACGTGCCCCAGCAGGGCCCGGACGGCCAGCAGGCGATCCATTTCTCGATCGGCAGCCGCGTGGTGCTGAATTGGAACGGCGCGAAGCGGCTGGCGATGACGTTGTCGGAACTTGTGCGCCGGTACGAGCAGGCGGTGTCGGAAGCGCAGAACAACGTGCCGCGGATTCAGTAAGGAAGAAGAACAATGGCAAATGCGGCGCGAAAGCGCGTCGTGATCGTCGGCGCCGGGGGCTACTCCGGCGCGGAACTTGTTTCGATCCTCGCTGCGCACCCCGGTGCGGAGGTGGTGGGGCTGTTTGCTTCTGCGCGCCGCGAGAAGGGCGACCAGGCGGGCAAGTTTGATGAACTGTTCACGCGCTTCCGGGGCGTGTGCGAGTTGCCGGTGCTGCCGGTCGAACTCGGCGCTGTCGCGGCACTGAAGCCTGATGCGGTCTTTCTGGCCACTCCTCACGAGGCGAGCGTCGAACTCGCGCCGGAGTTGCTGAAGACGGGCGCGATCGTGCTCGATCTGTCGGCCGGGTTCCGGCTAAAGGATGCCGCGCTCTATCCGAAGCACTACGGGTTCGAGCATGCGCACGCCAAGCTGCTTGCGTCGGCGGAGTACGGCTTGCCAGAGCAGAATCGTGAAGCGATCGCGAAGGCGAACCTGATTGCTGTCCCCGGGTGCTATCCGACCTCGGCGATTCTTGCGATCGCTCCGCTGCAGCGGGCGGGTGTGATCCGGAGTGGAACTCGTCCGATCATCGATTCTGCTTCGGGCGTCACCGGTGCTGGTCGCGGCGCGAACGCGAAGTACCTGCTTCCGGAATTGAGTTTGCAGCCGTATGGCGTGCTCTCGCACCGGCATCAGCCCGAGATCGATGCGTACGCGGGTGTTGCGACTCTGTTCACGCCTCACCTGGTCGCGTTTGATCGCGGCATCCTCTCGACGATGCATATCGATCTCGTGCCGGGCACGAGTGCGGACACGGTCGCCCGCATTTACGCCGATGCGTACACGAGCGAACCGTTCGTGCGGCTGCTCCCACCCAAGACGTATCCGGCGGTAGCTGATGTGCGTCACACGAATTTCTGCGATATCGGCTGGGCCCACGATTCCACGCACGACCACCTGATCGTCATGAGCGCAATCGACAATCTCGTCAAGGGCGCGTCGGGTCAGGCTGTGCAGTGCATGAACATCCGTCTTGGCCTCGGCGAAACCACGGGCCTGCGTCCGAAGCACGGCGCGGAGGTTCGTTCGTGAGCGCGGCGGGCAGCAGCAGCGGCGGGCCGCTCATCGTGAAGATCGGCGGCACGACTCTTGAGCATCAGGCGACGCAGGACGATCTCTGGCGGTCACTTGTCGCGTTGTCGAAATCGCATGTGGGCGGGCTAATTCTGGTGCACGGCGGTGGCAAGGCCGTCGATCGCCTGATGGATCGACTCGGCATCAAGCCGTCACGCGTGCAGGGGCTTCGCGTGACGCCGGATGACCAGATTCCTGAGATTGTCGGCGTGCTCGCGGGCAGTGTGAACAAGTCGCTCGTTGGCTGCATTCAGCGCGCCGGTGGCCAGGGCGTTGGCTTGTGTTTGGGCGATGGCGGCATGCTGGCGTGCCGCAAAGTTGCTCCGCTCGCGACGGATTCCGGGCCGGCCGATCTTGGTCGGGTGGGAGAGGTCGTTGGCGGACAGGCCGAGCTTGCACGCGTTCTGATCCGAAGCGGCAACATTCCGGTGTTGTGCTCGATCGGCCTCGATGAACAGGGGCAGCCGCTGAATCTCAACGCTGACGACGCCGCGGCCGGTCTTGCAAAGGCGTTGAAGGCGTCGGCGCTGGTGCTGCTGACCGATGTCGAAGGAATCAAGGACAAGTCGGGCACAGTGATTCCGCACGCAACGCCCGCGGAGATCGAACGCCTTATCACTTCCGGCGACATCTACGGCGGCATGATTCCCAAAACTCGTGCCGCGGCGAGAGTTGCAACTGAAACCGGTTCCCCAGTCGTCATTCTGTCTGGCGATCGCCCGGAGCACCTGCTTCGCTGGACAAAGGGTGAGCCTGCCGGAACTCGGATCTCCGCGGCATAATTGAACATTTGCTCCGTGCGGGCGTACGCGCATCGCGCTTTGAATTCGTTCCCGCATATCGTCTTGATTCGCACCTTCGGAGACTCACACAGAAAATGGCCGGAACCGCTCCCACTGGCGCTTCGATACCCAATCTTCGCCAGCACGATGTTCTTCGTCTCTCGCACCTGACACGCGATGATGTGCTCGCGCTCTTCAAGACGGCGCGGGCGATGAAGAAGAATCCGTCGGAGTTTTCCGAAGCCCTCAAGGGCCGCTCGATCGCCATGCTCTTCGAGAAGCCGTCGCTGCGTACCCGCGTGAGCTTCGAGGTCGGCATGCATCGGCTCGGTGCGCAGGCGGTCTATCTCGATCACTCCGAGACGCGGCTTGGCGAACGCGAAACCGTCGCCGATTACGGCCACAATCTCGAACGCTGGGTGAATGCGATTGTCGCTCGCGTGTACAAGCAGACGGTGCTCGAAGAGATGGCGGCTGCGAGCAAGGCGCCGGTGGTGAACGCGCTCAGCGACCTGTTTCATCCCTGCCAAGCGCTCGCTGATTTTCTGACCCTTCAGGAAAAGCGAACTGAATTGAAAGGTTTGCGCCTCGCGTACGTGGGAGACGGCAACAACGTCTGCCATTCGTTGATGGAACTCGGCGCGATCCTCGGCACGCACGTCACGGCGTTGACACCCCCCGGGCGAGACCCGACGGCCTCCGTTCTCGAAGAGTGCAAGGCGCTCGGAGCGAAAAGCGGAGCCGAGATCAAAGTCTCGCACGATCTGTCCGACATCGCCGGGCATGACGCGGTCTACACCGACGTCTGGGTCTCGATGGGGCAGGGGACCGAAACGGATCGCACCCGAAAGCTCTTCAAGCCGTTTCAGGTGAACGCGGCCCTCATGCAGAAGGCCGGAGCGGGGGCAAAGACTCCGCCCCTGTTTATGCACTGCCTCCCCGCCCACCGGGGAAGCGAAGTGACCGACGAGGTCATTGATTCGCCCGCTTCGATCGTGTTCGATCAGGCCGAGAATCGCATGCACGCGCAGATGGCCCTGCTGTATCACATGCTGCGGGACTAAGCGGCTTTCGTGGCACCGCCCTTCCGGGCGGTGTGCCTTCCGTCTTTCATTGCCCGTCTTCCTCGGCCTTTTCCCTCCGTGGCCCTCTGTGGCCCTCCGTGTTGAATAGCATTTCGAAATTGTCTTTCGCACTCCTGAGTGACACCTATGCCCACCAAAAAAATCGCCATCGCCTACTCCGGCGGCCTCGACACCTCCGTCATCATCCCCTGGCTCAAAGAGAACATGGACTGCGAGGTCTACGGCGTTGTTGGTGACGTCGGTCAGGGTTCGGATGAACTCGTTGGCGTCGAGAAGAAAGCCAAAGACTCCGGCGCGAAGGACTGCGTCGTTGTCGATCTCAAGAAGGAATTCATCGACGACTTCGTCATGCCCTGCGTGATGGCGGGATCGCTCTATGAGGGCCGCTATCTCCTCGGTACGGCAATGGCCCGCCCGATTCTGGCCAAGGCGCAGGTCGAAGCCGCCCGCAAGTTCGGCTGTACGGCCCTTGCGCACGGCTGCACCGGCAAGGGCAACGACCAGGTGCGGTTCGAATCGGCGTATGCAGCGCTCGCGCCGGAGATGGAAATCATCGCCCCGTGGCGCATGGATAACTGGAATCTCACCGGCCGGTTGGCGATGCTGGATTACCTGAAGGCCCGCAACATTCCGACCACCGCGAGCGCGACCAAGATCTACTCGCGCGACCGCAACCTCTGGCACATCAGCCACGAGGGCGGCAGCATCGAAGATCCGTGGAATGCGCCGCCCGAAGATTGCTACATGCTGACGGCATTGCCCGAAAAGGCGCCGGACAAGGCTGAAGAAGTCACGATCTCGTTTGAGGCGGGACGTCCGGTTGCGCTCAACGGGCAGAAGATGCTCGCGTGGCAGATCGTCGAGAAGCTGAACGGCATCGGCGGCATCCACGGCGTCGGCCGCGTTGATCTGGTCGAGAACCGTCTCGTCGGCATGAAGTCCCGCGGGATCTACGAAACCCCGGGCGGCACAATCCTCGTCGAGGCCATCAAGGGCCTCGAAGAACTCGTGCAGGATCGCGAAACCCGCCACTTCAAAGAGCACCTCGCGTTGTGGTTCTCCGAGGCTGTGTACAACGGTCGCTGGTTCACCCCGTATCGCGAGACGCTCTGGGCTGGTATTCAGAAGTCGAGCGAGCGCTTGACGGGCGAGATCGTGGTGCGGCTCTACAAGGGCGTGGCGACGGCCATCCGCCGCAAGAGCCCGAACTCGCTGTACTCGGAGAAGGTCGTGACCTTTGAGAAGGGCGAGATCTACGAGCACAAGGATGCGGGCGGTTTCATCAAGCTGCTGAGCTTGCCTGAACGCATCGGGGCACTCAAGCAGCGCGGGTTAGCCAAGTGAACTCTGCGGCGACATTGCCGAAATTTGAGCTGTTCGCCGACCCTGTCGGTGAAAAGGTGTTTGCCGAGCGAGACGAAGCCTGCGGAATTTGCTTGAAATCGCGGGGTTGGTTGTATGTCCAGCCGCACTACGGCCCGGCGGCCAGCGATGGCCTTGCGATTTGTCCTTGGTGCATCCATGACGGCTCCGCTGCGGCGCGGGGTATCACTTTCAACGATGCAGAGATTTACTCCCGCTTTCCCTCTACGAATCAAATGAGTGCGGAAGACAAGGCTTTGGTCGAACAGCGCACACCCGGCTTTGAAACGTGGCAGGGGAATCACTGGCTCATGTGCTGCGGACGGGCATGCGTCTATCTGGGCGAAGCCGATTCCACGGACTTGCTGGGGCGATGGTCTTCTGCGGTGGCGTCCTTGTTTGAGGATGAACCGGATTGGAGTGAGGCAGAGAAGACCGACTTGGTGGCGCATGTTCGCAAGGGCGCTGGGCCGTGTGCGTACGTCTTTCAGTGCAGGATTTGCAGCCAGCTCAAGGGATTTTGGGATATCCATTAGCGATAGCTGCCAAGCGCCAAGTGCGTTTGCCTAGCGGAAAAGGCCATTTGGTGCTTGCGAATTGCCCCGCGTTGCTCGATTTTTCGCGTTCGTGGGATGAAAAAGGCGCGAACACGGCACCTCTTTGCGTCGTATAGAGAGTGTCAGCGGAAAGACTTTCAGGCTCGTTCATCTCAGACCTCTCTCCTCTCCAAACGGCACCCCGGACGCGTTGGTTTCAACCAGTGCATCCGAGGTGTCGTTGTTTTTGAGCCGGTGTTTCTGCGGGTTGTGGTCTGCCGCGCGACGCTATCGCGAACACGCCCGCGCTGGCCAACGAAAAAACTTGGGCATGTCTGCAAGGTTCTCGACCCTGCCGACAACTCTCTTGGCGGGACACAAACGACCGCCAATGAAAACCGAATCAACGGGCCTCTCTCCTCTCCAACACCTTGGCGTCGAGCTTCACAGAGCCTGACGCCGAATTCTCTCTCCTCTCCTCTCTCCTCCAGGCGGCACGCCTCGCAAGGGCCTGACGCCGATTGATTCACGAACCTCTCTCCTCTCCTCCTTGGCGCCGTGCCGCAACCGGCTGACGCCGAATTGAAATCCGAACTCTCTCCTCTCCTCCAGGCGCCACGCCTCAAACAGGTCTGACGCCGATTGACATCCGAATCTCTCCTCCTCCTCTCTCCTCCCCTCCAAACGAAACCCCGGACGCGTTGGCCAAAGCCAAGGTCTCCGGGGTTTCGTCGTTTTTGGCGAACCGCCTCTGCCAGCGGAATCGGCATGTCTGCCGGATCCATTGCTAGTCTTCCTCCCTGTATCCCTCCGTGTTCTTCTCCGTGGTTCTTCTATGAAGCCGACTCTGTCAAGCGCCAAAGCAACGGACGGGACGGTTTCACTCTTCTATCCGAGCTTCCGGGGGCCGGCTTGCGCCCCCGGGCCCATTCAACTTTGCGACGAGTCCCATTCTC
>JAFLCN010000012.1 GCA_017303555.1 Planctomycetota bacterium
CGAGTACATCGAAATGTTCTACAATCGCAGGCGTCTGCACGCCGCGCTCGACTATGTCAGCCCCGAACAGTTCGAGGCGAGTCGGCGTGGTTGATCAAAGTGTGTCAACGGAAACTGGGTCAGGTCAGCTTCCGCCCCGATCGGTGCGCACAAAAGCGCGCACAAAACGAGCACAAAAGCGCGATTGGATCAGAGAATTACGAGATGTGACTATGCTTTGCAAAAGCACAGTCGCGCGACCAAAACCCCTATAAATTAGGGGAAAATCGCCGCTGTGGCCTTGTACGATTATTTATCGCCGGGCACTTCTATGGCTAATCGTCACGCCGCCTGGACGGGATGGAGCCGGTTATGAATCACCCATTTGAGGTCAAAGGACTCGGCAAGTCACCCTTCGTGCTTCTTCGGCGCGACGGCCTGCCTGAGCAAGCCGAACGATGCGCATTCTGCGATCGGCCGATTAAACACCTTTATTGGGTGCGTTCGGCCGATGAAAAGCAATTCGTGGTCGGCTCCGAGTGCATTTCAAAGGGCGGGCTCGGTGGTGCCGTTGAAGAACTCGATAAGACACAAGAAGCCGAAGACCGGCGACTCGTTGCCGAGGCCGTCAAGAGCATCGCTAGTGACTTGAAGTTGTTTCCCCACCCGATTCCAGAGCATGCCGCCAGCGGACGCTCTCTTTGGGACTACATCGATTTCATCAAGTTTGTCGGGGGACGCAAGGCTTTCCGAAATGCCGCCGATTCCGTGCGCGAGTTGCTCAGAAAGAAGTCAGCCAAGCCAAGTGGTGAAAAAGCATGGGCGCGGCCAGCAACCGTGGTAAGAGGTCCAAGTCTGTTAGTGTCGCAGCTTCTAGAACAGTGTGACGCGATGGGGCAGCTGGCGTCGTTGCGAACGGGCAGTCGCATTTTGATTGCGTCCGACTACGGCGGCGAACAACTGAAACAGCACGCAGTCCAGATCCTCGGAACATCCGGCTCCAGGCATCTCGCCGCCACGGATGCTTGGTTCGCCGTGTATGTGGATGCCCCGGTCGATCGTCTGGCACTCCGGCTACGCCCCGAACCGGTCGGCGTGCCGGAAATCGCTCCGCTGCCTCAGTTGAACTTGATCGAGAAAGCCCGTGCCGCCATCGGGTTTCCTCCGAAGCACAATCCGGCCGACATTGCGGGGCGGCGGGCTCTGAATGAGATGTATCGACAGTTTGGACCACGCGCGGGAGAGCAGGCCGTGATCCAAGTCTCCAGCCTCCCAGGAGTCTTGGGCGAAGCGGCCAATCTGCTGACCCATCATGGAACACCGCTGCAAACCGACGAGGTCGAGGCATTGCTTTCAACGTACGCGGAGAACGATGCGCGTATCGATGACGACCCGCACATTCAATGCCTCTGCCACTTGTGGCTGACAGCCACCCACGCGATCAAACATCGGCAGCCCTTGTGGCTAGTCAAGTGAATTGTTCAAAGTGACTCGGTGCCCCGCAAACGACCCCAAAGTCGCGACGGGGTGGGGCGAGTAGCGCCGACCTTCCACTCTTCCCCCAACCCCCAAACTCACCCCACGCACATGCCACAGACCTTGGTTCCTCCAAGGTGAGTGTGCCTTTCCGCTTTTCTCCGATCCAAACCCCCGGACTCTGCCAAGCCAACGTCCACGGCACGCCGCCGATTCCTCCCGCCGTATTGGTATCCCGAACGCAGTTCCATCACACGAACACCGGCCCCGGCATGGAGAAGGCTTTCATGCCAGCGATTCCGTTGTTCAAGGTTCCACGTTCGCGTCGTGAAGTGTCCGATCAAAGCAACGCATCAAGCCGTTTGCTACGCGTTCGCACTCAATAAAAATATCCCGAGCGTTGCGTGATGCCATTCGTGTTGTATGGTTGAAAGAGGCTCCCCGACAGAACACGAGAGAAAGCGAGAGAAAACCATGCGCTCGATCGCTGCCGCAATCACCTTGAGTTCCCTCGCCTCATCGCTCGCATCCGCTTCGATCACGTACAAATCAGTCGGCTGTGAATTGGGCTGGACCGCATGGGCGGGTTTGGGAGATGCGGACGGCGGGCACTTCAGTGCCAGCGGGCCCGGCGCTCACTTCGGAGGGGGAGATGCCGATTCGTCCTGGCAAGACCCCGGATTTCCGGGTCCAAACACGGCGCATTCCGAAGCACACGTTGAATACAACGCCTTTGCCTCGATCTTTTCCGGAAGCGGCAAGGGATTCATCGTCAACGTCCCGATGGGAAGTCCCACGCTCTCGGCTGTGGACTTGTTCCTGCAAGCCAACTTCGTCGTCACCGATGCGACGCCGTTCTTCGCGAAAGTCGCAGGCAGCGGCGAATTCCGCATGGCAGGCGTGACGCCTGGGCCGCCCAACGACATCTCAATCGACTTGACCGCCGGCGAAGTCTCCGGCGTGCTTCCACCCGGCGAGTATGTGATGGACTGCCGGATCTTCCTGAGCTCATTCGATTTCGTTCCCGGCGGCAGCGCCGACGTCTCGTTCCTCATTCCCGCGCCAACAGCCTGCGGCATCTTCGGCATTGCCTTCGCCCGCACCGCATGCCGCCGCTCGCGCGAGCAACCTCGCGCGGCTGGCAACAACCTTGCCTGATTTCCGCGAGTGACAACGTGCCACCACGCGCGGTTCCTCCGCGCGCGGCTCTTCGTTCACGGACACTCGAGCGCGTCATACCCCATCACAAACAAAACAAAATCCCCATCTTCGACCAGCCCATCACCATTCAAATCCGCAGGACATCCGATCGGCATCGCAAGCACGCCGCAATCCAAGGTGTCGTACGCCGAAGCAAACGCCGCGAAGTCCGCATCATCCACCACAAGATCGTTGTTGAAATCCGCCGGACACGACCCGTTCAGATCGACCCGCCACGATGTGGTCACGCCGTTGAACGTGCCCGTCCCGTACATGATCATCCCGTCTGCGCTGATCGCGAGCACCTCCGAAAACGCACTCCAGCCCGTGATGTCGGCGCCCAGGCTCTGCAAATACGTGCCGAAGTTCACCGGCGTTGCCGGATCAAACCAGAGCGTCGCGACTCCGGGGGAACAGGATCCGCCCGCAACTGCGCCGGTACCGGCAAGGCAATTGACGGTTGGCGTGCCGGTTGTCAGGGGTGCATACAGCTTGACCCCGCTCGCCTGTGTCCAGCGTATCGGCTTCAGCGTCGTCGTATCCGACCAGCCCACGATCACCGAACCGTCGTTATTCGTCAGACGCGCGAGCGATTGCGTGCCGCCGGGCGTCACTCCGATATCTTGCCGCGTTCCGTTCGCCAGCCAGCGGCATCCCATCTTCAATGTCGCCTTCGACGTGTACCCGACAACGACGTTCCCATCGTTGCTGACGTCATACCCGTATCCGTAGTCCGCAGTTCCCAGCGGCAGATACGTCATCGTCGAGCCGATGCGTTTGAACGGCCAACGAATCGTGCCTGTCGGATCATCTTCCGCGCCCATCGTCCCGGCAATCGTGTTGCCGTCCGCCGAGACGGCGTAGATCAATGTCCCATCCTTGTTGAGTGGTGGGGGACCCACATAATCAACGGTCGTGAGCCCTTGCGCGCGGGTGTACCGAAACCCATCAAGCCGCGTGGTATTCATGCTGACGTGCATGGAGCCGTAGCCGACCGAAACCGACGAATCGAAATTCGTGGCGACGGACGAAGCATTGACCGTCGTCATGCTGCCGAGTGATTCGTACCCGTTCCACACGCTCCACCGCGTGATGCGTGCTCCGCTTAAGCCCACAAACGCCCGACCGTCTCCGCTTGCTTCCAAAATGCGGCAAACATCCCCACCAAACGTCCGCGCGATCGGCTGAAGCGTCGGAACCCCGGCAAAGCAAGTTGCCCCCGCCGCAGTTGCCAAAGCACACCCAGCCCGCACTCGCAGCGATCGAATCACACAACTCGCCATACTGCAGCTCCTCCCAAACCCGTCCACGATCCAAAGCATAATCGACACCCTCAAACACCGATACCTCATTCTGACAATCCGCAATCCCCATCCCCCATCCCACATTTCCACCCCCGTGCTCTCTGCGTTCTCTGTGGTGAAATGCCTTCGCATTCCATTCCGAAATCCGAAATCCGAAATCCGAAATCCGAAATCCGAAATCCCCCATCCCCCATCCCCCATCCAACTCCAACACCCCTTACCCAAAAAATACTCCAAAATAAACCAAATCCCTCTTGAGTCGTACGGCATCCGTATGGTACGCTGCCGCCACTATGATTCCCACAGGAACCCCCGGCAATTACCTCCCCGACATCAAGCGTTACGTCCGTCCCATCGACGGCTTCAAAGCCCCCGATATCGCGGATCCGCTCAAACCTGGCGAACGCCCGCAGCCTTTCGAAACGCCCGAAAAGCCCGTTTTCACGCGCCCCATCAAGGCCAAAGTCGAGGAGGACCTCCTCCTCGCCCTCGCCGATCCGCACGCTTCTCTCATTGATGTGGCCAACGACTTCGAAATCGCACTCGAAGCCCTCGCCGTCTGGATGCAGCGTCCCGACATTGCCGCACGTCTCGAAACAATCGCCTCCGCCTCCGCCACCCGCGCCGTCTTTGTCGCAAAGTCCTTCCTGCCCGCCGCGGCACGCTCCGCCGGTCGCATCCTCGCGCTCCATCAGATCAATCGCCGCAACAACCCCAAGAGCATCGCCCGCGACACCAACAACGATCGCCGCTTCGACAAAACCGCCCTCCACGCCGGCAACCTCTTGCTGAAAATCGCCAACCTCGGCAATCCGAAAAAATCCGCGAAGCGCATTCAAACACCCGACCCCGCCTCAACAAACAACCCGTCCTCGCCCACCCCGCCCCCAACCAATGTCGCTCCCCCGCAGCGCGAATGACCGGCACGCCGGCGATTCACAAGTCTCATCTTTGAAAACCAAAGAAGCGGCCCACCGCTCGAACGCGTTTCCGCGCGCGAATGGTCGTCTCATCCACGCCGCTCAGATATTCCGGAGCGCCGTTTTCAATCCGGCGCTCTCACATCCCCCGCAAAATCAACCCCTTCCCCTCCATCAGCACAACGCACTCCCACCACGGTGCAGCAAGCACGTCTTCCCTGTGTGCGTCAGATGACCCCCGCAAGAGCGTGCAGGCCAGCCCCGAAAACGGCCCAAGTCTCCCGACCGGTAACAAGAGCGGACGCTCCATCGCACGAAAGCAAGCTCTCCGAATCAAGGTGCTTGGCCAGAAGATGGGCTTGTGCAACGCCGCGTTTTTTGGGATGATCGGTGCCTCTTCCGGGGAGGTACGTGCATGTCAGGTTGGATTCGTCTTGTAGCGTTGCTGATGGCGGCGTGGGTGGCTTCTGCCGCGGTCGCGCAGCGTTCAACGCCGGTGGAACTCTTTGACCCCGCCGGGGGCACAAGCCAAGCGTTCGGATACAACATCGCCATCGACGGCGACACCCTGATCTGCGGGGCTCCATACCAGGGTCTCGGCGCGGCGTTCATTTATCGCTGGACCGGTTCGAGCTGGGCTCTGGAGGCCAAAATCGAGGGCGCGCCCTTGAGCAGCGAAGGCGCCTTTGGTTACCGAGTTGCGATCTCCGGCGACACTGCGGTTGTGACCTCGAACGCCGACACCGTTGATGGCCACATCCATCAGGGATCCGCGTTTGTCTTTACCCGCACGGGCACGACGTGGACGCAGCAGGCCAGGCTTATCTCATCGGACGGCGCGGCAGAGGACGAGTTCGGGTCTTCCGTTGCCATCTCCGGTGACACGATCGTCGTCGGCGCGGATCAGGTCGAACTGCCCGGCTTCATCAACCCGGGCGCGGCATATGTGTTCACTCGGTCGGGCACGGCGTGGACGGAGCAGGTCAAGCTGGTTCCGGGCACTCCCGTGAATGGCGGCTTTTTCGGGTACTCCGTTGCCCTCTCGGGCGACACGGCGGTTGTCGGCTCGTGGAGTGCCACCGTCGGAGGCAACTTCGCTCAAGGATGCGCCTACGTCTTTGCTCGCAGCGGAAGCGTCTGGAATCAGCAAACGCAACTCGTCGCGTCGGATGGCACGGTTGGTGATCGCTTTGGTTCGTCCGTCGCGTTGTCGGGTACCACCATTGTCGTGGGAGCGCCCTACGACGACACGGGCGCCAACACCAATCAGGGCGCGGCGTACGTCTTTACCCTTTCCGGCAGTCTCTGGATTCACCAGGAAAAGTTGATTGCCTCGGACGGGCAGGCGAATGGATTTTTCGGAATTTCGGTTTCCCTTTCGGGCGAGACGGCGCTTGTCGGCACGTCGTTCGCCGCGCTTGGCTCGGCGTACGCCTTTGTTCGCAGTGGAAATGCGTGGACGCAACAGGCGAAGCTGACATCCCCGGACGCCACGCCGAATGATTGGTTTGGCACGAGTGTCGCCCTTGGCGGCGACACAGCCGTCGTCGGCGCGCCCAACGACACCGTCGGCGCAAATTCCCTACAGGGTTCCGCGTGGGTTTTCTCCCGCGTCGGCAGCACGTGGATCGGAGCAGACCAGCAACTCGTCGCCTCCGATGGCGCTGCGGGTGATTTCTACGGATTCTCCGTCTCCATCTCCGGCGATACGGCGATCGTGGGCGCATTCAATGACACGCTGACGACCAACCAGCAGGGGTCGGCGTACGTCTACATCCGTTCCGGAATGAACTGGATCCAGCAGGCCCAGCTCACCGCCTCCGACAGCGCGGTGGGAGACTTCTTCGGCGTCTCCGTCGCGATCTCCGGCGATACGGCCATCGTGGGCGCGAACGGCGATGATGTCGGCGCCAACAACAACCAGGGGTCTGCCTACGTCTTTGTCCGCACCGGAACCATCTGGACGCAGCAGGCCAAACTCACCGCGTCCGACGGCGCGGGCTCGGATTTCTTCGGCTACTCCGTCGCCATCTCGGGCGATACCGCGATCGTCGGCGCGTATGGCGACGATGTCAGCGCCAACGCAGATCGGGGCTCGGCCTACGTCTTTGTCCGCTCCGGCACAACCTGGACGCAGCAGGCCAAGCTCACCGCTTCTGATGGAGCGGCGAATGACCAGTTCGGGTACTCCGTCGGGCTCGATGGAAATAGCGCGATCGTCGGCGCTTTCGGCGACGATGTGGGCGCCAACACCGATCAAGGCTCGGCGTACGTCTTTGTGCGTTCGGGCACAACCTGGTCTCAGCAGGCCAAACTCACCGCCTCCGACGGTGCGGCGAGCGATTCGTTCGGCTACTCCGTCGCCATCTCGGGCAACACCGTCCTCGCGGGCGCAAGTGGCGACACGGTCGGCTCTAACAGCGGTCAGGGTTCGGCGTACTGCTTCACCCGTTCCGGATCGACGTGGACCCAGCAGGCCAAACTCACCGCCTCCGACGGTGCGGCGAGCGATGGTTTCGGTGGGAGCGTCGCTCTCTCGGGCGACACCGCGATGATCGGGGCCCCTCTCGATAACCAGGGCATCAACGCCGATCAGGGGTCGGTGTACGTCTTCGCGCGCGTCAGCTCGGTGTGGACGCAGCGCGGCCAACTGATCGCGCCCGACGGTGCCGGCTCGGACCGGCTCGGCATCAGCGTCGCGCTTTCCGGCAGCAACGTCGTGGCGGGGTCGTACCTCGACGATGTCGGGGCGAACACCAACCAGGGTTCGGCATGGGTCTTCAGCGTTGTGATCCAGGATCTGACCTTTGCTCAAAACGTCGTGACCGGTGTGGGGTACCCGACCCTTGGCGCGGCCATGTCGCCCGCGCTCAGCGGACATCAGATCACCGCGACCGAGGCCGCGTGGCGTATGGCGGCTTCGCTTGATACCGCGGGGCGCAATCTCATCCTGAGAAGCGGCGCCGACATTCGAACGCCATCAGCCACCGCGCTTGTGCTCGGCGGATCCTCGGCACTGATCACTCCCGCGGGCAGCGTCGCCGAGATCTTCGGGCCGCTCAGCGTCACCGGGAATGAGGCCGCAAGCATCTCATCGGATTCCTTCCACCTTGGTTCCCGCGGCAGTCTCCGGCTCTTCTCAAACGCACGGCTCGACGTCTTCGGCGGCACCGCGCAGATCGACGGCCCCGTGCAGCTCGATGCCGGCTCGAGACTCATTCTGCCGTCGAAAACGGTGCTCAATGCCGATCTCATGGCTCAGGACCCTGCGGAAATCACATCGAACGGCGGGCTCACGAATCGCGCGTCGTGTTCGCTCACAAATGCCTTCGTCAACTCTGCGTTGTTCAGCAATTTCGCCTCGATGAGCAGCCAGGGGTCGTCCACCTTCTTGGGTTCGTATCTCAACGCCGCCACGACAACGGTGCAAGGCGAGCTTGTCGTGCTGAGTTCATTCACCAATAACGGCACGATCGTCGGTGAGGCATGCGCCAATTGTCTGTCCACTCCGCCGACGCTCTATGTCGGAGGCGACCTCACCCTGGGTGCGGCGGCTAGCCTCAGCATGCCCGTCGCCGGATCGCTGGTCCGACTCGGAGAGAACTTCGATAGCGCCCTCAACAACAACAGCCGCTACGACCTGCGCGATGCGACGCTGCAGTTCGAAAACGCGTTTGCTTCGCTTGTGGAGCAGACCGTTGAGGTGATGTCCATGGACATCGGCCCGAACGCTTCGGGCCTCGATCGCACCATCCCGGGCCACTACCCCGTCGGCACGCTCCGCATCGGCCCGGTCGCCAGCCTCGTTCGGCTGGTGGACAACCACGACAACGACGGTCTGGGCCAGGGCTCGTGCGAGGCGATTTATGTCGACACGCTGTGGATCGAATCGGGCAGCCGCCTCATCAACACCTCGTGCCGCATCTACTACAACACGCTGATCAACGATGGCATCATCGATGTTCCGGCCAACGTGATTCTGTTGGCGGCTCCGTGCCCGGGCGATCTGAACGGAGACACGCTCGTTGACGACTCCGACTTCGTGATCTTCGCGTCAGCATACAACCTGTTGGATTGCGCTGATCCGACCATGCCCGTTGGCTGCCCGGCGGATCTGAATGGGGACGATGCGGTTGACGACGCAGACTTTGTGCTCTTCGCCGCGGCGTACGACGCGTTGCTGTGTCCGTGATCGGGAGGCGATTGATCGCAGGCTTGTCACTGCGGGCCAGAGGTGAACATGCTTCGAATCAAGTGCCGGGCGGCGGTACCTTCAATGTCACTCCGTTAATGACGGATGGCATCAAGTACCTCATCCTCGCGCCGGCAACGTTCCTTGCCGGCCTTGCGAAGCCGCTCGACCATCAACTGGTCGGACGCCGGTGCGGCCGCATCCGATCGGGAGTGAACGGCCTCGGAATTTCTCCCGTTTCGATGCGCTTCGGGCGGACGATCGGTAGTCGCCCTCGCGTTTTGCGTGTTTTCGGATAGGATGGCGGCGCGCAGAAAACGCTCGTAGGGGAGTCGGTGCATGAAGGACTGTGGGATTGCTGCGGCGGTCATGATTTGTGCGCCCGCCCTTGCCGCATGGGGCGTGCGTTATGAAGTCAACGGCGGGTCGGGCTGGACGTCGTCGATCCCGATCGACGTGACAGCCGGTCCGAGGACGCTCGATTTTCGTATCGGCGTCTACCACGACGGCATGGAGGTCTCGAGCGCCGATTATGGAGTGGGGAATGCGTGGGCGCCTCTGAGGCTGTGCAACTCGCAGAAGATTCAGAATTTCGGGCTTGCTTCGATGGGTGACAGCCTGCTGAGTTTTCGGGCCGCGGTCGGCACCGCCAATGCCAAGGCGCTGGTGCACGCGCAGGTCGGAGCCGATCGCGTCCTGGGCACGCCCAACTCGCAATTCTCATTCGCCTCCGACACGGGCTATCTGCTGCTCGACCCGCGACCGCAGCGATTCGAGACAATCTTCTATACAGGCCAGGTCCGCATCGGGAACACGGGCGCGGGCGCGACGACTCGCATCATCACGTTCACCGCGAACTCGTTCTCATACCCGAACCCCGACGAGGGGATGGGCGGCCCGTACGGTGCGAGCTTCGTGACCTCGCCGGAACTCACGTTCGGTGTCGCGATGCAGGCCGCGGTCGCGATCCCCGCGATCATCACGGTCGGTCAGGCCCCGTCGTGTCCCGCCGATTTGAACGGCGATCAGCAGGTCGAGGACCTGGATTTCGCGATCTTTGCTGGCGCGTACGACACGCTCGACTGCTCCGCGCCGCCAATGCCCGCGGGCTGTCCGGCCGATCTGAACCACGACGGCTTTGTCGATGACAGTGACTTTGCGGTGTTTGCCGCGGCGTACGACGCGCTCGTGTGCCCGTGAGGTTGCACCGGTTGGGGCGTGCGTCGTCGGGAGAGAAGAGTCGCATGGCGCTGTACAACACCATCGGCCGCAACTATGCGTCGTTTCGGCGGCCCGATCCGCGGATTGCCGCGGCGCTCGAAGCGGCGCTGGGGGATGCGGCGAGCGTGGTCAACATCGGAGCCGGATCGGGGTCGTACGAGCCGGCGGATCGAGAGGTCATCGCGGTCGAGCCTTCGGAGGTGATGATCCGTCAGCGGCCGGCGGATGCGGCGCGTTGTGTGCAGGCATCGGCGGAGTCTTTGCCGTTTGAATCGAAGTCGGTCGATGCCGCGATGACGATCAACAGCACGCACCACTGGTCGGATCTGCAGCGCGGGTTTCGGGAGATGGCGCGGATCGCGCGGAGGCGGGCGGTGATCCTGACGTGGGTGCCGGATGTCGCGAGCTTCTGGCTGACGGACGAGTACTTCCCGGAGATTCTTGCGTACGACCGCACGGTTTTTCCGTCGCGCGATCACCTTCTCGAGATGCTGGAGCGGACGATCGGCCCGGTCCGCATGAGTCCGCTGCCGATTCCGCACGACTGCACGGATGGGCTGCTCTGCTCGTATTGGCGTCGGCCGGAGTTGTATCTGGATCCGGAGCGGCGGGGGGCGATGTCGAGCTTTGCGCGCATCGATGCCGCGGCAGGTGTTGCGAAGCTTCGGGCGGACCTCGAGAGCGGGCGCTGGGCGGAGCGGAACCGCGATCTGGCAGATCGCGATTCGATGGATCTTGGGTATCGCGTGATCACGTGCGAGATTGGACGTGGCGTCGCCGAAAAATGAGAGTCACATGCGGGCGGGGTGAAGCAGCATGTGCCGCATCGCGGCTCCGACTTGAGCGACGGCGGCGCGGGTGCATGGTGTTTGCGCGAGCGCGTTGAGGTACAGAAAGTCATGAATCGTGCACTGGTAGCGGGTGCACACAGTGGAGACACCGGCATCGGTCAGGTTCTTTGCATAGGTCTCGGCTTCGTCGCGAAGGGGATCGTGTTCGGCGGTGAGGATGAGCGTCGGCGGGACGCCTTTGAGTTGATCGGGTGCGAAACGAAGCGGGGCGACCAGGGGGTTGGAAGCGTCGGAGGGATTGGCGAGATAATGGTTGAGGAACCACTGCATATCTGCACGTGTGAGGAAGGGGCCGTTCGCGTATTCGCGGATGGATGGCGTGCTGAAGGTTGTATCGCAGACGGGGCAAAGGAGGATCTGAAGCAGAATGTGAGGGCCACCTCGTTGTTTGCAGAGGTGGGCGCATGCCGCGGCGATGTTCCCTCCGGAGCTGTCTCCGATGAGGGCGAGGCGTGACCCGTCGATGTTGAGCTCGGGCCCGTGCGATGCCATCCAACGCGCGGCGGCGTGCGCTTCTTCGATCGCGATCGGGAATTTGGCTTCGGGGGCGAGCGAGTATTCGATGAAGATGAGCGCGACGCCGGACTCGTGCACAAGTTCGCGGAGGAGGCGGTCGTGCGTGTCGCGGTTGCCGAGGACCCAGCCGCCGCCGTGGAAATAGAGCGCGGCGGGAAGCGGTCCTTTGGTATTGGGAGGGCGGAGAATCCGGATTGGAATCTCAGCGCCGTGCCTTGTGCCGCAGGGGATGGAGCGATCGAGGATATCGGCGGGCAGTCGCGGACCGGTGGATTGGCCGAGGATCATGCCGGCGCGGGATTCGGCGATGGGGAGGTCCTGCATTTTCGGGAGTTTGTCGAACGCTTCGAGGAAGGCGCGGGTTGCGGCGTCGAGGACCATGGGCGGCAATCTATCAAATGCGGGGGAAATGCACGCGGCACCACGGGGGAAGACAAGGAGAGGGGCGGAAGAGTGGAGCGACAAAGCTCAGGAAATGCGGTGACTGGAATGGGGGAGTGGGCGGGTTCTCGGGCTGGGTGTGGGCGGTGCAGAAGGGATGGATGGGCGGCGACGAGTTGGGCGCGCGGGAGCGGGCGGCGGGAAGGTGCGCGTGGGTCGATGAATCGGTATGGATTTGGGAAGCCCGGGAGCGATGATTTCTGGCGTGCTGATCGGGGCGGTCGGCACGGGGATGTTCATTTACGGGAAGAAACAGGAGCGGCCGTTGACGTTGTTCACGGGGCTTGCGCTGTGTGTATTCCCGATGTTTGTTGCGTCGGTGCTGGCGATGTGGCTGATTGCCGCGGGATGCGTGGGGGGGCTTTACGTCGCTTCGCGGAATGGTTGAGGTCAGGTGGTGGTCAGTGTCCGACGGCGCTCGGGCGGCTTGCGTAGAGCTTGTCGTGGAATTCGCGGTATGTGCCGGACTTGATGCGCTGCCACCAGTCGGGGTTCTTGATGTACCAATCGACGGTGGAGATGAGCGCGTCGGGCCAGGCCGAGCGGGATGCGCTCCAGCCGAGTTCGCGGCGGATCTTGGTTGAATCGATCGCGTAGCGGCGGTCGTGGCCGAGGCGGTCTTCGACGTGGCGGATGAATTCGTCGCCTTTGCCGAGGATGTGAAGGATCGAGCGGGTGAGATCGAGGTTGGATTGCTCGTTGTCAGCGCCGATGTTGTAGACCTCGCCGGATCTGCCGCGCTCGAGGACGGCGAGGATGGCTTCGCAATGGTCTTCGACGTGGATCCAGTCGCGGACGTTGAGTCCGTCGCCGTAGAGCGGGACCTTTTTGTTTTCGATGAGATTGGTGACGAAGAGGGGGATGACTTTTTCGGGGAACTGATAGGGGCCGAAGTTGTTGGAGCAGCGGGTGATGCTGGTGTTGAGGCCGAAGGTGTGGTGGGCTGCGCGGACGAGCATGTCGCTCGCGGCTTTGCTGGCGGCGTAGGGGCTGTTGGGCTTGAT
Organism: Planctomycetota bacterium; assembly: GCA_017303555.1. Classification (GTDB taxonomy): domain Bacteria; phylum Planctomycetota; class Phycisphaerae; order Phycisphaerales; family UBA1924; genus JAFEBO01. The sequence continues at coordinate 13,105 of JAFLCN010000012.1, forward strand.
CGCTGAATCTTCGTTGAAGCGGAGTTCGGGGCGATCGAGCGGGAGGCTGCCGTAGACCTCGTCGGTGCTGATTTGGACGAAGCGCTTGAGCTTGCAGGCGACGGCGGCGTCGAGGAGGGTTTGCGTGCCGAGGACGTTGGTGCGGATGAAGGGGCGGGTGTCGAGGATCGAGCGATCGACGTGCGATTCGGCGGCGAAGTGGATGAGGGCGTCGGCGGTGCTGAACAAATCACGCATGCGCTCGGCATCGCAGATGTCGGCGTGGATGAAGGTGTAGCGGGGATCGTGCTCGAGATCGCGGAGGTTTTCGCGATTGCCGGAGTAGGTGAGGGCGTCGACGTTGGTGAGGTGTGCATCGGGGCGCGCGGCGAGGAAGTGGCGGATGAAGTTGGAGCCGATGAAGCCACTGCCGCCGGTGATGAGAACGCGGGAGAACATGACTGGATTGTACGGGAAGGCGAAGGCGGAAAGGCGTTCACCACAGAGTCACAGAGGACACAGAGGAAGGCAAGAAATCTGCGGGAGTGGCCCGTGCGGGAAAGCATGGCCGTTCTCGTCGATGAGTGCGCAAAATGGGGCAAACATTGAGCGACGAAAGAATGGCGGGTGAGAAGAAGGCATCGAGGCGGGAGGCATCCAGGCATCGAGTGAAAAGCGGCACGTCAAGTTTCGAGCAGTGCGATGACCTGTGCGAGGTTGGATTGCCAGGGAGGCATCGGGCCGAGTTCGTGTTCGGACTTGGCGATGTCGAGGACGCTGTAGGCGGGGCGCTTGGCGGGGCGGGGAAAATCGGCTGATGTGCAGGGGATGACTTTGCAGTGTGTGCCAGTGAGGCGGACGATTTCCTTTGCGAAGTCGAACCAGGTGCAGTCGCCGGAGTCGGTGAGGTGGTAGATGCCTCGGGAGCGACGGTCGAGGAGCGCGAGTGTGGACGCGGCGAGATGTTGCGCGCTGGTGGGGCGGCCTTGCTGGTCGTTGACGACTTTGAGCTCGGGTTTGGTGCGTGCGGCAGCAGCGATGGTGCGCACGAAGTTCTTGCCCCATGGGGCGTAGAGCCAGCTCGTGCGGATGATGAGGTGATCGTCGCTGACTTCGCGGATGAGTTCTTCGCCTCGGAGCTTGGACTGGCCGTAGATGTTGATGGGGCGCGAATTTGTCGGCGATGGAGATGGCGGATAGGGGACGCGGCCGTTGCCGTCGAAGACGTAGTCGGTGCTGAAGTGGACGAGCGGGATGGAGGCGAGGCGGCAGTTGATGGCAAGCTGGCCGACGCCGGTCGCGTTGATTTGCGTGGCGAGCGCCTGGTTTGATTCGGCGGCGTCGACGTCGGTGAAGGCGGCGCAGTTGATTGCGGCCGCGAATCGCGTCGAGATTGCGTCTTTGATCGAATCCGGATTGGTGAGATCGAAGCGGGGGAGTGTCAGCGCTTCGAATGCGCGATGCTGGGTTTGGAAGAGTTCGACAAATGCGCGGCCGAGCATGCCGTCGGCGCCGAGGAGGAGCAGCGGTTTGCTGGAGGGGGCCGTCATCGTGGCTGGGCGGTCCAGGGGAACCATGCGGGGGAGTCGAACGCGCGGCGTTCTTCGTCGGGATTCGCGGCGTTGTACGCGTGCGTGACGTAGTAGAGGAGGCTGGCGGGTTCGTTGCCGACGGTTGCCGCGCCGTGCCAGAGGGGCGGGGGGACGATGACGAGCGCGGGGCGATGTTCGCCGATCACGGTCATCCAGGCGCGGTCGTCATCGCGGTGAACGCCGACCTTGAGTTGACCTCGGACGCAGATCCAGAAATCGGTCTGGAGCTGGTGGCGATGCCAGGCCTTGATGATGCCGGGGTATTGAAGCGAGACGTTGAGCTGGCCTTCGGGCGACATCACGCCTTGGAGCTGGTTCATGATGGACCAACCACGGTCGTCGGCGAAGAGGGTGATGGGGAGAAGGACGGGCTCGTTCTTTTGTTTGGCGAAGGGGAGGGCTTCGGCGGGTGAGCCGGTGAAGGTGGGGATGGGCAAGATCGTGGGCATGCGGAGAGGAGAATAGTGAAGCGGAGAAGGGCGCGTCCGGTTGTTGTCGGATGCGCTGTTCAACAACGCGGCCCACCCCCTGCCCCCTCCCTCGGGGAGGGGGTTTCGGAGTCGCGTGTCCGGAGCGTCAGAGGTGATTCGCGCCGCTTTCGGCGACGAATTTGGTGGCGCGGTAGAGGCTTTCAAAGGTGCCGGCGTCGGTCCACCAGCCTTCGAGGATTTCGTGGGTCAGTGTGCCGGCTTTGAGATAGGCGTTGTTGACGTCGGTAATTTCGAGTTCGCCTCGACCCGAGGGTTTGAGGGTGGCGCAGATGTCGAAGACGGTCTGGTCGTAGAAGTAGATGCCGGTGACGGCGAGATCGCTGGGTGGTGATTTTGGCTTTTCGATGATCTCGACGATGCGATTGTTCTCGAGGCGCGCGACGCCGAAGCGCTGCGGGTCGGGGACTTTCTTCAGCAGGATTTTCGCGCCGGATTTCTGTTCGCGGTAGTTGTTGGCCGCGGCCTTGATGTTGCCTTCGATGATGTTGTCGCCGAGGATGACGCAGATGGGCTGACCGTCGGCGAAGTCTTGGGCGAGCTTGAGGGCGTCGGCGATGCCGCCGCTGCCTTCCTGGTAGGCGTACTCGAGATGGCGGATGCCGAGTTGTTTGCCGTTCTTGAGGAGGCGGAGAAAGTCGCCCGCGTGTTCGCCACCGGTGACGACGAGGATCTCATCAATGCCGGCGTTGGTGAGGCACTTGATGGGGTAATGCACCATCGGCTGGTTGTAGATGGGGAGCAGGTGCTTGTTGGTGACGAGGGTGAGCGGGGAAAGGCGGGAACCTGTGCCGCCGGCGAGGATGACGCCTTTCATGGGTGCTCCTTGAGGGGAAGAGTACGGAGAATGTGGGATGGCGGATGGGGGATGTGGGATGTGAAGGCAGGGAGCGGTGATCGAGTGGTACAGTCGCGGGATACATGAGGTTGACTGCGAACGAGATGATGCGGGCGATGGGGGCGGAGACGGGGCTTGTGCCGCTGAGCGTGCCCGTTTGGTTTGTGATGCGCGATCAGAGGCGGCGGGCTGCGTTTGCGGAGTTGTTTGATGTAGCGGGGATGCCTCCGGCGGCGTCGGTGTATTGGAATAAGTGGGACGGCGAGACGGCTTGGATTATCAATACGTACATCCAACTGAAACGGCGCGGGATTGATGCGCGGTTGACGGACCGGTTTGTGCCGGGCGGATTGTGTGTGGCGACGTATGACGATCTGCGGCGGGGCGGGATGCCGTGGCGGAGTTATGTGCTGGGGTGCCGCATGGATCGGGCGCGGCCGACCTTGTGCGAAGAAGTGATCGTGCAGAATCGAACGCGGTGCGAGCGGCCGACGGATCACTATGTGGCGCACTGGCCTCAGCTTTCGATGCGGCCCCGTGAGGATGAGCGGGGAGAGCGGCTCGAGAACATGGTGTTCCACGGAGAGATGGACAACATCGATCAGGAGTTTCGGAGCGAACGGTTTCGCGACGCGTTGAAAGAAATGGGGATTACGTTTGTCGTGCACGGGCTGACGCGGAATCGGATCGGTGTTTCGGGGCGCGATTGGTCGCAGACGGATGCGGTGCTGGCGGTTCGGGGCGGGACTGAGTTTTTTCGCTCGGTGAAGCCGGCGCTTAAGCTGGTGAACGCATGGCAGGCGGGGTGTCCCGCGCTTTTGGGTGCGGAGGCGGGATATCGCGAAGAACGCAAGAGCGAACTGGATTACTTCGAGGTGACGACGGCGGAGCAGGCACTTTCGGTGCTTCGCAGGTTGAAAGTGGAGCCGGGCCTTTATCGCGCGATCGCCGAGAACGGAAGGAATAGGGCGCTTGAACACACGCCGGATGTGATTGCGAGGCGGTGGCGCGAGGTGCTGGCGGGCGTGATTGAGAATGGATATGCGAAGTGGAGCAAACGCTCAGGGGCCTCGCGGTTTTGTGCGGGAGCGGTGCGGCATGTCGGACGCACGGTGATGCACAAAGTGGAGCGGGAGAAGTTTTGGAAGGCGCTCGGCGGGCGCGGGTATAAGGCGGCGGTGAAGGCGACCAGTTGATCGAGCAATGAATGCGGCAATCGCAGAACGGGTGTCGTGGGCAGTGTGCCGCAACGACGCAGCCCACCCCCAACCCCCTCCCTCGGGGAGGGGGCTCCTGCATCGCGCGATTGCTACTCGGTCGCTTGGTCTGCGAATGCCACGACAGAGCGGTAGCCGTCCTTGCGGTACGCGCGGACGCCGAGGAAGAAGTCGTCCTTGCTGATGGGGAGCGTGATTTCGGTGACGTTTCCGACATCGCGTGCGAAGGTCCAGGTGGGGGATGTGGTGTCGCGCCAGACAACTTCGTAGCCGTCGGCGTCGGGGCTTGGATCCCACTTCAGCGTGGTCGCGTTTTCGAGCTTGGCGGTGATGATGCGGGCTCGCTGCGGCGATTGCGGTGCGTTGGCGAGGTGGATGAGGCACTTGGCGTTGAGGCGAGCGACGTTGGCGAGGTAATCAGGATCGACGAAGCGGACGACATCGCCGGTTTCGCGGGCCTTTCCCCCTCCGATCTGGGGCGGGCCGGAGACATTCTGGTGCTGACGTGAGTAGGTCTCGTTGCTGGCCGTGAAGCGAACGGCCGGGAAGCCGGCTTGGTTGAACATGGAGTGGTCGCCGCCGCGGAGGAAGCGATCGAGGCGGAAGACGAGGCGGGGCTGGACGGTGACGTTTTCGAGCGCGGCCACATCGGCGACGTAGCGGGCGAGCTGGCGGGAAGGGGAATCGGATTCGGCGGAGAGCGCTCGCAGCCGCGAGAGCTGCTCGGTGTTTGCGTTGCGGGGCAGTCCTTCGGAGAAGACGCGAACGACCTCGGGCTGCGCGGGGAAGCCTTCGGTGGGCGGGGCGGACGGATCGCCGACGATGTCGTTGTTGAGGACTGCGACGATGTTCTCGTTTCGTGTGCGTGCGGAGTCGGCGTGGAACTTGGCACCGACGAGGCCTTGTTCTTCTCCGATGGTGCAGAGGAAGACGACTGTCGCGCGGAGGTTTTCTTTGGCGAGGGCGCGGGCGCACTCGATGACGACGGCGCAGCCGGATGCGTCATCGTTTGCGCCGGGGGCGTCGCCGTGCGGGTCCATGATGTTGGCGTTCATGCTGTCGAGGTGGGCAACGACGTAGATGCGACGGCCTGCCGCGGCGGGATCGGTGCCGGGAAGGATCGCGACGACGTTTGCGACCTTGATGGATTCTTTGATGCGTGGGCCGACGGGGGCGTCGAACTCTTCGAGTGAAGCTTCGAGTCGTGGGCCGGCGGCACGGAATTGTTCCAAGACCCAGTTGCGGGCGGCACCGATGCCGCGCGTGGTGGAGGTTGTGTCGGAAAGGGTGTGCCGCGTTCCGAAATCGGCGAGGCGTTGGACGATGGCGATGGACGCTTCGGGCGTGATGGAGCCGGTTGCGCCTGTGGGCGGTTTCGGAAGGATCGCGGGCTGAACGAGCGGGAGGGTCGGGTTGGGGAGATCGCCACCGTGGGCCGTGTAACAGGCAGTGAGCGATGAAACAACGAGGGCCGGAAGGAATACCGAGGCGGAAGTGGGGGAGAGCATGGTGTCAGCCTACAGAAACGGCGGGGAGCGCGCGTAGAATCCTCGTCCGGCGCGGCGGGCCATGTTTCGGCCCCGGCGACGGACGTGCGTTGTGAAGAAGGCGGAAGCGGGCGTCGTCGGACGCTGCGCCAAAGCGGGTTGTCTCTGAAAGGGTTTTCATGGCTGCTGAGCTGATGTTGCCGGAGATGGGGCTTGAGCCGATGGGCGGCGGGACGGCGCGGGAGATTCAGTTCCGCGAGGCGCTGCGCGAGGCGATGAGCGAAGAGATGCGCAAGGACGACCGGATCTTCCTGATGGGAGAAGAGGTTGCGCAGTACAACGGCGCGTACAAGATCAGCCAGGGAATGCTGGATGAGTTCGGCCCGAAGCGGATCATCGATTCTCCGATCTCGGAGAACGGGTTCGCGGGCCTGGCGGTTGGCGCGGCCATGTACGGCCTGCGGCCGATCATCGAATTCATGAGCTGGTCGTTCAGCCTCGTTGCTGCGGACCAGATTCTGAACAACGTCCCGAAGATGCTCTATATGAGCGGCGGGCAGTGGGGCTGCCCGGTCGTCTTCCGCGGCAACGACGGCGCCGGTGGCCAGCTCGGCTCGACGCACTCCTGGTGCGTGGAAGGCCTCTACAGCAACGTACCGGGTGTGAAGATTGCGATTCCGAGCAACCCGTACGACGCCAAGGGGATGTTGAAGACCTCGATCCGCGATGATGATCCGGTTTTCTTCCTCGAGAGCGAGCGCATGCTCGGCGACAAGGCGCATGTGCCGGAGCGCGAGTACACGATCCCGTTCGGCAAGGCAGCGCTGCGGCGGCAGGGCGATGACTGCACGGTCGTCAGTTTCGGTCGGCCGGTGAATTTCTGCATGGATGCCGCGGACGAGTTGAAGAAGGAAGGCATCAACATCGACGTGCTGGATATGCGGACGATTCGGCCGCTGGATATCGATTCGATCCTGGACAGCGTGAAGAAGACGGGCCGCATCGTCGTTGTCGATCAGTGCTGGCCTTTCGCGTCGGTCGCATCGGAAGTTGTCACGCAGGTGTGCGAGCGCGGGTTTGATTACCTTGATCACCAGCCGCTGCGGGTGAATACGGAAGACGTTCCGACGCCGTATGCGAAGAATCTGGAGGCGCTGTATCTGCCGCACAAGGGCAAGATCATGTCGGCGGTGAAGGCTTCACTCGGACGGCTTTGATCTCGAACGCGGAGAATCGACATGGAACTCAAAGCGATTCGTGAGTTTGTGAACGATCATCCGGAGGGTGTGATTATCCGGATGGTGAACGGGACCGAGTACGAGATTCCGCATCGGGATTACGTTTGGTTCGTCCCGACCGGCGGCAACGACGGCAAGTCGAATCGGATGGCGACATCATTTTACATTTCGCACGAAGAAGTCGGTCGTTTGGTGAATTCGTTGCTCGTCTTGGAAATTGTTCCCTTGAAGCAGAGCGGCAAGTCTCAGCGCGGCGGACGCAAGAAATCCGCCTGATGTACTTGCTGCGTTGCTTTCTCTAGTGCTTCTTGTTCGCTTTCGAGAACTCTCATGCCCATCAAGATTGAAATGCCCCGACTGTCCGACACCATGCAGGCCGGAACGGTCGTGAAGTGGAACGTGAAGGAAGGCCAGAAGGTCAAGACCGGCGACTCGCTGGCGGACATCGAGACCGACAAGGCGACGATGGAGCTGCAGAGCTTTGAGGACGGCACGGTTGCGTCGCTCGCGGTTGCGGAAGGTCAGAACGTGCCGATCGGAACAGTGATCATGCTGCTTGCGGGGCCGGGTGAGGATGCCGGAGCGATCAAGTCGCAGGGAGCAAGTGCGCCGGCAAAGGCGCAGGCTGCGGGTGCATCCGGTGGGCAGGCTGTTTCGAGCGGCTCCGGCGGAACCGCGACGGCTGCTGCGGCACCGAGCGGATCGAATGGCAATTCGAACGGGCATGCGCCGGGCCGGAATGAGCGCGTGTTCGCGAGCCCGCTGGCGAAGAAGATCGCGGCGGAGACGAACGTTGATCTTGGGTCGCTGCGGGGATCGGGTCCGGGCGGTCGCATTATCCGGAAGGATGTCGAGGCGGCGGTTGGCGGCGGACAGGCGCCGGGTCGCGGAGCGGAGTCGCAGGTGCAGGCTCCGTCGAAGCCCGCGCAGTCGCTCGCTCGCACGCAGGTAAGTCAGCCGAGCCGGCCGGCTCCCATGCCGATGGCGGTGGGGGCGGGCGGCGGCGGATTGGTTGCACGCATTGTGCCTCTGTCGAACATGCGCAAGACGATCGCGAAGCGATTGGTCGAGAGCAAGACGACGATCCCGCACTATCAGGTGACGGTTGAAGCGAGCATGGATGCGCTGGTTGAGCTGCGTGCGCAGTTGAACGAGCAGCTCGCGAACCAGGGCGTGAAGCTCAGCGTGAACGATTTCGTCGTGCGTGCGTGTGCGCTTGCGATGCATCAGCATCCGTACGTGAACACCAAGTGGGCTGGTGCGACTGGTGGGGGGGGCAATGAGGCGATCGAGTATTTGCCGGATGTGAATGTCGGTGTTGCGATTGCGCTTCCGGTGATGGAAGATGGCACCGGCGGCGGGCTTGTCGTCGCGACGATTCGCGGCGCGGATTTCCTGGGCCTGCGCCAGATTTCGGCCGAGACGAAGCGGCTGTCGGAGAAGGCCCGCACCAAGGGGCTGAACGTCGAAGAAATGAGCGACGCGACGTTCACGATCAGCAACCTTGGTATGTTCGGCGTGGAAGCGTTCACGGCGATCATCAATCCGCCGAACACGGCGATTCTGGCGGTGGGCGGCGCGGTGCAGAAGCCGGTCGTGCGCGAAGGGAAGATCGTGCCGGGTCACGTGATGAGCATGACGATGAGCAGCGATCATCGCGTGATCGATGGTGCGATGGCCGCGAGCTATCTCAACACGGTGAAGAGCCTGCTGGAGAAGCCGGCGACGCTGTTGGTTTGATCACTAGAACCCGCCCGCACTGAGCCACTCGCTCGGTCTGCGTTTCAGTGCGCCTGCGATTGAGAGCAGAGATTCCAAGCTGGGCAGATGCGCCCCGCGTTCGATCGAGGACAACTGGCTCACGCTGATGCCGCTGGCGTCGGAGAGCTCTTTGAGCGTCCACGCGGCTTCGGTGCGGGCGAGGCGGATGTGGCGTCCGAGTTCGGCGCGGAGCTTGTCTTGCGGACGCTGGCCGAGGCCGAGCGCTTCGGCGGCCTGCGCCAGTGCCCGCCGCAGTTCAACGAGCGAGAACGGCTTCGCGAGGTAGTCAAACGCCTGCTGCTTGAACGTCTCACGCATCGAGTCCATCGATGGATAGCCGGTGACGACAATCACCGCCAGCCGACTCCAGCGCTTGCGGATTTCCTGAAGGACGGTTTCGCCGCTCTCGCGGCCCATTTTGATATCGAGCAGCACGAGGTCGGGGAGCCGGGCTTCGCACGCCTCAAAGAACTCTTCGGCATCGGCGCAGACGCGGATCTCGTGGCCATCCTGCTGGAGCGTGGAGCGCATGTACTGACGGAAATCGGCGTCGTCGTCGAGGCAGACGATGGAGAGGGGCGGAGCGCCGGTTTCGAGTTGTTTTGCGGATTCGGTCATTGGTTTGGGTGCCGAGCGAAGCTGACGAGGTTAGCGGGAATTGATTGCGAGGGGAACGGACCCACCCCCTGCCCCCTCCCTCGGGGAGGGGGTTTCTGAGGACGCGGATCGACCGATGGGCAGCATGATCTCGAAAACGGCTCCGGAGAGGTCCTGGGGGCCTGCATCAGCGGGGGAGGGGTTCCGGGCCAGCAGGATGCCGTCGTGCTCGCGGATGATGCCCTCGGCGACCGCGAGGCCCAGGCCGGTTCCACGGCTATCGAGGCGGGTGCTGGCGAAGGGCTCAAAGAGCGAGGGGAGGATGGCTGGGTCGATTCCAGGGCCTGTGTCGCGGATGCGGATCGAGAGCCAGTCGGAGTTGTCCCGCTTCGTGCGGTCGGCGTCGACGACGATGCGGTCGGAAGGGGAGACGGGGCGATCGCGCCGGGCGTTGATCGCGTCGGCGGCGTTGCGGAGCAGGTTGACGAAAACCTGCGTGATGCGATCGGCATCGCAGTCGATCAGGATGGTTGGGTCGATCTGATTCTCGATCGGCGCGGCACGGACAGCGCGATCGAGGCGGACCAGTGTTGCGGCTTCGTCGACGATCGGCGCGAGCAGCACGGTGCGTGAGGTAGGGGGGCGAACACGGGCGAAATCGAGAAGGCTTTCGCTGAGGCGTTCGAGCCGTTCGACGACGCGGAGCATGAGGGCGGCGCGGCTGGGTTCGACAGGGTTGCCGGGCTGGGCGGCGATCTGCTCCACGCTGCCCTTGAGGACGGCGAGTGGAGTGTTCAGCTCGTGTGCGATTCCGGCCGACATCATGCCGAGGCTGGCGAGTCGATCGGCATCGGCAAGGTTGCGCTGCGCTGATTGGAGCAGGTGATTCTTGCGTTTGAGATCGGTCGCGGCGGTTTCAAGCTGCGAGAGCGCGAGGTTGAGCGCCTGCTGGTTGCTGCGCAGGGCGCGGATGGAATCGTTGCGGGACCGCATGATCTCGCCGAGTTCATCGCGCGGGATGTGGATCTCGGGGACGAGTTCGCTGTCGCCCGCGGAACCGGCGCTCAGGCCGGGGGCCTGGTTGTCCTGCACGGCTTTGTCGGCCTCGAGGATGCGGCGGATCGGGTCGTACACGGATTGAGGAAGCACAAAGAGTTCGAGCGCGAGGGCGACGAGCGCGTACACGAAGAGGAGCGCGAAAAGCGTGTAGAGATAGAGCCAAACGACGCTCGATCGGGCCTCGGGGCTTGTGGCAGAAAGGGCAATAAAGCGGCCCTCGCTCGAACCTTCGCGCGGGATGAACGCGACTGCGGAGGCTTCCCACGGCGGAGCGTTGAGTTCGATTGCGGTGAAGGGAGAGACGCTGGCGCTGACGGCGATATCGCGGGGGATGCCGAGCTCTGACGCGGACCCTTCCCGGGTATAGACATGCGGCCGGTTGCTGAGGTAGGAACGGATTGGGGCGGTCTGATCGTCCTGGGCAGCGGCAAGGGCCGGCGCAATTGCGGAAAGGAGATCGATCGATGCGCGGGAATCGGCGCGATCGACGATCCGGGCGATGGCGGGACGGAGCGCAACGAGCAGGACGAAGGTGAGGGCGAGGGAGAAGAACGTGTGGAGGAAGAAGAGCTTCTTGCGGATGCGCATTCCGGCGAGCATGCCTCTGCCGCTGGTCGCGCGCGGGACGACCTTGGCGATGATCCGCCTGGGCCTCGCGGCGATCGGCTTGGCCGGAATCGTGTGCAAAGCGGGGTTGGGCGTGCGCTCGGACATGTGGGGCATTTTACGTTGGGGCTAGAGTCGGTCGTGAGCAAACACGGAATCATGCCGAATGCAGGGATTGAGGGACCGGACCCGACGCGTGCGTACGCCATCGAGGCGATCGGTTCGCAGGTGAGGCGATTCCCGGAACTCGCTATTGGGGCGGATGGGGCGTTCGCGGAGGGGCGGGACGGGGCGTTTGCGCACGCGATCTATGACGGGGTGCTTCGTCGCTGGTTGACGCTGGAGTTTGTGATCGGGCGAGGGCTCAAGCAGGCGTTCGGCGCGGTCGAGCCCGATTTGCGGGCGGTACTGCTTGCGGGCGCGGCGCAGTTGCTGCTGCTGGATCGCGTGCCCGACCACGCGGCGATTGATCAGAGCGTGCGGCACGCCAAGGCTCGGATTCGCGAGGGCGCGGGCGGGCTTGTGAATGCGGCGCTTCGGCGCGTGGCCGAATTGAAGGGTGAGCGGGGGGAGCGGCCGGCGGATTGGATGCAGAGGCGGGACTTGCTGCTGACCGCCGACGGGCGGGCGCTGCAACTGAAGGCTGAAATCCTGCCCCGTGATTTCGCGGAGCGGCTCTCGGTGCAGACCAGCCATCCGGAGGGCCTGCTGCGCCGGTGGATCGCGGCCCACGGGGAAGAACAGGCGAGTGCGCTTGCGTTCAAGGGCATCGCGCCGGCGCCGACCATCTTGAACATCGAGGCGGATGAATCGGCGGGCGAGAACCTGATCGACTGCGACATGGCGGTGCGGCACGAAGAAAAGAAGGCGCTGGTTTGGACCGCCGATCGGATGCGGCTGCGGGCGATGCTGGAAAAAAGCCGGATCTGGGTGCAGGACCCATCGTCGGCGGATGTGGTGCGGATCGTTGCCGGGGCGGTGGATGCGGGGACGATTCGGCGCGTGGTGGATCTGTGCGCGGGCCAGGGGACCAAGACGAGGCAGTTGCTTCGGGCGTTTCCGAACGCGAATGTGCTGGCGGCGGATGTGGATGGCCGGCGGCTGGACATGCTCGGCAGGGTGTTCGGCGGCGAGAAGCGAGTGAAGGTGGAGCACGCGGATGCCGCGGCGGCACGGGTTGGCGAGGCCGATCTCGTGCTGCTCGATGTGCCGTGCTCGAATTCCGGAGTCTTGGCGCGGCGCGTGGAAGCGCGGTATCGGATCAACGGAAAATCGGTGGGTGAATTGGTGGCGATTCAGCGAACGATTCTGGAGCGGGGCGTGGCGATTGCCCGGGATGGCGGGATTGTCGCGTATTCGACGTGCAGTCTTGAGCCCGAAGAGAACAGCCAGCAAAGAGCGTGGGCGACGGAGAATCTGGGGCTGTCGGTTGTGACGGAGCGGGGGACGCTGCCTCGGGGCGGTTGTGGTTTGGACGAGGCGACAGCACGCGACGGCTCGTTTGTTGCGGTGATGCGGAAGGGAACGGCTGCCGCGAAGGGGTGAGAGGCGTACACTCTCGCCCGTTGAATTCTGGGCCGGATTTTGGAAGCTTTGTCGGACGGCGCGCTCCATGAATCTTCTCGACATACTCAGCATCGACTGCATTCGCGCGCCCCTCGTGGCGTCGGACAAACTCGGCGTCATCAACGAGCTGGTTGATGTGCTCGCCGGGACCGGGCGGGTGAAAGACCCGGCGGCCCTGAAGGAAGCGGTCTGGACGCGCGAGCAGACCCGGACGACGGGAATCGGTCACGGTTTGGCGATTCCGCACGGAAAGTGCGCGGGCATGACGTCGCTGGCGATGGCGATCGGCAAGCCCAAAGAACCGATGGACTTTGATTCGATCGATCGGCAGCCGGTGAAGCTGATTGTGCTGCTCGCGAGCCCGCCGGACAAGACGAGCGACCACATTCAGGCTCTGGCACAAGTGAGCCGGTTGATGATGATGGAGCAGTTCCGCCAGCGCGTGTACGCGGCGCAGTCGCCCGAAGAGATTCTCGAACTGCTTCGCTCGCAGCAGCAGGCGACGCCTGCGGCCGGAAAGCCGGGATGAATCGCGGAGATCCCTTTTCGGTGTTGCCGCGGATCGAGCGTGCGCTGAAGTCGTACGTTGAGCGGCTGGATATTGGTAAGAACCTGACCGAGGCGATCGCCTACTCGCTGCTTTCGGGGGGGAAGCGATTGCGTCCGGTGCTGGCGTGGCACGCGTGCGAAGCGGCGGGGGGCGATCCGGAGGATGCACTGCCCGCGTGTGTTGCGCTCGAACTGGTGCACTGCTTCAGTCTCGTACACGACGATCTGCCCGCGATGGATGATGATGATCTGCGTCGTGGGATTCCGACGCTGCACAAGCACGCGGGCGAAGCGATGGCGATTCTCGCGGGCGATGCGATGATGACGTTGGCCTTTGAGCCGCTGACGACGGATGCCGTGTCGCCGAAATTGGGAAAGCGTGGCGAGTTGTGTGTCCGGCTGGTGCGGGATCTGGTGGCGGCGACGACGGGGATGATCAGCGGGCAGGTGTACGACACGATACCTGGGACGGCGCCGGGGGGCAGCGCGCTCGAGCGCGTGCGCGTGATCCACAAGCACAAAACGGGGGCGTTGATCCGGGCGTCGTGCACGATGGGCGGGGCGTGCGCGCAGTTGTCGGGCGGGGGAAAGGATGAAGAAGTGGCGGCGCTCGGCCGGTTTGGCGATGCGGTGGGGCTGATGTTCCAGATCGTGGACGACTTGATCGATCTGGAGCAGCCCAGCGAGCTTGTGGGGAAGCGGACAGGGAAAGACGAGGAAGCGGGCAAGCTGACGTATCCGCTGGCGTACGGGGGCGGAGTGGAGGGGGCTCGGAAGTGCCGCGACGAGGTGGCGAAACTGAAGGCGTCGGCCCTGGCCGAACTCAACCGTTTCGGCGACAAGGCAGTTGCGCTCCGAGAACTCGTGGATTTTCTGGCAACCCGGACCAAGTAAGAGGCCTCGGCGCGAACTTGGGGTCCGTCACAAGGTACGGGTGTTCGCATTGCGGGCCGGGCGGACTTGCTACGCTTTCCGCGAGAGAAGCGGCCATTTTGGCGACGGGATCGCCATAGAACGGGCCGGCACGGATGCGCGAACGGATTTTTCACAATGGCTGACAAGGCTTCGGCAAGCGGCAATGGGAATGGACGCGGCGCGTCAAAGGGAACGGGGTTCCCGCTGCTGGAGAAGATCCTCGGTCCGGCCGATCTCCGGAAACTGCCAGTCGAGCGTCTGCCGGAAGTGGCGGCAGAGATTCGCCGCGCGATCCACGATCAGGTGTCGAAGGTGGGCGGGCATCTCGCACCGAACCTCGGCGTGGTCGAGTTGACCGTTGCGCTGCATTATGTTTTCGACTTCGCGCACGATCGCCTGCTTTTTGATGTCGGTCACCAGTGCTACCCGCACAAGCTGCTGACCGGGCGATTGGAGATGCTCTCCAACCTGCGGACACGCGAAGGCATGTCGGGGTTCCCGGAGCCTTCGGAATCGCCGTACGACCTGTTCCGCGTTGGACATGCCGGCACCGGCATTTCGACGGCGGTGGGTATGGCGCGGGGCGATACTTTGAATGGTGATGGATTTGACCCGGCGAATGCCGCGGACGGCCGGCGCGTGGTCACGATCATCGGCGATGCTTCGATCGTGAACGGCGTCGCGATGGAGGGGTTGAACGGCGCGGGAACGCTGAAGCGTCAGTTCCTGGTTGTGCTGAACGACAACGGGATGAGCATCAGCCATCCGCAGGGCGCGATGGCGCATTACTTTGATCGCTTCCGCCTGAGCGCTGGTTACGGCAACTTCAAGAAGCAGGCCAAGGAAGCGCTCAAGCGCGTTCCCGGTGGCAGCGTTCTGAAAGAGGCGTATCACGCCGCGGGCGAAGCGGCGAAGAGCTGGTTCCACACCGACAAGATCGAAGGCGGCTGGTTCGAGCATTTCGGCCTGATGACAATCGGCCCAATTGATGGGCACGACATTCCGACGCTGGTTGCTTTCCTGCGCGAGGCGCGGGATTTCGACAAGCCGATGGTGCTGCACGTCAAGACCGTGAAGGGCAAGGGGTACGAATTCGCCGAGAAGGATTCGAGCCGCTTCCATTCGCCGGGCGCGTTCAAGGTTGTGAACCCCGACGGCGAGAACGTGGGCGAGTTGGTGCAGGAAGGCTGCCGCGTCGAGATCAAGAGCGAAGGTCGGAGCTTCACGGCAGCGGTCGGCGACATCATGCTCGACATGATGGAGCGTGACCAGCGTGTCGTGACGGCGACCGCAGCGATGCCGGACGGCACGGGTTTGACCCGGGCGATGACGAAGTATCCGGAGCGTGCGTTCGACACGGGCATTTGCGAGAGCCACGCGTTCGACATGATGGCGGGGCTTGCAAAGACTGGTTGGAAGCCGTTCTTCGCGGTGTATTCGACGTTCCTCCAGAGGGCGTTCGATCAGGCATTCCAGGAGTCGGCGCTGCAGGGTTTGCCCGTGCGTCTGCTGCTCGATCGCGCAGGTCTTGTGGGCGGTGACGGCGCGGTGCACCACGGGTTCTGCGATGTGGCGCTGCTGCGCACTTTGCCGGGCGCGATTCTGACGGCGGCGATCGATGAGCCTTCGTTGAAGGCGGCGATGGAATTCCTGCGGACGTGCGAAAAGGGCGTTTCGGCGGTTCGATATCCGCGCGACGTTGTGAGTGATCGCTTTACCGGAAAGCCCTGCCCGCCGTTTGAGCTGGGCCGGGCCCGAAGCCTCACGCCCGAATTTGCGTCGGCCCGAGCGGACATGGATCTCGCGGTACTGGCCTTCGGCACGCCGGCGATCGCGGCGTGCGAAGCCGCAGAAAAGCTGGAAGGAGTGCTGCGGGTCGGAGTGTGGGATGCGCGGTTCGCCAAGCCGGTGGACACAAAGCTGATCGCTTCTCTGGTCGAACGGGGTATTCCGATTGTGACGCTCGAGGATCACAGCGTGGTCGGCGGGTTTGGTTCCGCCGTGCTTGAAGCGGCGCAGGAGCTCGGATTGTCCAACGCCCGGATCGTGCGTCACGGTCTGCCGGATCGCTGGGTGCTGCAGGATTCACGGGCGAAGCAACTGGCGGAAGTACGGCTCGATGCAGCGGGGCTCGTGAAGGTCTTTGCCGATGCGGCGAAAACCGCGGCGACCGAGACAGAAGCCCCGTCGCCGAGCCGGGTTGCCGCGCCGCGTCAAACGCAACACAAAACAGCGCGTCGATAGCCTTGGGGCATTCTCCGCGTTGGAAGGGCGATCGGTAGACTCAAGCGATGCCACGGCGCGTGTTTCTCATCGTGAATAAGGAAAAGGCGGACGCAACTGCCGCGGCGGAGAAGGTGCGCGGGTTGATCGAGCGGCACGGCGTGCTCGCCGGCGAGGCGGATGCCTCGAACGGTGAGCTTTCGGCGCGTGCGGGCGGGATCGATCTCTTTGTGATCCTGGGAGGGGACGGCACACTCCTCGGGCAGCTCCGGCGCCTGGTGCCGTTGTCGAAGCCCATTCTCGGCGTGAACTTCGGGAAGCTCGGGTTCATGGCCGAGTACGACATGCCGGCCTTGATGCGCGCCGCGAGCTCGGTGTTCGGCGACGAACCGCTGCGCGTCCACGAGACGCCGCTACTTTCGGTTCGTGTGACGGGCTTGGATGGTCGGCCGCGGTTTGAATCGATCGCCGCGAACGACTGCGTGCTCACGGCCGGGCCGCCGTACCGGATGATCCGCATGGCGTTGTCGATCGACGGCAATGTCGGGCCGACGGTGAGCGGCGACGGCTTGATCGTCAGCACGTCCACCGGCTCGACGGCGTACAACCTTTCGGCGGGCGGTCCCATCGTCTCGCCGGAGCTCGACGCGATCGCGATCACGCCGATCGCGGCCCATTCACTGAGCTTCCGCCCGATCGTGGTGCCGCTTTCGAGCCGGGTGAACATCGTGGTGACGCGTGTGAACGACGATGATGGTCATGGGACGACGCTGGTCGTTGACGGGCAGGTGCTGACCAAGCTCAGCGAAGACGATGCTGTTGAAGTCTCACGCCACGATCGCAAGGCTCTGCTGGTTCAGAATCCGCACACGTCTTACTGGTCCACGCTGATCACCAAGCTGAGGTGGGCCGAAGCCCCGCGTTTGCGGACACTGAACTGAGCGGGCGGCGGGCCACGCCGAGCGAAAATCTACCGGTTCTTCACGCCGGTTTCAGGCCGAAGCCGCATTCTTTTGCGTGACGGCCGCCTTGAGTGGCGTCCAGAAAAAGGAGCGGGCCATGCGAGTTCCGGTTGGATTGATACTCGTCGTTGTCGGAGTGATCCTGCTCGTGCTCGGCATTCAGGCATCGAACTCATTCGCGTCGGATGTTTCCCGAGTGTTCACCGGCAACCCGACGGATCGATCGGTTTGGCTGATCGTGGGCGGCGTCGTGGCAATCCTGGTTGGAAGCGGAACCGCTGCGATGAACTGGAAATCGGTCAACAAGGCCTGACGCTACCCCAAAGCCGGCCTTTTCCCGGACTTTCGGCCTGCCTTTTCTCACACGCCGATCCTCTCCCCGAGCAAGAGTGCCCGCCTGGACGGGGGCACCCTTGCTCACTTTTTTCTCGAAAGGTGCCGCCGGCGCGAAACGACTGGGCGTTGACGCCATCGAAGCTCCCGCCTAGTGTGTTTGCGACTCGCCCCGAGTGCGAGATTTGAACCATGACGATTCACCTTGACAAATCCCATCAACGCCGCGGCCAAATGTGCTGCGCGGGGCATTGTCAACGCCATTGCATCCGCATTGGCACGCGACTTTGAGTCGCTCGGCGTGAGTCCGGTTCTTTGTGAAATCAACAACAACTGAAGTGTTCTGATCGGCCGGGTTTGAGCGTTTTTCCGCGCTTTCCGGCGCCCGGAGTGTGTGCGATGAAGGTTTACATCATCAATGAGAATTCGGAATGGCTGGCCCCGCTTGGACGTGCGCTCGATGCGATCGGGGTTCCGTGGGACGAGTGGTACGTCGATCAGGGATCGATCGACCTGGATGCGGAGCCGCCGGAAGGAATCTACTTCAACCGGATGAGCCCGAGCTCGTACACACGCGGCCACACGCACAGCGTCGCGCACACACGCGAATTGCTGCAGTGGCTCGAGAGCCGCGGCAGGAAAGTGTTCAACGGCTCGACGGCATTCGAGCTGGAAATGTCGAAGGTGCGTCAGCATCAGGCGCTCCGCGCCGCGGGAATCCGAACGCCCAAGTCGGTGGCCGTCATCGGCGGGCGCGAGGCGATCTTTGATGCTGCGCGAGGGTTTCCGCTCCCCTTCATCATCAAGCCCAGCCGCGGTGGTCGGGGTCAGGGCGTGCGCCTGATCACGTCGCTCAAGCAGTTGGTGACGTACCTGTCGTCGCCGGATATCGATCTGCCGCCGGACGATGTGCTGCTGCTCCAGGAGTACATCAGGCCGGTCGATCCCGTGGTGACGCGGGTGGAATTTGTCGGAGGTGAGTTCGTGTACGCGATCAGGGCTCAGACGAGCGACGGGTTCGAGCTCTGCCCGTCGGATGCGTGCTCGCCGTGCGACGCGGGTGCGAAGTTCTCGCTGCGGGAAGGGTTCTCGGATCCGATCATCGAACGGTACCGTGCGTTCCTTCGCGCCAACGCGATCTCGGTCTGCGGGATCGAGTTCGTTGAAGGACGCGACGGGCGGAAGTACACGTACGACATCAACTCGACGACGAACTACAACCCGCAGATCGAAGCACAGGTCCGGGTGCCGGCGACTCAAAGGGTCGCGGCGTTGCTGGGCGCTGCGCTGGCTCGCGAGCGTCAGACAGCCTCGCGGAGCGAAGGGGTGTCGGCACTCCGCAAGAAGTTTGCGCTGGCGATGGGCGAACGGTGGGGGGCTTCGGACGTGGCGGCCGAGCCGGCGAGCGAAGATGCAGTGGGGTCGTAAGGGCTGGATTGGCCCCGGTTTGAATACGGGCGTGGCTTCCCCGGGTTCGGGGGAGAGAGCACGGATCGAGGAGAGAGATGGATTGGCCGGCCGCTCCGAAAACTCGGAGCGGCCGGTCTTTTTGCGCTTCGACGGGACGGTGTGGGTGGCGCATCTGTGGATTCGGGAACTTTGGGCCCGTGAGAGCCATAAGACCGCTACTTTTTTACCAATCGGCGAACACCCAGAGGGGGTGATCGCGCTCCACGGCGCGGACTCAACAGCATGAGCAATCTTCAAGAGCACGGAAAGATCGGCGGCCAGGCGGATGTCCAGTTGGACGGTCAGATCGGTGAGGCATCGGAGACGATCCGACGGCTCCTGAACGCGATCGAGACAGTGGTGATCGGCCAGCGCGCGATGGTTGAGCGTTTGATCCTGGGGCTTCTCACCGGCGGGCACGTCCTGCTGGAGGGCGTGCCGGGCTTGGCCAAGACATTGACCGTGAACTCGCTTGCGAGGGGAATCCACGCAAAGTTCTCCCGCATCCAGTTCACGCCGGATCTGCTTCCGGCGGACCTGATCGGAACCCTGATCTACAGCCCGCGCGACGGAACGTTCAGCGCGAAGAAGGGGCCGATCTTCGCGAACATCGTGCTCGCCGACGAGATCAACCGCGCGCCCGCGAAGGTGCAGTCGGCGCTGCTGGAGGCGATGCAGGAAAAACGGGTGACGATCGGCGACACGACGTACCCGCTGGAGCAGCCGTTCCTGGTGCTTGCGACGCAGAACCCAATCGAGCAGGAAGGCACGTATCCGTTGCCGGAAGCACAGGTCGATCGGTTCATGCTCAAGCTGAAAGTGGGATACCCGACCAAGGCGGAGGAAAGGCAGATCGTGGATCGCATGGCGACGACGCGCCCGCCCACGACGGTCGAGCCGATCGTGACGCTGGAAGAGATCGATCGCCTGCGCCAACTCGTCGATCGGGTCCGAATCGACGACCGGATCAAGGACTACATCGTGAGCGTCGTGCACGCGACGCGCGATCCGAAGGCGTACGGGCTGGAGATCGATCGGCTGCTCGAGTTCGGCGCGTCGCCTCGGGCGAGCATCAGTCTGGCGATCGCATCGAAGGGTCACGCGCTGATCCAGGGGCGGGCGTACGTCACGCCGGCCGATGTGAAGTCGGTGGGGCACGATGTGCTCCGGCACCGCGTGATTCCAAGTTACGAAGCGCAGGCCGAAGACGTCGATTCCGACGAGATCGTCAAGCAGATTTTCGACCGCATCCCGCTTCCCTGACCCGTTCCGAGCTTTGTCCTTTCGCGTATTCACCGACCCATGCTGACCCAGGACCTGATGAGAGAAGTTCGCCGGCTGCAGGTGCGTACGAAGCGCCGTGTGGAGGGTCTGTTTGCGGGCGAGTACCACACCGCGTTCAAGGGAAGAGGCATCGAGTTCGCCGACGTGCGGGAATACGAGCCGGGCGACGATGTGCGAACCATCGACTGGAACGTGACGGCGCGCACCGGGAAGCCCTTCATCAAGCGATTCGTCGAAGAGCGCGAACTGACCGTCTTCCTCGCCGTTGATCTTTCGGCTTCGGAGAGTTTTCTGTCGGCTGCCGGGCCGCGCAACAAGCGGCGCATCGCGATCGAGACCGCGGCGGTGCTCGCCCTCTCCGCTTCGACCAATCACGACCGGGTCGGGCTGTGCATCTTCACCGACGACATCGAGTTGTACGTGCCCCCCGGGAAAGGCCGCGGCCATTCGCTCCGATTGCTGCGGGAGCTGCTGAACTTTGAGCCCCGGTCGCGCGGGACGGACATCGATCGCGTGCTGCTGCGTCTCGGACATGTTCTGCCAAGGCGCGGCACGCTCTTTCTCGTTTCGGATTTCCTCGCTCCGGGCGGGCCCGGATCGTTCGAGACTTCGCTCCGATTGCTCTCGCGGAAGCAGGAGGTCATCGCCCTGCAGGTGACCGATCCGCGGGAGCACGAGCTGCCGGATGTTGGAATGGTCGAGGTGTTTGATCCCGAGACCGGGGCGCAGCGGCTCCTGGACACCGCGTCGCGGAGCGTGCGGACAAAGTATCGTGCCGCTGCATTGCAGCGGGAAGCGGAACTTGCGAAGCTGTTCGGACGCACGGAAACCGATCGTGTCGTGCTGAGCACCGAGCGTCCGTTTGTGCAGGACCTCGTACGCTATTTCCAGATGCGGGAGCGCCGGCGATGAGCACAAAGCTCACATCCGGGGCATTGGCGCTGCTGGTTTGCGCGGCGGCGGTCGTGCTGCATTCCCAGCCGGCTTGGGCCTCGGAGCCGGCTTCCGAACAAACTGTAGATGCGGGGCCGATCAGGGCCACGCTGAAGCTCGATCGTTCGTCGATCAACGTGGCACAATCTGTGGTTGCAACGCTGATTGTGCATGCACCCGCGGGGGTGCGGGTGTCGTTGCCGCCGGCCGAGCCGAGGCTTGGTGGATTCACGGTGGTGTCCAGCGTCGACGAGCCTCCGCGCACGGTTGTTGCCAAGGCCGGTGAAGAACAAGTGCTGGTGCGGCGGTACACGCTCGCGCCGTTCCTGGCCGGGGAGTATCGGCTTCCGCCGCTTGAGATCCGGTGGCAGAAGAGCGCGGGCGAGAGCGGCGTCGCTCGCACGGCGGAAGTGGCGATCCGCGTCGAATCCTTGCTTGGATCGCACGACGCGAAAGGGGGACAATCGCTCGATCCCGGAACAATCCGAGAGGCTTACACGATTCCCGTCCCGCGCGAACGCTGGGGCCTGTGGGAAGGCGTTGGCATCGGCGTCGGCGTTTCGGCGTTGGCGTGTTTCGGCATCTGGATGCTCACTCGGCGCCGTTCCGGGCCTGATGAGATTACTCGGCTGCTGGCGACCGCTGAACAGGCGCGAGCCGGCATCGAGGCGGGCGGATCGGATCCGATGCACCTGCTTGCGGGCGTGCTCCGGAGCGGCCTTGCGGAGCGGATCGAGCCGTGCGCGGCAACCGCCGAGACGAGCGAACTGGTCGAACGTCTGCGGCGGAACCCCGTATGGGGTGAAGAGAAGGCCACCGGTGTTGGCGAAGTTTTGCGGGCGCTCGATGCGGCCCGTTTCGGGGGCGAAGCGATGCCGCCGGCGGAACTGAGAAGGCACGCGGAAACCGTGATCGCGATGCTTCTGAATCTGCGATCGATGCCCGTCTCTGTTCGCCCGACGCGAAGTTCGGGGGTGAAAGCGTGAGTTTCGCTTTTCCCTACGCGCTGTTGCTGTTGCTGCTACTTCCCCTCGTCGGCTGGATTGCGCTCCGCCTCCGCAGACGGGAGCTGGCGCCGCTGCCCGGCGCGCAGCAGCTTCCAGCGTTCGGAACATCCTGGCGGATAGCGCTGCGTTGGGTGCCGCTGGCCCTGCGGCTTCTGGCGATCGCTGCGGTGGTCCTTGCGATTGCACGCCCGCAGGCCTCGACCGGCTGGACGACGACCTCGACCGAAGGTCTCGCGATTCAGATCGTCTACGACCGCTCGGGAAGCATGGGCGAGCCGATCGGCGATGACGACAAGACCAAGAACGAAGTCGCGCGCCAGGCGCTGATCGACTTCGTGAAGGGCGATGGGAAAGACCTGAAAGGCCGCGCGGGCGACATGATCGGCCTGATCGCGTTCGCTCGGTACGCGGACACCATCTCCCCGCTCGCACGTGTGCACGAGCCGCTGATCGACGCCGCGAAGCTGCTCAAGCCGGTCGAAAACCGCGCGGAGGACGGGACCGGCATCGGCGACGCGCTCGCCCTGGCCGCCGCGAGGCTCAAGCGAGCGGAAGAGGAAGTGTCGAGCCAGAAGCCGGCGCCGGGCCAGAAGCCGGATTTCGAGATCAAGTCGAAGATCATCGTGCTGATGACCGACGGCCAGAACAACGCCGGAGAAGTTTCGCCGTACGACGCCGCGAAGCTCGCCACGGAGTGGGGCATCCGGATCTACACGATCGGCGTTGGCGCCGGCGATCGTGTCGTTACGGTGGATACACCGTTCGGGCGACGGCGCATGCCGCGCGGCAGCGATGTGGACGAGCGGATGCTCCGTGAGATCTCGAAGGAAACCGGAGGCAAGTACTTTGCGGCGGGCGACCCCCGAGCGCTCGACGAGGCCTATGCCGCGATCGATGAGCTGGAAAAATCACGCATCGACACCAAGGAGCATTCGCGCCGGATCGAGCTCTTCGCGCCGCTCGCCATCGCGGCGCTCGGGCTGCTCGGGCTCGAATTGCTCGCGGCGAACACGGCTTTCCGGAGGGTCGCATGATCGCCGCGGCGCCGACAATGTTGGGCGCAGCCGCCTGGCGGTTCGCGTCGCCGGGCGTGTTGTTGCTGCTGCTGGTGCTGCCGGTGGCCGCGATCCTGCTTTGGTTCGCCTTTGTGAGCGCCCGGCGTGCCCTGGTCACTTTCTCCGGGCAGACCCCGCAATCGACGCGGCCGTCCCCGGCGCGCGCCGCGACAAAGCTGTGCCTGATCGTCGCGGGCGCGGGCTCGCTGATGTTCGCGCTCGCAAGGCCCCAGGCCGATCCGGTCGAAGAAAGCGTGACCGTGCGTGGGCGAGACGTGGTCTTCATCGTCGATGTCTCGCGCAGCATGCTTTCGCGCGATGCGGTCCCCAACCGCCTCTCCCGGGCAAAGCTGTGGATCAACGATCTGGTGAACACCCTCCGGGGCGATCGTGTCGGTTTGGTGGCCTTCGCCGGAGCCGCGGTTGTGAAGAGCCCGTTGACCATGGATTACGGGTTCTTCCGCATGGCCCTCGATGAGCTTTCGCCCGCGTCGGTTCCTCGGGGCGGCACGATGATCGGCGATGCCATTCGGAAGGCCATGAACGACGTCTTCGAGCCCGGCCCCGGTCGGTATCGCGACATCGTGCTGATCACCGACGGCGAAGATCAGGGCAGCTTCCCGACCGAAGCGGCCAAGCAGGCCGCGGAACAGGGAGTGCGACTTATCGTCATCGGGATCGGCAGCGAAGTTGAGGGCGCACCCGTTCCGGCGGAAGAACGGGCGGACCAGAAGTTCGTCGAGTATCAGGGCGAACGTGTTCGCAGTCGCCTCGACCAGACAACTCTGGCTGCGATCGCCGAAGCGGCGTCCCGCGCCGCCGGTGAGAGCGGGGGGGGCGGAGTGTTCCTCAACGTCGGTACCGGCACGATGGATCTCGACAAGGTGTACCACGACCTTGTCGGAAGCGCCGATCAGCGCGAAACGGAAACCAAGTCGAACGTGCTGTACCGTGAACTCTTCCCGTACTTTCTCTTGATTGCGGGTGCCTGCCTGGCGATCGAACCAATGATCGGCGGTCGCGTTCGGACGCGTCTTGCATCCAAACCGGCATCCGGGCTGGCATCCGGGCCGTCTTCTGGGTTGGCGGTGAACAGAGTTTCCGGTGCGGCGCTGGCCAGCGCAGTGGTCTGCGCATCGCTGCTCGGGCAGGTTGCTCGGGCCGCCGACGCTCCCGAAGCGACGCAAGCCAAAGCGCCAGTTCCTGCGACTGCACCGCAAACGCCCGATTCCCTCTACAACACGGGCCGTGAGCTCTTCGCCGCCGGGAAGTTTGCAGAAGCGGCGCAGCACTTCCGTGATGCGGACTTGCAGACCACAGATGCGGAACTCTCTGCTCGCGCGCGGTTTAATCTTGGGCAGGCCCTGCTCAAACAAGCTTCTCCGCCGAGCGGCGCACCATCGAGCGCGAAGCCGGAAGAAACCAAGGCCCGGCTGGAAGCCGCGGCACAGGCCTTCCGATCTGCGTACGAATCAAAGCCCGATGACACCGAAGCAGCGCGGAACGTGGAGATCGCGCGCCGAATGCTGAAAGACTTTGAAGAGCAGCAGAAAAAGCAGGAGGAGCAATCCAAGAACGAGCAATCGAAAGATGGTGAGTCCAACGAGCAGAATCAGGACAAGAGCAAGGACAAGCAGAAGCAGGATCAGCAAAGCAAGGGGGGCAAGCAGGACCAGAAGGATCAGGGCGGCCAGCAGTCGGGAGATGCCGGGGAACAGAACCAGCAGAACGCCGACAAGCTGAAGGATCTCGCCGAACAGCAGAGGAACGCCGCCGACCAGACAAAGAAGGCTGGCGAGCAGCAGGATGCAAAGAAAAGGAATGACGAACGACAGAAAGCCGAGCAGGATCAGCAATCGGTGAGCGAAAAGACCGAGCAGCAGCAGAAAGAGTCATCGAAATCCGCCGGCGACGATGCCAGGCAAAAAATGGACGCCGCCCGAAAGGAACAGCAGGCGGCGCAGGATGCCATGAAGCAGGGCGACGACAAAAAGGCCGAGCAGCACCAGCGGAATGCATCCGAGATGCTCCGCGAGGCAGCGCAGGCCGAACAAAGGAAAGCCGATCAGGCGCGAGAGCAGCAGGCCGAGGAAGACAAGGCCAAACAGGGTGACCCGAAGGAGCAGGGCAAGGACGCGCAGAAACAAGAACCCAAGTACGACCAGACCGCATCGCAACTGCTCGACAAGGAACGCAAGGAACGGGACGCCCGCCAGCAGATGCTGCGTGCGCTCCGAGGACGGCCGGTACCCGTGGAGAAAGACTGGTGATGAAACCGCTCGGAGACAGCCTGGCCTTCGTCCGATTCCCGGCCATTCTCGGGAGAGCGCGATTCGCTCTCATCGCGGTTCTTTTCATCATTGCGAACGGCAACGCTCCCGCGCAGCCGACGGGCGCCGCAACAAAGATGCCGCAGGTTACGGTCGCGCTCTCGGCGGAGTCGGTCGAGCTCGGCGACTCACTGATTTATCAACTCACGATCGATGGAGTCTCGGCGGCCGATCCACCCGGCAATCTGAACGCGGGGTCGTCCAAAGTCGATTTCCTCGGCGGGCACGACGAATCGAGTCGCTCCATAATGACGATCAACGGCCGCACCACCGAAACTTCAGTGCTCCGCTACATCATGCAGTGGCGTGTGACGCCGGATCGAAAAGGCCCGGGCGCGGTCGAGGGATTCTCGCTCGACATAGCCGGCCAGAAGATCAACGTTCCCCGCGTCGAATTCAACGTTGTCGAAGCCAAGCCCAATCCCAACTTCACACTGACGCTTGAATCTGATGCCACCAGCGCGTTCGTCGGCGAGCCGATCCGCATGCGTCTCGTGTGGCTTCTGGGCAATAACGTGCGGAGCGCTTCATTCTCGGGGACCGACGGCGGCTCCGATTTCGACATCGCGGCTCTCGACCCCCGCGCTCCCCAGGTGCGGGGCCGGCCGCTCCAGCAAGGCGAACCCTACAACGCCGTTCCCTTCCTCAATGGCGAGGCGATCATCACGCGTTCGCAGGTTGAGCAGGGCGGTCGGGTCGTTCCGAGGTTCACCATGGATCTGGTCGTCACGCCCCGACGTGCCGGCAAGCTCGAGATCGGTCCGTTCCGCGTGGCGATGGATGAGATCGTGGGGCAGCGATCCCGCTCGCTTTTCGATGCTTTCATGGACGATCGAACCAAGCGATCCGTCGTGACAAGCAACGCACTCACGCTCGATGTGAAAGCGCTGCCGGCAGAGGGAAAGCCCGCTGATTTCGGCGGCCTCGTCGGTGTCTTCGCGATCGAATCCAAAGCCGGCAATACCGAAGCGAACGTCGGCGATCCGATACCGCTGACGATCACGATCAGTGGTCCCGAGCCTCTGGAAGCCGTGAGGCCGCCGAATCTGGATTTGCAAACAGACTTTGCTTCCGAATTCAAGCCATCACCAGAAGGCTGGGAAGCGCCGACCGCCGCCCCCGCGGCCTCGGGCGAACGCACGTTTGCGACCACAATTCGTCCCAAGTCGGCCAGCATCACCGAGATCCCCGCGATCCGCCTCCCGTACTTCGACACCAAGACTGGCAAGTACGCTGTCGCAACGAGCAAGCCCATTCCGCTCAAGGTGCGTGCCGCGCGGGAGTTCACCGCTGCCGATGTGCAACGGAACGGCGTGGCGGCCTTCTCGTTGCCAACCGCGTCGGCTTCGACCCTGACAAGCACCGCGGCAGGTGTCGGCGCCAACAGCGAATCGCTCGATGCCCTCCGCGATCAGCGTACCGGCCTCCTCGCCTCGGCTTGGACTCCGACGGGAATCACCTTGATCGCCGTTCCCCCGATCGCGCTGCTCGGCGCATGCATCGCCGCGTGGCGAGCACGGTCCGTCGATCCGCAAAGGCAACGACGGAGTAGCGCGTTGCGTGAAGCGACACGCGCGGTCAACGCCGCCCGGACTCCGCAGGAGGTTCTGCGGGGAATCCAGATCGGCCTGGCGCCGTTTGTCGGCGCGAGCCCCGAAGCGGTTGCCGCGTGCGACCCTTGCGGCGCCCCGATTCCGCTCCCGATTGCGGAGCGAGCGGCTCGCCTGATGAGCCTGCTCGAGGGCGCTTCGTTCGACAACCGACCGATCAATATCGAGAGTGTCCGCACCGAGGCGAAGGACCTGTTTTCCAAACTGAACCGATGAACCACTCGAAGTTCAACCACCCCCTCCGCATCGCGCGCACCCTGGCACTTTTGTGCGTGGTGTGCGTTGTGGCTCTGCAGACCCGATCGGCGCGAGCTTCCGAGCCCCATGTGGTGGGCATTTCTCAACAAGCTCTTGAGCAGCTCTTTCAATCGGGGAACGAGAAGTTTCGTGCCGGGCTTGAACTTCAAAGGACGGATCGACCCGCCGCCGAGGCCAAGTTCCGCGAGGCTGCCGGTGCTTGGCGGGAGGTGGCGCGAGCCGGCGGGATCCGGAACGCGAAGCTCGAAACCAACATTGCCAACGCAAGCCTCTTCGCCGGCGATCTGCCCGCGGCGATCGTGGCCTATCGAAGAGCGTTGGCGATCGACCCGACCGACCGCGACGTGCTCGCGGCCCTGGCGTCGGCAAGAAAGAGCGCCGGTACCGAAGCGCTTGCGCTCGGCCAGAGCATGCAGAAAACCGACGCCGCCGCAACCACCGGCGGCTTGCGGGGCACGCTTTCCGGTATCGGCCGCGTCATTGGTTCCGCATCCGGCATCGCAACCGGCGTGCTCACGTCCCGAGTGCTTCTCGCCGCCGGTTCGATTGCGTACGTCCTGTTCTTCGGCCTGGTTTGTCTGCGCGTACTGGGCAGATGGCGGGCACCCTGGTCGCTCGTCGCGGCAGTCGCGGCCGTTTGCGTCGCCTCGCTCGCGCCGCTCATCATGCGCGAATCAGTTGAACGCAACGCAACCGAAGCCGTGGTGATCGCGACGAACGCCGTTGCACGCAACGGGCCCGCCGATCTCTACGACCCGGTGTTTCAGGAGCCCCTCCGCGCCGGGCTCGAAGTCGGCGTCGACGAGCGCCGGGGCGGGTGGTCGAAGATCCGCCTGCGCGACGGGCGCACCGCTTGGGTCCGCTCCGAAGTGCTCGAACTCGTGACGCCCCCGACTGCCGACTAGATCCGGATCGATTCACACGGCCTCGGAATCGCAGGAAGCCTGCGTTCGTTCGCACGATGGTCTTGCGAGCTCTCGGAGATTGCTCGCCGAAGCGCCGACACATCACGACTCCGGTGTCCAACGTTCGGTCGCACCGCCGCATGAAGTCCGCTTCAGTCTGCGTTCATGTCGGGCAATGGAACGGCGTCGTACAGGAAAGGAGCGCTGCGAGAGTGCGAATGCCGGGCGATTGCGCCGGTTTATTTCAATCAGGAATACCACCGACTCGGCGAGGAAAACTGCACAGTGCTCCGCCGGATTTCGCTTGTCCGAATGTGGCGTCGGGTTGCTGACCCGGCGGGAAAGGAGCCTTGCATGAAGGCGCTTGTCATCGAAGACAATGTCAAAATGGCGAAGGGCATCCAGACCGGGCTTGAGAACGCGGGTGTTCAGGCCGAGATCTCGCACTCGGGCGCCGAGGGCGAAGATCTTGCGGCGTCCGTTCCTTACGACGCGATTCTGCTCGACTTGATGCTGCCCGATCGCGACGGATTCGAGATCTGCCGCAACCTGCGGCGCCGAAAGGTTTCGACGCCGATCCTGATGCTCACCGCGTTGAGCACGACCGAGGACAAGGTCCAGGGACTCGACTGCGGAGCCGACGATTATCTCCCCAAGCCGTTCCGGTTCGATGAGCTTCTCGCCCGTCTGCGCGCGATGACGCGTCGGCACCAATCGACCGAGAGCAAGCTGCTCCGCTGCGAAGATCTCGAGCTCGATCTCTACACCCGGCGGGCCAGGCGTGGCGACCAGCACTGGGATCTTTCCGCACGCGAGTATGGACTGCTCGAATACCTCATGCGCAATCCCAACCGCGTGCTCTCGCGAGCGCAGATCGGCGAGAACGTTTGGGATGTGAACTTCGAGCCCAGCAGCAACGTGATCGACGTTTATATCTCGTCGCTCCGCCGCAAGATCGATCGGGTGGGCACGCGCCCGCTCATCCACACAGTCAAGAACGCGGGCTACCGGTTCGGTGTGATGGATTAGCGTCCGGGCAAGTCCGGCCGCCGCGATCCGCACGGTCGATGTGAGCCGACCGTGCGGCCTCGGGGAAAAAGAAAGCGGAGAGGGGGGGATTCGAACCCCCGATACAGACCTAAATCCGTATAACGGTTTAGCAAACCGCCGCCTTCAGCCTCTCGGCCACCTCTCCGGCGTGGGCGAAGGATAGCCGACTTCGGAAGCGCGGGCAAAGTCCCGGACGCTTGCTGGAACCCAGGCCGGCACAAAAAACGCGACGGCTCCAGCGCGGCGGAGTCAACGCGCGCGGAGCCGTCGCTTTGGGGGGGCGGGTTTGAGTCTGCGGGGCCGCGGACAGCGGCGTTTGCGGCCCCGTTGCGGTCAGTCGTTCCCTTCGGATTCGGAGTTGCGTTTTTCGAGCAGGCTGCGGAGATAGTCGTTCTCGCGCCGCGTCGCTTCCAAGTCGAAGACCAGGTACTTGACGCTCAGCCGCAGGTAGTCGAGCGACTCCTGCAGGTCACCGATCGTCTGCTTCATCTTGTCGTGGCGTGTCTGGGCTTCGCCCGCCATGGCTTCGAGCGGCGCGCGATCCGCCTCGGGGAGCTCGCCGATCTGAGCCATAAGTTCCCCGAGCTTCTTCTGGAAGTCCTGTTCGTTCATGTCTCTCTCCGTATGTCACCTTCCGCTGGGAAGGCGTGAACGGAGAGACTCAATGCAACGGGCGGGCCGAAACGTGCCACGAACGACAACCGGCGTCTGGTCCGGAAAAACGGGCACCGAACCGAAAATGAGGGGTTACCCGATGCCCGGTCGCAATTCGCGTCCGGTTGCCGGCCGACCGAACGTGCGGGATGTTGCGTTCAATCAACGGTTGATGTCGATTCGGCGAACAGCCGCCTGCGCTTCCGGCGTTGCCTGTGAAAGCACCTGGGCGAAAGCCGCGGCATCCGCCTTCTTCAATTCCTTCAGCGTCTTGCGGGCGTGGGAATCGAGATTCTGTTTAAATCGGTGAAACAGCGTTTCCAATTCATGCCGGTTGTAACGGCTGAGCGGGTCCCGCATGCCCGATTGCATCATGGCCCAATCCAGCAGCGAAGCGCCCGACGGATTGAATTTGTACAGGGCCAGCGTTGCCGCGGCACGGCGGGGCAGTGTGGCGAAGGGGTCGGTGGCCGCTTCCGGCAAGCGCAGGAACGTTTCTTCAGTGGCCGCCTTGGCCTCAAGATTCAGGATGCTGTCGGTGGAAGGTGGGGGGGGCATGGAAGAAGTTCCGGAAACAGATGAAAAAGAGGGCAGCGGAGCAGAATCCGTCGCCCCGAGGAGATTCGCAAAGGCGGTCGAGATGGTCTTGCTTCCAACCTTGTCGAACCGGATGGTCAGCCGCTGGCAGCGGACACCCTCCTGCACGAGAGATTGGGCAGCGGTCACGACGCCGACGCCCCACTCGGGGCAGCCGGAATGGCGTACTTTGCTTCCGATGTTCCACTCACGAACTGGACGGGACATCTTGGGGTGATCCGGGCCGGGCGAGCAGTTTCGGATGCTCTTTATCACCGGCGAATGCGATTGCACGCCAATCCGCGAGCCCGCGGCAGCGGGACGTGCTTTTCCGACCAAACGAGCCTAAACTTGTCGTCCTGCGAATGACCGGCGATATCGCACGCATCGCCCAAAGTGCCGACCGAAAAATCGGGAAGCACGAGGGTGGGCAGCGCTGGCGAACGTCGATCGATTCGCGTAAAGCAGTATAGGTGATCCGGAATTTGCACGCAAGCGAAATCCGGCCGACAGGAGCGGTAGGCTCCGGGCTCGGACTTGAAGACAGGACCGATAGCAGCATGATCGAAGCCCTGAAGAGCGACGGAATCGTGAACAAGGTCGGCGGCCGGTTCAAGCTCTGCGCGCTGATCCAGCGTCGGCTTGGCGAACTCATGGACGGCGCCCGTCCGCTCGTCGAGCGCAACGGCCGCACGGACCTTGAGATCGTGATCGAAGAGATCATGTCCGACAAAATCACGCTCGACTTCGACAACGCGGCCCTCGTCGAGACCAAGTCGTCTTCAAACGAACCGAGCGAAGCCCTGCTCTGATCGGGACTTGAGTCGATGCCCGGTCGGCTTTCGAGCGAGGTTGAACGTTGCGAAAGTCCGTTCCATCGAACCGTGATCGTTCGACTGCCGGCATTCGCGCCGAGACCGCGGCACAAAGCCCGGCAGATCCGGAGACGCTCAGGTCTTTTGTCACCGGAAGGCGCGTGCTTGTCGGTGTCACCGGCGGCATCGCGGCGTACAAGGCCTGCACCATCGTCAGCCGACTTGCACAGGGCGGCGCCGATGTTACCGTCGCGATGACCGAGGCTGCAACCCGCTTTGTCACTCCCCTCACGTTCCAATCGCTCTCGGGCGCTCCCGTCTACACCAGCGCCTGGGATCAGATCGAGTCGAAAGACCCGCAGCACATCTCGCTCGCCCGTTCTCTCGACCTCGCGATCGTCGCCCCCGCGACCATGGATTGCCTCGCCAAGCTCGCGACTGGCCGGACTGATGATGTGGTTTCCCTGATTCTCTCCGCGATCGAGCGGGCGTCCACCCCGGTCGTTCTCGCGCCCGCGATGAACGACATCATGTGGTCGCAGAAAAGCACCCAGCGGAACGTGAAACAACTGGTCGAGGACGGCTTCTACATGATCGGCCCGGGCGAAGGGTGGCAGGCCTGCCGCACCATCGGCACCGGGCGCATGAGCGAACCGGAGGAGATTCTCGGAGCAATACGCCGGTTTTTCGATCGCCCCAAGTCGCCCGCGGCGAAACCGCGGAAGAAATGATGTTGACGGGGGCGATTCGCGGTCGAAAGATCATGACCCCGGACGCTCCAAGCAAGTCCGGTTTCGGAGAGGTGACAGAGCGGTTGAACGTACCGGTTTCGAAAACCGGCAGAGCTCGTAAGGGTTCTCGGGAGTTCGAATCTCCCCCTCTCCGCTTTCGCGGCAGCCTCCAGAGACTGGAGACTGCCGATTTTTTTAATCGCGATTCTCAGCGTGGTTGGTGGTGATTTGAAGACGTGAAAACTTGAGGCTCGCTGTTCGAGACGCGACGTTCACCCGAACATGGGCGATGGCCTGGGGGCGGGCTTGTCGTCGTCACTCGCCAACTTCTTGTTTGCGGAGATGGAGTTCGCTCCATGTCTTCAGCGTTTGTCACCGAGAAAATGCTGAGAGAGCTCGGCATCTCCAATCCCACGGAAGCATCCGAGCGCTGGACACACCCGAGATGGCCTCTGCTTCGCCATCTTTGACTTTTTGCCGGAACGCCTACTCAGTCACCGTTTTGTCACCCTGCGTCCAGTTGCTGGTCGCCGCTTTTCCTTCAACTGTCTCCGACGATTCTTCAGAAAATTCTCGCTCGGACGCTTTCGAGTTGCGCGCCGCTGAAAGTCTTAAGCTTTGAATTCACCCGCGTGCTCCCGGCGGACAGAGATGGAGACGGCAAACCGAGTCCGACACGAAACTCATTCTCGCGAGACGCCCCGTGCCAATTGCCGCAGATATTCGCTCCTTTCTCGAGCCTTCGGCTTCAGCGATCTTGTGGCTGTCGATGGCGATCGTGCTCGGTCTTGGACTTGGGCGTGTACCGTTCAAGGGGGTCCGGCTGGGTACATCCGGTGTGATTTTCTCGGCATTGGCGCTGGCGCAGGTCGGGGTCACGATTCCACAGGAAGCGTTGACGGTTCTTCGCGATTTGTCGCTCGTGCTGCTGGTCTATGCGATCGGCTTGCAGGTGGGGCCGGGTTTCGTGGCGTCGTTCCGATCGGGCGGGGTTCGTTTAAATGCGCTGGCCGCGGCAGTGCTGCTATCCGGCTCGTTGCTGGCAGCGTTTTTGCCGGTCGTCCGGGGTCACTCGGCGACGGGCGTCTTTGCCGGGTCGTTCACTTCGACACCCGCACTGGCGAGCGCTCAGATGGTGATCCGAAGACAACTGGCATCGGATCCAGGCGCCGAAGCGAAGGCGCTAGCTTCGGCCGGGCTGGCGTACGCGATTACGTATCCGGTCGGCATTGTCGTGCCGATCCTGCTGATCGGCCTGCTACGACACGTGTTCCGCATTCGGCTGGATGAGGAGCGAGCCGCGCTTGTGCAGAGCCAGACGCCAAAGTCGCCGCCGACTGCGACCGTGGACATCGAGGTGACGCGTGCCCAGTATGCCCATGCGCCGATCAGCAGCCTGCCGGCACATGTGCGGCAAGGTGTGGTGATTTCACGGATTTTCCACGATGGCTTTGCTTCGGTTCCGCACTCGAAGACCGTGCTTGAGACCGGGGACGTGGTACGAGCGGTGGGGCGCCCCGAGCAGATCCAGGAACTCGTGGCAGAACTGGGCCGGGTGAGCACGACGGATCTGTCGCAAGTACCGGGCGCACTCCGGCGCGCGGAGTTGATCGTGACCCGGGCCGGTGCGCTTCGCCGGCCCCTGCGGGAACTTAACTTTCGATCGCGAACGGGCGTAACCATCGTGCAAGTGACGCGTGCGGGGATCGATCTCGTGCCCCACGCG
This sequence comes from Planctomycetota bacterium, assembly GCA_017303555.1. Classification (GTDB taxonomy): domain Bacteria; phylum Planctomycetota; class Phycisphaerae; order Phycisphaerales; family UBA1924; genus JAFEBO01. The sequence goes on from JAFLCN010000012.1 coordinate 46,898, forward strand.
GAGTTCGCGTTGAAGTTCGGCGATCGGGTCACGGTCGTGGGATCCGAGGCGGGCATTCGCACCGTCGGAGAGATTCTGGGGAACGAACCGGATGTGCTCAATCGGACCTATCTTCTTCCGGTTTTTCTCGGGATCACGCTGGCGGTGATCGTGGGTGCAATCCCGATTCAAGTCCCGGGGTCGCCGACGGCATTGCACCTCGGAATGGCCGGGGGGGCCCTCCTCGTGGCGATCCTGCTGTCGCGACTTGAGCGGCTTGGACCGCTGGTGTGGCACATGCCGGCGACCGTCAACTCCGCTCTACGCGACATGGGGATGTGCATTTTTCTTGCGTGCGTGGGCTTTCAAGCCGGCCCGGGGCTGATCGAGCGCACTGCGCAGGAAGGGCCGGCGGTTATCGCGGCGAGTCTGGCTGTCGTCGCGCTTCCGCTGCTTGTGGTCGCGTGCTTCGCCCGGCGTGTCCTCCGGATGAACTTCTTCATCCTAAGCGGATGGATTGCCGGAACGATGACCAACACGCCGGCCCTCGAGATTGCTTCGGATGACGCAAAATCAGACGCCCCGGCACTGGCGTATGCATCGGTCGCGCCGCTGTGCGAATTGCTGCCGATCCTCTGTGCGGAACTGATTGCGCTGGGTGTCTCGGGCGCGGGTCATTCGAGCGGGGTCTGAGCTGACTTCTCGTGCTCTCCGATGGCAGCGGTTTTCGGGCGCTGCAGTATGCGTTTTCTGAAGATCGGATGTGTTAGGATGCCTGGGCAAAGGATGCTGCGGGAATAGCCCAGCACGAGCACGGCTTTCGATGCGCGAGTTGATCGCGCCAGAAGTGCGGCACTTGGCGAAGAGCTCGCGGCCGGCGCCGCTGCAACGAATGGTGAGAACATGACGACCCGGACCGGCGGCGAACTCATCCAGGATTTTCTCGAGATCTACGACATTCCGTTTGTCTTCGGAAATCCCGGCACGACGGAAACGACGTTTCTCGCCGCCGTTGCGGCATCGAAGGCCACCTACGTGCTCTGCCTGCATGAATCGAGCGCGGTCGGCATCGCGGCGGGATATGCGCTCATCACAGGCAAACCGTCCATTGTCAGCCTGCACACCTATCCGGGGCTCGCCAACGGCATGTTCAACATGCGTAACGCGCTCATGTCGGGAGTGCCGCTGCTGGTGATCAACGGGCAGCAGGATTCCCGCTTCCTGATTCACAATCCCGTCCTGGGCGCCCCGAATACTCAGTTAGCCGAAACCGCGACGAAGTACACCTACGAAGTGACGCGCACCGGCGACCTGGCCATCGCCTTGCAGCGGTGTTATCTGCACGCACGATTGCAGCGGCCCGGTCCGGTGTTTCTTTCCATCCCGATGAACTTCATGCTGGAGAAGACCGAGCACATCGTTTTCAAGAAGACCCGGATCATCGAGGACACGGTGCCGCGCGGCATCCGGGCGGTCGCGGATGCGCTCAAGGCCGTTCCGGCGGGCAAGCTCGCGATCGTGACGGACTACGCGGTCGGCGCGGCGCATGGTATTGATGCGGTGGGGCGTCTCGCAGGCGTGCTTGGCGCAGACATCTATGCCGCCCCATTCCATGTGCAGGGAACGGTCGATCCCCTCCATCCCAATTTCCGCGGGCAGCTTCCGCCGACAACCCGCAAGATCAACGAGGCGCTCCGCCGCTATGACACCATGCTACTGATCGGCGAGAAAGTGGACAGTTTTACGTACGACGGCCTCCAGGCGCTGCCCGCCGACCTCAAGGTGATTCAGATCGCACCGGCGGCGAGCCAGCTCGGATTCGACTTCCCCTGCGACATAGCCGTGCTCGGCGACATCGGCGCAACGCTCGATGCGCTCGCGGCGTCACTTGGCGCTGAAGCACACCACGCCGCAGCGCGAAAGGTGGACGACGCCGCCCTCGACTCAAAGTATCCCGCCTCCGGCCCTCGGGCGAGCGATGCACTGATCCTTTCGGTGCTCCGGCATCTTGATCGGACGACGCACATCGTGACCGAGGGCTCTTCGGAAGACGCCATCGTCCAGGACATGGCAGTGCAACTCGGTTTCCGCAACGTCCATTTCTCTCCTCGCGGCGGCGGCCTGGGCTGGGCAATGCCGCTGGGGGTCGGCATCGGACTCGCAACACGCAAACCCGCCGTCTGTTTCGTGGGTGATGGCGGCAGCCTGTTCTCCATCCATGCCCTTTGGACCGCCGCGAAATACGCCGTCCCGTCTGTCTTCGTCTGCTTCGTCAACCACGAGTATCGCCTGCTGAAGGATCTCTGGTGCAACGCGATGGGAACAACTCTGCAGACTACCCATTTCGTCGGCATGGACTTTAACGATCCGAATGTGGACATGCGGAAGATCGCCGAGGGTTTCGGCGCTCGCACGGAGAAGATCTCGGACATCGCAGAGATAGGCGAGGTTCTCTCCCGGGCACTGGCTCACGCAGGCCCGAGCTTTTTGATTATCGATCGAGAGCCATGAACCCGCGGCAAAGCTCGACCTCGATGAACCTGCGAATGGAAGAAATCCAGCGCCATCGCCTTGTCGCATAGAGCCAAAACGATGGGAGAAAGCACATGGTCGGTCGTGGCGCGAAGCCGGGCTTCTGGGACAATCTCATCGCGCCAAAGGGCGGGCTGTTCGGCGACCAGTGCGCTGGCTGGACGCCGGGTCCCCCCGCGAAATCGGGGCTCGGTTGCCGCATTCTCGCGGACCAGATGATCGCGGTTGCTCCTTCCGTTTTGCTGGCAGCGGACATCCATGTTCCCAAGCAGCCGGGCCGCTATCCGGCGATCGTGTCCTTCGGCGCCTATTCCAAAGAACTGCAATCCACCGGACTTCCCACCGGCAACGCGGAAGCCGGGAGCCCCCCGATCTTCACGAACAGGGGCTATGTCCACGTCATCGTCACCCGTCGCGGAATGGGGCGCTCCGGCGGTGTCGATGCCGTCTTTTTCAACGACGCGGACGTCGAGGACCACGCCAAGGTCATTCAATGGGCAGCGGCGCAACCCTGGTGCGATGGACAGGTGGTTCTGTTCGGCACTTCCTATTACGCTCTCACGCAGCCGCAGGTCGCGCGACTTCGTCCTCCGGCGCTCAAGGGTTTCTTCGCCAACGAAATGTGCACCGACTTCTTCCGCCACATTGCCATGTTTGGCGGGGCGCCGCAGCCCGATTTTCTCGCGTTGTGGATGGGTGCAAACTTCACACCGCTCCAGTTCAGATTGCGCGTGCCGCCGCTCGTGCGCTCGCTGGTGAGCGACATCGCAAATTCGCCGCTGAAGTATGTGTGGTGGCCCCAGGTGAAGAAGCGGATGACTCGAATCATGAAAGCTTTTCAGCGCATGACCCCGACACGTCGGACGCGCGAGTTGTTCGCGGGGCTCGTTCTGGACAGCAAGTCCCGTGCGAGCTTCGTCATGCCGCACGGGCCTTCCGGGATGCTGGGCGATATCGAGGTTCCGTTCGTCGTCGTACAGAACGCAGGCTACTTCAATCTGCACCAGTTCGGTGCGTACGACCTGTTCGAGAACGCCGGCACGCCGAAGGATCAACGGTGGTTGATCATCGGACCGGCGACCTTTGACCTTCCGGTCTATGCCTGGCAGATGGAAGCGCTCGCCTTCTTTGATCACCTTGTCTATTGCGCCAACAACGGGTATGACGCACAGGCGCGCGTGCGATACTGGACCGAGGGCACGAAGGATTATCGAACAGCGTCGGAATGGCCCGTTTCGGGGAGCACGACTCTGCGGCTCTACCTCGCCTCCGGCGGATCCGATGAGAAGATGCATCGGCTTACGCCTGCGCCAAGCGAAGGCGGGACGAACCGATGGGCTGCCGTGCCTTTCGGTGCCACCGTGACCCCCGGTTTCGATGAGATCGCAAACCAACGCCTCAGCTTCGAAATGCCGATCGAGGAGGCAATGGAACTGACCGGCCCGCTGACGCTGAAACTCTGCTTCAGTTGCAACGAAATCGATTCCTATGTGATCGCCAGAACCGGGTTCGTCTCTGCGGACGGGACTTATCAAAGCCTCTCCATGGGGGCAATACGCCCGGCCTGCCGCGTGATCGATGCGACACGTTCCACCGCCACGGAGATTGCGATCGACATCGACAAGCCGGCGCCGCTGGTGCCCGGCGTGCCGGTGTCGCTGCGATTCAGCTTGACGCCGCAGCCGGTGGTGCTCAAACCAGGCGATCGGCTGCGCCTCGACGTCGCCAGTCGCACCGACCTCCTGCGCAGCGACGTCAGCCACGGCCACGCGCAGTTCGACATGCAGGTGCCGCCCTATTACGCGCGCAACACGCTCCATTACGGATCGGACACCTACATCGAACTCGCACGCGCGAAATCCGGAGGAGCCCGCTGAACTGCGCCCGTCCGCATTGCCATTGCCGGGAAGGGTTACCCGATGAGCGTCTCGTTCCTCCATTCGCGCTTGACCGAGCCTCCGATCAAGTTCCCGGCCATCGGGCTCGAACTGTTCGTGCGCATTCCGCCCGCGCCAAGCTCGGGCGAGTTCTGCTTGACCGAGACCATCAACGCCCCGGGCAAAGGTCCGCCCCGGCATTGACACCACGAGGCGGAGATCTTGCGGGTCATCGAAGGCCTATCTCCACCGAGCCGACGGGTGTCGCTTCCACTCCAAGGCCGGTGATGTGGTGAGCATTCCGGGCGGGATGGAATACGGCTTTGTCCATGCCACGGACAAGCCCGCCCGCCAATACACACTCATAACGAACCCTTTCGACGCAGCGGCTTTTTTCCCCGAACTTGCGGAATACGTCGACTTGAATCAAGAAATCGTCACCAATAAAACAGGGATTCTGAGTTTCAATCGTCCGGCAAATCCGCGGTAGTTCGATCGCTTCGCGCAAGGCTGTTTGCCCTACTTTGCGCTTTCGCGGCCACTGTCGCTCGGACTAGCCGCGGCGCTTGGGTGCCGACTTCGGGGGCACCTTCGGTCGGGCACGGAATGGATCCTTCCATTCCTCTACGGTCATCGCCCAGCGCTGGTGATCGCACCACTCGCCATCGATCTGCAGAAAGCGCAGCGCAACGCCTTCGAATCGCAGCCCCGCCTTCTTGACGACGCCGATCGAAGCCGTGTTGTGCGGCTGCACATTCGCCTCGACGCGGTGCAGGCTCATTTGACCGAACGCGTGTCGGATGGCCAGGAGCACCCCCTCGGTCATGTAGCCTTTTCGGGTGAACGCTTTGCCGATCCAGTAGCCCAGTTCGCAGCTTTGCAGAACGCCGTGCCGGATGCCGTTGAGCCCGATGTACCCCACCATGCGGGCGTCCAGGTTGCGGCAGATGAGAAATCGCTGGCGCTCTTCGGTGTCGGACGTTCGAAAGAACGACTCCCATCGTTCGGATTCCGAGCGAACTTTGAGGCGTGGTTCCCACGGCAGAAGATGATCGAGGCTGGATTCGCGGAGCGCGACCCATTCGGCGCGGTCGTCGGTGGTGGGGCGCCGCAGATGCACAAGCGGCCCGACTTCGGCGGCATCACGAGCAGAGTTGCGTTGTGTGTCGCGGCGCGGCATCGCGGATTACCACTCGTAGCCGTGGTCTTCGGCGAGGCGATAAAGATGCATGAGAAGGGCGAGTTCCACGCCGCAGCGCTCAAGCTGATCTTTGTTGCCTTGTAGCACGGACATTCCGGCTTCAACACGAGTATCTCGAACCAGCGTCATGTGGTGGCCCGCCTCGTTCAAGCTTGCATCGAACTCCGGTCCCGCGGGAATCGCAACCGAAGATTTCATCGCCTGGCGCAAGGCGGGACCTGTGACCGCAGCGAAAAAATCGCGCAACTCATATGAAGGGCGAGCCTTCGAATTTTCGGCGAGCCATTCGGCAAAGCCAGGCTTGTCCAATTTGCCCGAGAGGAGGTCCAGCACTCGATCCGCTGCGTCGACGCCGTCCGACAGCAAGCTCCATCCATTCATTCTTAAGAAAGAAATGCAGCACATGAGTGCAATACGCTTGTTGCCATCTACGAACGGATGGTTCTTCGCCAGGTGAAACGTATAAGCCGCTGCCATTCCGAACGGGAACGCATGCGCGAACTCTCCGCCGAAACTCTGCCGTGGCATCGCCATCGCAGAATCCAACGCACCGAGATCTCGCAATCCCAGCGAGCCGCCGAACTGCACAATCAACGCATGGTGGAACTCTTTCGCTTCGTCCAACGAAACAAAGCGAGGCTTGCCGATTGAAAACTCCGTCATTGCGCGAGCTTCCGCAGCGAGTCAGAGTGTTTCGTGAATGCAAATCGAATGGCGTCCATCGCTTGGCTATCGAGCTTTCCCTCCATCGTTCCGGCCATCAAGCGCAAGTACAACACCACGGTCAGCCCCATCGACTTTGCCTTCTGCTCGATGTCGGCGGCAAGGTCAGGTGGAACGGAAATTGAGACATTCGGAGTCGTCATGATTCATTATTCCCCTGTTCACGCGGCTCGAATTTGGTAGTTAGTGCCTACTCCCACTCAATCGTCGCCGGCGGCTTGCTCGAGATGTCATAAACCACCCGGTTCACGCCACGCACTTCGTTGATGATCCGGCTGCTGATTGTTGCCAGCACTTCGTACGGCAGGCGCACCCAATCGGCGGACATGAAGTCCTGCGTCTCGACCGCGCGGACGGCGACGCAGAAGTCATACGTGCGGCCGTCACCCATCACGCCGACCGATTGAACCGGCAGCAGCACCGCGAAGACCTGGCTTGTCTTGCGATACAGGTTTGCCGCGATGATCTCTTCGAGAACGATTTCGTCGCACTCGCGCAGGATGTCGAGCTTGGGCTTTGTCACGTCGCTGAGAATCCGCACGGCAAGCCCCGGTCCGGGGAACGGATGGCGCCAGATGATCTGATCGGGCAGACCCAGCACTTCGCCGAGCTTGCGCACCTCGTCTTTGAACAGATCGCGCAGCGGCTCGACGAGTTCGAAACCGAGTTGCTCCGGCAAACCTCCGACGTTGTGGTGCAGCTTGATTCCGGCGGATTGTCCGGCGTGCCCCTGACCCGATTCGATCACATCCGGATAGAGCGTGCCCTGCGCAAGGAAGTGGGCATCCTTGATATCGCGTGAGGCGTGCTTGAAGACTTCGATAAAGCGGTGCCCGATCCGCTTGCGCTTTTCCTGCGGATCGGTGATGCCCTTGAGATCACCAAGAAACTCTTCCGACGCGTCGATCACACGCAGGTCCATCTTGAAGTGGTCGCGGAACGTCGCTTCCACCAGCTCGCGCTCGCCGTTGCGCAGCAGTCCGGTGTCAACAAACACACACGTGAGCTGCTTGCCGATCGCCTTGTGCAGCAGCGCCGCGACAACGGACGAATCCACGCCGCCCGAAAGCCCGCAGACAACGTGCCCGGTTCCGACCTGTGCTCGCACCCGATCTGCCGCGGCACCCGCAAAGTCCGACATCCGCCAGGTGTTGCGGCAGTTGCAGATGTTGAAAAGAAAATTCTGGATGATCTCAGAACCGTGGGGCGTGTGGGTTACCTCCGGGTGGAACTGCACGCCGTAGAAATTGCGTTTGCCCGCGCGGCTGCGTACCGCCGCCTGGGGGCAGGTCGGTGTCGAAGCGATTGTCTCGAACGCGGCCGCCGCCGACTCACGCACCTGATCGCCGTGCGACATCCAGACGGTCATCTTTTCCGGAACGGAAGCGAAGAGGTCGCTGCGGTCGGAGATGCCGATGACCGCGCGCCCGAATTCGCGATGATTGCCGGGGTCAACTTTACCACCGAGCAGGTGTGCCGCGAGCTGCATCCCGTAGCAGATTCCCAGAACAGGGATTCCCAGCTCGAAGATCGCCGGGTCCATGGTCGGGGCGCCGCGTTCGTACACGCTCATCGGCCCGCCGGAAAGGACGATCCCCTTCGGCGCCATTTGGCGGATCTCCTGTGGTGTGATGGAGGGCGCAACAAGCACCGAATACACACCCGCCTCGCGGATTCGGCGGGTTATGAGTTGAGCCGTTTGGCCCCCGAAGTCGATGACGGGGACAATGTCGCCGGCGATCGCGGGTTTCGTTGCCGAACTGTTCGATGGTGTGCTGCTGGACAACCGTTGGCCTCTTTCTTGCGGGAGCGTGCGGAGTGTACGGTTCGTGGATGGGGGCGGGACGGCGGTGGCCAGAGGCTGATACGATGAAATGCGTGAAGATTCCAGCGACCTTCCTTCTGGCGTCGATTGGGGCTTGGGCGGGTTGCAGCTACACCCCAAGCTTTGATTCGCCCAACCCACAGATGCGTTCGTGGGCAACCGTTCAGGCGGCGGATTCGACCAATCCGGCCGACTTCCCCAAGCTGGTCGAACAGCTCGACGCCGACGACGCGGACACACGGATGCTGGCCATCTGCGTGCTGGAGCGGCGAACGGGCACGACTCGTGGTTTCGACTACGCGGCGCCGCGTGCGGAGCGTGCGGCAAGCGTCAAGGAGTGGCAGCAATGGGCGGAGCAATACGCAACCCAACCTACTCGAGGCCGGTCCTCCGGCTCGCGACGCAAGAAGAGGCCATTCGGAGCGATCGGATGACTTCCGCCGACTCGATGAAAGGAGCCCACGTCCGGATGGAGCTGCTCAGCAGCCCCATCTACACGAGCGGAGCACGCGACTTCGTCCAGGCCGTGACACGCCGGCTTGGTTTTGCCGAGCTGGATTGCAACCAGATCGCCCTCGCCGTTGACGAGGCCCTCTGCAACATCATGCGCCACGGCTACGAGAACAAGCCCGATCAACCGATCTGGCTGGCCGTTTGGCCGGTTGAAGAGGGGGGAACTTCGAGCGGCATTCAAATTGTGATCGAGGACCTCGCCCGGCAGATCGAGCCGGCGATGATCAAGGGACGCGAGCTCCACGATGTGAAGCCGGGCGGGCTTGGCGTTCACGTTATCAAAGAAGTCATGGATAAGGTCACCTACGAAAAACGCCCCGAGGGCGGCATGCGGCTCACGATGGTCAAGCATCTGAAGCCCGCCCCCGGAAGCGACGCGACAGGACGGTGCGAGGGAGGAAAGGGTTGTCATGCCTGACGGACAGACGTTGCAAGTTGGTTTCGAGACGCAGGGCCAGAATGTCATTGTGTCGCCGCAAGGTGAAATCGGGTACAGCGAAGCGACCGTCTTCCGCACCTGGCTCCGCAAGGCCCACGATTCCAAGTCGCCCCGCATCATCGTCGATCTCGCGAAGGTCGACTACATGAACACCCCCGGCGTGGCGACGCTCGTCGAGTCGCTCCAGATCTCCAAGCGGAACAAGACCCGCCTGATACTCTGCGGCATGAACGAGAAGGTTTTCGCCATCTTCAAGATCGCCCGCCTTGATACCGTGTTCGAGATCTGCCCGACCCTGGCCGACGCATCGGCGAAGGCCTGATTTCGCCGAGAACATCCCGCATCCATGAGCGATTCAAGCGGACAACAAGGTGCCTCTTTCACGCCGTTCAGCGTGTTCGGTCTGGTTTCCTCTCGAGCGATCGCGTTCGTGGCCCACGTCGGCGCGATCACGCTGCTCTTCGCAAACGCCGCCCACTGGATCATCCGTTCGGTCTATCAACCCAAGGTCCGCATCGGCCGATCGGCGATCGTCTCGCAGATCGTCCGCATCGGCGTCCGCTCGATCGGCATCGTCAGCCTCGTTTCCGGCTGTGTCGGCCTCATCCTGGCGTTCCAGCTCGCCCCGCCACTCGATGAATTCGGCCAGAAGGACAAGGTTGCCAACATCGTCGGCGTCGCGGTTCTCCGCGAACTCGGACCGCTGATCGCGGCAATTGTGCTCACCGGTTTCGCCGGCGCATCGATCGCGGCGGAAATCGGCACGATGGTTGTTGGCGAAGAAATCGAAGCGCTCGAAGCGCACGCGATGAATCCGGTGAAGTTCCTCGTCGTCCCGCGCGTCATCGCGTCCATTCTCTCGCTCACCGCGATCTCCGTCATCGGCGACGTCGTCGCCGTTGCCGCGGCCCTCGGCATTTCCATGGTCGCGCTCGACATCCCGTACGCCGTCTTCATGAGCAACCTCTACGACCAGGTTAAGCTCGTGGACTTCCTGACCGGCGTTTCCAAGGGTGCCGTTTTCGGGCTCTTGATCGCGATTATCGCGTGTTACAACGGGCTCAAGGTAACGGGTGGCGCGATGGGGGTGGGGATCGCGACGACGAGCACGGTGGTGCAGTCGGTGGTCGCGGTGATTGTCTGCGATCTGGTTTTCACGACCATTTTCTTCGCGCTCGGGATGGTGTAGAAGCGAACCGCGAGCCGGAAAAGCGGGTTCGCCGGACGTACCATCCGCCCTCATGGCTTCAAGACGAGTTGCTCCGAACAAACCCGGGCGGGCGGGTTCGCCGCGGATTGCGGTGGTGGTCAGTCGCTACAACGCGACGGTGACGGATCGGTTGTGTTTGGGGGCGATCGAAGCGACGGTGCGCCGGACGGGGCGGACGCCGGAAGTGTTCGATGCGCCGGGGGCGTTTGAGCTGCCGGTTGTTTGCGATGCCGCGGCGATGAGCGGAAGGTTCGCGGGGGTGGTTGCGCTCGGGTGCCTGATCCGGGGCGAGACGATTCATGATCGCGTGATCGCGGACAGTGTGGCGACGGCGATTCAGGATTCGATGCTGAAGACCGGAGTGCCGATCGCGTTCGGCGTGCTGACCGTGGACAACGCCGAGCAGGCCGAGGCCAGGGCCGGTGGCGAGCACGGGAACAAGGGAATCGAGGCGGTTGAAGCGCTCCTCGACACGATCGAAACGCTGGGAGCGGTGCGGGACGGGCGCGAAAAAAGAATCGGACGCACGTTGCCTGACAAGCTGAATTCGAACAGGACTGGCAAGAAGACCGGGGCGCGGCGGAGGAAAGGTTGAGATGGCCGAACAGATGTTGATCCGCCGCATGGCGTTTCTCGCGCTCTTTCAGCTCGACGCACGGGGTGATTTGACCGATGCCGAGCTCGAATCGTCGGTGCTGCACGGGGATGATCCGAAGATCGATGCACCGGGCGTGAAGGCTTCTGAGCAAAGCAAGGCGTGGACGCTGGCTCGCGACGCGTATGCGGATCGCAAGCGATGCGACGACGTGATGAAGAACCTGGCGCCGGAATGGCCCGCCTACCGGCAAGCGGCGGTGGACCGTGCGCTACTGAGGCTTGCGCACTTTGAGATTCATAGCGAGCGCGTGCCCGCCCCGATCGCGATCGATGCGGCAGTCGAGCTCGCCAAGGAGTTCAGCACCGAGAAGTCGCCGGGCTTCATCAACGCGTTGCTGGACCAGGCGGCCAAGAAGAAGGCTGCCAAGAAGGAATCGAAGAAGAACGCCGCGGACGCTGATTCCAAGCCGGATGACGATGAGTTGGGCGGCAACGCCTCCGACGCCGGAGCGGGCGACTGATGGGTCTGTTTTCCGCGATTACGGCCAAGATCAAGGGCGGCCTTGCGAAGACGCGCGAGGTGTTCGTCAGCGGGCTCAAGTCGCTGCTGCTCGGACGCAAGCTGGATGAGGCGACGATTGCGGAAATCCGGAGACGGTTGATCGAAGCGGACGTCGGCGTGAAGACGACCGATCGGTTCGTTGCGCACATTCAGGAGCAGTTTCGGGCCGGGAGGATCGACAAGGGCGATCAGGTGCTCGAGTACCTGAAGGGCGAGTTGCGTTCGATGTGGCCGCCGGAGGACCGCGAGCTGCGATTCGCGCCGGCGGGCGAGAAGCCGACGGTGATTCTCGTGACGGGTGTGAATGGTGCCGGGAAAACAACGAGTATCAGCAAGCTCGCGAAGCTGCTGCAATCGCGCGGGAACAAGGTCATGCTCGGCGCGTGCGATACCTTTCGCGCGGGCGCGGTGCGCCAGCTCGAGATCTGGGGCGAGCGGCTTGGCATTGATGTCGTGAAGGGGCAGCAGGGTGGCGACCCGGCAGCCGTCGCGTTCGATGCATGTCAGGCGGCGAAGTCACGCGGCGTGGATGTGCTGATTCTGGATACAGCCGGGCGGTTGCAGACCCAAGACCCGCTCATGCGTCAGTTGACCAAGATCCGCTCGGTCGTGAGCAAACAAATTCCCGGTGGCCCGCATGAAGTGCTGATCGTGCTCGATGCAACCGCCGGCCAAAACGCCCTGCGTCAGGCAGAAGAGTTCGATCGCGCGATCGCGGGCGCGAGCGGCAACCAGCCCAAGCCCGCGGATGCGCTCGGCGTGACGGGGATATTCCTTGCGAAGCTCGACGGAACCGCCAAGGGCGGCATCGTCGTCGCGATCAAGGAAGCCACGAAGATACCGGTGAAATTCATCGGAGTCGGCGAGACGCCGGACGATGTGCAGCCGTTCGAGCCGGAGAAGTTCGTGGATGCGCTATTTGAAGAGTGAAAGGCGTTCACTACAGAGGCACTGAGACACAGAGAAATGCAGTGAGAAGAGGGTGGGAAGTTCTCGATTGCATTTGCCCTCTTCGATTCCGATTCTTCAGACTCTCTCTCTCTCTCTCTCTCTCTCTCTCTTTCTCTTTCTCTTCTCCGTGTCTCTGTGCCTCTGTGGTGAATGTCATTCGATCTTGCTTTACCCGATGATCTTGCGTCGCTGGCTTACGTAATCCCAGAGCACGAAGCGATCGAGGTCGTTGCCGCCGGTGAAGAAAACGCGGCCGCCGGTGGTTTCCGCCATTTTCTGAGCGAAGCGGATGTCTTCGTGCGTCTGCGACCAGCTTGGCAACAGGAAGATGTTGATCGTGATGTTCTCTTTCGCGCAGAGGTTGGCCTCGCGCATCGTTGCTTCTTCCGTTCGTGGATCGGGCGGGTAGAGCATGTAGAGGTCACTGCCTTCGAAGTGGGCGGTGGGCAGGCCGTCGGTGATGAGCATCGCCTGGCGATTCGGTGTGTCCTGTGCCGCGAGAAGCTGGCGTGTGAGTTGAAGGGCGCGCTGGATGTTGGTGAAGTGCTGGGGGACGCGTGATTCGACGACGCGCGGGTCGCTCATGTCGGCTTTGAGGCGGACGACGGGGCTGTTGAGCGAGACCATCTTGGGCATCAGCGTCGGCAGTTCGCTGGTCGGGCGCACCTTCGCGAAGGTGTACATCTCGATGATGCGGAGGAAGTCACCGGGGTATTCGGAACGGATGAGGCCATCGAGGGCCATGCCCATGCGTTTGACGTGGATGTACTGGCCGCTGTAGCGCATCGAGCCGGACATGTCGAGCAGCACGCACGAGGCGCATCGCGGGCTGTTGCGGGTGCGATGGATTTCGATGTCGCCGGTTTCGAGGCGGAGGCGCTTCGTTCCGGCGGGTTTGCTTTCACGAGCGGAGCGGATGGCCGCGTTGACGAAGCTGGTGGGGGCATCGATGTTCGCGATGGAATCGCCGAATTCGTACGGTTTGGTGCGAGGAAGTTCGACCGCGCCTTCGCCGTAGATCGGCCCCGTGTGGCGGCCCGAACGCGCGGCCTGCAACTCGCTGAAAATCTCGCTGAGGACGCGGTTCTGGAAGATCTTGGCGGCCTTGGGCGTTAGTCGCAGGCCCTGCTTGGACTGCTCGATTCCCTGGCGTTCCATTTCCTGCCGCAGGTAGTCCTCGATCTGCCGCTGCATGTCGTTGATGTTCTCGATCTCTTCGGACTGGGCGAACTGGGAGAGTTCTTCGAGATCGATGATGGCGAGCTGCGCGTTCTGCTTGGCATCTTTGAGCTGCTCGAGCAGGCGATCGATGGCTTCGAGTTCTTCCTTCAGCTCGATCGCGAACTCGACATCGGTCTTCTCCTGACCGGTGAAGGCGTATTTCCCAGCGAGTTGGTCGAGCTGGTAGCGGTCGCCGAGTGCGGAGGTGATACGCATCAGCTCCTGCGAGAAGGGAGCGTTGTCGTCGCGCTGCGCTTCCCAGAGTTTTTCCAGGTCGCGGATCTGTTCGTTCTTGGCGAACTTCTCGAAGGCGGACCGGAATTTCGCGGGCGGGTGTGCTTCGCTGAGAGTCTGGCGATACTGCGCTGCCGCGGCTTTGCGGGCGGAGTCGACTTCGTACGTTTCGAGAATCCGTCTCTTGCGTTCTTCGAGCATTGCGATCAGGGAATCCAGGCTCGGGCCGAGTTTCGGGAACATGCTCGGATCGAGCTTGATCGCGTTTGCGAGTTCTTCCGGAGTCAGATCGCGTGTCGAGCCGTAGGCAAGCATGTGCTCCATCGCGGCCGACGCGAGATCGGGCGGGGGCGCGGTGGGAGAAGGGAAGTTCTTTGGGTCGTATCCGAGATAGGTGTGGATGAGACCCGGATGCGCAATATCGCTCACGCGGCCAGAGGCCGAGCTTGGCGCGGGCTCGGGATGTGCTTCACCTTCACTCATGACTCAGGTTTCATACGTGATCGTGCCGTGGCGCTGCGAGCGGCTGATCCGATCCGCGGCATAGAGCCCGCTCAAGACAAACTCCACGCAGCTCGCCCGCACCGCGGCATCGGTCGAGGCGTTGACTTCAAACGCCTTGTCCCAAACCGGGGGCACACGCTTGAGCAGCTTCTCGTAGTGCGAACTCGGCAGCATGTCGCCGACTTCGATCTTGACGCCCTTGGCAAAGATCTCGCCGATCTCGGCAAGGCCGTGCTCGGTCACATACTCCGTGAAAACGGTCTTGATCGCTTCCGCGGCAATCGCATCGAGTACCTGCTTTTCAGAGAGTTGATGGCTCCCCATCATGTCCAGTTCGAGCTTGCCGGTTGCCGTGGTATGGAAGTGGGCGAGATCGCTGATGCGCGGGACCGCCGGCTTTTCGTTGAGCCGGATCGCGCGCTGGCGAGCGGAGGCGATCATCGTTCGGTACATCGCGATGCTGAGGCGAGCGGAAACGCCCGAAGCGTGATCGACGTATTTGCTCTTACGGGCAGCAATCGAGATCTGCTCGACAATCTCTTTCATGAAGCGAGGAATGATGACGGGGAACTCGCCACCGAGGAAATCGGCGCTCTCTCCCTTGGCCGCTTCCTGCTCCATGATCTCGATGCCGAGATCGCGCTCGAGCGGATAGTGAGTCTGGATCGTGCTGCCGATTCGGTCCTTGAGCTGCGGAATGACCTTGCCCGAGCGGTTGTACGTGCTCGGGTTGGCGGAGAAGAGCACCAAGATGTCGAGGTCAAACTTGACCGGGAAGCCGCGAATCTGGACATCGCGTTCCTCGAGGATGTTGAAGAGGCCGACCTGGACGAGATCGTCGAGGTCGGGCAGTTCGTTCATGGCGAAGATGCCGCGGTGCATGCGGGGGATGAGGCCGAAGTGGAGAGATTCTTCGAGCGACATGCTCGCGCCTTCGGCGAGTTTGCCCGGGTCGATCTCGCCGATCACGTCGGCGAACTTGGTGCCGGGCGCGAGGCGCTCGGCGTACCGGTCTTCGCGCGACCACCACGCGATGGGGGCGGCTTCGCCGTACTGCGCGAGGAACGCGCGGCCGACGGTCGTGATCGGGCTTTCGGGGTCTTCGTGGACGGGGGAGCCGCCGCGGAAGGAGGCCGGGATATCGAGGTAGGGGATGAATGCGTCGAGAAAGCGGGGGAGCTGACGCATCAGGCGGCTCTTGGCCTGACCTTTTTCGCCGAGAAAGAGCATGTCGTGCCCGGCGAGGATCGCGTTGATGATCTCGGGGATGACGGTGCTGTCGAAACCGACGATGCCGGGGAAGAGCGCGTCGCCGGAGCGGAGGGCGCGGCTGAGGTTGGCGCGCAGCTCGGCCTTGACGGAACGGGATTTCCAGCCGGAGGCGCGTAAGTCCTTGAGCGTGGGGGGGAGATTGGACGGAATCGGGTTGTCGGTGGAGGCGTTCTTCATGGGTACGAAAGGAAACTCGCCGGAATGCCATTGTTGGATGCAGACAAAGGCACTTCGATGCGGATTTCAGGGCTGACCGGCGTGCGAAGCGGGCGTATCGTCGTTTTCTGATGGCCTTCGGGCTGGCCCGAGAGAGAGGCCCTGTTCGGCGCCCAATTTGGTAAGGTGAACGCACTCATATGCACGCAAACATTTCCGCCAATATTCTCGATGCCGTCGGCAGCACTCCCCTCGTCCGCCTGAACAAGGTCGTCGGGCCGGATGCGGCGACGGTGCTCGTCAAGTGCGAGTACATGAACCCGACGGGTTCAATCAAGGACCGGATGGCGGTGCACATTCTCAACGAGAGCGAGAAGCAGGGCTTGATCAAGCCCGGCGCAACGATCGTCGAGAACACGAGCGGTAATACCGGACAAGGCGTGGCGATGTGGGCCGCGGTTCGGGGGTATCGGTGCGTCTTCACGATGCCGGACAAGATGAGCCTTGAAAAGGTGAACATGCTCAAGGCGTTCGGGGCCGAGGTGGTGATTACGCCGACCGATGTGCCGGGCGATTCGCCGGAGCATTACGTCGAGACGGCCAAACGCATCGCCCGCGAGACGCCGGGCGCGTTCTATGTGAACCAGTATCACAACCCGCTGAATATCGATGCCCACATGCTCTCGACGGGCCCGGAGATCTGGAAGCAGACCGGGGGCAAGATCGACGCCGTCGTTGCCGGCGCCGGAACCGGCGGCACGATTTCGGGCATCGGTCGCTACTTCAAGCGAAACCACCCGCACGTTCGCGTGGTCGGCGTCGATCCGATCGGCAGCGTGCACTATCACTATTTCTACACGAAGACGATGCCAACGCCGCATGTGTACAAGGTCGAGGGTATTGGTGAAGACATTCTTTGCGACGCGATGGACTACTCGGTGGTGGATGAGTTCCACCAGACCAACGACAAAGAAGCGTTCACGATGGCGCGGCGCCTCGTGCGCGAAGAGGGCCTCTTCTGCGGCGGATCTTCCGGCTGCAATGTCCACATCGCGATCAAGGTCGCGAAGCTGCTCGGGCCGGGCAAGACGGTTGTGACGCTGCTGCCGGATTCCGCGACGCGGTACACGACCAAGTTCCTGAACGATGCGTGGATGAAGGATTACGGTTTCCTGGGCAGCGACCGCGACCTTGGAGTCGTCGAAGACATTCTCAAAGGACGGCAGGGGCAGGTCATCACGGCGAAGGAAACCGATTCGGTCGAGTCGGTGATCGCGCTGCTCAAGAAGCACGGCGTTTCGCAGGTGCCCGTGGTGGATGACAAGGGCCGCCCGCACGCGATCATCGCGGAAGTGGACATTCTGCGCGGATTGCAGGAAGGCAACGCCCAGATGTCGTCGCCGGTGAAGGCGGTTGCGCAGCGCATCGGCGGGTTGATCTATCCGAAGGCACGCATCGAAGAGCTGTACCGCATCTTCGAGACGAACCAGGTCGCGATCGTGGTTGACAACGAGAAGATCGTCGGCGTGGTGAGCCAGATCGACGTGATCGATTTCATGAGCAAGAAAGGCCGGTAGGAGGATTTACCACGGAGCACACAGAGAGCACAGAGGGAGATGCTGACAAGAGAAATCTCAGCCAGTGTTCTCTTGTCTTTCTCCGTGTGCTCTGTGCCCTCTGTGGTGAAATGTCTTTCCCTTCGTTTCTTTGAGCCACGAAACTATGTCGCAAGAAACCCACCGTTTTGGAACCAACTGCATCCACGCCGGTCAATCGCCGGACCCAACGACCGGCGCGATCATGACGCCTGTCTACATGACGAGCACGTTCGTGCAGAAGTCGCCGGGTGTCTTCAAGGACGGGTACGACTACGCGCGTAGTAAAAATCCGACGCGGCAGGCGCTCGAGGACAATCTTGCCGCGCTTGAAGGTGGGACAGTCGGTCTTGCTTTTTCCAGCGGGCTCGCGGCGATGGACTGCGTGCTCCACCAGCTCCGCGCGGGCGATCACGTCGTGCTTTCGGATGATGTCTACGGCGGTTCGTTCCGGCAGATGGACAAAGTGTTTCGACACATGAACATGTCCTACACGCGGGTGGACATGACCAAGCTCGCCGAGATCGAGAAGGCGATGACACCCAAAACGCGGGCGGTCTGGCTCGAGACACCGAGCAATCCGATGCTCAAGGTGATCGACATCCCCGGCGTGCGGAAACTCGTTGATAGCGCGAAAGTGAGCGATCTCGGAACTACCGACAAGTCGATCGGCCCGCTCGGCTCGCCGCTGGAAAAGCCGCTTCTGGTCGTCGACAACACGTTCGCTTCGCCGTACCTGCAGAATCCGCTCGCGCACGGCGCGGACGTGGTGCTGCACTCGTGCACGAAGTACATCGGGGGACACAGCGACATGGTGGCGGGGGCGCTCATCACAAAGGATGAGGCACTCGGCGAGCGTCTGAAATACGTCCAGAACGCAGTGGGGGCAGTGCCCGGCGCGATGGATTGCTTCCTGATGCTGCGCAGTACCAAAACGCTGCACCTTCGCATGCAGAGGCACTGCGAGAACGCGATGAAGATCGCGCAGTGGCTCGAACAGCATTCCAAGATCGAGAAGGTGATCTATCCCGGTCTCGCCAGCCACCCGCAGCACGCGCTGGCAAAGAAACAGATGCGAAACGGCTTCGGCGGCATGATCTCCTGCGTTGTGAAAGGCGGTCTCGAACCCTCCCGAAAGGTGCTCGAGAAGACCAAGCTCTTCTCGCTCGCAGAGTCGCTGGGAGGCGTCGAGAGCCTGATCGAGCATCCGGCCATCATGACCCATGCGAGCGTGCCGGCCCCTGCCAGGGCGATCCTGGGTATCGCGGACGGGCTGATCCGGCTCAGCGTTGGGTGCGAGGATGTTGAAGACCTTACGAGCGATCTTGATCACGCTCTCGCGTAAAAAAGCCGCCGATCGCTTCGGGGCACGATCGGCGGCGGCAATGGATTCGAATTTGAGTAGCGTCCGCGTTACTCGACCGTCAGGTCGCTGAGGAACTTATTCAGCTCTTCCTGCTGCTTGCGAAGCTCGTTTCGCGTGTTGATGTTGTCGGCCCCGATCTGTTCGCCCTGCGTTTCCTGCTCGCCGAGCTTCTTCATATAGCGGGCGTAGAGGTCGGAGTTGCGGTCGATGGCCTGCATGTTGGCGCGGGTGCGGGCCTGGTCTTCGCTGATGCGCTTCCATTCGGCATCGAGGTCGGAGGATTTGCGTTCGAGTGATTTGATCGCGGCCTGGCGCTTGGCGACTTCGCGGAATGTTTCGAGCACCTTGGGTGAGAGCTTGCCCGATTGCTGCCACGCGAGGATGGTGCGGTCGTCGTAGGAGTTGATGCCAACGGTCGTGACACCCGCGGATTCCTGTACGACGGTGAAGTCCTTCTTTTCGCCGGGCTTCAGCTCGACTTCGAAGCGGTACAAAGAAGCGGTTTCACTCGTGGGCTTAAGTGAGTCGATCAGCTTGTACCCGCCCAGACGGGGCTGCTCCAGAATGACCGTGCGCGAGGCCTTTTCGCTTTTGTTTCGAAGTTTGTAAGTCGTGGTCTGCGTTGAGACCGAGCGCATCTCGAAACTGCCCTGCACAATGCGGAGTCTCTTCATGTCGTTCGAGGACGATTCATCGGTGACGGCGACCACTTCGAGATCGGTTGCGTAGGAAACGAGCCGCGTGTCGCCGGGGCCGATCTGCTCGATCATGGAATCGCCGGCGTAGACGCCCGAGTCGTAGATTGCGAGCGGACCGGGGAGCAACTGCAGATCGGTTGAGTTAGTGAGTTCCATTCCTCGCATGGGATAGCGGGTCTGGTTCGCTGGGCCGGGCGAGAGGATGCTGACGCGGCGGGTTTTCACATCCGCCCCGACGATGGGAATCATCGCGGAACTCTGGCGCGCGATGGTGGTGGGGGTGGAAACGTCGTAGTGGAAGACTTCGCCGGTGACGACCCCTCCGGCTCCCGCCGGCATGGACGCCGAGAGCGAACCACCCATCGAGGCGTCGCGTTCTCGCAGGGACTGATCCAATGCTGGTGATGCTGGGGCAGCCTCTGACATGCTGAACTGTCTCTTGTTCTCGACGGATTGCCCTCTGTTCGCAATCGCCATCTTCCGGGCCGCGGCCTGCAACTCGTCTTTCTGGTTGCTTTGGGTAAACGACCGATCGATCATGCTGTCTTCGTACACCCGAGGCATCATCCCGCCGACACTTGGCACCGCGACATTCGGCCGCCAGGCAAACAGCGGCTCCTGCAAATCCATGGTGAAGCTCACGGGTCTTCCCGAAACCAGCGACAGCCGCACATCCGTCCAGTCCTCGTCCGTGGTGTTCTCAATGATCGCCCAGCCGCTCATGCGGGTCGGGGCTTTTTCATCCAGCAGCACGCGATAGGACGCCTTCCACACCGGCGACTCGTGCGTGTACATCACCGCGACTTCGCGATCGCCGGTGCCCGCAAACGAAACATCGAGCGAGCGGCTTTGCTCCTGCCTTTGCTGAGCGATCGCGGTGAGAGCCTTGGTGAGTTCGGCCTGCAAATCCGGATCGGTGAGTTCGATCGAGCGCGCCTCAAACAAGTTCACGGAGTGGATGCCGCCCTTCCCGACCACATTCAGGAACGGCACTTGAATCGTCTTCTGCGCGTTGCCGCTCGCTTCTTCGCGGACTTCGCTGCCGAGTATCGTTCCGGTCACGGTGCCGTTTGCCGAGGTCACTTTCACTTCAGCGCCGCGGAGCCGACCGAGCAAAACGCCCATCGACGGGTCATCGCCGAGATTGATTCCGAACGCCGCCAGCCTCCGTGCCAGCGGCGCGTTGCTTGCGTAGGAGACGCCGCGCACGGAGCCTTTTCCAGACATATCCGCGGCGACCAGTGATTTCAGGACGTCGTTCACCTGCGCGTTGTCGAATCGCAAGCGGAGCGTCGAGTCGCCTGCGACAGATCCGGAGCGTTCGAACGAGGCGACGCCCGACCGGTAAAGGGTGATCCGCGTGATGGGCAACGTCGCCTCGCCTTTGTCGGCGTTCCGGGCTTCCGCGGCCTCGATTCCCCTCTCGGCCCATTCCCCGCCCGCTCCCAACGCCGCCCGATCCGGCAGAGCGAAGCAAAGACCGGACACGAGCGTCAGAGCCAGGGCAACTCGCAGCTTCAACATGATTCACTCCAATTGTGTGTGCGCCGTGTGTGAAGCGCACCAACGTCGAACCGGGTTCGGCGTTCTGAACGCTTTCTGGCGACTCGCTTTGAGGTCACGTCCACATCCCTTCAGCACGCGCCCCGCGATCGCCGATCCGTATAGTCCACCCTTGTAAGCACAGGGGCAGTCAAAGGCGGCCGAACTTCCGGCCCGTGCGGGATGTATCGGCGATGACGAGTCTTCCAGTCCTGAACAACTCCGGCTCACCCGCACGCTCGTGGGATGCGCCGCCTCTTTCGCCCGATTTTGACCGCGACGGGGTGGCCCGGGCGTTTGCATCGACGGTGGAGGGTGAAGTCCGCTTCGGGCTGCACGATCGCATGCTCTACGCCACGGATGCCTCGCTTTATCAGGTCGAACCTCTGGGCGTTTTCATCCCCGCAAGCACGGATGATGCCGTCCGTGGCGTCCGGTTCTGTGTTTCCCGGAACCTTCCGATCCTTCCCAGAGGCGGAGGCACTTCGCTTGCCGGGCAATGCACCAATCGGGCCGTGGTGATCGATTTTTCGAGCCGCTGCAACCGCCTGCTGGAGACGGATGCCGCGGGGCGAACGTGCCGCGTGGAGCCCGGGATCACGCCCGATGATCTCAACGATCGGCTTGCGTCCACGGGCCTGTTCTTCGCGCCGGACCCGGCGACCTCGAAGCACGCCAACGTTGGCGGCTGCATTGGCAACAACGCGGCGGGCGCGCGATCGATCCTGTACGGACGCACATCCGAGAACTTGATCTCGGTGGATGCCTGTCTCGCCGACGGCTTTGTTGCCCGGCTGGAGTCGGGGGCCGCATCGCGGCATGAGCACATCGGGCGACTCACGCGGCGCGTGGTGGATGTGGTGCTTCGGAATCGGGAAGCGATTCGAGAGCGATTTCCGAAGACCGTCCGACGCAACGCTGGTTACAGCCTCGACCTGATGCTGAACCAGATCGAGGCTTCGCGGGGCGATCTTGATGGGATCAATCTCGCGCATCTGCTGGCGGGGAGCGAAGGCACGCTTGCCGTGACGCTCGGCGCGCAGCTGAGGCTTCATCCGCGTCCGAAGCTCAAGGGATTGGCGCTGCTGAGTTTCAATGATCTTGATCCGGCGATTGAGGCGACGGTGCCGATTCTCACGACGGGGCCGTCGGCAGTGGAATTGCTCGACGACACGGTCATCGATCTCGCTCTGGCGAACATCGAGTACCGCAAGTACGTGGAGATCATGCCGCGCCCGCATTCGGGCCAGCTTCGCGCGATCCTGTATGTCGAGTACTACGGGAACAGCGCGGACGAATTGAAAGCGAAGTTTGAATCGCTTCGGCATCTCTTCCCGTCCGTTTCGATGAAGGAAGTGACCGACGCGGCATCCATGGCAAGCGCGTGGAAACTGCGAAAGGCCGGCGAGCCGCTGCTGCACGGTGTCGCTGGCGCCCGCAAGCCGATCACGTTCATCGAGGACAATGCAGTGCCGGTCGAGCACCTCGTCGAGTTTGTGAGGCGACTGCGCGAGATCGTGACGAAGCATGGAACGCGGGCCGCATACTGGGCCCATGCCTCTGTCGGCGTCTTGCATGTTCGCCCGCTCATCGATATTCACGACGAGGCCGACCGCCAGCGCATGCAAGCGATCGCAGTAGAAACGGCCGATCTCGCCAAGAGCCTCGGGGGCGTGATGTCGGGCGAGCACGGTGATGGCCGCGTGCGCGGGCCGCTGCTCGAACGTTTTTACGGCCCGGTCCTGATGCAGGCGATGCGGGAGATCAAGGAGATCTTCGACCCGCGGAACCTGCTCAATCCCGGCAACATCGTCGAGCCCCGGCCGATCGAATCGATTGCCGAGAATCTACGCATTGAGCCGGATGGCAAGCCTCTCTCGATTCCGGCTGTCAACACGTTCTTCAACTACGACGACCAGCACGGATTTGATGGTGCCGTCGAAATGTGCAACGGATCGGGTGTCTGCCGCAAGAAGTCCGGCGGCACGATGTGCCCTTCCTACATGGGCACGCTCGATGAGCGCCACAGCACGCGCGGGCGTGGCAACGCCCTGCGGCTTGCGATCTCCGGGCAGTTGACCCCCGGCAGCGCAGAGCCCGCGTGGAACGACGCCGAGACGATCAAGACGCTTGATCTCTGTCTCTCGTGCAAAGCGTGCAAGACCGAGTGCCCGAGCAATGTGGACATCTCACGGCTGAAAGCCGAGTACACGGCTCAGCGGTTCCGCCAGAACGGCGGAGCGCCCCTGAAAACGATGCTGCTCGGACACTTCCGCCCGCTCGCACAACTCGGTTCGTTCACGCGCGGCATCTCCAACTGGATGAATTCGTCGGCGCTCGGTCGGACGGTGATCAACGCGGTCATGGGCTTCGATCAGCGGCGCACTGTGCCGCCGTTTTCGCCGAGCCTGAAGCGATCGTTCCGAAACGAAGCGCCGGCGAAACAGGAGCAGCCAACGGTCGCCCTCTTCGGCGACTGCTTCACGATGTATCTGGATTCGGGCATCGGCGCTGCGGCGAAGCGGGTGTACGAGCGGCTCGGATATCGCGTGACATTGGCCGACGCCGGCTGCTGCGGCAGAACACTGATCTCGACCGGCCTCCTCGAAGAGGCGACGACCCAGATCGATCGCACCATCGAGCGGCTCCGGCCGCTCGCAGACGATCCGTCCGTGCGTGCCATTCTGGTGATCGAGCCTTCGTGTCTTTCCGCGATGAAGGATGACTGGCTCCAGCTCAAGCTCCAATCCTCGCTCGAACTCCGCCGCCGCATCGCGTCCAAGAGTTTCCTCGCCGAGGAGTTTCTCGCGAAGGAAGCCAAATCACACCCGAATCAGAAGGCGATCAGCGATGCGGCACAAGTCGCCTCGGTCGAAAGCTCACCGGTCATTCTGCACGGGCACTGCCATCAGAAGGCACTCTGGGGTGCGGAGTCGAGCGGTGCGGCGTTGAAGCTCTTCGCGGGCGCTCGCGTGCGAACACTCGACACGGGGTGCTGCGGCATGGCGGGTTCGTTTGGCTACTCAAAGGACAAGTTTGACCTGTCCATGAAGATCTGCGAGCTGGACCTTGCGCCTGCGGTGCGTGCGGCAAAGAGCTCGGACAGTGCATCGCCGATCTGCGCACCCGGCACTTCTTGCCGACATCAGATTCACGATGCAACGTCTGAGCACGCGGTGCATCCGATCGAGCTCATCGACCGCTGGATGCAAGCGGCGCGTTAGGCTTCCGATTCTTCCGTTGAATCCAGCACGGCCTTGGTGACAGGGTCGTACCGGTAAAGCCTGCCGGGCTCTTCGCGGCAGGACTTGTGTGTGCCATCGCAGAGCGGAAACTTGCTGGAAAGCCCGCAAGCGCAGATGAAGATGGATTTCAGGTTGCCCTGGGCGTCGCGGGGCCAAGTGGCCGGATCGATCTTGATGGGGCCTGTTTGTTCGAGTCGGACCAGTCGTGCCATGCAATTCTCCGGGGAATTCGATGGTATGGTCGGTGCGGGACTTCTTGCATGCGTTAGAATCTTGTGAAGGTTGGCCGCCAGCGTGGGGACATTGGCGGGTTCCAGGAGGCCGCGGGTAGATTTGGACAGCACGTTCGACCCGAATCAATCTGCCGCGTTCAGCGCGGCGCCGGAAGTGCAGCCGCTGCTCGCCAAGGAGCTGACGGGGGATTTGCGCTGCGCGCGGTGTCAGTACAACCTGCGGGGGCTCTCCATCCGGGCGCGCTGCCCGGAGTGCGGGATGTCGATCCGGGGCACCATCCTGGCGAAGGTGGATCCGCACGCTTCGGAGCTTCAGCCGATCTACTTCCCGAGGCTGACGGCGCTCGGGCTGGTGGTGTGGCCCCTGGCCGCGATCCTTGCGGCGGCGTGCCTGTGGTGGCTGCGTGCGTCGGAGATGGCGGCGCGGGCATCTCCTTCCTGGGTGGGGGATGGCGCGGTGCTCTTCACGCTGCTCTCCGGGCTCGGGGCCGTGGCGTTGATCAAGCCGCACGCGCAGATCGCTGCGGACGGGATCGCGCGGGCCGCGATCGGCGTGCTGCTGTATCTGCCGCTGGCTCTTGCATTTCACATCGTCATTAACCGGATGGACTCCATCGCGCCCACGCCGTTCGTTGCGCTCGGGCAGTTGAGCACCGAACGGTCGGCGGTCCGGTTGATCTGCGATCTGCTGATGATGGTTCTCTTGGCTTGTCTTCGTCCGAACGCGAGGCTGTTCGTGCATCGCTCGATGCTGCTGCGTTCGGGCAAGGTGGATCGTCAAACGATGCTCGCGATGGTGGGAGCATTGGCGGTCATTGCGGTCGGGGATCTGGCGCACCTGTTCGGTGCCCGGGCGGCGGGCGGCATCGAGCAGATCGCGCAGGTGCTGGGCACGGTGCTGATTGCCGTGGGGTCGATGTTCCTGACGATCGGGATGGTCGGCGTGCTCGTGGATATTTTCCGGATTCTGCCGGCGGTTTTGAGCGCGCCCGTTTCGCTCGAATCGGTGACAGACGGCGAATTCTCGGGGTCGATGCTGAGTACTTCGAGTTCTCGCGTACCCTGAACCGTGCTGAGTAACCGCGAACGCCAACGGTTTGATTCGTTGCTCGAAGAAGCGATCGAGCAGTTGCCGCCCGCGCTCCGCGACCTGATCGACGAGGTTCCGGTCGTGGCCCTCGATCGCCCGACGGACGCGATGCTTCGGGATTTGGGGATCGATCCGGCCGACGAGGAAGAAGCGACGTCGCTCTGCGGCCTGCATTCGGGGGTCTCGAATACCGAGCGGTCGGTGGAACGGTCGGGCGACCTGCCCTCGGACATCCACCTGTTCCGCGAAGGGATCATCAGCCTCGCGGGCGGGTTCGACCAGCCGGAGGCCGACGACGTGGTGTACGAGGAGATCATGATCACGCTGCTTCACGAGATCGGCCATGAGTTCGGCCTCGACGAGGACGATCTCGAGCGGCTCGGGTACGCGTGAGCGGAATCCGCACCAAGAATGCGTTGAACCGGTATCGCATCGCTGATTGTCCCCTCTAAAGATCCGTTGCACATCGCGAAGGGAGTTGCTCATGGTGTCCACGCTTCGTTCGGTTCTGGCGGGCCTCGCGCTCGCGGGTTCGGTGGTCTCGATCGGTCGGGGCGCGGCAGTCGCGCCCGACAAGCAGGGGAAGATCGGCAACATCGAGATCAAGGGTGCGCCCTCGGCTCGCCAGACGGCGGTTTCGCTCTTCGGCGGCAAGCGGAGCCTGACGCTCCGTGAACTGGTGGACGCGATCGAATCCGCCTCGACGAAGGACGAGGTGGGCGCGGTGCTCGTGCGGCTGAAAGATGCGCAGATCACGATGTCGCAGACCGAGGAACTCGGCGCCGCGATCAAGAAAGTGCGGGACAGTGGCAAGCGGGTGACGGTGTTCAGCGAGAGCTACGACACCACGGATCTGCTCCTGGGCAGTTACGCCGATGAGATCGTGATCCAGGAAGCCGGGCCGGTCTCGTTCCCCGGTCTTCACATGGAAGAGATGTTCCTTGCCGACACGCTCGGGTGGGCGGGCCTGAAGGCAGACATGGTGCAGGTTGGCGAGTACAAGGGCGCCAATGAGCAGATGACGCGGTCGTCCCCGAGCAAACCCTGGAGCGAGAACATCGACCAGTTGCTGGACAGCCTCTACGCCAATCAGCGCGCGGCGATCAAGACGGGCCGCTCGATGGATGATGCGAAGCTCGACGCCGCGATGAAGAAGGCGTGGATGGCGGACTCGGCCGACGCGATCGCGGTCGGGCTCGTGGATACGCAGCTCGACCTGACCGGCCTCGTCAAGCATGTGGCGGAGAAGAGCGGGTTATCGTCGCAGAAGCTGGTGACGCTGGTCGCGGCACGCGATGAGATCGATCTGGCGACCGCAAATCCGTTCACGATTCTGTCAACGATCATGAAGCCCCCCAAGCGTGAGATCACCCAGGAATCCATCGCGGTGCTGCACATCGACGGGGCGATCGTGGACGGGGATTCCAAGGCGGGCTTCACGGGCGAGCGGAGCGTTGGAAGCCGCACGATCCGCAACGCCCTCGAGGACATCCTCGACGAGGATCTCATCAAGGGCGTCGTCGTTCGGATTGATTCTCCCGGCGGCAGCGCTGTCGCGAGCGAAGTCATCTGGCAGGGCCTGAAGCGGGTCGCAGCGAAGAAGCCGGTGTGGGTCAGCGTCGGCAACATGGCCGCGAGCGGCGGATACTACATCGCGAGTGCCGGGCAACGCACGTATGTGAACCCATCGAGCATCGTCGGCAGCATCGGCGTGGTCGGGGGCAAGATCACGATGGGCGGGCTGTATGAACACCTGAAGGTGCATGTTTCAAGCCGCTCCCGGGGGCCGATGGCCGGGATGTTCGACTCGACGACGCCCTGGACGGACGAACAGATCAAACTTGTGCGGGGGAAGATGACCGAAACGTTCGACCTGTTCAAGCGGCGCGTCGCAGAAGGCCGCACCGGAATCGACCTGTCGAAGACGGCGGGCGGCTGGCTCTTTGCAGGTCAGAAGTCGATCGACCTGAAGATGGCGGACAAGATCGGCGGGCTGAAGGTCGCGCTCGATGACATGGGCAAGCAGCTCAATATGGCTGCGTACGAGGTTGTGGACTATCCGGCCCCGCCTTCCTTCAGCGACATGCTGGATAACGCGTTCGGTTCCGCGAGCGCGCCGAGCGGCGTGGCGATCTCCGAGCTGAAGCGAATTTCCGCGGAGCTGTTGGGCGAGAGCGCGTGGTCGCAGGTGTCGCGGGCGTTCGATGGGCTCTTGCAACTGCGGCGCGAGCCCGTGCTGCTGATGCACCCCGGCGTTTTGATCTTCAAGTAAGCCAACAGGAGCGAAGCGTGCGCTATCGCAACGTCGGAAAGACCGGCATCAGGGTCTCGGAAATCGGCTTTGGCTGCTGGACGATGGGCGGACCGAACTGGTCCTCCGACAGCGGGCAATCGATCGGCTGGGCCGACGTCAATGCGGACGAGATCCTGCAGGGGATCAAGACGGGCCTCGATGCGGGGGTCAACCATTGGGATAACGCCGATGTCTACGGCAACGGAAGGGCCGAGCGAACGCTCGGAGCCTGTTTCCACAAGCTGGGCGTTCGACGATCGGACCAGGTCATCGCGACCAAGGTGGGCCACTTCCGCGGCACGTCCCCGTTCTCGTACGACCCGGCGAACATCCGGCACCAGTGCGAGCAGTCGCTCCGCAATCTGCGGACGGATGTCATCGATATCTACTACTTCCACCACGGCACGTTTGTCGGTCCGTGCGTGGAAGGGAAAGAGCACGACTACCTGCACGTGGCCGCGGACACGATGCGGGCGCTCGTGAAGGAGGGAAAGGTCCGCGCGGTCGGCCAGAGCGCGTATTCAGAGGACGATTTCGAGCGAGCCGTTCCGGTCGTGCGCCCCGACGTGCTGCAGAACAAGGCGAACATGCGCTACGACCAGTTCATCCGCCCGGGGAATCGGGTGCCCAAACTGATGGAAAAGTACGGATGTTCGTTCGTCGGATTCGGTCCGCTCGATCAGGGCATCCTGCTCGACAAGTTCGACCCGGCGAATCCGCCCAAGTTTGTCGAGGGCGACTATCGGAACAATCGAGAGGACATGAAGGGGGATTCGCTGCGAGCGCTGAAACCCGCGATGGCCAAGCTTCGCGCCCGGTTCGGCGACTCGACCGAAGCGCTCTCGTCGGCCGCGTGCAGATTTGTTCTCGCGCATCCCGGCGTTTGCAGCACGATCCCGGGCTTCCGGAACGCGCGACAGGCGTCGTGCAACATCAAGGGTTCGACCGACGAGGGGATGGGATCGGCAGATGTCGAGTTCTGCCGAAGTCTCTTCGCGTAGCCGGATGGGGAACGCGTTCGAACGCCATGCGGAGCGAGGACCTGGTCCGGCTGGGTTCTGCATCAACGGCGGTCCGTGGCATCTTGTGCTCCTGAGAGGACGAGAAGGCGTTCAGCGCTTGCGCTTGATTCCGAACAGGCCCGTCGCAACGAGAACCAGAATTGAGCCCGGGGCGGGGACTTCGCGGTCGCTGCCGCTCTTGTTGGCCTCGGTCTTCGAGCCGCCGGCGGGCATCATGCCGAAGTCGTTGGGCAGGTAGCCCGCGATCTGGGCGTTGTCCCAGTTGCCGTGATAGGTCTTGGTGCCGGTGCCCGCGCCGCCGCCTTTTCCGCCCGAATCGGGCACGAGCGCGAGCACGACGTTGGTGAGGCCCCAGGCCGAAGTCTGCTGGCTGGAAAGTCCCCGGGCGAAGAACTCGATGCGGACATCGTCGCTGCCGCTCTCGGTCGCTTCGGCGGCGCGATTGAAGCGGTAGGTGAGGCGGTACACGGTGGCGAGCTGGCCATCTGTGGTGGTAAACGTTTCGATCGCCTGATAACCGGCCTCGAAGTTCGAGCGGCCGACGGCGTCGGGGTACGCCTGCGTCGAGCCCGGCGTGGTCGCGAAGTTGGTTTCGGCAAGGATGGGGCCGTCAACGACGCGAACGCCCCAGACTTCGGGCAAGCCGGTCGAGGTCCTGTTGCCCTGCCACCCGCCGATCGCGAGAACATCGAACTGGATGACGTAGTCGCCGTTCTTGGGCGCCTGCGAAACGGTGAGCGTGGTCGAGCCGTTCCCGATGGTGCCGAGGAAGCGGCGGCCCTGCGGGGTTTCGCGGACGTCGCCGTACGACCACTCGGTGCGGAGCGTGTCCTGCACGGGTGAATCGAAGTCGGACCGGTAGATCACGCGGCACGCTTCGTCCGCCGTGCCCTGCTGCAGGACGATATCGGTCTCGAAACGGCTGACGGGAGCAAACCGGCCGAGGCCGTCGGGGCCCGCGTTGTACGGGGCGTGCATCGCCATCTCGAGTTCGGCGGAGAGGGTCGAGCTGAGGACCGTCAGCGCGCCCGGCAGGTGGGCGCCGTAGTTGCCGGTGTTGATGGCATCGACGCGCTTGGAAAGACGGGTGGAGACCTTGGTGGTCACGGCCGAATCGGCCATCGATGCGAACGCTTCGTTCGAAGCAAGAGTCGCAACCGACACGAGCGCGATGATCGCGCCGGCGCCGAAGCGCCTCGTTTCAAATATGACGGGCATCATCCCTTTTTCCCCTTCCCTGGATCCCGGCCGGCTGCGCTCAAACGGATGCGCACCCCCGACCGATCTCCGAGACTCTCGCTGTCAATCTCAACATGCCATGCGCAGGGCGATCCGGCAAGGTTCCAACTGCCGCGGGCAAGCAATCAACATTCCGGGAGCCCTACAAACGGAAAACGCCCTGCATCTGCAGGGCGTTTGTCGCATAACTTCGCATTGGAAACGCTGAAAGCGCTTCCAACTCTGCATGGTTCTCACACCGTCTGAATCTCCTTGACCTTCTCATCGACACGCTTGTCGATGTCGTCTTCGTACTTCTTCAGCAGTTGCTGGATCTCCTCTTTGAGCTTCTCGATCTCGTCTTCGGGGAAGTGTGCGCCGGCTTGTTTCGTCAGGCCGTCCGCGTGCTTATTGGCATCGCGCCGGACGTTTCGAATGGCGGTCTTCTGCTCTTCGCCCATCTTCTTGACCTTGGCGGAAAGCTGCGTGCGCCGTTCGGTCGAAAGGGCGGGGACGACGAGGCGGATCTGCTTTCCTTCCACCTGCGGATTGAGTCCGAGGCCCGACGCTTCGATCGCCTGCTTGATCGCACCGACCGAGCCGGCGTCGAAGGGCTTGATGAGGAGCTGCGAGGGCTCCGGGACGCTGATCGCCGCGAGGCTCTTCAGGTCGGTCATGCTGCCGTAGTAGTCGGCCTTGATGAAATCGACCATCGCCGGGCTGGCGCGCCCGGTGCGGATGCCGCGGATCTCGCTCTTGAGGTACTCGAGCGCCTTGGTCATGGTTTCTTCGGTTTCGAGCAGAATCGTGTCAGGGTCGGTCATGGTGTGGATGCTCCGGATTCATCGGATGGTAGCGGAACGATCAGTTCACGGTCACGAGCGTGCCGACCCGATCGCCCTTGATGACCTTGGCGATGTTCCCGCTCTTGTTGAAATCGAAAACCAGAACCGGGATGGCGTGTTCCTGGCACATGGCGAGGGCCGTCATGTCCATGACCTTCAACTGCTTGGCCAGAGCTTCCGCGAAGGAAAGCGAATCGAACTTTCGCGCTGAAGGGTCCTTTTTCGGATCGGCCGTGTACACGCCGTCCACCTTGGTCGCTTTCAGCAGGATGTCGCATTCGAGCTCGGTCGCACGGAGCGCAGCGCACGTATCCGTCGTGAAGAACGGGTTGCCGGTGCCCGCCGCGAGAATGACCACCCGCCCCTTCTCCATGTGACGCAGCGCCCGGCCCCGGATGAACGGCTCGGCAACGGCGCGGATCTCGATCGCCGACATCACGCGGCACTCGTTCCCGAGTTCCTTCAGCTTTTCCTTCAGCGCGAGCGCATTGATCACGGTGCCCAGCATCCCCATGTGGTCCGCCGTCGCCTGGTGGATGTGACCCGCTTCCGCGAGCTGCGCCCCTCGGATGATGTTGCCACCCCCGACGACGACCGCGATCTGCGTCCCGAGCTTTGCCGCCTCACGGATCTCGCCCGCGATCCAGTGCAGCTCGTCGGGGCCGATCCCGAATCCGCCCGGCTTGCAGAATGACTCGCCGCTCAATTTCAGGAGCACACGCCGGTACTTCCGCCCCGCGGCCGGTGCCGGCTTGGTCGTGGGCTTGGTCACTTTGCGGGCGGCTTCCTTCGTCGGCATCGGAACTCCTTCGTGCGGGGCGAACGGGGCATTGAAACCAAAGCACCATGCCGCGTCAACTTTGCCCGCCCCTTCGTGCCCCGGAAGTCGTGTTTTTCTCCACTTTGAGCCCCGATCCTGCGCGGAATCGGGGTTCGGCGGCAACCGATGCCTCCCTGAACCGAAAGAGAACTGGAGCCCAGGCTGCTCACGGGAAGCACGCCGGGCATGCTCCCATCGCACGGTTCGGGTGCTTCGCCGGGTAAGGCGGGCTCGTCCGGTACGGGGGCCGCCCGCCAAGCCATAATTCCATTCATGGAGCAGGTCCTCGATCCAGAATCCGGTGAGACTTCGAGCGGCGAGTTTCTCGCCCCCGAATCCTCCTCCCGCTGGCTGCTTCGCCTCGCGCGTCGAGCGCTGCTGGTCGGACTGGTCCTCTCTTTGCTGGTGCACATTGTGGGCCTGGCGATCTCCGCCCGGGTGTTCTATGGCATGGGCGGATCGGCCTCGATGGGCGCCGATGAAACGCCCGGGCTCGCGCTGACACGCGGGCCCGAACTCTCCGACCTGATGTCCGGTTCGATCGAGATCTCCGCACCCGCATCGGGCGATCTCGCGGCGGAACTGAAGGAAGTGAATCCCAATCAGCCGCTGGATGTGCCGCGCGATCCATCCCTCTCGCAGTCTGAGAATCTGGAAGGGTCGGGTTCGTTGTCCGGCGCGGGCAATGTCTCCACCGATCAGGGGATGGGTGAAGGACTGGGTTTGGGCGGTGGCGGCGGTGGCGCATCGTTCTTCGGTGTCGAAGCGACGGGGAGCCGCTTTGTGTTCATCGTGGACGTCTCGGGCTCGATGAGCCTGGGCGGGAAGATCGATGCGCTCCGGGGGCAACTGACCCGTTCGATTCAGAACCTTGTCGAGACCTCGACGTTCGCGGTGTTCACGTTCTCGGATGATGCGGCGCCACTGGGGAACGCGCGCGACTGGACTCAGGCGATCGAGGAGCGCAAACGCTGGGCGAGAAAAATCATCGGGACGCTCACTCCCGGGGGCGCGACCGTTCCCATGAACGCTTTTCGTGCCGCGTTCCGTCTTCGGCCCAGGCCCGACGCGATCTATTTCATGACAGACGGCGAGTTCGATCCTTCGGTTGCGGATGAGATCGCGCGATTGAACACGAGTCGTATCCCGATCCACTGCATCGCGTTCACCAGCCCCGAATCCGAGCAGCAGATGCGAAGGATCGCAACACAATCACGCGGCACATACACTTTCGTTCCGGGGGCGAGGCCGTGAAACGCTCGATCGCCGCGGGAACCTTGTCTTTTCTTGCGGTGTTTGCCCACGCCGAGGAGTCGTACGCGACTCTGCGGAACGGCGCA
This sequence comes from Planctomycetota bacterium, assembly GCA_017303555.1. Classification (GTDB taxonomy): domain Bacteria; phylum Planctomycetota; class Phycisphaerae; order Phycisphaerales; family UBA1924; genus JAFEBO01. The sequence continues at coordinate 80,001 of JAFLCN010000012.1, forward strand.
CGGGTCGCGATCACCGACGTTTCGGCTGCGGGCATCGCGCTGGCGGCCGATCGGGGAAAAGGCCCGAAACTCGAATCGCTTTCACAGGTCCGTTCGGTCGAAGGTCCGCTCCAGGCCAAGTTCGAAGCGAACCGCGGACTCGCGAACGACTTGCGCCGGGCATCGACTCGGCTTTCCCGTGGCGACGAGGCGGGCGCGGAACCGCTCTTTGAAAAGCTCTGGACGAGCTCTTCGGGCGTGCCCGGCCCGACACGCGCCGAGATCGCGGCAGGGCTCGCGGCGTGCCGAATCCGACGGGGCGCGAGCGCGACCGCAATCGAACCCTGGGTCGAATGGATCCGCCGTACCGGCGAGCTCTCGCCGGAGCAGCTTGAGAACCAGCGGACCGTTCTCGGGATTTCCGAGCCCGGCTCGTACTGGATCGATGCGATCCCTCCCGTCTGGTCCGATTCCACACCGGTGCGCACGCTCGCTGCCGCGTCGGTTGCCACGAACCAAGCCGGTGGCGCGCACCCGTCCGGCGACGACATCGCCCTGATCTACACCGTCGCGGCCAGGCGCGATTCTGGAATGCCGTGGCAGATCGACCCCGCCAAAGCGGTCAAGAGCCCGACATGGGCCAACCTCGCCGGCGAGATGGTTCTCGCGGAGTCCGACGCACCCGAGGTGCGGGCCGAAGCGCGTCAGCGATTGCTGGCGCGCCTCGGATCGGACGTCCCGCTTTGGAAGCAGATGTGGATCCGGCTGGCGGTGGGCCGTTCGCTCCTTCATGAATCCGATTCAGACGATCGGCGTGCTGGCGTCCTGAACCTGCTCTGGATCGCGTCAAGGCCGGAGGGCACGCCGTCGATCGTCACGCAGGCGATCGCCAGCGCGACAAAGGCCCTCGCGGCGCTCTCGGATTACGAGGGTGCCCGGTCGCTCCTGGCGGATCTCGAGAAGCGTTTTCCCGATGATCCGATTCTCGATTCCGCTGGGCTCGCTTCGGTACGGCGATCGTTGCCGCAACCCGTGACCCCGGCTCAAACCCTGCCGGCACCCCTCACGGCACCTTCCGACTCCGCTTCAAACAAGGACGAACGATGAGACTTCTCGGTCAGATCCAGTGCCTGCTTGCGGACGCTTCGGCGCCGGCGACCCGCAAGTCGCTCTTCGAGTACATCCACGCGGGCGGTTTCATCGGCTACACGCTTGTGGTGCTCTCGGTGCTGGCGGTGGCGCTGCTCATTGCGCACTTGCTGAAGGTAAGGCTTTCTGTCATGGCACCGACCGAGGTGATTCTCGGTTTGGAGGATCGGCTCCGGAATGCCGACACGGCCGACGCGATCGAGTTCTGCCGGCGCGACGAGAACAAGTGCTTCCTCGCGAACACTTTCGCGGCGGCGCTCACCCGCTGTTCGCGTTCCAGCTTCGGCCTCCTCGAATTGCGCTCGGCGCTCGAGGATGCCGGTTCCAAAGAGGTCGAGAAGCTCATCCGGACCACCGACGGCATCGCGATCATCGCGGCGATCGGACCGATGATGGGGCTGCTCGGCACGACCATCGGCATGATCGGTGCATTCGCGACGATCGGACAGCTCGAGGGCGCGGCACGATCGAACGAACTCTCGAGCTACATGTCGCTCGCGCTGGTAACGACCGCGCAGGGATTGCTCGTCGCGATTCCCTGCACGGTGCTCTACACAATTCTCAGACGCCGCGTCGAACGGCTCGCAGCGGAAGTGGGGGACGTGGTTGAAGATCTTGCCGCGCTGTTGAACGCGCCAGGAACCGAGCGCCGTCCGGCTCGGCCAGCGGCACGAGAACACGCCGAGCCCGCGGGAATCGCCTGAACCCGCCAGACCAGATCCGGCCCCATGCGCTTCAATCGAAACAACGACATGCCCGAAGCCGGTTTCGACATCACTTCGATGATCGACGTCGTTTTGCTGTTGACCATCTTCTTCATGATGTCGTCGCAGTTCTCTCGCATCTCCCAGCGGAACCTTGATCTGCCCCGCCAGAAAGGCGACGCGAATGCACGGCCCGATGCCAGCAGCGATGCCGCCGTCGTCATCGATCTGGAAACCGACGGCCGGCTTTCTGTCGCCGGACGCTCCTATCCGCTCGAGCGGCTCGCCACGCTGGTCGCGATCGACCGGCAGAAAATGGAACGCTCGGGCGGAATCCTCGACGTCATCGTCCGGGCCGATCGCGCAACCCCGGCACCGCAGCTCCAACGGCTCGCCGCGGCGTTGAGCCGCGAAGGCGTCGCGACGTGGCGGCTTGCGACGAGCGGTGAAACCTCGCACAGCACCCAGCGCGGTGGCGGGGGGCTGCCGTGAATTTCCGGAAGTCCAAGTCCCGCGGAATCATCGCAATCCCGCGACTGGCTCTGGTTGCGTTCATCGATATCGTGCTGTTCCTGCTGCTCTACCTGATGCTCGCGGGCTCTCTTGCGCCCGCAGAGTCGCGGATTTCCGCCGGCCTGGAGAAGCCCGCGGCGGCCGGCGGCAACGCTCCCGATCTTCCCCCGGTTTCGCTGAAGGTGATTCGCGCGGGAGAAACGGTCGTGTTCCGAATCGGGCAGCGGAGCCTGGCGAGCGTGGAGGCCGTGCGTCTGGCGCTCTCCGAATCACCCAAGCAGGGTGGAGTCATCGTGCGGTCCGACGCGAGCGCTTTGGTCGGTGATATCGCGGCGGCAATGCAGGCCGCGAAGGATGCCGGTTTCGATCGAGTGAGCTATGCCCCCACGCCGTAACCATCTCGTCGCGATGCTCTGCTGCCTGCTCGGGTGGGCCGCGAACGGTGCGCCGACGCCCGATCGCGGGCTCTACGACGAGGCGCTCGACGAGTACCTCTCCCGGCGCGGGCTGCTCACGATGCGGATCTACACGCTCGAGAAATTGCTGCCGAGCGCGACGGGAGCCGAGCGTTCGCGTGTGCTCTCGGAACTCGCCGGCGCGTACGAGGTGCTTCTCGAGACTCTGCCAGCGGAGAAGCGCGCGGTGCTGCGGGAGCGATCGCGTGTGTTGCTGAAGGACAATCCACGCCCGGAACTCGCCGCGCTCCGGATCAATCTTCTGAAGGCCGAGTACCTGGCTGCGGAACAGGTCGCGGAACGGCAGAGGCTCCGGCTGGCGACCGAGACCGATGCCTCGGAGGCGATCGCCTCGCTGAAGCGGCTCGCAGTCGAGTTCGCGGAGATCGCTCAGGCCGCCGGGGCCAAGGCCCGGACGCTCGATGTGCAGGAACAGGCGCGCGGCGACGCGAGTATCGCGGAAGAGACCGAACTCAAGCGTCAATTGGCGGACGCACGGCGCATCAGGTCGCTCGCGAGCTACTACGCGGGCTGGAGCAATTGCTACATCGCGCAGCTCACGAAAGATCGGGAAGCCGCGGGAGAGGCGCTGCTCCAGTTCGGCGCGTTGCTGAACGCTCAGGACCGAAAGCCCCCAACGCTCGATCGGCTTCCCAAGTCGCTGCTGGTACACGAGCACGTGGCCCGGGCCTGCCTCGGCGTTGCGGTCTGTCTCTCGATTCTGGGCAACGATGCCGAAGCGCTCCGATGGTTGGATGATTTGTCAACGGTCGATGCAGTTCCCGCGGCGGTGCGTTCCCAGTTGCTGACCAGACGCATCACGGTGCTCGGCGCCGGATCACGATGGAATGAGCTCGCGTCGTGGGTGCAGCGGGCGCGGGCGCCCCACGGGAAGGTCACCTCGCCCCTCGATGCCGCCGACGCTGTCCTGCTTGCGGTCACCGCCTTTGAAGGGGTTGACGGCCCTGCGCCGGGCGGCGAGAGTGCACGAACCGAGCTGGGTCGGCTGGCGCTCGCGGATCTCATCGCACGCGGACAGACTTCCTACGTGGTGGCGCTGGCCAAAAGGTTCGGCACCGGCGCGCTGGCTTCGGACGGGTTTGTGGCGCAGTATGTGCGGGCACTGCAGGCCTTTGATTCGGCCCGTGCGCGTCATCGTGCCGCCGGACGCGAGAACGATCCGGCCCGAAGCGCGGAGATTGTGGTGGCGTATCGCGAGGCGGCGGCGCTCTTTGGTGCCGCGGCTTCGGCGCAGGATGCATCGGCTTTCGAGAGCGACGCGACCAAGGCCGCACTCAACGCGGGGATGGCCTTGTTCTACGCGGGTGACTTTGTCCCGGCAGCCGACCAGTTCGCGCGAGTCGCGCAGCGAGCCAGAGACGCCGACGCCAAGCGCGATGCGGTGTGGTTCGAGGTCGTCGCGCTCGATCGCGCACTCGAGGCCGGACGCAAGGACATTGCCGATCGGCGCGACGGTGCCGCGGCTCTGTATGTGTCAACCTACCCGAAGACCGAACAGGCGGCCCGGCTGCTGCTCAAGCGGGCCGGCATCGGCACCTTCTCCGATGCAGCGGTCGTCGAGTCTCTGCTGAGCGTTCCGGAGGATTCGCCGATCCGGCACGAAGCGCACGTGCAGGCATCCTCGTTGCTCTTTAAGCTCGCGCGGGGTGCGCCCGCTTCGGAACGCGACGAAGCGTTCCTCCGATTTCTCGTTGTGTCGGACAAGGTGTACCCGTCGGAGCGAGACGCGGCGGTCGCCGCCGATGGGTCGCGTCGCGAAGCGCTCGCCGGGCGCGTCCTGTTGCTCGCCCGACAGCAGCTCGAAGCGGCGCTCTCGCTCACTTCGCCCGATACGGCCCGGGCTCAGAAACTACTGGCCGAGATTCCGCACTTCGCGGAACTCTGCGGCGTGCCGATCACCGATCTTTCCGATGAGCTGGCGTACCGGCGTGTACAACTGGCGGTGGCATCCGGCGATGAGACCGCAATAGATGCCGCGATTGCATCCCTGAAGGAATCATCGTCTCCGTTTGCTCAGGGCGCGAGAATGCTGGCGCTCCGGCGGGCGATCGAAGCATCGCGTGCGGCGCCCAGCAGCATCGAGGCCTCACGAAGAGTCGTCGCCGTCGGCGCGCCGGTGGTCGCCGGGCTGGACGACCAGAAGCAGTTTGACACCCGGGCGAACGCGATTCGCGATGAGGTGGCGGGCGCCGCGGTGTTGGTGTACGGGCAGAGCAACGAGACCGCGCTCCGTGACCTCGCTCTCCGCATTGATAAGGGAATGTACGAGCGGGGCGGTCGATTCACGTCCAGCCTCCGAAGGCTCGCGGAGTTGAGCGAGCAAATCGGCGATGATGCGACCGCGCTCGAGTGTTGGAAACTGCTCGTGTCCGGGCTGCGAGAGGAACAACCCGCCTGGTTTGAGGCACGCTATCGCTCCATTGTGCTGATGGCGAAGGTTGACATCGCCGGCGCCCGCGATGCGTTCCGCCTCTTCGAGCTTTCGCATCCGGATTTCGGCCCCCCGGCCTTTGCCCCGCGATTCCAGCAACTGCGTGAGCGGCTTCTGCCCGCCCCGGCAAAAGGGGGCGGCCCATGAACAGCCATGGTTCCTCGCGTGACCGGCGCACCGCACGGTTCGACCCCGTGCCGATTTTCTTCGGACCGACCGCTCCCGGTCCGTTCGCGCTGCTCGGCCTTGATGTCGGGGAGTACGACGCGCCCGCAATCTTCCAGGCCCTCCACGCGCGGCTTGCTCGACTCGCGGCCCATCCTCAGGCGGCAACTCCGGCCGGAGAGGAAGTCACGCTCGCGCTGCATGCCGCGGCGGCGCAGCTCTGCGATCCTGCTATCCGCCGCGTGCTGATCCACACTTGGAACGCCGATGCCGCATCCGTGCTCCCGACGCAACCGATGCCGCTCGGTGAGATCGTGATGGATTCGAATGCCGGCGCGATCGAGCGCGACCTGCACTTGGCGGTCGGACTGAGCGGCGGTTGGAACTCGCGGGCAATGGAGCGGCTTGCCATCGCCTGCCGCTCTCGAGGTGTCGATCTCGACGCAGCGGTTCGCGGCTTGCAATGGCGGTCGGTGCCGAATCGATCGCGCCAAACGCGCGATGAAGCGAATCGACAGCAGACTGCGGCCCCGCGGCCGACGGATGCACCGCGCACGCGACGCGGCAGGCGCAGAAGCGGCGCGCACGCCGCGAAACAGTCGCACGCGAGCATGCGGAGCGGCCTTCGAGATGCGGTGATACTCGCCGTCCTCGGCGCCACCGGAGTGCTTTGCCTTGCCGTCGCGATCATCTTCCTCTCTCCCGGCGGGCGTCCGCCTCTTCCTGTGCAGCCTGCGGCGGGCGAGTCTGCCGTTGCCGCTCCGTTGCCGTTCGCTCCCTCCGCTCCGCCTCAATTGGTGGAGAACGAAAGAGCGAATCCGGATGAACTCGAGAGCGGCGACCCCCGCATCATGACGCAGGAGCTCGTCGGCGCGACACAGGACCTCGCGACCGATGCCGGAGCGGCGCACGCGCGCTTTGCCCGGGCATATCGCGCATTCGGGCGCAGTTGGCCGCTGCTCAATCCGGACGAAGTCTCCGCCGTCGTGTCGGCGATTGTCGATTTCTGCTACGGCGCATCGCGGATCGAGACGCCCACAGCATCGACGATCACGGCGCCGCTTCAAGGCAAACTGGCATCGGGGCGCTTCGCGGTTCGCGAAGCCGCTGCCGCCGCGAGCATCTCCGGTCGGCTCCTCTCGGAGCGGGAGCTTCCCCGCGCGTTTCTCGATCAGATCGAGGCGGGCGCGACGCTGGGTGACGACGGACCGAAGGTTGAGCCAAGCTCCGCGTTCCGTGTCGGGCTCGAACGAAACCTGATCAGCATCGCCGGCCAGATCGCGAGGGCCGCCCCGGCTTCTTCCGAATCGTGGAAGGGTTTCATCGAAGTTCGCGATGCCGCTTTGGGCGACCGTCTGCCCGCGCGCGATGTTTCAACGCTCAACGCGATCGAGATGCTGCTCCGGAGCACCTCCCTTCCGCCCCGGGATCTTGTCCGATCCATCGGCGTCTTGGCTGCCGCGCTGAGCTGGCATCCATCCGACGAGCTTCGCATGGCAATTTCCGGTTGGCTTGAGGACACGACCGTCCCCGCGGAACTGCTCACTGAGATAACCAGGGCAATGGTCGCCAGCAGTGCGCCCGGCGTGGATTCAACCATGGTTCTCGCGCCAGGCGCGGGGCCGAACGCGCGCAGCGAGCTTCGCGAGCGCCTCGCGCAGGTCTGGCAGGGCAAGTCGATCTCGACCGAGCGGGAGGACTTCGCGAACTGGACCACGCGGGCATCCGAACTGCTCGACATCCAGGCCGGTTCGGATGCCGAAACGCTCGCACTCGCCGCTCGGATCTCGCGGACCATCCTCGCCCTTGATGCCCTTCGCGCCGGCAAGGTCGACCGCGCGAACGAGATAATGGCCGCTTCGGGCGCCGACACTCCGACAACTCCGGCATCGCAACCACCGGCAGCGCTCCCAAAGCCCGATCCGGCTTCCAAAGCGCTCGAATACGCCGCGGCAGGCAATTCCGTTCAGGGGCGGCTGGAGGCGCTCAAGCAGATCCACGCAGCGAATGCCCCGCCCGACACCCTGCTGGCCGAGTTGCTCGTGACCGAATCGGCGCGGGGCACGCCCGCGGCGATCCGAGATTTGGCGCGCACCACCCTCCGCCGGCACGCACTCGAGCCTTCCATTCTCCTCGCCACTCTGCGGGCGTTGCCCTCGATTCCCGAGACCGCCGAGAACGCCGAATGGGTTGCCGAAGTCGCGGCAGCGGGCACCAAGTGGAGCAAGCGCTCGAAGTGGAAAACGCAGGCGCAGATCGCGCTGCTCGACAGGGCGATCGCGGTTTTCCCCGCGTCTCAAGCCGAAGCCGCCATCGATCTGGCGGCAAGCGAGCTCGCGACTTCGTGGTTTGAGCGTGTCGGAGATGGTGCCAAGCCGGCTTCGGACGATCCGAACGCCGCGATCGAATCTCTTGAAGCCGCGATGGCTTCGGCGGCGCGATCCCCTCGAGGAGGGGCGCCGGCGGGATTGAACCCCGCGGAGATACGCCGACGCCTTGCCGCACGGAAGGAGATCGCGCCGGGGCCGCTCGAACTCGCTGTGGCGCGCCAGGGCGCGTGCGTGGAATGGACAGCGCTCGGCGTTGCGCAGGAGCGGCCGGGCGACATCGGCGCGGTGCAGCAGATCATCGAACAGTGGAACACCGCCCGGCGGAAGGCCGGATCCAGCATCGATCAGTTGCTCGAAGGCGAACGGGCCGTTCTCCGCCTCCAGTTGCTGCGCATCGGCGCGAAGGCGAGGGAATCATGAAGCGCGCCAGGCTTGTTCTGCTCGCATCCGCTGCGTTCGCTCTCCCCGCGCTCGCGCAAGACCGCATCATCGAGGGCGGCGAGGCCGGCGCAGCCGCGGCTCCGCCCGTCGTGGCAAGGGCGGTGTTCGATCCGACCGAGGTGAGCCGGTTGCAAAGCCTGTCACCGGCCGATCCGACCGCGTACCTCGAGCTCGGCGAAGACATTCTGGAATTGCCCGATTCGCACGAGCGGGTTGAAATGGCGCGTCAGTTATTCGCACGCGCACTCGAGTTTGGCAGGGTTCGTCCGGAGAATCGGCGCACCGCGGCCTCCGCGGCGATCGCGCTCGCTTCGATGAGCAAGCGCGAGGGAGATCGGCTCTGGCTGCGTTCGGTCGCCGCGATCATCGAGCCTTCGAACGCCGAATTCACAGGCGCCGTTCCGTCGGCACGCCAGGACCCGCCGGTCGCCGCGGCCCGCGCTTCGCTCTTCCTGACCCAGCTCCGGGCCGGCGCGGGGATTGAAGCCCGCGATTCGCTCGCGGCAAAGGGCGTGCGCGATGTGCTGACGCGACACGAACGCGAGCTTTCCGCGAACGGCGGAATCTCCGTTCAGCATCTGGAAAACGAGGCCAAAAAATGGCCCTGCACCGAATGCGCCAGTTCCGGCATCGTCGTCCCGCCTCGCGGGCAGCGCGGACCGGCCAAGCTCTGCCCCGTCTGCGCCGGACAACCGGGAATGAAGCTCAGCGCCGCTGATCTCGCGGCGCAGCTCCGTCTGCAGCGACGGCTCGCGGGCTCATACTCCGAGCCGTGGGGATCGCTCGCGGCCTCCGAAGGCGCGCCGCCGGCCCGCGATCCCGACCCGGCGACCGTCGCCTCTTCCCTCGGCGTGGACGCCAGGTTGTCGGTTTGGCGCGACGGTCGCTGGTCGCTTCCCGAGCAATCGCCCACTCCGCCCTGAACCGGATTGCCCGGCGCACGCTCCTACAGTCGGCCCTTCTCAGGAGATTGGCAATGTCCGACGCGCCCGCACCTTCATCCGTTCCCTCGACCGTCACCGCAAAGCCCGCGATCACCTTCGAGGACTTTGCAAAGGTCGATCTGCGCGTCGCCCGCATCGTGAAGGCCGAGTTCCACCCGTCCGCCGATCGACTCTTCAAGCTTCAGCTCGACGACGGCTCCGGCACGCCCCGGCAGATCTGCGCCGGAATTCGTGGCCACTACACGCCCGAGGAATTGGTCGGTCAGTCGATCATCATCGTGGCGAATCTCGCGCCCCGAGTCATTCGAGGCGAAGAGTCCCGCGGGATGCTGCTCGCAGCGAGCGATGCTCCGAAGGATGCCGCGCCCGACGTGCAGCGTCGAGTTGTCATCCTGATGCCTCGGAGCGAGATCGCTCCGGGCTCGGTCGTTTCCTGAAGAGTCCGAATCAGCGCGGACGCTGCCCCGGTTCGGGCCGGCGGTTTCCCGGGTCGCCGGGCGCTTTCTGGGGCTCATCCCCGGGCTGCGGCGACACCCGCTGGCGTTCCAGCACCTGCTGCACCGCCTTGTCGAGCAGCTGCTCGCGCACGTCCTTTGTTTCTTGAATCCGCGCTCGGGTTTCCTCAAGCCGCTTGGCGAGACGGTCGGCCTCGTACTGCCGCACGCGAACTCGTGCGTCGTATCCCTTTCCCATCAGCTCGCGCAGCTCGGCCTTCGACTTGATGAACTCGGCGCTCTCGGCTTGCCCTTTATTCGCGGCCTGGGCGGCGCGAACTTCGGTCGCCTTCTCGACGACGAGAATGCTCGCCCGAAGGTCGTCCTTGCGAAGCTCGAAGAGCTGCTGATCCCGGTCGCGCTCGCGAAAGGTATCCACAGCCTGCATGAAGAGATGCCCGATGACAGCCCGGAACGCCTTGGGCTCCGCCTTCTGCCAGGCGTCCAGCTTCGAACCGAATTCCGGACGCACTTCGCGGATGAATCTCATCAGCTCGTCGCGCCGTTCCGCATCGAATCCCCCGCCGGGAACGCCCGGCTCCTTCTCGAACATCGGGCCTTGCGACTTCGGATCGTCGCGCTGGCGCTCACGCCAGTTCCAGAAGAACTGTTCGGCCATGTTTCCCGCCCGAGCCTCGCGCAGCATCCCGATCACCTCCGCAGGAGATGCGCCGCCATCGAGCTTCGCCTTCGCATCCGCGAGACGCTTCTCGATCCGGTTGTTCTGCTCCAGCATCCGATCGAGCATTTCCTTGAGCAGCTTCGGATCGCGAGCCGCGGCCTCCCAGCGATCCCCGGGGCGGTCACCCATGCGATCGCCCATGCGATCGCCCGGCCCCGGACGGCGCCGTTCGTCGCCCGCGCGCCGATCGTCTCTCGGCGCAGGTTCGCCCACCGCGTCACCCGGTGGCGGCGGGGGAGGCGGGTTCGTCTCGGGCTGGCGCGCGAGCGCACAGGTCGCGAGAAAAATCGCCGGAATCGCGTATCGCACATTCGTGTACGTCATGGCCGATCAAACCCCCTGCTTGGACTTTTCTTCCGATGGCTCCGCCGAGTACGAGCGGTCGGTCGTGACAAGCTCGTGCAAACGCGCCGCATCCTCTGCGAGCTGATCAAAGTTCCCGCTCAGCGGCTCATCCAGCAACGAAACCGCTGCAAGAACAAGCTCGACTTCCGCCGCCGCCTTGTTCGGATCGCTCGATGCGATCGTTGTCGGTGCTGTCGCCGGACGGAGCGACACGATCGCACCGCCGAGGCCGGCGATCACCGCGATCGCCGCCGCGATCTTCCAGGCCGTGCCAAAGCGGCCGACGCTTTCGGGCCCGATTCGGGCGATGACCGGCGAGGTGTTGTTCAACACGCCCTTGGTCGCGCTGAAAACTCGATCCTCCAGCGTCGCGCCGGCCGGGTTGCCGGGAAGCACTCGTGCCGCGCCCGCATCGGCTCGCGCCGCTCGGTGCAGCATCGCATCGGTCTCGCGCAGCGTCGGGTCGATCTGTTCGTTGTGGATATTCATGCTCCGATCCTCCCCCCGGCGCGCATGCCGGGGCTTTCGGGTTGCAGAGTTTGCTCCATCAACCCCTTCAGTTTCGCAAGCGCCCGGTGGTGACGCGCCAGCAGTGTTCCCAGCGGCTCGCTCAGCATTTCGGCCAGCTGCGCGAAGCTCAATTGTCCGTGGTGACGCAGTTCGATGACTTCTCGATCGGTCTCGCTGAGCTGCCCGAGCGCCCACCGGAGCCGGGCCACCTGTTCCGGAGGCGTGCGATCGGCTTCTTGAACCTGCGTCTGCGCGATCCGCTCCGAATCGTGCGTCGTGGGATGCCGGCGGGTCCGGCGCAGCTCGTCGCGAATCCGATTCGACGCGATTCGGAAGAGCCACGGCTCGAACTTGCCCCGCTCCGTGTAGCCGCCCCCGACCAGCTTGGCCGCGAGCGTCGCGAACACGGATTGGGCGATCTCTTCCGCCACTTCAGGATTCCTCAATCTCGCTTGAGCGAGCGCAAACACGCGACGTGCGTACAGATCGACGATCCGCCGCCATGCGGTTTCGTCGCCCTTCGACGCGGCAATCAAGACCGACGTGATCTCGGCGCCGCCCGAATCCGGGATGGAAGATTCCGGAGCGGCGTTCATCTCGCCAGCCAAACGCCGATCGGCACCCTTTATTGCCCGATCCGGCACGCGACCATCCGCTTCCGAGAACTCGGAATCGTCTCCGTTTCGATATGCTGTGGTTGTGTCCGCCATCGTCTACACAGTCTGCGTGTCGCTTCCGGATGAGCCTATCGCCCGGGAATACATCGGCTGGCTCACCGGGGGGCACATGCAGGCGGTTCTCGATGGCGGCGCCGAATCGGCCCAGATCATCCGTGCGCAATCGCCTTCGGAGCCGCTTCAACTCGAGGTACGCTATCTTTTCCCGAACCAGCAGGTCTTCGATCGATACGTGGCGGAGGTGGCTCCGGCGTTGCGGGCCGAGGGGGTTCGCCGGTTCCCGCCCGAACGGGGAGTCCGTCTGGAACGAAGGGTCGGAGTGGTCTGGTTCGACACCGCACACCCGGGCCCGGCGATCCGGCCAATTCAGTAGGTACTGCCGGATCGATTGATCCGAGAATCAGAGCAAGGAACGCCAGTGAAGGAACTTACGGACGAAAAGCTCTTTGACCAGTTTCGCCGGGGGGACATGGGGGCCTACCGCAAGATCATTGAGCGGTATAAGGACGATCTGCTCCGCTTCCTGTTCCGCCTGGTGGGGGACCGTACCGCCGCCGAAGACGTCTTCCAGGAGACGTTCATGCAGATTTATCAGTCCTGCGACACGTTCGACATCGAACGGCGTTTTCGGCCCTGGCTTTTTACGATCGCGGCGAACAAAGGTCGGGATTACCTCCGTAAGAAGATGCGTCGCCAGGAAGTGGACCTCCTGGCTCCCGTCGGCGGCGGCGACGCATCCGACGGATCCGGTGCCATGTTCGTTGACCTGCTCGAGGTCGAAGTGGAGAAGCCGGATGCTCAGATGGACCGTTCCGAACGGGACTCGCTTGTCCAGCAGGCGCTGGGCGGCCTTTCCCCGACTCTGAAGGAGATTCTGCTCCTTGCCTACTTCCAGCGCCTGAGTTACGTGCAGATTTCAGAGGAACTTTCGATTCCTCTCGGGACAGTCAAGTCCCGCCTGCACGCCGCTGTCGCCGCCTTCGCAAAGCGCTGGCAGGCAGTGAACAAGGGACACGAAGAGGCCGCGTGAGTTTCCGCCGTTCCGTCTTCCATCCGTTCGTGAGGCTGTTCGCACATGAGTGATCCGATCGAAAATCCCGCCGGAAACGACTTCGGCTCCCACGTCACGCTGGGCGGGCAGGACAATGCCGCCCTCGACGCACTGCTCGAAGCCGAACTGCAGGTTGAGCGCGTGCCCGAGGCACTTCGTTCACGAGCCGAGAAAATTGGCCGGTTGCTCGGCCTGCTCGATGCGAGCCACATCACCTGCGATCCGGCGCTCGTGGATGTCACGCTCCAGCGCATCGCACGCCACGCCGAGCCCGCCCTGATCGCCGACGACGCCGAAGCCCTCGACGCCTGGGCGCTCGCCGGCTATGACGCGGCCCACACGCCGGGCTCGCTCCGGGAACGCGCCGGACGGCATCAGCAGCTTGCTTCCGTCGTCACCGATTCCGACATCACCGCGACCCCGCTCCTTGTTGAACGAACCTTCCAGGCCGTTGCCGCCAGGGTTGCCGCCAATCGCGCTCAGGGCCACATCACCCCTGCCGGCCGTGGCTGGCGGATGTCCGATTTGGTCTCCGTTGCCGCCATGGCGCTGATCGGCGTCTCGATTCTCTGGCCCACCCTGTCCTATGTGAATCAGAAGGGCCGCCAGCTCGCCTGCAAGAGCAACATGGGCAGCATTGCTTCGGCGATGGGGCTCTATGCCGGAAATCATCGGGATTCGCTCCCCGTCGCGACCGCCGGGTTCGGCGGTACGCCGTGGTGGAATGTTTCTCCCGACAAGCCCCAAGCCAACTCGTCGAATCTCTTCACGCTCGCCCGTACCGGCTACAGCAAGCTTCGCGATCTCGCCTGCTCGGGGAATCCGAAGGCCGAAGTCGGCGAGGTGAAGAAGGGCGCGTACGACTGGTCAAATCTTGAAACGATTTCGTACAGCTACCAGATCATGGGCGGGCAGGAACGTCCGAATTGGTGCCGCTCGCGAGGCGCTTCGCCGGCTTCGATCGTGGTCCTCGCCGATCGCTCGCCGGTCGTGCTCCGGGCGTATTACAAGCAATCGATCGACCCGACCGAGAATTCGCCCAACCACGGCGGTGCGGGTCAATACGTCCTCCTCGCCGATGGCAGCGTGAATTGGATGACCAACCCGGACCGCCCCGACGGCGACAACATTTGGCTCCCCCGGGCCATCGAGATGCTGATCCAGCAGGCCGCCAAGCTCCACCAGACGGGCCGTTTGGAAGGCGTGGAAATGCCCTTGGATGCCAAGGACTCCTTCGTCGGGCCATGAGTCGACCAGAGGCTCCGAAAGGGCAACAGCAAGTCCCCAGGCCATCCAAGCCGCCCCGGCGAAACTCGCCTTTCACCGAGTACTTGCCTAGTATCTTGACCCTGCCAAGGCCGTTCCCGGCCCCGCGCGCGGGGATCGAGAAAGTCATGGCAAAGAGCAAGAACCACAAAGGCCTCCTGAAGCGCATCCGCATCACCAAATCCGGTTTGGTGCGTCACCGCTCAGCCAATCACAAGCACCTCCGCTCCGGCAAGGGCGGCAAGCGCCTCCGCCAGCTCCGCAAGGACCCGATGATGTCCAACCCGGAAGCGAAGCGGATTGAGAAGCTTCTGTTCCGTCGCCTCCGTGGCCGGGCGCAGTCGCGTGCGACGATCAAGCGCAACCCCACGCCGGCCGAGCGCAAGGCCGCCGTGGCTGCGAAGGCCGCCAAGAAACCCGCCCCGAAGGCGGCGGCCAAGGCCAAGTAACCGTCCTTTTCGTCCGGGCACGTCGCCCGGATACACACCGTTCGCCGGGCCGCAAAGTCGGGAGCAGATCCCGCCCCGTACGGACCAGTTGGAGTTTCAAACATGCCTCGCGTTCGCAAAGGCGCAGCCCGCGCCCAAAACCGTAAGAGACTTCTCCGGGAAGCCAAGGGCTACTTCGGCACAAACAGCAAGCACTGGTACCGGGCCCGCAACGCGGTCATCCGCGCCGGCGTCTACGCCCTGCGTGACCGTCGCTACCGCAAGCGCGATATGCGTGCTCTGTGGATCGTTCGCATCACCGCCGCGTGCCGCCTGCGCAACACGCGCTACAGCCTGCTGATGAACGGCCTTCGCATGGCCGGCATTGTTCTCAATCGCAAGATGCTCAGCGAAATCGCCATCAGCGATCCCAAGCTCTTCGACAAGATTGTCGCGATCGGCGTGAAGGCGTCGAAAGCGATTCCCGCGAAGGCCTGAGTTCCCAGAATCCGTTGATCTTCCCAGGCCCGGCGTTCCGCCGGGCTTTTTCATGCGCAGGTTTCGGCCGCGGTTACCCGATACTCTCACGAAGGAAGCACGCAAGGAGCCAACATGGATTGGTGGGTCGCTGTCTGGTACGAGCGCAACGCGGTTTTTCTCTTCTCCTGGATTCTCTGGGTGATCGGTTCAATCTGCCTGCACGAACTCGGCCACGGATGGATGGCCATCCGCTGCGGCGACAACACGCCCCGAGCGCTCGGGCACATGACGCTCAATCCGATGGTGCACATTCCCTGGCCCTGGGCGTGGATCATGTTCGGCGTCTTCGGTTTTACCTGGGGCCTGATGCCTGTCTCGCCCGATCGCTTCCGGGGCCGCTACGACGATGCCAAGGTCGCGGCCGCCGGCCCGGCGGTCAATCTCATCCTGGCGGTTCTCTGCGTGGCCGGTTCGGTTGCGTGGCTCTTCGTCGGTCCGAACGCGCCCGACAACGTGCGTCAGAACGTCGCGATCTTTCTTTGGGCCGGCGTGATGATCAACACGATGGGAGTGCTGTTCAACCTCATTCCCGTCCCGCCTCTGGACGGCTCGCGCATCCTCGCCGACTTCTCGCCCCCGTACCGGCGGCTGCTCTACAGCGAGCAAGGCAGCATGTTCGCTCTCTTCGCGATGCTGCTGCTTTTCTCGGTTGGTTCGGGCAAGATTTGGGACGCGACGTTCTTTGTGACCGATTGGTCGCTCACAAATGCCGCCCGCCTGACAGGCCAGGTCTGGCTCGGTCGGCCGTTCTGATTCGCGCGATCGGATCTGTCGCTATTTCGCCCCCGCTCCATCGACAAACTTCTGCACGGTCGAGCCGAACGCCCGGCCGAGCGCCTCGGCGATCCCCGCGCCCGAATTGCTGCTGATCGGCACTGTCGCGTCGAAAGTCTGATCGCTGAGGACCGCCGTGCCACCGCCCTCGTTCTTCAGCCTTCGGAACTTTGCGCGACAGACCGCCACCGGCTTCTGCGCATCGCGTTCGTCCGCGTAGAGGTCCGTTACCATGCACTCGAGTGTCACGTCTGCGCTGCTCGCGCTCGCGACGCCTGAAACCTGCTTGAAGACGCCCGAATCCGACAGCATCCGGATCAGCTCCGCCGTCGCGAGTTCATCCGGAGGCGCGATGAACACGTTGTAGTAATCGCGATTGAAAGCGACCTCGCCGGTTCGGTACACCAGGCTCCGTCCATCAAACGGAGGCGCGATCCGCACGGGCTCGACCCGCACCGTTTCGCTCAGGGTGAACGGGGCACGCCCGATCTCGCCGCCCCGCAGCACAAAGGTGTCCTTCGCCGGATACGGCTGGCTCAGGCTGCATCCGCCACCAAGGGCGGCGACTCCTGCCAGCACAACAGAAAGAAGAACGCGTGCGTTGTTCACTTTGGTCCTCCAGAATTCGGAGACTCGCCGGGCCTGGTGCGGGGCGGCGGATCACCAAACAGCAGACGCGACGGATTGTTCTTGGCGTCGGATGTGATCGCGTCGACATTCTCGAGCACGCTGCGCAGCACTCCGAGCGACCTTTCGATGTTGCTCTGGCTCTCCGCGATGACCGCGTTGAGCCTGCGGACCAGTTGCCGCACATCCTCCGCTGCCGCGGGTGTCGAAGCCAGCGTCTTGTCGAGATTGTCGAGAATCCGCCGGGTCTGCGGGTCGGCGAGGATCTGATCGACACGCCCCGACGCATCCCGCAGGCTCTTCGCGACCGCGGGAAGTTCGCTCACAAACGCCGCCAGGTCCTTCTTCTGCGGATCGCCCGAATTGAGCGACGCCGAGATCTGCTCGACGTTCGCCAGAATCTTCTCGATGGCGGGATTCTCGAGCAGCGTGCGCAGCCGGGTTGCGGCCTGATTGGCGTTCGCCATCATCTCGTTCGCCGAGTTCTTGAGATCGGTCAGGCCCGTCCCGCTCAACGCATCGTCCGCGTGCGTGAGCAGGTTGTTGAGCATGTTGAACGTGTCCTTGAAGTCGATCTGCGCCAGGTGCGTCGCGAGCGTTTCCACGCTCGCCGTAATCTGCGAGATCACGCTCGGGCTCGCCGGGATCACGATCCCTTCGGGCTGCCATGTGATCGCCAGGGGCTTGCGCCCGACATCATCGGCAATCATCACCAGTTCGAGATAGGCCGGCCCCATGAGCGAACTCGATGCGAGCCGCGCGTGCAGCCCCTCCTTGAGCGCGGTTTCCAGCGTCGCTTCGGTCTCCGACATGTTCAGCCCCGTGCGCGTATCCAGGCTCATCTGGATCATCACATAACCCGCGACATTGTCGCCGGATTTGAAGGTCACGTCGTACCGCTGCGCCACGAATCCGATAAAGGTGACTTCGCCAACGCGCACGCCCCGGAACCGCACCGGCGCACGCACATCAAGCCCCAGCACAGAGTCCGGCGTGTACGTCTCCGCCAGCACGCCCCGAGAGCGGAACACCCCCGCGCCCAGCGCCGCCAGAAAGCCCAGGAACAGCAGGACCGCCACCAGCGTGAACAGCCCGAGTTTGAATGAATTGGCGCGATCGCTCAAGCGACGTTCCCCTTTGCCGAAATCGTGTCACGGTTGAAGAAGGCCCGCATCCATTCGTCGATCGGGTGATCGCGTAACTGCGCCGGTGGCCCCTCGGCAACCATCGTTTTCTTGGATGCCTGCAGCACGATGCACCGATCGGCGATCGTGTAAATGCTCGGCAGCTCATGCGAAACCACCACGAAGGTCATGCCGAGCAGCTTCCGCAGTTCGAGAATCAGCGAATCCAGCGACGCCGACGTGATCGGGTCCAATCCCGCCGACGGCTCATCCAGAAAAATGATCTTCGGGTCGAGCGCCATCGCCCGCGCGATCGCCGCGCGCTTCTGCATGCCCCCCGAGACCTGCGACGGAAGCAATTCCGCCGCGTGCGACAGGCCCACCAGATTCAATTTGCCCAGCGCAATCGCGTCCATCGCTTCGCTCGGCAGATCCGTGAACTCTTCCAGCGGCAGCCTGATGTTCTCGCGCAGCGTCATCGACCCGAACAACGCCCCCGATTGATACGCCACGCCGATCATCCGCAGCATTTCCAGCCGCTCTTTCCCCTGCACCGTGCCGACATCAAACCCCGCAACATTGATCGTCCCGCCCGCGGGCTTATACAGCCCGATCATGTGCATGAGCAGCGTGCTCTTGCCACACCCAGAGTCCCCGACGATCACGATGACCTCGCCCGCCCGAATCTCGAATGACACGTTCGAAAAAATCGTCTTCGGCCCGAACGCGGCACGCAGCTTCTCAACGCGGATCAGCGGCTCGCCCGCCCCTTCCGATTCCGGTCTCGCTTCAACTTGTCTCGCGCCGCTCAACACCGGATATCCATCTCCATTCAATGCCGATTCAAAGCCGCAAGTAAAAGAACACGACGCCCAGCAACCCATCCACAACCACGATCAGCACAATCCCCGCAACCACCGCGCTCGTTGTGCTTCTGCCCACCGCTCCCGGACCCGAACCGGTCTTCAGCCCGCGCTGGCAGCCCACCGCGCCGATCACAAACGCAAAGATCACGGCCTTGAACAGACCCTGCAGCAGATCTTCCGGTCCCACGGCGCTCCGCACGCCCTCGATGTAAAACTGCAACGTGTATCCGAACGACAGCATCGTCGGTATCCCGCCCAGCAGCCCCATCAGCGTGCAGAAATTCGCGAGCAGGGGGGTCATGATCATCGCCGCCAGAACCCGCGGCACAACCAGAAACCGCATCGGCCTCACGCCGAACGTGTTGAGCGCATCAAGTTCCTGCGTCACCTTCATCGTTCCGATCTCGGCCGCAAACGCCGAGCCCGAACGCCCCGCCAGGATGATCGCCGTCGTCAAGGGCCCGAGTTCCCGCACCATCGCCAGCCCCATCAGCACGGGAATCTGCGAGACCGCGCCGTACTCCTGCAAGGGAGTCGCCGTCTGAAACGCGATGATCAGCCCCATCAAAAAGCCCAGCAGCATCACCACCGGCAACGCGTTCACACCCGCCCGCTCGCACACCAGCAGCACATCGGCCCAGCGCACTCTCGTCGGATGCGTGATCGCCCAGCCAAAGGCCTTGATCGATTCACCCAGGAACTCGACCAGCCCGTAAAGATCGCTCAGCACCGAGCTCGCAGAAAGCCCGATCGAAGAAACGACGTCCGGCTTGGTCGCCGCCGGGGGCGGGAGCTCCGCGGGCGTTGCCTTCTCTAGAAGCAGCCGAAGGTCTTCATTCAGCCCCTCATACGAAATCGAAGCCTTCCGGGCGCGGCACACCAGCGCCAATTCCATCAGCAGCCCGATCCCCGCGCCATCGCAGTACGAAACGTCCTTCCCGTCCACCGTGAGCGTCGAAAAACCCGAATCCCGGACCGGCGGCACCACCCTGTCCCAAAGCCCCGCCACCGAATTCGCGTCCAGCCTCCCTTTGAGCGCAACGCGAGCCGAACCTCCTTGTGAGGTCACGCTCGCGTCCGCCTGCTGTGCCTGTGCTTCGCTCAAGGGCCGAGGGTACTCCGCCTCGCTGGTGCCGGGAACTCGTGTCCGATCGGATTGCGGGCGAAGTGTACCGGATAGCGCTCCGACGTCCCGCCAGAAGACCGCCCCGATCTCTCGTATCCTCCGTGCGACTGAAGTACATCATCGTCATCCCCGACGGCGGCGCGGACTTTCCTCTCGAGCAACTCGGGGGCAAGACCGCTTTTCAGGCCGCGCACACGCCGCACCTCGATGCGCTCGCATCCAAAGGTCGGCTGGGCGTCGCGAAAACCACGCCTCCCGGCTTCGAAGCCGGTTCCGATGTCTGTTCGATGTCGCTCCTCGGCTACGACCCCGCGAAGTACCACACCGGCCGCGCTCCGCTCGAAGCCGCATCGCTCGGCCTCCAGCCCGGTCCGCAGGATTGCATCTTCCGTTTGAATCTCGTGACCACCGGCGCATCGACCAGCGGCCCGTACTCCGCTTCGGACGAAGCGCTGATGATCGACCATTCCGCCGGCGCGATCACCGACGCCGAAGCCCGATCGCTCATCGCAAGTCTTGTGGAACACTGGAAAATTGCCGTACCTGCCGCGGCCAAGTCGATGGTACTCACCCCGGGCGTCAGCTACCGCAACATCCTGATCGACTCGAGCGGCCGCAGCTACGCGGATGTCATCACAACGCCGCCGCACGCCGTTCCCGGCGAGTCGTGGCGCGCCCATTTGCCGAAGTGCAGCGTCACCGAAAGCAAGAGTGGGGCGGCAGGGGTAGATACCGCCGGCAGCGTGTCCGCCGTCGATGTCCTCCGCGATCTCATGCTCGCCTCGCGCGATTGTTTCCGCGATCACCCAATAAACAAGGCCCGCATCGCTTCCGGCAAGCGCCCGGCCACAATGGCCTGGATCTGGGGCCAAGGCGTGAAACCCAGCATGCCGGCTTTCCAACAACGCTTCGGCATCCGAGGCAGCATGATCACCGCCGTCGATCTTCTCTCCGGCATCGCGGCCTACATGGGCTGGGATCGGCTCGATGTTCCCGGAGTGACCAGCTATCACGACACCGATTACGCAGCGCAGGGCCGCGCCGCCGTCGAAGCCGTCACCACCAAGAACTACGACATCGTCTGCTGCCACGTCGAAGCACCCGACGAAGCCTCGCACCAGGCCGATTGGAAAACCAAGGTTGCCGCGATCGAAGCGATCGACCGCCACGTCGTCGCGCCGATCGCCGATTGCATGTCGAAACTGGACTCAAATGGCCACGGCTGCCGAGTCTTGGTCATGCCCGATCACTACACCCTCGTCAGCACCCGCAAGCACGATGCGACCCCGGTTCCGTTCCTTCTTGCGGGTGCGGGCATTTCGTCCAATGGGGCGGCCACCTTCGACGAGTCCGCGGCAGCCGCCACCGGTCTTGTCGTTCAACACGGGCACGATCTGATGTCGCAGTTCCTGGGCATCCATGAGAACCACGCATGAGCGAACCCGATTCCGCTTCCGGTCCATCCGCCGACGCGAACAAGCCCTCGCCATCGCTCGGGCCGCCTCTTGTTGATCCCAAAGAGTCATACGACCTCGAACCGGCCGAAACGGTCGCGGCTCCCCAGCCTCCGCCTCCAGCCCCTCTTCCAAAGCCCGCTCCCGTCGCGGTTCTTCCCTCAACAGATTTCATCAAGCCCGGATTCGGCACAGCGCAGGTCGTCGGCATCATCGGCGGCACCATCCTGGCGATCGCCGTGATCTTCGCCACGGTGCTGGCTTGGAAAGCCGGTACGCGATGGTGGGCGACCGGACTGCTCACGGCCTATCTCGGCCTCCTTCACGCCGGGACCGGCGCCGCCGCAGTGGGCTTTGTTGCGTACGCGCTCGGGCGCGAGATCGGGAATGTCCCGCTCGCCGCGGCACGCATGCTGGTCGCGGTTGCGCTGCTGCTCCTCACCCTGCACTGCGGGATTCCGCTCCACCCGATCCTGCTCTTCCTTTCCGCCTATCTCGTGTACGCCCTTGCAACGATCATTTTCTTCCGATGGGAGATGTCGGAATGGGCGGGAGTGGTCAGCGTGCACGCTCTGCTCTGGCTTGTGATGTACCTCGCCGCGATGCTGCAGGTCGCGGTTGCGCTCAATCCGGGCAAGTGATTCGGTTCGTTTCAAGGATCTGTCATGGCAAAGAAGTCCAACCACGGTTCGTTTCTGCAGCTTCCCAAGAAATCCCTCATCGGCATGGTCCACGTCGGCGCGCTCCCCGGCTCACCCTTCGCCCGTGCTCCGCTCTCTCAAATCGAATCCACCGCACGCGCAGAGGCGAAGATCCTCATCGACTCCGGCTTTGATGCCGTCATCGTCGAGAACATGCACGATCGCCCCTACCTGCAGCCACCTCACTCGCCCGCGACGGTTGCCGCGATGACGGTTCTCTGTGCGGCAGTCAAGGACGCCATCGGCTCCGCACCAATGGGTGTCCAAGTCCTCTCCTGCGGCGAGCGCGAAGCCCTCTCCATCGCTCTCGTCACCGGCGGCTCGTTCATTCGCTGCGAGAACTTTGTCTACGCCCACGTCGCCGATGAAGGCCTGCTCGCTCAAGCCTCCGCCGGCCCGCTCCTCCGCTTCCGCAAGGAAATCGGCGCGGAGCACATCAAGGTCATCTGCGACATCAAGAAGAAACACGCCTCGCACTCCATCACCGGCGATATCACGCTCGGCGATGCAGCCCACACCGCCGAATTTTTCGGAGCGGATGGGGTCATCGTGACCGGCGCCTTCACCGGCGACCCGGCGAACGAAGAAGATGTTGCAGAAGCCAAGCGTTCCGCCCACCTTCCAGTCTGGGTCGGCTCCGGTGTCGATCCCGATCAGGCCAAGTCGCTCTTTGAACACGCCGACGCCCTCATCGTCGGTTCGTACATCAAGCGTGGCGGCCTTTGGTCCGCACCGATCGATCCGAAGCGCTGTCGCGCGATGGCAAAGGCGAAACGCTTCTGAAGAAAACGCATTCACCACAGATCGAAGATCCGCCCCGGCGAAGACACAGAGTCACGAAGAAACGCGGGGAAATTGGATAAAGGCAATGATGGGCTGAGATGAGTTCTGTGCCGGGTTGGCTGTGTTCTGCGTGTTTCAATGCGTCATACAAAATCGGATTTCAGTCCCACTCTTCTCTGTGCCTCTGTGTCTCCGTGGTGAATCTTCTGCCTTCCCATGACCACCGGCCTCGTCATCCTGATCTTTCTTCTCGACGGCGTCATGCCCGCGTTCAGTCACGACGCACAGAAGCCAGATCCCTGGCTCTACGCCGGCTGGCTCGGAGGCATGGTCGTCGGCGTCTCGCTGCTTCTCACAATTCTTCGACTCCGCCTCGATCGCACCGGCCTCAGCCGCAACATCGCGCTCGCGGAACGCCTGCTGAGCTTTGGCCGCGCTGTCGTTGTCGGCATCCACGCCTACGCCATCATCGAACTCGGTTGGAGCCAAACCGCAAGCCACCTCTCGAACAACCTCCCGGTTGTTCGAGAATTCGTCACCGCGCTTCCTCCGCTCGTTGCGTTTGTCGTGCTCTATTGGGCCTACGCCCCAATCCAGCGCCGAATCCGTGAAGCGCTCCTCTGGCGTCACTTGCATCAGGGCGTCCCGATTCTCCCCGATCGCTCCCGCGCCGCACTCGTCTGGGAACACATCCGCCATTCCATACTTCTCGGCCTGATCCCGCTTCTCATGCTCACCGCATGGAGGCACATCGGTGAATTCGTCGCCGCGCGGCAGCACCAAACACTCGGCAACTGGCTCGAATGGCTCCTCATCATCTGGCAGGTCGCCGGTGTCTTTGTCGTGCTCGCCGTCTCGCCGTACATACTCCGCTTCGTCTGGGACACCGTGCCGCTCCAGGGCGGCCAGCTCCGCGAATCCGTCGAGAGCGTCTTTTCGCGAAACAACGTCTCCGCTCGCGAAGTCCTCGTCTGGCAGACTTCCAGCGGCATCCTGAACGGCGCGCTCATGGGCATCATCCCCCGCGCCCGCTACGTTCTCTTCACCGATGCACTTCTTCAAGTGCTGCCGCTTCGTCAGGTCGAGGCCGTCGCGGCACACGAAGCCGGTCACGGCCGCCTGCATCACCTTCCCTGGCTTCTCGGCGCGACAATCGTCTCCTCACTCGTCGGTGCCACTGCCTTTTCGATCCTTTTCGAAATCGTTCGCCCGGAAGAATCGTGGTACGTCACCGCGATCGGTCTGCTCTGTTCCGCCGGTCTCGGTTTTTTCGTGCTCGGATTCGTCAGCCGCCGCTTTGAATTGCAGGCCGACGCCTTTGCCGCCAAAGACCTCAGCCGCTTTCAGCCCCCGATCGAGACCGGCGATTCGCCACTCCCCGCCAGTTCCGAAGTAACCCACGAAAGCGCCGCCTCGATGATCGATGCTCTCGAAACTGTCTCTCGCCTCAACGGCACATCTCCCGAGCGCTTCACCTTCCGCCACGGCACGGTCCGAGGCCGTCAGGCCCACCTCGCCTCCATAGTCGGAACGCCCCTCACCAAACTGCCGATCGATCGAGCCGTCAAACGCCTCAAACTCGCAACGCTTGCCGCGGCAGCCGCCGTCGTCCTCGTCCTGATCGCCAGCGTGCTGTTTCTCCCTTCCCGCGATAACCTAGAGCATGGGACTGAGCCCGAAGGAACAACAACTCGCCGACACGATCCGCGCTTCGAGCGCTCGCCTACTTGACGACCTGCGCACGCACGTCAATCTCCCGACCGGAGGCATCGCCGCGCCGGCGATGGATGAGTCCGTCGCCCTCTTCACCCGCCGCCTCGAAAAACTCGGCGCAAGCACCTTCACCGAAGTTGGCGATCGTCCACCCTCGTGGCTCTTTTCCGGCGCTGCCGAGATGTCGCCCCGCAAAGTCGCGATCTGCTCGAAGAAGTCCACCGGCGCATCGCGCATTCTCCTGAGTGGTCACGTCGACACCGTCCACGAGCCCGATAGTCCATTCCGCGAACTCACGATCGCCGCCGACAAAAAGACCGCGCTCGGCCCCGGCTGCGTCGATATGAAAGGCGGCCTCGTCATCGCCGTCGCCGCGCTCGAAGCGCTCGAAGCCTGCGGCATCCCCTGTATCTGGTCCTTCATCTTCTCGACGGATGAAGAGACGGGCTCGTATGCCGCCGAACGTTTCCTGCGCGAGCAAGCCAAGCTCCACGATGTCGGTCTCGCGCTTGAGCCCGCAATGGCCGACGGTGGCCTTGTCATTGAGCGCCCCGGAAGCGGCCAATTCTTCATCGAAGCAACCGGCAACCCCGCGCACGTCGGCCGTGATTTCAAGAGCGGCGTTTCCGCAATCGATGCAATCTCCCGCGCCATCCCGCCGATCTCCGCGCTCGCAGCGCCCGATGAAGGCCTCATCGTCAGCGTCGGCATTATCAAGGGCGGCACCGCGACCAACATCGTGCCGGATTCCGCCAAAGCCTGGGGGAACATGCGTTTCTCCAAACGCGAGCAAGGCGAAGCCGCCGTCCGCGGCATCCAATCTGCCTGCAAGGCCGTCGCCGGCAAGGCCACGATCGACGTCCAAGCCACGCTGAACCGCCCCGCCAAGCCGACCACCGACGGCACCATGGTGCTCGCCAATCTCGCCCGAGCCGTCGCCGAAGACCTCGGCCAGAAGCTCCCTTTCGGCAAGACGGGCGGCGTTTGCGAGGGCAATAACTTGCAGGCCGAGGGCCTCCCGACCATCGACACCCTCGGCGTCCGGGGTGGCGGCCTGCACACCCCGCAGGAATGGATCGACCTCTCCAGCCTTGTCGAACGCTGTCAGTTGCTCGCCATCCTCCTGTCGAGACTTTCCGAGCGACCGTTCCAAGAATGGTCAAAGAACTGACGATCTTTCAGTTGTGTTCGGACCGGGCATTTCTCTCACGGAGTTCACGATGACCGTTACCGCCAAGCCGCTCACGCCCTCCATCCCGCAGCCCGCGATGCATGCCGGCCCGGAGACCGTGGGGGCGCAGCTCCGCAAAAGCCCGGCCGTCCACGCCGCGATCGAAGCGATCATCCACGAAGTCACCGCCAAGAGCGCGGAGATCACCGATGTCCGCCCGCCCAACCCCGGCCTGAAGCAGTCGTACGACGCGCTCATGGCTCGCGCCGCCGAAACCCGCGGCCGCGCACTGCTCTATCCCTACATCGGCTCCGGCCTCGGCAACGGCGCGCTCGTCGAGCTCTCCGACGGCAGCGTGAAGTGGGACATGATCTGCGGCATCGGCGTCCACTACTTCGGTCACAGCGATACCGATCTCATCCGCGAAAGCCTGCTCGGCTCGCTCGATGACACCGTCAAGAGCGGCAACCTCCAGTCCAACATGGACGCGTACGAGTTTGCCGAGACGCTCGCAACCGAAGCAAAGAAGAACAGCCGCCTGCGCTACGTCTATGTCAGCACCTCCGGCGCGATGGCGAACGAGAACGCGCTCAAGGTCTGCTATCAGAAACACGCACCCGCCAACCGCGTGATCGCGTTCAAAGACTGCTTCATGGGCCGCAGCATCACCATGGCGCAGATCGGCGACACCGCTGATTACCGCCAGGGCATCCCGCTCAGCACGCTCGTCGATTACATGCCCTTCTACGACGCGGTCGCCGCGGAAAAGATGGGCAAGGCCAAGTACATCGAAGGCGCCGTCGCGCAGCTTCAGGAATACATCACGCGCTACCCCGGCCAGCACGCCTGCTTCATCTTCGAGATGGTGCAGGGCGAAGGCGGCTTCAACGTCGGTGATCGTGACTTCTTCAAGGCGTTGATGGAAGTCTGCAAGGCCAACAAGATCGCGGTCTGGGATGATGAAGTGCAGACCTTCGGCCGCACCGGCCAGATGTTCGCGTACGAGCAGTTCGATCTCGGTCAGTATGTCGATGTCTTCTGCGCCGGCAAGCTCACGCAGGCCTGCGTCACCATGTTCACCGAGGAATACAACCCCAAGCCGGGCCTCCTCAGCGGCACATTCACCGGCGAAGGCCCATCTTTCCGCGTCGGTCGCCGCATCATCGAGCGCCTCCGTGATGGCAACTACTATGGCGACAACGGCATGATCGCCCGCCACCAGCAGGCCTTCCGCACCGAGATGGGCAAGCTGATGGCCAAGTTCCCGGCCCACTTCCCGTCGGTCGCGGCGCTCGGTGGCGGCGGCAACATGCTCGTCGGTGGCACCGGCGGCATGATGCGCTTCACACCCTTCGGTGGCAAGAAGGACAAGGTCGCTGGCTTCTGCAAGACCGCCTTCGAACACGGCGTCGTCCTCTTCTACTGCGGCCACGGCCCGTACCACCTCCGCATGCTCCCGCCCATGGGCGTCATGAAACTCGAAGATTGGCCGCGCGTGTTCGCGTGCCTTGAAAAGGCTTTCGCGGCCGTTCCGGCGTAAACGCCAATATCGCTTCTTCGTTTGTGCCCCAAAGGGGCAACTCAACCGAAGCCCAAGGCAACGCCCTGGGGGAAGGCGTTCGCATCATCACCGATCCTTTTGTGGATCGAGCCCTGAAAGGGCGACCCAGTCTCCGCAATATCGCTCTACCATCCCCTCCCGAGGGCGGCCCCGCCCCCGCAAAACCACGGAGGGTTCGCTTGTTCCTGATCCGCCAATCCAAACTCGACGACGTCGCGACGCTGCTCAAGCTCGCGCAGATGGTCTACTTCATCAACCTGCCCCCCAACGAACAGATCATCTCCGGCAAGATCGAACAGAGCGCGATCTCGTTCGGCCGCGCCGCGGGTAAGACGAAGGAATCAAAGCCCAAGGCTCGCAAGAACCCATCCGCCTCGCAGTACGAAGGCAGCGATCTCTTCGTCTTCTCGATGGTCGACACCGAGACGGGCACGGTGATCGGCACTTCGCAAGTCCGTTCACATCAGGGCGGCCCCGGCAACCCCAACTGGGCGATGAAGATCAGCGAGCGCACCTTCCGCTCCGAGCCGCTCTCGTACTCGTCCACGCACAAGGTCGGCAAGCTCTTCGGCGATGAAAGCGGCCCGACCGAAATCGGCGGCCTCATCATCCAGCCCAGCTACCGAGGCAATCACCTCCGCCCCGGCCGCTTCCTCTCCTTCGTCCGCTTCCACTTCATCGGCCTCTATCGCAAGTACTTCGCCGATCGCATCCTCGCCGAGATGATGGCCCCTGTCAGCACCGAGGGCGAGAACTCCTTCTGGGACAACTTCGGCCGCAAGTTCATCCCCGTGAAGTACGCCGAGGCCGATCGTTTCTGCCAGCACAACCGCCGCTTTATCCCGGAACTTCTGCCCCGCGAAGAGATCTATTTCTCGCTCTTCTCGCTCGAAGTCCAGAACATGGTGGGGCAGGTTGCAAAGGAAACGGTGCCCGCGCGTCGCCTGCTCGAATCCATGGGCTTCAAATACCGAGGCATGATCGATCCCTTTGATGGCGGTCCGCATCTGGATGCGCCAACCGATCAGATCGACCTCGTCAAGAAGACCCGCTCGCTCCCGCTCGTCGCTCCGCACAGCGGCCGCGTCGGTACGCACGGAATCGTCAGCGTTCTCACGAAGGATGCCGAGTTTCGCGCACTCGAAACCGAGTATGCGATCGAAAAAGGCGGCATCCGCCTCTCCGAAGCAGCAATGGCCGCGCTCGAGGTTTCGCCGGGCGCGATGATCGGCTTCACGCCCGTCGCCCCGATCGAAGAAGCCCCGATTGATCACGCCCCGATGGCCAAAGCCCCACGCAAAGTGACCAAGTCGCCCGCCCGCCGCACGAAGGCAGGCAAGGCTTGAAACACGCATCACTCCAGAATGAACCGAGTGACTTGATCGCCGGCAAGTTCATCCGCCCAGACGGCGCACGCGTCTTCTCGACCAATCCTGCCCGTCCCGAGAGCATCGTCTGGGATGGAGCGTCATCGGTCGCGCACGTGGACAAGGCCGTCGCCGCTGCCCGCGCCGCGCTGCCCGCGTGGTCGAGTGCACCGATCGAGAAGCGCATCGCAGCGCTCCGCCGCTTCCAGAAACTCGCCGATTCCAAGCAGGAAGCGATCGCGAATCTCATTCGCGATGAAACCGGCAAAGTGATGTGGGACAGCAAGGCCGAAGCAAGCCTGCTCGGCGCGAAGGTCGATATCACGCTCGATTCTTCCGAGATCGGCGCGATGCGTCGCGTCTCCGGCTACGAGATCGATCTCGCCGCGACGCGAAAAGGCCGCGCCTGGTTCCGCCCGCACGGCGTCATGGCCGTCCTCGGCCCCTTCAACTTCCCTGCGCACCTTCCCAACGGCCACATCATCCCCGCGCTCGCGATGGGGAACACCATCGTTCTCAAGCCCAGCGACAAAACTCCGGCCGTGGGCCAGTTGCTCGGTGAGCTGTATCAGGAAGCGCTCGCCGCCGAAGGCTTCGGCGCAGGCGTCGTCAACGTCATCCAAGGGGGCGTCGATGTCGCCAAAAAGCTCTCGGCCCACCGCGATCTCGACGGCATCCTTTTCACCGGCTCGTGGCCCGTCGGTCGCGCCATCATGGAATCCAATCTCGATCACCCCGGCCGCATGCTCGCGCTCGAGATGGGAGGCAACAACGCCGCCGTCATCCTCGATGATGCCGACCTCAAGCAGGCCGTGATCGAATGCGTCCGCTGCGCCTTCATCACCACCGGCCAGCGTTGCACCTGCACTCGCCGAGTAATTGTCCAAAAAGGCGTCGCCGACAAGGTCATCAGCGCGATCTGCAAGAGTTCCAGCAACCTCATCATCGGCGACCCCGCCGCCACGCACCCCGTCTTCATGGGCCCGCTCATCAGCCGAGCCTCGCGCGACGCGGTTCTCCAAGCCCAGGAACAAATGATCCGCGCCGGCGCGCATGTCCTTCTCAAATCCGAAGCGATCAACGAACCAAGCCCAACGCCCGGTGGCCACTACATCTCTCCGGGCATTCTCAAAGTCGACAAATTCGTAAGCGACGACGCCGCAGGTTTCGCCGGTGCCGACACCGAAATCTTCGGCCCCTTGCTCCGCATCTCCGTCGTCGATTCCCTCGACGAAGCAATCGCGCAAACCAACGCCACCAAGTACGGCCTCGCCGCCTCGATCTTCTCGAAGAACCCGGCCAGCATCGACCGCTTCCTCGCCGAAGCCCGCGCCGGCTGCGTGAACGTCAACGCCGGAACCGCAGGCGCCAGCAGCAAGCTCCCCTTCGGCGGCCTCGGCCACAGCGGCAACCACCGCCCCGCCGGCTCCTTCAGCCTCGACTACTGCGCCTACCCCGTCGCTGGTATGCTCGAACACGGCACTTCCGCGACCATCAGCGCGGGGATGCGCGTCGAAGACGCATGGCTTGCTTGAAGCCCCCCTCCCTGATGGGAGCGAGGGATGGGGGTGGGAGGGTGATGCACACAAATTCACTCGACGGCAACTCCAACGGTCGCCTTTGGATATTCCAATCGCCGATGTTGAATGACTCATGACTACCGGCGCTCGAAAGACCATCCTCCCCTCCGGCCGCGTCCAACCCCGCTTCGCCGGGATCTCCACTTTCCTTCGCATTCCCCACATCGACGACGTCGCACCCGAGAACCGCCCGATCGACTGGGCCATCTACGGCATCCCCTCCGACGCCGGCGTCACCTTCCGCCCCGGCGCACGCTTCGGCCCCCGCGCAATCCGCGCCGCCAGCCAGTACATCAAGCCCTACCTCATCGAGCAGGCCGTGCACCTCGCCGAAAAGCTCAGCCTCGCCGACGCGGGCGACTCTCCCGTCAGCCCGTACTCCTGCAAACAAACCCTCGAAGACGCCTCGCTATTTGCCTCCAGACTCGGCGACCCCAAGCACACCAAGCTCTTCGCCATCGGTGGCGATCACTCCATCGCCTTCGCCAACCTCAAAGCAACCTACGAGCGCCGCGGCAAACCCTCCGGCGGCCTCGCCATCATCCACTTCGATGCCCATATGGACACCGTCGATGAAGTCTGGGGAGAGAAGTGGGGGCATGCCTCGCCCTTCCGCCGCGCAATCGAAGCCGGATACATCGATCCCAAGTCGATGATCTCGATCGGCATCCGCGGCACACTCAACGACCCCGCCGATCTCAACTACGCCAAACAGCAGGGCGTCACGCTCATCACGTTCGATGAGTGGCGAAAGAACGGCCCGCAGCTCCTCGCGGCGTTCATCTCCAAACTCGCAAAACGCGAAACCTACCTCACCTTCGATGTCGATGCCGTCGATCCAGCCTTCTGCCCCGGCACCGGCACACCCGTCGCAGGCGGCTTCACCAGCGCCGAAGCGCTCGCCGCCATCCGCTCCCTCCGAGGCATCAACCTCGTCGGCGCCGACATCGTCGAAGTCCTCCCCGACCGCGATGTCTCAGAAATCACGGCAACCTTCGCAGCCCAGCTCCTGGCCGAAATCCTCGGCCTGAACGCTTAACCACCAGACGCCAATAGCATTTCTCTGCTGCTCTGCTGTTTCTCTCTGTGCCTCTGTGTCTCAGTGGTGAGATCTTCTGCCTTACCGCGACGCCGGCGCCCGTTTCCCCCGCAGATTCAGAATTAGCTCCACCTGCCCCGTCGGCATCTGAAGCCGCCGCGCGATCTCCACCGCGCTCAATCCATCATCCGCCATCGCGCACACTTCACGGTGCATCGGATCCGCAAAGATGGACGGCTCCGGATTCGCGTGCGCCGGATGCTTCAACTTCGCTTCCGCGATCACCGTCGGAGGTTTCGCCGCCGCCCGCTGCTCGCTCGCCCGCAGCTCCGTGATCGTCGTCTCCGCCCGCTCGATCAGCCGCTCCAGCCGCTCGGCCCGAGCCTCAAGCTCATCAATGAGCTCTCGCGTCAGTTTCTCGGCCCCGTCCCGCGCGTGCCCCGGCACTTCCCGCTTGCGGCTGAATATCCCCCAGCCGATCAGCAGAACGCCGATCCCCAAGACGCCCCCCGCAAGAAGCAGCTCCCGTACGCCAAACTCGGTCTCTGCCAATGTCATGAAAATCGTTGCGTGCACGCCGACCTCCTGTCGCCCACGTCTCTACCTATCCACCGCATGTCCCGCGGCAGTTCCCCCCTTGCCCCAAAATCGTCCTCACGCCCGCCAAAGTACCATCTTTTCGTGCCCGACGCAGCCCCCCCAATCACGCCCGAGAAGTCACACCCGGTTGTTCACGCCATCATTTCAAACTGGCGTCGGCTGACCGGGGGCAAAGCTGTCCGCGACGCCGATCGCCGAACGCTCATCGCTTGCTCGGGCGGGGCCGATTCGTCCGCCCTCGTCCTCGCTCTCGCCACCCAGCCGGCCAGCATCGTCGTCGCTCACATTGTCCACGACATGCGCCCGGAAGCCGATTCGGCCAGGTGTCTCGACGCCGCTCGCTTTCTCGCCGAATCGATCGGTGTGCCCTTCGACTCGGCACGTATCGAAGCCAAAGCCCTCGAAGGCAATTACGAAGCCGCCGCACGCGGACTCCGGTACGCAGCCCTCGAGCAACTCGCCCTCCGGCACGGCTGCCGTTCAATCGCCACGGCTCATCACGCCGAGGACCAACTCGAAACGATCCTCCTCCGCTTGATCCGCGGCACGGGTCCAAAGGGCCTTGCCGCCATCCGTGCCAAACGCAGGCTCCCAAGCGGCCTGATGGTGGTCCGCCCCATGCTGTCGCTCACCCGCGAGCACGCCCGGAGGCTCTGCCGGGACTGTCACTGGTCATGGTCCGAAGACGCCACCAATGCAGACGTGTCACACAAGCGCGCCGCAATCCGGGCGGAGGTCTTGCCCCGCCTCCTCGAGATCGAGCCTCAGGCCGCGCTGCGTGCCGTGGATGCTGCCCGCCTGTCGATGCTCGCCGCCGACCATCTCGGCAGGGCCGCGGGCGCGCTTGCTCGTGCTTCGAAAACCGCCGACCGGGAGCGATTCGACCGCGCCACCCTCCGCTCGGCCGACCGAATCGTTCTCCTGACGTGGCTCCGCACGCTGCACGCGGGAGCATCCTTTCGCGTCCTCGATTCCATCGCCCGGATTGTCCGCTCAAACAGCGGCGAACCACGCGAGTGGTCTCTCGGCGAGAACACAATCCGCCTGACCCGCGATGAGCTCTGCGTCCGCCGGAAGAAATAGCCAGCCTTGTTCGGCCGCCGTGCGCTCACATGACCCGATGCACGAGCGCCTCGCCGACAAGGATCATCAGCAGCAAAGGCAAGTGCGCGATCGACGCGAAGAACACACGCCTGGCCGATTCCCGTGTCCGCGTCCGGCCGAACCCGATCGTCAGCCAGAGAAACGCGAGCCCCGACACCAACGCAAACGCGCCGTAAACCAGCCCGACGCGCTCCGGCATCGCCCATATCGGCAGCAATGTCGCCGGGATCAGCAGCACGGCCCACCCGATCATGTTCCGCGCCGTCCGCACGCCCGTCGGATCCTCCGCAGCCAGGATCCGGAATCCGCCGAGCGAGTAATCCGCCCGGTACATCCAAGCGATCGCCATGAAGTGGGGGATCTGCCAGACGAACATCAGCGTGAACAACGCCCATCCGCCCGCCTGCATCAGCGACGGACCGCCCTGGCTGTGCCCGCCCGCCGCGGCCCACCCAATCAACGGAGGCAGCGCACCCGGGATCGCCCCAAACAACACCGAAACCGGCGACCGCAGCTTCATCGGCGTGTAGATCGCAACGTACGTCACCAGGCACGCCAGCGAGACCAGCGCCGCCCAGATGTTCGTCATCAGCCCCAGCACCGCAAGTCCCAGCGCCGATTCAATCAGCCCCGCGACGAGCGCGAACCCCGGCGAGATCCGCTGCTGCGGCAGCGGCCTGTGCGCCGTTCTCTGCATCAGCGCATCCCGGTCGCGCTCCATCCATTCATTCAGCGTGTTCGCGCCCATCGACGAGAGCGCCGTGCCGATCGCGCATCCAGCCGCCAGAATTGCAAGCTCGCTCCAAGCCGCCTCGTGCCCGAGAGCCGACAGCACAAACCCCACCAGCGCCGTGATCGTCACCATCCGCGTGATGCCCGGCTTGCCCGCCTCGACAAGGCTGCCCAAGACGCCGCTCCGCGTCGCTCGCGGACGCGCGCCCGTCACCGATTCTGCTGCTGCAACAACGCGGCTCAATGGCCCTTCTCTCCCGTGAAATGCGGGTGGTTCAACAAAGAAGGATAAGCGCGATCTGGTGGCATCTCCCCCCCGGGCGTGCCCCCTTTTCCTCACTTCTTCGCCGGCACAACAACCTCCACCCAAACCGGGAAGTGGTCGCTCGGGAACTTTCCACCCGCGCCGCTCGCGCCCGGCAGCGTCCGCCAGACACCGCCCTGCGTCACCTTCAGCTCTTTCGAAGGCAGTACATAGTCCACCCGCATCTTGAACATCGAAGTGTCCGTCGGTTCCAGGCCCGCAACCTCCACATCCGCCTTCGGCGTGAACTCGCGCGACACTCTTCTGGCCGCCATCAGCTTGGCGATCGGGTTCTTGAAGCTGTCGCCCTTCTTCGGGTCCGCGTTCAAGTCGCCCACGATCACAAACGGCGCATCGCTCCCAAAGCCGCCGTACTTCGCGTTGTCATCTACGACATACGGATCATTCGAGAGGTAATCCATCCAGAACCGGATCTCATCGTGGTTGCGCTTTCCGTTCCGGTCTTCCGGTCCGTCAAAGACCGGCGGCGTCGGGTGGCTGGCAAGCACATGCAGCTCCGCCCCGTTGGGCAACTTCACCGGCACGTCCCAGTGGCTTTTGCTGCTCAGGCGAACCAGCGCCTTCTCTTCTTCCGTGAACCACGGCGTGCCGTCCGGCTTTGTCGGCAGGTAGTTGCCCGTGACGTAGTCCCACGGCAACTTCTGAAACGTCCGGACATTCGCCTCATCAATCGTCAGCCGCTCATCCACAAGCAACGCCATGCCGTACTGCCCGGGAAACGTGCCAAAGCCCCAGCAGTCGTTCCCGAATGCCCGTCCACCCGGCGTCTGCGCGCCCGGCGAGCCATCAGGCTTGGTGCCGGGCGGAGCCGGATACGTCTCGGTCACCTTTCCGTCGTTGTCGAGGTCAAAGCCGCTGAAAAGCCCGGTGTTGACCGGTGCCATGAACGCCTTGTACCTGATCGGCGTCAACCCCGGCGCCTGCGCGACGCTCAGGTAATTCTCCACAAACCGCGCCGCATTCTGCCCGGGCTGATCACCCTCTTTGAACCCCGGCGCACCCGGCATGTCGTACGCGATCTCATTCAAAAAAATGATGTTCGGCCCGATTCGCTGAATCACCTCCGCGATCGCCTTCAGCCGCGGATTGTCCGCACGCGACACATCCTCCTGCCGCACGTCCTCGATGTTGAACGTCGCGATGCGCACCGTGACCGCCGGCTTGTCCTCCGCTCGCGCAAAGAGACAACCCCACGTCGCGACAAGCACGAACACCAGCATCTTCTTCATACGGCCAATATAGCTCCGCCGCCTACGGGCACGTCAGCGCGTCATACGCCCCCGCAAAGATCACAAAGTCCAGGTCGTCCACCATCGCGTCGCCGTTGAAGTCGGCCGGGCAGACCATCCCGCACACCAGCGAGTTGTACGCGCTCGCGAAGTCCACGAAATCACTGTCATCCGTGATGTCGTCCCCCGTGATGTCCGTCGGGCACGTTCCCTCGCGGAAGTCGATCTCGTCCGTCCGCGACGATCCCGCGGCCATCGCCGGTTGCTGGAACGACACGACGACCCGAACCTTTGCAGCGTTCGCCGGCGCATACCCCTGCGATTGGCTCTTGAACCACTGGTTGACGGGTGTGCTCGCGTCGATCGCCGGGTTCGAGTTCGTCGAGATCAGCGTCCCGCCGGCCGTGTACCACTCGAGGATCAGCGAAGTCGTGTTCGCGCCTGCCATCGCGTCGAACGACGGGTTGTACCACTGCCCGGAAACCTTGTACCACTTGCCGGGGGTGACATTGATCTCCTGATACACGCCCGACCAGTTGGTGCTCCCGCTGAAGTTGCCGAACAACTTCACCGAGCTTGCGCCCTCGTAGCCCAGAGCCCCTTCATAGAACCGATTGCCGAATCCTGTCCAGCCGTACAAGCCGACGTTGCTCGGTCCCCGCGACTCAAACCCCGGGTTCACATACGTCGGCTGATACGCGCGCACGTAATCGATATCGAAGTACTGCGGAAACACAGTCGTCCCATCCGGATAGCCCGGCCATTGTCCGCCGACCGCCGTGTTCAAGATGATGAAAAACGCCGTCTGCGGAATAGCCTGCGTGTGCGTCGCCTTGCGGAAGCCGTCGATGTAGCACTCGATCCGATCCGGCCACCAATCCACCGCGAACGTGTGGAAGTCCGCCGAATAGTCCGGCCCGTTGATCGTCGTCGTCTGGTGCTGGTTCGTCGGCCACACGCCCCAGTGATTGCTGAAGTACACCGTGTCCGGGTCGTGCCCCAGCAGCTCCATGATGTCGATTTCCGGCGGCCAGCCTGAAGGATTGGGCAGCATCCAGAACGCGGGCCAGATGCCCTGCGTCTTGGGCATTCTCATGCGCCCTTCGAACCGACCGAACTTCTGGAAGAATCTGTTCACCGATTCGACCGAGCCCGATGTGTACTGCTTGCCGTTGGTCCAGGTGTTCGTCGATTTCAGCCGCAGCATTCCATTCACAACCGAAACGTGATTCGGCGCGTACCACTGCGCCTCGCCGTTCTTGTTCGGATCACGGTTGACCACCAGCCATTTCGATGTGTTCACCGACGTCCCGGTGAATTCATCCGACCACGTCAATTTCCAACCCGGAAGCTCCTGCGCAACACACGCGCCAGCGGGAATCACACCAGCCAAAGCGCACAACAAAATCGACTTCTTCATCTACCTGCCTCCGGGAAGAATCGCCGCGGGCTTGCGTGCACCGGGCTTGGACACGATCACATCCTTGCGACCTGGCGCACCCGTCAGCGTCGCCCCGGAAGCGGCGGCAAACGGGCTTGCGTCGGAAAGATGATCTCCGTTCGTACGAATCACCTCGGCGTACCAATACGCCGAGTCCTTGAGCGTCCGCTTCTGCGTCGCAAAGTCCACATAAATCAGGCCGAACCGATCCTTGAATCCCTCGGCCAATTCAAAGTTGTCCAGGATCGACCAGTGGAAGTATCCATCCACAGGCACGCCGTCCTTCCCCGCGCGGGCAAGCTCGAGCAGATACTGCCGCGTGAAGTCGATGCGCTGCGCATCGTGCACGCGCCCATCGCTCGCCACCCAGTCCATGTTCGCCATCCCGTTTTCCGTGATCACGATCGGCAGCTTGTACCGCTCGTGCAGGAATCGCGGACCCCAGTACAGCGACTTCGGCGTAATCGACCAGCGCATCAGCGTCGCAGGCGCACCCGCAACCGGCGGCACCGCCTCAGCAATTCCGTTCGCATTCGTCCGCACCGGCATGCCCGAATAGATATTCACGCCATAGAAATCGATCTTCTGATGGATCGTCTCCATGTCGCCCTTTTCAATCCGAGGCATGTCCTTCCCAAACAGCTTCACGCCGTCCTCCGGATAGTGCCCACGGCACACCGGGTCGCCGAACCACGTGTTGTTCCAGAAGTCCTTTTCCGTAATCCCAAAGCTCGAGCGGCGTGCCGCATCGATCTGGTCCTTCGTCTCCGTCACCGGATAGTCCACGCGTCCGACCGGAGCCCAACCAATGCTCGCCTTCTTCTTCGCCCGCTCGCGAATCACCTGCACCGAGCGTCCGTGCGCGAGCAGCACATTGTGCGCCGCAGTCAATTGCTCACGCATCGAAAGCTTCAGCCCCGGCGCATGCTTGCCCTCGCGATACCCAAGCCCGATGAAGATCTGCGGCTCATTGATCGTGATCCAGTTCGTCACGCGATCGCTCAAGCGATCAACCATCACCCGCGTGTACTCGGCAAACCACGCCGGAATCTCCGGGCTCAGCCAGCCGCCGCGATCAAACAGCGCCTGCGGCAAATCCCAGTGATACAGCGTCAGCCAGGGCTCGATGTTGTTCGCCAGCAGCTCGTCCACCAGCCGGTCATAGAACGACAGCCCCGCCTCGTTCACCTTCCCAATACCCAGCGGCAGCACCCTCGGCCACGCCACGCTGAAGCGATACGCCTTCAGCCCCATCCGCGCCATCAGCGCAACATCTTCCGGCATCCGGTTGTAGTGATCGCAGCAGACATCGTTCACGTCCGAATTCGCAATCGCCCCCGGCCGGCGGCAGAGCGTGTCCCAAATAGACGGCGCGCGGCCATCCTGCGCTGCCGCGCCCTCGATCTGCAACGCGCTCGATCCTGCACCCCAGACGAATCCTTCGCGGAACATGCAAACTCCAATCTGCAGGCCCTCGTTGGGCCGGTAGCGGGGCGGCATCAAGCCTTGACGGCGCCCGAAGTCAATCCTGAAACAAAGTCCTTCTGCATCACCAGAAACAGCACCATCACCGGCAGGATCGAAATGATCGTTCCCGCCATCTGAAGCCCGTAGTCGTTGTAATACCCGCGACGCAGCTCCGCCACCGCCACCGACAGCGGAAACTTCGACGGATCCTGCAGCACAACCTGCGGCGCGATGAAATTGTTCCACATCCCCAGGAACGTCACCATCAGGAACGTCCCGATCATCGGACGCACCAGCGGGAGCACGACGGTCGCAAAGGTCCGCCACTCGCCGGCGCCATCGATCCGTGCCGCTTCCAGCAGGTCATTCGGCACACCAGACACGATGGCCTGCCGGAACAGGAAGACGCCGAACGCGGGCGCGAGCGCCGGCAGGATCAACCCGGCAAACGAATCGAGCAGATCAAGCCGGTAGAGAAGCTGGTACGTCGGCGCGATGATCAACGGGGCCGGAATGAGAACCGCCGCGAGCACGAGCGCGGTGCAGAACCCGCGCCCCTTGAACCGGAACTTCGCGAGCGCATACCCGCCCATCGCGCAGCTCAAAGTCGCCACAACCCCCGTCACCGAAGACAGGAAGATCGAGTTCACCAGGCTGTTCGAAAAATCGAGCTCGGTGAACAGCCGCCGGAACGGCTCGGTCGTGAGCCGTTCCCACGCGATCCGCTTCCCATCCATCGGCAGGAACGTCGAGCGGAAGAACTCTTCATTGCTCTTGAAGCTCGAGGCGATCAGCCACAGGAACGGAATGATCGTGAAGATCGCGGCGATCAGCAGCACGCCGCGCGTCCAGATCCAGCCCAGCACCCGCGTGGTTCGAAGGCTCGTCATGCCGAAGCCTCCTCGCCCCGCGAAGTCAATCTCTGCACGCCCGCGCACACAAGCAGAATCAGCGCCAGCGCCCAGCCGATCGCACTGGCGTACC
The DNA here is from genome assembly GCA_017303555.1 of Planctomycetota bacterium. GTDB lineage: Bacteria > Planctomycetota > Phycisphaerae > Phycisphaerales > UBA1924 > JAFEBO01. The sequence continues at coordinate 118,894 of JAFLCN010000012.1, forward strand.
CCAGGTCGCCCGTTTCAAATCCATTCTGGAACAGGTAGAGCACGATCGTCATGGCCCGGTTGTCCGGCCCCGCCGTGTTGTTGAACATGATGAACGGCAATTCAAAGAGCTGGAAGCTCCCGATCACGCTCATCAGCACCACAAACCCCGCCACCGGTCGGATCGCCGGAACAGTCACCGTGAAGAACCGCCGGATCGGCCCCGCGCCATCGACCACCGACGCCTCGATCAGATCCTTCCGCACATTCTGCAGCGCCGCCGAGAAGAACGTCATATTGAAACCGACGAACATCCACAAACTCGCCACGATCAGCGCGCTCATCACGTGCTGCTGCAGCCACCCGAAATCCAGGCTCCAGTCCACGCCCACCGGCTTCAGCATCGCGTTCAGAGTTTGGTTCGCCAGACCCGTCTGCTTCTCGAAAATCAGAGCAAACATCATCGCCGCGAAAACCACGCCCACCATCGACGGGGAGAACAACAGCAGCCGGATCCAGCTCCGCCCGCGAAGCCCCGGCGTTTCCAGAACGAGCGCCAAACCCAGAGCCAGCGGCAACTGAATGAACAGCGACCCCAGCGTGTAGATGCACGTGTTCCGCAGCGCCGTCCAGAAGAGCGGATCGCCCATCAGCCCGCGGAAGTTCGACAGCCCAACAAACTTTGTCGCGCCCGGGCCGAACGTCGTCTGCATCGAGAGCACGACCGACTGCACCAGCGGGTACAGAGTGAAGAGCGCAAAGCAGACAAGGAACGGCGAGAGAAACAGCCACGGCGCCAGCCGAGACCGGAATCCGCTCCCCGCGCTCGAGTGGGCCGCGCTCACGAAGCACCTCCCACTTCTGCCAGGAACACATTCCGCTTCAAAACGTCTTCCACCTGCTTCTGGGCCTCACCCAAAAACGCTTTCGCCCGCGCCTTCAGCCTGGGAAGGTCGTACGCGTTCTTCTCGCCCGCCTCGTGCGCCCGCCGGGCCTCTTCCGCCAGCTTCACGAGCGCATCGACCGTGCGATACATCGCAAACGTGTTGTACGGCGAACTGTTCCGGTTCGGCACCAGCGGCGCGAGGTTGATGTACAGCCTCCCCGCCGGCTGCCCCGAAAAGAACGCGTTCGGCTCATCGAAGATCGGATCACTCCAGTACTTCTTCACCGGCGTGACAATCCCGCCCTCGCGGTACAAATCACGCATGAACTGATCCGAGATGTACAGCTCTTTGCAGAACGCCCACAGCTTGTCGAAATCGCCCGGCTTCTGCACCGCCGTCTTCGGGATGCCCAGCATCGTCCCGCCCCACACGCTCGTCCGCTTGCCGCCCTTCTCCCACGCGGGCATCGGCATCAGCTTCATCTTCCCGGAGAGGCTCGGGATTTCGTGCTTCCAGATATCTCCCATCCAGTCCGGAAAGAAGCTCGCAAGCACGTAACCATCGGCCTTCAGCTTGTTGCCGACCGCCGAGAAGTTCGGCGCATCCGCCGCGATCCGCTTCGGCCCGCCCAGCCACGTCGTGATCGTCGCCAGCACGTGCACGTTGATCTCGCTGTCCAGCGTCGGCCGCTCATGCTCATCAAAGAACCCGCCCCCCGCCTGCAGCAGCAACAACTCCAGGTGATCCTGGTTCGTCTCCCACATGTTCAGCAGGAACCGATCCGGCTTCCCGTCGCCGGTCGTATCCATCAGCGGGCCCAGCACCCGCGCGAAGTCTTCCCACGTCTCGATCGTGGAAACATCGATCCCCGCCGCCTCGACAATATCCGCGCGATACCCCAGCATCACCGGATGGACATCGTGCGGCAATCCGAAAATGTGCCCCCGCGTCGTCCACGGGCTGAAGCTCGGCGCGTTGATTTCTTCGAGCAATCCCTCTTTCTTCAGCGTTTCCGTCAGGTCATAAAACCCGACGCTCTCGACCGGCCCGCCGAACGTCCGCGACACGCCGCGCCGCTCGACCTCCAGCACATCCGCGCACGGCACATCACCCAGGAACGAGGCCATCATCCGCCGTTCCATCGCGGGCAGGCTCAAGAGCCGCAGATCAAACAGCGCCCGCCCGTCCTTCGCCGCAGCCTTATTCCACGCCTCCACCCGCGGCTCATACATCAGGTAATGCGGGCGCGCAAACGTCCACATCGCCTTCTCGTTCGGCGTCGGGCGCGATGCTCCCACCGCGAGCAGCGCGCTGCTCACGATCGCCAGCAGCGTCACGATCGCCGCGCCCGGCGGCAGCCACTCCGGCAGCATCCCTGCAAGTCTGTCTTTCTGCTCCTGCATGAAAGGTCCAGAAATCTCTGCGCAGCCCCGAAAAACTCCGGGGCCGGCGCTCGCCGCACCGGCCCCGGGAGTCGGAAAGGAAGAATGGAATCAGGTCAAACTGATCTCAGTGGCAGTATCAGGGGCAGACCAGTTCGTTGTACGCCGCAGCGAAGATGACGAAGTCGGCGTCATCGACGAAGGTGTCGTCGTTCAGATCCGCCGGGCAGCCCGCGGGCATGCTCGGATCGGAGCAGTCGAGGATGTTGTACGCGCCGGCGAAGATGACGAAGTCAGCGTCATCCACAAAGCCGTCGTCATTGAGATCGCCCGGGCAGGTGTCCACCGCGCCGCCGGTCGCAATGACGGCATTGCCGTACGGGCCGACATCGGTGATCCAGACGTTGGCGCCGACCACCGTGAAGCCCCACTGAACGTGGCGGGCCGGATCGGGCTCGGTCTCGAGCGAAACGCTGAACGGTCCCGGAACGAGCGGGATGATCATCTCGTTGTGCGAGGAGTAGTCAGGGGCAAAGTCCTTGACCCAGATCGTCGCCGTGTGCGCCGAGGTGAAATCGTTCGAGATCACCGTTCCCTCGAAGGTCACGACCACGCCGCTCAGCGTGCCGTCGCTCACTTCGTGGTAGCAGTTGGCATCCATCCACTTGTTGCCGGTCGAGCCGGGGCCGCCCTCGGGGATGTACCAGAAGGGGTTCGGATCATCGACGCTGTTGGGGTACAGCGTGAGCGTGCCCGCGCCATCATTGAACTCGGCGCGCAGGCCATCCACGCCCCAGGGGCTGCCGAAGACGTACCCGCCGCCGTTTTCCGGCAGCTCGAACACGTTCATGTAACCGAGCCAGCCGGCGGACGAGTCGCCCACACCGACGACCGCGGCCTGCGCGGAAAGCGCCGCACCCGCGACAACACCCAAAGCCAACAGTTGAAGAGAACGCACTTGCATTGCTGAGCTCCTTGAAATCCGACTCTTGAAACAACTTGTGTACCTGTTAGCACACATTCCTTTTCGCTCGAAACGCCCGGTCGTTTGGCGAGCGGGCCCTCTCTCTCTCCACGGAGCGAAACGCCGCGAAGAGCTCTCACCGACTTGCGGGACACACGTCCCCATTCCTGTCGCGCCTCATTCCCTCGAACGAGGCTTTCGCCGATCTCATTACTCCCGTTGTAAGAAGCCCGGAATCATCTGAAATCGCCTCGATGCGGGACACGTCGCGTCCACCCTGACGCCGACGACTTTGACTGTTATGGTGTCGTCTTCGGTGCTTCCAGTTCGAAATCCTTCGGCGACCACAGAACCTGGAGCGTGCTCCTTGGGGGCTCGGTGGATGTCGAAAAATTCTCAAAGAGTTGCGTGGGCTGGAACGTCCCCACATGGCCATCGACGAAACCGATCGGTGCAGAGCCGTTGATCGCCGAGAACTGCTTGGAACGGCGCGGATGCCGGTACCAGGGGATGTAGCTCTTGAATTCCGATGCGGACGCGGCTTCACTCAACTCCACCGGCCGCTTCGTCGGATCGCCCGGCCACGTGAACAGGCCGGTGAGCGTTCCGGCACCAAAGCGGCTCGCCACCCGGTATTGCCCGCCGTTGAAACTCGCAAGCTGCCCGATGTTTGCTTCCGTCCACCAGGTCTGGCTCGTGTCCTGCTTCTTCGCGTCGTTTTCCGATCCCCAGGGTGCCCACGCCTCGCTGATCAAGAGCATCCTGGAGCTGTAATTCACAGCGTTGTCGAAGCCGATGCCCTTGAGAACGTCGGGCTTGCCCGCGTAGGTCACATTGTCCGTTCCCGGGCGGTAGGGCGGATTTGCCGTGGCACCAAGTGAGTTGTTCGGGCCAAAGGTTGTCGCCGACGAAGCCCAGTAGTTCATGGCATACGAACGCGCGGCAAACATATGCGTTGGGCATGCCAAAGCGCCGCCACCCACCGTGGCGTTCTTTGCATTCGTCGTGTGCAGATTGGAACGGTCCGCCTCCGGCAGATACTTGCCGATGCGATTCACGTCGTACCAGAAGTTGCCCTGCTTCTTTGTCTGCTCGTCCCGCGCCGACATGTTCGGCGGGAACTGCTGCTTGTAGTCGTTCGAGTACGCCACAAGCGCGGTCACGACCTGTCTCTGATTGACCGTGCACTTCAGCGTCCGCGCCGATTCCCGCGCCTTCCCCAGCGCCGGCAGCAGGATGCCGATCAGGAGCGCAATCACCGCGATCACAACGAGCAACTCGATCAGGGTGAAACCCCGACAGTTCGCCCCGGCCCGACATGACTCCGACTTGCTTCGCATCGCTTCCTTCTCCTTCTCCAGATTCACGAGTGTGTTTGCTGGAGTTTCACGCGCGTGCCGTCCGGCAGAACGCGCACAGGGTCGGCAGAAGGCCGACCCGTCGTCTGGTTGATTTCGAGCCTTGTCGTCCGTACGAGACGCATGCTCTTGAGGTTCTCATCCCCCGGGTTGATCAGCTTGCGCGTCAGCCAGCGGGCCGCTTCAAAGCCCAGCATCTCCGCATCCTGCACCACCGAAGTACACGCCGGGAACGTGTGCTTCCGCACGTCGCTGTCATCAAAGCCCACGATCGACAGGTCTTGTGGAACGCGCACACCAAGTTCCAGGCACCGACGCAAGGCGCCCACCGTCGCGAGCGGATCGGTGAAGAAAACCGCAGTGGGGGGCAGGGGCATCGCCATCAACCGCGTGATCAACCCCGCGCCGCCCTCGGTGCTCGCCACGATCTCGTTCTCGAGCGCCGGATCGAGCGCGATGCCATTGTCGCGCAGCGCGTCCTCGTACCCGTTCCGGCGGTCCATGTGGTCGGTGTCGCGCACGCTGTGCACGCCCAGCGCGATCCGCCGGTGGCCGAGATCAATCAGGTGCTGGATCGCGCGCCGCGAATCCGCCCGCGACTCGCAGCAGACAAAGTTCACGTTCGGATGATCCGGGAATCGATCCGCGATGACCACGCACGGCAAACCCGCTTCCGCCAGCTCCGCCGCGATCAGGCGCGAATCCTCGAAAACCCGCAGAATCGTGCCGCCGATCGTCTTGCGCTCCAGCACCCGCGCATACCCCTCGCCGGGCACCGCATCGCGCTGCAGCGCGACCATGCGCAGGTCAAACCGATGCTCGTTCAGCCCGCGCAGAATCCCCGCCTGCATCGCCGCATCGAATCCGCCGTAATCCGCACGAACCAGTTCGCCCGTATACGCCAGCGCGATCACATTCGTCTGCGTCGAACGCGCCGCGAACACTTTCGGGTATCCGACGCTCTCGGCCGCCTCGATCACGCGCCGACGCGTGTTCGGATCCACATTTGGGTGGTTGTTCAGGGCGCGCGAAACGGTCGCGACCGAAACCCCTGCTCTGCTCGCGATTCGCCTGACTGAAGGCATGAACCCTCCCGAGTGGGACCGCATGTAACGTCGTGAAACAGTTTCAAGTTACTTGAAACATTCCACCCCGTCAACCCCTTCACTGGCTTGTGGACAAGTTTTTTTTCATCTCCACCGCCCTGCTGCATAATGAAAACGGTTTCAGTCCAAACGCACTCTGTGAGCCATCCGCAAGTCGTTGAAACCGCATGGCTTTCCAAAGAATCCGCGAATATCCAAACAAAACCCTTGCAGTCTTGAATTTGTTCGGTATCATCCCCGCATGGCATTCCAAGCACGTCTGCTCGCCGCTCTTTCCGATCCCAGCCTCTCCCTCCGCGAAGTCGCAGATCGGCTCTGCGTCCCCTTGGACCAGCTCGCGCTCGTCCTGGCCCGTCCCGACCTCGCCCACGAGATTGATTCGCTCCAGGAGCTCTCCGCCGTGCGGGTCAGGCTCACCGCCTCATCTCTCCTCCCGAATGCTGCCCACGCGATTCAGCGCGTTCTCGCCGACTTTCAATCCGGCGCATCCGATTGCTCCCGCGAGACCGCCCTGCGTGCGGTTCGCATCCTGCTCCGACTCGCCAATTTCGCTCCGGGGCCCGTCCAGTCGCGCCCGCCCAGCTTCAAACCACTTCGAAGCCCGTCGCAGTCGCCCGATTCTGGCCGATCGCAGGATGCTCAACAGCATCAAGCCCAAGCCGCATCAAAGCACACCTCCGTTCTCGCCAACCCGTCCCCTTCCGAACCCCGCGAGAAAGGACCTATCCCGGCCACGGAGCAGACGTGCGCCCAGCCGGCAACCCAGCCCGCGCCCGCCAACTCGCAACCAAAGCATGAAACCACAGACTCCGAGAGCGATGGCGATGAACAGACGCTTTCACCGCTCGAAGCGATCGAGCGGGCGGCCAAGCTCATCCGCGACGGCGCATTCACCGACGATCAACTCGGCGAGCTCTTTCGGATCGCCGCGGCAGAGTCCGGCGAAGATCCCGACGCCGCGGGCTTTGATTTCGCCAGCGCACGCGACCTTGCGGCACAACTCGAATCCGTCGCCGATGTCTTGCGAGACCCACAAGCCGCGCAGTTCGCCGGCGCGCCTCCCTGATGCGCAAGTCCGGCGGCATCCGTCACCGGTCCGTCATCTCCAATCACCGACCTCCGCGCCACGACGCGGGCGCACCAACCCCGCCCGATCAACCCGCAAGCCGCCGCATCCCTGTGCGGCAGGCCGCTTTCGCCCGCGCCCCTTTGCGTAAACTTGCAACGCGTGTCCCGGTAGCTCAGCTGGATAGAGCGGCGGTTTCCTAAACCGCAGGCCGGCAGTTCGAATCTGCCCCGGGACGTTTCTTATTCGCAAAGCAGCGCGTTGTACGCGGGCACAAAGAGCTGGAAATCCGCGTCATCGACGAATTGGTCGTTGTTCAGATCCGCGGGGCAACCCGGCGGCATGGCAGCATCGGCGCAGTCAAGCGTGTTGTACGCCTGCACGAAAATGAGGAAGTCGGCGTCGTCAACCTGTTGATCATGAAAAAGGTCCGCAGGGCACGGCAGCGCGAACCAGTTGTCCACGATCCGGGCCTGCGCGCTGTTGATGGTGTACCCGGCAGGGAGATCAAAGACGGGCTGATCGGTGGCGAGAGTCAGTGTGCCGCTGAAATCTGTCAGCGCGCTGCCGTTGCCGCTGTAGAAGTAGTTCATGGTGCAGGACGAGCCCACAGTCAATTGAATTTCGACTTCGATCGGAGTGTTCGTCGGGATCGTGACGATCGACGATGTCAGCACGGCATCGCCGGAATATCCGGTCAATACACCCGTCTCGTTCATGGTGAGCGAGCCCTCGTTGACATTGAGCGTCCTCACGCCGCCTCCGGCGGGCTGGCCGTTGATGCGGAAGAAGACCTGCACATTGGAGAACGCGCGGACATGAAGAGATGTCCCCGCGCTCTGTCCGCCGGTTAGATGCACGCGAACACGCGCGGGGATCGAGCCCGGGGTACCGGTCGCGACGACATCGTTGAAGATGACGCGTGCAAAGCCGGCCGCCTCGACGCGCGTATCCCACTGTCCATCTTCGATCGTGTTCTTGATGATCTGCGCAAAGGCCGAGGCAGTCAGGTACCCCAGCCCGGCTCCCGCGCTCGCGCGCGAATATTCGGATGCGACATTTTCTGGGGGGAACACATAGCGAAACCGCCCCGCCTGGCCGGGAAGAGAACTCTGAAACGGATCCGCGAAGACCGATGTTCCGGCCACGTTCTTGCCGATTCCGCCCGAGTAGAAGTACGACTGCGCGGAACTCTGCTCGGTGAGCATGCCCGCGCCGAGCAAAGCGAGACCGCAAACCAAGCCCCGATGCACCCGATTGTTCAACATGATCCGCTCTCCCTCCGACCGCCGGAAATCGTCGTTCAAAAGCGTACCAGCATGTGCAAGAGCGTCGCCGTCGTGAGGGACGCGGTCCGGCCCGTCGTCTACGAAACCGGGCCGCCCGCGTACGGCTCGAGTTCAGGAGGCAGCACCCGCAGGCCGCGGCGGCGTGCCTTCCGGACCGCGTACCGCAGGCTCTTGAACATCCGCGTCCGCACGCTGTCGGTGATGTTCAGCCCGTGCTCTTCCATCGCGCGGATCGAGAACATCCAAGCGTGGTATTCCTCGAGGCAGCGGGGCTTGTACGCGCCAAGCCCGATCGCGTGATGTCCGATCTCGTGCAGAAAGATCGCCATCGACATCGGGCCCTTGGGCTTGGGGCTTTCGAGCAGGCGGACGACGCGGCCATCTTTATATGTGAGGGTCCAGGCGATGCCGCTGGAGGAAGTACGCCACTTGCGGACGCGGACGTTGTACTTCTCGAGCATGAGCGCGACGACGGCGTCGTACTTCGATTGCGCGGAGTCTTTGCGGGCGCGCTTGCGCGGCGTGCTTCGTTCAGCAATGGGCGCGAGCTTGGCGCGCCGACGCGAAATGAGCTGCGTCGGTGGGGGAGCGATCACTTTGGGCGCGGGCGGACGCGCGAGTTCAACGACTCGGTTGACGGCGGGTTTCAGAAGATCCCAGAGGGTCAGCATGGGGCGTGAAGAGAAGACAGTTCAACACGGAGAAACTATGCAAGCCGACTCCGGTGCTGGGGCCGCAACGGGATCAATAGTCCCAGCGGGCTGATCGATGAGGATCGCCCAGAGCAGACACCCAGCACAGGAGACCGGCGATGAAGATTGTG
>JAFLCN010000013.1 GCA_017303555.1 Planctomycetota bacterium
CGAGTACATCGAAATGTTCTACAATCGCAGGCGTCTGCACGCCGCGCTCGACTATGTCAGCCCCGAACAGTTCGAGGCGAGTCGGCGTGGTTGATCAAAGTGTGTCAACGGAAACTGGGTCAGGTCAGAGTTCAGGGCCCTCACTTAGTCTTGTTGATTCGAAGATGGGTTTCTGCTTTTCATGCTTGCCTTTACCGCGAATACCTCTCGCCTCAATTGCCGGACTTTGCTTGCACGGTTCCATTTCCGGAATGGAAAGAGGGCAGTTCCGCAATTGTTAATTTTGCACCACAGCCAGCACATGCGCAGTGGGTCAGCGTCCTTCGAACGTCTTTCCAAAGCGGAGCCATTGATCGCGTGATTTGCAACAACTCGCAATGTCACTACTGGGCCACGTGGTCGCAGTTAGATGACGGCCGTCCGTGTTGCATATTTGCCCTTCGAATCTACCAGTGGGAACAACTTGTCGACAAATCGGTTTCTCCGCCAAGAGCATGCGTCGGCACCTATTTTGGTGTCCCCAAACCCCAGTCTGCCACGAGTGCGAGCAAGATTTTCTTCCATTGGAAGTCGTCCCAGTTGCTAGATCCATTTTATTGACGGGCGCCATCCCGTTAGCGCGTTGATTGCAGCCGCCAGCAACAAATCACTTGCCGACGGCGGCGCACAAACGCATTCGCGGAAAGCAGCAAGATTGTCCTGGCCCGATAGGCAAACAGGTTCGCCATCTTGAGAAACTTGTCGATGTCAGAAACGCGCGGGCCAATTTCGAGATTTAAAGCACCTCCGCAACTCTCCCTCGGTTCACCCATAGGATCGACAGCGAACTGCAATGGCCACGACGCACCACCTTCCCGTCAAACACGATCCCTACGCCGCGCTCCGCCTCCCCAATTACCGGCTCTTCGCCGCGGGCTTTGTCACGTCCGCCACCGGCCTTCAGATGATGGGCATGGCGCTCGGCTGGGAGATCTACGAGCGTGCCAAAGCCGAAGGTTTTCTCGGCGTTGACGGCGCGGCACTCGCTCTTGGCTTCATCGGCCTTGCCCGCGCGCTCCCGGTCGTCGCCATGGCGCTCCCCGCGGGCTACGTCATCGACTCCTTTGACCGCAAGAAAGTTCTGCTCGTCACGCAATCCGGTTTCGCGCTCATGGCCGCGCTGCTTGCGTACGCCTCGTGGGCCGAGGCGTCGCTCTGGCTGATGTTCGCGCTCATCACGCTCTCGGGCTGTGTCCGCTCGTTCAATGGGCCGACGCGTTCCAGCCTGCTCCCCGATCTCGTGCCCGATCATGTTTTTCCCAACGCCATCACCTGGAACAGCAGCATGTTCCAGGTCGCCGCGGTTGGCGGGCCGTTGCTCGCCGGATTGATCATCGCATTCGCAAAGCACGCCTGGCCCGTCTACGCGATCTCCGCCGTGCTCTGCGGCATCTTCGCGCTCACCACGCTCGGCCTGAAGCCAATCGCCCACCACACAACCGGCCGGGGCAAAATGTCCCTTGCTGGCATGCTCGACGGGCTCAGCCACCTCTGGAAAGAACGCACCATCTTCGCCGCCATCACGCTTGATCTTTTCGCCGTGCTGCTGGGCGGCGCGGTGGGCCTGATGCCGATTTTCGCCGACAAGATTCTGCATGTCGGCCCGGTCGGGCTGGGCTGGCTTCGTGCGGCACCCTTTATCGGCGCCGGATTGATGGCTCTCTACCTCGCCTGGAATCCGCTCATCCGGCGCGCCGGACCGGCGATGCTGTGGTCGATCGCCGGTTTTGGCGTCTGCACCATCGTCTTTGGTTTCTCCACCAATTTCTGGCTCTCGATGGCCATGCTCTTCACGCTCGGCGCGCTCGACAGCATTTCGGTCGTGGTGCGGCACGTGCTTGTGCAGCTGCGTACACCTCGGCATCTGCGTGGGCGCGTCTCCGCCGTCAACAGCGTCTTTATCGAGTGTTCCAACGAGCTCGGTTCGTTCGAATCCGGCCTCGTCGCCAAGCTCGCGCCGATGTGGTTCGGGCTTTCCGCCATCGGGGGCGTCGTCTTCAGCGTCGTGAGCGGCGGCATCGGCACCATCCTCGTCGTCGCCGGCGTCGCCTGGTTCATTCCGGAGATTCGCCGCCTCGACAAACTCCACGACAAACCCTTCGACCTCGCGGAAGATGCTGGCAAGTAGTTTCGCCTTCCCAGTTCACCTCCCCACCTCCCCACCTCCCCACCTCCCCACCTCCCCACCTCCCCACCCCCCCACGTTCCCTCCCGCTTCTCTATACTCGCCCCGATTCACCCGGAAAGGTCCGGGCCATTCGCGGAGCTTTCTTCATGCCCACCCCTGTCCTCATCGGTCTTGGCGTCGTTGGCGGCGTCATCCTGCTGGTCTTCATCGCGGTCTTCTTTCAGTTCGCCGCGCTCTGGTTCCAGGCCCTGCTCAGCAACGCCAGCGTCGGCATCTTCGACATGGTGGCGATGCGGTTCCGGAAGGTGGATGTCCGGACGATCGTTTACAGCCGCATCCGCGCCGTGAAGGCGGGCATGGACATCCCGACCGAGGCGCTCGAAACGCACTACCTCGCCGGTGGCCGGGTCCCCCACGTCATCAACGCCCTGGTTTCGGCCCAGAAGGCCAAGATCCCGCTCTCGTGGGACGTCGCCACCGCGATCGACCTCGCGGGGCGTGACATCGTCGATGCCGTGCAGACCAGCGTGAATCCGAAAGTCATCGACTGCCCCGCCCAGCACGGCCCCCGCAGCACGATCGACGCCGTCGCGAAGGACGGCATCCAGCTCAAGTGCAAGGCCCGCGTCACCGTCCGCACCAACATCGCCCGCCTCGTCGGTGGCGCCACCGAAGAAACCATCATCGCCCGCGTCGGCCAGGGCATCGTCTCCACCATCGGTTCCGCGGCAGACCACAAGGCCGTGCTCGAAAACCCCGACGAAATCTCCAAGACCGTCATGCGCTCCGGCCTCGATGCCGGCACCGCCTTCGAGATCCTGTCGATTGATATCGCCGACGTGGATGTGGGTGACAACATCGGCGCGAAACTCCAGGGCGATCAGGCCCAGGCCGACAAGGCCCGCTTCCAGGCCGAAGCCGAAAAACGCCGCGCCCTCGCGATGGCGCTCGAGCAGGAAAACAAGGCCAAAATCCAAGAGAATCAGGCCATCGTCACGCTCGCTCAGGCCGAAGTGCCCAAGGCCTTGGCCGAGGCCCTTCGCACCGGCAAGATGGGTGTGATGGACTACTACCGCATGCAGAATGTCCAGGCGGACACCGCGATGCGGATGGGCATCGCGGGCGATGCCGGTTCTGCTCCCCATCAGGGCTGATCGGTTCGAAATTTCGCAACCACTCCGATCGCGCGAAGCAACTGCCCACTCAACGCGGCGGAGCCCCTGCGCGCCACACGTTCGACGCCACACGTTCAGCCCCACGCGGGCAAGCCCAGTCGGGCCCCACACCTTCCGACGTCAAGCAGCACATCGCGCCGAAGTCCAAAAAGTCACAAGGCCCGCCGAAGCGAGCCTTGTAACGTTTTCTCTTCCCTGACTCGGCCCGAACTCAAACAACTTAGCGGCGGCGACGGGTGGCGATCAGACCGCCAAGTCCCAGGAGCGCCATCGACGCGGGCGTCGGAACAAGCTGGCCGGCCACACCAACAGAGATCTCGCGGAAGTCCGCGTTCATGTTGGAGTTGACGGGCTCCGAAAGGTGGATCTGCACGATCGAGCCATCGAGCGGCTGGAGCGCCATCGGCTGGCCCATGTTCCACGAGCCGGTTTCGCCCGTGAACATCGGGTTGCCGGTGTAGGAGTAGAGCATCGCACCGCGGATCGCGCCGTTGAAGAACACGGCTCCGCCAAACATGACCCAGTCACCAGCGAGCTGGCCGACGAGCGTGTTGCCGACGGTGTCGCGGGCCGTGAACGAGCCGTTGCCCGAGGCCATGTTGCCCACGCGGTTGAAGAACGAGATGTCGATGTCGAACGAGGCGATCGTGCGGCTCGTGAAGCCGGCGTTGAACACCGCCGTGCCCGCGCCGGGGTTCGGCACCAGGCTCACGCTGCCGTCGGTCTGCAGCGCGCCGTTCGAAACCGCGCTCGCGTTGAACTGACCGGTATCGCCGATTGCGTTGTAGGCGTAGCGGCCCGACAGGTTCGTGTACGTGAAGGTCACCAGCGGACCGGCGGTCGCGAGGCTCGCAAGCCCCATCGCCATCCCAGCCGCAACAGCCATCTTGGTCGTATTCAAAGTCTTCACCACTGCTCCTCTCCCATCCTCTTGGTGGACAGCCACCTCTATGACTGGTCCGTGCCGGACACCCAAGAGACCCGAACGGTCGCCAACGGACGCGACCACCAACTCCGGGACTCTCCCACGTGTCAAACATGCACCAGGCCTCAGGAACGGCAAGGCAAGTGGAATGAAAAATTCCCGAAGCTTGAGAAATTCGATCCGATGCGCAGCCCTTGCGGGCTTACCGGACCTGTCTCCCCAGCGCCCTCGGGCCAAAACGAACAAGGCCGACCTTGCGGTCGGCCTTTGTTCGAGTGTTTGTTTCCTTCAAGACTTAGCGGCGACGGCGACCGGCGATCAGACCGCCGAGGCCGAACAGTGCCGCCGACGCGGGCGAGGGCACGAGCTGCCCGGCGACGCCGGTCGAAACCTGGCTGAAGTTGCCATCAAAGAACCCGCCCGGAGCGTCCAGGAACAACTGGACGAGCGAGCCATCCAGAGGCTGGCCGGGGACATTCGAGGCAAAGAAACCGGAGTTCCCGATGAACAGGCCGTTCACGGCGGGAATGAAAACGCTGTTCGAGATCGCGCCGTTGAAGAACGTCGCGCCACCGAAGTTGATCCAGTCGCCAGTGAGGTCGCCCTTCAACTGGTTGCCGACCGTGTCGGTGATCACAAACGAGCCCGCGCCCGATGCGGTGCCGAGCATGTTGTTCTTGGCGAAGACCGACAGATTCAGCACGAAATCAGCCGCGGAACCACCGAAAAAGCCGGGGTTGAAAACCGCGGTGCCGGCACCGGGGCCAACCACGCGCGAAACCGAGCCGTCGGTGCTCAGGCCCCCACCGTTGACGGCGTATGCACCGAAGCTACCGGTACCGTTGCCGTTGTCCAGATAGACGCCATTCAGGTTGGTGTAGGTGAACGTGACCAGCGGGCCAGCAACAGCGGAACCTGCGGCGGCAGCCATAGCCAACGTACCCAAAGCGATCGCTTGCATTGTGCGCACGGAACTTCCTCTCTCTCTAGGGTCCACATCCAACCTCCCCCCGCCAAATGCGGAACAAACCGGGTGGATGGGGACCGACCTCCGGACCCTATTGTCACCAGAACTCGCACTTTTGCAACCCAGAGTCGCAGGAATTGACAGAATTTCTTGCGCGAAAAAAGCCCTGAAAAAGGGCTTTGTCAGGTGCGTACGCGTTATTGACAAACCAACGGGCGCATTCTGGGATGCGCCTTCGCAGAGGTCCGCGGCGGCTCTTCGGTCCTAGGTCCGAGAAACGCCAAGTTCACCCAGAATCGGTCACGCTCCGTTTTCGATCCATCCATGACGCGGGCTGGACGGGGCTCAGGGCCTCGCTCCGAAATTCCGTTCGGCTTTGCCCGGACCCCGGCCGCGCCGGGGTCCATGCGTCGTCATGAACCGAAAAGTTCCAAGTGTGGCCGGCGGCTCTTCCGTGCCGCCTGCCTCGGCAGGGTTCCCTCCCGCTGCCGGATGAGGCGTGACCGAACTCTGGCTCCGACCGTTCGCGGCGAACAACCGGAGCATTCTCCCGGGGCGTGCTTGTGCTCGCCGCGGGCCTCTGCGAAGACGCATCGCGCGCCTTCGAAAAACACCAATCAGCTGCAGCCCATGCTCGCTCCGCAATTGAGGCACTTGTAGCACGTGCCGCTGCGGACGGTGATCGTGCCGCAGCCGTCGCACGCGGGTGCATCACCCAGGCTTTCCATCGCGGCGGACAGTGCCGACGTTGCCACTGTGGCAACAGCCTGGGCGACGGGGGTCGTCTGAGCCTTGAGCGTTCCGACCGCTGTGCCTGCCTTCGTGAAGGACTCGGCAAATGCCTGGACCGAGCGGGGCGAATCAACCGTGAGTCGGCCCGGAGCCGGATCGCGTGACGGTGCGGGTGCATCGTGCTCGAGCGACATGCGGAGCTCGCTCGAGACGGGAGTCGCAACTTCGGGCTCGCGCTTGGGCGCGTGCGCTTCGCGATAGCCGGGGATGAACTGCATGCCGAGCCAGCGGAAGATGTAATCGACCAGGCTCTTCGCGAACGGAATGTCGCGATTCTCGGTCATGCCCGCGGGCTCAAACCGCTGGTGGCTGAACTTATTCACGAGGCTTTCGACCGGCACGCCGTATTGCAGCGCGACCGAGACAGCAGTGCCGAGTGAATCCATCAGGCCGCCGATGGTGGAGCCTTCCTTGCTCATCGTGATGAAGAGTTCGCCGGGGCGACCATCTTCATAGAGACCGACCGAGAGGTATCCCTCGTGTCCGGCCACGTTGAACTTGTGGGTGAGGCTTGGACGCGTATCGGGCAATCGGCGGCGCATCGGGCGGTGCACGATCTGGACCTGCGTTTCGACCACGATGCGCTCGTTGCCGACCTGGACCGCACTCGCCATGCGAGCGACATCCCCCGCTACTTCGGCGCGGGCTTCGGCGATCTCGACGGCGTCTTCGTCGTTTCCGGCGAGGACGGCTTCTTCTTCCTTCTTCTCATCATCCTTCTTGAGCTCGCTCTTGGCCTCATCAGCGGTGCTGCTGAGGGGCTGGCTGAGCTTGCAACCATCGCGATAGAGCGCGTTGGCCTTGAGGCCCAGTTCCCACGAGAGGCGGTAGCACGACTTGATGTCGTCCACCGTTGCATCGGTGGGCAGGTTGATGGTCTTGCTGATCGCGCCGCTGATGAACGGCTGTGCCGCGGCCATCATGCGGATGTGGCCTTCGGCCGCGATGAATCGCTGGCCGAGCTTGCCGCACTTATTGGCGCAGTCGAAGACGGGCAGGTGTTCCTTCTTGAGGTGCGGCGCGCCCTCGACGGTCTGCGTGCCGCAGATCGCGCGATTGAGGCCTTCGAGCTGGAGTTCGCTGAGGCCGAGAGCGCGGAGCAGGTTGAACGAGAAATCGTTCTGAGCCTTGGCCGCGTCGATACCGAGAAGCTTCAGCGTCTCGGGCTTGACGCACCAGCCACCGAAGGCGAACCCGAGCTCGAAGATGCCGGGGAGGCTCTTGCTGATGGTGTCGAGTTCGGCTTCGCTGAGTCCCTTGCTCTTGAGGAACGCGCCGAGCGTC
This sequence comes from Planctomycetota bacterium, assembly GCA_017303555.1. Taxonomy (GTDB): domain Bacteria; phylum Planctomycetota; class Phycisphaerae; order Phycisphaerales; family UBA1924; genus JAFEBO01. The sequence continues at coordinate 7,311 of JAFLCN010000013.1, forward strand.
ATGTTGGTCTTGGCGCCCTTGACATCGGCCGGGATCGTCGCATCGAGCGAGAGCGTGCCGAGCAGGTACTCCATGATCTCCGTGACCTGCGATTCGCTGTAGCCAAGAGCGACGAGCGCAGGACGCACCGATTCGTTGGCGATCTTGAAGTAGCCGCCGCCAGCGAGCTTCTTGAACTTGACCAGCGCGAAATCGGGCTCGACGCCGGTGGTATCGCAATCCATCAGCAGGCCGATCGTGCCGGTCGGCGCGATGACGGTCGTCTGTGCGTTGCGATAGCCGTAACGCTTGCCCTCGGTGAGTGCATCATCCCAGGCGACGACGGCGCGATCGAGGATCGCTTCGGCGTTCGCGATGCCGATCTTCTTCGACTTGAACAGCTTGTGATCGATCGGCACCGGACGGATGCGGAGGTCTTCGTACGAATCGCTGTTCCGCGCTTCGCCGTATGCCGCGAGGCGGTGATTGCGGATGACCCGCAGCATGCTCTCTTTGTTCGGCGCGTAACCGGGGAACGGTCCGTGCTCGGCGGCCATCAGCGCGCTCATGCGGTACGAGCGGCCGGTGAGAATCGACGAGAGCGTGGCGCACACGGCCCGTGCCTCGTCGCTGTCGTACGGAATGCCAGCCTGCATGAGCATCGCGCCGAGGTTGGCGTAGCCCAGGCCGAGCGTGCGGTACTTCCACGAGAGTTCAGCGATCGGCTTGCTCGGGAACGCGGCCATCAGCACGCTGATCTCGAGAACCATCGTCCACAGATCAGTCGCGTGCTCGTAGCGCTCGACATCGAACGTGCGAGCCTCGGAGTCGTAGAACTTCAGCACGTTCAGCGATGCGAGATTGCACGCCGTGTTATCGAGGAACATGTACTCGGAGCAAGGATTGCTCGCGTTGATGCGACCAGCGCTCGGGCAGGTGTGCCATGCGTTGATCGTGCCATCAAACTGCACGCCCGGGTCGGCGCAGCGCCATGCCGCGAAACCGATTTGCTCCCACAGGTTGCTGGCCTTGAAGGTGCGGGCGATCTGGCCGTTCACACGCCACTTGGTGGTCCAGTCGCCATCCTTATCGAGCGCATCGAAGAACGAGTCGGGGATGCGGACAGAGTTGTTGCTGTTCTGGCCGCTGACGGTGTAGTACGCCTCGCCGTTGAAGTCGTAATCGAGCTTGAGCTTGAGACGCTCGCTGGTCTCGGCGATCTCAGGGCTGCCCTTCTTGAGGACCTTCATTCCCTCAACGAGCGCAGCGACCTTGATTTCCTCGCGGACCTTCCAGTTGATGAAGGTCTCGATGTCCGGGTGATCCATGTCGAGGCAGACCATCTTGGCTGCACGCCGAGTGGTGCCGCCGCTCTTGACCGCGCTCGCGGCACGATCGCCGATGCGCAGCCACGACATCAGACCGCTGGACTTGCCGCCGCCGGAGAGCTTCTCGCCTTCGCCACGGAGCGAACTGAAGTTGGTTCCGGTGCCGCTGCCGTACTTGAAGAGACGAGCCTCGCGGACCCAAAGGTCCATGATGCCGCCTTCGCCGACGAGGTCATCATCGACGCTCTGAATGAAGCAGGCATGGGGCTGCGGGTGCGTGTACGCATCGCTCGCGAGCGTGACCGCGCCGGTCTTGGGGTCGGCGACGAAGTGGCCCTGTGCCGGACCGCTGATGCCGTACGCGAAGTTAAGGCCGGTGTTGAACCACTGCGGGCTGTTCGGCGCGCAGATCTGGTGCACCATCATGTACGCGAGCTCGTCGTAGAACGCCTGCGCATCCGCGGCGGTCTCGAAGTACCCGTGCTTCTCGCCCCAGTGGCGCCAGCAGCCAGCGAGACGGTGGATGACCTGCTTCGCAGACTTCTCCGGTCCCGTTCCGCCACCTTCAACCGGCACGCCGGCCTTGCGGAAGTACTTGGAAACCATGATGTCGGTCGCAAGCTGCGACCAACTCTCGGGCACTTCGGCATCTTTCATCTCGAAGACGACCGAGCCATCGGGATTGGAAATCTTGGACGACCGCTTCACCCACTTGACGGAGGCGAAGGGATCGGAATTGGACGTGGTGAACTTGCGGGTGATCTTCATGTAAAAACTCGGCTTGGGAACTGGTGATGACGAGAAGAAGGCACCGAGGCAGGAGGCATCAAGGCATGAGGAGAGGAAAACGACAGCCGTTAGCCTCCGAGACTGCGAATCAAGCCAGCGAGAACGCGTTCTGATTCATCGAGATCGGACTTGAGTTGGGTGTATTGACCCTGCAAGACGTACTTGAAATCAAGACAGAAAAGCAGCTGCGTGTCGAGAACGTACAGCTCGCCCCTCGCCTGCTTGAGGAACCAGATGTAGTCGGGCGTGTTCCCGCGTCCGTATCCCTGGGCGATGTGGCTGGCGATGCCTGTCCCTATTCGACGCAGCGAAGACATCAGCCCGAACCGCTCGGCTTCCGGCAATTGACCCGCGGCCTGGTAAACCGCTTTCCCGAGCGCGTACGCCTTCTGCCAAGCGATGAGATCGCGATAGGACTTGATTGGTTCCGACATGATTCATGCTCGATGCCTCGGTGCCTCTTGCCTTGATGCCTGCCTTCAGTCAACCTTCGGCAACGTCAACCCACCCTGATCCTGGTACTTGCCGCCCTTATCCGCGTAACTCTTCTCACAGATGTCGTCAGCCTGCAGGAAGATCAACTGCGCGACGCCCTCGTTCGCGTAGACGCGCGCCGGCAGAGGTGTCGTGTTGCTGATCTCGAGCGTGACCTTGCCGCGCCATTCGGGCTCGAGCGGCGTCACGTTCACGATGAGGCCGCAGCGGGCGTACGTGCTCTTCCCGACGCAGATCGCCAGCACATCCCGCGGCACATCGAGGTACTCGACGGTTTCGCAGAGCGCGAACGAGTTGGGCGGGATGATGACGTACTGCTTGTCGGCGGGGCGATTGGCGACATCGACTTCGATCATCATGTCATCGCTGAAGGCTTTGGGATCGACAACGGCGATGTCGCCGGAGTGCGTCGCGGGCGTGAAGATCTTGAAGTGCGTGCCGACGCGGACGTCGTAGCCGTAACTGGAAACTCCGTACGAAATCTTGCCCGGACGCTTTTTCGCGTCTTCGAACGGCTCGATCTTGACGAGCTTGCGGATTTGGCGGTCAGACAGAACAGACAATGAACATACTCCAGACAATTCGATGCACAATCCGGCCGCGAGATACCGCTCCGGCAAGACAAACCGAGATGAATTGAGCGCCACGCCTGAACCACCTGCGATGGGAAGACCACCGAAGGGCCTCCGACCCGAACGTCCACGACCCGCTCGAACCTGCTGTCGGAGGACCCAGAGCATACCACTACAGATCGTGGCTGCAAGGGGTTGAAGGCCCAAAATAGTGGGTATCGATTGTGTGAAAACTGTCGGGAAGGCGCAAGAATCGTGTTTTGCAGCGGTTACGCCGCTCATGAAATCTTCATCAGAGAGTTATCCACATTCGCATCTGACACCATCCGACGCTGGGTGTCATTGCCCGACGCTCATCGCCGGCATCCGACAGCAAACGACAGGGTGTGCTTTGTTCGGGTCGCTCCCTCGGCGAGAACTCGGTTTTTGGTGGCTTCGAGGCCCGCTCGCATTTCTTTTGCAACGGTGCGGCGGGTGGATTTCGTACAGTCTGCGGCCGCGGCGGGGGAAGGGACGCGGGAAATGCGGGCTGGCTCCGCGCGTCGGAGCGCCGTGCTGCACGTGATTCGTGTTTTGGAGGTCGCCGAAGCGATGAGGAATGGCATTCTCGCCTGTGGATTGATCGGGTTCATTCTGGCCGGCTGCGCAGCAGACGAGAAGCCCAAGCCCCGGGCGGTGACACCCATCGTCCGCGATGTGGCACCGCCCTTGCGCGGGACGGTCGGCGCTGAATCGAGCTTCCGCAACATCGATCCCGTGCTCGTGAGCGGCTACGGCCTGGTTGTCGGCCTGCAGGGAACGGGCGGCTTGCAGCTCGACGACGGCATTTCGGCCCTGATGGAGCGTGAAATCCAGCTCCGCGATATCAGCTCGGCCAACGAGTACAAGTGGCAATCGATCGATAAGACGACGCCGAAGCAGTTGCTGAAGGACAAGAACGTCGCGGTGGTGTACGTCCAGGCGCTGGTCGCGCCCGGCGCGCCGCGCGGGATGCACTTCGATGTCTTTGTGCGTGCCGTCAATGCATCCAGCCTCGAGGGCGGCAAGCTCTGGACGACCGCGCTGCAACTGGGCCAGACCAAGCCTTCGGGCGGACCCCGGGGCAAGGTCGTTGCCCAGGCCTACGGACCGATCTTCATCAACCCCTTCTCCGATCCCGGCAAAGAAGGCACCGGCGTGACGGCGACCGCCGGACGCGTGCTCGACGGCGGCGTCATGGTGAACCCCATGCCGCTGGAAGTGGTGCTCGACAACAACTTCCACACCCGAGCCCGCGCCATCACCAGCGCGATCAACTCGCGATTCCCCGAAGAAACGCCGGAGCGGGCACCCGTGGCCCGCGGCCGGACCGGCCAGATCGTCGAAATTTCGGTGCCGGAGTCGTATCGAAGCGACCCGATCGAGTTCCTCAAGCTGGTCCAGTACGTCCAGATCGACGGACCGATTCAGCGTTACGCCCAGCGTTACGTCGAAGCGGCAAAGGCCGAGCCGTTCCTGGCGAGCGAGATGTCGTGGTGCATGGAGGCGCTGGGCGATCAGGCCCTGCCCATCATCCGCGAGTTGTACGACTACAACGAGATCGCGCCGAGGTACGCGGCCCTCCGGGCGGGCGCAAGCCTGGGCGACCCGCTCGCGGCGGACGCCCTGAAAAAACTGGCCCTGGAAGGCCGCGGCGCCGAACGCCTCGATGCGATCCTGCTGCTGGGCAAGATCAGCGCCGGCCCGACGGTCGATCTCACGCTCCGCGATCTGCTCCAGGAACGGCCGCTGCTGGTTCGGGTGACGGCGTACGAGGCGCTGGCCGAGCGAGCGGAGCGGAATCGGCTGAACCGGTTGCTGCGCGAACAGCTCACCAACCCGGATCCGAATGCGATCCGGCTGAGCCCGACTCAGTTGCAAGTCCTTGCGGAATCAGACATTCCGGCCGGGTCGATCCAGGGGGTCAGCCGCAAGCGGCTGGGCGACGGCTTCTTCCTTGACCGGGTGCAGGGCGGGGACGGGTTGGTGTACATCACGCAGCAGGGCACCCCGCGCGTGGTGGTGTTCGGGCAGGATCCGAAGCTGCTGAAGCCGATGTTCGCGTCGGCGTGGTCGGATCGGCTGATGATCAACGCTCAAACGGCCGACGGCCCCATCAAGCTGTTCTATCGCGACTGGAAAACCGGCGCGATCACGCAGCAGGACATCGAGCCCGAATTGCCGAAGCTGATCGAGTTTTTCGCTCACTCCCCCACGCCCGAAGATCCCAGGCCCGGGCTGGGTTTGAGCTACAGCGAGGTTGTGGGCGCCTTGTACGCCATTCACAAGGCGGGCGGGATGAACTGCAACTTCGCGACCGAGCGCGACCGGCTGCTGGCGGCACTGACCGCGGCCAACGCGGGCCAGCGCAAGGAGCGCCCGGAAACGACCAAGGACCGGGCGGAAATCGTGGTGCTGGAATCGCCGGAGGCGACGCTGGCCCCGCGTGAGGAAGGCGGCCTGAAGCCGATCATCGTGCCCATCCCGCGCGAGACGGCGCCGAATAAGAAGAAGTAGCGACAGAAAAACTCGCATAAGCGAAGCGGATTCGTTATGATTCTGTCCACGCCAACAGCCCAGGGATCGGGTTGGGGGTGCGGGTGCGCGAGTGCGGCCCCCGCCCTTGCGACAGGAGGTTGCCCGCTTCATGCGCCTTGTCAAGCTATCGCTCGCCGGCTTCAAGTCTTTCGCCGACCCGACCGAATTCGTCTTCGACGATTCTGTGACCGGTATCGTCGGCCCCAACGGGTGCGGCAAGAGCAACGTCGTCGATTCGATCAAGTGGGTGCTGGGCGAACGCAGCAGCAAGAGCCTGCGCGGGACCGAGATGCTCGACGTGATCTTCGCCGGCAGCGCGGGACGCAAGCCCGCGGGCATGGCGAGCGTGACGCTCACGTTCGAGAACCCGATGAACGAATCGGCGGTCACGGCCGTCGCTGCGGCGGAAGGCGAAGCCGTTTCGATCAACGAGGCCGAGGTCGATGCCATCGTCGCGCCGGATGCAAAGAGCGAAGCGGCTGACGCCAACCTCGAAGACTCCGAAGGTTCGATCGTCGATTCGAGCGTGAAGGGCAAGCGCGGGCTCCCGATCAATGCCGACATGGTCGAGGTGGAGCGCCGGCTCTACCGCGACGGGACGAGCCAGTACCTGATCAACGGCCGGCGTGCGCGCCTCCGCGACATCCGCGAGTTGTTCATGGACACGGGCATCGGCGCCGACGCCTACTCGATCATCGAGCAGGGCAAGGTCGATCGCATGCTTCTCGCAAGCCCGCAGGAGCGCCGCTCGATCTTCGAAGAAGCGGCCGGAGTCGCCAAGTACAAGCAGCGCCGCGTCGAGGCGATGCGGAAACTCGAGAAGACCGAGCAGAACCTGCTGGCCACGCGGCAGCAGCTCGAGAGCACGGAGCGCCGGCTCCGCCTCGTCAAGGGACAGGCCGCCAAGGCCCGCAAGTTCCAGACGCTTGATACCGAGCTGTCGGCGTGGCGCACGGCCGTCGCGTTCGATCAGTACGACGATCTGCGCACGCGCCTCGACGGGCTCGCGAGCCGGCAGGCCGACCTGGAAGGTCAGCGGTCAATGGCGCAGGAACAGGTCGGAGCGCTCGACCTGCGCCGCCAGGAAGTCGAAGCGGATCGGAGCGAAAAACAGACCGTCGGTCGCGCGGCGGAGCAGGAACGGCTGAATGTCGCGTTCCAGTCTTCGCAGGCCTCGCAGAAGCGGGAGATGGCGCAGCGAACGCTGGCGGATGTCACGGCGCGGCTCGAGAGCGATCGCGTCCGACTGGCGGGGCTTGACGAGGAAATGGTCAAGGTCGGCGCGGCAATCGCGGACACGAGCGAGACGCTCGCGGCAGAAGCCGAGAAACGCGACGAACAGGAACGTGTGCTCGCGACGCTGACAGCCGAGCGTGCGACACTGCTGAACGAGGCGCAGGCTCGCGAGCAGGAACTGGCGCAGAAGCGTCGGCAGATGCAGCAGATCGACCGCGAGCGCGCGGGATTGGTCGCATCCGCTGAAGCCGAGGAGCGTCAGTCGCGCGGACTTGCGGATCAGATCGCGGGGCTTGAGCGGCGCGTTGAACAGATCGAAGCGGGCAAGCTGACCACCGAGCGCGATACCGAGCAGGCCCGCATCGCCTTCGATCAGTTTGGCGCGGAAGTGTCGCGACTGGAAAGCGAACTGGAAACGGCCCTCGCCGAACTCGAGCGGCTGTCGGGCGGGCGCGATTCGCTCGCGAAGCGCGTGGGCGAGTTGCAGCAGGACTTGGCCCGCATCGAAAGCCGGCGCGCGACGCTGCGCGAGATGGCGGAGGATCACGTCGGCTACGCCGAGGCTGTCCGAGGCGTGCTCAAGGCGCGCCAGGAAGGTCGCTTTGCCGGTGTGCAGGGCGCACTGGCCGACCTGCTCGATGTGAACCCGGGCGCGACGCAGGCGGTTGAAGCAGCGCTCGGCTCGGGGCTCCAGGCACTCGTTGTCGCAACGCCCGCGCAGCTTCCGAGCGCGGAAGAAATCGCTTCACTCGCCGGCCGTGTGGTTTTCCTGCCTCTCGAAGTCGGCTCGCAGAATTCCGGTTCGCGTCACGGCGAGTTCCCCGGCACCATCACCGACGTTGATCCCGCGCTCGGCGACAAAATCGTGCGTCTTGGCGCGATGGTCACACCCCGCGCAGGGCTCGAACACGCCGAGGCTCTCTCTCGCACCATCGACCGCCTGCTTGGTGAAACATTTGTTGTCGAATCCATCGACAGCGCGCTGATGCTCGCTGCATCCGGCGTTCTGCCCGCCCGCGCACGCTTTGTCACACGCGATGGGCTGGTTATCGAGAGCGACGGTCGTGTGATTGCCGGGCCGCTCGGCGCCGACAGCGCCTCGGGCGTGGGCGTGCTCGAACGGCGCGAGGAAACCGGCCGGCTGGAGGATCAGGTCGCGCAGGTGCGGGCGCAGCTCGATGCCGCCAAGAGCGAATTGGCGACAGTCGGCAGTGCCGCGGCAGCCCTCGGCGAACAGACCGGCACACTGCGCCGGCAACTGGCCGAATCGCAGCGTCAGGCCGTTGCGCATCACGGCCTGATGGAACGAAAGACGGCGGAGCTCGCCCGCATCGCACGAGATCAGAGCGAATCCGGTCAGCAGCTTGAAAACCTCAAGGCACGCCAAAGCCGGTTGACACACGAGGCGACCGAACTGCGCGATCGGGCTCAGAAACTGGCCGGGTTGCTCGAAGAGCACGCCGCCCAGACGCAGGAAGCCGAAGCAGCGTCCGCCGCTTCGCGTGCCCGCACCGAAGCGCTTTCGGAGCAGTGCACGCAGGCCAAGGTTGCGGTCGAGCGTCTGACCTCGCAGGCCGCGGTCGCGCGGCGCGAGCTCTCACGCCTCGAACTCGCACGCGATGAGGCCGAACGGCAGAAGCGTGATCTCGCCACGCACGAACAGCAGGGCGCAGCACGCGTCGAGGAACTTGGTGCGGCGATCGCCGAGGCCGAGGCGATGATCGAGCAATCGGGCATAGCGCTCTCGGAAGTTTCCGCGCGATCAGAAGCGATCGCAAAGGAAATTGCGACGGCGAGCGACATCGTGGTGGAAGTCACCGAAGCGCTGAATGCGGCGCGCGAGCACGCCATGACGCTCGAACGCGACTGGAACGCGCTCGAGATCACGCGTCGCGAGCTGGAAGTGAAGCGCGAGACCGTCGAGGAACGCACCCAGCAGGAGCTCCGCGTTGACCTGAGCGCCGAATACCCGCAGTATCGCGAGATGCTGGCGGCGGGCGACGTTGCCAAGCCGGACTCGGCCGCGGCGGCGAAGTCGATCACCGAGCTCAAAGAGCAGATCAAGGCCCTCGGCAACGTCAACATGGATGCGATCGAGGAAGAGGGCACGCTCGAGACGGCGAACGAATCGCTGGTCAAGCAGGTGGCCGACATGGACACCGCCCGCGGCACGCTGGTCGAGCTCATCGAGAAGCTCAACATCATCAGCAAGGACCGCTTCGGCGCGGTCTTCACGAAGATTCAGGAACAGTTCGGCGGCGCCGACGGCATGTTCCGCCGGCTCTTCGGGGGCGGCAAGGCCGAGGTGCGTCTCATGCCGCTCGTCCGCGAGATCGAGAATGCCGACGGCACCATCAGCAAAGTCGAAACCGACGAGGTCGATCTGCTCGAGAGCGGCATCGAAGTCGTCGCCAAGCCGCCCGGAAAAGAGCCCCGCAGTATCAGCCAGCTTTCGGGCGGCGAGAAGACGCTGACCGCCGTCGCGCTGCTGATGAGCATCTTCCGCAGCAAGCCCTCGTGCTTCTGCATCCTGGACGAAGTGGATGCGGCGCTCGACGAAAGCAACGTGAATCGCTTCGGGCAGGTCGTCCGCCAGTTCACCGATCTGTCGCACTTCATCGTCATCACGCACAACAAGCGGACGATGCAGCAGGCCGATCGCCTCTTCGGCGTCACGATGCAGGAACGGGGCGTTTCGACTCGCGTCACGGTCAAGTTCGAGCAGGTCGGCAAGGACGGCTCGATCAAGTCCGATGCCGTTCGGGCCGAATCGCAGAAGTCCGGCGCGGAGATCGAACCGAAGTCTGCGGTGCTTGAATCGGATGCCCCGGCATCTCCCGGCCCGCTGCGCCGGGCGCTGGCCGCGATGCACGAGCGCGAGTCGCCGATCGTGCCGAGCGAGAACTAATAGATTCGGCTCGTCCTTCGAACGCCGTTTGCGCCGACGCGTCGAGCGGGTGATTCCGCTACGATCGCTCCGTGAGCGACCGGACCGAGGACATCAACCAGTTGGCCGAGGTATTCCGCACCGATTTTTCGCGCGCGCTCGATCAGGTCTCGCGCGTGATCGTCGGACAGAAGGACATCGTGGAGAACGTGCTGGTCTGCCTGTTCCTGGGCGGGCACGTGCTGCTGGAGGGGGTGCCGGGGATCGGCAAGACGCTGCTCGTCCGCACGCTCGCGCAATCGACTAGCCTCTCTTTCAGCCGCGTGCAGTTCACGCCGGACCTCATGCCCGCCGACATCACGGGCACAACGGTCGTCGTCGAGAGCGCCGGCGAGGGCGGCCGAACGCAGCGAGAGTTCCGATTCCGCGAAGGTCCGATCTTTGCGCAGATCGTGCTCGCCGACGAGATCAACCGCGCCACGCCCAAAACGCAATCCGCGCTCCTCGAAGCAATGCAGGAGCGCAGCGTGACGGTCGGCGGCACGACGTACCAGCTCCCGGCCCCGTTTCTCGTGATGGCAACGCAGAATCCGGTCGAACAGGAAGGCACCTACCCGCTGCCCGAAGCGCAGCTCGACCGCTTCTTCTTCAAGCTGATGGTGCGTCCGCCGGGGCGCGAAGACCTGGCGGAGATTCTCGAACGCACCACGGGCTCGATCGAGAACGCGCCCGAATCCGCGCTCGATGCCGCCCGCATTCTTGTGCATCGCGCACTCATCCGGCGCGTGCCGATCGCGCCCAGCGTCCGGGATTACGCGGTTCGGCTGGTGCTCGCAACGCAGCCCGCCACGACGGTTTCCGGCCGATCGTTTGCAACGCCCATGGTCAATCAGTACGTCCGCCTCGGCGCTTCGCCTCGCGCCGCCCAAACTCTGGTGCTGGCCGGAAAGTGCCGCGCCCTGAGGCAAGGCCGGGTCGCGGTTTCGACCGAGGACATCGCCGAGGCAGCGCTACCGGCGATGCGTCACCGGCTCATCATGAACTTCGAAGCCAGCGCCGAGGGTGTAACGCCCGACTCGGTTCTTACCAATATCGTCCAGACATTGCCCCTGGAAGGCAACTGATCGGCCCGCGCGGAAACCGTGTTCGCGCCGGCCGCGAACGGCCCTTGACCCGATGTGGATCGCCCGTTGCATTCTCGCTCTTTTTCTGCTGACGCCCCTGCTCGGGTGCGGGTCGGCCTCGACGCCCGCGCGAGCACCATCGCCGTTCGGCCCGGCGCAGAGCACGGTTGTGCTGCCCCCGGAAGTCCAACCCAGTGAGAACCTGCCCCTCTTTGCCGTTTTCCGGCAGACCCTCATCGTTCCCGCCTCGCGCATTGTCGGACCGGGCGGGCGCTTGCCCAAGGCAAAGCTGGACGACGGCCGGGATGTCCCGATCTCGATCCGTCGCGTTGCTGTTCACGCCTTCTCACCGACGCTCGGTTTTGCTTCTCTTGAAAGCGCCGCCTCGCGCTGGATCGGCCCCGTCGGACAGTGGAGCGACCTGCACGCCGGAGCAAACTCGCCCGCCGGCACGGTCGAATTTTGCGAGATCGAGCTGCCTCCGGACGCCATCGGCCACTGGCTGTGGTTGGATTCGCAGCACATCGATCTCGCCTGGATACCCGCTGAAAAGCCCCTGAAATTCGACATACCCGCGCTGCCCGCCGAAGCACGCACCGATCCGTTCGTGCGTGAATGCCTGCGCATCGAGGCGATGAACCCCTTCGCACGCTGGCGATCGGTGCTGCTCGGGATCAAGCCGGCTCCCGCGGCCGACGTCGCAATCCCCTTCGAGCCAGATGCGACCGAGCCGATCGCCCGCCCCGCTGCCCCCCCGGTTGCAGACCTTCTCGCCGAACGCCAGGCCGCCTTGTGGAACCACGCGCTCGCAAGGCTCCAGCGCGCCGACGAAGCGCTCTACTCGCGCGTACTCGTCGAGTGCACCCGCGTGGTGCAAATTGACGGCGCCGCGGCACGCTTTGCCCCCGCCTGGGCGGACGCGTCTCAACTGCAAGGCCTGCTCGATCAACTTCTGATCGATCGGGACAGCCCGCGTGCGCTCGCTTCCGCCGCCACCGCCTGGCTCGCAAAGCGCACGCCCGCGTGCGCCTGGGTCAGCGACGATGCGGGCCTGCTCGATGCGGATTCGCGCCTCCCGCTGCCCCGCGTCGGCGTTGCAAACCTCGGCGATGCCCCGGCGCTCGGCTGGGCCGGCGGCAAGGGTGAATCGCAATCTCCCGAACTCTTCACCATCCCCCCGGATCGGGCGAAGATCCTCGCGATCCCGGCACTTTCCCGCGCGAACGCCCCGATGCAGGATGCGCTTTCGGTGGAGGCCCACGTCGGTTCGTGGGCAACCTTGCTCGCGGTCAACCGCCTTGCGCTGGTCGCCCGCCCGCCCGGACTGCTCATCGCGCCAACCTTTCTCGATCACTCGGCTTCGAGCTGGAAGCAATCCCTTTCCGTCAGTCCGATCCCGACCGGAGAACGCTCGCAGGTTGGCGCCCTCGCGGCACGCCTTGTCCGCGAAGCCGGCCCAACCAACGTCCCCTCCGGTTCCGGATGGTCGATCTACATGGAAGTCGAGCGAAGCGCGTTCGAGCACCAGACGATCCGCATCTTCTTCGGCCCCATCAACCGCCCGACGCACATCGTGCAGGTCGATCTCCCCGAATCGTCCCGTATTCCCGAGAGCGGCGAAGCGGTCGCGACTGTCCGAGAGTCCGGCGCACGCGATTCGCTCCTGCCCGGCGCCCAGATCGTGCCCGCCGCTTCGCACTGGTCGCTCAGGCTGCCGATTCCCAATCGCGCGGTCGAACGCCCCGGACTGGTCCGGTTCGGTGTCGAGCACATCCGCGGCAACCTGCGTTCATCGTGGCCCCGCCCGGTATTCCCGTGGGCGACCGAGCCGTCGCGCGCCAGTGTTGATCTCACACGCTGGTAGCACGCCATCAGAGCGGCGCGGCGGGCCTGAGGTCCAGCGCCCCGATCATCACCCCGTGCAACTCGATGTTGTCGATGAACGGCGCGATGAGCTCGCTCCCCGGCCCGATCGCCGTCACCTCAACAAAGTCCGCTGTGTGGTTCGGGCTGATGAAGCCCACGCCATAATGGTTCGCAAGGCAGCTCCCCAGCACGCTGCTCGAACGGCTCATCGGCTCGAAAAGCTGCGGATTCCGGTTGTGCAGCGCGCCGACAAACGCGCCGATCTCGTCGCGGCCGAGCTGGATTCCCGTCGCGGCACGCACCAGCGATCCGACGCGATCTTCTTCACTCAGCTTGGTCGCCGCCACCGCGTCGTCGTACTGAAGCTTCATCCCGAGTTGATCGAAGATCCACTCGAACGAGTGCCGGACCTGGCAGAGCCGCTCGATCCCCTTGTACGTGTCCGGGCCGTAGAGCGTCAGGCCCGGATTCGCGTTCCCGTGATCGGTCGTGACGATCAGCAGCGTGTCGTCGCGGTTCTCCATCCACGAAAGCACCGCCCCGAGTGCCCGATCGAACGCGAGTTGCTCCCCCACCATCGCGCCCGCGTCGTTCGCGTGCGCCGCGTGGTCCACGCGCCCGCCCTCGATCTGAAGCACAAATCCGTTCGCGTGCGTCGAGAGCTGCGCGAGCGCCAGCGAGGCCATGTCCGCGAGCGACGGATCGATATTGTCACGCTCGCACTCGTACAGGCAGTGCGACTTCTGGAACATGCCGAGCACAGGCCCCGAAGGCGCCCGCCCCAGCGCCGCCCTGTACGCATCAAACTCCGCATGCGTCCGCAGCACCCGTAGATCCGGTCGTTTCGAAAGCAGCGAATCGGGAAAATACTTGCTCCCGCCTCCGAGCGCAACATCGACCTTCCGGGCGATGATCTGCCGCCCAATCTCTTCTTCCGAGTTTCGCGAAGGGCAGTTCGCGATAAACCCCGCCGGAGTCGCGTGCGTCAGCCGCGTGGTCGTGACCAGCCCCGTCGCCTTTGCGTTCTGCGCCGCCTGCACCAGGATCGGGACCGGCGTCTTGCCATCGGGCGTGAAGTTCACGGCGTCGTTGTTGATGTGAACACCGCAACCCCAGGAAGAACTGGCGGCCGACGAATCCGTCACCAGCGAATCCGCAGACGCTGTCCGCATCACCGAGCGCTTGACGCCTTCACGCCCCCAGAGCTCGACCCAGTGCGTCCCCTTCGCATCCCGCACGCGCGAAGCGATCTCGGCGAGCGACAGCGTGCCGAAGCTCATGCCGTCCGAGACCATGAAGATCACGTTTAGCGCCTTTTTTCCACCCGGCCCGCGCGGGGTGCCGCCCGGCCGGCCCGGCTGCATCGCTCGCGTCAGCGATGGCGCGATCGCACCGGCCGCTGCCAGACCCGCTGCCGAACCGAGGGAAACACCAAGAAACGAACGCCTATCGAGCGTCGGAACAAGATGCGGCACGTGCTTGCTTGGTTCCATGGTGTTCCCGGCGATCATCCCGACCCACTGTCGAATTGTACAGGATCGTGCACCCCTACAGCCGTGCAGAACGCGCGAAGACGATCCACTCGATCGCCAGCAGCGCCGCCGCGATCACCAGGGCCCACCACCAGACCTCCATTGGTCTCGCGATCGCCCCACCCGTGCTCACAATTCTCGATCCAACGCGTAAGACGTCGCTCGTGCCCACCCCGCTCTCGTGCGCATCCAGAAGATTCACCGCAATCGGTGGAAACCCCGATACCGCCCGCGCCGTGTACACCCCCGCACGGTCGAGCACCCCCAGCGTCATGCGCCGAACCTCCCCGCTTCCCGGTTCCGTTCCCGCCACCAGGCGCGCAGCGACCTCGCGCGGGCCGACAAACTCCGGCGGCTCGCCCACGCCCGAAAAGAATACAGGCTGAACTGTCCGAAACTGCACCCCGGCATCGGTATCGCCTTTGGACGTCAGCAGATCCGCGGCCGTCTTGAGAAAGATCGGAAACCCCGCCTGCAGGGACCAATTCGAATTCTCGAGCGCGAACGTCACCAGCAACCTCTTCGGCCGATCGTTCCCGCCGCTCGCGACGATCAACGGCCCGCGTTCTCCCCGCGCCAGCACGTCGGTTGCCTTTCCCAGAAATCCGCGTTCGTGCGCCACAACCACCCCATCGAGCGTGATGTCACGCAAAAAGGGGCTCGATCGAACCCATGATTGGATCGGCTTGGCTTCACCATCCGCTCGGCTCGGTCCGAGTTCCAGCCCCGGCATTCCGGCGCCGAAGCTGAGACTCGGAAGCACGGGTACTTCGCGCGGAGTCACCCCATCGAACACGATCAGGTCGAAGAATTTCAGGTCGCCGGCGCGAGCCATCTCCTCGTAGCGCGCTGCGCCCACGGGTGCCAGTTCGCGCGCGCCGATCTCGGCGAGTGCATCCGCCAGCAGGAAGTCGGCCGAGATCGAGCTTCCCGGCTCCCCGGCCGATCGCGCCGCCGCCCCGCGCTGGACAAGCAGTACGCGCACCGGAGCGGCGCTCCGCAGATTGGTCGATGCGGAATTATCGCTCGCGAGCAGATCCCGCTCGTCATCGACGAGCAGCGTCATCATCGCAAGACCACCCGCCGGCACGCTGGCGGAGAGCACAACGCCGATCTCGCCCGGCACGCCGCCGGATGATCCGGGCACCGTGACCGATCGTGTCTGAATGGCCGCGCCGTCAATCGAGAGCCGGACCGGTACGACGCGTGCCTCGAACCCCGCGTTCAGCACCTTGCCAAAGAGGTGTACGACGTCGGGGCTCTGGGCGTCACGCCTGGCGGAAAGAACCACGATTCCAAGGTTGGACTTGTCAGCGCCGGGCGCCGGGCCGCACCGCACCAGCCGCACCACGCCGCCCGGGGCCTCGATCGCGCGCGTTCCTTCCGCAAACGCGCCATCGCTCAAAACAAGAATCTCGGCGCCCCCGTCCTCTTCCGCGAGCCCCGCGCCGCTCAGCATCGCCCGCGCAACCTCCATCGCCGAGGCAAGATCCCCGGGCTGGTCTGTCGGCTGCAGCCGATCGACCACGGCCGTCGCTCCCGCTGAATCCGCTGAAAATTCGCGTGCGATCTCCGCGCCGGCAGCGACCGAAATGACCGCAAACTCAGTCCCCGACGAAGCCGCCCCGATCAACGCTCTTGCCTTTTGTTTCGCCTCATCCAGCCTCGTGATGCGCTCGCCCCCCGCCCTCACCCCTATCCCAATCCCCGCTCCATTCGCGCCATCCATCGCGCTCATCGAGGCGGATCGATCGATCACGAGCAGCACGCGCCCCGCATGCCCTCCCGCCTTGAGCAACACGGGGCGCCCTGCCGCCACGATCAGCGCCGCGCCAATCAGGACGTGCAGCAGCATCAACCAACTCGGCCGCGGCGGCGCAAGCGGGACATTCACCTGGACATCCGTCGCGGCGTCCGGCCACAGCATCGTCGAACTCACCCGAAGCGGACGACGCCGGAGCTTCAAAAGGTACATCACGACGAGCGCCGGCACCACCAGTGCCGCGGCAATCAACGCCGATGTGGGTGCCAGAAACGACATCGCAAGACGCTAGGGTCGCGACCAGCCGGGCGCGGGCTTGGGCTTGGCCGCTGCCGATACGGAAGATTCGTCGCCCCCCTTGTATCCCTCGGCAACGATGAAGATCTCCCGGGATGCATCGCGGCTCGCCCGAGGCTTGAGTCCCTTGGCCTTTTCAAAGTGGCGTCCGCAGTCCTTCAGCAGTTCGGAGTAGCCGCTGCCTTCCAGCACCTTCATCGCGCACCGGCCCCGGCGTGCGAGCAGCGCGGGGAGCAACTCGAGCACGCGACGGCAGAGCCGGACCGAGAGCGCATCATCGCCGTGCCCGCTGGTGTTCGGGGCCATGTCGCTGAGCACGACATCGAACTTGGAATCCGGATCGGCCAGCAACGCCGTGGCATCGGTCTTGAAAATGTCGCCGACGATGGTGCGGACGTTCGGCCCGAGATCTTCCGGCACTTCCTGGAGGTCGATCCCGATCACCAGACCCTTCGGCCCGACGATTTCACTCGCCACTTGCAGCCAGCTACCCGGCGCGCACCCGAGGTCCACCACCTTCATGCCCGATCGCAGCAGCCGGTGGCGCTCCTGGATCTCCTTCAGCTTGTACGCCGAGCGCGCAAGGTACCCCTCGGCCTTGGCCTTCTTGAAGAACTCGTCGTGCAGGATGCGGCGTTGGGCCATCGGTTTAGTCTTCGTCCGCGATTCGATCGCTGCGCTCTTCGATCCAGTGCCGCTGAATTTCTTCGAGAATGCGCTCGTTCGATGGATGCCCCGGCTCTTCCTTGAATCCGGGCAGGTCCATCACGAGCCGCCGGAGCTCGGGAAAGCCGATCCGCATCGGGTCCTTCTCGGGCATCCGATCCGCGAGTTCCTCACCGATGCGCCGAACCTCCACCCATCCGAATGTCTTGCTCGCGCCCATGTCCGATTCCCGATCCTTGCGCCCGGTGTCTCTTGCTGGTACCAGCCGCCGGGCGCCTGCCTAGTGCGGCACTTCCTTCACCGCGTTGCGATTCCAAGCCGGCACACGCACCACAATCGGGCCGTCCCCGATGATCTCGCACTGGCAACTCAGGCGGCTGTTCCGAGACAAGCCCGGCGCTTCTTCCACGCGATCCTCTTCAGCCTCTGTCGATTCGGTCAGGAACTTCATTCCTTCCTCGACATGAACGTGGCACGTGGAACAGGCACAAACCCCGCCGCAGGCGTGCTCGATGTTGATGCCGTTTTCGAGCGCCAGTTCCAGAAGCGTGCGAGTCTTGGGCGCTTTGAGGCTTACCTCGGGGCTGGAAACACCCATGCCCTCTGGATCTTCCAGAAAGAACTTCACGGCCACGGTCGCCGGGTGCTTCGATGTATCGATCTCGCGGATGTGCATGTCGGTCCCTTGAGTGAGCCGAACTATAAGCGAGGGGGGTGGGGCGGCCTTTGCTCCTACCCTTCCCTTTCATGTTGGTGAAACCGGCTCCAACCTCCTCCCGAATGCTCGACCTGTCGGTCGTGACTCCGGCTCACAATGAGCAGGAAAACCTCGATGCGCTTTGCACCGAAGTGCAAAAGGCCCTGACGCCCCTCGGCATTTCGTGGGAATTGGTCGTCGTGGACGACGGCAGCACCGATCGCACCCGCGCGATTCTGACCACGCTCGCTTCCACGCGCACCTGGCTTCGGCCCATCGCGATGTGCAACACGCCCCCGGGAAAGGGGAACGGTCAATCCGCGGCATTCCACGCCGGGATCCGCGCAGCCCGAGGCCGTTTGATCGCGACCATGGACGCCGACCTGCAGAACGATCCCGCAGACCTCCCCGCCATGCTCCGCCGAATGGCAGAGTCCGGCGCCGATCTTGTTCAGGGCGACCGTTCTCACGCACGCCGCGACAACATCGTCCGCAAGGTCGGCTCGTGGGTCGGCCGCACTTTTCGGCGCATGCTGCTCGGCGATCGCGTGCGCGACACCGGCTGTTCGCTCCGAATCATGAAACGCGAGTTCGCCCTCGCCCTGCCGCTCGAACTCAAGGGAATGCACCGCTTCGTCCCGGTCACGATCCGCGATCTTGGCGGAAAGGTCGTCGAGATCCCGGTGAACCACCGCCCCCGCCTTGCGGGCGAAACCAAGTACGGCCTGGGCATCACCAAGCGAGCCCTCCCCGGCCTCATCGACCTCTTCGCCGTGCGCTATTTCCGTTCCCGTCGCCGTTCCGTCGATTCGGTTGATGTCGCTTCATCTCCCGCGCCGATGCCCCAGATCGCCGAACCGTCCGCCCACCCCGCCGAGGTTCACGCGTGACCCCCGAAACGAAGGGTCGCTTCAAATGGGAGCCCGCGGCACTCATGGTGCTGCTCGTCGGGATCGGATTCTGGCTCGTCATGAATCCGTCCGGCAATCGCGCACGCCCCAGACCCGAATCGCTCACCACCGAAATCCGCGTCGGAGACACCCGAGGCATCGTCGAAGTCACCGGCGATTCTCTGCAATCCCAGCGCTTCCGTCTCCTCACTCGCGACGGCTTTGAATCCGCCGAGCTTTCCCGCACCCAGTTCGAAGCCGTCTTCGGCTCCCAGATCGCCGCAAGCGTTGCGGACGGCCGCACCAACTGGCTCTTTCGGCTTCTCAATATCACCAGTTGGGTCAGCCTCGTCTGGATCGCCATCGGGTTCGGCGGCCAGCTCATGTTCAGCGGCCGGATGTTCCTCCAGTGGCTCATCAGCGAACGCCACAAGGTCAGCATCATCACGCCGGCTTTCTGGTGGTTCAGCCTCCTCGGCGGAATCTGCCTGTTTACCTATTTCGTCTGGCGTCAGGATGCCGTGGGTGTGCTGGGGCAATCCTCCGGAATCGTGATCTACGCACGAAATTTGCGCCTCATTTCCAAACAAAAGCGGCGTGAAAGCCGGGCCCTCGGCTAGCCCGCGGGCCCCGACTCAAAACCCACAAAGTCGGGCCATTTCCCTTTCACGCCGAGTCGCTATCCTGATCGTCCCGGCCCCCGCCGGACGCGACCGCGAACAGGGCGGCCGCGTGATTCGAACGATTCCGTGGTGCGGAACAAGGTGCAGGACAAGAACGCGATCGCGCTCCGGGTCTCTTCTTCAGTACGTTTCCACCATGCAGGTTCTTCTCGACGACCAGCCACTCCCGATCGACCGCCCCACGCTCGCCGCCGCGCTGCGCCGGGCACAGGATGCCGCGCGAGCTCGGGGACGCATCATCGTCGAGGCGTTCGCCGACGGAACCCAGATCTCCGACGAGCTGCTCTCAAGCCCAAGCGATGAACCAGTCGCCATCCAGCAACTCGCGATGCGGAGCGCCGAGCCCCGATCGCTCGTGAGCTTCACGCTCGCCGATGCCGCGGATGCCCTCACACATGTTGCGGAAGACCACGATCGCGTTGGCCACGACATTCAAGCGGGCCGCACGCAGATCGCCCTCGGCAAGCTCGGAGAGTCGATCGCGACGTGGCAGGCAGTCTGCGACATCCTGAACAAGGGTGCCGGGTTGCTCCACCTTGATCTGGATTCGCTCACGCTACCCGACGGTGATCCGACGCCGCTCTCGGGCCGATTCAACGCGATGCTCGAACGGCTGGGCAGCATCCGCACGGCGCTCGAATCGCAGGATTTCTCCGCCCTCTCCGACATCCTGCTCTACGACATGGCGCCGCTGGCACGCCAATGGTCAAGCACCCTTCGTTCCATCGCCGAAATGGTGCGCGACGGACGCATCGGCAGCGGAGAACCGCTGTAGACGCCGGCAGGCCTCCACTCCTTCATGGCAAAGGAAGTTTCCAACCCGATCGATCGCCTGATGGAACAGGCCAGCCAGGCGCTGCTCGAAACCGAGTATTTCACGGTCGTGAAGCTCTCGCTCCGCGCGCTCGAAAAGGCCCGGCGCGCCGATGATTTCGAGCGCATGACCCGCATCCTGCTTCCTCTCCAGGAAGCACGCCGCCAGATCCGCCAGATCGCCTGCGACGCCGGTCCGCGCACCATTCTCACGGCGCGCCCCAAGCCGTCCGAACTCCAGCCCGGTCTGTACCTCGCGCAGCCACCCCTTATCGCGATCGAGGCCCGCGACATCCGGGAAACCGCTGACTCCAAGTCCGTGCCCACCCTGCTGCTCTGCCGCGAGCCCATGACCCGCGCCGGCAAGTGGCCCATCGCCGCCGTGACCACGGGCGGCCTCATCGACACGATCACCGTCCGAGTCCAGGTCGCGCCGCCTTCCGGCGTCGTCCCGATGCACGATCAACCCGGCGTCGGACCCACGCGCGACAACTCGAGCACGCCTCCCGATGTTGCGTGGTTCGTCGCCGCCGCGGAGGCTCTGGGTGACGCCGCGATCGCACGCGTCAACGCCACGATGCCCGCATCCTGGCGCGTGGATGAATTGATGCTTTATCTCGAAGTAATCCCCGAGCACGAGAAACTGCACCAGCGCCTCGCCGATGCCTGCCGCGACGCCGCACGCGAAGGTCCGGCACCCGAGCCGCGCCGTCGCGCCATGGCAGAAAACCCGTACTCGTTCTGAGCCGGCTGGCCGACCAACCCTCGAAGCGCGCCGGCTACTGCCCGTTCGCGCGACGCTGGTTCTGATCGCCGATCACCACGCCGCCAAGCGCACCAGCCGCGGCACCGATTGCCGCCCCCGCTCCCATGCTCCCAAACACGCTGCCGATCGCCATGCCCGCCAGCGCACCCAACCCGGCGCCGGACAAGCCGCCTTCGAGCGCGTTGTTGCAGCCCGCGCTGCCCACTGTCAGCGCCGTTGCAACGGCCACTGCGCTCAGGCTCGAACGACCGAACCGACTTTTTCCCCTCATCGCCGTGGACATGACTCGCTCCTAAACCGCTGAATTTTCACGGGTTCCGACACAAGGTGAACGCTTCCCGTGAAGTTAGTCGTCATTATACATACGGGCCCTTCGGCCAGCAAGTTCTTTCTGAAACACAAAATTGAGTTATCGGTCCTACATACCCGGCCGGACCGTCGATTCGCGTCCTAAGCAGCCCAGGAGCGTTCAGTTCTCACTTATCGCGGCAACGAAAATGCCCCGCGAAGCACTCCGACACCTGCCGCACGAGCCCGAGCGAAGCGTCGGGCAGTTTGTCCGCAATCGCTATCTCCCGACGGCACCGCCGGTGCGCGGTCACGATGGAGAACCGATCAGTTCGGGGTGTACCCGCGCGGATACTTCTCGCCGGTCTGCGGCAGCGCCATCCGGATCAAGCGGTCCAGGCCGCGCAGTTCGATCTCGACCAGCCTGGCGCGGGCGTCGGCATCGGCCTCTTCCAAAAGGCGATAGCGCTTCTCCTTGTCCTCCACGAGCGTGAACGAAATCAGTTCAAGCAGCGCCGTTGTGGGAATGTCATCATCCCGAATGAACTCGAGGAGCGTGTCGGCCTGAGCGAGGCGTTTGAGCGTGCCGCGATCGAGCCGGGTTTCGAGCGCGGTGCGCAGCCTGGCCAGCAGAGGCGTCTCGTCCTGCGAGAGACCGATCGGCTCGAGCATCGCCTCGCGGTAGAGTCTTCCTTCCGGCGCCGGGACCTCGCGCACAACCTTCGCGCGGCACACCCCGCGGAGCACCAGATTGAACCGGCCATCGGGAAGTTTCTCGTGCTGCGCGATGTGGCCGATGCAAACCGCCGGACGCACCGGCGGCCTCCCGTGATACTCCTGCTTCCAACGCTTCCCCTGAAACACCGCCATCGCGATCTGCCCCGCGCCATCGAGCGCATCGCTCACCATCTGGCGATAGCGCGGCTCGAAGATGTGCAGCGGGAGCACCTGCTGCGGGAGCAGCGTGACCTGATCCAACGGGAACAGCGGCAGCGCCCGCGAGAAGTTCACCTGGATCGTGTTTTCCTCGGAACTCATGCCGGAGCCCTCAGCCGTCACGCCCCTACTGCTTCAGCACGTCAGGCCTGAACAGCTTCACGTTCTCGAGCGCCCACTGCTTCTCGGTGAAGTTGCCGCCCATGTTGAAATCGCTGCTGCGCTCCGGCCGTGCCGCGTTCATGGCGATGGTCGTCTTCGCATCGAGATTGTCGAGCATCGCCACAAAGATCGCCTCGGGCGTCGCGGGAATCTTGGCAGCGCCGTGCTCGGGCAGCGTGTGATGGCTGAGGATGATGTGCTGCAGCACGCTCAGCGCCCCCGGGGGCAAGCGCTGGCCGCTCTCGCGCATCATCACCTGCGCCTTGTCGTGGAGCATGATCGCGCCCTCGACAATGTGGCCGATCAGTTCGCCCCGATCGGTGTACGCAAAGGCCTTGTCGTAGCTGAGTTCACGCGTCTTGCCCAGATCGTGCAGGAAAAGCCCCATCACAACCAGATCGCGGTTGATCTTCGGGTAGAGCGGGCAGACGCGATCCGCGACATTTACCAGGTTCAGCGTGTGCTCGAGCAATCCGCCCAGGTACGCATGATGCATGCTCTTGGCGGCCGGGCACTGCTTGAATGCGTCCATCAGGAACTTGTCGTTCAGGTAGGTCTGTGCCAGCGCCTTGATCGCCGGATGCTCCAGCGTATCGAGCAGCTTCGTCAACTCGGCGAACATCTCCTCCGGCGGACGCTTCGAGCACGGCAGCAGGTCGCGCAGCAAATCGGGCGTCGGCTCGACCGCGTTGATCGAATGGATAATCAGCTGCAGCTCGCCCTGATACGCCTGCGTCTCTCCCTCGATGACAACAAAGCCGTCGGTGGGCAGCCGACGAAACTGCGATTCCTCGATCGACCACATGCGTGCCGGCATCTCGCCCGTCTTGTCGCCGATGATGCATCGCAGGTACGACTTGCCCGCACGCGTCTGGCCCATCTGGGCGTTGCTGATCGAGAACGCGCCGCTCACGCGCTCCGGCGGCTCGCGGAACTCAATGATGAAGCGGCGGGAGGACGAGTTCTGGTTTTCACGCTGGAGCGACAATTGCGACATGGTGGACTCAAAGGACCTTCGGAGCCCGCAAGGGCGTTCACGCCCGTGCGAAGCTGAATCCTATCGAGCCTCGGAAGGCAAGGCGTCCGCACCCGCGAGCCGCGTCTTCATATTCCAGACAGCGCGGCATTCGCCGCACGCAATGGGTTCGCCCCCGTTTCCGGCCGCCACCACGCTTGATACATCCGCGCCGCATGCCGGACACAGTCCGATTTCCTTGAGCAGCGCCGCCCGCTTCGTGCCGGACCTTCCGATGTCGCTTCCCAAAATGGCGACGATGCCCACGAGCCACA
The DNA here is from genome assembly GCA_017303555.1 of Planctomycetota bacterium. Lineage (GTDB taxonomy): Bacteria > Planctomycetota > Phycisphaerae > Phycisphaerales > UBA1924 > JAFEBO01. The sequence continues at coordinate 30,925 of JAFLCN010000013.1, forward strand.
GAACTAGCCCCGCCGCCTTCAATACGTGCATCAAGCCGAACGCGCCGACCGGAAGCCCGGCAAACTCCACGATGATCCCGATCGAGATCGGCAGAACGATCGAGGCGAAGAGCACCCGCAACCAGAGCCCGCGGAAGCGCAGAAGCCCAGTCGCCTCTTCCAGCTTTGCACGATGAACTCCCGAGACACCATCACGCAGGCGCTTGAGGTCCGAGTATCGCGCGAGCGAGACCGGCCGCCCCGCATCGTCTTTGAATGCCATCGAGCTGTAGATCATCGCGTTCGCGTGAAGGACCGTGCGCAGACTGATCGATTCACGCGATTCCGCCGTCTCTTCCGTCGAAACGCGATGGATTCGCGTTCGACGCCACGACGCGCCGCACTCCGCGCAGCGAACAAAGTTCCCCGCGGACGCCGCATCAAACGCGACGACCGCTCCCGCCAGGTTGTACGCGCAGCACGGGCAGATTCCTTCATCGAGATACGCGTCCACGATTTCGCTCGCGCGCGGCGCGAGGCGAACGAACGCGCGCCGCGTCTGGATCACAGCGCCCACCATCCCGATCGCCGCGCCCGCAGCACCGATCGCCCACATCGGCACGCCCTTCGGACGCAGCCAGATCATCGCGATTGCGATGGCAACCGCCACGGCAACGATCAGCACACCCATCCGCGTCATCATGCGCCCGAAATCGGTGAGTTCTCCGTAGACGAGGTACGCCCGATCGCGAACCCGATCCAGCCGCGGAGTTCCCGATGGCTGCGCCTGCATCGATAGCAGTTCACACGCCACGCCGGCATCGTCCGTGACCGGAAGCCGCCACGCGGACAACAATCCGCCCTGCTTGTGCGCGATCTCTCGCACGGCACGCTCCATCCCGCCAAATCAGGCCGCGACCGTACCTCTTTCCGATGGGAAGCATCCGAGTTGCAGCATCCGCTCGCCCGCCACCGTGCCGAACCACACATGATTACCCCATCGCTCCTGCAATCGACGTTCAAGCAAGCCGTCCCGTACAACGAGTACGTCGCAACCGGCACGCACCACCAGCAGCAGCAATGGTCGCACTTCGATCAACTCAGCCGCGAGCACGCGCCGATCACGCAGGAGCAGTCCGCGCTCGTCCGATCGTTCACACGCCGCATCAACATCCTCGTCCTCAGCGGCACCTGGTGCGGCGACTGCGTCCACCAGTGCCCGCTCTTCCAGCAGCTCGCGGAACTTTCCCCCGTTTCCGCCGGCGGACAGATCGAGCTCCGCTTCATCGATCGCGACGAAGCCCCGGAACTGGCCGAGGCCGCCAAAATCTGCGGCGGCCTCCGCGTCCCCACCGTCCTCTTCCTCAACGAAGATCTCGAGTTCGTCTCGATCCTGGGCGACCGCTCGCTCACCCGCTATCGGGCCATCGCCTCCAAAGCCCTCGGCGCGTCCTGCCCACTGCCCGGTGCGCCCGTTCCCGCCGACGAGATCGCCGCGACACGGCAGGACTGGCTGAACGACTTGGAACGCGTCCACCTGCTCGTGCGTCTGTCCCCCAAGCTGCGCCATCGCCACAACGATTGACCGGCCCCGCGCCGGTAAAAAACCCGACGGAAACCCGGATCCCGCGAATCCACTTGCCGTACGGAACCTGCCGGCTCCTGGCGGGTCTGATGAAGTAAGGAGGACCCCGAGCCGGTTTTCTCGCAACCCCGGAACTCTTCCGGGGTAAACGGGGTACCAGTTCGGACTGGCAGCATGCAGAAACTGCAAGAACTCCAACTGGTGCGGCGTGCGGCTCGCGGCGATCTTTCGGCCGCCGAGATGCTCATTCGTCGCCATCAAGCCGGCGTCCAGGCGTACATCTATCGCATGTGCGGCCGCTGGGACGTCGCGGAAGATGTGACCCAGGAGGCCTTCCTTCGCGTGCTCTCCAGCCTGCACAACTTCAACGAGAACTTCCGCTTCTCGACCTGGTTGTTCACCATCGCCCGCCGCGTTTGGCTCAACATTTGCGAGAAGAAGCGCCCCGCGAGCGCCGGCGACGCCAGCGATATCTGGGCCGCCCGCAGGGATGACCACGTCGGCACCATCGGCCGCGACGCCGAGCAGCGCGGCATGGCCAAAGACGCCATCCAGAGCGCACTCTTGCTCCTCTCGACCGAGCAGCGCGAGGCGATCGTGCTCTTCCACCAGCTCGACTGGCCGATCAAGCTCATCTCCGAGCACATGGAACTGCCCGAAGGAACAGTGAAGAGCCACCTCCATCGCGGACGCCAGCGCCTTCGTTCTGAACTGGTGCGTGGCGTGGGCGACGTGGTCGCCATCGAGGAACCGGCCGGCTCGCTCCCTTTGTTTGCGCGCCGTGCCGTCGCCCTCAGCCCCGGAGATGCTCAGCCGTGACCGGGCAACCCTCCAAACTTTCCGCCGGCCTCGAGGCTCACGCGCGTCGCCTCGAAAACCGCAAGCTCGTCCAGGCGTTCATGGACGGCGAGATTTCGGACGAGTTTCCGCCGCTCTGCGCAGCGCTCGCGGCCGACCCGCAGCTCCGCAAGGAGTTCGAAGAGATGCGCCGGCTTGGCGCAATGCTGCAAAGCCCTCTGCCCGCAACCGATCTGAGCGCGAGCATCCTCGCCAAGCTTCAGGATCGGCCCGTTTTCCTGCCTTCGCCCAAGCAATCGCGCAGGCCGTTCGCCGGTTTCGGTGCCGCGCTTGCCGCGTCGCTGGCGATCGGCGCGGGCACGGTCTGGCTGACGCTCGCCGCGCTGCGTGCGCCGGCCCCGCTGCAGTCGATCGCGCAGGCCGATGTCCTGGGCGAGGCACGCGACGCAATCCGGAACATCACCGGCACATCGCTCGCCGAGCAGGACGGACACCGTGCGTACGTGATCGCTCCCGCATCCGAATCGTCCCAGTTCCCCGATGTCGGATCGCTCGTCTCGGCGCACGATGCCGACCCGCGTCTTCTCGCCAGCCAGATGGCCGGAAACGGCGCCGTCCGCATCGAACGCTCGGGGCTCAGCTTCGTGAATCCCGGCCCGGACCGTGCCCCCAGCCAGTCCACCCGCACTCGGGCCGCCGTGCTCGAGTGGAACACACTGCCCGATGCCGTCTACTCGGGGGGCAAGTCCCGCCGGAGTGATGTGTACCGCGCCGCGGCTGCTTCGGCCTCCGATTCGCCCCGCTAGGCCTCGAGTTGGCCGGAGAGCGAACGGCGCCCACCTGACAAAGCTCGTCCAACGCCGTTTTGCCTCCTAGAATGACCCTGTTCGGGCGTCGCTGCCGCCCGTCCACCCGTTTGTAAACCATTGCCGCGGACGGAGTTGGAAACCCAACCCCGCCCTCACCCTCCCTGTTTGCCTGCCCCCACCGATCGAGCCCGACGCCCATGAGCACCCAGCCCCCCGTCAATCCCCTTATCCGCAACGTCGCCATCATCGCGCACGTCGACCATGGCAAAACCACCTTGGTTGACAACCTGCTCAAGCAGTCGGGTAACTTCCGCTCCGGCGAACTCGAAAAGCTCGAAGGCGGCCAGCACGGCCTCATCATGGATTCCAACCCGCTCGAACGCGAGCGGGGAATCACCATCCTCTCGAAGAACTGCGCCGTTCAGTACACCGCTCTCGATGGCATCACCTACCGCATCAACATCATCGATACCCCTGGCCACGCCGACTTCGGCGGCGAAGTCGAACGCGTCCTGCGCATGGCCGACGGCGTCTGCCTCCTCGTCGATTCGTTCGACGGCCCCATGCCCCAGACCAAGTTCGTCTTGACCAAGGCGCTCGAAGCCGGCCTCAAGCCCGTCGTGATCGTGAACAAGATCGATCGCCCCGATGGCCGCCCGATGGACGTCATGCACGAAGTGTTCGACCTCTTCGTCGAACTCGGCGCCGAAGAGCTCGCGCTCGACTTCCCCACCGTTTACTGCGCCGGCCGCGACGGCTGGGCGACCAACGTCTGGCCGATCCCCGATGGCCAGCCCAAGCCGAAGGATCTCCGCGATATCTTCGAAGCGATCATCAAGCACGTCCCGCCGCCCCGCGCTGAGATCGAGAAGCCGCTGCAGGTCCTCGTCACCAACCTCGACTACAACGACTACGTCGGGCGCATCGGTATCGGCCGCATCTTCAGCGGCAAGATCAAGGCCGGCCAGCAGGTCGCCGTGCTCAAGCGCGACGGCAAGCGCGTCAACACCAAAGTCGCCAAGCTCATGCAGTTCGAAGGCCTGAAGCGCAGCGAAGTGAACACGATCGAAGCGGGCGACCTCTGCGCCCTGATCGGTCTTGAGAGCGTCGACATCGGCGACACCGTTGCCGACCCCGAGAACGCGATCGCGCTCCCGCCCGTCACCATCGACGAGCCGACGATGACGATGCTCTTCCGCATCAACGATTCGCCCTTCGCCGGCCAGGAAGGCTCGTACGTCACCAGCCGCCAGATCCGCGAACGCCTCTTCAAAGAGCTCGAGCGCAACGTCGCGATGCGCGTCGAACAGGGCCGCACCGCCGATGAATTCATGGTCTCGGGCCGCGGCGTTCTGAGCCTGGGCATCCTCATCGAGAACATGCGTCGCGAAGGCTTCGAGCTCTCCGTCGGCAAGCCCGAGGTGATCGTCCGCGAGATCGACGGCGTCCCGCACGAGCCGGTCGAAGAACTCGTCATCGATTCTCCGAACTCGGCCGTGGGTTCGATCATGGAACTCGTCGGTGGTCGCAAGGGCGAACTCAAGAAGATGGAGCCCCGCGGCAACGACCTCACCCACCTCAAGTTCGAGATCCCCTCGCGCTCCCTCATCGGCATGCGCGGACGCGTCCTCACCGCGACGCAGGGCGAGGGCATCATGACGCACTCGTTCCTCAAGTTCGCCCCGATCAGCGGCGAGATGAGCCACCGCGCGATGGGCGTCCTCATCAGCCTCGAAACCGGCGCGATCACCACCTACGCCCTCCAGCAGCTCGCCGACCGCGGCATCATGTTCGCCGTCCCGCAGGAAAAGGTCTACGCCGGACAGGTCATCGGCGAACACAACCGCGACAACGACCTCGTCATCAACGTCACCCGCATGAAGCACCTGACCAACATGCGCGTGTCCGGCAAGGAAGCAACGGTCGTCCTCAAGGCGCCCCGCAAAATCACCCTCGAATACGCCCTCGAGTACATCGAGGATGACGAATTGGTCGAAGTGACGCCCGGCAGCATCCGCATCCGCAAGAAGGTGCTGGACGAGTCGATGCGCAAGCGTTCCGAACGCCAGAGCCGCGACAAGGCCGAAGCAGCCAGCGCGTAAGCGTGCGGCCTCGCCCCTTCCCCGAAATTCTTGTCGCAACTTAGCAAGCACGCGTGAAACGCCGACAACTCACGCTGCAACAACGGGTTATGGTGTTTCGGTTGCGATCTCCCTCCTTTGGATGGGTTGAAAATATTCCGGTTTGTCTTGCGAACGGCGAGACGTCGCGCACATTAGTTTCATGCGACGATTAGAACTTTTCCGCACGGGGATTTTCATTTTCATCGCTGTTGTTTCGATGTGCCAGACGACGTTCGCTGCGCCGGTATTCCTAACGCTGGACGGATTCATCACCAGCATTCCGGATAAGCAGCTCTCCTCTGAAAACTCCTGGGTCAGCGCCCAAATCGGAGACACACTGTCCGGGTTCTTTGAGTTCGCAACCTTGCCGGCGGGATCGACGATCGCATCAACGGCCGCCTCGATGGTTCACACCGGGCAGTTTTCGCCGGGCGGTTACATGGCGAACGAGAGCAAGACGCTGACTTTGCAGCAGTTACCGGGAGGCAAAGATGTGGTCACCGCGACCATGACCTCCCGAAGTTTCTACGGACTCTCGGACGAGTTCTATCTGACGGCGACTTTTCGACTGGAGGATGTGGATGGCCGGCTCATCAATAACGCAACCGGCAAATTGAGCCCGTTCTCGTTCTTAGAAATCGATGCAAGTGCGATCACAGTTTCAACAACATACATTCGGTACGATCCGTTCGGACCGCCTCAGCTCGTCGACACCGGACGATTCGAGGGCGTGCTGTTCAGTGCATCTATTGCGGAGATTCCCTCGCCCGCAGCATTCATCACGATGACAATCGGCCTTGCGATGACGCGAAATAAGACGCGTCTACCGGGCGTTGGGGCCCGTCGAAGGAGCTACTCGTGAATTCGTATCACCTGACTGGGGGAATCGCGGTGTGCATGGTCGCAGCAGGTGTTTGCGCACAGTCTTTCACCGCTGGGAGCACCGCCACTTTTTCCTCGTATTGGGGCCCTCAATCCGTCTCGGGCATCGGATCACCACTCGTGCGATGGGGGACACCGACGCAGTACGTATGCGGGAGCACAACGAACACGATCACGCTTCCCGTCCCGTCGATGGAGCTTTTATCTGTCGCATCTGCGGGAGTAGTGGGCGGAAACTTCGTTCCCTTCATGAAGTTCAACTACTACAACGGGACATATGGAGGCGGCGGAGGAACTGTTTACAACAGCTTCCAGTTCTCGCTTGTTGCTCGGGTAATCCTCAATCGCAAAGCGTACTTCGTTCCGCTTACCGGTTATTCGTCATCGTCTGATACCTTTGGCTACCTATCGGTGGACGATGCTTGCTTGGTCGTCGTCCCCGGGCCACCGGACTACGCAACGGTCGAAGGCGCTGGAAGCTCTTCCATTCTCGTCGACACGTCTACGACTCCTCCAACGGCGTTTCGTCTCGTCGTTGATGAGTTTGCAGGCTCCGGCACAATCGCCGAGTTCAGTTCAACGACGCTTGTATCAGCGAAACTGAAAGTGACGCCCGTCACTCTCGGCGCATTTTACTTCTTCAATCAAGCAGACTCCGCTTGGGGTAAGACCGTCATAGTACCGGAGTGCCGAACCGAGGGCGCGGTCGCGTGCCCAGCACGTATCGAGCAGAACCCAGACGAGATTGACGATTTCCGGCACGACGGCTGCACGATTACAACGCTGGCAATGATCTTCAGTGCGCTAGCTGGGAAGGAAGTCACCCCGCCCGACTTCGCAGCGATCCTCGCGAAAAACAAAGGCTTTGACAACCTGAAAGCTGGGAGCCCAACTGTCAGTGTGCTGAATGTCGATGTTCCGTTTCCAGAAGACTCGGTTCTCGCCGGCCTTCGTTTGACTTTCTCGACAGTACCCGCGGCTTCCAAGTCAGACGGCGACGTACTCGGTGCCGTCGCGGCAAGTGTCAAAAACGGGATGCCATCGATTCTGAATGTTCCAGATTTTTACGACACCGCCGAGCAGCTGGTTGGAACGAGCGCACAGCCAGGTCAGGCCGGCCACTACATCGCGGCCTACGGACTGACCGCTGACGCGACCTCGCCGCCAGAAGCCCAACATATTCTCATTGCCGATCCCGGATTCACAGCGACATTGAAAGTTGCAACTGGCAAGGATGAGAATGCGATTACGCTTCAAGACTACTTTGACCATATTGTGAATAGCCCAAGGAGCAGCATAGAGAGTACTCCGAGCGACTGGTTCTCGAAGGGTGGGACATTCAGAAACAGGCTCGACAACAAAGAGAACAAGGCGTCGCAGATCAGTAAGCGCGCGCGGGTCGCCTCTTTCGGTGGCGCAGGCGCAGTTGTTGGGTGGTCGACCGATTTGCGGCCGCCGTTGTCGGAACATTCAACGAACTCGTCAGCGACGGGAAGTGCGGCGCCCGTCACATTCATTTTGACTGACCGACTCACGGGTGTCCGCTGGTTTAGCTCCGAGGTTGAGGCATATCGCTGGTATCGAGAGCCGATTGCTGTGCGCATCTATAGCGATCCATTCTTCCGTCCGCCAAGCGGCATCAAGGATCCGGCGCAGCTCTCGCGAATGCTTTTCGATCCAACCTACTACGACTTCAACGGTCGTCGGAACTACTTTGACCCGTACTTTGATCGCGTGTTGGAGAGTCTCCCCAACGATTCCATTTCATCTCCGCTCGACGGTCTCGATGGCCGCCGGGAATATTCGCCGGGCGGTTCGGTCGTCATCCCTCCGGAGCTATTCGGACAAAGTGTTGAAATCGAAGCGATTTCGGATTCCTCTCAATGGATTACATGCGAGTACCTTACAAGGTCAAAGCTCCGCGACGCTTCCGGTGCGCTCAAAGCCTTTGTGCCGAATCGAACGCAGGCACCGAAGGGAACGAATTTAGGGACGTTTGTAGTCGGAATGCGAGCAAGCGGACCGATCAGAGTCGCTTCCTGCGCAGATCACGCGGAGTCAGCCTGCCCGTCAGATTTTAATGACGATGAGATCGTAGATGACAGAGACTTCGCGCTGTTTCTCGCGCACTACTCTGCCGTTGAGGCGGGACCTGATTGTTTGGGTGATCTGACGCGTGACAACTTTGTTGATGATCAGGATTTCATCGTCTTTATCCGCGCGTTCGAAACGCTCTTTTGTGAGTCCCGAGCCGAAATCCCCGGCGCGTGAGTGTGCGCCCGCAGGGTAATTCGGTGCGCCGAGCTACGGTTACAACGGGCCCAGATGTTCTTTGCCTGCTCTGCTATCGTCGAAAGCGCGCCCAGATGCGGTGATTCCATGATTGAAAAGCACAACGGCGAGCCACTGCCCGCCGCTGCACATCGGAAGAATCGCGTGACTGTTTATTTCCGGCGACGGCGAGGCATCAGCAGCAGGCCGCCGATCGCCATGGTGGCCAGAGCGCCCTGCGCGGGAACCCTCGCCGCAGAACTCAATTCCGAAGCGCTCGAGACCGTGAGGTTGTCGTAGTACGCCACGTTCTTGTCGCCGGTGTACAGGTCGATCGCGGCCAGCGCGCCCTTCGAGGCCGATCCCGTTGACCACGTGCCCGAGCTGATCAGGATGTCGTTGTAGAAATGCTTGACCGTGTTCGCCGTCAGGTTGATATCCACACGGATCGACGCCCACTCGTTCATCGCGATCGACGCCGAGCCGCCCCGAAAATCGTCGTACACCTTGCCCGCCGCGAGGTCGAACCGCAGTTGCGTGCTCCAGAAAGCGTTGTTGTTGTTCGCTTTGTCCTGGTACCGGTTCATCAGGATGAAGTACGTCGAGCCGCCCTGCCCGCTGCCCAGGTACTGCATCGCAGAAACCGACCACGATCCCGACGTCGCGCCGCTGAACTCCCGCACAGCGTCGGTCGATGCCTGGTCGATACCCGTCACCATCAAAGAACGGTCGCTCTCATACGTCACTTTGTCGCTCACCAGGCCGGCGACGTTCGAGACGTTATCCCAGCCCTTCCATCCATCAACGCCCTGCAGGCGCTGGCCCGGCTTGTACGCCTCGAAGTCCGCGAAGTAGCCCGCCTGAGCGATCGTGCCCACGGCGCCGATTCCGATCGCCGCGATGATGTTGCGTGTGTTTGTCATGTGCCGCGCCCCCCAATGCCCCGGACCCCGGTTCGACTCGGGAAACAATCCGAGTCCTTCATAAACCCTCCAATTGCGGGCGCGCCCACGCCACCACTTTGGAATTCAATTGCCGACACGCGCCGGTCTGAAACGTCTGTACCGTCCCGCCCGGCGCAACCCCCAACCCGCCCCCACATTTGCAAGCTCTCGATACCATCCCGCCGCATGGCTGAAGGCCCAGAGTCCAAGAACCTCTCTTCCCGTCGCTACGCCCTCGCCGGCCTCGTGACCAACATGCTCCTCGCCGTCGTCAAGCTGGTCGCCGGCATCGTCGGCCACAGCTACGCCCTCATCGCCGATGCGATCGAATCGCTCGCCGATATCGTGGGCTCCGGCGTCATCTGGGGTGGCCTTCTCATTTCCTCCCGCCCCGCAAGCGAGCAGCACCCATACGGCTACGGCAAGGCCGAGCCGCTCGCGGCACTCGCCGTTTCCTTTCTTGTCTTCCTCGCCGGAATCGGCATCGCCATCGAGGCCGTGCGCGAGATCCTCAAGCCCCACCACACACCCGCCTGGTGGACTCTCGCCGTGCTCGTGCTCGTTGTCGCGATCAAGGAAACATTCTTCCGCATCGGCGTCCGGCGCGCCCGCGCCGAAGGCTCAACCGCCATCGCCACCGACGCGTTTCACCACCGCGCCGACGCCATTACATCCGCCGCCGCGTTCATCGGCATCAGCATCGCCCTCTTCGGTCAATGGAAGACCGGCACCGATGCTTGGGCCCCCGCGGACGACTTTGCCGCGCTCTTCGCCTCGGCCATCATCATCGCCAACTCCATCCGATTGATGATCCCACCCTTGCGCGAACTGCTCGATCGCCAATCCGACGCGGTCGCCGAACAGGCCCGCGAGATCGCCTCCAAAGTCCCCGGGGTTGTGCTCGTGCAGAAATCCTTCGCCCGCAAGAGCGGCATCCTCTACTGGATCGACATGCACGTCTGGATGGACGGACAGATGTCGGTCCGCGATTCGCACTCGGTCGCCCACGCCGTCAAAGACGCCGTCCGGGCGGGGCTCCCCAACGTCCGGGACGTCCTGATCCACATCGAGCCTGCCGCCTCTTCCCCCCCTCCATAAGGGAGGGGCCGGGGGTGGGCAGTCCCCGCCAACTTCGGGAAAAAGGCCGCTCTCCCCCGGTCGCAAAAACGCTTGTGCCCGCCTAGTATCTCAACCCCCTTTCTCAAGACCCCGGGGGCCTTGGAGTTCGGCATGTACGCGATCATCGAAGAATTCGGCGGCCAGCGCAAAGTCATTCAGGGCGAGGAAATCCTTGTCGATCTGACCGAGCAGGGGAACGCCAAGGTCGGTTCCGCCCTCACCTTCGACAAGGTCCTTGTCGTCGGCAAGGAAGGCGGCGACGCCAAGATCGGCCAGCCCTACGTCTCGGGCGCCTCGGTCAAGGCCGAAGTCGTCGAGCCGATCGTCGCCGGCGAAAAGATCTACGTCCACCACTTCCGCGAGAAGAAGACCTGGCGCAAGAAGACCGGCCACCGCCAGAAGTACACCAAGATCAAGATCACCTCGATCACCGGCTGAGGCAGCCATCGGGCACTCGCCATCAGGCTTCAGCCAAAGACAGCATTCAAAGGGCGCGGCAATCTGCCGTGCCCTTTTTCTTTCACGACTTCGCCCACCCATAATTTCACCGACCCGCCATTCCGCATTCCGCATTCCGCAATCCGAAATCCGAAATCCGAAATCCCCCCATGCCCCACCTCACCCTCATCACCACCGGCGGCACGATTGAAAAAACCTACGACGAGGCCAGCGGCAGCCTCTCCAATCGCTTCTCGATCGTCCGGCGCATGCTGACGCGCCTCCGCCTTGTCGACACCACCATCAGCACCATCGAACTTCTCAGCAAAGACAGCCTCGATATGACCGATGAGGACCGCGCCTCCATCGTGCAGGCCGTGCGTGCCGCGGGCGGCTCGCCCGAGCTCGCAACCAAATCGACCGGCATCATCATCCTCCACGGCACCGACACGCTCGCACTGACCGGCGAACTGATCTGCCGCGAGATCCCCAAGCCCCGCGTTCCGATCGTTCTCACCGGCGCGATGCGCCCGTATGAAATGAAGCGGTCCGATGCGCTCCAGAACCTGAACGAAGCGATTTTCGCGGCAGGAATCCTGCCCCCCGGCGTCTTCTGCGTCGCCCACGGGCGCTCACTGGCTTTCCCCGGCGTCAAGAAGGATCGCGACCACGGCACCTTCGTGAAGGCCTGATCCGGCATCCGGCCCGAACCCCAGCCCGATAATCGAGTCCGGGACGCGCACGACCGTCACACCCGGCGCGACCGGCGTCCGCCGCCCTACTCGTTGCACTCCATCCATCCCTGCCCTCAGCCCGCCCCACTTCCCGCCGATCGAGTGGGGGTCCGGTGCGCACGCGCCTTGCGTTCGCCCCGCGACATCCGGAACTTTCGCCAGAGGCGCATTCTCCATGGACAAGGCCTCCATCATCGGCATCTTGATCGGCGTTGCGGCGCTGGGCTTCGTCGTCTTCGAAGTCTCGCACGGCAACCTGCTGATGTTCTACTCGCTGGAAGGCGTGCTGATGGTGGGTTGCGGCTCGGTCTCCGTCGTGTTCATCGCAATGCCGATGGAGAAGTTGAAGCAGGTTCCGGGCTACATCAAGACCTTCCTCTTCCAGAAGGGCATGAGCGCGAACGAAGTCATCCAGACCGTTCAGTCGCTCTCGGACAAGGCCCGTCGCGACGGCATCCTCGCACTCGAACCCGAGATCGCCAAGATCAAGGATCCGTTCCTCGCCGCGGGCCTGAAAATGGCCATCGACGGCGTCGAACCCGCCAGCATCGAGGCCACGCTCCGCATGGAAATTCTCGCCATGCAGGATCGCCACAAGGCCGGCAAGAAGTTCTTCGATCTCATCAAGCTCTACGGCCCCGGTTACGGCCTGGTCGGAACGCTGGTCGGTCAGGTCGGCATGTTCGGTCAGCTCGCCAGCGCCGACATCGGCGCCCTCGGTCACGCGCTCGCCATCGCCGTCGTGGCCACCATGTACGGCGCGATCGTCGCCAACGCCATCGCCGGCCCGATCGGCGACAAGCTCGGCATCAAGTCCGGCGAAGAAATCCTCAACCGCGAAATGATGGTCCAGGCCATCCTCAGCGTCCAGGCCGGCGACAACCCGCGCGTCACCCTCGACAAGATGCTCGCCTTCATCCCCTCCGTCCGTCGCGATCCTTTCCGTGCCGCGGCATGATCGAGTGAGTCTCCCTCATGGCCGACGACCACAAAGACAAACACGAGGAAGGCCACGAGGGCGGAGGCTCTCACGCCGGCGGGCACGGAGGCGGAGGCCACGGCGGGGGCGGCCATGCCGAAGGTGAACACGAGGGTGCGCCCGAATGGCTCATCTCGTTCGCTGACAACGTCGCGCTGATGATGGGCTTCTTCGTGATCCTTTTGGCCATGAACATGGGCCCCAAGGGCGAGGCTTCTTCTGCCGGCGATCCCTCGAATGACCCCGGAAAGCCCTCGCAGGCCATGCTCGATTTCGTCATCGGCATGCGCGAAGGTTTCGGCAATCCGATCAACATCAACTCGACCAAGGCGAACGAGCAGCAGTTCGTCGAGCGCCTGCGCGAACTGCGGGGCGAGGGCGATGCGTCCGGAATCGCGGGCCGCCACAAGAGCCAGCAAACGCTCCGCCAGACCAACTTCAGCAGCCTCGGAGCGCTCATCCCCTTCGACGACAACTCCGTCGCGCTCTCCAGCAGCGCCCGCGAAACCATCGCCAACACCGCGAAGAAGCTCCAGGGCACTCGCTACTACATCGAGCTCCGGGGCCACTGCAGCCCCCCCGAGGCGATGCGCAACTCCCAGAAGGCCATGAAGCTCAGCTACGACCGGAGCATGGCCGTCTTCAACGCGCTCGTCGAGCAGGGGATACCCGCGAATCAGCTCATCCTCCGCTGCTACGGAGACAGCGACCGCCTCGTCCCCAACACCTGGTCCCGCGAGAGCGACCGCACCAACCAGCGCGTCGAGATCATCGTTTCCAGCGAGGCCACGCCCCCAGACCCTTACAGCAAAGAAGCCACGGGCAACACCGCCACCATCGAGGGCCAGTAGCCCCTTGACCCAGCCCGCCGATTTCGCTTGATTGCCGCGCCCTCCGTCCTTTAGACTCTGCCAGTCCAAAGAGAGCTCGCCGGCGCCGATTCGTGGTCGGTTGCCGGCGTGTCCGGTTCGGGACGGAGAGCGGGAATGCCGGCGATGGCCTGGAAAGCGATGCGGATCGCGCTTGTCGCGGCGATGGCCTCGATCGCTCATGCACAGAACTGCGCCCCGGTTCAGCTTGCCGCGTCCGGCGGCATGGCAAACGACGGTTTCGGCACCGCCTCCGCTGCCGGTTCCGACACCATCGTCTTCGGCTCGCCCGGACGAAGGGTGGGCCTGAACAACTTCCAGGGGCAGGCCAGCGTCTTCCGATTTGTCGGCGCAGCCTGGTCGCCCGAGGCAACCCTGACCGCCTCGGACGGTGCCGCGAACGACTCCCTCGGCTCGAGCGCGGCAATCTCCGGCGACACAATCGTCCTGGGAGCGCCCGGCAAGACGATCGGCCCGAACACGCTCCAGGGCGCCGCCTACGTCTTCACGCGTTCCGGTTCGGTCTGGACCCAGCAGGCAAAGCTCGTCGCAGCCGATGGCGCTATCGGAGATTCGTTCGGATGTTCCGTCGCCGCATTCGGCGACACGATCGTCGTCGGCGCGTACGCCAAGGCCTCCGGCGCCAATTTCAATCAGGGCGCCGTGTACATCTTCACGCGCTCCGGCTCGGTCTGGACGCAGCAGGCCAAGCTCCTGGCGTCCGATGGAACCGCGAACGATTTCTTCGGCATCGGCGTCGGCGCCGGGCTCGACACGGTTGCAATCGGCGCGAGCAGCAAAGGCGTCGCCGGCAATCTCGCCCAGGGCGCCGCATACATCTTCACGCGGTCCGGCGTCACCTGGTCGCAGCAGGCAAAGCTCGTCGCCTCCGACGGCGCAGCCGGCGATGCTTTCGGGTCCTCCGTTTCGCTCTCGGGAAACTCGGTCCTCCTCGGGGCCGAACACAAGGCCATCGATTCGATCGAGTACCGCGGCGCGGGCTACGTCTTCACACGCTCCGGTTCGGTCTGGACGCAGCAGGCCAGGCTCTCCGCTTCCGACGGCGCGGCATTCGACTACCTCGGCTCATCCTGCGTGCTCTCGGGCGATACCGCCATCCTCGGCGCACCGAACCAGACCGTCGGAGGACTGGCGGCGCAGGGCTCCGCGTATGTCTTCGTTCGGTCCGGCAACGTGTGGTCGCAGCAGTCCAAGCTGCAGGAAAACTCCGGCCTCGCGGGCGACATGTTCGGTTCGTCCGTCGCGCTCGCGGGCAGCGTCTCCGTCGCCGCCGCCCCCGATCGCACGGTCGGGGCGAACGCCGCGCAGGGCGCCGCGTTCGTTTTCGGTTCGAACATCCCGATCAACATCATCCAGCAACCCGCGACGCTCACGACGTGCACCGCGAACGACTCTCTGCTCTCGCTCACCGCCGCCGGAACCGGCCCCTTCGGCTACCAATGGCAATGGAAAGCCGGAACCGCCGTCCCCGCGTGGATACCGGTCGCCGAAGGCCTCAATTCCGGGGGAAGCCGCACTTTTACCGTGCTCAATTCTTCCGGCCCTTCGCTCACCGTCCGCTTCTATCAACAGCTCGACCCCGGCCTCTCCTTCGCCGAGTTCCGCTGCATCGTCTCCAACTCCTGCGGCAGCGCCACCAGCCTCACCGCTCAGGTCAAAGTCTGCTGGGCCGATCTCAACTGCGACAACCAGGTCGATGACGCCGACTTCGTTCTCTTCGCGAGCGCGTACAACCTGCTCGAGTGTTCCGATCCCTCCATGCCCCCGCGCTGCCCGTCGGACCTGAACTTCAACAGCCTCGTCGATGACGCCGATTTCGGAATGTTCGCATCCGCGTACGACGCGCTCAGTTGCCCCTGAACCACTTTCCCTATTTGCCAGAAAAACGGCCGTATTCCTGCAAGGTTTCGAACCTGGCAGAGAACTCTGTTGTCACGATGCTTCGCACGCGTACCGCGGAGTTTCGGGGCCAAACTCAGGAGTCTCTTCCATGTCTCGTAACTCCCTTGCTTTGGGCGCTATCGCTCTGTCCGCACTCGCCGGTTCCGCTCAAGCCGTTGTCTTCTTCGACGGCGTCTTCAACAACGCCGACTGGACGCTCACCACCGTCACCAACGCCAACGGCGCCGGCAGCGCAACCGCCGGTTTCCAGGTTCCCGTCGGCGGCAACCCCCTGCAATACCGCCGCATCCGCAACAGCCTCAACGCCTCCGGCCCGCTCGCTGCCGTCATCGGTCTTCACATGCGGGGCACGTATTCCTACAACCCCGGCGGCGGCGCGATCAGCGTCATCAACTACAGCGAAGACTCGATCAACTTCGTCAACCAGCCCGGCAACGGACAGGGTTCCGGCCTCGTCATCTTCCAGAGCGGCACCTACTACATCCAGCGCACCCCCATCCTGACCATGCCTTACGCCACCTTCAACACCTGGCAGCCCAACGCCGCCCCCGGCCTCACTTCCAGCGACTTCTGGGAACTCACCAACACCGGCACGCTCCTCTCCGGCAACAACCCCGATTTTTCCGCCTCCGGCGGCGTGATGCAATTCGGCTTCTGGCGCGGCAACTCGGGCAACTCCAGCTACCAGACCGACTGCGGCATCGACAACTGGCGCGTCGAAATCATCCCCGTCCCCGGCCCGACAGGCTCCGCGATCCTTGCTCTCTCCGGACTGATCGCTTGCCGTCGGCGCCGCTCAGCGTAAACAGGCTCCGCTCCCACGCTCTCCAGCTCGACCAAAGAGAACCCCACGCGCTAGCGTGGGGCTGCTTTTATCTGCACCTGACCAAAGGCTCACACCTGAGGCGTAAACGTCCCGCCATCCAGCGCATCAAAGCTCACGAACTGCCCCACCGCAAAGTTCGCCGCCGACTGCCTCGCATCCGTCGGCTTTACCCACACCGGCACGCCCGCATTCACCACCACCGCATCCGGCTCGATCGCAATCACAGTCCCCTGCACCCGCCGCGGCCGACCGAACACCGGCTCCAGATACCGACCGCCCGACTTGACCTCATCGATCCGCCGCGCACTCACCCGCACCGTCCCGATGATCCGATTCCCCGGCTTCGACGTCACCGGCGCCGTCGGCACCAGATGCAATTCGTACGACGTATCCGGAATCGAAATCACCACGTGCTCGGCGCCGTTCGAATCGCCGATCCCGTGCCCTTTCGCTGCGATCGTCCGCTCATAAATCCCGCGGCACAATCTCGGATCAATCTTGTTCGTCGGTGCAGGCGTAATCATGGTCCGCAGGGTAGCAGACCGCAACCGCCGCCCTCCACTGGCACGTTTACACCCAACCGGCTTACTTCTTCTTCGCCTTCAGATCTTCCAGCGCCTTCAGCCGCTGCGCGTGAATCGGCCGATCCGGCTCGAGAATCTTCAGCGTCTCAAGCTGCCACTTCGCCCCTTCAAAGTCGCCCCGCTTGATCGCCACCGTCGCGGCAAACTCCCGGTTCGCTGCCTCATACGGCGCAACCGTGCACGCCCGGATCGCCTTCGCCCAGGCTTTGTCCCAGTCGCCTTCGGCCGCGTACAGCCGCGCAAGCTGCACACTCAAGCTCGCCGAGTTCTGCTCTCGCGCATCCAAGAACTCCAGATGCGTGATCGCCTTCGCCGCATCGTGCGCCGGCGAAGTCTCATCCAGGAACAGCGCCGCCAGCAACTTGTGAGGCGTCGGATCGCCCGGCCGTGCCGCGGCAAACGCCTCGATCAGCGGCACCATCTCCGCCGATGCCTTGTTCTTGTTTCCTGTCACCCGCAACTTCACCGCGAGTTCAAGCAGATCCGCGTGATCGGGATAATCCTTCAACCACGCATCCACCACTTCGATCGTCGGCGGATCTTCCTCATGCCCCGCGCCCAGCGTCTTTCGCCACTCATCCAGCAGCGTCAGCAACTCCGGCTGACCGGGCTTGGGCCGCATGCCCCACGCAATCAACTGCTCACCCGCCCACGCCTTGAACTCTTCAAAGAACTGCTCGCGCGTCACGCCCAGCACAGTCTGGAACGCCGCCGGCTCGCGATCTCCCGCGGCATACCGATCCATCAGCTTCAGCGGCGCTTCCGGCCCGTACTTCGTCACGATGTACTCGTACATCCACGCGCCCTGTCCGTACGCCTGCGAGCGATCGCTCGGCTTCTTCGGCCTCGTGAACGCGATGTTGATCTCTTCGAGATCGAACAGCGCCTTGGTTTCGTACGCCCGCGCCAGAATCTGGATGTAGTTCCAATCCCGCGGCGCATCTTCCAGATACACCGCCGACGCTTCCGTAAACCAGTGAGGCAACCGGTTGCTGGTCCGCGCCAGCGTCACCGTGTGCGTGAACTCGTGCTGCACCACCCGCGCCCAGTCGTACGCCCCCACCGTGTTCTTCTCGCCCAGCCTCGGCGCTTCCATCGCGATCAGCGGGCCCGTCGCCGCCGCCATCGTGTGTACCTGCGGCATCCCCGTGATCCGCACGCTGAACCACTGATGGTCCGGCATCAACTCGATCACGGTCTTGAAGTTCAGCGGATACCGAATTCCCCCCGGCTTGTCCCCCGTCACCCGCGCATAGATGCGCTCCAGAATCGCCGGCATCTCCCGCGCCAGCGCCTGGTCCACGCCAGGCCGATACCGCACGATGAAGTGATCCGACTCGATCCGCGAGAAGTTCGCAACATCGCGCACCAGCTTCAAACTGTTCGCGGCCCGCACATTGAACGGATCCAGCGCCTCCGCCTTTTCGAGCGCCGCCAGCGCCCGATCATCGCGCGCCGCCTGCACCTCGAGCAATCCAAGCTCGATCCACCCATCCGCCAGCTTGGGCGCGCGCCTCGTCGCTTCTTCCAGGTACTTCGCGCCGTCCGCGTACTGCCGCTGCTCCGAAAGCGCCTTGCCGACGAACAAATACCCCAGATGCGTGTTCGGCGAGAGCCTGTCCATCTCCGCCAGCACCCGATCAACGCCCGCCATGTCGAACGTCGCCGCGATCGCCGCCGCTTCGAGCGCCCGTGCTTCAAGCTGACCGGGGAAACGCGAGAGCGTCGGCTTCAGCACCGCCAGCGCACCCGCGGGATCGCGCTGACGCACCCGCAATCTCGATTCCAGCATGTCCGCGTACGGCGCAACCGGCTCGCCCGCCTCGTGCGTGCCCGCCGGCTCGGTCTCGGCCCGATCAACCGGGCCCGCAAGCTCCCGCAGCTTCGCAACGATCTTCTCCGCCTGCTCGAACGCGAACGAATCGACCGACATCTTCCCGAGCGCGTAATACGCCTCCGCCGCCGACGGATTCAGCTCCAGCACCTGCTCGAACGCCTCGGCCCCTTCCGACCGGTTGTCCTTCTCGACCAGCAGGAACGCTTCTTCGAGCGACGCCGTCCAGCACATCCGATCGAGCTGCTCGCGCGCCCGCGCCAGCATCGACATCATCGACTGAAAATCCTGCGCACCCTTGGATGGCCCTTCGATCTGCGACTTGAGGTGCAGCCCCCGCACGCCCTCCACCAGTTCCCACGCGGAATTCTGGCGTTCTTTGATCACGCGCTGCTCGAGCTTCGCAAGCGTCTTGATCGCCGCGTCCTTGTCTCCGGTCGCCGCTTGCGCCGCCGCCGTCAATCGGAGCGCGCGAAGCGTTTGCGCCTTCGGCTCCAGAGCGGTCAGCACCCCGATCGCCTCCGCCCATTGCCCGCGCAGGATCATCCCCTCCGCCCGATCCAGCACGTCCGCCTTCGCATCGCTCAACGCCGGATCGTCCCACGCCCCGCGCACCAGCGCCGCCCGCGCACGCCTCGAAACATCCGCAAGATCCGAATCCGTCCAGATCCCGTGGCGCACGCGAATGTCCGCGCGCTCCGCATCCGTCAGATACGGCGTCTCGAGCAGCCTCTGCACCACAGTTGCAGGCTTCTTTTCTTCTCCCTCCGGAGCCACACCCGCCGCTTGCCCGGCAACCAATACCATCGCCGCCAACGCGAATGCGACCGGCCGACGCTTCCGCCCGCGCCGGTCCCCCAACACACACATCGCGGCAGTTTTCATCATCTCTTACTTCGGCTGAGGCTTGGTGGGCGCAGTTGAAGAACCCGGCGGAACACTGTTTTCCGGACGTTGAGGTCGGTCGGTCGCATCGCCCGTGCGGCCTTCGCCCGCCGGAACAACCACCTGCTCGGCCGGTGCCCCATTCTCTTCCGCCCCACCCCGATACGGCTGCACAATCACATCCCATCCGTCCGCCGGCGTCGTCGTGTCGAAAACCTTTGGATCGAACTTCACCTTGTCGTTCGTCCGCACATCCAGCAGCACCACGACCGAAATGTCGTCCGCTTGATTCACCGTCTTCGCGATCCGAGGCAGCAATCTGCCCGGTTTGCCCCCCGGATTCGGCTCCGCCCGGTACCACAAACGAATCTCTTTGAAATCGTCGCGCTCGCTCCGTGGCGTCAGCATCAACTGCACGCAGTCCTTCGACAGCGTCGTCAACTCCTTCATCCGCTCCGCCGGCATCTCATCAAACCCGTCATCCGGAGGCAGCAGCGTCGCGTCGTACCGCTCCAAGATGTCCGCCTTCTTCTGCCCGATCGGAATCGGCAGCGGGCCCTCCCCGATCTTCAGCGGGTCAAAGTTCTCGCCCGGCCGCACCACCTGGCGCTTCACCATCCGCTTCTCGTCATCAAACCGCTCGACCAGCCACTCGCCGTCGAAGTTGTAGATCTGCTTCTTGGTTTCTTCGCGATTCCCGAATGCCAGTTTGTCAAATTGAATCGCGAACCGGCGCTTGCGCGGAGCATTCGCAGCCGTCTTCCCGCCCACATCCTCAAACCACAGCGTCCCCGTGCGCACCTGCGTGTCGCCCGCGATCGCAAAGTCGCGCGTGTACCGGATCTTCGCTTGCAGCGCCCGCAGGTTCTCATCCGCCGTTTCCAGCGACGTCAACAACTCATCCGCCGACGAGAACCCCGCGATCGGCTGATCGGGCAGAATCTTGATGTTTCCGCCAGGCACCGGCTCGGAACGAATCTCCGAAGGCTGCCCCTCCGGGGCCGGCTGGGCGCGCCCGGCCTGCAATGCCACGATCACCGCCGTCGAGGCAACGAACATCCGAACGGAACCAAGATTGAAAACGGTCTCAGATGATCGCACGTGCAAATCCCTCTTCTCTGTACGTCCACAAGGACGCTTTGTGTTCAACTTCCCAGCCGGGTTCGCCCCCAAGCCCGCCCGCAAGGTTACTGATGCGCCGGATCGTTGGCGACACGGAACTTCGGCACGATCCAACGAAAATGTGTTGCCCGGCCCCCCCGCCGGTGCGAATCTATGGGCGGTGTTCACCTTCCTTCGATTCCGGCGCCCGGTGGCCGCTCCGTCCCGATGGGCCGCGGCCGGCGTTTCCCTCCTTCTCTTCTCGATCTCTCCCGGCGCCCAACCTGCCGACCCTGCCCAATCGCCCCGCAATGCCGGAGGCAGCGGCCTCGCCCGTCGCCCGAATCCCAAGCTCGCCGACCGCACCCCTTCCGGGCTCACCCTCCGCCCGTTCGCCAATCACCGAAAACTCGGCGCTGTCTACCACACCGTTTCCGTTCGGGCTCTCACCCTTTCGGCCACGCTCCCCGGCCTGCAGGCTTCCCCGACCGGCCTCGCAGGCTATGCCGTCGCACGCATCCCGATGGACGCCGCTTCGAACGGAGCCCTTGGCCCAGTCATCGTCGCCGGCCAGTGGCAACTTCCCTGGACGTCGCTCGTAGACGCCGCCACGCTCGCCCGCTGGAGCACCGCCCAGGGCGGCCCGCTCAAGCTCGAAGAGTTCCCCGCTGTCGCGTTCACCATCCGAAACGCCGTCGACACAAAGCTCATCGCACGCGACGAATCCACCTCCAGCTACATGTGCACGCTCGTCGCCGATATCAGCATCAACGGCATCACCACCGAACGCGTCATCCAGCGCACCATCGTCTCCTTCATGCGCGGCACCGCTTCCGACCCCACCATCAAGGGCGAGCAGCTCTCCATCCGCGCCCGCTGGCAGATCCGCCTCTCCGATTTCTTCTCGTCGCTTCCCGGCGTCCCTTCGCTCCCCATGGTCGATGTCAACGCCGACTTGCTCATGTCCACCGTTTCGCCCGAAGCTCAACGTGACGACGCCGCGCCCGCCCCTCAGGAATCTTCGCCCGACTCCGAGGCGCCCAAGCCTTCCGCCCCCGCATCCACCGAGCCGTCCCGCCCAAGCGACCCCCCCAGCGAGCCCCCCAGCACACCGAAGTAATCCCGCAGAATCGCAGCCGCGGCAAGCGCATCCCGCTTCTGCTTCTTCTGCCCGCGCGTCATCCCGCTCCGCGACATCGACCAATCCGCTTCCACCGACGTCAGCCGCTCATCGTGATACACAACGGTGCGCCCCGTCTGCTGCGCCAGCAACTCCCCAAACCCGCGGCACTTCTTCGCCTGAGGCCCCTCGCTCCCATCCATATTCAGTGGCAGCCCAATGACAAGCGTGTCCTTGCGCGCAGGCGACGCCACACCAAGATGAGTCTCAATCGCCGCCGCAAGACGATCCAGCAGCACCTTCCCCCCATCCGCCCCGATCGCGCACTCAATCACCTCAAGAGGCGACACCAACCCCGTCTCGCGATCCCCAAGCGCAAGCCCCGTCCGCTTATCCCCAAGATCAATCGCGAGGTATCGCATAGGCACCAAATTCAAGCCCGCCGCGCGGTTTTCCGCCTTCTGTTTTCCGACTTGCGACTTGCTTCCAATTCAACGCCCGCGTATCCACTCCGAAATCCGAAATCCCACATCTACTTCAACCTCTCCTCCACCGCCCCATGCAGATTCTTCAATTCCTCCGCCTTCGACCGCGGCATGATCAGCGTCGCATCTTCCGTGTGCACCACAATCAGATCATCCACGCCAAGCAGCGCCACCGTGTGCTTCTTCCCGCCGTTCACGATCAGGTTGTTCTTTCCCTGCTGAATGAGCGACGCACCGCTCCCGTTCGCCGTGCGATTCCCGCTTGCATCCGGCGCCAGCGTCTCGCCGTAGCTCGGCCATGAACCGACATCGAGCCAGTTCACATCCATCTGCACGGTGCAAACCGAAAAATCCTTGTCCTTGCTCGCCGGCTCCATGATCGCGAAATCCACGCTGATCTTCGGCAGATTCGGATACACCCGCGCGATCGTCTCCTGCTGCGTCTTCGTCCCCCACGCCTTCTGAATTTCCATCATCCCCGCGTGACTCTCGGGCTTGAACTTCTTCAGCGCCTCGAGGAAGGTCGATGCCTTCCACACAAACATCCCGCTGTTCCAGTTGAACGAGCCCGATTGCAAGTACGCCTGCGCGCGGGGCAGATCCGGCTTCTCCACAAACCGCGCGACGTGGAACGCCAGCGACTTGCCGTCCTTCTCAGCGCCAGCGACGCCCCGGATCGGCGTGCCGCGCTCAACATATCCGTACCCAGTCGCCGCAAAAGTCGGCTTGATCGAGAACGTCACAAGGCGCTTCGGGTCCGCCTCCACCAGCTTGTACCCAAGGTCCATCCGCTCCCGAAACACATCCTGCGGCTCGATGATGTGATCCGCCGTCAAAACCGAAAACACCGCGTTCTTATCCAGTTTCTCAAACACAGCCGCGGCAAAGCCCACAGCATTCACCGTATCGCGCCCCACCGGCTCGCCCATGATCCGCTCATCCGTGAACGCCGGCAGATCGCGCCTGATGACCGAGCGAAACCCCTCGCTCGTGCAGATGAACCGCTTGTCGCCGGGGACCACTCCCTCCAGCCGATCCGCGGCAATCTCCAAGAGCGACCTCGACCGCCCGCCGTCCTTCGACTGAATGAACTGAATGAGTTGCTTCGGCATCTCCTTGCGGCTCATGGGCCACAACCGAGTTCCCGCTCCTCCCGCCATGATCATCGCGTATCGCATGAGTCCCGACGATATCGACAATCCGCCCAAATTGCCACGCAATCCGCGATTTCTAGACGGAACTCCGCCTCAGCCCAATCCCGTCCTGCGTGCCAAGTTACGCCGCGAATCGAACTCTCCGCGCCCGCACGACCACCATCCCAGTGTCCATCGCGCGGCTGCTCTCACTCTTCAGCCCGAAGGGCTTGACCGAAAGTAGCCGGGGGTGGAGCGAGTCTTCGAGCGACACCCCCGGTCAAGTCCCTCGCGATCTGCACGCCGAAGGTGTGCAAGAAGCAACCGGTGACAGTTCGTCACCATTTGGAATCACCCACCTCAAGACGAACCCGACTCCTTCGCCCGCGGCTCGCCCGTCGAACCCTCCACCTTCTCCCGAATCCCTCGCGCCCTCAACGCCTCCCTCAACAAAAACTCCATCTGCGCATTCACCGACCGCAGCTCGCTCTGCGCGAGGCCGTTGATCTGCTCCCACAGATCCGGCGGTATCCGAAGCAAAATGGACTTGCGCTCTTCAGCCATCAATCCCGTCTTCTTTCAATCGCCCCTCTCCCCCGAGAGTGAGGTTGCACTCTGCGTCCGCTCCCCACCTCTTCACCTCTTCACCTCCCCACCCCCTTACCCGTTATAAAGAGTCCCCGCATTCACCACCGGCTGCACCCCATGATCCCCGCACAGCACGACCATCAAATTGCTCACCATCGCCGCTCTTCGCTCATCATCCAATTTCACCTTCCCGCCCTTTTCGAGGTGCTCGAGCGCCGATTCAACCATCCCCACAGCGCCTTCCACAATCCGGAACCGCGCCGACACGACCGCATCCGCCTGCTGCCGCCGCAGCATCGCCCCAGCGATCTCCGCGGCATACGCCAAGTGTGAAAGCCTCGTCTCCTCGATCGTCACGCCCGCTTTCGCGACGCGCTCCTGCAATTCCGCCGCCAGCGTCTTGCTCACCTCATCCGTCGAGCCCCGCAGCGACATCTCGTTTTCCACGCCCGTGTCGTACGGATACACCGACGCCAGGTGCCGCAGCGCCGACTCGCACTGCGTATCCACAAAGCTGCTGAAATCCGCCACATCAAACGAGGCCCGCGCCGCGTTCTCGACCCGCCACACCACGACCGCCGCGATCTCGATCGGGTTGCCCCGCACATCGTTCACCTTGATCGTCGGCGTCACCCGGTTGTTCGTGCGGAGCGAAACGCTCGGCTTCTTCGCCAGCGGATTGATCCACCAGAAGCCCGACGTCTTCACCGTGCCGTGGTAACTCCCGAAGAAGACCACCACCCGCGCCGTGTTCGGCTGGATGATCGTCAGCCCCGTCATCAGGATCACGTTCACCACAAACAAAAACACCGCGAGCACGCCCAGCGCCACCAGCCCCGCGGGCGCGTGAGGCATCCCATCCGACTTCCGCACCGCGTACACGAACATCGCGATGATCGGAACGAACGCGATCAGCCCTCCGATCAGCACCGGCCACCCTTTCGCCGTCTTCGCCGCAAACTCGTTTGTCATCGGATGTCCCCTTTCCGTGTTGGCGCTTGTCATGGTATCGACATGATATCACTTCAATACCACATCGGGAACTCGATCGGTGTTCTTTCTCCGTTTTTCGTTGAAAGCCCTTTGTATTCAGCGACTTAGGAGAATACCAAACAAAATCCGATTTTTGTCTTGCAATACCAATCAAAAACCGTATTCTCCGACAATGGACTCACCCAAGCCAGTGCCGATCGAATTCCCTCCTCCCGACAGCCAGGCGACCCTTCTCGCCATGTACCTGGAGGGCATCCCGCTCGTCCAGATCGCCCGCACGCTCAAAGTCGGCGTGCCGACGGTGATCGACTTCGTCCGCTCTCCCGAAGTCCGCGAGTGCATCCTGCAATACGAGGAGTGCCTGCAGGTTCAGACCAGCCTCTCCGCACTCGCCGCGCGCATCCCGGCGATGGGCACGCTCCGCGAGGTCTGCGCGACCGAAGGCTCACCCGCCGAACGACGCCGCGCCGCCTCCGACCTCCTCCGCCAAAGCAATGCCGCGGCAAAGCCCGCCCAAGCCAAGCCCCCCGGACGCACACCTCTTCGCACATCCACGCCAGAAGCACTCTTGCCCAACCCGAATATCGAAACACCGCCCGAGATTCCACTCCCCGTGCAAACCGTGTCGCCCGAGGAGTTGAACGTCGCTTCACCAGCCGATTCAAATCCCTCCGCACCGATCGAAATCGACGAAGCCAAAGCTCTGTTCAAAGCTGAAGCGCAGATGCAGGAGCCGCCTCCCGCGCACGCGCCCGATCATGCCTCATCAACGCACACCGCAAGCTGGCACGCCTTCGCACGCGATGAACCCGATCGACCGATTCCCGATCTCAATGCAGATTCGGCCATCGAACCGCGCCCCGCTTCACCGCACCCCGCACCCACACCAACGCACATCCCCTCCCCCTACGACCTCATCAACCCACCCCAAATTTCGCCACCCCAAATCTCAACCCCTCTTCCCGACGCCATCCCCGTTGCGGCATAGACATGTCGTTTCGCATCGCGCCGCCATGTGCAGCATCACCATGTTGCCGAACCGTCCAGACCATTCACACCCCGAGCGAGCCTGGAAAGCCGATGGGCGCCGCCCGCCGCCTGATTTCCTCGCAGAGTCAGTGAAGTATGGCGCGCATGGAGCGACGCTTTCACTCATGCCTCGGAACTTAGCAGTTTCTTTACCCAACCATCGCTCATGGAACTCTTCCTTTCAGTTATGCTCTCATCATGCGACGCTGCCACCCGGCCCTTTGCATCGCTCTCGCACAAATCGTGTTCGCGTGGGCATGCACTTCCACGCCTCCCGCAGAAACCGCACAGACGGGAGTTCCACGGGCCGTGGTATTCGACACCGATCACGCCCGTTGGACGCTCGAAATGCTTGATGACGGGGTGATTCCCGCGCGAATTCCGGTTGAGACCGTGGAATCCGGAAAGCGCGTTCCCGGCCTGATCATCCACAGGGCCAATCCCGCCACGCGCCTCCTGATGGACACTCCGTGGACGGGCAATCAGACGTTCTGGCCGGTGACTTTGCCCCAACGTGTCGAACGCGAGAACGGAAGCTGGAAGATCCGTTTCTTCACCGCCAAAATCTCAACGGCAACTCTGAACCAGGCGTCGCAGAC
Organism: Planctomycetota bacterium; assembly: GCA_017303555.1. GTDB lineage: Bacteria > Planctomycetota > Phycisphaerae > Phycisphaerales > UBA1924 > JAFEBO01. Next base: position 57,555 of record JAFLCN010000013.1, read on the forward strand.
GCCCATTGTCGGAAGCGTCCCGGTCGGCTCGCAATCGAACGTTGCCGACTATACAGGCCAATTTGCGGCCTTTGACTGAGAAGGAGCAGGCAATGACACGAGGGTGGACGCACAAGCGGCGGTGGATGCTGGCGCTGTTCTTGGGACTTGCGGCTTTTCGCGTCTGCGCTCAGGAGCGAGCGATCAACGTCGATTCGGTGCCCGTTGAGATTCTCGTGAGCCCCGACAGCGTAGCGACCCTCCGGACAGACGCTCGAAGGAGCGATGTCGGGATCGCAGGCGAGTGGCCCGCCACGATACCGATATTCACGATTCTCGAAGATGGCACGAGAGTTGCTGGCGTGCGGGCCCGCCAGGATGAACCGCAGCCTCTCCGCCAGAAATGGCCGTCGCGTGTCGTGCTCCAAGGCAACGGCGAATGGAGTTTGTCCTATTCGTACTTTGCGGTCGCCTGCGGAAAGCTTCGTCCCGGCGCCACGATCGTCATTCCGGGCTCTGAGAGCGCACGCGTCTGCGATTCATGGCCGCCGAAAAAACCGACGTTGAGCGATCAGGCGGAAAATCGCCGCTCGTCGATGACGATCACGACACACTACAACCATTTTGGCGCTGCCGCGCAGTTGACGGAGAATGACGTCCGACTGGCCATCAACAACGCGGTCGCCGAGTACACCCAGATTCTTTCAAATAACTCGGCGTCGCTGGATCTGTACATCCAATGGGACGGCGCGTTCGGAGCTCCCATTCTCGATCACGATGCCCTGGCCGCGACTTTCTACACGCTCTCGGGGGTGTCGTACCCGTTTGCCCATTCGCTCCTGTTCGACAGCGCGGTGGAGAATACGGACATAGACGACTGGGAGCCCGACCTCGCAGGCCACATGCCGACCGGACCGTCGGTTCCGTATCTTTGGTCGTTCGGGCTGCGCAACGCGTCGTCGGTGCTTTTTTCCGAAAGTGTCTTCGAGGCGCTCACCGGCATACCACCCTCCAACGGCGTTCTTATTCTGCTGAACGACACATTCTTCTGGAACGCACTGGGCAGGTACGAGGATCTGAGCATCGTTGACGCCGCCGCGTACGACCTGGAAGGAACCCTCGTCCATGAGATCGGCCACGCGCGCGGCTTCGTTTCGTGGACCGGAGGGGCGGAGGAAGATCCCTTCGACTTCAGCATGACAAGCCTGGACCTCTTTCGCTTCCCCTACACGACCAGCGCACAGAGCTTTGTTCAATTCAGCATGGGCGCACGGCAATTGTCGATCGGCGAACGCGCGACCGCCGTGCTCGGCCTCTTTGACTCCGGCTCTCTCTTCGAAATGGCGAACGGCTCCAACTCGGGCTCCGCGGGCGGACAGCCGGGACATTGGCCAACCAACGGCGTGACCAGCGGCAGCTATGTCGGGATTATGGAATCCAATTCGCTTCAGGGCAGGAGTCTGTTGAAGAACGGCAGTTACGTTCAGCTTCCCGACGTGCGAGCGCTGGATGTCCTGGGTTGGAAAATCCGCCCGTCCAACCTGCCGGGGGTTGCCACTCCGGGCACGCCCACCGCGCCTTCGGGCGGCTCGGTCGTGCACGGCGCACCCTACCTGACCTGGACGCCGGGATCGCAGCAGAGCCAGGCAGTCGGCATTGTTGACTTTGGACCGACCGCTGCTTCGCGCGCCTCGTTCGCTCCTCAGACGGCGTACCTGAACATCAACCTCGGAAGCAGCGACAATTCTCTGCTTGTCCCCGGCGCCTATTTAAATCCGGGCCACTCGTACGAGTGGTACATCGCTTCCAGCACAACCCGCGGTTCCGTCTTCTCCAGCTACGCCGCGTTCGAGACCGACGAGTCGTTCTGCAAGTTCGACCTGACAAACGACGGCCTGGTCGAGGATGCCGATTTTTCGCTGTTTGTTGTCCAGTACGACGAGCTCGATTGCGCCAGCGCGGAGATGCCGAACAACTGCATCGGCGACTTCAACCTCGATGGCCTTGTGGACGATCTCGACTTTTCGCTCTTGGTCGTCGCGTACAACAACCTGGGGTGCACGTAAGAGCGCCGCACAGTTGACCCGTGACCGGCGAACCTGCCCGTGGTTCGTCGCCCTAGCGACCGATCGCGAAAACTGCCGCGATCATCTCGTCGACCGTCCTCGGCGCGGGCTTCCCCTCGCGGATCGCGCGTTCCTGCGCCAGCGCAACCCGCCGCTCCGCCTCGCCCCGCGTCTCACCCAGCGTCGTCAAAACCGTCACCGCTTCTTCCGCGATCGGGCTCAATCGCGTCACGCTCGGCATCGATCCCGATTTGATCTCGAGCGACCCAAGCTCCTGCTCACTCAGGAAACTCTCGACCTTCCCGTGGAGTTCCGCGATGATCGTCTCCGCCATCCGCTTCCCGATTTCCGGCAGCTTCACGAGCGCCGCCGCATCCTTCGAAGCGATCGCCCGCGCGATCGCAGCCGGCTCAACCGCCATCGCCCGCAGCGCCTTCTTGTTCCCGATCCCCTTCACCGTCGTGAACACTTCAAAGAACGCCCGATCCCGCGCCGCCGTAAACCCGATCAGCCTCGGAATAAAACTCGTCCCCTGTCCCTGCCCTTCCAGGTATTCCAGCGTGCTGAACGTCACCGTCTGCCCAACCCGCGATGCCATCGCCTTCGCCACATACGCCGGAAGCAAAACCTCGCGCGCAGACGACCCATCCGGCGACGCAATCACCGCCGCTGTTTCGTGCACCGACTCGAGTTTCCCCGTCAAGCGGCAAAGCATGTCGCACAAGATAGCAGCCGCTCCGCTCTGCCCGCCAAACTCCGACGTTACCAGTCTCCCCTCAATCCGCGCCGAATCGCCCGAACCCCAACCGTTTGACGCGCCTATAGTTTCTCCTCGCCAGTGGCCTCATGAGCACTTTCGGCTTGAGCTTTGCCTTCACGGAAAGCTCGCCCACCGATCGTCCTGGGAATCTGCTGGCAGCGGTCAGAGCTTTTTCTGGTCGCTCCACCCCAGTACGGCACGACTTGTCCCAATCAGTTTGGCACAGGAAACGCCCGAAACATTCGTCCGCTATGGCCTTGCGCCGGCGGCACGAAGGAGTTCTGTCTCTTCATGTCCCATCCCCGTTCCTCGTCCAATCGTAACTCAGGCAATTCCAATCACGCTCACCGCTCCGGCAAGCCCTCCCATCCGAAGGCCCACGGCCATTCCCACGGCAAGCCGCAGCACCGCTCCGGCGGCCATCAAGGCAACCATCAGGGAAATAGGTCCGATGGGTCCACTAGGTCCCATGGGTCCCATGAGACCCAGAAGTCCCATTCCCCTTCGCGCGATTCCTACGGCGGCAACGGCCACTCCGCCAACCGTCTCATCGCCCGCGGCGGTCCCGACGACGTCATCCAAGCCCACATCGCCGTCAACACGCCCAAGATCCCCGATGCCAAGCTCTTCTCCGAGCTCAACCTCTCCGCTCCCGTGCTCCGCGCACTGAACGAAGAAGGCTACACGACCCCCACTCCGATCCAGGCGCAGGCAATCCCGTCTGCGATGGCCGGACACGATCTCCTCGGCTGCGCGCAGACCGGCACCGGCAAGACCGCTGCCTTCGCGCTTCCGATTCTCCACCTGCTCACTTCAACACCCGCCGACAAGACGCACCGCGGCCCCTACCTGCCCCGCGTGCTCGTTCTCTCGCCGACGCGCGAACTCGCAACCCAGATCGGTGAAAGCTTCCAGGCATACGGTCGCCACACCGGCCTCCGAGGCGTCTGCATCTTCGGTGGCGTCAGCCAGGGCCGCCAGGTCCGCGCACTCCGCGATGGCATCGACATCCTCGTTGCAACGCCCGGCCGCCTGATCGACCTCATCGAACAGGGCCACGTCGATCTCAGCCAGATCAAGATCATGGTGCTGGATGAAGCCGACCGCATGCTCGACATGGGCTTCATCGCCCCGATCCGCCGCATCGTCAGCCTGCTCAGCCCCAATCGCCAGACGATGATGTTCAGCGCGACCATGCCGCGCGAGATCATGAAGCTCGCCGATTCGCTCCTCAAGAACCCGGTCAAGGTTGCCGTGACTCCCGTCGCGTCCGCCGCCCCGATGATCGAGCAGTCGCTCTACATGGTCAACAAGTTCATGAAGCCCGCGCTGCTCGAGCACATCCTGCAGGAAGCCAAGGTCACCCGCGCCGTGGTCTTCACCAAGACCAAGCACGGGGCCGACAAGCTCGCGAAGGTGCTCAATCGCTCGGGCATTTCGTCTGTCGCCATCCACGGCAACAAGGCCCAGAACCAGCGCGAGCGCGCACTCGACGGCTTCCGCTCGGGCCGCTCCCGCATTCTGGTCGCCACCGACGTCGCCGCACGAGGCCTCGATGTTGATGGCATCACCCACGTCTTCAACTTCGATCTCCCGATGGAGCCCGAGGCGTATGTGCACCGCATCGGCCGCACCGGCCGCGCGGGCGCGAAGGGCATCGCCATCAGCTTCTGCGATGGCGCGGAGCGGGGCCTGATGCGTGACATCGAGCGCGTCACCGGCAAGCGTTTCAACGCCATCACCCAGTTGCCCGCGCTCCCCGAGCCGGTTCCGCCGACCGCCGAAGAGCGCGAGGCCGATCGCCGCGCATTCGAAGAGCGGAACAACTTCCACGGAAACGGTGGCGGCCGCTCGCACGCCTCGCGTCCAGGTTGGAACCGCCCTCGCAACGACGGTGGCCAGCGCTCCGATTCGCAGGGCCACGGCTACAACGGTGCACCGAATTCGGGTGGTGGTTCGGGTAGCGGCCATCGCGGCGGCGGCAAGCCGTTCCGCTCTGTCCGAGGCACGCACTCTCGTCCGCAGGGTCGCTAGAAGTATCCAGTTGTTTGTTTCGCCCGGCTCGCGCAAGCGAGCCGGGCTTTGTTTTGGAAACCTCTCTCTGACTTCATAGGCTTTCAGACATGAACGTGGATCACTCACATTGGATGCGTTTGGCAATCGAGCAGGCCCGTAAGGGAATCGCCAGCGGGCAATCACCCTTCGGCGCGGTCGTCGTCCGCAACGGTTCGCTTGTTGCCGGAGGCCACAACGAAGTCTGGAAGCGCACCGATCCGACCGCGCACGCCGAGGTTGTCTGCATCCAGAACGCCGCGAAAGCGATCGCCTCGATCGACCTTGCCGGCTGCGTGATGTACACGACCACCGAGCCGTGCCCGATGTGCGCCTCCGCCATCCACTGGAGCAAGCTAGACGCTGTCTACTGCGGCGCGACCATCGCCGACGCCGAAACCGCCGGCTTCACCGAACTGACGCTTCCGATCGAAGAGGTCTACCGCATCGGCAAAAGCAAGACCAAAGCCATCCGAGGCGTGCTGCCCACCGAGTGCGCCGGCCTCTTCGCCGAATGGAAAGCCGCCCGCGGCCGCGCGTACTGAGACCACAACCGAGCATTGACCATGAGCGTCGCACGCGACAAGCCCATTACCGATCGCAAGATCCCCGGCACTGATGTGCCCGATGTGTCCAGCACTACAGAATCCGAATCGCAAAAACGCTGGCTCTCCCGAGTCGGTGTCACCACCGCCGTGCTCGCGGCATGCGCCTCCGTCGCGACCATGTTCTCCGCCAGTTACCTCAACAAGGCGATGCTCGAACAGATCGTCACGAGCGATAGCTGGAACTACTACCAGGCCAAGGGCGTCAAACTCGCCGTGCTCGAAAGCCGGATGGAACTGCTTGCGGCACTCGACAAGCCGACCGCGGCACCCGCATCCGGTGAAGGCGACGCCGCCCGCGCTGCCCGCTATCGAAAAGAACAGGAAGAAATCAAGGCCGAAGCCGAGCAGCACCAGACCCTCGCCCGCGAGTACCAGACGCGTCACTCACGCCTCGCGCTCGCATCAACCGCATCTCAGATCGCGATCGCGATGTCCGCAGTCGCTCTGCTCACACGCAAGAACTCGTTCTGGCTGCTCTCGGCCGTCGTCGGGCTTCTGAGCATCGCCCTGCTCGCGTTCGGCTTGTTCGCATCCACCACGCTCAAGCCTCTTTGGTAGAAGCCAGCCCGCACACCGCGCCCGCCGGGTCCTGGATGAAGCAGAACGTCTGATTCCCCATCTTGCGGGGACCATCAAGCAGCTTGCCCCCGAGCTCGACGCACTTCTTCGCGCTCGCTTCCGCATCGGCAACCGTGATGTACATCATCCACTGTGGCGGAATCTTTGTATTCGGCCCGCGCGCATGGCAGATGCCCGCGACCACTTCGCCTTGTTTGCCATCTTCGCCTGCCGCGTGCATGCAGTAATCCGCGTACGCGCCGCTCGCATCCTTCATCGGGATCTCTGAAGTCGTCCACCCCACCACCTTGCTGTAAAAGTCGCGCAGGGCCGAAGCGTCCTTCATGGTGTAATCGTGCCAGGTGATCTGCCCGATCGTGTTCGGCTTAGACATGCAAAGCTCCTGTTCCGGGTGCACGACCTTAACACAACGAGACGCCCGATAAGCGGAATACACCTCGCCACCCGCTTGATTCCCGAGGATTCCGGCTCAGCGCTTGCGTTGGGTGCGTGCGGCCAGTACGCTGATCAACCAATCAGGCCGCTTTCCGCCGCGGCCGCTTTTTCTGGAGGAGAAAAGATCATGAAGTCCGGGATTTTTGCGCTCTGCGTCTTTGCCGTCTGTGGGTCCGCTTCGGCTGCTGCGCTGTACAGCCAGCCCGACAACCTGCCCAGCACCGGTGGCTTCTTTTCGGTGGGCAACGGCAACCAGTTCTTCACCCAGCGCATGGCCGACGATTTCACGATCGGCGGCGGCACGGTGACGCAGCTCCGCTGGTGGGGCAGCAGCCAGAACTTCCAGTTCGCCGATCTCACCAACATCATCGGCTTTGATGTCATGATCCTTGGCGATGCCGGGGGCGTGCCGGATGCGACCAGCGTGCTCTTTCACAGCCAGCCCGCAACGGCCGGCCTGACGGTCACTCCGACGGGCAACCTTTCGATCGCCAACGCGATCCAGTACCAGTTTGACTTCAACATCGCGCCGCTGAATCTCGCGGGCGGCAAGTACTGGCTCTCCGTGGGCGGCCTGCTCAGCAACAACTTCGGCGATGCATTCGTCTGGAACCAGAGCAGCACGGGCAACAGCGAGAACTCGTCTTTTTACTATCCGAACAGCGGATGGATCGCGTTCACCGGCGCAGACCTTGCGTTCGAGATCATCCCGGCCCCCGGCGCCTTGGCGCTGATGGGCATGGGCGGTCTGATCGCCGGCCGTCGCCGTCGCTGAGTCGGGTTCTTCAACTTTGGGTGTTCAAGGCCGCGCCGCTTTCCCCCGGCGCGGTCTTTTTCTTTTCCATCCCTTCGCAGTGGTACGCTTCGCCCCTTGAGCAACGCGACTTCAACTCCGCGCATCGCACTCGCCCACGACTGGCTCGTCGGCTATCGGGGCGGCGAGGGTGTGCTCGATTGCCATGCGCGGCTCATCGCGAGCGATTGGCTCCGCGAGACGCCGCCCTGCATCTACACGATGTTCGACAATGGCAAGGCGATCACGCCCGCGATCGATCGGCTGCCCCGCCGGGTTTCGATCCTGAACCGCGTTCCCGGTGCGGACCGTGCGCGGCGATGGCTGCTGCCGCTCTACCACGCCGGAATGGCCGACCTTTCCCGCAGGTTTGCTCGCGACCACGCACGCGAGCCGATCGATCTTGTGCTGTCTTCCAGCTCTGCCGCGATCCACGCGCTGCGCGTGCCGCCGGGTGTGAAGCACATCTGCGTCTGCTTCACACCCCCCCGCTACTTGTGGGAACTGGGCGATCAGTACAGCCAGGGCCTGATGGGTTTCGGGCTCAAAGTCTGCTCGCCCGTGCTGCGCAAGCTCGACTATCGCGCGGCCCAGCACGTCACGAAATACATCGCAATCTCGACGGTGACGCAGGAACGCATTCGCAACTTCTACGGCCGGGAATCCGAGATTGTCTTTCCGCCGGTGCGAACCCGGTACTTCACGGAAGCTGGCCCGGATGAACTGTCGCCGGACGATGCGCAGAAGCTGGAACGGCTTCCGGCGAACTTTCTGTTTTATATCGGCGCGCTCGAGCCGTATAAGAAGGCCGAGCTTGCGATCGAGGCGGCGGAGCGGCTGAAGCGCCCGCTCGTGGTCGCGGGGTCGGGCTCGCAGTTGAACCGGCTGCGCGAGATGACGCGTGATTCGAAGTTCGTCACGCTGCTCGGGCGCGTGAGCGATCCGCTGCTTCGCGCGCTCTATCGGAAAGCCGATGCGCTGCTCTTCCCGCAGCTTGAGGACTTTGGGATCGTCGCGCTGGAGGCTCAAGCCTGCGGCACGCCGGTTGTTGCGTTCGGCGTGGGCGGCTCGGTCGATACGGTCATCGACGGCGCGACCGGGGTTCTCTTTCCCGAGCAGACCGCGGCAAGTCTTGCCGAAGCAATCGGACGCTGCCCGTCGAAACATGCGGCCGCGAGCGCGTGCCGGAGCAATGCGGAGCGGTTTTCGGAAGAGGCGAACTTTGCCGCGATGCGGCGCGTGATCCGCGAATCGCTCGGTTCGGTTGGGCCCCGCTCCTCCTAACCTACTGCCCTTGTGAGCAGGATGCCGAGTTCCAATCAGGCCGAGAAGTTCCAGCTTGTCGCCACGACGGCGTTCGGGTTGGAGGCTGTCACGCAGCGCGAACTGGTCGCGCTCGGATACGACGCCAAGATCATTTCGACCGGTCGCGTGCAGTTTGAAGCCGGGCTTGAGGCGATTCCGCGGGTCAATATCTGGCTGCGCACGGCCGATCGCGTGCTGCTCACGATTGCCCGGTTCGACTGCCTCGACTTTGATGCGCTCTTCGACACCACCAAGTCGCTTCCGTGGGAACGCTGGATCGATGCGGATTCCGAATTTCCGGTGAATGGCCGCAGCGTGCGGAGCCAGCTTTCGAGCGTGCCGGCGGTGCAGCGGACGGTGAAGAAGGCGATTGTGGATCGCCTGATGACGGCGCACAAGACCAATTCGCTTCCCGAGAACGGCGCTCGTGTCATCATCGAGGCTTCGCTTCTCGACAACATCTGCATCCTGACGATCGACACCAGCGGCATCGGCCTGCACAAGCGGGGTTACCGCGACTACGTCGGCGAAGCGGCGATGAAAGAGACGCTCGCGGCTGGTTTGGTGCTGCTGAGCGTGTGGAAACCAGAGCGCCCGCTCATCGACCCGTTCTGCGGCAGCGGCACAATCCCAATCGAGGCGGCGCTGATCGGATTGAACATCGCCCCGGGGCGCGGGCGTGATTTCGATAGTGCGCATTGGCCGGCGATCCCTGAATCTGCGTGGGACGATGCGGATCAGGAAGCGGCGGATCTCGCACGCGAGAATCTGCCGATCACTATTCATGCGAGTGATATCAGCGATGAGGCGCTCAGCCTGGCGCGGCGGCATGCGCATGCCGCGGGCGTGGAGCGATCGATTCATTTCAGCAAGCGGGCGTTTGCCGATCTTGCGAGCAAGGCGGAGTACGGCTGCATCATCGCGAATCCGCCGTACGGCGTGCGGCTGGGCGAGACCGAGCCGGTGGAAGAGCTCTACAGGATGATGCCGCGGGTGCTGCGGACGCTGCCGACGTGGTCGCATCACATCCTGACGGCGTATCCGAATTTCGAGCGGTTGCTCGGTCAGGAAGCGTCGAGGCGGCGGAAGCTGTTCAATGCGCAGATCGAATGTACGTATTACACGTTTTTGGGGCCGCGGCCGCCCGAGGGGATGCAGGGGGAGGAAGCGCGGAATGATGATGCGACGGTGAAGGATGAGGCTGAATCCGCATTCCTACTCCCACCCCCAACCCTCGCTCCCATCGGGGAGGGGGCTCCTGCATTCGGCGGTTTACGCGAGCGCGATGTGCGGGAGCTGGATGACTTTGAGGGGCGGCTCGCGAAGCGGGCGCGGCATCTGCGTCGGTGGCCGGATCGCGGGATCTACTGCTACCGACTTTATGAGCGTGATTGTCCGGATGTGCCGCTGGTGATTGATCGGTATGAGGATTACGCGCACATCTTCGAGCACGAGCGCGGGCACAGCCGCACGCCGGCGCAGCACGCGGATTGGTGCGATGAGGTGGTTGCGCGTACCGCAAAGGTGCTGGAGATTCCGGAATCGCACGTACACATGAAGGATCGCCCCCGGCAGCGGGGCTTGACGCAGCACGAGCGGATGGCGGATGAAGGCGTGAAGATCGTGGCGCGCGAGGGCGGGCTGAAGTTTGAGGTGAACCTCACGGATTACACGGACACCGGGCTCTTTCTCGATCACCGCATCACGCGCGGGATGGTGCGTGACCTCTCAGCGGGCAAGCGGCTGCTGAATCTCTTCTGCTACACGGGCAGCTTCTCGGTGTACGGGGCTTCGGGCGGCGCGGCATCGACGACGAGCGTCGATCTCTCGAAGACTTACCTTGAATGGACTTCGCGGAATCTCTCGATCAACGGGTTCTACGGCGAGCGGCACGCGTGCGTGCGGTCGGATGTGCTGCAGTACCTGCGTGAGCATGCGCCGGGGGAGCACTACGACCTTGCGGTGATCGATCCGCCGACGTTTTCGAACAGCAAGAGCACGGAGCAGGATTTCGAGGTGCAGACGGCGCACGCGGAGCTGATCTGCCGCACGGCGGGGCTGATGCCTGCGGGCTCGACGATTTTCTTTTCGAACAACTTCCGGCAGTTCAAGCTGGATCAGGCGGCGCTTGAAGCTCGCGGATTGAAGGTGCGCGAGATCAGCCGGCAGACGGTGCCGGAGGATTTCCGGAACGAGCGGATTCACCGCTGCTGGCGCGTGACGACGGCGTGAGAAACGTTCCGAACTTGAGAGAAGGGGCCTGGTCGCGCGATCAGAGGACGCCGGCTTCGTCGCGTTCGCCTCGGTCGTAGCCGACGCTGATGGGGCGATTCGCGCCCGAGCCGACGAAGGCGGCCATCTCGGCCACGAGCGGGCAGCGCGAACCCATGCGGGTCAGCGTCTCGAGAATCTCGGGGCGCGTCATCGGTTCGCGGAAAGCCTTGCGGAATGCTTCGCGCACGAGCGTGATCTGGTCGCGCGGAATACCGGCGCGCCGGAGGCCGACAAGGTTGATGCCGGCGAGGCGGGAGCGCTCGACGGCGCTCGTGAACGGGGGAACATCGGCAACGGCCCTGGTGCCGCCGCCGATGAAGGCCATGCGGCCGATGCGGGTGAACTGGTGAACGAGTGCGCCGCCTCCGAGGGTGACGGAATCACCGAGCTGAACGTGGCCCGCGAGAGCGGTGTTGTTCACGAGCGTGACGTCGTTGCCGGTGAGGGCATCGTGCCCGACGTGTGCGTTCACCATGAGATAGTTGCGATCACCGACGGTCGTCGGCACGGTGAGACTGGTCGCGGAATGGACGGTTGCGCTCTCGCGGAGCGTGCAGTCGGCGCCGATCACGACACCCGCCGATTCCTGCCCGAGCTTGAACTTCAGGTGTTGCGGGCCGTACCCGAGCGAGCAGAAGGGATAGACGATGGTGCGGGGCCCGATCGTGAGCGGCCCGTTGATATACACGTTGCCGATCAGGCGGACACCGTCGGCGAGCCGGACCTTGCCTTCGATCACGCACCACGGCCCGATCACAACCCCTTCGCCGATCTCGCACTCTTTCGAGATGATCGACGTCGGGTGCACACTTGTCATGACGGACCGTAGCGAAGGCACCGCCTGGCGCAGCGGGAAATCGGGCCATTTGTTGCGATATTTCCGGGTTTCCCCGTGCGAGCCGCTCGCCGGAAACGCTGTCAAACCGGCGTCCATCGGCAACTCGCCTGATTCACTCTCGATCGACGGGCTTGCCGCGGATGGTGATCGAGGCCTTGGTTTGCTTGCCCTTGGGCTTGGTGAACGGGATCCAGCCGGGGGGAAGCAGATTGCGGAGCACAAGCCAGAGCGCGAGCAGCGCAATGACGGTCGCCACCCAGAATTGCCAGTCGGTCCACGGAATGGACATCAGGAGATCCCCGCGAGTCGGAACGATTGGAAGACGACGAATGCCGCGGAATAGGCAACCGCGCTCATCCACGCGAGCTGGAGCAAGGCCCACTTCGCGCCGCCGGCTTCTTTCGCGGTGACGGCGAGCGTGGGCAGGCACTGCATGGCGAGTACGAAAAAGACGAGCACCGACCAGCAGGTAGCGGTTGTGAAGATCGGCGTTTTGCCGTCGTCGCGGGGGGCGCTGGCGATGGACTCGAGAATGCCCTGATCGTGAACGATCTCGTCGGTGTCGTCGCTGCCGGCGCTGGTGACGATCGCCATGGTGGAGACGAACACTTCGCGTGCGGCAAAGCTGGTGAGCACTCCGACCGTGAGCTGCCAGTCGTAACCGAGCGGTGCGAAGACCGGCTGGACGAAGCGTGCGCCGCGCCCGATGAAGGAATGGGCCTGGGCGTGGGCCGCGGTGAGGCGCTGCGCTTCACGATCGAGATCGTTCGCGTTCTCGTCTGCCCTTTGCGCCTTGGCGGGCACGGGCTCGGCGGCCGCGATCGCGCGGAGGTCGATCGCCTGCGCACGCAGCACGTTGGCACGCTCGGGCGCGGCAACGTGCGGGTAGGACCCGAGCCACCAGAGGACGATGCAGATCGCAAGGATGTTGGTGCCCGCGTTCTTGAGGAAGACCCAGCCGCGATCGATCGTGGTTGCCAGGGCGGTCCGCAGACTCGGGAGCTTGTAGGTCGGGAGCTCCAGAACCATCGGGCGTGCCGGGCCTTTGAGGATTGTGCGGCGGGCGATGAACGCGCTGAACAGGCCCGCCCCCGCGCCGAGCACGTAGCAGCCCACGAACGCGAGCCCGGCGTACAACGGGTGGTTCTTGAAAAGCAGGCTGGTCACGAGCACGTACACGGGGAGGCGCGCCGAGCAGGTCATGAAGGGCGCCACGAGGATCGTCGCCATGCGTTCGCGCCGATCGGGAATGACGCGTGTGGACATGATCCCCGGCAGCGCGCAGGCGTGGCTGGAGAGAAACGGCACGAACGCGTGCCCGGGCAGACCGAACGGACGCAACACCCGGTGCATCAAGAGCGCCGCCCGCGCGAGATAGCCCGTGTCTTCCAACAGCGAAATCAGAAAGAACAGGAGGCAGATCTGCGGCACGAACACCGCCGTCGCGCCGATGCCGGTCACGACACCCCGCGCAATCAGGTCGCTCAGGATGCCCTCGGGCAGGACTTTTTCCAGCCAGTTGGCGGTGAAGCCAAAGAGGCTGTCGATCCAGCCCATCGGGAACTGCGCGATGGAGAAAATCGCGTAGAAGACCGCGACCATGACCGCTACAAAGATCGGGATGCCGGTCCAGGGTGAAACGAGAATGGGATCGAGTCGATCGGTCAGCGACAGCTTCGCATCGGCAGAGCCGGAAGTGCCGGGCGCGGGCTGCATGGCGCGTGCCGCGAGGCGATCGGCCCAGTGTTCAAGCTCGGATTGATCGCCGGGGGGCGTGTGCGTGGGGACTGTTGCCGCGCGAATCGCGGCGGAAAGCGAATCGAGACCTTCGCCTTTGCGAGCGCTCACCGCCACAACGCGGCAGCCGAGTTGTTCTTCGAGCGTGCGCAGATTGATTTCGCGTCCCTGGCCTCGGGCGAGATCGATCATGTTGAGCGCGACGACGGTCGGAAGGCGGCGGCGGAGCACTTCGCCGACGAAAACGAGATTGCGCGCGAGGTTGGTCGCATCGACAACGATGCAGACTGCTTCGGGGTCGCCGATCGGTTCGCCCTTTGGGCTGAGTCGGCCCGCGAGCACATCGCGGCAGATGGCGGCTTCCATCAAGTCGAGTTCGAGGGAGTAGATGCCGGGAAGATCGACGAGGTGAACTTCAGAGTCTGAACTCGCGGGGCCGATGCGCACGACGCCGATGCGTGCTTCCTGCGTGGTGCCGGGGAAGTTGCTGGTCTTGTGGCGCAGGCCGCAGAGCGCGTTGAAGAGCGTGGTCTTGCCGGTGTTGGGATTGCCCAGGAGCGGGACATGCATGATGCCGCCGGAGATTTCCGGATCGGCTATGACTGGAGCGCTCTCGCTCATCGAGCCATCTCCGACGCGACGCGGACGCGCGACGCGAGGGCTTTTGTCAGTCCGATGCGACTTGAGCATGCGCAGCCGCAGGCTTCGGCACCGAGGACTTCGAGGATGGTGGGTTCGCCGAGGCGGACGACTTTGACGCGGATGCCGGGACGGAGGCCCATCGCACGAAGGAGCGCGGCATCGCCGGGGTCATCAACGCCGAGCGCGGCGACATGCGAGATTTCGCCGGATCTCATCGAGTCGAGCGGACGCGTCGGGCCGGAAGGCGGCTCGGCAACGCAGCCGGGGGGCGGGGTGGTCAGTGCTTCGCTCACGATCGCATGGTAGCGAGGTGAGACTGGGTCGCAAGAAGGAGGGGATCGAGGGATCGAGGCAGCGAGGCATCAAGGCATGAAGGCATGAAGGCATCAAGGCATCAAGGCATCAAGGCATCAAGGCATGAAGGATTTTGGAATGCTCATTTAGCGGTGGGAATTAGCCCGCGCTGCCGACGAGCGCGGCATTGGTCGGGAAGCGCTGCAATGCCGCGAGCAACTGTTCGACCTGTTGAGGCGGGGGCATGGCGAGAAGGCGGCGGCGCAGGGCCGTCATGGTCTTCATCTCGTGCTCGCCCATGAGCAGGTGTTCTTTGCGGGTGCCGCTGGCGGCGAGGTTGATCGCGGGGAAGAGGCGGCGTTCGGCGATCTTGCGATCGAGGATGAGCTCCATGTTGCCGGAGCCTTTGAACTCTTCGAAGATGATCTGGTCTGCCGCGCTGCCGGTATCGACGAGGCAGGAGGCGATCATGGTGAGGCTGCCGGCTTCTTCGGTGTTGCGGGATGCGCCGAAGATCTGGCGGGGGACTTCGAGGGCTTTGCTGTCGAGGCCGCCGGTCATGGTGCGGCCGCTGCTGGCGTGATGGCGCGAGTTGTTGAACGCGCGGCCGAGGCGGGTGAGCGAATCCATGACGACGACGACGTGCCTGCCGCACTCGACGAGCGTTTTGCAGTACGCCTGCGTCGCGAGGGCGATCTGGATGTGTTTTTCGACCGGGTGGTCGTTGCTGCTGGCGATGACACGGACGCGGGGCGAAACGGCGATGGGCTTCGGCGCGGGGGCCGACGCGTGCGGGATCTCGGATTGGCCGTTCGAGCCGGAATGCAACTGTGCCGCGACATCCGGGGGCAGTTCCTTCATCAATTCGGCGGTGGCCTGTTCGGCGCGCCGGATCGTGTCGGTCTGCTCGGTGATGTACTGGGCGAAGGTGCGCCGGAAATCTGTCACTTCTTCCGGGCGTTCATCCACCAGCAGCACGACGACTTCGACATCGGGGTGGTTGCGGAGGATGGCGGTGGCGATGTCCTTGAGCAGCGTGGTTTTACCGGCCTTGGGGGGCGAGACGATGAGGCCGCGCTGGCCCTTGCCGATCGGACAGAAGAGATCGATCAGGCGACAACTTGCGGGGCAGCCGGGGTATTCGAGCGTGAGGCGGGGGGCGGGATCGATTGAGGTGAGTTCTTCGAAGGGCTTGATGCGTTGGAGGTTTGCGGGCAGTTCGAGGCCCGGGAAGGTGACGGGCCCGGGGCGCATCGCCGTCGCGGCCCCCCCGCCGTTACCGCCGCCTGCACCCCAACCACCTGGGTGTCCGTCGAAGCGGCCATGCGAATGGCCGCCGGGGCCACCCCCGCCACTCCCACCTTGGCCACCTCTCCCGCGTCCGCGCCGTCCTCGACGATTACCCAACTTCGTGCTCTTCTTTCCGCTTTTTGCGGTACTTCCGTGCCGCGCTGCATGCGCCGATCGAGCAGCCCTGCGGCGCTTCCAATTGCGCCGAGGAACAATCTGGACTTGCTCGTTCAATCGTGCCGGGGGCCAACAGAACCGGGCCCGGGACCGGCGATCGGCAGGAAAACCATAGTCTCGTTCCGGGCGGGGCATTGGCAGGTACACTGGGAAGCGTGAATCCCGCGGCAGCCCAGCATCAGATTGAGAAACTCCGGGCGTGGCGGCGTCCGAGTGTTCGGAATGTCACGATCGAGGCGGCGGTGAAGCAGATTGCGGCCGGAGCGCGTGCCGCGGACCGGGGCTTGAGCAAGGTTTTGGAGGCGTGGGAGGCGTGCGTTCCGGGGCCGATCGGGGAGAGCTGCCGACCGGTGTCGTTCGTGTCGGGGACGCTGGAGATCGCGTGCGATTCTTCGGCGGCGACGTATGAAATGAACCACTGGTTGCAGGATGGCGGAGCTGCGGAATTGTCGAAGCGCGGGGTCGCGCTGGTGAAGGTGAGGCTGGTGGGGAGCAAGCCGGCCCCGGCAAGAGCGCCTCGTGGCAACGCCCAGCGGCGCAGACCGTAAGAGAGTCATGCCCGAGAGTTCGATCGATCCTGATGCAACCGACCGGAGTTCCGGCTCTGGTGAATCGACCCGGCGCGTGCTGCGCGATTTTTTGCTCGCGGGAAGTGCGCGCTGCCCGAGTTGCGGCTACGACGTTGCCGGGTGCGAGGACGCGAAGTGCCCGGAATGCGGCTGGGCATTGGCGCTGCAGCTCCGGCCCCCGGCGAGCTTCGTGCCGTTCTGGGTTTTCTCGCTGCTTATCAACGGCTGGCTGTTTTTGTGGGGCGCGGGCGGAGCGGTCACGACATGGCTCCGGGCGTGGAGCTACCACGGAACAGCGAACGGGCGCGTTGCTTCGGGCACGGCGCCCGGCGCGGGGGCGACGGGAATTCGCTCGCTCGGCGAGAGCCTGCGAACGTACTTTCTCAGCCAGAACCTTCTCGATCAGGTATCGATCGTGCTCTTTCTTGTCTGCTGCCTCGCGGGCGGAATCGGCCTGGCATGCACTCCGGCGATGCGCCGGGTCTCGGCGCGCACGGGCGCGTGGCTGATCTCCTTGAGCACCGCGCTGTTCCTCGCGACGATGGTGAATTACGTCGTGAAGTATGTTGCGGTTCTCTCGCGGGCGTATTGATCAGAAGCACGCGGAGCGAGACGGCCTGCGTCGGGCCTTCGGTGCCCCGCGCTTTGCCGTGCAACACCTTGCCGTACGGGCTGTCGGCTCGGGGGTGCGAACGCGCTCGGCAAGCAACGCGGCGGAGGCGATTGGCGCGGGGCGGGTGCGCTGGTTCTGCACGGACCATGAACGAGCGGTCTGCGAGAAATGGCCGGACCCATTGCGGCAGAATCGCGTATGGACGGACGGGATCTCGCCGATAACTCTCGTATGCCTGGCACGCCTCACACGGATCTGTCGCCCGAGCTGCTCGCCCACAAAAAGGCCATCGAGGCCAAGGCGAAGGAGTATGGGCTGAACTTCCCCGAAGTGATCTTCGAGGTGCTGCCGTTCGACACGATGAACCAGATCGCGAGCTACGGCGGGTTTCCGACGCGGTATCCGCACTGGCGCTGGGGTATGGAGTACGAGAAGCTCTCGAAGCGGGACGCGTACGGGCTTGGCCGCATCTATGAGATGGTGATCAACAACGACCCGTGCTATGCGTACCTGCAGGAGTCGAACAGCGTCACGGATCAGAAGCTGGTGATGGCGCACGTGTACGGGCACGCGGACTTTTTCAAGAACAACTTCTGGTTCAGCAAGACGAACCGGAAGATGATGGACGAGATGGCGAACCACGCGACGCGGGTGCGCCGGCACGCGGACAAGCACGGACACGATGCGGTGGAGCGGTTTCTGGATGCGTGTCTTTCGATCGAGCATCTGATCGATCCGCACTCGATGTTTGTGCAGCGGGATGCGGCGCCGGCCAAGGCGGGAGAAGCGGGCGGACGGTTCGAGCCTCAGAAGCTGCCGGCCAAGGACTACATGGATCCGTTCATCAACCCGCAGCACGCGCTGGATAAGGAAAAGCGTGAGCATGAGGAGCGGCAGAAGGCGACGCGGGACCGGTATCCGGCGCAGCCGACGCGCGACATTCTGCAGTTTCTCCTGAAGAATGCGCCGCTGGAGGATTGGCAGCAGGATGTGCTGTCGATCGTGCGGGACGAGGCGTACTACTTCGCCCCGCAGGCGATGACCAAAATCATGAACGAGGGGTGGGCAACGTACTGGCACAGCAAGCTGATGACCTCGCACTTTCTCGAGGCGAAAGAGATCATCCATTACGCCGATCAGCATTCGGGCGTGGTTCATATGGAGCCCGGGGGCTTCAATCCGTACAAGATCGGGATCGAGTTGTTCAAGGACATCGAGCGGCGGTGGGACAAGGGCCAGCACGGTCCGAAGTGGGAGCAGCTCGAAGCAATCGGCGCGAAGCAGGCGTTCGATGACAGGTCGATGAAGGGGCGCGAGAAGATCTTCGAGGTGCGGCGGATCTACAACGACATCAACTTCATCGATGAGTTCCTCACCGAGGAGTTTGTCGAGAAGCACAAGATGTACCAGCACAAGCGTGATCCGCAGACGGGCGAGATCAAGGTTGTGTCGCGTGATTTCAACCGCGTGAAGCAGACGCTGCTGCACCACATCACGAACATGGGCCAGCCGTTTATCTATGTCGTGGATGCGAACTATCAGAACCGGGGCGAGCTGTACCTGGCGCACAAGTTCGCGGGGCTGGAAGTGGATGCGGCCAAGGCGCACCAGGTGCTGCAGAATGTGCGGCTGATCTGGGGGCGGCCGGTGCACCTGCAGGCGATGATCAACGAGGACCTTCACCTGCTGACGATGGAAGAGATCAACGGAAAGCCGAAAAAGGAGCGGATCAATTCGGATACGCCCAAGCCGGCGCACTCGGTGGAATGAGGCGTGCTCTGCTCGAAAAAACGCCCGGCTTTCGCCGGGCGGGGATGATGAGTCCGAACACCTCCGACGAACTCACCAGTTCAGAATGAAATCCACCGTCCAGCGGCTGCCCATGATGTCGGCGTTGCGGTTGGTGAGTGGATATTCGAAGTCGGCGCCGATCGATGCGTGCGGGCTGAACTTGTATCTCGCGCCGACGCCGAACCAGATGACGGTGGAGCCTGCGACGTCGGTGGAACCCCAGTTGTTGTAATCGAGGCCTCCGACGGAGAGCGGGAGGCGACTGCCATTGTCGAGGTAGTGCAGGCCGTGGAGCTCGAGGAAGGGGGCGAAGCCTTTAAGCGTGTCGGGGAGAATCTCGTAATCGGCGTGCAGATCCCACTGGATGATGTTGTTGCCGTCGTCGCTATCGAGGGGGGCACGCCAGGTGAAGTCGCCGATCAGGTGGAAGCGATCCCAGCCTTTGGCGGCGGAGATGAACGGGGAGAGTTCCTGCACGCCTCCCTGGAAGACCTTGGCTTCGCCGGACTGCATCATGTAGCGGACGCCGGTGTTCATCACGAGTTCCTGCTCGCGATCGACGTAGAAGGCGTACTTGAGGCCGGCGGAAATGGAGTTCCAGCCGTTGCTTGAGGGGACGAGTCCGGCATCGAGCCAGGAGTAGCCGTCTTTGGTGGCGATGAAGCCGAGGCGCTCGGTGAGTGCGAGGCGGGCCTGCATCGCGACGACGTTGAGGTTGCCGCCCTGGAGCTGGCTGCCATCTGCGAAGTTGTGATTGAGGTAGACGAAGCGGAGTTCGCTGGTGTTGAAGGGGGTTTCGAAGTAGAGCGGGTTACCGACGGGGGCGTAGAACTGCTCGAAGCCGCGCAGGCCGGAGAGGAAGCCCTTCCAGAAGATGACGGGGTCCTCGTGCAGGCGCTGGTTGGAGAAAGCGAAGCGCGCGTTGGGATTAACACCACCGGCGTACGGCTCGGATGCGGGCTGGGAGGATTCGTTGGGAGCGTCGGATGCAGTGGAGCTTGCCCCGGCGGGTTGATCGGGCGACTGTTCGCCGGGCTGTGCCGCGACGAGTTTGAACTCATCACCCGCCTGGGCGACGCTCGAGACGAACGCAGAGAGGCCAAGACCCAGAGCCGCAAGGACGATTCGATCCGACAGTGTCATGTTTGACTCCTTCTTCACGACAACCAGATCATCTTATCGGCTAACGATCCGGTTGACGACCTCTGAAAAAGAAGAAGCCTAGTTTTGTCCAGAAGCCTATTTATTTCAGTTGTTTACGAGCATTCTGGTTTTTCTTTTTGGCGCCGAAGGTGGTGCGAATGAATGCGCGACGGCAGTTCGGATCGACATTTCAAGAGACCTTCAAGTCCACAATTCGACGCCTTCCGGTCGCGTGAACAGCAAAAAACCGCATGATTTCATGCGGTTTTCGAGGGTGATCGGATTTTCAGTGGAAGCGGGCGGCTCAGGCGGCGCTGGGTCGGTCGCTGCCATCGCTGCCGAGGAGCGACTTGAGACGCTCCATCTGGCGTTCGGCGCGATCAAGGGCGCTTTCGGCCATGGCACCGGCGTCCGCTTGAGCGCCAAAGCGATAGACGGGAGCGCCTTCGCGCCAGCGATTGAGATGACCCGCTTCTGCCCCCATTCCCCACGCCTGACGCGGGAAAGGGATGGGGTCCATTGCTTCTCTCAACTGGGCCGGATGAAACTTGAGTGTCGGCATGGTTCGAGTCCGTTCGAAGGGGAGCATCGTGCTCCCGAGTCCCAGAATCGCCTGCCCTCAACAGGTCAGGCTTTCCCTTCCCACAACCCCACCACCACCAGCCCCACTTGCCGGCCGCCGTCCTGGCAGCCTTCTTTCGTCGTCTCTTCTCGCCCGCCTCTGCAGTCCGCAGTGGTCCCTACTGAGATTCTGGGTTGTTCCGGACCAAACGATGCCGCGTGAACGGCGTGATCGGTCTGAAATACCCAGCTTGGCGACCCGCAACGAATGGGTAAGCGCCCATTCATCGGT
This sequence comes from Planctomycetota bacterium, assembly GCA_017303555.1. Taxonomy (GTDB): domain Bacteria; phylum Planctomycetota; class Phycisphaerae; order Phycisphaerales; family UBA1924; genus JAFEBO01. Next base: position 78,353 of record JAFLCN010000013.1, read on the forward strand.
TATGAGCCGTTGAACAGTTGCACTCTGCATACCAAATATTGACCAAACTTGGCGGAACGCGCGGAAGTGGCCGATTCGTCAAGCGGCGGCGGGCATCGGCTGGCTGGAACCGGCTTTGGGCTCGGTTCCGGCCCGGATGCGGGCGATGTTGGCCCGGTGACGCCAGATCATCATGGCGGAGAGGATTGCGGTCAATCCGGCGAGCCAGAGGCCGGCGCTGGTGGCCCGGGCGATCTCCATTCCTGCCGGCCGGAGCCAGAGCGTCAGGGCGGTCTGGATGAGAACAAAGACGGGAAGGCAGGCTGTTGCACAGATCGAGGCGAGGCTGACGTAGCGAGACGTTTTCAGGACGAGGATGAAGACGCCGAGTGCCGCGAGGCCTGCGAACGTGATGAGCGGGAAAAACCCAAGAAGGCTACCGAGGGCGGTGGCGACGCCTTTACCGCCCTTGAAGCCGAGCCAGGGCGTGAACATGTGGCCGAGGATTGCCGCGGCGAGGACGCAGCACCAGATGGCGGCCTGAACGGGCGGGGGCGACCACTTTCCGGCGAGTCCGGCGAAGACGCCGGCACCGAGTACGGGGACGAAGCCTTTGAGGAAATCACCGGAAAAACAGAGCAGCCACGCGCGCCGGCCAAAGACGCGGCCGACGTTGGTCGCACCTATGTTGCCGGAACCGAGTTTCCTGATGTCCACGCCCCGTGCGCGGCCGATCATGTAGCCGGTTGGGAACGAGCCGAAAAGAAACGCGATCGCGATTGCCAGGAACCAGAGTGTGGCAGTCATCGGGAACTAGCGTACCGTCTTCGGATCAACGCGGCGAAGCGATGGTCAAGCACAGATGGAATCGCCGGTGGAGGAATGAGCCGGCGCGGGACTTCAGGGAGGTTTTTATGAATGCCGGCAATCCGATGCTCCGCTCCAGCGTTTTTGACAGGCCGGTGGATGCGCCGAAGTGGGATGAACTCGGGGCGGAGGCAAAGTCCGGGGCCATGACCATCCGGGGGACGGCGATCAAGGCGGGGTTCCTGCTGGCGATCTGCGTGGGCACCGCGGTCTTCGCGTGGGAGAAGTTTGAACCGATGTATCAGGCGGGGAACATCGGGACGATGGTGCCGTGGATGCTGGGGAGCATGATCGGCGGGTTCATCTTGGCGATGATCGTGAGCTTCAAGCCGCGGACCGCGGCGTTTCTCGGGCCGATCTATGCGGCGCTGCAGGGCGTGGTGATCGCCGCGTTCTCGCTCTTTATCGTGGCGCAGATGGCGGGAACCAAGCAGGGCGCGGCGCTCGCGCTGAACACGGGCCTGATCTTCCAGGCGGCATCGCTCACGTTCGGGATCGCGGCGGCGGCGCTGATCGCGTATGCGACGGGCGTGGTGCGGCTGAGCCCGACGGCGATGAAGGTCATTTCGGTGGCCATCGGCGGCGTCGCGATCTATGCGATGGGCCTGATGCTGCTGAACGGCGTGTTCAACATGGGGTTGCCCAACTTGTGGGTGAGCAACTCGCCGATCGGGATCGGCTTCTCGCTGCTGGTGGTCGGGCTCGCTTCGTTCACGCTGGTGATGAACTACCAGGAAATCGATGAGGGTGTGAAAACGGGGCAGCCCAAGTCCATGGAGTGGTACGGGGCGTTCGCGCTGACCGTGACGCTGGTTTGGCTGTACATCGAGATTCTGCGGCTGCTCTCGAAGCTGCAGCGCCGCGATTGACAACTGAAGGAGTCTGACGTGAGCGCCAGACTCGTGATTGCGATTGGATTGAATGCGGTGCTGTTGCTGGCGGGCTGCGAGAAGTCTCCGGGTACCGCTGCGCCCGCGAAGGGCCCGGCGCAGCCTCCACTCAACCCCCCCGCCGCTTCGACGCCGGCGTTTCTTCCATCGCGCGACGGGTTCGCGTTTGCGAACAACTTTCCGGGTGCGCCGCTGCCGACGTTTCTGAACTCGAGCGGGACGAACGATCCGAAGTCGGCGTTTGGGCTTTGTGGCGGAATGGCGGCTGCCGCTGCGGACTATTTCCTTGCGGGGCTTTCCGCGCCGACGCAGACTGCGCTCCCCGAGCGCGGCAGCACGCTGTATGAGTATTTGTTTCTGCGGCAGGCGCAGTCGTTCGGGCCGGGCATCGTGACCGCGCTGAAGTTTGCGGAGTGGACGACAAAGTCGGATGCGGAACTGAACACGCTCACCAACGGCGAGATCGAGATTCTCGCGAAGGCCTTGCGTGAACGGCCGGTTGTGCCGATTGGACTCATCATCGCGAGACCAGGCGGCCCGCCCGGCGCACGCAATATCTCGGACAACCATCAGGTGCTCGCGCTCGCGATGGAGAAGAACGACGGCGTTGCGACGATCCGGGTTTACGATCCGAACTATCCGAAGGATGACAACGTCGTGATCATCCTGAACCTGTTGAATACGAAACAGCCGGTGGGGATTCGGAACCGACCGAAGGGAAGGGCGACAGCGATACGGGGGGTGTTTGTGCTTCCGTATGAGGCGGCTGTGCCGCCGGCTTCCAATTCTGGCGTGCCGCCGCAATAGTGAGCGAAACCGAGCGTTTAGCCAGAAAGCACGAACACAGCGAGTCTCGGACTCCTCGGAGATTCGCTTTCACTCTGGCGGCGGAACCAGGCCTCGGTTCCGCCGTCTTTTTTGGATCCGCTCAGCCCGCGGAAACGATGCCAGCACGCAGGGCTTCGGCATCGTTCTTGCCTTGTGAAGCCTGGATTTGTGCGCCGATGCGTTTGAGGCTGGTTGCGGTGAGTTTCTCGAACTTGCGCAGGTATTCCATAACGGCGATGACGAAGGTGGCGTGGCTCCAGGTGAGGGGGCTCACGGAGATGGCTTCGCCGCTGTAGGGGTTGAACTGCTCGGCGAGGACGCCGGATTTTTCGGCGCGCTTTTCGGCCCATTCGAGAAGGGGCAGGGCTTGCTCGAGCTCTTCGAGCGTGCCGGCGCGCTCGATGAGGTACTGGGCTTGCCAGAGTGTGCAGATGACCCACGGGTTGCCGGGGACGGCATCCGTGTGATCGCGTTCGACCTGGTGGTAGTAATCGCGTTCGTAGCGGGCGCAGCCGCCGACTTCGGTCTTGACCCAGAGGCGCGACCAGAGGCCTTTCATTTCCTGCTCGACCATTTCGTCGGAGGCATCGAGTGCGCCGAAGGCGAAGAGCGCGTAGTTGGCGCTGTCGCTGGTCATGTCGAGGCGGTAGGTGCCGTTGGGGAGAGGAATCGCCATGCGGGCGAAGCGCTTCTGCTCTGGGTTCCAGAGATGCTTCTTGAGCGCGGTGCGCATGCGATCAGCGGCTTCGCGGTAGATGGCGGCACGGTCTTCATCGCCGAAGTCCTGCGCGAACTGCGAGGCGGCGTTGAGCGCGCCGATGGTCGCGCTGACGGTGAAGGTGTGGATCCCCCGGCGTTCTTCCCAGAGATCCCAGCTTTGCTGGGGCAGGCCGTTGGCGTCGCGATACTTCAGCATCCAATCGGCGGGGCGCACGACGAGCAGGTTGTAGAGCGGCTTGACGAATTCCACATCGCGGAAGGCGGCGAAGTGCTTGCGGAGCGCCCAGAGGACGAGGGCGGTTTCGTCCTGCTGCACGGGGAGGATCTTCTGGCCTTCGATCATCCACGGGTGCCAAGAGCTTGCGAGTTCGCCGGTGGGCGTGTACTTGTGGAGGAAGTAGCCGCTGTCTTCGATGGCGTCGCCGCAGAAGCGGAAGAAGTGACGGGAGAGTTCGGACTGGCCGCAGAGCGCGAGCGCGTAGGCGACGAGCGCGCCGTCGCGGGGCCAGCAATAGGAATAGTGATCGCCACCAAACTGGGTGATATCGCTGTCGTTGGCGGCGATGATCGCGCCGCCGTTGTCGATCTGGGTGCGGAGCACGAGCTGGCTGCGGAAGAAGAGATCGCGCACGCTTTCGGGGAGCGGGGAAAGGTCGATCGGCTCCTTGCGGCACCAGAGTTTCCAGTAGGCCTGCGTGCGGGAGATGTGGCGATCGGGGCCTTTTTCGTTCACGCGCTTGTTGAGATCACGGACCTGGTCGTAGCTGCGGCCGCAGGCGAGCCAGCTCGAGACATAGCTCTCGCCGCCCGGTTCGATATCGAGATTGAAGCCGATGGTGGCATCGACCGAGCCCTGGCTGATGGCGTTGCGGCCGAGCTGGCCGTCTTCGGCATCGCGCCAGGTGCCTTCGGCGCCGCCGAGGCGCTTGGTGCCGATGGCCCAGTTGTCGATGCCGCACTTGTTCTGATCGCAGGCGTTGAAGAGGAAGTAGATGTCGTCTTTGTAGAGAACGAGGCTGCTGGTGGCTGGGTCGTAGTTCGCGGTGTCGCCGAGGGGCGAGCCTCGGATGGACATATCCCAGTGATAGAACAATCGCACATCGCGGCGGCGACCGAGCAGATCCTTCACGACAACGCGGCGGAAGTAGACGGGCTCGTGGAAGTCGACGCAGTCGTGGCAGGTGAGCTCGAGGCCGAGTTCGTGGTTGGTGAGCTTGACGTTGGTGACGAGGGTGTCTTTTTCGTAGCGGAGTTCGCGGTGCCAGGAGGGGTCTTCGATCCAGGCGAACTTGCCATCGGCCCAGACGCCGAAACGCTGGACGTGGCCGTCGGTGTGGTTGAAGCGGCCGACGTTGGGGTAGTAGACGTCGCGGACCCTGTAGAGGTAGTCGAAGGTGACCAGAACGTCGCCGTTACCGACGGGGATATCACGAGGCATTGAGGGGGCGCCCGTTCAAGGAACAACACAACGCCGGGCTTGCACGCCCGGACTCACTGCTCAATCGTTGCATCGAGCCGAGCGGGCCGCCGGTTGAGGGGGGACTCTGGATCGGGGGGATGCCGCGCACTTTTGACGGAGGGAGCGCGGATTCGGGCGCAGAACCGGCGCGGGTCGGTGGAAAGCCCGAAAGGCTCAGGCGGCGGCGTTTTGATCGAGGAAAGCGTCGACGGACTGTGTGACCGTCATGGTCATGCCGCCCATGGCGGCGACGCGTTCTTTCACCTCGCCGATGAAGGTGATGCGGAGGCCGAAATTCTCGCCCACTTTGACGGCGACGCCGTGGCCGACACGCTTGTTATTGACGAGCAGATCGAGCTCGGCATCGGCGGGCTTCGGGAGCTCGATGATCGCGCCGGGGACGAGCGAAACGACCTCGTCCACGCTGAGTGGGCGTTCGCCGAGTCGGACGACCAGGGGGACTTCGAGCTGAAGGATCTGTTTGAGGTTGGTGGGCATTGGGAACTTCGGAAAGAGCATCGACCGGAAGCGGGCGGGTGTTGACAGGGAACGCAAGGGGCGTGCCTGAACAGAGCTGCGGCACCGGGTGATCGACGGCACGGGCGGAGCCCGCCGGCTCGCCCTACTTGCTCACGACCTTGCCGTTGCGGCAGAAGCAGGAAACGGTGAGAGGAATGTCGGACCGCTCCCATGCCTTTCGAGCGGCGGCGAGGGTGGTCGCGTGCTTCTTGGAATCGCCGCTGCGCTCGTAGCACTCGGCAAGCCCGAATAGGGCCCAGCCGTTGTTTGGGTGATTCTGGAGGTCGGCCGAATAGACCTCTTCTGCCGCGTTGATGTCGCCCTGCTCGAGAAGCAACGCTCCGAGGGCGTGCCTGGGTGGCTGCATCCAGCCCCAGGGTTCGTCGTACTTGAGGACGTCGCTCTGGGCCACGGCGTCGCGGAGCGAAGCGAACGCCGCTTGTGTGTTTCCCGAGCGATAGAGAATCTCGCCCTCGAGCATCGCCTTTCCGATCAGCAGCACGGTCTTGGCGGTGTTGTTGCCGATGTAGGCCTCGTCGGGAACGGCGCGGTATGCCTCAAGGAATAGCGTCTGCTCCCGACGGGCATCCTCGACACGGCCGAGCGCTGCGAACGCGATGCCGCGTGCGTAGTAATGCGTCGCTGTGGTCACCGGGCGATTGGAAGCGGGCGCGGGCTCGCGAAGGATCTCTTCCCACATTCCAAAGCGGATCATCGCGTGGTAGGGTGCGGCAACGAACCCTTCGAGCATCAGCGGGTAGGCGTCGACAATCTCCGGCGGAAGCGTCGCGACCGCCCGGCGTGAGGCCTCGATCGCCGACTGTTTCTGGCCGTCGAACATCGCGGCGTACTGGAGAAAGTGGGCGTTGTGTGCCCGGTAGAGCGCGAAGAAGCCGCCGGGCCCGACTTCCTGGGTGCGGAGCCGATCGGCGACGATCGCGCGCTGATTGGCGAGCACAGCCTTTTCGTAGCGGCCGGTTCGGATATCGATGTGCGAAGGCATGTGCACCAAGTGAGGCGAACCCGGCGCCTTGGTGCGGAGAAGGTCGGCGGCTGCGTCGGCCTTTCCCGGCACCTTCGAGGCTTCCATGGTGTGGATGTACGCGTGGGCGAGACCGATGTGTTCGGGCGCGCGACGCCGGCCCTCTTCGAGCACCGCCACGAGTTCGAGCGTGATCGGCCGCGGCTCGCCGGTTGGCGACCAGATATCCCACGGATAGAGGGCCATCAGGCTCTCGGCGAAGATCGCGGCGACGTCGGGATCGTCGGGGAACCGGGTGTGGACGTCTCGCATCGCGCCCGCGAAGGCCTCGTCGAGCGCACGGCGATCGGCGGGGGGCGGATCGGAGTAGCGCTTGTCGACGGCGGCGATGAGCGCCTGCTCGACCGGCGTACACGATGCCGCTCGTGCCTTGGCGCTCGTGAGCGCCTCAAAGGCGGCGCGGTTGCGGGCGTCGTCCATCATGGGGTTGTTGATGTTCGGGCCGGAAGACCAGGCGATGCCCCAGTAGGCCATGGCCATGTCGGGGTCGTGTTCGATCGCTCGGGCGAAGACGACCGCGGCCTGCTCGTGATCAAAGGCGAAGCACAGAAACATGCCCCGGTTGAACCACTCCTGCGCATCGGGAGACGTCGTCGTGGCGATCCGGTTGTAGTCGCCTCGCGCGACCGCGTCGGACGGGGCAATACCTTTTGGTTCATAGCCTCGGACCTGAACCGTTTGATCGACGCGCGCTGCGCACGCGGTCAAAGAGCAGACTGCGGCGAGCACCACGATGGCGAATCTGACGGCAACTTGCATCGAATTTCGATCGATCGGGTCTCGCATGAGATCTCCTGGCGGCGAGCACGGCAACGTTGAGGCGATGTCAGACCGTCGACGGCTGGGGCAGCAGCGGACGCGGGGTTTCGGTCGCGTTCGCCCGGTCAAACAATGCGCTGGCCCTGCCGCTGGGTCAAATTCGGATCAAAGTCGGCTCGCCGCTGATCGGCAGGGTTGGCGGAAAGCGGCTGCGAGGCAGTCGAGCGGCGGTTTGTCGGTTTCGGACGCCGTGCCGGCCGAGTCGTTCGGTGATGGACCGGCTGCGCCGCACGTGTTACCGCTTGGGCTGAGCGGCGGGGGCATGCGTTTGGATCGGAGTCACTCGCACCGCGAAGAGCGGGACGCCCAGTTCGCGCTTGTCGTGGGTGTCGTGCTCGAGCTTTTCGCAGCGGAGGACGATGCGCTGGTACACGGCCTGCTCGAACATTTCCGGCACGACCTCGAAGACGACGGTTTGGGAGGAGGCTGCGCGCAGCGGGACGGAATGTGTGTTGAACTGCACCGAGAGAGATTCTTCCAAGTCTCCTTTCCAACGCCTCAGGCGGCCGAGATCAAAGGTGATCGTCGCGCGGCAGGGCTCCTGACGCAGGCGGATGATCGCGTGGGTTTGCGACCATCGGAAGCTGCGGCCGTCCCACGATTCGAGCGCATGAAAGCCGGTGAGGTCGTGCGGATGGATGGTTTCCATTTCGCCCGGCGAGGGAGGACGGGCAAAGCGCAGGCGCCGGAGCAGACGCGGAAGACGGACGTGGCGGAAGTCGCTGAGGCGGTAGCGCAGGGATTTTCCTGGCGTTGCTTCCATGAGACTGATGTGCTGAACAAAATCGGAGAGATCGGACGCGAGGCGGAGGAGCCCGGCGTTGCGCTTGAGCCGCCAGTAGTAGCACAGATTCAACGGCAGACGCTGCAGCACGGTGGAGACCGGGGGCAGGGGGCGCTGCGCCAGGCGATACTCGATCCGCTCGAACATGGAAACGCGTACGGCGCGGAGAGCACGCAGGGTTTCACGCGGCGCCGCGGGGCCGATGTTGCTTTCCAGCCATTCCAGGCTGAGACGCACCGGCAGGGTTAGGCGGCGCTGCGCCGTCTGGCGACAGAGGCGGTCCCAGTCGAGGGCCGGGCCCGCGGCGTGGATGATGTTCCAGGCGTCGGCCAGCCAGCGGAGCGGGGGCACGGTGTTGAAGCGCGGACCGTGCTCGCAGGCGTGCAAAAGCTGATCGGCCGGCTGGAGCGTTGACGTCTCAACGCCCTGCCAGTGCAGCGCGACGCGGCCATTCCAGAAATCTTCGTCCGCATCGGGTCTGCAATCGGCGTGCAGCACGTGCCAGTGCAGATCGACTCTTCTTTCTTTGGGGTGCTGGAAGTGGCACGCGTGCGCGGAATCGACGAGCGCTTCACGATTGGGAAACTCTGATTCCCAGCCCCTCGAGAGCAGGATGTTCATCGCGTCCCTGGCGCGGGCGCGGGGAACGAAGAGATCAAAGTCGTCCATCGGACGGGTGCCGACATCGTGGTACACCGTCGGGATCAACGCGGCGCCTTTCAGCAGCATCGTCTGGATTCCCGCGGCGTGGAGCGCCTGGAGAATCGCCGGTTTGCCCGCGAGCACCATCTGGCTTCTTGCCCAGGCCTTGTGATAGATGCCCTTGAGCCGCGGCCGGATTGGATCGTCCGATGCCCAGCCGGAGACGCGCCGGAAGGCGAGAGGAAGCAGGCGAAAAGAGCCTGCATCGACGCGTTCGAAATCCACTGTGTTTCGCCAGCGTTTCCAGGCTTCGCGGGCCTGCTCCTCCGGTTGGAGGCAGACACGCAGGAGCTCGATCTGTCCGGCGTCGGGCCAGCATCCGCCGGGGTACTTGGGCGCCGACCTGGGCGCAACCGGATTCAACCGCCTCCTCCGCTCGCGCGCCGGCGCGCAAGCGACTCGCGCGCGAGGGCAAGGTAGTCGCGTTGAACTTCTGCGCGATGGAGTATGGTCGTATTGCGGCCGTGGATGCGGCGGCGCAGAACGACCGGTTCGATGACGGCCATCCGCAGCGCGGCTTCCTGGGCGCGCTGGTACCAGCCGATGAAATCGACGGCACCGCCCTCATCAAACCCGCCCGCGCGATGGAATGATGGGGACCGGATCAGCATGGCTCCGCACATTTTTTCGTTGCCGGTCCCTTGCTGGACGAAGAACTTCTGCGCCGTTTCGGGCGGGCAATCATCGCTGACGAAGTGCTGCACGCCGCCGAAGACCGCGTCGAGCTGCGGATCGGCGAGGAGAGGAGAAAGCAGCGACTCGAGGGCGTTCGGCAGCCAGAGGTCATCGGCATCGAGGAACGCCAGGAGGGTTCCGGTGGCGGCGCGCACGCCGCGGTTCCGGGCCACGCCGACGCCGCCGTGGGGAATGTTGAGAAGGCGGGTCGACTTGAACGAGGAGGCGATCTCCGCGGAGCGGTCGGAGGAACCGTCGTTCACCACGATCACCTCTGCCGGCGCCAGCGTCTGCGAGTGGATGCTCTGCAGGGCCTGGGCCAGGTAGCGTTCGCCGTTGAAAACGGGGGTTATGACGCTGATGGGGCTCATGGGCTGGGGGATGCGGACCTTCGTTTCTGCACGATCTGCATCAGCGCCCGCGTGACATCACCCTGCGCGCCGCGAAGCTGGTGCGATGTGTTGGAGGCGTGGACTCTCCTGTGGAGCACGATGTCCGGAACGCTGCCGATGAGCACCCCGGCGGTGCGGGCGCGGGCGACCCACTCGAAGTCTTCGGCGAAACGCAGCGACTCGTTGAAAGGCCCGATGCGGTCGAGCAGCGCGCGCCGGAAGAGCAGGACACTGGAAACAAAGCTCTGCGTGCCGTCGGAAAGGTGTTGGGGGTTGAGCCAGGCGGGGCACTTGGTTCCCGGCTCGAGAAACGGCAGGTGACGGCCCGCGATCATCCCAAGTTCCGGCTGCGCGAGCGCGAGCGAAAGCTGCTTCTCCAGTTTGCACGGCGTCCAGATATCGTCGGCATCGAGGAACGCGATCCACTCGCCCGATGCGCGGGCGAGGCCCGCGTTCCGCGCCGCGGAAGCGCCGGCATTTTTCTGTCGGAGCAGCGTCACTCCGGGCTTGTCCTGCAGCAGCTCTCCGGTTCGATCGGTGGAACCGTCATCCACAACGATGGTTTCGAGGGGGGGAACCGACTGATCGCGAACACTGGCCAAAGCCTCGCGAACGAATGCTTCGCCGTTGTAGACCGGCATGATCACGCTGACCGACGGGAAGCTCATCGCAGGAAATCCTTGATCGCGGCGAGCACCGCCGCGTCGTCTCTGTTCAAAGAAAGCCGATAGGCGGGGATCGCTTTCGACAGGGCCGCGTGGAAGGCCAGATCGCGCCGATCGGCATCGGGCAACTGCATGATCGTGCTCGGGGAGAGCGCCGTCAGCGCGTGCCCCGGCGAAACGGGCTGCAAGCGGACCGGTTGATCGACCGCCACGTGAGGCAGGAGGATGGCGCGGAGGGGCAGGCTTTGAGGCAGCTGCGCATCGTGCGTGCCGTTGAGGAAGAACACGGCCTTTTCATCCGGAGGCCGATCGGGGTTGCCGAGGCGCGCGTGCAAGCCACGGAAGCGGGGCAGCGCATCGTTGCAGACTTTGGCGGAGCTGTAACACGCATGGACGATGGGCCTGCCGCGGGAGATCTCGGCGAGGCAGAAGTCATCGCCCAGGTAGCTCATTCCGGCCGACAACCCGAGGAGCGCCGTGGTGGACTTGCCGGACCCGCTCTTTCCGACGAGCAGGAGCGCACCGTTGTCGGTGCCGATCGCGGCCGCGTGGAGCAGAAAGACGTTTCGGGCCGAAAGCCAGGCGTGCAGCAGGCTCCGCAAGGGTGAAGCGCTCTCCCAGAACGCGACTTTCGCGGCATCGGCGGCGCAGTACCACCCGCGATTGGAGGAAAGGTCGAGCAGGCTCACGCTCGTCGCGCCGGGCAGCACGACAAGGCGAAGATCCGGATGCTCCATTCCGGGCAGCCGCCCGCGGGGAAAGTAGCGGGCCTGCATCCACGAATCGGGCAGGGGCGGCGGCGCCGAGTCGCGGCCTTCCCAGATGCCGACTTCGAGTTCCGCATCGCCCGGCTCGGAGCGAACATGCTCGAGCGCCTGCGTGAGCTGCGCCGCGAGCGCTTCGGACGCGAAGTTGAGCTTGATGCGGTGGCCGCCGATCGAAAAGAAATGCGAGCGGCTGGTTCCGGAGATGGCGGCGGCCCGTTGAAAAGCGCCGTCGCAGGCGGCCGCGGCCGATCGGAGCAGGGCGCCGGTGTCCGAGTCCTCTTGAGGAGAAAGAAGGCTGGTCATGCGCTCACCCTGTCAAGGTTTCACGCCGGGAGGAAGCACCGGCCAACCGGCCTCGCTGACCTCGTGGATCGGATCCGCCAGCAGCAAATCCTGCATGTCGGTGAATTTTTCGAACTGGAGCGGCGCGTACGCGGAAGGAACCGGCTCGACTTCCGAACCAGGCCCGCTGCTCTCCACGAGAAGGTTTTCCTTTTTCAAAGCCTCGATAAATTCGGCGGCTTCGTGCTCCAGGCCCGCGGAAGGGCAGCCCGTGCAGGCGCGCCGAAGTCCGGCCGCGAGCTCCGCGGCAGAGCAGGTACCGGAGAGGATGCTCCACGCCGAACACGAGGCGCCGCGCAGGCTGAAATAGACGCCGGAATCCATCTGGATCAGGATGGCCTCGCCATCGACGGTCTGGTGAACGACGTGAGGATGGGGGCAGAATTGTGGACCGGATTGCATCGGTACTCCCGCATAGAGGCGGATTCACTCGTGCGGAACGCGCGGGGTTGACGCACCTGCGTTGCTCGAGAACACGCCCCAAACTCCCGGCCCAATACGGCCAGCCCAACACGGCCGACCCTACACGGCCGCCCCTGTTCAGCCCTGGTACGCGCCGAAGATGAGCGTGACGTTGTGGCCGCCGAAGCCGAAGGTGTTGTTCATGACGTACTTCACGCGGCGTTCGCGGGCGTGATGCGGAACGAGGTCGATGTCGAAACCGTCGTCGGGGGTATCGAGGTTGATCGTGGGCGCGATGACGCCATCGCCGACGGCGTGGATGCAGGCGATGGATTCGACCGCGCCGGAAGCGCCGAGGCAGTGGCCGTGCATGCTCTTGGTGCTGCTCATCATGAGCTTGCCACCGGCGCTCTTGCGGGCGTGCTCGCCGAAAACGTGGAGTGCCGCGGCGACTTCGGCCTTGTCGCCCAGGGGCGTGCTGGTGCCGTGGGCGTTGACGTAACCGATATCGGAAGGATTCAAGCGGGCGTCACGCAGGGCCATTTTCATCGAGCGGGCGGCGCCATCGCCCCCGGGGTCGGGCGCGGTGATGTGGCCCGCGTCACTGGAATTTCCGGAACCGACGATTTCCGCATAGATTTTCGCGCCGCGTTTGCGGGCGTGTTCTTCGCTCTCGAGCACGAACATGGCGGCACCTTCGGAAAGCACAAAGCCGTCGCGATCTTTATCGAAGGGGCGGCTGGCCTTTTCCGGCGCTTCGTTGCGGGTGGAAAGGGCCTTCATCACCATGAAAGCACCGACGCACAGGGGGCTGACCGCGGCTTCGGAGCCGCCGGAGACCATGACGTCGGCAAGGCCACGCTGGATGTAGAGCGCGGCGTCGGCGATCGCGTGGCCGCTGCTGGCGCAGGCTGTCGCGTGCGCCGAAGCCGGGCCCTTGAGGCCGAAGCGGATGGAGATGTTGCCGGTGGTGGCGTTCACCATCAGGCGCGGGACCGTGAAGGGGCTGAGGCGATCGGGCCCGCGCTCGACGAGGGTGTACATGCCCTCTTCGATGGTGGTGATGCCGCCGATGCCCGATCCGACGACCACGCCGCACATCTCGGGGTTCTCTTTCGAGAAGTCGATACCGGAGTGGCGGACGGCCTCAACTGCGGCGCCGACGCCGAGATGGGTGACGCGGTCGAGGCGCTTGGCCTCGCGGAACTCCATCACGGGGTTGGGCTGGGCGCAGGGATCCCAGCCTTTGACTTCGCCTCCGAAGGTGACATCCCAGTTCTTGTATCGGGTGAAGAACTCGGACTCGATGCGCCGGATGCCGCTCTTGCCTTCGCGCATGGCGGCCCAAGTAGAAAGGGCGTCGTGGCCCAGATTGGTCACGGCGCCCATACCAGTAATGACCACGCGACGACTTGCGCTTCCTGCCAGCATCGAGGCGGGGCTTCCTTCCGAAAAAGAGGCGGAAATCAGGGACGCGAGATCGCGGGAAAACCGGGGGAGGGCCCCCCAGGGGTTTCCTTACTTGGTGGCGGCGTCGCGGGCCTGCTTGATGAAGTCGATGGCTTCGCCGACGGTCTTGATCTTCTCGGCGTGCTCGTCGGGGATTTCGGTTTCGAATTCGTCTTCGAATTCCATGACCAGCTCGACGGTATCGAGGCTGTCGGCGTTCAGATCGTCCACGAAGCGGGTGCCGCGCGTGATCTTCGCCTTGTCCGCGCCCATCTGCTCGGCGACGATCTCGATGACCTTTGCTTCGATCTCTTGGTCGGTCACAAGCGTTCTCCTGAAAGAGCGGACGTTCCCGGATTCGTGTCTCCCCGGCTACGCCCACGCGCACGCCTCGATCGGGAGACAGCAGCCCGCAGCGGCCGGTCTCAAAACTCGTGGGGGCATTCTACTCGCACCCCGGCGGTCTGCCAAGTTCGGGTTCCTTCCTGTCTCGGGCCTGTCTCGGGGCTGTCGTTTGGAAGCACTAAGTTCGCGGACGTGCGGGTGAAAGCGGCTTCTCGGCCTCCCGAGGCAGTGTTTGCGCTGAAAAGAAGGCGATTCGGAGAATGGCTCCGTCTGTGCGAGCGCAGAGACAGGCCAACTGCGGTTTCACAGAACTGCCGGCGCCAAGTGCCGTATCGGTCTGTCGATACTCCGAGCGGTCTGAAGTCGGTGAGCGCGTGTGTTTCCCGCCGGTGGTGGCGAGAGGCGCGGCCGATGTTTCCGGCGTTCTGCCGACCGCGAGGGGTGAGCCTTTATGCCGACTATGCCGCGTGAGCCCGAGGCCTTTGCCGAGGCGGTCGCATCGATGCTGCGCAAGCTGCAGCCGGAATACTCGATCGACCTGGTCGGCCCGCGCGAGCTGCTGGTGAACGGACGCCGGCTGGACCTTGAGAACCTGTACCGGATGGTGAATCACGAGCCGGTCCGCGGGACGGAGATCGTGGAGCACTATCTCGATCAGCTCTTCGCGGGCGATTCGATGCAGTTGACCAGCATGTCGCTGGACTTTGCGAAGCCGCGGATCATGCCGCGGATTCAGCCGGTGTCGATCTTCCGGCACTTGTCGCGCGAGCAGGTGGCGCACGTGCCGTTCGTGAACAACACGGTGATCGTCTTTGTGACGGATCTGCCTCAGATGACGGTGAGCATCACCACCGAGCAGTTGATCCGCTGGAAGCTGACGCCGGATGAACTGGAGCTGATCAGCCGCGAGAACCTGGAAAGCTACGCGCCTGAACTCGAAATCCAGGTCGTGGAATCGAAGGAAGGCGGCAAGGCGGCGATCATGAGCCAGCACGACGGGTACGACGCGGCACGGCTGCTGCTGGACGGCCTGCACGATCGGCTGGCGGCGCAGCTCGGGGGCGATTTCTACGTCGCGACACCGGCACGGGACATGTTCGTCGCGATCTCCCCGGGGCCCGATCCGTTCCTGCGCAGGCTGCGAACGCGCGTCGAGCACGATTACAAGCGGCTGCCGTATCCGATCAGCCCGGACTTCTTCTACGTGACGCGGGACGGCGTTGCGGGGACGGTGGCGGACCTGCCCGAATCGGAAGCGGCGTAACACGCTCGCTGCAAGAACTCGAACCATGCGCACTTTCCGGGGCCCTTGCGCGCTCGATGCGGACGTGGTAACCTTCACGTTCGTCATCCGGAGTGATTCATGCGCCGAGCCCGCCGAATGTTGCTGCCGCTGTTTGTTGTTGTCGCCTCGTCCGGGTGCGTGACCCGTCCCGACGCGAAAGAGACCGACGACGATTTCGACAAGTGGTATGTGCACTGCCGCATGCACGACCCGAAGTGGTGCCTCGGGCCGTTCCGCCGGGAACGCGAAGCGGACAAGGCCGGGTGGGAGCACGAGTTCTGGCTGCACATGGGCTCGAACACGACGCGGGTGGATCACGAGCCGTGCGCGGCGCAGTAGTCGGGCGAGCCTGTTTTTGGTGGGCCGCCGCCGATCGAGCCCGGGCGCCAGCGATCAACGCCAATCGCGGCCTGATTCTTGCCAAATTATTGCTTTGTTCGGCATTCAGAACCCTGCGCGGGCCTTGCAAACCGTCTCGCTTTCACTCAAGATAAGGGATCTTGGGGCGAAGGAGAATTTCATTGCGAACACCACTTCTTGTGCTGGGAACCACCTTGTCTCTGTCGGCTTCGGCGACGGCGCAGACGATCCAATACCTGACGCAGAGCCGAACGATCAAAGCTCAGTCGGTGGCGATGCCGCTGCAAACGGCAACGGCGCCGGATTTCAACGTGTTCAACGCGTCGGTCAGCTCGGTGGGCACGCCCGAGGCGCAGTCGAACGGCAATGCAAGCGCGAGTCAGAATTCGACGCTGGGCACGACGCAAATCACCGGCTCTGGTTACGCGAGCCCCGGCAAGAGCAACGCCTTTTACTCCGGTTACGGAACGGCCTCGTCGTCGTTCTCGGTGACATTCTCGGTGCCGGAGAACACGGCCGTGAATTTCGTGACGAGCTTTGGTCGTGGAGGCGTCTCGTTGACCGGACCGGGAATCAGCTTTTTGCACGGTGGATCGAACCCGGGGACGAGCAATGAGAATGGTGTGTTGCTGGCCGGGCAGACCTACACCCTCGGGGCCAGCACTTCCGGCGAGATCCAGGCTGGAAATGCGATTCCCGGCAACTTTTCGTTCACGATGAAATTGAATGGGATTCCTGCACCGATGTCGGTGCAGAGTTCGGCGAGCTCTCCGGTCTGCCCGGGATCGGGCGTGACGGTGTCTGCGACTGACCCCGGTGTGGGTTTCGCGATCGACTGGTACACGGGCGGCGAACTGATCGGAACGGGAAACTCGCTGGTGGTCTATCCGACAGTCGGCCCGAACCAGATCTATTCCGCGCGGACGCGCCGGGTTTCGAACGGCAGTGTCTCGGCTCAGTTGTCGAGCGTGTCGGTGCCTGTGAAGTACGCAACACCGCCGACTGCGGCATCGACCAATCGGGACAACCTGTGCCAGTACGACGGTGGAACCATCCAGCTCACGGCTTCCGGCGGCGTTGGAACGGGCTTTGAATGGTTCGCAAACGCTTGCTCCGGCACGCCGATCGGCAGCGGTTCGTCGATCACGATCCCCGCTCCTCGCGTCACGACCACGTATTACGTGCGAAGAATCAATGATTGCGCTTCGAGCGCTTGCCTCACGCGCGTCGTGCAGGTGCGTGTGTGTCCGAGCGATTTCGGCTGCGACGGACTGATCGAGGACGATGACTTTGCTTCGTTCGCGTCGGCGTACGACGTGCTGCTCTGTTCGGATACATCGATGCCGGCGGGTTGTCCTGCGGACCTCAATGCCGACGGAGTCGTTGATGATGCGGACTTTGGACTGTTTGCGGTCGCGTACGACGCGCTTGAGTGTCCGTGATCTTCGCGTACAGAGTTTCTACGGCTGCAGGATAAGAAATTCGAGCGGGCATCGGACTTCTCCGATGCCCGCTTTTCATTTCTGATCGGACGCGATGCGTCGTTCCATGCCTTCCCGTGCCGAGGCCAATCCGAGTCGCGGGAATCGTTTATTCAAAGAGTCTGAGGATTGGATAAAAGAAAACGCCCCGACGTACGGGGCGTTCGAGAACTTCTCGGTGCATGCGTCGTCAGGCCGGATTCGGCAGCGCACCCGGCGGCAGATCCGTCGAGGCTTCCGGCGGCAGCGAGGGGGGCGTATCGGCCTTGCGGCGGGCTGCTTCGGCACGGAGCAGGTCGGCCACCGTCGGCTTGGCGAGTTCTTCGCCTCGCATCAGGCGGTGCACGTCGTCGGCGCTCAGCGTTTCGTACTTGATGAGTGCATCCGCGACGCGGACGACCTTGTCCCAGTTCTCTTCGAGCAGACGCTGAGCATCGGCGTAGGCCTCGTCCACGAAGCGGCGGACCTCTTCGTCGATCTGCTTGGCGGTCTCTTCGGAGTAGCCCTTTTCGGCCATGTACATCTCGCGCGTGTCCATGCCGGCGTAGCGGACGAAGCCGAGCTTGCGGCTCATGCCCCACTCGACGATCATGGTGCGGGCGAGACTGGTGACCTGGGTGATATCCATGGAGGCGCCGCTGGATGCGTCGCTCATGGCTTTCTGTTCGGCGATGCGGCCGCCGCAGAGGACACGCATCGTGGCATTGAGCCACTTGATGCCGTAGCCCATGCGGTCCTTCTCGGGCAGGCTGAAGGTTGCGCCGCCGGCGCCGCCTCGCGGGATGATGGTCACCTTGTGCAGTGGATCGGCATCGGTGAGCAGGGCCTGCAGGATCGCGTGGCCGGCTTCGTGATACGCGACGAGCTTGTTCTCGTCCTTCTCGCGCACACGGCTCTTCTTGGCGCGGCCGAACTTCACCTTGTCGCGGGCCTCTTCGAGGTCCTCGTGCTCGATGAAATCCTTGTTCTGCATGGTCGCGGCAATGGCCGCTTCGTTGATGATGGCTGCGAGATCGGCGCCGCTGAACATGGGTGTGCCGCGGGCGATGCGCTCGAGTTCGACGTTCGGGCCCATCTTGACCTTCTTTGAGTGAACCCGCAGGATCTCGAGACGGCCCTTCACGTCGGGCAGCGGCACCGTGATCTGGCGGTCGAAGCGTCCCGGACGCGTGAGCGCGGGGTCGAGCACATCGTTGCGGTTGGTCGCGGCGATGACGATCACACCGTCGGCGGTGTTGAAGCCGTCCATCTCGACGAGGATCGCGTTGAGCGTTTGCTCACGTTCGTCGTGCCCACCCGTGGTGAACCCGCCGCCGCGGCGACGGCCGACCGCATCGATTTCGTCGAGGAAGATGATGCAGGGCGAGCTGTCCTTGGCCTGCTTGAAGAGGTCGCGCACGCGGCTGGCGCCGACGCCGACGAACATCTCCACAAAGTCAGACCCGCTGATCGAGAAAAAGGGCACATCCGCTTCACCGGCAATCGCCTTGGCGAGCAGGGTCTTGCCGCAGCCGGGTTCGCCGACGAGCAGCACGCCCCGAGGGATGCGCCCCCCAAGCTTGGTGAACTTCTTGGGGTTCTTGAGGAACTCGATGATCTCGGTGACTTCTTCCTTGGCCTCGTCGATGCCGGCGACATCGGCGAAGGTGATGCCGGTCATTTCCTTCGTGAGTGTGCGGTGACGGCTCTTGCCGAAGTTGCCGAGCATGCCACCGCCCCCGGCGGCAGCGCGAAGGCCCCGGCTGACGAGCCACCAGCCGAGGAACAGGATGAGGAGCAGCGGGCCGAAGAACACCAGGATGGTCAACCAGGCGCTGGGCGAGTTGCTCTGGAAGTTGCCCTTGGTGATCTCGTTTGCTTCCTTGGCGATCAGTTCGCGGTTGGCGGAATTGATCTTGACGAGAACGTAGCCCTCGGGTCCGGCGACATCCTTTTTGCGCTTGGCGCGAAGGCCCTCGTCGGTGAGGGTGACGTCGGAGAGCATGTTGCCCTCGTACTCGATGCGGAACTGATGAAGCGTGATCGGCTCGGCGCGGTTGGGAGCGCTGAACATCATGAAGAGCACGACAAAGAGCGCGATGACGGCGACCATGGTGAACAGGCCGCGCGACTGGGGCTGGCCCTGGCCGTTGGGCAGGCCGGGGCCGGGAGGGCCGCTGCGCTTTGGTGCGCCTGGTTTCTGGCGGCCGCCGCTCGGCTCTTCGGACGCGCGAAGGCGCAGCAAACCTGTGAAGCGATCCTTCAAACCCCGCGAGATTTCAACGACTCGGCTCATCGTTTCCTTTATCGGGCAGCACCCGAGACTGGACCCTTGGACTTCAGTGCTTCTAGCGGTTCTCTCACTCTACTGTTCGGATAACCGGCCCGGAAGATGCATCCGGCCCTGTGCATCGCCATTCACGCATTCCGGCCGGCCGGAAATCGGCCTGCGGGCAGCATTTGGACGCTCCCGGAGCCCTTCCCGGTACGGGCAAGCGTGTCAGCGGGCGTGATTCTGCCTCCCAACTGGCGGGCATGGCGCGGCCGTGGACGCGAAACCGAGCAACAGTAGGCAAATTCGGGTGCGATTCCGAAATTGCGGCAAGCCGCGTGCCAGACCGGCTTTCGCGCGGGTGGATGGCGTTCACCAGCTCGTCCGCAGTTCGGAAACGATGTCCTTGGCCATCCGCTGCGAGGCGGAGGTCTGGCCGTACTCGATCTTCTCGCTCACGCCCCGCGTGGGGACGAAAGTGTCGGCACCGCTGAAGTTGTGGCGGCCGACGATCGTCTTGCCGGTGGTGTTGTCGACCCATTCGAAATCGACGGTGATGATGTAGCCGAGTTCCTGCACGTAGCCGCTGGGGTCGGTTGCGGTCTGGCGGAGTTGGACGCTGGTGATGGTGCCGTTAAGGGTCGTGTCGGCGGCGGGCGAGGGATCGATGATCCAGGGCGTCTTGTTCTGCACTTCTTTGACGATCGCTTCCGTCAGTTCGGATTCGACGCCTTTGTAGTAGGTCTTGTTCTGGAAGATGGGGACCTGGATGGTGCGGGCTTCGGTGTCGTAGGTGTTCTTGAACGAGTAGCCTTGCGTCGGGTCGGACGAGCAGCCCGACTTCGCGAGCAGAGCGAGCAGCACAGCTCCCGAGGATGCACGGGCAAACAACTTCGAACGGCTGGTGCTCACTCGCGGTTCTCCTGAGGCGGCGCGATCGGCGGGGTCGAGGGGCTGTCGCTTCGGATGGCGGAATCGGGGTTGAGCGGAGGCCTCTCGTCCCCCACCTTCAACATGCCTTCGACATCGGACGATGTCACGGGCTGATCGGACGGGTCGTCGTCCTCAACCGGGGGCTTGGTGCGGGCGGGGGGCAGCGGCCAGTTGCGCTGCTTGAAGATGAGGCGGGTCTCGTCCGCTGCGACTGTGTCGGGGTGTTTCTGCAGGAGGCGTTTGAGCGTGTAGCGGGCGGAGATCGGGTCGTCTCGCTTGAAATACCACTTGCCGGTCTCGAACATCTGGTCGGCAGCGGATTCGTCGAGGCGGGCGATGAGCGCATCGTTCATGCCGATCTGCTCGGCGGATTTCGGGTAGCGGGCGGCGAAATCGCGGACGAGGTACTGGGCTTCGATCAGGCCGGAGGCGTCGTAGCGCGGGCCCTTGTAGCGGCCGATATTGGCGAAGACGCGCCGCTCCATCGCGAGTTCGCGATATTCGCTGGTGGGAAAGTTGGCGAGGAAGATGTCGTACGCCTCGGCGGCCATGCGGAGGTCGCGGATGCGGTAGTAGTAATTGGCAAGCTCGATCGCGGCCCGCTGCGCGAGCTGGCTGCCGGGGGCACGCTCCTGGACGCGGATGAGCAGTTCCTCGCCGATGCGGCTCGCGTTGTCGATGCGGAGCCCCCACGACTTCTTGCGAAGCCCGTTGAGATACATCAGCCCGATCTCGAGTTCGCGTTCGAGCGCCGTGACGAACTGGGGCGTCCCGGGATATTCCTTGATGACGCGCTCGTAGTCATAGAGCGCCTCGTACTCGTCTTTGAGCGCGAGCTTTGCATCGCCCCGGCGGAGGAGGGCCTCGGCGGTTTCGGGCTTGTCTTGTGCCGCGTTGCGCTTGATCCAACTGTCGAGCAGAGCGAGCGCGCCCCGGGGGCGGTTCTCGGCGAGCTGCTTGCGGGCGCGGTTCATCACGCCCTCATCGCTGGAGGGGTCGATCTCGGTCTCAACGGGGACCCAGTTGCCTTCGGCGTCGAGACGCAGGGTGTTCTGCGCGAACGCGGGGAACGCCAGCAGGACCGCGGCGAAAAAGAGCGGCAGGAGGATTCGGATCGTGCGTGTCACGGGCCAAGCGTACCGCCCCGCGGGGCTTCACGCTTCGGCTGGCCGTTCCAACGCCGGATCCGGTCAGGCGGCATTCTTCCGGAACTTCTCGATATCGGGGCGGATGGTCTCGTTGCGGCCTGCCGCGGCACCGATCTCGCTGATGACCTGGCGTGCTTCGGGCGTGAGATCGACGAACTGGAGGCCGATCTCGCCGCGGGTGCCGCCGATGAGCTTGAGGAGGTTGGCGGTCCACTTGCGTTTACTGGCGGCCTTCACCCAGGCGACGCGGCAGCGGACGAAGACGACGTTGGAGATGCCCACGAGCTTGACGGTGACAACGTCGTCGATTTTCGGAGTGATCGACGTGGGCGTGGTGATGCGCATGCCGCCGGCGGACATGTCCACAACGTCGCCCAGCGACGTCCCGACAAACTGACAGACGACACGTCCGAACTTGCGGGGGTTCATGGAAGAGAGCATCGGCGTGGGCGGGCGCGCCCATCAGCCACGGCACAAATGTGTGCGTGTGGCGATTCCGATCGTGCGGAGTTGATCTCGGACTTTCGAGGCTATCGGTCCGGCGTGCACGCCGGCGTCACTCCACCGTGACGCTCTTGGCGAGGTTGCGGGGCTTGTCCACATCGTGCCCGCGCAGCACCGCGGCGTGGTACGCCATGAGCTGGAGCGGCACGACGGCAAGCATCGGGCTGAGGCACTCGGGGATCTCGGGGATGTACATGACATCCTCGGCGTACTTGGTGATGTCCTTGTCGCCCTCGGTCGCGACGGCGATGACGTGGCCGCCTCGGCTGCGGACTTCCTGGATGTTGCTCATCACCTTCTCGTACTGACGGCCCTTGTTGGCGATGAAGACCGCCGGCATGCCGTCGTTGATGAGCGCGATGGGGCCGTGCTTCATTTCCGCCGCGGGCATGCCCTCGGCGTGGATGTAGCTGATTTCCTTAAGCTTGAGGGCGCCTTCGAGGGCGGTCGGGTAGTTGTAGCCGCGACCGAGGAAGAGCCAGTTCTCGCGGTGGATGTACTTCTCGGTGACCTTCTTGATCCGCGCATCCTGCTCACAGATGCGTTCGATCAGGCCGGGGATGCGCTCCATGTCCTTCATCAGGTCGCGGCACTGATCAGCGCTCATAAAGCGCTTGCGGCCCATGTACATCGCGAGCATGGAAAGGACGGCGACCTGACCAGTGAAGGCCTTGGTGCTGGCGACGCCGATCTCGGGTCCGACGCGGAGGTAGACACCGGCATCGGTTTCGCGCGCGATCGAGGAGCCGACGACGTTGACGACGCCCATGGCGAGCGCGCCGCGTTCTTTGGCTTCCTGAAGTGCCGCGAGGGTGTCGGCGGTTTCGCCCGACTGGCTGACGGCGATGACAAGCGTGTTTTCTTCGACGATCGGATTGCGATAGCGGAATTCGCTCGCGTACTCAGCGACCGAAGAAACCTTGGCGAGATCCTCGAAGAGGTATTCACCGATCATCGCGGCGTGCAGGGCCGTGCCCTGCGCGGTCAGCACGATGTTCTTGATCTTGGAAAGCTCTTTGCTGAAATTGCCGACGCCGCCCAGGTGGATGCGGCCTTCATCCATGTTCAGGCGGCCACGGATGCAGTTCGAGATCGCCTTGGGCTGCTCGAAGATTTCCTTCTGCATGAAGTGGCTGAAGCCGCCGAGCTCGATTTCCTGAAGCTCGAGTTCGAGCTGCATGATCTTGCTGGTGACGGGGACGTTGTGGATCGTGCTGGTGCGGAAGCCCGAGCGCGTGATCTTGACGACGTTGTAATCGTCGAGCACGAATGCTTGCGTGGTGTGGCTCACAATCGCTGATGCATCCGACGCGACGACGTACTCGCCCGCGCCGACGCCGACCATGAGCGGTGAACCCTTGCGGGCGACAACCAGAACATCGGGTTCTTTCTCGCAGATCACGGCGATGGCGTACGCGCCGGTCACTTCACGCAGCGCGGCCTGCACCGCGGCTTCAAGGTCCACACCTTCCTGCGGCGCGTAGAGCTCGCCGATGAGCATCGCGAGGACTTCGGTGTCGGTCTGGCTCTGGAACTTGTGGCCCTTCTCTTCGAGATAGGTCTTGAGTGCCGCGTAGTTTTCGATGATGCCGTTGTGGATGATCGCGATGCCGTTCCGGTCATCGGTGTGCGGGTGGGCGTTGAATTCGGTCACGCCGCCGTGGGTCGCCCAGCGGGTGTGGGCGATGCCGATGGTGCCGCGGAAGCCGCCGAGGTCTTCGATCTTGTCTTCGAGGTTGGCGACGCGGCCGACGGCCTTGACGACGTTCAGCTTGCCACCTTCAAGGACGGCCAAGCCGGCGGAGTCGTAGCCGCGGTATTCCAGGCGCTTGAGGCCTTCGATCAGGTAGGACTGGGCAGGCTTGGCACCGATATACGCGACGATTCCGCACATGGAATGAATCCCCGTAAGAGAGCGTGAGAACGAACTTTAGGGCCGGTAAGCCGCGGTTCCCGCGGGCCAGTCTCTTCCTCTATTTGAACAGGCGCACGCTGTGCGCATCCTCGATCTCCGACTTCCCATACTGATCGGCTCGTGAGCGTGTTCGCCTGCGCTTCGGCATATTTACCGGGCGTCGTTTTTTGGCTTTTTCTGACCGGCGGGGTCGCCCCACGCCCCTCGCACGCTCCCGAGCGGCCTTACCCCCGCCGCATCAACTCGAGAATCCAGGTCGGAGTCTCCCGGCGAAATGCGGTCACCAGCGCGCGGCGTGTGAAGTAATACATCGCCGTGAGACCGGGCACGACCAGGCCCACCACCGCCATCGTTCCGTACAAAGCCCACGTCACCACGGTCGAGAGCTCTTTGACCATCGCGTCGAGCTGTGGATCGCCCGTTCCTTGCATCAACGTCGCCATCGGAGGGTTGTGAATCGCGCTGTACAGCGACCAAATCGCGTACGCGACGATCAGCACGGCGAGAAACACCTGATTCCAGCCGAGTACCCTCGCGCCGCGTGGATCCATCCGCCTCAACATCGCGCCCCCGCGCAGCTCGTTCGCGGCACACGCGCCCAACCCGATCCCGATGGCCCACGCGCTCCAATCGCTCAGAAATGCGAATGCCAGTGTGAGAACGGCGAAAACCGCCATCGACCAGCCGCTGAACCACGCCACCCCCGCGGCACGCAGTATCTTCTTTGCACGCCTGCGCGCGTCGGATACCTGATTCAGGTGCTCTGCGGAAAGCGGCCCGGCCGCATCGGCATTTGGTGTTGCAGCGACCATTGGCGTTCTGGTGCGCTCTATCGGCGTTCGGGTCTCGGGCGATTCGCAAGAATTCGCGCATCGCTTCGTCCCGACCGGGCCCGCAAGCTAATACACGCTCTTGACAAACTTGCGTTTGCGCATCGTCGCCTGATCGTCGTACGCGTCTTTCATCGATCGCTTCGGCAACTTCACTTTCTCCCGTTCGACCTTCTTATACGGAATCGCGTCGAGGAGGTGGCGGATGCAGTTCAAGCGTGCCCGCTTCTTGTCGTCCGACTGCAGCACGTGCCAGGGGGCGTGCTCGGTATCGGTCGCGTCCAGCATCCGGTCGCGGGCGCGCGAGTATTCGTACCACTTGCTGCGCGAAGGCAGATCCATCGGGCTGAGCTTCCACTGGCGGAGCGGGTCGTCGATGCGTGCCTCAAAGCGTCGCTTCTGCTCTGTGTCGCTCACGTCCAGCCAGACCTTGATCAACCTGATTCCACCATTCACAAAGTACTTCTCGACGACCGGGCAGAGTTCAAGAAACCGCTTGTACTCGTCCTTCGTGCAAAAGCCCATGACGTGCTCCACGCCTGCACGGTTGTACCACGAGCGATCGAAGATGACGATCTCGCCTGCTGCGGGAAAGTGGTTCAGGTATCGCTGGATGTAGACCTGGCTTTTCTCGCGATCCGACGGCGCAGGCAACGCAACGACACGGAACACGCGCGGGCTGACTTTTTCGGTGATCGAACGGATGACGCCGCCCTTTCCCGCGGCATCACGTCCTTCGAGCACAATCACAACGCGCTCGCCGGATTGCTTGACCCAATCCTGCATTGCGCACAGCTTCTCCTGCAGGCGCCGAAGTTCTTTCTCGTAGGTCTTGCGATCAAGGCGCCCGAGTTTGTCCTTTGCCTTTGACATGCTGCAACCCCTGGGCTCCGCATGCGACGCACCACCGAGGGCCGCATCGCGGCCGGAGCAACGGCAGTGTACTCGGAAAGGGCTGCAAACACCGACTATTTTTCGTACGCTCACATCAGCAGAATGAGACCGAATCTCATTCCCACGCCGCCGGGCACCGATGAGACGGGTCGCGCCGGTCCATCGCATCTCGCTCGACAGAACGCATGCTTCCATCAAACTACAAAATCCGCTGCATCGAACCCTCGGACTACGAAGCGATCGTCGCGATCTGCCGCCTCGTCTATCCCGAGGAACGACCCTACACGATCGAAGAACTGGACGATCACCGCCAGGTTTTCCCGCAGGGCCAGTTCGTCGCGATCGAAACAACGCGCAATGAGGTCGCGGGGGTCCACTTCACGCTGCGTCTGCGCATGTCCGATTTTCACATCGATGATTCATGGGATGTGCTGACCGCGGGAGGCTCGTTCCTCGATCACGAACCCACCGGCCACACGCTCTACGGCGCGGACCTCATGGTGCACCCTCACCATCAGCACCACGGCATTGCGCACGCGCTGACTGATGCGACACGATTTCTCGTGCAGGCCGAGCGGCTCTGGCGCATGGTGGGCGCGAGCCGCCTGCCGGGGTACGGAAAGGTCTGCGCAACCGAGAGAATCGATGAGTACGTCGGCAATGTGGTCCGCGGCACGCAGACCGATCCGGTGCTGAGCGTTCACCTCAAAGACGGCTGGTCGCCGGTGCGCCCGATCCGGGGATATCTCCAGCACGACCCCGAGAGCGCCGGGTGGGCTGAAGTGATTCAGTGGGTGAATCCGGAGTGCCCGCCACCTCCGGGCCTTGAGCTGACGCGCGTTTGATCGTGGCTCACGACCGATCCAAACTCACGAATACTGCTTTGCCGCGGCACTTGCTTCACGTTTCACGCGCTCGCGCAGTTCTTTCGGCTTCACCACATGGCAGTGCCTTCCCATCGAGAGCACCCACCAGACGATCTCATCAAGGCCCGCGACCTGAAAACACACGGTCGCCGTGCCATCGGCGCGCCGGGTGACCTGCTGCGTTTTGTGCCAGCGGGTATCGACGATCGTCTCGGCAAAGTCGGCATCGAAACGCAGTTCGACCTCGTATTCATCCTCGCCGGGGATCATCTGCCATGCGTTGCCGAGGTATGAATCGACCGAGAAATCAGCGGGCCTTTTGAATGTTTCGTTCAGCACCTCGATGCGTTGAAAGCGGCGGAGCTTGAGCGCTGCGAGCGTGCCACGCCGGCGGTGCTTGCCGATCGCGTACCACGCGCGGACGCCGAACCAGAGCGCGTACGGCTCGAACTCGAAACTCCGCTGAGGCTCGCCCCCGCTCGCCGACTTATAGCGGCAACGCAGCACCGTTTCGGTCACGATCGCGTCGCGCAGTTGTTCAAAGATCGCCCGCTCGCTCTCGGTCGAGCCCGATCGCGCCAGACGGATCTCCACATGATCCATGACCTCGTCGAGATCGGACTTGAGCGCCGGGGGCAACAGCGATTCGATCTTCGACATCGCATCAATCGCCGGCTCGAGCAGGCCAACCTGATCGCGTCCGGCTACATCCTCGCACAGCACGATGAGCGAGAGCGCTTCGGCGAGCGAGAGTTGGACGGGCGGAAGAAACGATCCCGCCCCGATGCGATACCCGCCCCGTGAGCGATCGAACGCGACGCCGAAACCGGTGCTCGCGAGCTTCTTCATGTCGCGCCGGATCGTCTTCTCCGAGACACCGAAGTGCTTCCCGAGCGATTTCGGTGTCCATCGCTCGTGGCCCCTCAGCAGTACAAGTTCATGGAGCAATCGGTGCAGGTCGCTGACGTTTTTGGCGGATGATCGCATGCGGAGAGTTCTTTCGACCGTTCGAATTGGCCTGTTGCACACAATTCATGGGCGGCTCGAACCTGCGCACACTGCAAATTCCGCATCTCACGGACACGCCTATGTCCGCGAGGAAGCGCCGGGCGGGCTTGGTCGCTGGACATCGCTCGCGCTTTGTGCACAATCGAACAGCCGGGCCCTTGCATGGGCTTTGGGGAAGGGAAGGAGCGGGTGGGAACGCTTTGTTCCGATGGGGTGCGTTCACATCGCACTTTGCTCCGGGTTGGTTGGGCTGGGAGGGGTTGAAGCGGGGT
>JAFLCN010000014.1 GCA_017303555.1 Planctomycetota bacterium
GGGTGCAGCGGAGGCCGCTTCGGGGGCGGTCAAGCCTGCCCCGGCCCTGTCGGGCGCCCTGCCGGCCAAAATCGGTGCAAACCACCGCGAAGGGGGCGCGCAGGCCGCTCCGGCCCCTCCCGAGTCCGCATCGAATCCGAGCCAGCCGGCAGGTCCGCAGGCCGACCCCGGTTCCCAAACGCAGCCAAAGCCGCCCGAGACCGTTTCGGCGCCCACTCCGAAGGCTCCGGCAGGTCGCCCGAGCGAGGAACTGATGGTGCTGCGTTCGATACGCTGGCCGTGAGCGTGTGAGCGCCGGTTCCGAAGCTGCGAAAGTGTCGAAAACTTCCTGAAAACAAGGCTTTTTCGCGGTCTGAAGGGCGACCGATGTGAACGTCCGGCAGCGGCGTTTCCTGGTCGGCGGAATTTTCAAGGCGGGCTCAAAAAACCTGCATCCCGCGGACAAGCCCGCTCGAAAGTGTGATATGCTCTGGTGCCTATTCTGGCCGCCGCATCCTGCGGCAGAGCAAAGGTTCGAGTTGTTACTGGCTGATTTGGAACGACTTGTGAGGGTGTAGGAGTGACGGTCGCCTCCGTTTCCGGGGCAGGGTCATGGGTTGACCTTTCGCCTGGGGAGGTAAAAATCTCCGATTCGCCGCAGCCGGGGTTTCCGGAACTGCGTACCGAACTCGGGTCGTTCTTAAAACGGTCGCGATTCCGCGACCAGTCTGGGAGATCGGAAAATGATGAAGGACGTGTTTGCCCGCAAGTCGCGCGGCACCGAAGGCTTCACACTCATCGAATTGCTGATCGTGATCGCGATCATCGCGCTGCTGATCGGCATTCTGCTTCCTGCGCTCGGTGAAGCGCGGCGTTACGCCAAGCTTGTCGTGTGTCAGGCCAACGAAAAGTCCTACGCAACGGCGGTCAACTCATACGCCTCGGAACGCAAGGACCGCCTCCCCGGCATGGATTGGCGCCGCGGCACCAAGCCGCCCCGCGATATCCCCGGCAAGTCCTTTGCCGAGTGGCCTCAGGCCCCCGACGCGGTGTTTGCCACCGACCAGGAAGCCGCGGCTCACCAGGTCGTGTACATCATCCGCAAGAAGACCGGGCTGCCGGAAGACAAGGCCGCCGTGCCGCCGGGTTGGATTCCGTACATCCTCTACAGCCACATTCCGCTGAATGATTTCATCGGCGGCAACCTTCCCTCTCCCGTTGCATCCTGCTCGGAAGACGCCTGGCGTCAGAGCATCGCTCGCAACTGGAAGGATCCGGAAGCGACGGGCTTGCCCTACCCCGCCAACGGTGGCGACGGCAGCAACTCCAACTGGCGTTGGCCGTTCAGCACTTCGTATCAGATTCACTCCGCCCACTGGGGACCGCAGAAGGCGGGCTATCAGGTCATGAGCCCGGAGAGCGGCAAGCTTCTGACTCCCGCAATGTGGTATCCCACCGGCTCGCCACCCGCGGGCGGCGGCGGTAGCTACTACGCCAGCTCCGGCGACCCGAACCTTCCCAACCAGTACGGCATGAACAAGCTGAGCGATGTGCGCTTCCCGAGCCAGAAGACCGTTGCGTCCGACGAGTTCGCTCGCCACTTCGGTCGCCGGCCTCAGTACTACTCATCGCCCGATGCCCGTCAGCCCCTGATGTTCTACGACGGCTCCGTTCGCGTCATCAGGACCGGTGACTGCACCCCGGGTTGGGATCCTTCGAGCGCCGGTCGCCGCCAGAACATGGGCGCTCGCCTCAGCTACGTCAAGGATCGTCAGCCGTACGACCCTCAGTTGTTCCCGTCGTTCTCGAACAACCCGGAGAAGTACAAGGTTGTTGCGGGCTGGTACAAGTACACCCGCGGCGGTCTGCTCGGTTGGGACATTCCGCGTGGACCGGGCCCGTCTCCGAACTCCAGGATCAGCGCGTTGGTCGGCAAGGATGACTCGCTTTCGCTCACGGCCAACAACCCCGAGAACGAACTCGATACCTCCGACAAGTCGTGGTAACGCGGTCGGATTCGCGAAGGTAATGCGTTATTGCACAGGCCGCCCGAAACGGGCGGCCTGTTTCTTTGGTGTTTCAGAAAACGCGGCCCGCGTTCCGGCGAAAATCATTTCGCCCGAGAACTCGGGAGAGTCACCGAATGCTTGACAGGTTCGCAAAGTTATGGTGAAATGCCTGTGCCCGCGAGCGTTCTGCTCCGTAGATTTCAGCACGAAATCCGGGTTTTTGATCGGGGGACAATGCGGGTCGAACACGGCGTCTGCTCGCCGCGCTCGGCTTTGCGTTTGATGGGTTCGGGTTCGCAGTTCGGGTTCGCAGTTCACGTCCATAGTTCGAGGAGGCAATCAGTCGCATGAATTCCCGCACCAAGCGTCCGCTGTCTGCGTTCACACTGATCGAGCTGCTGATCGTCATCGCGATCATCGCGCTGCTCATCGGCATTCTGCTTCCCGCGCTCGGCAGCGCAAGGCGCCACGCGAAAATGGTCCTGTGCATGAACAACATGCGTAACTTCTCGACCGCGATGGGAAGCTACGGATCCGAGAACAAGGACAAGCTCTTCAACTATTCGTGGTATCGCGGCACGCCCATTCCGCCCGACTTCCACCGCTACATTCCCGTCTCGAAGCAGTACGCCGACAACGACATGATGGGTGCCGCGTGGCAATTTACGTACATCATGCAGAAGCGCCTCGGTCTCAAGGATCTCAATAAGTATCAGCCCATCGGCGCGTGGTTTCCGCACGTCTACTACAGCCACATCCCCCTGCTCGACTACATGAGCGCCCAGATGCCGATGACCGTCGCCGCCTGCCCGGAAGATGTGAGTTTGAAAAACCTGCAGAAGGATTACTCGAACGTGGACACCTCGGGCGTCCCGGTTCCGCCGTCGAGTGGCGAAACAGATTCGCGCTGGCGCTATCCCTTCCGCATGTCGTACACGATCAGTTCGGCGCACTTCAGCCCCGACAAAATGTACAACGTCATGGAGGGTGGCGGCAGCAAGCGGGCCGTCATCATCTACGGTGAGAACAATTCAGCCCTTCTCTCCGATGGCCTTCGAAATCGCTTTGAGGCGACAGCAACTGCATCGATCGGTAACAAGCGCGTGACGGACATCCGTTTCCCGCAGTCCAAGGTTTGGGCTTCCGACAACTACTCCCGGCATTTCGGCAAACAGGCAATGTTCTTCGCCGACCCGCAGTGCCGACAGCCTCTGCCGTTTTATGACGGATCCGTCCGCGTCTACATGACCGGAGATACGAACCCCGGGTGGAATCCAAAGGATGAGGGCACCCGCAAGTTGATGAATGATCGCCATTCTTGGTTTGAAGAAACTGGCGAGTACAACCCCCAAGTCGCAGGCGCGACGGTCGAGGGAGGAAAGCTGGGCTATCGAGCCGTTGCAGGTTGGTACCAGGCAACGCGAGGTGGCTTGCGAGGGTGGGACGTGCCGCGCGGCGGCGTTCGGGCAAAACTCACCGGAAGTGGCTCGTCGCTCAAACTCGATGCGACTATTGAGAACGAACTCGACACGTCGATTCCGACGCAGTATTGAACGGGAATCGACCAGCCGTCTATCGCGTGATTGAGCGCTCGACGTGTGGATAAAGTCGCCGGCGATTCTTCCAAATCGCCGGCGAGGGCTGCATTTTCGTTCGTCCGAGTTTCAAATCAATCTGTCGGACATTCTAGAAGAGCATACGCAGCCGAGAAAATCACAAAATCCGCATCGCCGACAATGCCATCCCAGTTCAAATCTCCCATGCAAGCTTCGTAGGGTGAGTCCGAAAAAATTGTGCAGTCGTTGATGCCCGGCTTCATGCATTCGCTGCCTTCGCACGTCGCCGTGCAGGGCGAGCACTCCGTGAGGTTGTATGCAGGTAAAAAGAAATCAATAAAATCAGTGTCGTCCACAAAGCCATCTTCGTTGAAATCGGCGGGACATGAGCCTTGGTCGACGACCCACGCCCAAGTTTGACTTTCGCTTGTGTAACGTGCATGTCCGGCAACAAATCTTCCATCGTTAGATATCGACGTTGCAGAAAGCAAAACTAGGTTCGCTGGCTTTAGACATGCGAAACGTTCGTTGAGATTCACAGGATCTGCATTCTCCCCAATCCATGCGACGGCATTCCAGCTGACTTCACCGACGATCCAATCGTCATTGGAGTCCGCCGCATAGCTGCTTATGCAACTGTTGAGGCCGTAGTCGTTCGTGTAGCAGCCGCCGATCCCACTGACATCAATGGGAATATCCATTAAAATTTCGCCAACATTGCCGCCGCCGGTTGCACGAAACGCGACGTATCGAACGGAGTAGAACATAGGCCCAAGAGGGTTTTCGACCACGAACGCTCCTACGACCGCGTCGCCGGTAGTGCTCACGCCCAGCGCGAAGCCTGGAACATACTCGGTATCTAACTTAATTGCTTCTGGATTGGAGCCGACATCCCATCGCCAAGCATATCCAGTAGGGATACAAAAATCCGGCACCGTAAGGCAACAAGTGTAAACTGATGCAGTTCCAGCAATTGTTGAAATGTCATAGTTGCTCGCGGTGGGAATCACCCAAGCAGCTGGAGTCGTATCACAATTCCAGACACTCTTGTTCATTATGGATTCGGACGGTATCCCCGGATTAAACTTGCTAGCGATCCAAGTCCCGGCGCCGCATCCATCAAGAGAATCGCCACCCATCGCCACCGAGCTTCCAGTTACACTTACCCCAACAGCTCTCTCGTTCCAAAGCGATGGAGAGACTGCCAAATCGTCGGCGTTTGCGTCTCCAAACTCCCAACGAAATGCGCCAGCATTGGACTGCTCGCCTTCGCTCGTGCCCACAATATAGTCGCCTTCAGATGAAATGCCGCCCAGAAGCTGTTTGTCTCGCTCATCGGGCGTACAAATATTAAACTCGTCGTAAGAAATTGGTGGAACTTCTGTAACGCATCCCGTCGCTCGGGTCCATACATAAACTTGATATCCATTTCCGATAGCGTTTGTGCCAAAAGCCACTCTGGCGGCATTTCCCTTTGCAATGTGGACGCCGAGACGCCCTTCGATATCATAGTTGTAGTTCCCGTCCGTGTGCGTTGACTTGCCGATCAATATCAGTTTTGGCCTCGGGCTCGCATTCGCTGAAAACAGCGTTACGCAAACACCGGCCAAAGGAGCTGCCTTAGTCCAAATTGAGCGCATCGCTGACTCCTTTTATGACCACCACGAGCGTTTGGAGTCTAACACGGACGGAGTAGTCTCGCAACACGCTCGGCGTAGGATTGCGCTTGTCCATCATGGAGTCTTAACATGCCTGCCACTCGACACCTTGAGCAAAATTCTCAGGGCAAACCAGCTGTAAGCGGCGTAAATGAAAGGATCTACAACTTCTGCGCCGGTCCGAGCATGCTCCCCGAGGAAGTGCTCCGCCAAGCTCAGGAAGAGATTTGGAACTGCCGCAACAGTGGCGTGGGGATCATGGAGCTCAGCCATCGGGGCAAGCTCTTCGATGACATCCTGCACGAAACCGAGGAGACCGCCCGCAAGGTCGGGAGCATCCCCGCCAACTACAAGGTGCTCTTCCTCACCGGCGGCGCAACGAGCCAGAACTTTCAGGTTCCCGCCAACGTGCTCCCCGAGCACGGCGTCGCGGCATTTCTGACCACCGGCTACTGGGCCGAGCGCACGTGGGATGAGATCGGCACCTACACCGATCGCGCCTACGAAGCCTTCAACGGCAAGAAAGAAGGCTACAAGCACTGCCCCAGCGACGCGGAGATTGTCTACAAGGACAAGCCCGTCTACGTGCACATGTGCACGAACAACACGCTCTACGGCACGCAGTGGCGGAACGCCGACGGCTCGATCCGCTTGCCCAAAGTGCCGGACGGTTCGTTCCTCGTCGCCGACATGTGCAGCGACATCTTCAGCCGCCCCGTCGATTGGACCAAGTTCGGAATCGTCTACGCCGGCGCGCAGAAGAACGTCGGAATCGCGGGCATCTCGATCGTGGTGATCCGCGAGGACCTGCTCAAGCCGATACGCAAGCTGCCCAACATGCTGCGCTACGACGTGATGGCGCGCGACGAGAGCCGCCACAACACGCCCCCGGTCTTCCCGATCTACATGTGCAATCTCGTCTTCAACTGGATTCTCAAGCAGGGGGGGACGTCGGTCCTGCTGAAGCGAAACCTCGAGAAGGCGCAGCTCGTCTACGACGTGCTCGATCAGAGCAAGTTCTACAAGCCGCACGCACGCACCGATTCCCGCAGCCTGATGAACCTCACCTTCCACACGCCCAACCACAAGCTCGACAACCTCTTCGTCGACGAGGCTTTGGCGGCGGGCATGGACCAGATCAAGGGCCACCGCAACACCGGGGGCATGCGCGCGAGCATGTACAACGCGTTCCCCCGCGAAGGCGCGGTCGCGCTCGCCCAGTTCATGCGCGAGTTCGAAAAGAAACACGGGTGAATGGGATGTGAGATGTCGGATGTGGGATGTGGGATCTCGGGCGTGGCCGCGATCGCGTTTGCCTTCCACGCCGAAGGCGTGCTGTTGAGTAGCCAGGCGTGAAGCGAGTCTTCGAGCGCCACGCCCGGTCGAGCGCCGCTTGATTCCGCACGCCGAAGGTGTGCCGGTCATCCGCCTCGCCTCGACCCCCTGCAAACGGTCGAATTGCCATCGGCACACATCTCAATCTCTTCCGCTTCCGCACACCGAAGGTGTGCTGGTAATCTGCGTTGATGGCAACGACCCTCACGAAACTCCTGGTCCACATCACATTCTCCACCAAATCCCGACGCCCGATGATCGCGCCGGAAATTGAATCGGATCTCTACGCCTACATCGGGGGCATCTGCCGCAAGAAATCGAGTGTGCTGCTCGCGATGGGCGGCACATCCGATCACGTCCATCTCTTTGTCAATCTTTCCAAGACGGTGGCAGTTGTAGAGTTGCTGCTCGAAGTCAAACGCGAATCTTCACGCTGGATGCACCGCACGGATCGCAAATTTGATTGGCAGGATGGCTACTTCGCCTTCACGCTGGGAGAGTCCGGATCGAAGGCACTTCATCGATACATCGCCTCCCAGAAGAAGCACCACACCAAGATGGATTTCAAGGACGAGGTACGGGCGCTGTGCAGGAAATACGGCGTCGAACTCGATGAGAGGTACGCGTGGGATTGACCGGCACACCTTCGGTGTGCGGAACACGGCGCCATTGGTCCGGGCGTGTCGCTCGAAGACTCGCTCCACACCCGGCTACTTACCTGCACGCCTTCGGCGTGAAAATCATCCGACATCCGACATCCGACATCCGACATCCGACATCCGACATCCCGCATCCCGCCTTGAATTCCCCGTGCCCCTCTCCCTCTCCATCTCCAACATCTCCCCCGACCCGCGCGAATCCATCTCGCACGCGGCAACCCTCATGGCCTCGCTCGGCCAACCCCTTATCCACCTCGACGCAATGCTCGCCGGTATCCGCCCGCGCGAACTCGACCGCTCCGCTCGGCGCGATCTGGCTTCGCTGCTGAAGCGAAACGGCGTCGGTGCCACCGGCATCGACCTCTTTCTCCCTCCCCAACATCTCGCCGAAACCGCACACGTCGATCGGGCAGTGGGGGCGATCACCAGCGCGATCGAACTGCTTTCCGAACTCGCGTCGCTGGGCGCGCTCGAATCGAAGGTGCTCTGCGTGTCGCTGCCGCAGAAGCCGCTCGCCAATGCCCTCGCCGCGATCGGAACCGCGGCACAGGAGCGCGGCGTGATAATCGCTGACTTCTCGCTGCCGCCCGCTTCGGATGTGCCCGCTTCGATCGAACGGGGCGTGGACTGCGCGCAGGCAATCGCGGCAGGACAAGACCCCGCATCGCTCATCGCGTCGAGCGCTCCCGGCGCAATCCGGCTCTCGGATTGGGACGGCACGCGCCGAGTGCCGGTGGGAAAGGGCCGACTCGACACGCGCCTCGCCGTCGCCTCCGCTTCGATCGCGGCCCCGAGAGTGCCGGTCGTGATCGACCTGCGCGGGATTGATGGCCTCGCCTCGAATCCGAGGGCCTGGGAATCCCCGGCGACCCTCGCCGTCAAGGCCTGGCAAGCCGGCCTCTCCGGAACGTGATCCTCTTTCGGCTGCAGGAGCCGGCGAATCCGCATTCCGCTCCCGGACAACCCGACGCGCACCGTACGAGCCCGAGCGAAGCGCGGGGCGGTTGCATCGTTTCGCGGCACCCTTCGGAACCCCGCGGCCGTCTCCCTTCGCTTCGCTCGGGCTCGTACGGCAGGGTCCCGGCATGTCCTTCGCCCGACGCGAGCCTCAGCGTCCGCCAACGTGCCATTTGCTCGACCTACGCAGGCGTTTGGCCCGTCTGTGCCCTTCGGCTATCCTGACGAAACGCAATCGGAGCCACGATGTCCACACCGCCAAGCACGCAATCCGCAGCCGCAGCGAAACCCCAGACTCCGCCAACGCTGCGCGAACTGACCGATTCCTACCTCAAAATCGAATCGCAAACCAAACTCGGTGGCGGCCAGAAGGCCATCGAGCGCCAGCACGAAAAGGGCCGATTGACCGCCCGCGAGCGCGTCGAGAAGCTGATCGACAAGGGATCATTCTTCCAGGAGTACGGCCTCTGGTGCGCGTACGAGATGTACAAGGAGCACGGAGGTGCGCCTGCCGCCGGGGTGGTGACGGGAGTGGGGGTTGTGCAGGGCCGACGCTGCATGATCGTCGCCAACGACGCAACGGTGAAAGCGGGCGCGTTCTTCCCGATGACCTGTAAGAAAATCATTCGGGCCCAGACCATCGCGATGATGGCACGCCTGCCCCTGATCTATCTCGTTGACAGTGCGGGTGTGTATCTGCCCTTGCAGGAAGATGTCTTCCCGGATACCGACGATTTCGGCCGCATCTTCCGCAACAACGCGGTCATCAGCGCCGAAGGAATCCCGCAGATCGCGGCGATTATGGGCTACTGCGTCGCGGGAGGTGGCTACTTGCCCGTGCTCTGCGACACGCTGCTCATGACCGAGGGCTCGGGTCTGTACCTCGCCGGCCCCGCGCTCGTGAAAGCCGCGATCGGTCAGGAAGTCACCGACGAAGAACTCGGCGGCGCGGCCATGCACGCGAGCGTGAGCGGGACGATCGATTTCAAAGAGAAAGATGATGACGCCTGCATCGCGCGATTGCGGGATCTGTGCGAGAAGCAATCAGGGTCCGAGCAAGATCGCTGGAAGTTCTTTGTGCGTCGCGCTCCGTGGAACCCACTCGAGCCCGTCGCCAGAAATGAAGTCGATGAGAGCGACGTCGTGGAAGTCATTGAAGCAAGGGAACAAGCTGCACGGGCTCGCAAGACGAGCCGAGCATTTCACAATCCGGACGAAATTTACAAGCACTTCTCGGTTGCTCCTGGAAGTCAGTACGACGTTCGAGAGATCATCGATTGCATTGTCGACGCAGGGTCCCGCAAGGGCGACGGCGCGGAACGCATCGCGCCAGATTTCGACGAGTACAAAGCGGACTACGGCCAATCCATCGTCTGCGGCTACGCAATGATCGGCGGCCGCCCCTGCGGCATCGTCGCGAACCAGAAGAAGCTCGTCCAGCGCACCGTCGCCGGTGGCAAGACTGGGCCGACCAAGGCCGTGCAGATGCCGGGCGTGATTTACGACGACAGCGCCGACAAGGCGGCACGCTTCATCATGGATTGCAACCAGCGGAAGATTCCGATCGTGTTCCTGCACGACACGACCGGCTTTATGGTCGGGCGCGATAGCGAGCAGGGCGGCATCATCCGCGCCGGCGCGAAGATGGTGAACGCGATGAGCAATTGCATCGTCCCCAAGATCGTCGTGATCACCGGTGGCAGCTATGGAGCAGGGAACTACGCGATGTGCGGGCGTGCATTCGATCCGTTCCTCTCGTTTGCATGGCCGAGCGCCAAGTGCGCCGTGATGGGCGCGAATCAGGCGACCGGCGTGCTCACCACAATCGAAGAAGCCAGCCGCAAGCGCAAGGGCGAGACGATCGACCCCGAAACGCATAAGGCTATCTACAGCGCGATCCACGCGGGGTATACGGAGCAGGCGGATATTCGCCACGGTGCCGCACGGGGCTGGCTCGATCGGATCATCGAACCCCACAACACACGCAACGAACTCATCGAGGCGCTCGCAACGGCGGAGCAGGGGTGGGACTATTCGAAGCCGTTCAAGACGGGTGTGTTGCAAACGTGACCAGCCAGAGGAACGGTACAGACCATCACCCGATCAGGGAATGAAGAATGAATTGTGAAGGCCAATAACCAACAGTGGTTGCCCTCACGATCGCTGGCTCTGACTGGAAAACGCCGACGGTTTCGCTATCTTTCTCTTGCGTCCGTGCTGTAGGAGGCATCGGAAGCATTCGTTTTCGTGGGGTTTTTGAGAGAGGCAAGACATGCAGAAGTTTTCGTTCGGCGCTGCCGCGATCGCGGCAAGCGTCATGGTCCAGGTTGCTGGCGCATCGGCCATCAACGACTGGAATCTGATCGTCCGCCACAACCTGACGACTTCGTCCGAAGTCGAAGGCCGCACGATTGTCGGAGGCAACATCTCCGGCACGTCGAACTACGGCATCAAGTTGCTGCCGCCTTCGAACTACGTCAACGTCGATTCGCTGGTCATCGGCGGCACCGTCGGCGCGAACAACTACCAGGTCAACTCCGGCCGCGCTCGCCTGTTCGGCAGCAAGGGCTCGGCTAACTTCAACATGAACGGCGGCGGCGCGCTCATCCAGAACGATTCCGGCGTCACCGCGATGGTGAACAGCGCCTGGGCCGATGTGGTGAACGCTTCGTCGTACTGCAGCAGCCTTGCCGCGACCAACACCGTGACCCTCCCCAGCGGCCAGCCCGCCGGCGTGGTCTTCAACTCCGTGCTCGGACCCGGCGGCGTCGCCGTGTTCAACGTCAACGGCAACGCTCTCTTCCAGAACAACCTCGTCCAGCAGATGGACATCAACATGAACGGCGCGACCACGGTTGTGATCAACGTGGCCGGCACCAACATCACCTACAACGGGGGCAACATGCTCGGCGGATTCAATGTCCCCAACGCCTCCAAGATCATCTGGAACTTCTACCAGGCGACGACGCTGAACATCGACCGCCACTTCTTCGGCGCAATCCTCGCTCCGCTCGCGACCATGTCGAACTCGACCGCGATCGAAGGCAGCGTCTTCACCGACACCTTCAACCAGAACGGCGAAGTGCATTTGCCGAACTTTGGCGGCAACATCCCGTCCCCCGGCGCGATGGCGCTCCTGGGCATGGGCACGCTCATCGCGACGCGTCGCCGCCGCTGAGCCGCGTTGCATCGATCATGAATTTCGTGGCACCGGGCTTCCACCCGGTGTCTTTCTTTTTGGGATGCAAAGCCGAAGGCACCGCCCGGAAGGGCGGTGCCACGATCGTGCGAGCCGTGTATGCTCCGCTTGATGTCCGAATTTGTCCGCATCACCGACGTCTCGCCACGCGATGGGCTCCAGAACGAGCCGGGGGTCATCCCCACGTCCGACAAGGTGAAGCTGATCGAGCTGTTGTGCAAGACGGGCGTGGATGAGGTTGAGGTGACGAGCTTCGTGAGCGCGAAGTGGGTGCCGCAGTTGGGGGATGGCGAACGTGTGTTCGCGCAGCTTCTGAAACCCCCTCCCCGAGGGAGGGGGCAGGGGGTGGGCGAACGTTTGGAACAAGCGGCTCCAAACTGGAATCCCCCGGCTCGGAACTCTTTGACGATGCAAAGAGCACGGCAGCTGCGGGCGCGAATGACAGGGCCGGAATGGATACTCTGGACGCACCTGCGCCGGCGCGACCTCATGGGTCTGAAGTTCCGGCGCCAACATCCTTTCGGGCCATTCATTCTCGACTATTTCTGCCAGGATCGTTTGCTGGTTGTCGAGCTGGACGGGCGATCCCATCAAGATGTCGAAGCGAAAAAGTACGACGCTGAGCGAAGCGAGTTTCTAGTTTCATGCGGGTTGACGGTGTTGCGAGTCAGCAACGATCGCGTCATCGAAGACGGGCTTGCGGTCGCGAAGCACATTCGTAGAATTGCCCAGTCGATACCAGCAGAAGTCGATCGCCGGCTGAGTTCTCCGGTCCAGCCTCCCACCCCCCAACCCCCTCCCTCGGGGAGGGGGCTCCTGCATCCAGTTTTTTCGGCGTTGGTTCCAAACGAACGGGGAATGCAGGCAGCGCTCGATTGCAATCGCGCGGCCCACAAGCACCTCATCGAAAAAGTCTCCGTCTTCACAGCCGCATCCGAAACGTTTTGCAAGAAAAACATCAATGCCACGATTGCGGAGTCACTCGAGCGGTTTCGGCCGGTCATTGCCGCGGCACATCAGAACGGGCTTGATGTTCGTGGCTATATCTCGTGCGTGATCGCGTGCCCTTTCGAGGGGCCGATCGCGCCTAGCGCGGTCGCCAGCGTTGCGAAGCAATTGCTCGATCTCGGTGTCGATGAGATTGACTACGGCGACACGATCGGCGCGGGGACAACCGAAACGACGGCCGCGCTGCTGAAAGAAACGCGAACTGTCGTGCCGATTGAGGCTGGACGCGTCACTTCCACGCTCCATCTCCACGACACCTTCGGCCGCGCCGCCGACTGTGTGCGTGCCGCGCTCGATCTGGGCGTTCGTTCGTTCGACGGCTCCGTCGCCGGTCTCGGCGGCTGTCCGTATGCGAGCAAGACCTTGCCTGACGGCACGATTCAGCGGGCGCCGGGCAACATCTCGACTGAGCTGCTTGTCCGCACAATCCATGAAGCGGGATACCGCACGAACGTCAATGTAGATGCGCTGGCGGATGCCGCGGCGTTCGCTCGCGAGATTGTTGCGAAGTCGCGTGCTCTTCCGCCAAAGGAGGGCGCATGATCCGCACGCAGGCGCACGGCGATGTCTGGGAGATTTCGCTCGCGCGGGCGGAGAAGCGCAACGCGCTCACGCCGGAGATGCTTGCGAGCCTGAAGCAGGCGATTCTCGCGGCCCCGAACTCGGGCAAGGCGCTGCTGCTTTCCGGCGAGGGTGCGGTCTTCTGCGCGGGGTTTGATCTTTCCCTTTGCAAGGAATCGCCCGAAGGTGAAGTCATGCGATCGCTGCTCATTGGGCTGCACGCGTGCGTCACGGTGCTTTGCGAACTGGATATTCCGGTAGTGATTGCGGCGCAGGGTGCTGCGATTGCCGGCGGGTGCGCGGTACTTGGCGGCGGCGATGTCATCGTCACCAACGCCGATGCGAAACTTGGGTATCCGGTTGCACGCCTGGGCGTTTCTCCGGCTGTGTCGGCACCGTTTCTTGCGAATCTCGCGGGGGTTGGCGCTGCGCGGGTTCGCCAACTCGAGAACGGACTGATCGACGGCCGCACGGCGCTCGCGTGCGGCCTCGCACACGAATGTCTTGATCGCGCCGAGGATGTGCACCCCCGTGCGCTCGATTTGGCTCGCCAGCTCGCGGCCAAGCCCGCATCCGCGCTCGCGGCAACCAAGCGATGGCTGCGAGAGATCGCTCCCATCACGTCCGCGGACGACGGTCTGCACGCATCGCTCTCGCTGGTCGGTGGTGAAGAAGAACGCCGCATGCTGCCGTTCGCCTGGAACACTTCGAGATAGAAACACGATGAGCCTCGCAACTCTCACAACGTCTGGTCCGGTCACAACGCTCACCCTCAACCGCGCGGATGCTCGCAACGCGCTCTCTATTGATCTGCTGCGCGATCTGCACGGAGCGATCGACACGCTCGCGGCAGCCGCTGCCGCGCCCAATGCTCCGCATGTACTCGTAGTGACCGGCGCGGGGAAGGCTTTCTGTGCCGGCATGGATCTGAAGGCTGTGCTGGGAAACAACGATCTCGCGCTCGAACTCCTGACGTCGCTCGCGAAGCTCACGGTCAAAGTGCGAATGCTGCCCATGGTTTCGGTTGCGAAAGTGAACGGTGCAGCAATCGGAGGCGGTTGCGGGCTTTCCTGCGTCTGCGATCTCGCCATCACACATGCCGATGCGAAACTCGGCTATCCAGAAGTCGATCTGGGCGTCTGCCCGGCCGTGGTTGCCCCGTGGCTTGTTCGGAAAGTGGGGGCGGGGCGTGCCCGCAAGATTCTGCTGATTGGAGGGCTGATGTCGGGTCGCGAGGCGCACGCCTGCGGCATGGTCGATGTTCTCTGCGAGTCGGCTTCCGACCTTGATACGAAAGCCGATGAGATTGTGAAGCGTCTCGCCACGGGCGGGCCGCAGGCACTCGCCGCCACCAAGAAACTGCTGAATGAACTCGACGGATCACTCGACGAGTCGATCGTTCTGAAAGGGGCGAAGCTCTCGGCGTCTGTCCTCGCAACGCCCGATGCGCAGCAAAGGCTCCGTGCCAAGCTCGGTGCCTGATCAATTTCGTTCCGTATCCGGCAGCGACCGACGGATTGCGCGACTTCAGCACGTGTTATTTCAGCAGCTTATCGAGCAGGGGCAGCGTAGCCAACTTGCCCCGCACGATCTCCCATTCTGCATGGTGCATCGAGAAGTAGAGCGATGTGCCGCCGAAGAGCGCCAGGATCGCGACGAGCCAGAGCACCTTGAGCCACGTGCGTCGGCTCTTCCAGAAGCCGTAAACAGGCATCGAAAAACTGAGCGGCAGAAACGCGACGCCGAAGATGCCGCACGCCGCCCAGATCGGCTGCTTGTCGTTCAGGGTCACCGCGATCGTGACGACGTACGTGACCGCGAGGAAGAAAGCCCACGCCGCGATATAGAGATACATCGTGTGGAGGTTGCTCGAGCCGATGGCCCACATCCCGACAAAGAGCGTACACCAGGCGATGAACTGGTTCCGGGGCCCGAAGTAGAAGCCGGGAATGAACTGCGAAACTTCCTGCGTGATCCGCCGGGCAATCGGTCCGAGCGGGTCGGCCCGAAGGCCTTCGGGTAATTGCTCGGATTCGGGGGCAGTGTTGAACTTGCACCCGGAGCAGACCGTCGAGTCTTTGCTTAGCAGCGTGCCGCACTGCGGGCAGAAATCCTGGTGCATGGTGGAGAAATAATCCACGCCCGCCGCGGTGGCAGCGCCGGATCCGGCGTTGCTCGAATGCCCGCCGTGGCGGACGTCGATACCTTCGCGCGTGGCACATTCCATGCACGCATAGCGGCCGGTTTTATCCTTGACCCGCTTACGCTTGGAAACGTCGATCCCGCAAATGACGCATGTCTTTTCGTCGAGCACTGGCTGTCCTCGCCCCCAAGTCTGGTAGAGAATATCAAACTTCAGCGCACTTGTCTTCGCATCGGTTCTCTGTCTTTCGGTCCGACGGACCTCTCCTATCTTCTTTCCCGCTGCGCCTGCTCGTTTCGCGGCTGCGCCCCGAATCTTCACGGAGGTCACATTGACGAACGCTCAACCCCTGCCCCTTGAACGCACGCCCGACGGCTTCGCCATCCTGACCCTCGAACAGGTGGGGAAACCGGTCGTGGTGCTGGATCTCGAATTGCTCCAGCGCCTCGATGCCTCGCTCAAGGACCTCTCGGGCGCTGCCGGGCGCGACATTCGGGGGTTGATCGTCCGGTCCGGTTCCGAGCGGGTCTTCATCGCGGGGGCCGACCTGAAAACGATTTCAGCCGGGTCCGACGACCAGCTCGACAAGTACTTGGCTTTCGGACAGCGCGTTTTTTGCACCCTTGCCACCCTTCCGTTCCCCACGGTCGCGGCGATCAACGGTGCCGCCCTGGGTGGCGGCCTGGAACTCGCCATGCATTGCGATGCCCTGATTGCCTGCCCTCCCGCCCCCCGAGACGGCCAGCCCGGCAAGCCCTATCCGGTTGGGCTGCCGGAATGTTCCCTCGGCCTTTGCCCCGGATGGGGAGGAACCAACCTGTACCCCCTCAGCCTGGATGATCCGGCGGAGGCGATCCGGCGCTGCGTGGAGGGCAAGCCGATGCTCTACGAAGAAGCCGCGGCATCGGGCCTGTTTGCCGAGATTGCACCTTCCGCCGCCGAGTTGCTCGCGGTTTCAAAGGCCTGGCTGGAATCGGCCCACGCTGCCGCGGCGACCAGAAATTACTCGGAAGTGGACCCGTGGAAACGCTCGCCCGGGCAAGCCACCAAGACGCTGTTGTCGATGGACCGCATGCGGGGTGAACTCGGCCCTTCGGAAACAGCTCAAGCCGTGCTCGAATGCCTCAACATCGGCCTCACCCGCGGTTATCAGGCTGCGCTCGATGCCGAGCGGAGTCACCTTGTCCGCCTGCGGCACACTCCAAAGGCCAAGCAAGCCTTGGAAGCGTTCTTTGCGCGAGGAAAGTGACCGGCGACGGGTCTTTCTTGCCAACCCGGCTGGGGAAGAGGGCGGAAGCAGAGTGCCCCAAGATTGATCGCGCGCCCCCCTTTCCGCGTCCTGAAAGTGGGGAAAGAATGGCATGTCGGGTGGTTTGCTTGTGGGAAGCGTTTGCCCGCCCGAAAAGCCCCAAAAGGAGCACCGTTCATGGCCGACCTGAAATCGATGAAGATGTCCGACAAGGACCGCAAACTCATCGAGGATGCAGAGGCACTGCTCGGACCAGAGCCGACGAAGATGGGCTTCGTCAAGAACATGTTCTGGGGCAACCTGCGGACGGATCTGGTGTTCCCGTATCCGATTCCGGAGGCGAAGGAAACTGCCGCGTGCGATCAGTTGCTCGCGCGGCTCGATGACTATCTGCGCAAAGAACATCCGGCGGTGCAGATCGATCAGGAGCAGGAGATCCCGCGCTGGGTGATCGATCGGTTGTTTGAACTTGGCGTGATGGGCATGACCATTCCAAAAGAGTTCGGCGGACTTGGTCTTGGAATTACGAGCTACAACCGTGTGCTCGAACGCATCGGATATTCCTGCGGCAGCACGGCCGTGCTTGTGTCGGCGCACCAGTCGATCGGTTGCAAAGCCGTCATGCTCTTCGGCAACGAAGAG
Source organism: Planctomycetota bacterium (assembly GCA_017303555.1). GTDB lineage: Bacteria > Planctomycetota > Phycisphaerae > Phycisphaerales > UBA1924 > JAFEBO01. Next base: position 16,956 of record JAFLCN010000014.1, read on the forward strand.
CAGAAGAAGCGCTGGCTGCCTCACCTCGCGAAGGACTGGGTGAGCGCGTTCTGTCTCTCTGAGCCCAACGTCGGATGCGACGCGGGCGGTCAGGAAACACGCTGCGAGAAGACGCCCGATGGCGAGTTCTATGTCATCAACGGCGAAAAGAAGTGGGCGACGAGCGGCGCGATCAGCGGGCTCTTCACCGTGATGGCCAAGCAGAAGATCATCAACCCGAAGACCGGCAAGGAAGAAGAGAAGGTCTCGGCGCTGGTTTGCCATCCGGACATGCCGGGTGTCGAGATCTATCAGAAGAATCGCAGCAAGTGCGGCATCCGCGGCACATGGCAGGCACGCATCCGCTTCCACGATGTTCGCGTGCCGAAGGCGAATCTGCTTGGACAGGAAGGGCGCGGCCTGAACGTCGCGCTGACGTGCCTGAACTACGGCCGCTGCACGCTGAGCGCGGGCATGATCGGCGGCGCCCGCAAGGTGCGCGATCAGACCACCAAGTGGGCACGCACGCGCTACCAGTTCCAGCGTCCGCTTTCCGACTTTGAACTCGTGCAGCAGAAGCTGGCACGTATGGCGGCGTACGACTACGCGATGGACTCGGTGCTCTATATGACCACCGGCATGCTCGATCGCCACGATGAAGACATCATGCTCGAGACGGCGATCTGCAAGGTCTTCTGCTCCGAGATGGGCTGGCGCGTGGTGAACGACGGCGTTCAGATCATGGGAGGCGAGGCCTACATGACCGAGAACGAAGTGGAGCGTGTGTTCCGCGATTCGCGCATCAACCTGATCGTTGAAGGCGCGAATGAAGTGATGCAATCCTTTATCTTCGCGTACGGCGGCAAGCAGCTCGCGGAGAGCATGCTCACGGTGAAGAACGCGCTCGGCTGGAGCAAGGATGAGGGCTTCGGTGCGAACATCGGGCGCATCCTCAAGAACTCGACCAACTTCCGGGTTGTGCGCGCCGCGATTCCGCTGGGCATCGAGATTTTCCTCGGCATCCGGCGCGGCTTGCCGGCCGTGCCGAAGGTTCACGATTCGCTCCGCACGCAGGCGCAGCGATTGGCCTGGCTTATCCGTGAGCACAGCCACCAGTTCAAGCGTGCCAGCAAGCGCTACGAAGAGGCGATCGTCCATCGCCAGTGCGTGCAGGCGCGACTCGCGGATAACGCGATGTGGTTGCACGGTTTCGCGTGCACGCTCAGCAAGCTCGATCAGGATCTTCGTCGCGGGGGCGATGGCGCCGAGTTTGATCGCGACAAGGCGGCGGCCCTGCACTTCTTCGACCTCGCCGAGACGTTCTTCTACGCCAATATCCGCGAACTCGTGGACAATGCGGACGACTCGATGCTCAAGGCGGCGGCAGCAGCGATCAAGCACAGCGATGCCATGCCCAACAGCGAGTTCGCGATTCCCGAGCGTTCGCCGACTGCCAAGGGCACAGGGCGCACGATGAAGCAGGACGGGATCAAGCAGTTCCCCGGCACGCCGACAGTGGGTGGGTCGGTCGGCGTTCACGCCGGCTCGCACTGATCGGGCGCGTTCGCGGAGTTTTCGTTGTCCCGCGTGCCGTTTAGCCCGGCGCGGGCTGCTGCGCATTCTTCGCGATAAACCACGCGATCACGTCTTTCCACAGCTCGGTCCATCCATCGACTGGCGACCCATCCTCGTTCTTGCGATTGAAGCTGTGGTCCGCGCCGTCGATTCGTTTTCCGGTCACATCGCGTCCGCGGCTGAGCAGATGGGCGTACAGCACATCGAAGGACGAGACCGAAACCGCTCGATCGGCAGTACCTTGCGCGATGTAGATCTTCGCTTTAGTCTGATCGAGCTCTTCCATGGGCGAACTGGCAAGAAACGAGCTCCATCGCCGGTAGGGGTGGCCGAGCCAGAGCTTGTCTGCGCTTTGCGGATCCTGCAGCACTTCCCGCCAGCCATTGAGCAAGTTCTGCACGCATTCCTCCCCTGTCCCGCCTTGGCAGAACTCGCCGTTCCGGGCCAGAAGCATGAGATCGAACAACTGCGAAGCGCCGCCTCCCGCGGCACTTGCCACGTTGGTGACGCGCGGTTCGAGCGCTGCAACGCGGCACGCAACCAAGCCCCCTTCCGAATGCCCGCAGACCAGAATCCGCGAAGCGTCAACTCCCGGCAGCTTCAGAGCCGCATCGAGAGCCGCTCGGTTGGCTTCGGCCCAGCGCTCCAGCGTGTGCTCTGCTCGAAATTCGGCCGACGCGCCCATCGCACTCCCCGGACGCTCGCCCGCGCCGAGGAACTCCACCCCAGGCCTTTCCACCATCATCAACCGAGCCTTGCCGCGAGCTTCTCCCGCGAGGACGCTGGCTCCGTAGCTCAACACCGCTTTGTCTTTGATCTGTTGCCAGACCGACTGGGCCCCCGAGCCGCCAACGAAAAGCACAATCGGCAGATCGCCCGTGCCATCGAGTGGAGCCCGCATGTAGAACGTGATCGTGCGTCCGAATCGGTCGGTCGTCTGGTGCTTCTCGAAGGATGCCGGAAGCGTCGCGACCGCCGCCACTTGAGGAGCAGCGGGCGAAGCGGCGGCTGGGGCTGAGGGTTCAGCGACGATGCAGGAGAAAAGCACAAGACCGGCAAGCGGCAGAAACATGCAAAAATCTCCGGGTTTGTCAGTCAGATGCGCCCCAAGAATTTTTCCGGCGGGCTCGAATCGGGCGAGGAATTTTCGTTTTCGTCGAAGGTCCAACTTAGGGCCTATTGATACCCTGTAGAGAGTCTGAATTTGTGCCCCATACGGAGCCCTTCTGATGCCCCGGAAATCCGTTTACAAGGCCGAGATCGAGCATGTCCAGGTGATGGACGAGAACGGCGTGATCGATGCCGCTCAGTCTCGCAACACGCTGAGCGATGAGGAGATCCTCGAGCTCTTCAAGTTCATGCAGCAGTGCCGCCAGCTCGACGAGATCGCGTTCAAGCTCCAACGCTCCGGGCGCATGGGCACGTACCCGCAGAACAAGGGGCAGGAAGCTGCCGCCATCGGCACGGCGTATGCCGCGAAGAAGGGGCAGGACTTCCTCGTCCCGTGCTACCGCGAAAATGCGGCACTCTTCATGCACGGCCTGCCGATGCACTACGTCCTCCTGCACTGGATGGGCGATGAGCGCGGCAACCAGATCCCCGAAGGCGTTCAGCAGCTTCCGCTCTGCATCCCGATCGGCACGCAGATGCTGCACGCGACGGGCATCGCCTGGGCCTTCAAGATGCGCAAGGAGCCGAAGGTTGCACTGACGTACTTCGGCGACGGCGCAACCAGCGAAGGCGACTTCCACGAGGCCATGAACTTCGCGAGCGTCTATCAGGTGCCGCTGGTCTTCATCTGCCAGAACAATCAATGGGCGATCAGCGTGCCGCGTGAATCGCAGATGCGATCGAAGACGGTTGCGCAGAAGGCGCTCGCGTACGACATGCCGACGTATCAGGTGGACGGCAACGATCTGCTCGCTGTCTACAAGATCGCCAAGGAATGCGTCGATCGTGCCCGCAGTGGCGGCGGCCCTTCGTTCATTGAAGCCGTCACCTATCGCCTCGCGGATCACACGACCGCCGACGATGCTCGTCGCTATCGCGATCCGAAGGAAGTGGATATGTGGCTCGGCCGCGATCCGCTAATTCGTCTTCGGAAGTATCTCGAAACCAAAGACCTCTGGGACGAGACCAAGCAGAAGGCCCACGAGGAAAAGTGCAAGGCGATCGTGGCGGAAGTCGTCAAGACCGCGGAAGGCATCGAGAAGCCGTCGTTTGATGACATCTTTGATTACACGTTTGCGGCGCTCAATCCGGAGTTGGAGCGGCAGAAGAAGACGGCGCGGACGAGCAGTTTGGGGCAGGACCCGACGCAGGTTGGATTGGCCGAGCAACCGCAGCATGTGTAAGGAGGTTCGAGATTGGCTGCGTTTGATTGGGACGATGCAAAGGCCGCCAGCAATCTGCGCAAGCACGGCGTTTCGTTCGGTGAGGCTCAAACAGTGTTTGCAGATCCGGGAGCAATCACCCTGTACGACGAGGAGCATTCGCAGTCGGAAGATCGATTCGTGACCCTTGGAATCTCAACAGTCGGGCGCCTTCTCGTTGTCGCTCACACGGACGACGGCGACAGCATCCGGATTATCAGTGCTCGTAAGGCGACTCGGAAAGAAACAAAGGCATATGGCGACAGCTAGACGTTCAAAGCCTGATCCTGATATGAGCTCGGAGTACGACTTTTCAAAGGGCGCTCGTGGCAAATACGCCGCGAGATTCTCCCGCATGAAGTTGAAAGTCATGCTCGATCCGGACGTCGCGGCAGCGTTCCCAACTTCAGATGCAGTAAATCAAGCGCTTCGCCCGCTCGCGAAGCTCATCGCGGCTCGAACCAGCCGTCGCGTCGCAACCCGAAAAACCAGAAAAGCCGGCTAACCTAGCGATCAACAAGGAATTCTCATGCCCCGCACAGACGTGATGAAGCAAAAGGGATTGACGCTCGTTGACGCCATTAACGAGGCTTTGGAACAGGAAATGATCCGCGACGAGCGTGTCGTGCTCCTCGGCGAAGACGTGGGCGCGAACGGAGGCGTCTTCCGCGTCACCGAAGGTCTTCAGAAGATCTTCGGTAAGGATCGCGTCATCGACACGCCTCTTGCCGAATCCGGCATCATGGGCTCCGCGATCGGCCTGGCGATGGCCGGCATGCGGCCGATTCCCGAGATCCAGTTCGAAGGTTTCCTCGGGCCGGCGTTCGATCAGTTGACGAACCATGCCGCGCGGTACCGCTCACGCACCCGCGGAGCGATCACGATTCCGATGACCGTTCGCGTCCCCGTCGGTGGCGGCATCCACGCTCCCGAATTGCACAGCGACTCGCCGGAAGCGATCTACGCCCACACGCCCGGTCTCAAGGTCGTCATGCCCTGCACGCCGGTCGATGCGAAGGGATTGCTGACCGCCGCGATCCGCGATCCTGATCCGGTCGTCTTCTTCGAGCCCAAGCGCGTCTATCGCAGCTTCCGCGAGGAAGTGCCGGAAGAGGAATACACGATTCCGATCGGCCAGGCGAAAGTTGTCAGCGAAGGCACCGATCTCACGGTTGTCACATGGGGCGCCAGCGTCTTCGAATGCCTCGCGGCAATCGACAAGCTCCCCGAAGATGTCTCGATCGAACTCATCGATCTCCGCACGATCTATCCGATCGACCTCGACACGATCGTGCAGAGCGTACAGAAGACCGGCCGCTGCGTGATCGTCCACGAAGCCCCGAAGACGAGCGGTTTCGGTGCGGAAATCTCCAGCCTCATCCAGGAGAACTGCTTCCTGCACCTGAAGGCTCCGGTTCAGCGCGTCGCGGGCTTCGATACGGTGATGCCGTACTACAAGCTTGAGCTCGACTACTTGCCCGATTCCAAGCGCATCGCCGAAAGCGTCACGCAAACTCTCGCCTACTGATTCAGAAACCCCCTCCCCGAGGGAGGGGGCAGGGGGTGGGCGAACATTTCTGTTCACACTCGAAGATTACTGCCAACCGATTTCTGCATCTTCTCTTCTCGGACAAAACCATGTCATTGCAAAAGTCAGCCAATCCCGACGAATTCATCCTTCCCGATCTTGGCGAAGGCGTGCACGAGGCCGAGCTCATCAAGTGGCGCGTCAGCGTCGGCGATCATGTGAACGAGCACGACATCCTCGCCGAGATGGAGACCGACAAGGCCCTCGTCGAAGTCCCCTCGCCCCGCGAAGGCACGATCGCTTCGCTGAATGGCAAGGAAGGCGAGATTCTGAAAGTCGGCAACATCCTCGTCACTTATCAAGGCAGTGGGGCGGCCGCGCCAGCGAAGCCCCAAACGTCGCATGCCGCACAGCCTGCAGCGCCCAAGCACGAGCGTGTTGAAGAACGCAACGGCGCTGCGCACGACGACATCGTCATCGCCGAGCGCACCGAAGACGCCGGCACCGTCGTTGGCAAAATGGGTGGCGAACTCGCTGGCATGTCGGCAGCTCCGGGCAAAGCACTCGCGACTCCCGCCGTCCGCCGCCTTGCTCGCGATCTTGGCGTCGACATCGACAGCATCAGCGGCACCGGCATCGGTGGCCGCGTGACGGAGAAGGACGTTCGCAGCGCAACCGGTGGCGGCTCGCATGCCGCGCCCGCTCGCTCCGCGCCGGCTTCCAAACCCGCTCCGCAGCCTGCCCCCGTTTCGCGTCCCGCCCCGGCGCCATCGCGTCCCGCACCCGGCCGCGAAGAAGTGCCTTCCAAGTTCGCTCCGCAGCCGAGCGCACCCGCGCGTCAGCCCGCCCCGATGTCGTTCGCGCCGCAGGAAGGCGATCTTCGTATTCCGTTCCGTGGCGTTCGCCGCACCATCGCACAGCGCCTGCGGCAGTCAATCAACCAGGCCGTTCACTTCACGGTGATGGACGAGGCCGATGTGACGGCGCTCGACACCCTCCGCCGCAAGCTCGCCTCCGCCAGCGGCGAAAAGGTCTCCTTCCTCCCCTTCGTCGCCTCCGCCGTCGCACGCGTGCTGAATCAGAGCCAGTTCCGCGCACTCAATGCCACGGTCGAAGAAGACCCGGCCAATCCAAACGCCGACGCCTTCATCGTGCAGCACCGCTCGGTCCACCTCGGCATCGCGACCGACACCGAGACCGGCCTCATGGTCCCCGTCATCCGCGATGCGGATCGCCTCGGAGTGCTCGAAGTCAGCCGCGCCATCGCCATGACCGCCGAGATGGCCCGCAACCGCAGCATCCCGCGCGAGCAGTTGATGGGCAGCACGTTCACGATCAGCAACGTCGGCAGCCACGCCGGCCGCTTCGCGACGCCGGTGATCAACTACCCCGAAGTCGGCATTCTCGCGGTCGGCCGCGCGAAGGACGGCGTCGTTGTCAACCGCGGCATGATCGGCGTGGGCAAGTTGCTGCCGCTGAGTCTTGCGTGCGATCATCGCGTGGTGGATGGTGCAACGGCGGCTCTTGCACTCGCGGAAATCGTCAAGTTGCTGCAGGATGCGGAGCAGTTGCTCGGGCCGGCGCGGGGGTAACACAAAGGAATGCCCGCGAGCTTCAATTTCCGCACGGCAACGCCGTGCCGAGATTCGAGCCGAGGGTGAAGCGAGTCTTCGAGCGACACCCTTGGTAGAGAGGTCCGTGATCATCGCAGCCTGGAAGGCTGCAAGCCGTTTGCGTCGCAAATTTACTTCGTCACCGTGGGCGGCTACCCGATCTCCTCTCGCACCCCGTAGGGGTGCGGCATCCCCCAACTCCCGAACCGTGGGTGTCGCAAGGCTCCACCCACGGCTAGATTCTTTCAGGCCTTTGACCTGCAAACTCAGCCCTCCCGCGCCAACTCGACTCGCCGCAATTCTGGAACAAGGCCACGCCGCAATCGGCGACAAGCAACCATCTCGGTCGAATCGTCGCCCCGCGATGTTCTGTCACGGCAACGCCGTGCCAGAATCTAGCCGAGGGTGGAGCGAGTCTTCGAGCGACACCCTCGGTCAACCGGCCCAAAGCCAGCAGCCTGAAAGGCTGCGACCCGTACACGGAGCGCAACGCCGTTTTGATACGCAAGCCAGCGTTCCCGAATGAGATGCAACACGTTTGCGTCGGCTGTATTCTGGCTCCATGCCACAATCACTCACCAAAATCCTACTCCACATCGTGTTCTCTACGAAACACCGGGCGGATGTCATCGCGCCAGAGATCGAACCGAACCTTCATGCGTACCTCGGAGGCATCTGCCGCGAACTCGATTCGCCGTTGCTGGCAGTCAACGGCACGCCGAACCACGTTCACATGCTTGTCAACCTTGGTCGCACTGTTTCGGTTTCGGAGCTGCTTCTGAACGTCAAACGCGATTCATCGAAGTGGATGAAAACGAAGTCCTCGAGCTACTCCGACTTTCACTGGCAAGACGGATATGGCGCGTTCTCGATCAGTGAGTCCGCAGTGCCGAAGCTGCAGAATTACATCGCCAATCAGAAAGAGCGGCACACGGCGATGACGTTTGAGAACGAGCTTCGCGCGCTGTGCCAGAAGTACGGAGTCGGTCTTGATGAGCGGTATGCGTGGTCGTGAGCGCGTGGCACTCTTTCAGAGTGCGACAACGCGGTCCAACTGTCCGAGGGTGTCGCTCGCGGACTCGCTCCACCCTCGGCTAGGTTCTGTGCAGGCCGTTGGCCTGTCAATCCAAGCACACCGAGTCAGTGCGGGTCCGCCCAATGAAACGTTCCACCCCGTTTTCATCCCCGCAATTCTCCCGCTTTCCATCCCACATCCGCCATCCCACATCCGACGTTTGACGTTTTGCCCCTACCATCCCCCCCGTGCCACCAGAAGAAATCTCCAGCACGGGTTCTCCAATTTCCATCCGCGACGTCGCCGCAACCGCGGGCGTTTCTATCGCCACGGTCAGCCGCGTCATCAACGACTCGCCGGCTGTTGCGCAAACGACGGCGGCAAAAGTCCGCGAAGTCATCGCCCGCCTCGGTTACGTGCCGAACCCGATGGCCAAGGTCTTCTCCTCGCGTGAAAGCCACATCATCGGCCTCGCGCTGCCTCGCTTCCACGGCGAGTTCATGACGTGGCTGCTCCACGGCGCTGATGAAGAAGCCACCAAGCTCGGCTATCACCTGATGATGACCACGATCGCCAAGTCCGAAGACGGCTCGGCGCGTAGCCACATCGTCGGTTCACTCCTCATCGATGCCCTGCTCGTCGTCATCACCGAGCAGGATGATCCGCTCGCAGAAGATGTGCTCGCCTCCGGCGTGCCCACGGTTGTTCTCGATACCGACATGTCGCGTCAAGGGCTCGACAGCGTCATCCTCGACAACGAGCGCGGCACACGCGAAGCCGTCGATCATCTCCTCCGCTGGGTCGAACCGTCATCGCTCTACTTTGTCGGCGGCCCGCCCCAGAACTTCGATACCCAGCAGCGTGCAAAGGGCTTCGTCACCGCGCTCGAGGCACGGGGCTGGAAGGTCACGCCTGAACAGATCGAGATGGGCGACTACTCGATCGAGTGGGGCAAGGAATGGGCCATCCGCATGTCGCGCCGAGGCAAGCTCTCGGGCGCCGTGCTCGCCGCCAACGACAAAATCGCCTGCGGCATCATGCACGCGGCGGGCGACCTGAAAGTCGCCGTTCCCGATCAGCTCCGCGTCATCGGCTTCAACGATTCGCAGATCTCGCGCCTGGTTCGCCCGCGCCTCTCCACGGTGGCTCTGCCGATGGCCGAAATGGGGGCCCTGGCGGTCCGCACGCTTGTCCGCCGCATCGAGCACCCCAATGCCGAGGTCCACTGCACGAAGCTCCCCACCAAGCTCCTGATCCGCGAGAGCAGCACCGCAGTGCACTTCTGATCACTTCTCTGGCGGAAAACCGGTCAACCCCAATCTGGGAGCAGCGACGCAACCCCTTTTCTAATAAGGGGTTCCGGCGTCATTTTCAGAAACTTATCAAAAACCAAACAAAAAGCTATCTTTTTCCTTCCATTTCGGGTAACTTCGGGTCCCGACGCGCCCTTCTGGGGACCAGGAGAACTTCGCGTCGGCCTACCCGCGGCATTGCCGCCCTATCCGAAAGGAAGGTCCACCCGTGCGTCAGTCCCTCTCCCGCACCATCCAGAGCAATCTGGTTTTCCTGGCCCGCGCCGCGATCGGCGTGATTCTGCACATCCTGCTGATCGGCTGCGCCGCAGCGCCAAACCCCGGCTCCTTCGCGAAGCAAACCGCTGAACTCTCGGAAACCGCGCAGCGCATCGGAGCGGCAACGGAGATGCAACTCGCCTCCGCCGGATTGGAAAGCGCGCCATCGGATTTCGCACAGGCGTGGAAAGCGCGCGAGCGGGCGTGGCAGGCCGCGATCGAGTACAGCCGCTCGCTCGAGGCGACCTTTGCGCAGGCCCGATCCGCTCAGCCCGAATCGCTCTCTCAAAGTCTGCAACTGCTTGCATCCGCGCTCGGAGTTGGTGGCGCGATCGATGCTGTCGGGGTTCCGGCGACCGGTGTTCTGGGCGCGACCGCCGACACCATCGCGTTCATCCACGCTCAGATCGCGCTGATCGCCGCTTCTCGTGATCTGGAACAGGCGCTGACGCGTGCGCAGCCGGTCGTCGATCGCCTCGCGCGCCTCATCCTCGCCGACACCGCCGATCTCGAGAGCATCGCCCGTGCCGGTGCTTCGCTCCGGCGGCTCGAACTGGCGGCCGAGTTCAACGATGCGCTCGCGTTCTCCGCATCGCTCGAGCAGCGCCGGAGCGAATTGCGCCGTGTCTCCTACACGGAAATGACACCCTCCGACCTGAACGAGCTTGAGAGAATCGGCCAGTTCCGAGCCGCGCTCGCGACCGAGCTCGAGCCGTATTTCTCGCGTCTCGCCGCGATCAACGCGCACGAATCCGGCTCGCTCGACGCGATCGGAGCATTCGGAGCAGGAATCGAAGCGTGGGCCGCATCGCATCGGCGACTTGTCGCTGCCGCGCGTGCAGAAAACCCCTTCGAGCCCGCCACGGCATCGGGCGCGATCGCCGACCCGCGTGCCATCGCCGTTCATCGCAGCAACCGCTGAACCCGTGCGCCTGTCGCTGCGCCGAGAGCATCTGCCGCGCTGCGGCTTCTCTCTTTTCTTCCTCTCCTCTCTCTTCATCCCCGGAGCATCACATGTCCACCGAGTTTGAATCCCTTGTCTCTTTCGCCGACTGGTCCAACAAGCTCGATGAGCTGCTCCGCGGAGCACGCGCGGCCCTCGAAGCCGACGACGAATCTCGCCTCGCGGTCGCGCAGCGTCTGACCGCCTTCGTCTCGCATTCGTTTCCCGCTTCGCCCGAGATCCGCAAACTCGACGACCTGGCGCGGGACGCGGCACGGGCGCTCGCGGAAGACGTGGCCTCCGACGCCGTCGAGCGATTGTCCGGCCGCGCGGCACTCCTTGAGATTCTGGCGGGCGAGCTCGCCGCGGTCCGCTCGCGGGCGTCATCCATCGCGCCCGCCGAAGAAATCGCCTCGGTCGCCCGGCGGCTCGCCGGAATCGCCGAAGACGCCAAAGCCCTCGCACGGTTCCGGGCCGCAAATCCGCTCGATCCTCTCGGGGTTCGCACGCGGATCGAGCGGATCTCGCGCTCGCTGAAAGACCTCCACGCATCGTGGAAGCGGTTCGATCCCTCGGGCTTGGAACCTGTCACCGACTCGCCCGGTACAGTCCACCCGGAGGAAGCGCGAGACCAGCCGTGATCGATAGGATCTTCTTCGCCATCCTGCTCGTCCTGCCCGTGATCGTTTCGATCGCGGCGTTGCTCTACGTCAAGCGCGCGTACGAAACGCGCACGCCCCGGATCAGGCGAGCACGCATTCTCGCGGCGATCTGGCTCGCGGCGTGCGTCGGCATCATGCTCTTCTGCCGCGAGCGCGTCCGGGGCTGGACCGGTTTCGACAACGCCGCGGCCCTCATCACGATCGGCACTGCCGGCTCGCTTGTCGTTGTGGGAGCGCTGCTCGGGTTCACGGCGGTCTACGGGCGCTCCACGCGGGGGCGGCCGCTCTGCCCGAAGTGCTGGTACGACATGGAAGGCGTGGAGCCGGACGAGGCCGGGCGGTCGCGTTGCCCGGAGTGTGGCCTGGCGGTTGATTCGCGGGGCGACCTGGTTCGGCGCAAGCGCTGGCCCATCGCCGTCGCGGTCGCGGTGGTCTGCCAGCTCGCGGGCCAGTTTTCGTATCAGGTGATCCGCGCCGATCACGGCGGGCCCGTGAACTTCATCCCGACCACCGTCCTCGTCGGCGGGATGTTCTCGCTCCCCGCGGAGTTCATCGTCGCTCCGCCGAGCCCCTTCGATTCCAGCACGCTCACCGGCAGGCTGAGCAACAGCCGCGCCGCCGAATGGCAGCGCTCGTGGGCGATCGGCAAAGCGATCGACGCGATCTCGAATCCGGAGTCCGCCGAGGCCGTCGCACGCGGCGCGATCATCCTCAACCGTTGCGAGTTCGAGGGCGAGATCCCGCTGACCGGCTGGATCGCCTCGGTCCGGAAGCTCTGCGAATCACCCGCCGGCGCGGGCGAAGCGTTCTCGTATCTTTCCGAGTGCTACACCAGAATCCGAGGGGCACGCGAGATGTGGGGGCGCATCACGCTGCCGAACGACCCCGCGCTCTGCGCAGCGGAGTTGCGGCCTCTCGTCCCGGCGCTGATCGGCGTGATGAGCCGCACTTCAACCCGTGGCCAGCAGTGGTGGACCTGCTTGCGGCTGCTCGCTCTCGCGGGCGAGCCCGCCCCCGACCTCATCGCGTTTTTGCAGGACCGAATGAGCGTCGATGAGACCGATGCCGGGCGAGCCAGCGCCGCTGCGGCGCTCGCCATGCTCTCCGTCCGGCTTCCCGATGCGCCGCTCGCCGCCGTGGAATCCTGGCGTCTGCTGCCGGAAGCAGATCAGCCGCGTGTTCTCGGCGCGATTGTCCGCTACGTCGATCCGCAACCGGCTCTGGTGCCGACGTTCGAGGCTCTCGCCGTCTGCGGCGAGCCCCCCCTTGAGGTGCTCGGTGCGACCGCGCTCACGGGCAGCGATCAGACGCGCTGCCGCGGCGCGGAATTGCTGGTCGAGGCGATCAAGCGTTCCGCCGGACCGCCCGATTTCGCCGCTCTCTATTGGCCGATCGCGCGCCGGCCCGACGACGAAGCCTCGACCGTGCTCCTCTCGTACCTGAAACGCGTTGCGATGGAAGGCTCGCCTCGGGTCCGTGCCGAAGCGATCCAGAACCTCGGTGCCATCGCACGCGATTTCGAGTCGCGAATGGAAGAGATTCTCCTGTTCCTCGATTACCTCACGCTCGACCTCCATCCCGAACTGTCCGAGCGGGCCCGCAGCGTCGCGGCCGAGGTGCGCGGTGCGCGCGGGCCGCAACGACCGCTCCGAAAGGTCGCCGTGCTCCGCTGACCGCCGCTCCTTCCCGCATAGCCTCGCTGTCGGTCTTGTCCATGCTGCCAGATCCCCGTCAACAACTCCGTACCGCACGCCGGATCGTTCTGAAGGTCGGAAGCGCTGTCCTCGCGCCCGGGGGCGAGCTCGACGTCAAATCGCTCCGAAGTTTGTGCGGGCAGATCTCGCAGCTCGCTTGCGAAAAGCGAGAAGTCGTTGTCGTTTCGTCCGGTGCCGTCGCTTCCGGATTTCGTGCCCTGGGGCTGAACGCGTCGCCGAAGACGATCCGCCTGAAACAGGCCGCAGCGGCGATCGGGCAGCAACGCCTCATCGCCCGCTACGCGGGCGAGCTGGAAAAGGAAGGGCTGGTGGTGGCGCAGGTGCTGCTCACGGCCGAAGACTTTGAGTCGCGTTCGAGATTTCTCAATGCACGCCACACGCTCGAAACGCTCGTGGAACACCGAATAATCCCGATCATCAACGAGAACGACAGCGTCTCGTTCGACGAGATCAAGCTGGGCGACAACGACAAGCTCTCGGCGCTCACGGCTGCGATGCTGCGCGCCGATCTGCTCGTCATGCTCAGCTCCGCGCCGGGCGTGAGCGCTTCGGCTTCGCGCCCCGGTGAAGTCGTCCCGCGCTTTGATCGCGTGGAAGACGCTCGCCGCTTCGTTCGCTCCGACAAGTCCGCCGTCGGAACCGGTGGCATGTCCACGAAGCTCGATGCCGCGGAGATCGTCACGCGGGTCGGGATTCCGGCCGTGATCGCCCCCGGCGGTCTCGCGCGGGCCGTTCCTCGCTTGCTCGCGGGCGAGAACATCGGCACGGTCTTTTCCGCACAGGCCCGCGCGCCCGACAGCCGCCGCCGGTGGATCGGGCTCGCGGCCCGGGCCCGGGGCACGATCGCGATCGATGCCGGTGCCGTCAAGGCGCTGGTCGGACGCGGAGCCAGCCTGCTTCCTTCCGGCATCGTGTCGGTGCGGGGTGAGTTCGAGCAGGGCGACGTCGTGGAGATCGCGGATGCGAGCGGGCGAGCGCTCGCAAAGGGGCTGACCGCCTACTCGTCCGCCGAGATCGCCCAAATCCGGGGCAGGAGAGCGTCCGACATCATCAAGATTCTCGGTTACACGCACTGCGACGAGGTCGTCCACCGCGACGATCTGATGCTCACCGCGAAGGAACCGTCATGAGCACGCCCGCCGACGTCGAAGCGCTCGCCCGGCTCGCGAAGTCCGCCTCGCGTCGGCTTGCATCGCTTGAAACCGGCGCGAAGAACGCCGTCATCGAGGACGTTGCGGCGGAGCTTCTGGCCCGAACTCCCGAGATCCTTGAAGCAAATGCAGCGGATACGCACGCGGCGCGGCAGAAGAACCTGGAGCCTTCCAAGCTCAAGCGTCTGGAACTCACCGGCCAGTCACTCGCGCGTCTCGCGCTCGGCCTGCGCCAGCTCATCACGCTCCCCGATCCGATCGGCGCCGTGACAGAAGAGAAAACAGTCCCCTCCGGCCTCCGTGTCCGGCGCGTCCGTGTTCCGCTGGGCGTGATCCTGATGATCTACGAGGCTCGTCCCGGCGTCACCATCGATGCCTTCGCGCTCTGCTTCAAAGCCGGGAACGCGTGCATTTTGAAGGGTGGGCGCGAAGCCGAACGCTCCAACACCGCGCTCGCCGCGATCGTTCATCGCGTCCTCGAAAAACACGGCATCCCGCGCGAGGCGCTCACGCTTGTTCGCACGATCGATGAGAGCGATTTCAAGTCGCTGCTCCAATGCACGGATTCCATCGACCTCGTCATACCCCGAGGGGGCGAGGGCCTCATCCGCTTCGTCGCGGCAAACTCGCGGATCCCGACGATCCAGCACTACAAAGGCGTCTGCCACATCTTCGTCGATGAATCGGCCGACCAGGCCCGCGCCATCGACGTGTGCGTCAACGCCAAAGTCTCCGCACCGGCAACGTGCAACGCCGCCGAGTGCATCCTGGTACACAAGAACATCGTCCACATGTTCCTTCCCGGGCTCGACGCGGCGCTCGCAAAGGCGGGCGTCGAAGTCCGTGCCGACGCCCGCGCCCTGCCCCACCTGCAACACGCCTGTTCCGCGGGGAGCGGCGACTTCGGTCGCGAATTCCTCGACATGATCGTGGCGGTCAAGGTTGTCGATGGCGTTTCCGATGCGATCGCGCACATCGCGGCCTTCGGCTCGCGTCACACCGAAGCAATTCTCTCCGCATCCGAAGACTCGATCCGGGCGTTCCGCGCGGGCGTCGATGCCTCGTGCGTGATCGTGAACGCCTCGACGCGATTCAACGACGGGTTTGAGCTCGGCCTCGGCGCCGAGATCGGCATCAGCACGAGCAAGCTCCATTCGTACGGGCCGATGGGGCTTGAAGACCTGACAGCACGCCGATTCGAAGTGTCGGGCGACTTTCAGACCCGATGAAAACGATCAACGGCACTACAACATACAAGGCACCGAGGCACAGAGAAGAGATGGAATTGGAGTGTGGGCGCAGCGCGTCGCATCCCGAGTTGGCTTGCGCCAATTCTCTTGATTTCTCCGTGTCTCTGCGCCTCTGTGGTAAATGCCTTTATTCGGCGATTCGGGCCTGGATGGCGAGTAATCGGTTGAGCGCATCGGCATCCGGCGGCGCATAAGGCCTGAACTTCTCGAACGTTCCCGTCTCCTCGCTGTAAAGCAGCGCGCGATTCTGCCCGAGCGACTGCGCGTGGGGCGAATCGATAAGAGAGCTCGAGTCCGATCCGCTCATTTGGAAGAGCGCCCGCAGGTCGAACTCCTTCACACCCCGACGGTCGATCGCGCGTTCCAGGTTCGCCACGTTGTCGCACCACGCGATCGTGTGAATCCCAAGCGTCGGCCCTTCACGCAGGATCGACATGAACTGCTTGTCCGGTTTCGTGCCCGCTTCTTCGCCGCCCCCTCCGAACCCGTAGTCGTCTTCCGCTTTCCGCAAGGACCTGAACCGATGGATCCCGTGCACGACCAGGAAAACTGGCTCGAACTCGCCCTGCTCGATCGCGCGCCGGCGCTCGAGCTCGGCGTACACCTTCGCAAGTGCCTCGTCCGCGCCGCGTGCCGCCGCGTGACGAACGGTTGGGGCAAGCCGCGTTGCGGTTTCGAGCAGCGGGGTCGGGCCGTCCCATTCC
The DNA here is from genome assembly GCA_017303555.1 of Planctomycetota bacterium. Taxonomy (GTDB): domain Bacteria; phylum Planctomycetota; class Phycisphaerae; order Phycisphaerales; family UBA1924; genus JAFEBO01. The sequence goes on from JAFLCN010000014.1 coordinate 33,034, forward strand.
GGGCTTGGTCCCTCGATGACCGTGATCCGCGGCAATTCGCCCTCGCGGGGCGGGTCGGGCAGACGCGACGCCAGGGCGATGATCGCGCCCGTCAGCAGGCCGAACGCGGCGCGTTCGCCCTGTCCCACAATCAAAAGGTTCGCGCCGCTCTGCGGGCGGAACGTCACGGAAGTCGGGTCTTTGATCGAGACGGCATCGCCCAGCCAAACCTTTGGCGCGGCGCGCGAGCCCCGGCCTTCGCCGCCGAGCAGGGCGAGCAACGCGCCGTTGCGTTCCATGTTCGATGGCAGATTGCCCTCGAAGATCAGGGCCGGCGGGGGCTGACGCCGGAGAGTCTTGGCCTTCTCGCGCACCAGTCTCAGTTTCTCGTCGCGAGCTTCGTCCGGCAGCCAGACGACCTGGAACGGGCTGTTGCCTTCGAGCAAGCCGCTCGCGTCGTTGTAGATCGCTTCACCCGGGCGCGTCAGAAGGCGTGCCGCGGGATTGTCTTCGCTCAGGATCAGATACGAATCCGACTCGCTGCACTGCAGCGCGATGCGCACCGCCATCTGGCCGATGGTGCTGCGTGCCAGGCTGTACGCGCCGCCGATGGTCTGGCTTCCGAGCACGACGTGCATGCCGAAGGCGCGGCCCTGACGCACGAGGCGATCGAGCAGCAGCATCGCCTCCTGCGCCATCTTGTCGTCTTCGACGAAGAACTCCTGGAATTCGTCCACGATGAACAGGATCCGGGGCATCGGGTCGCGGTCCGGATTGTCCTTTGTCGCGTTGCGATAGCCCGCCAGGTCCTGGACGCCGAGGTCGCGCATGATCGTCCCGCGACGGGTCAGTTCGGCGTCCAGCCGCCGGAGCACGCTGATCCCGAATTCACGCTCGCTCTCGACGGCGATGACGCGGGCGTGGGGGAGCTGGTTCGCGGCGTACGTCTTGAACTCGACGCCCTTCTTGAAGTCCACCAGATACAGCTCGATCTCTTCCGGGCTGTACCACATCGCCAGGCTGGTGATGATGGCGTGGAGCAGCGTGGACTTGCCCGAGCCGGTCCGGCCGGCGATCAGGCCGTGCTGCGCGGTTCCTTTGCCCAGGACGAGGCTCTGAATCTTCGTCGCCCCCGCGCGCCCGATCGGGGCATCCAGTTCCCTCGCCGAGCTGCGGGTCCATATCTCCTGCGCCGATGGTGCAACTGTGTCGAACGGAACCTGCACGCGCCCGGAGTCCTTGGCGAGCTCGCCCAGGCGACGGACGAGCGCGTTGAACGCCTGATCGGGCGGCGCCTGCTCGAGTTCGACGTTCCAGCGGGCGTAGTCCTCATCTTTCACAACGAACTTGTCGCTCTTCCAGTTCAACGTGATCGCGCCGCGTTCGATGTCGGACATCGGGAGCCAGGCCGGAGGGCGGGCCCGCGAATCGGCCAGAATGAGCGTGAAGACGCCGCAGCGTGGGCCGCTGGCGACGATGGCCGCCAGGCGCTTTGCCGCGGCCTCGCTGAAATTCGCGGGCAGATCGGCGATGACGAGGAAGCGGAAAGGTTCTGCGATCTCGCCCGCCTGAACGTTGTATTCCTGGATGCTCGCGAACTGGTTGCGCAGGTACTTCTGGATCACCTGCTCCATGTGCTCGGTCAGGTCGGTCAGCTTCTGCTCGAGATGGCGGGGCTCGGTCCAGATCCGATCGCCGACGATCAGCGGCTCATAGTCCGCGAGCTGCATGAAGCCGGCGAAGCTCTGGCCGAGGCCCACAGGGTCGAACATTGTGAAGCGAACTTTGCCGGGTGGCAACTGGCTCAGGAGGCGGAGCATCGTTGCCTGAACCGTACTCAGCGCGCGGGCGCGCGATTCGGGCGTGGTGTGAAGCACCAGAGAGCCGACGCCTTGCAGGTCGAGGTTCAGGGGCAGCCGGAGCGAGGTTTCGCCGCGGAGTTTCAGCGCCTCCGACGCCGGCAGGCCGCCGGGCATCTCGGCAAGGTTGACATCGATCCAGCCGACGCGGATCAGATCGGTCCCGCGTTCAACAGCGGGGCGTTCCTGCAGCGTGGCCCAGTCGGGTTGGTCGGCGGCGCTCTCGGTTGCAACCTTCCTGGCATCGTCGAGCAGGCGGTTTCCCTCGCTCAGCCAGCGGCCCTGCAGATCGGCCTCACGCTTCTGAGCGTTCTGCCGGGCCTGCTCCAGGGCCGCGTCGCGGCGGGCGGCGCTGGCGCCGAGTTGCTCATCCCGCGTCGCTTCGCGTTGCGTCTTCTTGGCGCGGAAATCCGCTTCGGCGCGTTCGAGCTTGCTTGTTCTCCGCTCCTCCGCCTTTCGCACGCGGTAGTCGAGCTCGGTGCGAAGCTTGGGCTCCTTCACGCTGCGCTTCTGTTCGTAGAGCTCGCGCGCCTCGAGCAGGCGCGTCTCGGCCGAGCGGTTCTCGCGCTTCTTGATCGCGTGGACCTCTCCGAGCACGCGATCCCGAGCCTGGTCGGCTTCGGACTGCGCTGTCTCCACTTGAGACCGCGCTTGCGCGAGCGCCGCGACAAACGCCGCGGATGCCGGCGCCACGCGACCCTTGGAAAGCACCCGCACGAGCAGGAGCAGGATGAACGCGAGGGCTCCGCCCGCGACGACGCCCAACGCGACGTCGCGGGCCGATGGTGGCCACCCTCTCAATCCGGAAGCGCCGGCGCCCAACCCCATCAGAACGAGCAGGAGCAGCGCGATTCCCTCGCCCCGCAGCAGAAACGGGCTGAGCGCGCGTTCGAGCGCGTGTACGTGCGCCGCGACGTTGACCGCCGCGGCATCGAGCTCGGCGCTCGTGACCGGGCCGCTGGCGCGTGCCGGCTGAACCGTTGCGGCTGGCAGCTCGCCGCCCTTCTTTGCCAGGAGCGATCTGGCGCGGTCCGCCGCGAGTTCGAGATCGTCCAGGCGACCCTTGAGGGCCTTGGCCGTGGTTTCATGAGCCAGCTTGGCCTTGCGGAGCGTCGATTCGCCCACGGTTTCGGAGAGCCAGAGCGCTTCTTCTGCCTGCTGCTCGGCCTTGTGTTCGAGTTCCGAAAGCCCGATCGAGAACTTGGAAAGCTCGCGCTCCCGCAGATCGACGGTTTCGGAAACGAGCTGATCGAGCCGCGCTCGGAGCTGATCGAGTCCCGCGGCATGGTTGCGATCCAGTTCCGCCAGATCGCGGTCTGCATCTTCGATGATCTTTGCCTGCGAGCGTTTGGCTTCGGATTCGGCCTCGCTGATCGCCTGGCGCAGCCCCGACGCGATCTGCTGTTCGACCTCGGCGCGGTGCGCGACGAGAGGAACGAGCGAACGGAGCAGGATTCGTTCGGGCTGGAGGCGGGTCGGATCGGTCATGCGGGGTTCAGTCTATTCGATCAGGGTGCGGCGTTTGGTTCAGTCCTTGCCGTGATCTTCGCACTCGCGACGGACCTGGGTCATGAGCTCGTTGACGTGTTCGAGCGCCTTGAGAGCAGCGACCACCATCGGTTCGAGCGGGGCGAGAACATCCTTCTCGAAGCGCCGGCTTGCGGAGTCGTCCCAATCCGTGCGGGCACGCTCCCAGCGAAAACGCAGTTCCTTGACGGCATCGGTGAGGTTGGCTTGTGCGACTTTGGTGGACACGTGGGAGTTCTCGGATGTTGGATGTTGGGTGTCGGCAGGGACAACGCGTCAGGACGATTCGGAATGCCAGAGCTCGCGATTTCCTTCATCGAGAATGCTGCGGACCGTCCCGCCGGCGAGGACCGCGAGCGAACCCGGGCCAAGCCGGAGCAGCGAGGCGAGACCCGGGACCAGCCGGGCGAGCGCACCGATGGTGGTGCAGGCGTAGCCGCCGGGCTGTTCGGGCTTGTCGAGCGGGCCGATGAACCAGCCGCTGTCGGTCCGTCCGTCGGCCCGTGTTGCGGGCGGTTCGGCGCGGCGAGCGAGAAACACCACATCGCAGGAAACGGCGCGCCAAGCGAGAAAGATCAGGTCGTCCTCGCCCGGCGGAGCGCCCGCGATTGCGAGCTTTGCGATCGATTCGGCGTCCTGGGGGGCGACGGTTCCGGCTTGCCACGGGGTTTCGAGCGGAGCGGGGCGGAGCTCCGATGCTGCTTCGGGCGAGAGAATCATCGCGCGCAGGTGGGCGTACTTCTCGACCGTGGATCGAACGACGAAGGCGTCGGGTTGATCGGTCCAGGATTCTCCGAGCGCGCCGGTATCGAGCGGGGCGAGATCGGGAGACGAGACCTGGAGCGCCAGATATTCCTCGATCGCGACGGCCATTTTTTCGAGGCGGTCGATCGCGCGGGGGAGCGTGGCCTGCACGTACTCGGAGAGCGGGCGGCAGGTTGATTTGTACATCATCGACTCGCGCTCCCAGCGCGGGGCCCACTTCCGGACGGCGTCCTGCTTGCGCTGCAGTTCCTCCAGCCGGCGCTTGAGTTTTTCGAGGACCTTGCGCTCTTCAACGACGCTGACAGGTTCGGGCGCACGCATGTACTGCTTGCGGCTGATGTCGCTCTTGGCGCGGGTCACGGCGTCCTCCGCGCGTCGGACGGCGTGCTTGTAGTACGCGGGACGCTCCTGCTGCAGCCACTGGCCCATGCGGCCGATCTCGGCGTCCACCGAGGCGAACGCGATGTTGGTCTGCTCGATGAACTGCGACAGCGCGGTCTTCAGATCGCGGAGCGCAGCGACGGAACTGATTCGGGCGGATTCGGACATTTGGAACTCGGAGCGGGAAACCTTGATTTCGGATTGCGGATTTCGGATTGCAGATTTTCAAGAGCCTTCTATCGCCCGGGGACAGTCGCTCCGAGTTCCGCGCTCCGCGTTCGTCATCGCTGGTTCAGATATTCCTCGATCTTCTCGGCTTTGCGCAGAAGGAAGGGCACGTGCTGTTCCGAGAGGTCGGTGAAGCGATTCAGGGTCTTCATCGTCGCCTCGAACTGCTCGGTGAACTTCACCTGCTCCTGGTCGCGCCAGGTTTGGCCGAGCGTGGACAAGCGTCCTTGCAGAGCCTGCATCTGCGCGATGAGGTTTGTGTTGAAGCGTTTCAGGTCGAGCGCGAAGCGGCGGAGCTCGGCGGGATCAACAGCGGCCTTGGACATGCGAAGGACCTCCGGTCGGGAATCGGGGATTCGACCGGGCGGAGTCTATCGGCGGCCCGGCACCGGGTGCGATTCGCACAAAGTGCGCGGGCGTTCGATGGTTTTCGCAGACTTTGCGCGCTTCGTCCTCCGGGTGTTTCCGGACGAAGCAAAAAAACCGCCGGAGGAGTGACGCAACGGCGGCTTGCACCGTTCGCGCCGAACCACCCCCCATGGTGAGACGCACCTTGCGGCCCCGGAGAACGCCGCGAACGACGTCCCGGAGCGGGCAACGTGGCCACTCCCCCGGCGTATTCGTCTCAGTGGGTCGCGCGCACCGTCAACCCCTTCTGGCCCACCCCGAAAATCCCCACCCCGTGGCACCCCGCACGATCCCCGCCCCGGGCGAGGGGAAACCGTCCGCGCTGTGGGTTTGACCCGCTGAGAACGAACTGAGCACATCTCTGCCGCCAAATGAACCGGGGAGTGCGCAGGATTCAGTGAGAATTTGTTATGCTGGAGTATGCGCAAGAACCCGACAACCTCGGGGCCTGCGACGGGGCGGGAGGCGGACTCGGAACCTGGTGGTTCGTCGGGGCCACCGGCCGACCGTTCGTCCGAGCCGGCCACGGGAACCGTCACGGTGCTCCTTCGGGGGGCGCGGTCGGGCGACAACGCGGCCCGGGAGAAGCTGTTCCGGCTGGTAGCGGAGGAACTGCGGGGAATCGCACGCGGGATGGTCGGGCCAAACGGCTGGCCGTCGCTCGGGCTCGAGGTCACCTCGCTCGTCAACAGCGCGTGCGTTCGGCTTTTGGGACGCGAGCAACTGGATGCGGAGGATCGGCGGCATTTCTACTTCCTGTTCGGCCGGGCGATGCACGATGTGCTGGTCGAGACGGTCAAGGCATCGCAGACGCAGAAGCAGGGGGGCGACCGCAAGCGTGTGGTGCTGATGGATGCCATGGCGGAGGACGGCCCGAGCATCCAAGCCGACCTGCTGGATCTGCGCGGCGCGCTCGAGGAATTTCGTGGGGTCGATGCCGAAGCGGCCCAAGTGGTCGAGATGAGGTACTTCGCGCAGCGTTCGATCCGCGAGACCGCGGAGATTCTCGGTCGGTCGGTGGCCTCGGTGCGCCGAGACTGGGCGTACGCCTCGGCGTGGTTGAACGATCGTCTCTCGGGAGAATGAATGAATCTGGCACAAAGCGCGCGCCGGGTTGAGCACCGACGGTGCCCGATGACGGCGGAGTGGACACGATGTGGGAGATGACCATCGGTGCCGAACTCGTGGGATGAAAAATCTGTTTACCTGACCGCGCTGACCCTGCGGGGCGAAGACCGCGAGGCGTTCCTGCTCGGGGCGTGCCCGACGCCGGAAGCCCGGGCGCGGATCGAGCGGCTGCTGAGCCGCGCCAGCGGTGAGCGGGTCACGCCCAGGCCGGAGATGTCGGGCGAAGCGCCCTTCGGTGGCGTGGCGCCGGGGACGACGCTGGACGAGTTTCGGATTCTGCGCGAGATCGGGCGGGGCGGGATGGGGACGGTCTATCTGGCGGAAGACCTGTTGCTGCACCGCGAGGTGGCGGTGAAGGTTCTGCCGGAGCACCTTGCCGGTTCCGAGCGGGCGCTGGCGCGCTTCCGCGATGAGGCGCGGAATGCCGCGGGTTTGAGGCACGCCTCGATCGTTCCGGTCTACAAGCTGGGAACAGATCGCGGGCTGCACTACATCGTCAGCGAGTACATCGACGGAACAACGCTCGGCCAGATGCTCGAAGCGGAGAGGCAGGCGAGGAAGCAGGCTTCGGCAACGGGGTCGGCGCAGAAGTGGACGAGGCAGGCGGCGCAGATCGCTGCCGCCATCGCGGACGCGCTGGATTGCTCGCACCGGGAAGGGATCCTGCACCGGGATGTGAAGCCCTCGAACATCCTGATCGACCGGGCGGGCGCCGCGAGGCTGACGGATTTCGGGATCGCCAAGCGGCTTGCGCCGGGCGAGGACATGCTGCACACGCAGGCGATCGGGACGTGCCACTACATGAGCCCGGAGCAGGCCTCGGTGGAGGATGCGCGGATCGATCAGAGGAGCGACGTGTTCTCGCTGGGCGCGGTGCTGTACGAGATGCTGACGCTCAAGCGCGCGTTCGACGGCGCCGATGCGAACCAGGTTCTCAAGGCCGTGATGTCGGACGATCCGCCACGCGCGCGGTCGATCGACCGGACAATCCCGCGCGACCTCGAGACGATTTGCCACAAGGCGCTCGAGAAGTCGCCGGCGCGCCGATACCAGTCGGCGGCGCACATGGGGGCGGACTTGCGGGCGTTCCTGGCGGGGCTTCCGATCCTGGCGCGTCCGCCGGGCATCGTCCGGCGTGCATCGATCTTCGCGTCGCGCCATCGCGTGCCGCTTGCGGCGGGGATGTTTGTTGCGCTCGGATTGGCGTTGCTGCTCACTTGGAACCGGATGGCCGCGTCGCGCGATGCCGGGATGGCGTGGGTGTCGATCGAGTCGGGGGCGGCTCCGCTGCGGGTGCTGATTCAGCGGTATGACCAGGCCACGCTGGAGCTTGGCACGGCGACGCGGGACGCGGGCTCGACGCCGATACGGGAGATGAAGCTGAGCCCGGGGCAGTACAGGATCACGCTGGTAACGGCGGACGGCGGGAGCTTTGCGGAGTTCAACGCGGTGCTGCTCTGGCCCGGGGCGGCGAACGCGCTCAACCTGAGCATTGATTCGGGCGCGCCCGCGCCGGTCGGCGCCACGCCGAAGCCGGGGCGAAACCTCAGCGCGCGACTGCTGCCGACGCAGCAGGTGGTTGAGTCGATGGTGGCGGTGGACGCGGGCTCGTACCAGTTCGGCTGGTCGAAGTTTCCCGATCCGGTTGCGATGGCACGGAGCGTCACGCTGCCGAAGTTTTTCATCGATCGGACCAAAGTGTCGAACCGCGAGTACGCGCACTTCCTGCAGGCGACCGGGCGGACGCCACCGCCGTATTGGAAGGAACTTGAGGGCAAACCCGGGGTCGCGGACTTTCCGGCGGCGAACGTCACGCTGGAAGATGCGGAGGCGTACGCGCGCTGGAGCGGCAAGCGGCTGCCGACGATGTTCGAGTGGCAGGCCGCGATGCGGGGCCCCGGGGGCTGGCGCTATCCGACGGGCGAGAAGCTCGATCCGTCGCTGGAGTTGCTCGAGCCCTCGCAGGAAGTGCTGCTGGCGGAGCAATCGTGGGATCCGGAAGTTCTGTTCCGGATCTACGCCGGCAACTGCGCGGGTGTGCAATCGCCGGATCCATTCGCGACGCCGTCGGGCATCCTGCACTGTTTCGGGGGCGTGCGTGAGCTTTCGGGGAGCATCGCGTTTCCGAGGCAGGATGTTGTGATGCTGGGCAGGGCGTGGTCGGAATCGCTGCGCTACGCCGACCTGACGAGGACGCGAACGACGCCGTACACGGGGGCGTCGCTGAAGAGTGGTTTTCGATGTGCAAAGAGTTCGGCGCCGCCCGTCGCGACGCCGTGAGTGTGTGAGTGGTTCGGTGGGTTCGAATATTTTGGGAGCTGGGTGATGCCGAAGTATCAGATTCGGAATGCGATGGTTTTGTACTCGATGGACAAGCTGGACGGAGCGATGCCGGTGCCGCCGGCGCGTGAGTGTCCGCTGAAGTTCGAGAAGGAATTGGGCGACGAGATGGCGAAGATCGGGCGTTTCAGGCAGTTGTGCGACGACCTGAACGCGAGTGCGCCGATCGACGCGTTCGATCTGAGGGACGCCCGGGAGCAGTTGAAGGCGCGTGTGGCCACATTGCTCGTGCTGGAGGGGGCGCAGAAGGTTTCGCTCGATGGAGGTTCGCAGCCGACGTACCGGCCGATTCCGCCGTGGCACTGGACGGAGGACTATTTCCAGTTTGATAACGGAGGGGGGCTCCACACGCCGTGGTCGATCGATGTGCCGCTCGCGACGCCGACGCACCGGGCCTATCCGTGCCTTCGCCTGGCGTTCGAAGAGCTTCCGTAACGGGATGGGGCCAGCCGCGGCCCTGAGGCGGCGTGGAGCGCGAGCGATGCGACTTCCGGGACCATTGTTCGATGCCGTGCGGTTGCACATGAGCTGGCACGGTGATTGGCATTATGCAAGGCTCAATCCCGCGGCCGTTGGCCGGGACGGGCAGGCGATCATCGAGCGCGCGCGGGTCCGCTTTCCGGATGCGATCTGCATGGTCGATGAAGGGTCGGGTGAGCAATTCCTGACCTTTCATCGGCACATGCTGAGACACTACAAGTGGATTGTGCAGAACACTCCGGTTCCCGGATACGTCTTTGACATGTGGGACGAGCTGCCCCCGTGGGTGACGGCGCGGCTGGGGGCCGAGTACATGGCCGGCTTTGAGGCTGCGCTCGCGGAGCTGCTCGCCGGGCCGAGCCTGGATGAGCTCGGCGCGTTTCTGGAGAGCACGCCGCGGGCCGCCCGCAGGCGGTTTCACGGTGTGCACGAATTGTGCCATGTCGCGATCGTGGATATCGAAGCGGAGCAGTACCCGTCGGACGAACGACGCCGCGACGCGTCGATGGGCGACATGAAACTCGCGCACTACAACGAGCACTTCTGGAGCCTGCACCACTGGATCGACAGCCTGTACTCGGCGTGGCAAATCGGGCACGGAATTGTGCCGAATGTTTCGCCGCTCAGACCCGATCACGGTCATTGAACGCGAGCCAATCGCGCACGCCGGTCACTCACCCGTGATTTCAGGCGGATTGGAGCAAACGACCCCGAGCGGGCGTGAGCGGGAAGCCGGCCAGACGCTCAAGAACCGAAACAGGCGAAATGTCGGGCTTCACCTTTGCCTCGGGCGGCACGATCACCGTCTGCTCGAGCGCGTACTGACCCGAGCGCACGCTGTGCGCGAGCACGTCGGTGTAGCACATCCAAACCTGGTTCGGCCGGAAGGACATCTGGCGTGCCTGCGGGGCGCGCTGGAATTCTTCGTTGCCCTTCAGGAAGTCGTGGAAACCGAGCATGAACTGGTCGTACGCCGTGCGATCGGGAACATTGATGCCGATGGCGCGGCCGAGCTTCGCCGCGGCACGCTTCATCGCGGCGGAGCCTCCCTTGACTTCTTTCAGCCCGGCCTGGAGAGCGTACTTGTCCGCGAGCGCATCAAAGGGGCCGGAGACGCGCCAGACGCGGTCCTTGCTCGGGTTGATCTGCGTGAAGAGGCGCAGGATGCCGCCGCCGCGCGTGGGGCGGGAGGGGAAGGCATCGACGTGCATGAGATCGTTGCGCTGCTTGAGAGGTAGGTCGCGACCCTGCTCTTCGAAGGGGCGGAAGGAGGCGTAATCGGTCTTCCACTTGCCGGCGTAGGGCGGGCAGACGCGGGCGAGGAGCGCAAGGGCACGCTTGGAAAAATCCGACATGACCTGGAGGAGCTGTTCGGCTTCCTGCGGAGTCTTGGTTGTGGCGCCGGTGACCTTGTGGGCGGCGGGCTTGTAGGCGACGTTCTTGTGGAGCGCCGAGGCGTTGTTCTGGAGGCCGAGAAGGAAGTCGATATCGGCTTGTTTATCAAAGAGCGAGTGATCGGGCAGGGTGACGATCTTGCCGGCCTCGAGCGCTTCGCACGCGATGGCGCCAACGGAGTTGGAGGCGAGTTGTTCTTTGGAAATTGTGACGATGTCCACTTGGAGCTCCGGAGGGATCGGTTGAATGTTCGGATCGGTCGACCCGAGGAGAATTATAACCAAAGTGAGAGAACCCTCATTCTGGGGGGGGGCCGCTCTGGCGCGGCGCGTGGTGGAGGCGCGCATTCCGAAGGCGGACAACCCGGAAGGGCTGCGTTCGGCTCCGCGTGGCCGGCGGCGTTGCTCAAAGATCCTCAAGCGGGCGCGGAGACAACGATCGCCCGATGAAAATTCGATGGGTGCATGAAAAAACCCCTGCGAAAGCAGGGGCTTTGTCGGAAGTGGAGCGGAGGAGGGTCGAACTCCCGACCTCGTCATTGCGAACGACGCGCTCTACCAACTGAGCTACCGCCCCGACAAATTGTGCCCCGGTGGGCTTGGAGGCCCTGCGGGGTGGGGAGTGTAGCGCGGAGCGGGTGGATTGCCAAGCGTTCGGATTCGCGGGCGGGTGCCGCGTGCTGGATTGGGACCTTGCGGGAGGATCCGTTGCACCCGCTTGGGCAAAGGGGCTGGAATCGCGCGAACCCGCCGGGTGCGGCGGGGCTATTCTATTGAGAATTGATTCTCAAATTGTACCGATCGCAGCCGGACCGGGGTTGTTGCACGATGACGAGAGCGCACGTTCAAGATTGGGTTCGGGGCCGGGTCGTTTGGGCTCTTGGCTGTGCCGCGGCGGGGCTTCTCTCGGCGCTTGCGTGGGGCGCACCGGCCGCCGGTTTGAACACGGTTGTCACGATTCCGCCTGTCAAGGGGCTGGTGGCACCGCTGCTGCCCGAGGGCTCGGCCTTGCGGGTCTTACTGACGCCGGGGCGGAGCGAGCACAACTACGAATTCACGCCGGCGGACATGGCGTCGGTGGAGCAGGCGGACCTGGTCGTGTTCGTCGGGCTGTGGCTGGAGCCACGCGTTGAAAAATTCCTGGATGCGAATCCATCGACGAGGCGTGTGGATGTCGGTCTCGCCGATGCAGCGGGCGTCCACGCGGACGAGGATGAGAAGCACGAACACGGTAAGGAAGCGGCGGGGCACAAGCACGATGATGCGTGCGAGCACTCGGTCGATCCGCATGTCTGGCTCGATCCGGTGCTGATGAAGCAAGCGCTGCCCACGTTGGCGGCGGGCGTGCGCCGCGCGATGGAGCAGCGGGGATTGTGGAGTGCGGGTGCGGAGCAGCGGTTGAACGAGTCGCTCGCGAAGGAAACGGCGCGGATCGAGGAAATCGACCGGGAGTTTCGCGAGGCGCTGGCACCGTTCAAGGGGGCCAAGATCGTGACGCACCATGCCGCGTTCGGGCGGATGGCGCTGCGGTACGGCTTGACGGTGGCGGAGGTGCTCCGCGTGAACGAAAACGAGGATCCGACGCCGGGTCGAATCGCGGCGGTGGTGCAGGCGGTCAAGAAGGAAGGCGTGCGCGTGATTTTCGTCGAGCCGCAGTTCAATGCGGCCATGGCGGAACGTGTCGCGAAAGCAGCCGGCGTGAAAGTGGGCAGGCTTGATCCGATTGGCGACGGAGACTGGTACGCCATGATGCGGGGGAACCTGAATGCGCTTGTTCAGGGGCTGAGCGAGGGAAAAGCAGAGAACCGATAGGTCCTATGAGACCCATAGGACCCTTGTGACCTATTCATCATGCAAGTAGCCCCAACAAGCACTTCAGCTTCCATCGCGATCCGCTACGGCGGCGTTTCGTTTTCCTACGAATCGGGCGAGGCTCCGGCGCTTGATCGCGTTTCGCTGGATGTGAGGCGGGGCGAGCGGCTCGGGATCCTGGGCCCCAATGGCGGCGGCAAATCAACGTTGCTCCAGCTGACGCTCGGGCTGCTGCGTGGATATTCGGGGACGATCGAAGTGGAGGGGCTAGCGCCGGTCGAGGCGGCGAAGCAGCGGTTGATCGGATATGTGCCCCAGCGGGTCGAGGCGGAGCTGGCGTTTCCGATCACGGCGCGGCATGCGGCGTCGATGGCAGCGACGGCGGGGCTCGGCCCGTTCGCGCGTTCATCGAGTGCGAGCGAGAAAGTCGAGCGGGCGCTGAGCGTGGTGGGCGCGACGGCATTTGCCGATCGGCCGGTCGGCCAGCTTTCGGGCGGGCAGATGCAGCGGGTGATGATCGCGCGGGCGCTCGCGAGCGATGCGAAGATCCTGCTGCTGGATGAGCCGACCGTGGGCATCGATCCTGCGGGGCAAAAGCAGTTCGCGGAGCTGATACAGAGGCTGCACGATGAACTCGGGTTGACGACGATTGTGGTGAGCCATGATCTGCGCACGGTGGCGGCGACGAGTGATCGGGTGGCGTGCCTTGCAAGGTCGCTGCACTATCACGATTCACCGGAGGGCTTGACGCCCCATGTGCTGGCGGAGGTCTTCCGGCACGATGCCGCGGCGATCTTTGGTGATCTGCATGTGGATGCGCACCGGGCATCGGAGTGCGGGCATGACCACTCGCACGATCACACGCATGGGCCGGCGCACGAGCATTCGCATGATCATGGGAATGGGTCTCATGGGTCCGATGGGACTCATGGGACGCATCCAAAGTGCGGCGGGGGCAACTCGTGAAAACGATCGAGTACCTCTCAACGCCGGGGCTGCGTGAGATTTTTCTGCCGGGCGTGATTGCAGGGCTTGCTATCGCACTGTTCGGCGGCGTGCTGAGCGTGTTTGTCGTGATGAAGCGCATGGCGTTCATCGGGCAGGGGATCAGCCACGCGGCGTTTGGCGGGATCGGTGTCGCGTATGTGCTCGGGTTCGGAGCTGCCGCGGGAGCGGGGGCGAGCGTGCTGGGCGGGCAGTTTCTGATCGTGTTTTTGTTCTGCCTGCTCGCGGCGCTTCAGGTCGGCATGCTGACCGGAGGCGATCCGGGGCGGCGGGGCAAGCGCGCGCAGGCGGACACAGCGATCGGGATTGTGCTGGTCGCGTCGATGGCGATCGGCTCGCTGCTCTTGCACATCGCCGAAAAGCGCGGGCGGGTCTCGACGGTCTCGTGGGAAAGCCTGCTGTTTGGATCGATCGTGAGCGTGAGCGAGGCGGATGCGTGGGCGTGCGTGATTGTGGGCGCGTTGATTCTGCTGACCTTGTTCGTGGTCCGGCGGCCGCTTACGTTCTGGGCCTTTGATGAGTCTGCCGCGGCGGCATTCGGCGTGAACACCCGCATCATGCGGGTGACGCTGCTGGTTCTGCTGGCTCTGGCGACCGTGACCGCGATGAAGCTCGCGGGCGTGGTGCTGGCGACGGCGATGCTGGTGCTTCCGGCAGCGGCAGCGGTGCAGTTCAGCGCGGATGCCCGGCGTGTGAGCGTTCTGAGCGTCGTATTTGCGTTGGTGGGGGTAGCGATTGGGATGGTGCTGAGCTTCGAATTCGACTGGCCCACCGGCGCGAGTATCGTGCTGGTGCTGGCGGCGGTCTTTGGAATCGGGTGGGTGCGCGGACAAACGTGGCACCGGGCTTCTGCCCGGTGAGTTTGGCTGGAAGAAGGGAACACCGCCCGGAAGGGCGGTGCCACGAAGGAACATCGAATGAAAGCAGAAAACCTGCTGGCAGAACTCAACCGGCTTCGGAAAGACATCGGCGAAGACAAGAGCGACCTCGAGTGGCTCGCGGTGCATCACGCGTTCTGCTTCATCAGCTACAAAATGGGTGAGTTTCAGAAGTACGTGGAAGAGCAGGACAAGGCGGGCGCATTCGACGAGTACGAGCCGTGAGTGAAAACAAAGCGACCGTCGCACGCTACATGGATGGGTTTCGCGTGAGCGATCACGCGAAGGTGTTGTCGTGCCTGACAGACGATGTCGTGTGGGACATGCCCGGCGCGTTTCACCTGGTTGGCAAGGATTCGTTCGACAAAGAGATCGAGAACGACGCGTTCGAGGGAAGGCCGGAGATCACCGTTGAGCGCATGATCGAAGAGAACGATGTGGTCGTGGCGGAGGGCGCGGTGACGAGCCGGAAAAAAGGCGGCGAGCCGTTTCGTGCGGTTTTCTGCGACGTGTTTTTCATGCGGTCGGGCAAGATTGCGCGGCTGGTGACCTATCTGATGGTCGTGCAATAACGCCCGGTTCTCGCATGGATTCTGCGGGAGTTCGCGGCCGGGGGTGGGGTCAGGAGTGCGGGCGGGGGGCGGGATGAGGTATTTTCGGTCTGGCGAATCGACCAAGATGGCGACCGGAAACCGCCGTGATTGGCGCGGCGAAGAAAAAAATGTTGCATCCGAACCCGGTTTCGGCGATAATCGTTGTATTGGAGGCATCGCTCTCGCAACGGACGCCGACGGCGCATCGAACGAGAGTGGGTTCCAACGACCGGAGAGATGTTTCTCTTCGGGCGATGTGCCGCGGGTGACGGCCCGCGGAGGGAAAGAGCGGCGGCGAGCAGTACATGCTCGTGTCGGCTGCACGGGCTTTCTCAGAAGGAGGTGATCCAGTGATCGAATCATGTACGCAGGGGCTGCGCTGCTGAAGCGCGGGCTCGACGGAGTCGCGCAATGCGCGGCCCTACTCCTACGTAAAACAGAACGTAGCGCCGGCGGCCCCGAAAGGGCCGCCGGTTGTTTTTTCCAACAAGTGTCTCCCGGTCCCAGCACGATCAACGCCCGGCCCTGCGGGCGCTGACCCGATCTCTGGCAGCGGGAAAACCATCGGGATTGATGCGGCTGCCAGCCAATCGGAAACGCCAAGCATGCAATGCGACCGAAGTCGGCAGTTTGCGAGGTCGAGCGAGCGGTGCGGTGCAAGGGGCATACGCCCTGGGGCGAAGATCGGCGACTGCATGTGCGCAGTCGCTTTGAGCGAGTCGAGTTCAAGTTCGACCCCCGAGTTTTCGCACGGTCATGGATGCAACCGCGTCAACCGATCGCGGCGACGAACCCGGGCTGGTGCGCGGCGGAAATCGTGCCGCGGGCGGCTTGTGTGTGAAGAACTCCTCATGGGATGCTTGAAGGGAGAATCCGGCAAAGCGCGAAAACACCTGACATCACGACGGCACCCACCCCGTGTGCCGTCGTGAAATCAGGTGTTTTCGACAAACCCGCCCCGAGTTGGCGCTGAACCGGACTGCGGACAAGGGGCGCAAGGGTCAGTTCAATGCGCCCGAGGCTTGCATTTCCCAGCTCGGTTAGAATCTCGAGAAGGGCTGCTGCAAGCGCGAATGGGAGCGTGGGGCTTCCAATCGCGATTCTCCATAGGGAGTGTGCGGAGCAACTGGTCGAATCTTGCACCGACCCGGGGGTTTTTGGAGCAAATCGGGGCTCCAAGGGGGAAAACTCATTTGGGCGCAATTCCGGACTTCGTGACGACCACGCTCCTGCTGGATCAGCTTCAGGACGATGGCAATCAGGCCGCCTGGCGGGAGGTGGATGAGCGGTTCAGGGGAGTAGTCCTTGGGACCGCCCGCAAGCTCGGGCTTGACGAGGCCGACGCGGCGGACGTCGCGCAGGAAACGATGGTTCAGAGCATAAAGGACCTGCGGGCGGGGCGCTACGACCGGACGCGTGGGAGACTGAGCGGCTGGATTCTCGCGATCGCCCATCATCGCATCACCGACATCCTTCGACGCAAGCAGCGGGGGATGCGGGATATCAGCCAAACCACGCTCGCAGCGTTGCCCGCCGTTGAAGCACTTTCGGCGGTCTGGTCGGAAGCGCTTCGGGACGATGTGTTCCGAAGGGCGTGGGAGCGGCTGCAGTTCGAGAGCGGGCAGAACCCCGGCAACATCAAGGCGTTCGAACTGGCGGTGATCCGCGGGGTTCCTCCGGAAGCGGTTGCGAACGAGTGCGGCATCTCGATTGAGCAGGTTTATGTTGCAAAGAACCGGGTGGCGGGCAAGCTTCGAGAGATCGTCGAGAAGATGACCAAGGCGTATGAGGACGGGTTATGAGCGAAGGCAAGAGCCCATGCCCATCGGCGGAAGCGCTCGATGCATTTGCCGGTCCTGAGTGGAAGGCCGTGGCCGACCCGGACGAAACGGGGATCGGTGCCCATGTCGAAAAGTGCGAAGCGTGCGCGGAATGGGTCCGCAATGCGAGATTCGAGCGGGAGTTTGCGTTGGCGGCGAGCGCGAAGGCCTTTGCCCGCGACCTGACCGAGCCGGCCCTGCCGGAACTGCCGGGATACGAGATCGTGCGGGAGGTATCGCGGGGCGGGCAGGGAATCGTATTCGAGGCGATCCAGGTTCGCACGCGCAGGCGCGTTGCGCTCAAGATTCTGCGGCAGGACCACGGGCTGCGTCGTTCGCAGCGCGCGAGGTTCGAGCGGGAGATCGAGATCGCGGCGGCGCTGCATCACCCGGGCATCGTCGCGGTGTACGACAGCATCGCGCTGCCCCGCGGGCGCCACGCGTTGGTGCTGGAGTTTGTCGAGGGACGCTCGCTCGATCAGCTCGTGGCGGACTGTTCGCGGGATCGCCCTCACTTGAAGCGATGCGTGGAGCTGCTGGCCAAAGTGTGCGACGCGATTCACTACGCCCATCAGCGCGGGGTGATCCACCGCGATCTCAAGCCTTCGAACATCCTGGTGGACTCGGCGGAGAATCCGCGCATCCTCGACTTTGGAGTGGCGTGCTGGTTTGGCGCGTCGGCTGGAGTGCCCGCGCGGATCACACTGACCGGCGAATTTGCCGGCACACTGGCGTACGCGGCGCCGGAGCAGGTCGCGGGCGATCACGGCGCACCGGATCTACGGAGCGATCTGTACGCGATCGGTGTGATGCTCTATCAGGCGAGCGTCGGAGGGCTGCCGTACGACGTGCAGGGATCGCTCGATACGGTGATCCGCAATATCGCGGGGGCGCCGCCCGTTCGCCCGGCGCGCGGAGCGATCGATCAGGATCTATGGATTATCGTCGGCAAGGCGCTCGCGAAGGAACCGGACCGGCGGTATCAATCGGGCGATGCCATGGCATCGGACCTGAGGCGGTATCTGCGGGGCGAAACAATCGAAGCCAGGCGTGACAGCCGCTTGTATGTTCTGAGGAAGGCGCTGCTGCGCCACAGGTACGCCGCGGCGGGCCTGGTTGGGGCGTTGGCCGGGCTTGCCTTTGTCGGGTTCACGCTGAAAAGCAGCAACACGCGTCTTGAAGCAGCGCTTCGGACCAGCAACATCGAGCGGGCGAGGGCGCTGGGTGCCGCGGGCAGCCGCCCGGAGGCGGATGCGTTGCTGTGGCCCGAGCTGCTTCGATTCGATGCGGGGCTGGAGAATCCGGAGCACTCCATATTCAACGGATCACCGGAGGAGCGTCGGGCCTTGTGGGCGGGTGTCGAGATGCAGGCGGCGCAGCCGTGTCTGGCGATCGTGATGGTGCCCGAACTCCGGATTACAGATGTTCGCTGGGAATCGGACCGTGTCCGAACGGTCTCTCGTGACGGCGTTGAGCGGGCGTGGTCGCTCACGGACCTGAGCCTGCTTTCCGAGCGGAAGATTGTCGAAGGGACGGTAAAGGATCTGAAGTTTGCGCAAACGGGCGACCGGTTCGTCGCGCGGACACAAAGCGAGATTCAGTGCATCGATCCCGCGACCCGGACGATCCTGGGCCGGCTGAGCGTTGATGCCGATGCTGCGATCATGATGGGGTTCTGCGCCGCCGGCAAAGTGATGGCGATCTCCCGATCCGGCAAGGGAGTCGATTTTCATGCCGTGCCGAGTTTCGAAACGCTCGCGAGTGTGCGCGAGAATGTTGCGCTCCACGCCCCGTGGTTCAGCCCGGAATGCGATCGCGCCGCGATCGTGACCGAGGACGGAAGGGTGCGCGTCTACCACCTTCCCGGCGGCGAGCCCATCGGTGAGCGTCAGGTGGTCGCTCCGGAATTGATCGCCCGCGACCCGAGCGCACCGGACGATCCGTGGACTCTCACGTTCTCCGGATCGGGCGAGGTGGTCGCAATCGGGCGTCGGAGGCGCGTGTCGGTCGGGCGCATCGGCGATCGCGATTTGCCACCGGCGCTACTGGCCACGGTGGGCAATATGGTCGAGCCGGTGTTCAGCGCATCGGGAAGGTGGCTGCTCACGCGATCGAATCAGGATTCACGCATCCACGTCTGGCAGGCATCGTCGTGGACAGAGTTCATGTCGCTCCCCGGTCACACGGGCGGACCGACATTCATGTCGATTTCTCCGGATGAACGCTCGATTCTGAGCGTCGATACTGCGGGCGTGATGCGGCTCTGGGCGGGCCCCGGCTCGGGCTGGCGGCAGGATTTGCCCGACTCCGCAGTTGCGCCGCACGATCTCGCGCTGCATGCGGAATCGAGCACGGTTTGGGCCGCGTGTACCGACGGAACGATTGCGGAGTGGTCGCTCAAAGACCTGGCGCCGCCCCGGTTGTTTCGGGCCGATCCCAACTGCGCCTATACCGTCGATTTTTCTTCTCGGTGCCGGATACTGGGCGCGGGCGGCGACCTTGGTCGGGTGAGTCGCTTCCGGGAAGGCACGCAACTGCTGCCCGATCTCGATGTTCAGTTGGGCGCGCCGGTGGTTGACCTGCGATTTCAGCCCGACGGCGCCCTCCTCGCGGCGTGCTCGAAGTACTCACCCCTGGCGATCTACTCGACCGCGGATTGGTCGCTGGTGAGCAAAGCCGAATTGAAGATCGGTCGGCTGGCAACCGTTCGATGGAGCCCCGACGGTTCGCTCCTTGTCGTGTCCGGATCAGACGGGACTTGCCAGGTTCTGGGAATTCCCGGTCTGCAAACCTGCGCAAGCTGGAAGGCGCACGCCGGCGTCTGCCGCACGGCGGTCTTTTCACCCGATGGCACGTTGATCGCAACCGGTGGA
Organism: Planctomycetota bacterium; assembly: GCA_017303555.1. Lineage (GTDB taxonomy): Bacteria > Planctomycetota > Phycisphaerae > Phycisphaerales > UBA1924 > JAFEBO01. The sequence goes on from JAFLCN010000014.1 coordinate 52,504, forward strand.
GACGACGGAACGGTGCGTCTATGGGAAACCGGCACGTGGAAGCTGCGGGGCGAGATTCAGATCAGCAACGACAATATTTTCTGCCTTGCGTTCCATGGGGATGGGCACGTCCTGGCGGTTGGAGACAGGTCGGGCCGTGTCACGCAAGTGGGTGTGCCGGAGGCCAAGGCGCTCGCGAGCTTTGCCGCGGGAAGCCCGGTGATGGCGCTCAAGTACGACGGACCAAAGCTGATTGTGGGGACGATCGATCGACCGATTTCGGTTTGGGACTTTGGAATGCTGGCGCGCTGCGTGCGCGGCGATGCGCCGTTCTGGGCAAAGAAGCTCGGGCAGCTCCCCGGGATGCGCTGAGCATGTCGAAGCCGGTGGACGATTCAAAAAAAAAAGAAAAAGGTCCGGCGTTTCCGCCGGACCTCGAGAGCTTGGAGTTGCCCGACCGCGATCAGGCGTGCTGGCCGCTGATCCGCATGCCGTAGAACGAGCGGTAGACGAAGAAGGCGGAGATGAGGAAGAAGGCGATCGTGAGGCCGATCGTCAGGTTGGTGTGGATGTTGCCGCCGGTCTTCATGCTCACGGCGAGTTCGACGGCGAGCAGGCCGAAGAGCGTGGTGAACTTGATGACGGGGTTGAGAGCGACCGAGGACGTGTCCTTGAAGGGATCGCCGACGGTGTCGCCGACGACGGTGGCGGCGTGCAGGTCCGAGCCCTTGCCGCGGCCGGAGCCCTTGAATTCCGGATCGGTCTCGACGATCTTCTTGGCGTTGTCCCACGCACCGCCGGCGTTGGCCATGAAGATGGCCTGGTAGAGGCCGAAGAGCGCGATCGAGATGAGGTATCCGATGAAGAAGAAGGACTCGTAGAACGCGAACGCGAGCGTGGCGAAGAAGATGCCCAGGAAGATGTTGAACATGCCCATCTGCGCGTACTTGGTGCAGATGGTCACGACCTTCTGGCTGTCCTCGACGCTGGCCTTGGTCGCGCCCTCGAGCTTGATGTTGGCCTTGATGAACTCGACCGCGCGGTAGGCGCCGGTGCTGACGGCCTGCGTCGAAGCGCCGGTGAACCAGTAGATCACCGCGCCGCCGGTGATGAGGCCGAGCAGGAACGGAGCGTGCAGAAGCGAGAGGTTCTTGAGGTACTGATCCTGCAGGCCGTGCGTGAGGGCAACGATGATCGCGAAGATCATGGTGGTTGCGCCGACGACGGCGGTGCCGATGAGCACGGGCTTGGCGGTTGCCTTGAACGTGTTGCCGGCGCCGTCATTTTCTTCGAGGGCTTCCTTGGCCTTTTCGAAGTTGGGGCTGAAGCCGTAGGACTGCTGGATCTCGCTGTTGATGTTGGGGAGGGTTTCGATCGTCGAGAGCTCGAAGACCGACTGGGCGTTGTCCGTCACCGGGCCGTAGCTGTCCACGGCGATGGTCACAGGGCCCATGCCCAGGAATCCGAAGGCCACAAGGCCGAAGGCGAAGACCGCCGGGGCCATCATGAGGGCGTAGCCCGTGCTCGGCAGCACCACAAAGGAGTTGCTGACGTAGTAGGCAATCCCCATCAGGCCAACGATCGCGATGCCCAGCCAGTACGCCGAGAAGTTGCCCGCGACGAAGCCCGAGAGGATGTTGAGCGAGGCGCCGCCCTGTTCGGAAGCGGTGACGACTTCGCGCACGTGCCGCGAGTGCGTCGAGGTGAACGCCTTGACCAGCTCGGGGATGATCGCGCCCGCAGCGGTGCCGCAGGTGATGATCAGCGAAAGCTTCCACCACCAGGTGTTGTCACCCGCGATTGTCGGGATCAGCAGCCACGATGCGGCGAAGGTGAGGGCGATCGAGACGAAGGAGGTCAGGAAGACAAGCGAAGTGAGAGGGGTCTCGTAGTTGAACTTGTCGGCGTTGCCGTACTTGGCCTTTGCGAACGCTTCGTTGATGAAGTAGGAGGCGGCGCTGGCGATGACCATCAGGATGCGCATCGCAAAGAGCCAGACGAGGAGCTGGATCTGCACGTTGGCGAAATCCGCTCCCGCGGTCTTCTCGTTGATCGCCAGCATGATGAACGTGATGAGCGCGACGCCCGTGACGCCGTAGGTCTCGAAGCCGTCGGCGGAGGGGCCGACCGAGTCGCCGGCGTTGTCGCCCACGCAGTCGGCGATGACGCCGGGGTTGCGGGCATCGTCTTCCTTGATCTTGAAGACGATCTTCATGAGGTCCGAGCCGATGTCGGCGATCTTGGTGAAGATGCCGCCCGCGATGCGGAGGGCCGATGCACCGAGCGATTCACCGATCGCAAAGCCGATCAGGCAGGGGCCCGAAAGCTCGGACGGAACGTACAGCAGAATCGCGAGCATGATGATCAGCTCGACCGAGATCAGCGCCATGCCGATCGACATGCCCGCCTTGAGCGGAATCGCGTAGCACGGAAAGGGCTTGCCCTTGAGCGAGGCGAACGCCGCGCGGCTGTTCGCAAACGTGTTGACCCGGATACCAAACCACGCAACGCCGTACGAACCGGCAATGCCGATCAAGCTGAACGCCAGGATGATGAGCACCTTGCCGAGCGGGAACTGCGCCAGCAGATGGAAATAGCAGAACACCGCGATCGCGATGAAGACCCACAGCAGCATGAGGAACTTGCCCTGCTGGATCATGTACGACTTGCACGTCGCGTAGATCAGCTCCGAGATATCGAGCATGCTCTTGTGGACAGGCATGTTCTTGAGCTGGGCGTAGATCCAGAGTCCAAAGCCCATGCCCAGGATGCTGACGAAGATGCCGATGGTCAGCAGCTTGTGTCCGTCGATCGCGCCGTTCAGGAACTTCACGTCGCCGACATTCGGCAGCACGAGGTTCGCTTCGCCGCCCGGCTTATGGGCTGGTGCGCCGCTCGCCGGGTCCGCCGCGAAGGCGGGGGCCGACATGATCAGGAGCGCAATGAAAACTCCCGCGAGGCGCGCGGGAGTCGTTGAAAGGAGTCGGAAGATCGATTGCGAACATTTCGCGAGTTTGCTTTGCATGTCTTCTTTTCCTCGGTGTCGAGAGAGTCTGCGTTCCGGGCCGATCCCGCATGGCCGGGCCCACTGACTGTGGGGGTGGGAGTATGACTCGACAGATTGGCCTCCGCCGAACATCACGGCGGACGGTGGCTACAGAGAGCCGCACTCTTCCGCGATCGGCCATTGCCTGCTTCGCGGTTGAACAAAACCATCCTACCGCAAAACCCGGGCCGGGTGTTGCGTCGCGGCCGAGTTCTGAGATTACTTCTCTTCCTTGCGGGTGAAGTACTCACCCGTGGTTGCCAGGCGGCGGTTGAGGCTCTTGCGGGCGGCGCGCCGGCGACGCTCGCTGGGCTTCTCGTAGAATTCCTTGCGCCGGATGTCCTTGATCAGGCCTTCCTTCTCGCAAAGCTTCTTGAAGCGGCGCATCATCTGTTCGACCGTTTCGCCGCTGCGTGATTTGACCCGAATCGCCATCCGAACCTCGCTCTGTGCTGAGACTTCTGCCGCCCCTCGCCTCGCAACCGATTGCGGGCGTGCGGCCTGAATTTCTTTCCCCTGGTGGTTTTGGGGTCGGGATAATAGAACCCTGACCCCCTCGTTTTCAAACCCTGCCGTGCACGGTCCGGGTTCATTTCGTACCATGGGGCCCGTTCGGGTCGGCATGGTCGCCGGCCGACGGGAGCGATCCGGCCATTCTGGAAGTCAACATGCCATCGTCTTTGAGCGGAAACGGGCTTTTTCGGGCTTTGAGGTTCGCGGTCGCCGGTCTCGGGATCGGGGCGGCAGCCCTCGGTCTTGGTTGCGAAACGTACTCCAAGGTGCAGGGGAAGGCCGGGGAGATCATCGCCAATTACAAGGCCGGAACGCTCCACGCGACCCTGAACGCGACCCCGGGGGCGGTGCTCGCGGCGTCGGAACAAACGCTTCGGGACCGGGGGTACTCGATCGAGCAGAACGCAACGACCGAGGAGCAGGGGGGCCTTTTCGCCCGCCCACCGGCGTACAACCTCGGCCGCACGATCCGCATCGTTGTCAGTCCCACGACCAGCGATGGATCAAATCTTGCCATCACGACAAACCCGTGGGATGAGTCCCTGGCGCGGATCACGCTGGACGGCATTCTGGAGCGGATGGGGATGTGAGAAAGAGGCAGCTGTCAGCTGACAGCTTTCAGCCATCAGCCGGAAAAGGCAAGCACGTCACGATTGCCATACGGCAATCGCTGCGGTGCCTTGTATTTTTCTGGCTGAGAGCTGACAGCTAACCGCTGAAAGCTCTCCTCCCTCTCACCGCTTCTCAATCGGCGTATACGCGACATTGTGAGGCCCGGTGTAATCCGCATCCGGCCGGAAGAGGCGGTTGTCGCCGAGCTGCTCGATGCAGTGCGCCGCCCAGCCGCCCACGCGGGCGATGACGAAGCTTGGCGTGAACAGATCGAGCGGCAGGCCGATGCAGTGGTACGTCGTCGCGCTGTAGAAATCGACGTTCGGGTAGATGCCCTTCGCGGCCTTCTCGCGGGTCATCACGGCCTCGATCGCCGTGCTCTTCTCGAAGAGCGGCATGTTGCCCGTGTCCTGAGCGAGCTGCTTGGCGAGCACCTTCAGGTGCGTCGCGCGCGGGTCGTACGCCTTGTAGATGCGATGGCCGAAGCCGGGGATCTTGTCCTTCTTGGCGAGCTTGTCCTGGATGAACTTCTCGCAGTCGGCGACGGTGGGGATCTGGTTGAGCATCCGCATCACGCCCTCGTTCGCGCCGCCGTGGAGCGGGCCGCGGAGCGAGCCGATCGCGCCGGTGATGGCGGAATAGATGTCGCTCTCGGTCGAAATCAGCACGCGGGCCGTGAAGGTGCTGTTGTTGAAACCGTGATCGGCGTGCAGGACGAGGCAGACATCCATCGCCGTGGTCATCGCGGCGGTCGGCTTCTTTCCGTTCAGCATGTACAGGAAGTTCTCGGCGAGGCCGAGGTTCTTGTCCGGACGGATGAACGGCTTGCCCTGGCGGTACTGATGGAAATACGCGAGCAGCGTCGGCACCTGCGCGAGGATCGACATGGCCTTGTCGCGGATCGATGGGATGTCGATCGCGTTCGGCTTGGGATCGTGCAGCCCCAGGGAGGAAACGAGCGTGCGGATGGCGTGCATCGGCTCCGCGGTCTTGGGGAACGTGTGCAGGAGTTCTTCGACGCCCTTGGGGATGTCGTAGCGCGAACGCACCGCGTGCTCGAACTCGGCGAGCTCGGGCTTGCGGGGCAGGCGCCCGTTCCAGAGGAAGAAGACGGTTTCTTCGAATGACGAGTGCGTCGCGAGCTCGCCAATCGGGATGCCGACGTATTCGAGGACGCCCTTTTCACCGTCGATGAACGACATCTTGGTCTGTGCCGCGACCACGCCTTCGAGTCCCTTGGAAAACTTCGGGGCGGATGGGATGGTGGAGGTCGAAGTCATGGAAGTGGTTCCGGCGGATCGAGGTGACGGAAAATGGAACAAAGACCCGGAGAATGCCGGGAAATCCCGGCAGCCCTCGGGCGCTCACGGAAGGGAGGGGACTATAGAAACCGCCCCCGCGCACGGCCAACACGCTTGCGCTCGGAGCATCGAGATTTCTGCCGGATTTCCGCCCGTGCGGGATACGCGGTTCGGCGTCTCATACCATCCCGCGTGATTTTCCCGATCGGCACCGACCGCCCGCTTCAACGCCCGACCCTCATCAACCACCTGCTCGTCCTTCTGAACCTCTTTGCTTTCTGCATTGTGGTCGTCGGGACGGGGATGCAGGGTGACGCGTACGAATGGGTCGTCGAGACTTTCGGGGTGAGCCGCGAGCACCACCAGTGGTGGCGGTTTATCACCTACGGGTTCATCCACTCCGGTCCGATGCACCTCATCGGAAACCTGGTCGTCCTGTGGGTTTTCGGGCCCAACGTCGAGGACCGCTTCGGGCGGCTCGGCTACCTCGTCTTCTACATCTGCGGCGGCGCCATCGCCGGGCTGGCCCACCTGCTTTCGGGACCGGCGATTGTCATCGGAGCCTCGGGGGCAATCTCGGCCGTGACCGGCGCGTTCCTTGTCCTCTTCCCGCGCACTGTTGTCCGCACGTTTATTTTCTTCTTCCTGGTCGGATTCTTCAATATCCCCGCGATCTGGTTCATCTGCTTCGCGATCGCTCGTGATGCGCTCGGCGCCGGCATGGGCGGCTCGAACGTCTCGTACGCGGCCCACTTCGGGGGCTACATCTTCGGGTTCTCGGTCGCCATGCTGCTCCTGGTGACCGGCGTGCTCGCCCGCGAGGACTACGACCTTTTTTACATGTTCCGCCAGATTCGACGCAGGCAGGAGATGCAGAACGCGATCCGAGATGCGCAGCAGCGCCTCCGTGCCGAGCCGGGCAAGGGGCGCGAGGTCGTGATCGAAGTTCCCGAGGTTCCGGTCGAGATCGCCCAGGCACGGGCGGCGCTCTCACGCGCAATCTCGGCCAACGACCGCACAAGTCTCCCCGCGTTGTATGCGACGCTGCTCGCGGCCGTGGAAGCGGGCCGAAAAATCAACGCCGGCATCCCGCAATCGCTCGAGGTGCTCTCGAGCCGCGCCCAGCTCGATCTCGCCAATCGCCTGTTCGAGGCGGGTGAACGCGCCAGCGCCGCCAGGGCCTACCGCGGCTTCCTTTCGCTCTACGAAAAGGACGCCGAGTCGGGTGTCGTGCGTGTCATGCTCGCCCTGCTGATGGTTCGCTACCTCGAACAGCAGCAACAGGCCCGGTCATTGCTGGAATCCGCCATCGCGGCGCTCAAGGACAAGGACCTCGAACACACCGAGCTGGCCCGTTCCCTGCTCAGCGAAATCGATCGCACGCCCGCGAAGCCGACGGGAGCCTGAAGCATGAGCCGCACCCGCATCAAGATCTGCGGCATACGCGACATCGACTCCGCTTTCGCCGCTGTCGAGGCCGGCGCGGATGCGATCGGCTTCATCTTCGTCCGCTCCAGCCCGCGATACATCGAGCCCGAGGCCGCGGCAGAGATCATGGCCTCGCTCCCGCCCCTGGTTTCCACCGTCGGGGTGTTCATGAACATGCCGATCGACGGCTTCAGCGATATCGAAGAGGCGTGCCCGACAACCTGCACGCAGCTCCACGGCGACGAAAACGCCGAACTCATCGCGGCCTGCTCGCCGGTGATCAAGGGCGTGCGATTCGCCCCGGGCTCCATCGGCAAGGATCTTGCACGCTTTGATGCGGACGACAATGTCGAGGCGATCCTGATCGACGGTCCTTCACCCGGCGCAGGCGTGCCGTTCCAGTGGGCCGATCTGACGCCGCACACGGATTCGGTTTCCAAGCCGATCTTCATCGCCGGCGGGCTCAACCCGGACAACGTCGCCGACGCGATCGCCGAGCTGCGCCCCTTCGCGGTGGACGTTTCCAGCGGCGTTGAGCGCGAGCGGGGCGTCAAGGATCATGATCTCATCCGGGCATTCTGCCACGCCGTGCGCCGGGCTGATGCGAAAGTCGATGATGCAGGGGGGGGCGGACGAACCCCATGCTGAACATCGGCGATGCAGCCCCGGATTTCACATTGGCAGACGACGCGGGCGCCGAAGTCTCGCTCGAAGGGCTCCTCCGCTCCGGGCCGGTCGTGCTCTATTTCTATCCGGTGGATTTCACCCCTGTTTGCACGGCCGAGGCCTGCATGTTCCGCGACTGGACCGGCCGGCTTGCCGATGCGGGCGTCCGCGTCGTCGGCATCAGCCCGCAGGGAGTCGAATCCAAGGCCCGCTTCAAGCAGAAGCACGCGCTCAACTTTCCGCTGCTCGCGGATCCGGATAAAACGGTCATCCGCGCGTACGGCGCCGCGTTCCTGTTCGGCCTGTTCACCCGGCGCGTGACGTACCTGATCGAGCCCGGTCCGCCGGGCAACCCCGGTGTGGTCGCGGATCGCGCCGTTGCGGACGTGACGGTCGGGCCGCACGAGGCGTTTGTGCAGCGTGTGCTGGAGCGCCGTTCACCCGGCGTGCGACACTGACCGCTGCCCGCCCCGGGCGAATCGGACCGCGGGTGTGTTCTCCGAGACATCGATCACCGCATCGTCGGCGATCGCAAAGACACGGTCGCCCGGCTCGGGCCTGATGGTCGCGCCGGCCGACATCCCGCTGAACGCCGGAAGCAGGGCCGTCGTCCGCCCGAAGCAGAAGCAGGGCAAGCGCAGCGAATCGCCGCGCGTCCGGAGATTCACCAGCGGATGGATGTGCCCGCACCACACCATGATCGCGCCATCCGCGCCCGGTGCCGACGCCGGCTCGTGCGTGAAAGCAAACGGCGGCTCGACGACAATCGTCTCGTGCACGAGCAGGTTCCATTCCTTGACGACCAGATGCAGTCTCCGATCGTGGTTTCCGGGCACAAGCTCGACCGGAATCTGAACTTCCGCGCGCCACGCCGCCACTCGCTCGATCATCGAGGTCGTCAATCCGGCCGGCGCGTGAAGCAGGTCTCCAAGCACCAGGATCCTCTTCGCTCCGGTCGCGCGCGCAATCCGCGCGAGGCGATCGAGCGGTTCATCCAGGCTCGCGCTCGCCGCCGCGTCGCCGATCGGCTTTCCTTCCGCCTGCCAGGCGTGCTGACGGCCCAGGTGAAGATCCGCCACCAGCAGCGTGCCGCTCGCGGGGAGATACGCCGCGCGCTCCGGCAGCAGCTCGACATCTTCACCCGCAACCTGGATCTCGATCGACTTCATCGCTTCCGCCCCTTCCCGCCCGGTTCCGTTTCCCACTCCACCTGCATCCGCTCGATCCGCGCCAGCAACGGCTCGGTCGACATCTGCCCCGAAACCCGCTCGACGATCAGCGGCAACGCCAGCGGCGTGGGCATCGAGGTCGGCACAATCCGGATGCGCGCGTCCCGCAACCGCTTCAGAACCCGCGCCAGCCGCGTTTCCTCAAACTGCTTTTCGAGCACCTCTCGCCTGGCCTGATGCAGAAGCAAATTGCCCGGGTCAAACTCCCGCAGCACATCGTAGAGCAGCCCCGCGCTCGCCTGCGTCTGGCGGCCCGATTTCTTCGCGCCCGGATACGTCTGGTTCACAAGCCCCGACACCCGCGCGACCTCGCGGAACTGAATCTTGGCCAATTCGGCCATGTTAACGCTTTCATTTGTGTCTTCGAGAACCCGCTCGATTGAAAAAAGCACCTTTCCATCCCGCGGACCGATCTCGATCGGAGAAGGCGACAGCAACTCAAACCCGTAGTCGTTTGCCGAGAGCGTGAATGTCGCGGGAGAGCGCCGGGCCAGCCGGAGCGCGCACAGCGCCGCAAGCCCGGTGTGCACGAGCCGCCCGTCGAACGGAAACACAAACAAGTGATATCCCTCGTTTGTTTCCACCGATTCGATCAGCAACTCATCGGCACGGGGTATCGCAGAAAGGTGGGCTTGGGCGCGAATCAGGCTCGCCGCCGCACGCAGCTCGACCGAATCGAGCAGCCCCTCCCGCGCATGCTCCAACGTCAACCGCACCGACTCGCCCAGCGATTCCGAGATCGGCAGCTTCGTTCCCGCCCAGTGCGGCGTTCGGCTCGTCTTCCCCGATGCCCGTTTCACATACGCCACCATGTCGCGCAGCCCGACAAACGTCAGCAGCCTGCCCGCAAAGAACAGCTTGTCGCCCGCCCGCAGATTCGCAACGAAGTACTCCTCGATCGATCCGATCCGCCGCCCGCCAACCAGGCACAGATCGACGATCGCCTCTCCAACGATCGTGCCCACATTCAGCCTGTGCAGATGCGCAATCCGCTTGTCGGGCACTGTTGCCCGGTCATCGATCATGTGAACCTTGTGATAGTGGGGGTACGCACGCAGCGTCTCTCCGCCGCGGCAGACCAAATCCAGCGCCCAATCAAACTCCTCGCGCGTCAAGTTGCCGAACGAAGTCGAACCTCGCACCTCGTCGTAAAAGTCATCGGGCACAAAGCCGCCGCCGAGCGCACACGTCACCATGTGCTGCGCCAGCACATCGAGCGGCTTACGTACTGCAGAGCGAGCCTCGATTCGCCCATCCGCGATCGCCCGCTTCGCGGCATCCAGTTCGATCAATTCAAGCGCGTGTGTGGGGACGCACGTGATGTGGCACGGCGCGCCGGGCCGGTGGCTCGCACGTCCGGCCCGCTGCAGGAGCCGCGCGATTCCCTTGACCGAGCCGATCTGGATCACCCGCTCAACCGGCGCGAAATCGACGCCAAGGTCGAGCGAACTCGTTGCGACGGCAAGCTTGATCGACCCATCCTTCAGCCCCGCCTCGGCACGCTCGCGATCGCTCTTGTCGATCGAGCCGTGGTGCAGCGCCATCTGCTCGGCCCATTCCGGCTTGGCGTGCAGAATCGCCTGATACCAAAGTTCGGATTGCGCCCGGGTGTTCGTGAAGATGAGCGTGGACTTCGCGGGATCGATCGTCTCGATCACGCGGGGCAGCATCGCCATCCCCATAAATCCCGCCCACGGCAGCCGCTGTCCGGCGTGCGGCAGCAAAGCCTCGACCGTCACTTCCCGTGCGATGCTCCCCCGCACGATCACCGGAGCCGGAGCATTGGAGCCGACCAGCACCCGCGCCGCCTCTTCAAGATTCGGAAGCGTCGCGGACAATCCCCACGTCCGCGCCTTCGGCGCAAACGTGCGCAACCGAGCCAGACACAATTCAACTTGCGTTCCCCGTTTGCTCGTCAGTAACTCGTGCCACTCGTCGGCGATCACCGCCGCCAGATCGGCGAAGAGCTCCGAAGCATTCTCACGCGTCAGCAGCAAGCAAAGGCTCTCCGGCGTCGTGATCAGAACGTCCGGCAGCCGCTGCTTCTGCTTCGCTCGCACCGATTGCTTCGTGTCACCCGTGCGGCTCTCAACCAGAAACGGCAGGTCCATCTCTTCGATCGGCGCCCGAAGCGCCAGCTCGATATCACGCGACACAGCCCGTAACGGGGTGATGTACAGAATCCGCAGCGACTTTGGGCGGAGCTCGAAATCCGCACCCGACGCGCCCGCTCTCCGCTCGTCGATCAGCGCCGACAAAGGCCCGAGGTAGGCCCCAAACGTCTTCCCCGCGCCCGTCGGAACCTGAATCAGCCCATCGCGTCCCGCGCGAAAGGCCGCCCATGCCTCTCTCTGAAACGGCCACGCCTCCCAACCCCGCGCTCCGAACCAGCGTCCGATTGCATCCAGCCCGTCCGAAGCGCCCTCCCAGATGCTCGATACGCCCGGAGCACGCCGGATCACACGCGACTTCTTCGCAGCCGCCGGCGCAGTCAATGCACGCAGCTGCTTCCCCAGCCCGCCTGAAGTCCTGCGAGGCGGCGGATTCTCCGCTGGTTGGCTCCCGACTTCCAGCAACCTCTCTCCTCCCAATCTGTCGCACCCGAAGCGGTCGGAACAACGATAGTGTCCGCAACCCCCAATCAGCCGGAGCGTCCAAATGAGCCTGCTCGAGTGGATTCTGATCGTTCAGTTTGCCGCAACTTCATATCTGGTTGGAGTCATATGGCTCGTCCAACTCGTGCACTATCCGATGATGGCCGAGCTCGATCCATCCTGTGCCGGCGAGAGTTGTCGCCGTCACGCCAGTCGGATCACGCCGGTTGTCGGTGTGCCCATGCTGATCGAGGCTGTTTGCGCATTGCTGCTGATTCTGCCCGGAATCTGCGCGGCCCGCGGCTCGCTTCTCGCGTGGTTCGGCTTTCTCACTGTCGGACTTCTCTGGCTCATCACGTTCTTTGTCCAGGTACCACAGCACGCCCGCCTCGCCCGCCAGGCGGGTGTCGTCGATCGTGAAGCCGTTTCACATCTCGTGAAGTGGAACTGGTTGCGGACTGCACTGTGGACGCTGCGGCTGGGCCTTGCCGCGGCGATGCTCTGCTCCGCGTTTCCCGGAATCGTCCGTCCTGGCTGAACGGGTCGCGAGTCATTCTGGTACAACATTTCCGATCCGATGGAAATGTCATGACCGTACTTTCAATGCCATCCGCGTATCGTGTCTCGGCAGAGTCTGTCGCCGAAGCGGATAGACCACCAGAAGCAATCGATGCGAACTTGCCTTGCGTCGACGTGATCGTGGCGTTCCGAAATGAAGCGGGCCTGATCGCGGAAAAAGTGCGGAATCTCCGCGGTCTGGATTACCCGCAAGATCGTCTCCGATTTCTCATGGTCGACGGCGGATCCAGCGACCGATCAGAATCCGCCGCGCGAGCGGCCGCGGCCGGTGACCCGAGATTTCTGTGGCTTTCGTGTGATGAAGGCGGCAAGACACGGCAGATCAATCTTGCATTCGCCCGTACCAGCGCGCCATGGATTCTGCTCACCGATGCGGACGCAAGGCTTCCCCGCGGTGCGGTCCGGCATCTTGTGGAGCGGGGCGAAAGCGATCACCGGATCGGTTTGGTCGGTTCGCTCTGCCAGCCCCGGCGTGCAATCGGGATGGACCGAACGCACTGGGGGACCTGGAACGCCGTGCGCCGGGTCGAGAATCGAATCGGATGCGTCACGGCGCTCGGCCCGTGCTACCTGCTCCGACGCGCTTCGTTCGGCGGCTGGCCCGATGACGTCGTTGCGGACGACGTGTTCGCATCGCTCGAGATCAACCGCTTGGGCCTGCGTTCTGAACTCGCATCGGTCCTCGTCATCGAGCGTCGGGCACCGCCCGATGCCGGGAGTTTTCTCTGGCACAAGGTTCGGAAGGTCCGTGCTGTGCTCGTCGAGTTGCTGCGGTTTCTTCCCCGCGCCGCCGAGTTCCGCGCTGCTGCGCGGGCCGTCTGCCTTTGCAGGGTTTTCGGCGCGTTCCTGGGTCCTTTGCTCGTGCTTGCATGCTGCGCCTTCCTGCTTGCCCGTTTCCCCATCCAGTCGGCAGCCGGTGCGGCGATCATCGCGATCGCATTCGTGATCCCCAAACGTGCCCCGATTGCTCGCCGGGTCACAAGCCCGATCCGCACGCTTGGTCTGGTGCTGACCCTTTCGATCGTGTTCGTTGCCGCAATAGTCTCGCTGCCGTTCGCCCGCCCGCGGGCCGTGTTCTGCCGTTGGAAGCTGGAGGAATCATGAAGACGTCCACCAAGGTCCGCATCGGTCTCCAGATCCTTCGTTCCCGGGCCACCGGCACGCCCCGCCCGTTCTTCGTGCAGTACTCCCTGCTCAATGGCTGCAACATGCGCTGCTCGTACTGCAACTCGCCCAATCGCGACGATGGTCAGGTTGACACCGCAACGCACAAAGGGCTGCTCAGACAGTTCGCCGAGCTCGGCACCGCCCGCATCAAGTTTCTCGGGGGCGAGCCCCTGCTCCGCGACGACATCGGCGAGCTGGTTGACGAGACCAAGCGTCTTGGCATGCGCGCCGCGATGGTGACAAACGCCCTCCTCATCCCGCAGAAATTCGAGACGATCCGCCAGCTCGACGAGCTCATCATCTCCATCGACGGCCGCGAGGAGGCACACGATCGCCAGCGGGGCAAGGGCACATGGAAGCGCGTTATGACGTCCATCGAGCTCTGCGCCGCAAACAAGGTGGACTTCTTTCTCAGCGCGGTCGTCACAAAGGACAGCACCGGCGAAATCGACTGGCTGATCGAACTCGCCCGGCGACTGGGCGTCATGGTCAACTTCCAGCTCCCTCAATTCAATGTCGAGATGTACGGCCTGGGAGCCAAGCAGGCAGTGCCGCAGTCCGATCTCGCACGACAGGTCCTCCGCAAGATCATCGCCGCCAAGCGCGCCGGCGCTCCCGTGCTCTTCACCGAAAAATCCTACAGCAAGACCCTCGACTGGCAGGACTACGGCGTCGAGCGCCGCGACCAGGCCAGCGGCGATTCGCCCTGCAGCGCAGGGAAGTACTTCCTCCAGATGGAACCCAACGGCGACATCTACCCCTGCGTGCTCCACGTCGGAACGTTCCAGCCCAAGAACGCCGTGCGCGACGGTGTGCGAGCCGCCTGGGAGCACTGCCACAGCCATGGTTGCGGTTCGTGCTACAACACCTGGCTCAACGAGAACCGCGCCGTATTCGATCTCTCTCCTCACGTGCTGCGAAACTTCTGGAGCAACTACCTCAACCCCGCCCGGCCCGCCGCCGCGACACCGCAATCCGTATGACGCCTCCCCGCCTGTTTCGCTCGCGATTTGTCGCTCGTGCGGCAGGCACGTTGCTTCTGCTCGCGTGGACGGCGCTCTGGGTGTGCAGCTTCGCACGCGATCAATCGTGCGCACGGAGCTGGAGCTGGTTGCCCCTGTGGGACAAGCTCTCCGTCGACTTCACCGGCAATTTCCTCTGTTCGCGTGCGTGGGTTTCCGGTGCCGATCCGTACAAGGTCCACTTCTCATCGCCGTTCCCCGTCACCTACGGCTACACGCCGCAGACGCTCTGGCATTTTGCGTGGTGCGCACTCGTCCCCTCCAGGCACGCCGCCTCCCTCGTGTGGTTTGCAGCTTCAACCGCGATCATCGCCTGCGCTGCGGTGATATGTCTCCGCCAGCGCACGCGTCTCGGGCTCCGTCCGATCGATCCCGCACTTGCCCTTGCGATGGTCCTCTTCTCAAGCCCGGTGTTCTTCGAACTTGAACGCGCAAATTGCAACGGGCTCATCCTCCTGCACGTCCTCCTCGCCGCCGCGGCTCTGCGTCTCCGCTCGTTCGGCGGCGATCTCGCCGCCGGAAGTCTTCTCGCGCTCGCCGCCTGGACCAAGATCTACCCGGCCGCCGCGATCCCGGCGCTGCTCGTGCTCGGACGTCCCCGTGCCTTCGCCGCGGCAATCTGTGCAGGAATTCTGTTCGGAGTACTCGATCTCGGCGGGCTCCGAGAATTCTGGCTGCACAGGCAGGCGACCGCTTCCATGCACCATCCCGCCGTCCACGGCGCATACGACCTGTTCATGCACCCGGCCGGGGCGTGGTGGGTGCTTCTCTGGCGAAAAGCCGGGATCACATTCTTCGAGGGCGGCTCGCAGTCGCTCTACGCCGCCGCGATCATGGCGCCGTTCCTCCTCGTCGCGACCATCCCTGTCTGGCGAATGCGTGCACCCAAACGCGAGATGCTGACATTGCCCTATTTGCTCATCGTGATCAGCGCCGCGACGTTTCTGCTGCCCATCGCCAACGACTACAACCTGCTCTTCTTACCGCTCGCGCTCGTCTGTGTCATCGGCCCGCAATCAGGCTGGCTCGCCGTGACGCTCTTCATCGCCGCTCTACCCTGGCTCCAGCCGTTTCGCGTGCCGATCGATGCCTTCACGATGACGGCGCTCAAACTTTGCTGCCTCGGCGCCGCCGCCGTGGGATTGCACGCACGGGCACGATTCATCGATGCGTCCGCTGAATCCGGCACCGCGCTGCCGGACGAACACCACCGGGAGGAAGTTTCGTGCCCCAAGCCCGTTCACTGATCTGGTTTCGTTCCGATCTTCGCGTACGCGACAACACCGCGCTCTTCAACGCCTGCCGCCGCGCCGGGGGTCGATCGGGCGCAGGCGTGGTGGGGGTCTTCCTCATCTCGCCCGGCGAGTGGCGTGCCCACGACTGCGCGCCGGTTCGTGTTGATCTGATCCTGCGATCGCTCGCCGAACTCAGCACAAGCCTCGCCGAGCTCAACATCCCGCTCGTAATCGAATCCGCGCCGGACGCTGCTGGCATCCCCGCCATCCTCGCCGCACTCGCCAAGAAGCACCAGTGCGTCGAGCTTCACTTCAACAAAGAACACGAGTTGAACGAGAGTCGGCGCGACGAAGCCGTCGTGGCGGCATTCCGAAAAGCCGGGCTCCAACCTTTCGCACATACCGATCAGGTCTGCTTCGAACCCGGCACCATCCGCACTGGCGAAGGCCGCTTCTTCACGATCTATTCCCCATTCAAGCGAGCCTGCTTCAAGCAGTGGGATGCAATCGGTGGCACACCCGCTCTCGCAGCTCCGTCGCCTCAGGCTGAAATCTCGATCACCAGTTCACCAGCCCCGCGTTCCATCGACGGCTGGAAATCAAACGTGCCGCCCGAGCGCTGGCCCGCCGGCGAATCCGCGGCCCTCAAACGTTTGAAGTCCTTCGCACGCCAAAGCATCATCGAGTACAAAGACCGCCGCGATATCCCCAGCATCGATGGCACCAGCCAGCTCTCCCCCTATCTCACAGTCGGCTGCATCTCGCACCGCCAGTGCATCGAGGCCGCGATCGAGGCCAATCTCGCCGCGAATCCGAAACTGAAGGGCAATCCGCTCGAAAACGGCTCCGCCGGCCCCGTGCATTGGATCAGCGAAGTCCTTTGGCGCGAGTTCTACATCCACGTCATGGTCGGTTTCCCGCGCATCTGCATGCACCGCGCCTTCCAGCCCGCGACCGAAGCCATCCGCTGGGACGACAACCCGAAACGATTCGAAGCATGGAAAGCCGGCCGCACCGGCGTACCCATCGTCGATGCCGGCATGCGTCAACTTCTCCGCGACGGCTGGATGCACAACCGCGTCCGCATGATCGTCGCGATGTACTTCACCAAAGACCTCTTCCTCGACTGGCGCACCGGCGAGAAGTGGTTCATGCAGCATCTGGTGGACGGCTTTCTCGCCAGCAACAACGGAGGGTGGCAATGGTCGGCAAGCACCGGCACCGACGCCGCGCCGTACTTCCGTATCTTCAACACGTACAACCAAAGCGAGAAGTTTGATCCGGATGGCAAGTACATCCGCGAGTTCGTCCCGGAATTGCGCGATGTGCAGGGCGAAGCCATCCACGATCCCGGCCGCCTCCCCGGCCTGCTCCGCACCCGCCTCGACTACCCCGAGCCTCTCGTCGATCGTGTCAAGGCCCGCGACCGCGCCATCGAAGCCTTCAAGCGCCTGCGATAGTGCCGCGCACCTTCTTCACTTGATGCCCCGATGCCTCCTGCCTCGGTGCATTCTTCTCCCCTCCAGCGCCTCTCCGTGTCTTCCTCCGTGGTCCTCCGAGTTGAACTGCCTTCTTCTTCTTCTTCTTCTTCTTCTTCTTCTTCTTCTTCTTCTTCTCTGTGTCTCTGTGTCTCTGTGGCGAATGCCTTCCCCCTACACTCGCCCTCCATGGCAAAACGCCCCGCAAAGTCCGTCGAACGCCGCATCCCCGATCATGTCGTCCGCGTCGGCCTGACGCAGATGGAATGCGTCGAAGCCGTCAAGCCCAATCGCGAGCGGCAGATGGCCCTGATCGAAAAAGCCGCCAAACAGGGCGCCCAGATCATCTGCACGCAGGAGATGTTCACCAGCCAGTACTTCTGCCAGGTTGAAGATCACCGCTTCTTCGATCTCGCCGAGCCGATCCCGGGCCCCAGCACCGACGCGATGTGCAAGCTCGCGAAGAAGTACAACGTCGTCATCGTCGGCAGCCTCTTCGAACGCCGAGCCCGCGGCCTCTACCACAACACCGCCAGCATCATCGACGCCGACGGCTCGCTCCTTGGCATCTATCGCAAGATGCACATCCCCGACGATCCGCTCTACTACGAAAAGTTCTACTTCACGCCCGGCGACACCGGCTTCAAAGCCTGGAAGACAAAGTACGCCAACATCGGTGTCCTCGTCTGCTGGGATCAGTGGTTCCCCGAAGGCGCTCGCCTCACCGCGATGCAAGGCGCGGAGATCCTCTTCTATCCCACAGCCATCGGCTGGCACCCGATGGAAAAAGACGAGTACGGAAGCGCCCAGCACGATTCATGGGAACTGATGCAGCGTTCGCACGCCGTCGCCAACGGCTGCTACGTCTGCGCTCCCAATCGCATCGGCCACGAGTTCGTGAACGGCGCGGATGGCAAACCCGTGAGCAAACACGGCATCCAGTTCTGGGGGCAATCGTTTATCGCGCAACCCAACGGCCAGGTCATCAAGCGCGCCAGCATCAATCGCGAAGAAGTGCTCATCGCCGACTGCGATCTCGCCAAGGTCGAGTTCGCCCGCACGCACTGGCCCTTCCTGCGGGATCGAAGAATTGATGCGTACGGGGACATGACAAAGCGGTTCGGTACGAATGTGTGAGGGGGTAGGGAAGGTGGGGAGGTGAAAAGGTGGGGAGGTGAAGGGTGACGGCAAAGAAGCGCATCGAATCTCATCGCGAGCTTCTCGTTTGGAAAAGTGCCTTCGAATCGTCCATGCGAATCTTTGAACTTACCAAGACGTTTCCGAAGGAAGAGATGTACTCGCTGACAAGTCAAATCCGTCGCTCTTCGCGGTCTGTCACAACGAGCGTGACCGAGGCTTGGCGAAAACGTCGATACGAACCCGCATTCATCAGCAAGTTGAACGATGCGGAAACAGAGGCGGCGGAAACTCAGGACTGGATCCAGTATGCAGTCCGCTGCGGCTACTTGCAACGCAAGGATGGCGTCGAACTGTTCCGGAGGTACGAAGGCATACTCAAGACCCTCGTCGGCATGATCACCCATTCGGACTCGTGGGTGTTTCCCATGACGCCGAAGCAAGCCCGCGAGAAGCGAAGTTCCGCAGACTGTTAGCAGCTTTGTCTCCAATTCACCTCCCCACCTGTTCACCTCCCCACCTCCCCACCCCCAAACCATGCCCCAACTCCGCGAACTCACCGGAACTCCGCTTTCACACGGCTTTTCTTTCCCCGCGGAGTGGGAGAAACAGCGTGCAACCTGGTTCTCCTGGCCCCGCCCGGAAGGAATCTCCTTTCCCGCCAAGTACGAGACCGTCCCCGCCAACATCGCGCTCTTCATTCGCGAGATCGCTCCGCGCCAGACGGTGCACATCAACGTGCCGAACGAAAACTACGAGCGCATCGCCCGCGAACAGCTCATCGCAGGGGGCGTTCCCAAGCGTTTCTTCGGCCCGCTCACCGGCCTCGATGAAAAGCCTTCACGCACTTCGCGCATCCAGTTCCACTACATGAAAACCAATGAAAGCTGGTGCCGCGATCACGGCCCGGCGTTCGTGACCCGCAATCGCGCCGGAAAGAAAGAGTTCGCCATCGTCGATTGGGGTTTCAACGCCTGGGGTGGCAAGTACCCGCCCTTCGACAGCGACGATGCCGTGCCAACACGCATCGCCGAAGAGCTCGCCGCCGCGAAGGCGCCCGGCTTCGCGGGCATCTTCTACCCCAAGCACAAAGGCACGCCCGTCATCATGGAAGGCGGCGCGATCGAAGTGAACGGCAAAGGCACGCTCCTCACCACCGAGTCCTGCCTTCTCAACAAAAACCGCAATCCCAATCTCACCAAGAAACAGATCGAGCAATACCTCAAGGACTACTACGGCCAGTCGCACATCTGCTGGCTGGGCGACGGCATCGTCGGCGACGACACCGACGGCCACATCGACGACCTTGCGCGTTTCCTCGACCCGCGCACGCTCGTCGTCGCGCTCGAGACCAACCGCCGCGATGCCAACTTCAAGATCCTCAAGGAAAATTACAAGCGTGCGCAAGAACTCCGCGACCAGGACGGCAAACCCTTCAACATCGTCGGGCTTCCGATGCCCGATCACCTCGAGCATCTCGATCAGCGCCTGCCCGCCACCTACCTCAACTTCCTCTTCATCAACGGCGCCGTGCTCGTCCCCACCTTCCGCAGCAAAAACGACAAGCTCGCCCTCGCCATCCTCCAGCAGCATCTCCCGCGCCACAAAGTGGTGGGGGTCGACAGCGTCGAACTGATCTGGGGCCTCGGCTCCATCCACTGCCTCTCGCAGCAACAACCCGCATGACAATTCGTAAACAGCCATCCGACTTCCACGTCGAAGAACTGCTCTCCCCAGAAACGCGCAGCTCCATCGCCGACCGCGCCGGCGGCAACCACGTCCACGCCATCTACACTCTCGAAAAACTCTCCCTCACAACTCCCGCCGCAATCAACGAATTCTGCCGCGCTGTCAAAGCCCGCCCCGACCACGCCAGCTACGCCGGCCTCAAAGACAAACACGCCGAAACAATCCAGCACGTCACCGTCAAGCTCCGCAATCCCGCCGACGCACCAAAGAGCGCCGAAGGAAAACAGTGGCGTGCGACTTTGATCGGCTTCCTCGATCACCCCATCGTCGCCGCCGACATCATCGGCAACCGCTTCGCCATCGTCATCCGCGATCTCAAACGCCCCGAAAGCGAAGAGATGGACCGCCGCGCCAAGCTCCTCTCTTCACATCCCACATCCGACATTTCGCAGAGTCGCCTTGGCGACCCAAATCCCACATCTCTTTTACTCACCAACTACTTCGGCGCCCAGCGCTTCGGTTCCGCCCGCCACGGTGCAGGCTGGATTGCCAAATCCCTCATCACCGGCGATTTCGAAACCGCCCTCAAACTCGCCATCGGCACCCCAGCCCGAAAAGACACCGGCAAAACCCGAGACTTCACTCGCATTCTCGCTACGCACTGGGGCAACTGGAAAGCGATGAAGGATCTGCCCCGCCTGCCCGAAGCCCGCGCGATCGATGTGCTTTCGCGGGGCGGCGATTTCAAATCCGCTTTCGAATCGCTCCCGTACTTCCTGCAATCCCTTTCAGTTGAGGCGTACCAATCGCACCTCTGGAACCGCTGCGCCTGCGAACTCGTCCGCGCCCTTTCCGCTTCTTCACATCCGACATCCGACATCCCACATCCCACATCCTTTTCGACTCCCGACGAATACGGCGAAATGGTCTTCGTCCCCGCTTCCAGCGTGCATGCCCCTTGGCGAAATCTCAATCTTCCCTTGCTCGCCAAGAACTCCGACCTGCTCGATCCGTGGAAAGAAACCTACGAGCGCGTCCTCGCGTCGGAAAACATCACCGTTGCCGACCTCCGCGTCAAAGGTCTCAAGCGCCCCTTCTTCGGCGAAGCCGATCGCAGGCTCTTCATCGAAGCAAGGAACTGGTCTCTCTCCCCGCCCGAGCCCGACGAACTTTCTAAAGGCGGCCTGCGCAAGCGCACCGCCACATTCGATCTGCCCCGCGGCTCGTACGCCACCGTCGTGCTCCGCGCGCTCGGGCAGTAATTACTTCGCCGCTGCCTTGGTCGCCTCGTCGAACACGCCTCCCAGCGTTCTGGGCTTCAGCACATCCGCACGTTGATATTCCGCGTATTCCTCGAATGGACGTTTCAGGAAATCCGCTCGACTCTCGCCCGCTTTGACGGCGGCAGCCGCCTTGGCTCGCAGCGCGATCAGCATTTGTCGCTGACGCTGCGCCATCTCGCGATCGCCAACGTCGCCATGCCCCGGCACGACGATCATCTTCTTCTCGCCGCAGAGTTCCAGGATTGTCTCGCAGCTCTTCACCCAGCCCGCCGTGTCCGAACCGCCCGGCAGATCGATCACCGGCCAGACGCGGTTGAAAAGCAGATCGCCCCCGTGCATCACGTTCTCGCTCGGGATCACGATGATCAGGTCGTTGTCCGTGTGCCCGTTTCCCACATGCGTCAATTCGATCGCCACGCCTCCGATCGTGAGTTGTTCCGAATCGCCCAGCCCCTTCGACGGAGTCCACGAGTCCCTGGTCAGGCCCGCGTTCTCCAGCAACCCGATGTCCTTCAGCACCGCATCCTTCGCCGGCTTCTCGCTCTTTCCCGCCTGTGCCGCGGCAGCCTTCGTTCCGCCCATCAGCCTCTCGCCCTGACCCGCGATCCGAGGCACCGCATTGCGGTGCGCCATCACGGCGCAGTCCTTCGTGAACGAACAGTTGCCGCCGATGTGATCGCCGTGATGGTGCGTGTTGATCAGGGTCTTGACCGGTTTGCCGCAGACGGCCTCGGCCTCTCGCCGCAGCGTATTGCCGAAGCCGGCGTTCTTCGAGTCGATCACGATGGCTTCAGAATCACCCGCGATCACCAGCACGTTGCCGCCCTCGCCCTGCGCTATCCAGCAGCGGGGGGAGAGCTGAGTCCATGCGAACCAGGTCGAATCCGCCCGCAACATCGCGCGGGCGCGGTTCCCGGCGCAGCACGCGATGGCCACGCCCGCCGAGAGACCGAGAAAGGTGCGCCTCGAAACGTCCGGGTTCGATCCGCTCATGTCGTCCTTCTCCTTCGCGTTCCCGCCCGATTCGGCCTATTGAACGGTCGATGTTCGGCCTGCGCCAGCCTATCATCCGCCCCTCGCCGCTCCGGGCAACCCGCGGCAAGGCACATTGACAAAGTCTTGCCAATTCAACCCCTGCATCCGCAGGGAACGGGCTTGGCAGCCCCTTTTCAGTCACGAACCAGCAGCAGGAAACGAGCCGATGAAAGCAGCCGACATGCGTCCCGGGATGGGTTTCAAGATGGATGGCAAGATGTGCGTTGTCACCGGCATCGAGCATCGCACCCCCGGCAACCTGCGTGCGTTCGTTCAGCTCACCTACCGCGAGATCATCGCCGCCAAGACGCTCGATAAGCGCATGCAGCCCGGCGAAGACATCGAGATCCTCGATCTCGATCGCCGCGAAATGGAATACCTCTATTCCGATTCGCAGGGCGCGACGTTCATGGACACCGAGAGCTATGAGCAGTACCAGCTCAACGACAAGCTCCTCGGCAACACCCTGAAGTTCATCCGCCCCAACAGCAAGTGCACCGTCCTGCTCTTCGACGGCAATCCCATCACGGTCGAGCTTCCCGCATCGGTCGAGCTCACCATCACCGACTGCCCGCCCGAAGTGAAGGGCGCAACCGTCACCAACCAGACCAAAGACGCCGAGACCGAGACCGGCCTGACGGTCAGGGTTCCCGCTTTCATCAAGCAGGGCGAGACCATCCGCGTCTCGACGGCGGACGGCGCCTACCAGTCCCGCGCCTGAACACGCGGACCATCGACTCGGCAGATTGAACAAACGTCCAGCACCCCGCCCGGCGGGGTGTTGTTCATTGGTTTGCGCTCCGCACTTTCTGCGAAGTCGTCCGAGCCCAAGCCCCGCTAGGCTGTCGGCCGAGGCCCCATGAAGAAACTCAAAAAGCTCGTGACCTTGCTGATCCTGCTGGTCGTGGTTGCCGCCGTTGCGGGCGGCGCGTTTGTCTTCTTCTCGCTGCGATCGGGCTCGGGCGGCCTCGAAACCTGGCTCGGCAAGCAGCTCGTCGGCATCGCCTCGACGTACATCGAGCCGACGATCGACTTCAAGACGGTGCGCTACACCTATCCGGGCACGGTCGTGCTGACCGGCGTGACCTTTACGGCGCACGACAAGACCCGGGTCGTCGAACTCGAAAGGCTCACGGTTACGCTCAGCGAGATCCCGGCGATCGGGTCCCCCCTCAAGATCGAGCGCGTGGAGCTAGACAAGCCCACCATCTCGCTCATCTCGATCCCCGGCGGAGGCTTCAAGGGGCTTGTGCCGTTTGTGCGAAGTGTCCCCGGACGCGAATCGGCGCAGACTCCGGCCGAGTACAAGCTCTCCAGCGTGCTCCAGCTCCGAAAGCTTGTTGTGCGCGACGGCGCCGTGCTGTACGACGCCGGAAACAACCAGCCGGTGATGAAGCTCGACGGGATGACGTCCGACATGGACATCAAGCCGATCGCCCACGGCTCGGAAACGGGCTGGTACGAGCTCGTTTTCAACGCGGGCAAGGCTCCGGGCGTCGAGATCGCCGCGAAGGGGCAGGTCAACGTCGATACATCGGTTGCCGACCTCGCCGACGCGCAGATGCGGGTCACGCTCGATGAGACGACGATCCAGGGGCTGCCCCCCCAGCTCCAGAGCACGCTGCGTGCCGCGGAGGCCCGGGGCAAACTCGCTGCCGATTTCTCGGGCCGGATTCCATTCCTTGTCTGGCGCACCAGCGAGATTCGGGGCCGGATCACGCTGACCGATTTCAATGTCGCCGCGGGGCGGTTCAAGTTCCCGATCGATCGCGGCACGGTTCCGATCAGCCTCAGCGGCGGCGTCGCCAATCTCAGCCCGATCGAGGTCGAGCTCCTCTCGGGGCAGTTCGCTTCGAGCATCACGGCGAACCTCTCCGACTCCATGATTCCCGTTCAGGGAAACTGGCAGGCAACCAATCTCGATCTCGAGCGCCTGATGCGAGCCCAGCAGGACGTGAACGCGCCGCCCGGCTTTCAGGGGCAGCTCAACTCCGCGGGGAACTTTGGCGTCAGCGCGGGCGTTCCAAACCCCGATGCGAATCCCTACACCATCCTCGCGACGGCGACCGGGGCGGGCACGCTGGATATCGCCAACGGCCGGCTCTTTGTTGTTCCGGGGCTGATGGACGCGATGAACCTTGCGACCGGGAAGAGTGTTTCGTTCGTGGACGACGCGACCAGGCACACGCTCGATGCGGCATTCAACATCACCGGGCAGGGCATCCAGATCACGCAGTCGCACCTTGTCGCCAGCGCGCTCGATGCCCGTGCGACGGGCCTGATCGACTGGCACATGAATCTGAACCTCAGCGCAACCGCAAACCCGATCGCCGCCGTCACGCAGCCCCTGGGCGCGGTCGGACGCCTCATCGGCAACGTCACCAAAGAAATGCTGCAGTACCAGATCACCGGCGCTGTCGGCGATCCGAAAGTCTCGGTCAAACCCTTCGGCATCGGCGGCAACTGACCACATCATGGCGGCACCAATGCTCATCCTTCTCGGCCTTCGCACCAGCGGCAAGACGACCCTCGGCGCGATCGCCGCACGCTTCCTCTCGACGACCTTCCTCGATCTCGATCTGCTCACGGCGAAAGTGCTGAACCAGCCGACCGCTGGTGACGCTATCCGCAACCTCGGGCTGGGGGCGTTTCGCGCCGGCGAAGTTCGCGCACTCGATTCGCAAGAAGCACGCGGCGCCGGCGTCCTCTCG
The DNA here is from genome assembly GCA_017303555.1 of Planctomycetota bacterium. Taxonomy (GTDB): domain Bacteria; phylum Planctomycetota; class Phycisphaerae; order Phycisphaerales; family UBA1924; genus JAFEBO01. The sequence goes on from JAFLCN010000014.1 coordinate 77,208, forward strand.
CTCGGTGGCGGCACGCCGACCGATCCACACGCACGCGAATCGCTCAAGGCGATGCAGAACGCGGGCTCCCGCATCGTGTACCTCCGCGCGACGCCGGAGACGCTCAAGGCACGCATGGCGAAAACCGATCTTGCCACCCGCCCCAGCCTGACCGGCAAGAGCCCGATCGACGAAGTCGACCAGATTTTCGCCGAGCGCGACCCGATCTTCCGCTCCGTTGCCGACATCACGATCGATGTGGACGCAATGACCGAGCGCATCGCCCTTGCCTCCGTCCTTGCTACATTGGGCTGATGTCCTCCGTCGCCAAACGTCTTCAGCCCTTCGGAACCACCATCTTTTCCGAGATGACCGCGCTCGCTGTGAAGCACAACGCGGTGAATCTGGCGCAGGGCTTTCCGGATTTCGATGGGCCGCAGCTCGCGAAAGACGCCGCGAAAGCCGCGATCGATGCGGGGCATTCGCAGTACGCACGAATGTTCGGCGTGCCGAAACTGAACGCAGCGATCGCGGGCGCATTCTCGAAGCGTCTCGCGACTCCGGTGGATCCCGATGCCCACATCACCATCACCAGCGGATGCACCGAAGCGCTCCCCGCAACCTTTCTCGGCCTGATCAATCCCGGCGACGAGGTGATCCTTTTCGAGCCGTTCTACGACTCGTACCGCGCGTGCGTCGCGCTCGCCGGTGCGGTTCCCCGCTTCATCACGCTGAGGCCGGATTCGGTCGGGCGGTTTAGATTTGATGAGGCTGAACTCCGCGCAGCTTTTTCGGATCGCACCCGCGCGATTCTCATCAACACGCCTCACAACCCCACCGGCAAGGTCTTCACGCGCGCCGAACTCGAACTGATCGCCTCGCTCTGCCAGAAGCACAACGTCATCGCCGTCACCGATGAGGTCTACGAACATCTCACCTACGAACCTTCTTTGCCCCACATCTCGCTCGCATCGCTCCCCGGCATGTGGGAACGCACCGTCACGCTCTCCTCGCTCGGAAAGTCCTTCAGCCTGACCGGCTGGAAAATCGGCTGGGTCATTGCTCCGCCCAATCTCACGGCGGGCGTGCGCGCTGCCCATCAGTTTCTCACGTTTGCAACCGCGACTCCTCTCCAGCACGGTGCCGCGGCGGTCATCGAGAACCCCGGCCCGATCGTGGCGGAATACAAAGCCCTCTTCCAACGCAATCGAGACGTGCTGGCGACCGCCCTGACCCGCCTCGGCTTCAAAGCCTTTCCATCCGACGGCACCTATTTCATCATGGCCGATCATTCCGCAGTGAGCGCACGCCTGGGTGCAACCGACGACCGCGATCTCTGCCAGAAAATGATCGAACGCTGCGGCGTCGCGGCGATCCCTCCCAGCGTGTTCTACGAAAACCGGGAACACGGAAAACCATTCGTTCGATTCGCGTACTGCAAGAAGGCCGAAACGATCGATCTGGCTGTGAGCAGACTCGCAGCGCTGGCGAAATAGGCGACTCTGGAGTAAGCCCGATCGCCGAAAATCGCGGTTCCGGTCTTGATGCCTTGCTGCCTCGTCCATTGAAGCATGGTCTCTTGATGCCTGCATTTGCTTCACAACTCCGTTCCTTTCTGCCCGTTGCGGAGCGTGCCGCGGACCCGCGCTGCGCACTGCGTTCGCGGCTTGAACAACTGGTTCGCGAGTCTGCCGAGTCCTATCACTTGCTTGCGTTCGGTAAGGCTTCGCTCGAAATGGCGGACGAGGCTCTTCTTGTCCTTGGCGCTCGTATTTCGGGCGGCGTTGTAACGTGCGTTCCCGAACGGCTCGGTTCGCTTTCGCCCGATCGCCGTGCGGCGTTTGATGCCGCGAAGGTCGAAGTGCTCCCGGCCGATCATCCGCTCGCCACGCAGCGGAATGTCTCTGCCGCGATGCGTGTCGGCGAGTTTGTGCGGTCCCTGGCAGATGCCGATCATCTCCTTGTTTTGATTTCGGGAGGCGGCAGCGCGCATCTGACGCTGCCAGCTCCCGGCCTTTCGCTCGAACACCTCCGCGATGTCACGCAGCTTCTGAATCGCGCGGGTTGCGATATTCGGGAACTGAACACGGTCCGCAAGCACTGCGAGCAACTCAAGGGCGGCCGGCTGGCGGCACTCTGCAAGGCACGCGATGTCCGGGTGCTCGTTCTTTCGGATGTGCTGGGCGATCCGCTCGATGTGATTTCGTCGGGCCCCTTCGCGCCCGATCCGACAACGTACTCGGGCGCACTCGCAATTCTTGAGGATGTCGATGGCTGGAATCGCGCTCCGCAGATCATGCAGCATCTCCAACGAGGCGAGCGGGGCGAACTTCCGGAGACACCCAAGCCGGGCGATCCGTCGCTGCAGTCGATCGCGACGACCGTGCTCGGGGGAAATCGGCAACTGGTTGATGCCCTCGCCGATCACGCTGCTTCGCTCAACTTGCCCGTCGTCGCGAAGTGGTACGACACGAGCGGCGATGCCGACGACATCGCCGAGCGCATCGCGGCGTTTGTGCGTTCGCATCCCGCAGCAGCAGCTCCCCGTGTACTGATCGTGGGGGGCGAATGGACTGTCAACGTCGGCGAATCGAGCGGAATGGGCGGGCCGAGTCAGCATCTGGCGCTGGCGCTCGCAATCGGCTTTGCCGGAACAACTTCCGCGGCACTCGTGTATTCGTCCGATGGCATCGATGGCCCGACGGACGGCGCGGGCGCGATTGTGGATGGAGATACGTTGTCTGCCGCGACCGGTGCGGGGCTGGACCCTCGAACTTCGCTCGCAAACCGCGACAGTCATTCGCTGTTTGCCGTCCTGCACGCCAGGGGCGCCACGCACCTTCGGCCCGGCCCGACCGGGACGAACGTCAATCACGTCGCGGTTGTGCTGTTCTAGAAGCGGTGTGGGTGACCGCCGGGCGTTTGGTATTCTGCCCGCATGATCACCGGCAGCCTCACGATTCAGCGTCTGCTCGGCTCGATGAAGAAGCTTGATGCTTCGGACCTGCACATCAAGGTGGGGGTCGCGCCGACGTACCGCATCGGCGGGATGCTTCGCGCGATCGATTCGCCTCCGATCACGGAGGACGAGGCGGATCATCTGCTGGATCCGATCCTCACTCCGGTGCAGAAGGAAAAGTTCGAGTCGACGGGCAATCTCGATTTTTCGTCGAGCCTCCCGGACGGCGATCGGTTCCGCATCAACATCTTCCGTTCGGGCGCACACACGCACGCCGCCATCCGGCGGGTCAAAGCGGAGATCCCGAGCTACGAGCAGCTCAATCTGCCGCCGATCTACTCCAAACTCGTCAACGAGAGCACCGACGGCCTGGTGCTGGTGGTGGGGGTGACGGGTTCGGGCAAGTCGAGCACGCTCGCGGCGATGATCGAGCAGATCAATCAGACCCGCGCCGAGAACATCATCACCATCGAAGACCCGGTCGAGTATCGCATTGTCCCGAAGAAGTCGATCATCAGCCAGCGGGAAATCGGGATCGACGTCGCCGATTACCCGACGGCGCTGCGATACGTCGTGCGGGAAGACCCCGATGTCGTGATGATCGGCGAACTGCGTGACCACGCGACGGTGCTCGCGGCGATCCAGGCGGCGGAGACCGGCCATCTGGTCTTCGGCTCGATGCACACAGCCGACACCATGCAGGCATTCAGCCGCATGCTGGAGTTTTTCCCGCCGACGGAACGCGCGTTCATCCGCACGGCGATTGCCAACACGCTCCGGGCGATCTGCGCGCAGAAGTTGCTCCCGGCGCTCGAAGGGTTCAAGAGCAAGGTGGTTCCCGCGACCGAGGTGCTGCTCGGAACCGGCCTGGTCAAAGAGAAGATCCGCGAGGGCGAGGACAACGATCTGCCCGCGCTGATCAGCGGCAACACCGGCGCGGACCCGGGCGAAGGGATGCACTCGTTCGCGCTCTCGCTCGCGCAGCTCGTGAAGAAGGAAGCCATCAGCCGGTCGATGGCGATGGACCACGCGCCCAACCGCGAAGCCCTCGACTCGATGCTCAAGGGCGTCGAAGTGAAGGCATCCACGCTGGTTTCGCGGCTCAAAAAGCCGGGCGGCTGATCCGCACGCGTGCGGACGGCCCGGCTTCCTGCAAGTCTGCCGCAAACAAGCCCGCCCGTGCCGCCCGAATCCAACGGGCATGCGGGCGATTTGTCCCGCGATCGCATGCCACGCCCGGGCATCTCTTCGCCCCCTCGTGAATGCTCGCAAATCTCTCTTTGAAGCACCGCTCACGAGCGGCGTGTTCCGCCCCGCTACGCTGCACGCCATGACCCTGCCGGGTTGGATCGGCATCGCTCTTGTCACGCTCGAAGCGATCGTGCGCGCCGCGCTCGTGGTTCGCATCGTCATGCGCGGCATCAAGCCTTCGGTGTCTCTGTCCTGGATCATCATCCTCTTCTTCTTTCCGCTGATCGGCCCCTTCCTGTATCTGCTGCTGGGAGAGAACCGCCTGGGGCATCGACGCGCGCTCCGGTTTGAACGCAAGACGAAGAACTTCAACGAAGACATCGAGACGCGCTGGCGAAAGAAGAATCTCGAGTGGAACGCCGACGATGAGTGCTACGCCGTTCTGGCGAAGCTCGGAACCGCCCTCGGCGGCATGCCCCCGCTCAAGGGCAATTCGCTCGACCTGATGGACGATGCCAATCTGGTCCTCGATCGCCTCAAGGCCGACATCGACAACGCGAAGCATCACTGCCACCTGCTCTACTACATCTGGATGCCCGAGGGGCGGGGGAAGGAGATCGGGGATGCGCTCATCGCTGCGGCAAAGCGGGGTGTGCAATGCCGCGTGCTGGTGGATTGGGTCGGGGCAAAGAGCTTTGTGAGCTGCGCCGAGTGTGCGCGGATGCGCGCGGCGGGCGTTCAGGTTGTGGGTGCGTTACCGGTTGGTTTTCTACGCATGCTCTTCGCGCGCGTCGATCTGCGCAATCACCGCAAGATCTCAGTGATCGACGGCACGATCGCGTACTGCGGCAGCCAGAATCTCACCGACAAGACCTATAGAAATCGGCGGCGCAGGAAAGTCGGCCCGTGGATCGATACCACGGTTCGGATCACCGGACCGGCGGTCCAGGCGCTGCAGACCGTCTTCCTCCGAGACTGGGCCGCGGAGACCGACGAGAATTTCAAGGACGGTGAGGTGTTCTACCCCGCGCCGCAGAAAACGGGGACGTCGATCGTGCACGTTGTTCCGTCCGGCCCCGGCCCTCAGCCCGATTCCATCCGGCAGGCGATCCTCTCCGCCGTCTTTGGGGCGCGCGAGGAGATCGTGATGGTTACGCCTTATTTCGTGCCCGATGAGACGATGAAGACGGCGCTGATGAACGCCTCGCTTCGGGGGGTCGTGGTGACGCTGATTCTTCCCGACACGCTCGATGCGCGCCTGGTGGAGGCGGCCAGCCGCGCTCAGTTTCAGGATTTGCTCGATTCGGGTGTCAAGATCGCGCTGCACCCGGAGGGTCTGCTCCACGCCAAGACGGCGACGGTTGATCGAAAGCTCGCGATGGTCGGCTCCGCGAATCTCGATATGCGTTCTTTCTGGCTCAATTTCGAGATCACGCTGTTTGTCTACGACGGCGAGTTCACGGATGAACTGCGGCGCCAGCAGAGGCAATATCTGAAGGAATCGTTCGAGCTCGACGCGGCACGCTGGCGCAAGCGCCCCTTCATCTCCCGGTTTGTGGACAATGTCGCTCAGTTGGCGGGGCCGCTGCTCTGAGGTGGCGGCAACGTTCGCGGGCGCGGGCGACGCATGGGTCGCGAGGATCAATCGCGCGAGCTTGATGCAGAACCTGTACGGGTGCGGCTTCATCAGAAAAGCCCCAATTGCCCGCTCCGGTCGGCGGGACGCACGAAGGCTTCTTCGTTCAGAGTGTCGCGTCTTTGGTCGAGGCCGTGCTTTCGCGCGAAGAGCCGGAAGGTCGCCCCGATCTGTTCGGCCAGTGCGCCCCGGCCGCGTTGGCGCACAAAGTGGCGTGAGTCGTAGAGCTCGCCCCCGTGCATCTCGCGGATGAACGATTCGACTTTCGCGGCCCGATCCGGAAAGTGGCGGTCGAGCCAGTTGAGGAAGAGGGCCTTGATCTGATAGGGCAGGCGGAGCATCACCCAGCCGGCGCTGGTCGCCCCGGCGTCGGCCGCGGCATCGAGGAGCGCGGGAATCTCGCGGTCGTTGATCCCCGGCACGATCGGGGCCGTCATCACGGCGACCGGTATTCCGGCAGAAGCCAGCGCGCGCACGGTGTTCAAGCGGTCGCGCGGGCTGGAGGCGCGCGGTTCCAGCTTCGAGGCGAGCTCGTTGTCCAGGCTGGTGATGCTCACGGCCACGCGCACGGCGCGGTGCTCGTGCAGGCGCAGCAGCAGGTCGAGATCGCGCAGCACGAGCTTGCTCTTTGTGATGATCCCGACCGCCTGGCGGCACTCCGCCATTACTTCGAGGCAGGCGCGGGTGATGCCGAGTTCGCGTTCGATCGGCTGGTAGCAGTCTGTCACGCCGGACATCGCGATCGCTTCGCCCCGCCAGCTTCGCTTGGCGAGTTCCTTGCGGAGCAGCGCAGGGGCGTCGTGCTTGGCCATGATCACGGTTTCAAAGTCGAGGCCGCTCGAGAGACCAAGATACTCATGGCCCGGGCGCGCGTAGCAGTAGATGCAGCCGTGCTCGCAGCCGCGATAGGGGTTGAAGGTCCACTTCATGGGCAGATCGGGCGAATCGACGCGGTTCAGACAGGAGACGGTTCGATCGGGCAGGATGCGCGTCGGGACCTGCTTGCCGCCGGGGGCCTCATTCTGCAGTTCATCGAGGTGCTCGCCCAGGACGTGCAGGCGCACCGATTCGAAGCGGTTCCCGGGGTTGAGGCCGGCGCCGCGGCCCCTTGCAGGTCCACCGGAGAGGGCGTCTTTGGAGGTGAAGTCGGGAAGATCCACGCTGCCAGAATACCGACTAAAGACCGTACGTGCAAGTCGAAAAATAGAAGGTATCGCAAATACTGCTGATTCAGGCACTTAGTCGCGAGAATCAACCCGCAGGATCTTCCCGATCGTCGATTCGAGGACGCGTTTGCGCTGGTTTGCTGCCGCGGTTTCCAGCCGTTGCATCGGTTCGCCGTGCGGCTCATCGCCGAGTTCGAAAGTGGAGTGGTGGACCGGGAGCAGCTTGGTGCCTCCAAAGCTGTCGAACATGGTCCAGACCTGTTCCGGCGTGGCGTGAGCGTGTTCCCAGGGCTCGTAGCTGCCGATGCCGAAGATTGCGAGATCGATGCCGGAGAGCTTGGCGTAGGCATCGGTGAGAGCGGTATCGCCAGCGAACAGGACTTTCTGAGGGCCGACCGAGAGAACGTAGCTGTTGTAGCCGCGGTGGCGGTCCCACGCGGTGCGTGCGCCCCAGTGGCGGGGTTTGAGAGTTTCGAGGGTGAGATTTTCGAGTACCGCGGTCTGATGCCAGTCCATTTCGATGACATCAGCGAAGCCGGAGGGGATCAGGCGGCGGGAGGCTTTGGATGTGACGACCAGGGTGGAAGGCGAGCGCAGCCTTTGGAGTGTCGGCTTATCCAGGTGATCAAAGTGCGGATGGCTGATGAGAATCACATCCACCGGAGGCAGATGCTTGGTTTGCAAGGGCGGATCGCCGATGCGGGTGAGGCCGACGGTGCGTTTGCCGATCTTCACGCCGATGCGGCGGGAGAAGACCGGATCGGTGAGGATGTTCAGGTGGCCCAGGCGGATGAGCACGGTGCAGTGGCCGAGCCAGCAGACGACAATGTCGGTGCCGGCCTTCTCGCACTCGCGCGACCATGCTTCGGCGAAGTCGGCCGGGCTCGGGGTGTGATCGTTGAAGGGGCTGAGATCGGAGAGTTGCTTGACGTATCGGCGCATGCCGGAACGGAGCGCTCTGGTCCAGAACTGCAGTTTGGCCTTGTGTTCCGGTCCGAAACGCATCGCACGACAGTATGACCGGGCGCGTGAAGAAACCGTGAAAACCGCTTCTCCAACCTGCTAGCCTTGAGGCATGTCCAGGGCGGTGGTGACCATCGGGAACTTCGACGGCGTGCATGCCGGGCATCGCGCGTTGATCTCGCGGGCACGGGCCCTCGCCGACGCGTCGAGCGCACGGGTTGTCGCGCTCGCCTTCGACCCGCATCCGACCACCAGGCTGCGGCCCGAGTCGGCGCCCGCACGGCTGACAACGTTTGAACGACGCGCCGAGATGCTGCGGAGCGCCGGTGCGGACGAGGTCGTCCGGCTCGAACCGACTGATTCGCTTCTCTCGATGACCCCGGATGAGTTCGTCGCCATGCTGGTGCGCGAGCGCCATCCGGTCGCCATTGTCGAAGGACCCGATTTCAATTACGGCAAGGGGCGTGCGGGCTCGATCCGGACGCTCATCGATGAGGGTCGGCGGATGGGGTTTGGCGTCGAAGTGGTCCATCCGGTCGAGGTGGCGATTTCGGATCTTTCGATCGTCCGTGTCAGCAGCACGTTGATCCGGCACCTTGTTGCCGAGGGGCGCGTTCGTGATGCGTTGCTGGCGCTCGGGCATCCGCACGAGGTCGCTGGGATCGTGACGAGGGGGGACCAGCGGGGTCGGACGATCGGCTTTGCGACTGCGAACATCGTGCAGCCGGTGGAGCGGGCGGTGCTGCTGCCGGCACAGGGGGTGTATGCCGCGTGGGCGAGAATGCCCGACGGGAGGCGTCTGGGTGCGGCGGTGAATGTTGGTGCAAGGCCGACGTTCGATGCGCCGGAGCCGCGCATCGAGGCACATCTTTTTGAGCTTGCGACGGGCGAGCCGGCGTCGGGCATTCCTGAATACGGCTGGGAGTTGGCCATTGAGTTTGCGAGTTGGGTGCGCGACACCGTGAAGTTCAGCGGGCTCGATGCGCTCAAGGCGCAGCTTGTTCGCGATCGGCTGGCCGCGGGCCGATTGCTGGGCGCCGAAGCTCAACCGGCCGGAGTTGTTGTTCCCGATTATTCAACCGCCGAGTTCGCGCCTGGCGCGAACCGTGCGACAAGGACGTTTGCACGATGAGCGGCACCGCAGCAACAGGGATTGTCAATACGGCGAAGTGGGGGAGCGGAATCGGCCTCGGCGAGATCGCCGAGTGGCTCCGCACGAAGAACAAGATCGTGGTCGCGACGCACGTGAAGCCCGATGGCGATGCGGTCGGCTCCTCGATCGCGCTGGTGCGGGCGTTGAACCTTGCGCAGCAGAGCGCGGGCCCGGTGAGTCTGCCGACTCGCGCGAGGGCGTGGTACTTCGGCCCGCGCCCGTCGTGGATCAAGCGGGTGGTGGGTGAGTCGCCCGCGCTCTCGATCGAGAACGTCTCGGAGATCGAGCACGAAATCGCCGACGCCGTCGTCATCGTTGATACCGGTTCGTGGGTGCAGGTCGAGATGATCAAGCCGTGGCTGAAGGCGCACGGACCCGAGATCGCCGTGGTGGACCACCACGCGCAGGGCGATATCGACATCGCGCCGAGGCGGTTCGTGGACACGACGAACGCGGCGGCAGCGCAGATCGTGGCGGAACTCTGCCGCATCATTCTCAAGAAGAAGTCGCTGGCCGAACTCCCGCGTGAGGTGGCGGAGCCGCTGTATCTCGGCATCGCGACCGACACCGGCTGGTTCAAGCACAGCAACGTGACCCCGCAGGTGCTGAAGGCCGCGGCGGACTTGCTGGCGACCGGTGTGGATCACGCGGCGCTGTATGTGAATATCGAACAGCGCGAGCGGTTGCCCCGGTTGAAACTGCTCGGGCGTGCGCTCGAATCGCTGCGGCTCTTCGATGAGAACCGTGTGGCCGTGATGACGATCAGCAAGAAGGATTTTTCGGAGACGGGCGCGCAGGCGGCGGATTCCGGCGGGTTTGCGGATTACTCGCAGACACTGGAGACCGTGATGGTGACCGTCGTGCTGACGGAAGCGGATGCGAGCGAGTTTGGGATGGAGTCGAAAGCGGGCGAGAAACTGACGAAGGTGAGCATGCGGAGCAAGTCGGTGGCCGGGTCGGTGGACGTGAACGCCGTCGCGAAGGAGTTCGGCGGGGGCGGGCATGTTCGCGCGGCGGGCGCGAAGATGGCGATGGGGATGGAGGAGGCGAAGGCGAAGCTGCTTGAAGGGATTCGGAAGCGGTGGAATACCTGACGCGCGAAAGGCGGGGGATCACCGCAGAGTCGCGGAGAGCGCAGAGAGGAAGACAGAGGCGTAAGACCGGTTTGAAGGCAAAGGAATTCAGTTCACTTAGGACCGAATGAGACCGATCAGGCCGAATCGTGGTGATGGGGGGGGCGGAGCTGGCAAAGGGCGCAAGGGGGATGACACGCGCACGGGGCCAGAGGGTGCATCGCAGCATGCGCCTTCGCGGCCGGTGAGGCGGGCGTTGCCCCAGATGCAGATCATGACGACCACGCTCTGGGAGTATCCGAGCCAGCATTACGAGGGCGCTTCGGGCGGGATGCAGGGGGATAAGCGGTATGTGGGGGCGAGCCCGTCGTGGGTGATCTGGCAATGTTTGCAGCGGTATACGAAGCCGGGCGAGACCGTGCTCGATCCGATGGTGGGGAGCGGGACGACGATCGATGTGGCGATGGATTTGAAACGGCGGGGGATTGGATTTGATCTCGCGCCGTCGCGGCCGGATATCCGCCAGGGCGACGCGCGGCGCATCGACCTGCCGAGCGCGAGTGTGGACTTTGTGTTCGTTGATCCGCCCTATTCGACACACGTGGACTATTCGGATAACGGCGCGTGCATCGGCAAGCTGGATGCGCTGGCGCAAGACGGCGGCAGGGCGTATTACGACGCGATGCAGCGGGTCATCCGCGAGATCTCGCGTGTGCTCAAGCCCGGCAAGCACATGGCTTTGTACGTCAGCGACAGCTACAGCAAGCCGGGCGCGAATTCCAGATCGACCGGATTCGCGCCCATTGGTTTCGAACTCTTCGCGATGATGCGGGAGAGCATGCAGCCCGTCGATATCATCGCGGTGGTGCGCCACAACCAGAAGCTGCAGCGCGGCAATTGGCACAAGGCCGCGGAAGAGGGGAACTTCTTCCTGCGCGGGTTCAACTACTTGTTCATCATGCGGAAACCATGAGCTGCGCGTGCTTCTCCGCCCGAGCGCAGAAACAACGGCGCTCCCCGTGAGAGAGTGAGAGCGCCGTTGAGCGGGAAAGCAAGTCGGTTAGCGGCTTCGCGGGCGATCAGTACGGGTACGCGCCCGCGATCGTGATCGTCTCGCCGCTGAGCCACGACGAATCGCGGGAGGCGAGGAAAACGGCGGCGCCCGCGATGTCGTCCGGTTCGCCGATGCGTCCGAGCGGCGTTGCGGCGAGCACGGTTTTGTGGAAATCACTGTCGGCGATGCCGGCGGAGCGCCAGCCCTCGGTCGCGACCATGCCGGGATTGATCGAGTTCACGCGGATGCGGCGCGGGCCGAGTTCCTTCGCGAGCGACTTGGTGATCGCATCGACGGCGGCCTTGGTCGCGCTGTAGACAGAGCCGCCGGCCGGCGCGAGCTTCGAGACAACCGAGCTGATGTTGATGATGTTGCCGCCCTCGGAACCGAACTGCTTTGCCGCGGCCTGCGAGGCGAGCAACAGTCCGAGCACGTTGAGGTTGAAGTGCTTCTGAAAATGTTCTTCTGTGACGTTCTCGAGGGGCTGGAAATCAAAGATGCCGGCGTTGTTGACAAGGATGTCGAGGCGCCCGAACGCTTTCTTCGACTCGGCGAAGAGCTTTTCGATGTCGGTTTTCTTCGAGAGGTCGGCGCCCACGGCGATCGCCTTGCCGCCCTGGGCGGTGATCTCGGAAACCACCTTGTCCGCGCCCTGTTTGCTGGAGGCGTAGTTGACGACGACCGATGCGCCTTCCGAAGCCAGTCGCTTGGCGATCGCGGCTCCGATGCCTTTGCTCGCACCGGTGACAATGGCAACCTGACCCTTGAGTTTCTGGGACATTTCCTGCACTCCTGTGTTGTAAACGGGTACGGGGCTTTGGATTCTGCCCGCGACACCCGGATACGCGGATTCACGCGGAATTTCGGCCTGCCAATCCGGCGGGGCATGCCGACCCAGCTGCGCCGGGCGTTTGGATAATCTTGTGCGAGGAGAACCCCGCGCATGGATGCAGCGCCATTCGAAGGTAAACGTGTGACTGTCATGGGGCTTGGCCGCTTTGGAGGCGGCGCCAGCGTGACGCGATGGCTCGCGGAACGCGGCGCGAGCGTGCTGCTCACGGATATTGAGTCAGAAGAAAAACTCGCGTCATCGGTCGCGCAGATCGAAGACCTCGTGAAGCGAGGCAGCGTCGCTCTGCGACTCGGCGGGCACAACGTGAGTGATTTCACGACGTGCGATCTGGTTGTTGCCAATCCCGCGGTGCCCAAGCCGTGGGAGAATCGATTTCTGCGGAGCGCGTGGGCCGCCGGGGTTGCGGTGACAACAGAGATCGGGCTGACGATCGCCAATCTTCCGGATCGCGCCCGCATCATCGGCATCACCGGTTCGGCGGGCAAGAGCACGACGAGCGCGATGATCGATCACATTCTGCGGGCTCAGGGGATCAAGGCCGTCTTCGGGGGCAACATCGGCGGTTCGCTGCTGGGGGAGAAGATCGATCGCGAAACCCGCGTTGTGCTCGAGCTCTCGAGCGCGATGCTCTGCTGGCTGGGAGGGCTTGCAACGGTTTCGCCGGATGGGCTGCGCGAAGCGACGGCCGGGGAGGGCTGGTCGCCCCGGGTCGCGGTTGTGACCAACCTGTCGCCGAATCACCTCGATTGGCACGGAGACCTCGGGCACTATCGCAGGAGCAAGCAGGAGATCCTCCGCTCGCAGCGGGCCGGTGATGTGGCGATTCTGCCACCGGGGAGCGAGAGCGGCGGATGGGGCATTGCCCCGGGCGTTCACCGAGTCATGCCGTCCGGAGAGATCGGGGGCCTTGCGCTCCCCGGGGCGCACAATCGCTGGAACGCGACGGTCGCGGTCGAAGCCGTTGCCGCGTTCGAGCTCGAGATCGATCGCGGCGCTGCCCAGCGTGCCGTGCGGACATTCGGCGGGCTGCCCCATCGTTTGCAGCTCGCGGCACGAATCCCCCGCGAAGGGGGCGACGTGCGCTGTTTCAACGATTCCAAATCGACAACGCCCGAGGCGTGCCTTCTGGCCGTCGGCGCGTTCGACGAGGCCGGCGAATCCGGCGCCTCGCGCGTTCACCTCATCGCCGGGGGCTACGACAAGGGATCGGACCTGAGCGTGATCGGCGCGCTCGCCCCGCGTCTTGCGGGCCTGTACACAATCGGGAAGACGGGCGCGGCTATTGCATCGAGCTCGGGCGCGCGTGCCCGCGAGTGCGGCACCGTCGAACGGGCGGTCGAGGCGGCGCTCGGTGCGGCGAAAGCCGGGGATGTGATTCTGCTCAGCCCCGCCTGTGCCTCGTGGGACCAATTCGAGAACTACGAGAAGCGGGGGGAGAGGTTTGTGCAGGTGGCAATGCAACTGGGGGCGGCAAGATGAACCGAACCGGCGTCGTGATTTTGTCCGTTGCGGGCTTTCTGAACGTGTCGGTGCCGCTCGGTCACGCCGAGCCCGGCCCCGAAGCCCCGCTGCGCGAAGTCTTTCCCGGTGTTCGGGTCGATCTGAAGGAACGACTGGTCGAATTTGATGGCGTCGTTCCCGTCAACGCGCACACCAAGGCCAATCTCAAGGTTTTTCTCGAGACGACGGTGTGCGCATTCGACAGCAAGGAACACGAATCGCTCGTGGTAACAAAGTCCAAGCCGTCGCAGGTGCATGCGGCGCTGCTGCTCATCGGCCTCAAACCGGGAAAGCCCGGCGCATGGAAACAGGACGAACAGAAGAAGTGGGTGGGGATTCCGCCGGAGGGCGAGGAGCTCGATGTTCGGTTCGTGCTGAAGGACGCCGATGGGAAGGAACGCGAGGTCGATCCGGCTGAGTGGATTGTCAACATCAAAGACGGGCGTTCGCTTCGGGCGATCGCGCCCGATGCGAAGTGGGTGTTTGCGGGGTCGAAGCTCGTGTCCAAAGAGCCTCCGCCGCGAGCGCCCGGCGAAGGCGTGGTGCCCCCGGCCCCCGCGGGCGGTGCGGCGCCTCCGCCCGCGCCCCAGGCACGGGAGCACTACCTCGCGGACACGGAAGGAACACTGATCGGCCTGACGAGTTTCGGGACAGAAACGATCGGCCTGACCGCGATGTACAATCCCGACAGCGACAAGAAGGCACCGGAGTGGATCGCCGGGAAGCAAACGCCGGAGATCGGAGCGAAAGTCGTCGTGCGGGTGCGGGCGAAAAAAGCCGGCAGTTGACCCGCGCGGCACGCTCGCGGCGGCGCGGGCGTATTCGGGACTATTCCGGCTTGGATCGGCCGCCCCAAAGCCGCAGCACCTGGTTCCGCTCCGCCTCGTCCTGGATGTTGCGCGTGGCGATCCGGATCGGCTTGCCGATGTAGAGGCCCTGGTCGATCATCGCCGAAACAGCTTCGATCACGGTCGAAACCTTTTTGTCGCCGACCTGCGTGATGCGATCGCCTTCTTTCAATCCCGCATCCGAAGCGTGCGAGCGTTCGATGACGGAGGCGACGATCGGCGTGCCCCCCGAAGCAAAGAGCTCGCGCGTCGAACCGGGCTCCTCAAACCGAAGCCCCAGATCGTCCTGAATATCGCTGAGGATCAGGGGCTGGAGCAGCGCCGAAGTTGGCATCTCCCCGGTGACCACCGAGGCCTGCTGGGTCTTGCCGGCGCGGCTGTACTGCACGTTGAGCGCATCGCCAGGCCGAGCGTTCGAGATGATCGAACGCATGCCCTGCAAACTGGTGATGCGTTGGCCGTTGATCGCGAGCAGAACATCATCGTTCTGCAAGCCCGCGCGTGCCGCCGGACCGTTCTCGGGTATCTGCACCGAAACGCCGGTTCGGGCGGCGGCTTCGTCGAGGAATTCGCGGGGGTCGTAGGAGATGCCCAGGAAACCCCGCGAAACCTTGCCGGTTTCGATGAGTTGCTGGACGACGTTCTCGATGGTGACGAGGGGAATGGCAAAGGAGATGCCCGACGACTGGCCTTCGCTGCCGCCGGTGCCGCTGCTGTCTTTCGCCGTCGCGATGGCAACATTCATGCCGACAACGCGGCCCTTGATGTCCACGAGCGGGCCGCCCGAGTTTCCGGGGTTGACGGCGGCGTCGGTCTGGATGAAGTTCGTGAAACCGCCGGAGTCGAGCGCCGGGCCCGCGGCACGACCGAGGCCCGAAACGATCCCTTCGGACATCGAGAACTTGAACCCGAAGGGCGAGCCGAACGCAAAGACGCGGTCGCCCTGATAGACGCGACCACCCGTGGCGCGGGAGACCGGGACAAGCCCCTCTTCGTTGATCTTGAGGACCGCGATATCGGTGAACGGATCGATCCCGACAATCATGGCCTGGCTGGCGCGCCCGTCGTACAACTGGACGCGCACGAAGCGCGAGCCGCGGACGACGTGGGCGTTGGTCACGATGTGCCCCGAGGCCGAATAGATCCAGCCCGAACCGGTTGCGCCCAGGAACCGGCGTTGCGTGTTCTCGGGAGCAAGGACATCGATGTGAACAACAGATGGCTCGACCGCGTCGGCGATCGAGCGGATCGCCAGGTTGAGCCGCTCGAGGATGTCGTCGGATTCGATCGTGCGCCGGGCGAGCAGGATCTGTGCTTCGGCCTGGGAAGCGGCGAGCGCACGCAGGACGCGAGGCGAGAACCAGAGAAGAGATGCCGCCGTCGCCAGAACGATCAGCGCCGGTCCGAGTGAGATGATGCGACGCATGGAGTGCCTTCCACAAAGAAAACCCGGTCCGGACGCGATGCCCAACGCGGTTGTTGGGAATTTGATGCGGCGGGATTCGGAACGATTCGTCCGAGCCAGCCCGTTATCACCTTGCCTACGGATCGGGTGCCCGGGCTTTCCGGATTCAATTCGTCGAGGGACGCGCGCCGGTTGAGGCGGAGCCCGCGGATTGGGGGGATTGAACGGCCGGGTCGGAGCGGGTGCCGATGCGTCGGTTCGAAACAAGCTGCATGAAGTTCTCCGCTGCGGATTGGATCGAAGCCCCGAGTTGGGCGATCGGGCGCGCAAACGGGGGCGGGTTGTCGGTCAAGCCCAGCACATCCTGCAGCACGAGAACCTGTCCGTGCGGTGCGCTCCCGGCGCCGATGCCGATGAGGGGCACCGTGGTGGCCTGCAGAACTTCGGCCGTGACGGCATCGGGCACGGCCTCGATGAGCAAGAGGACGGCGCCCGCCTGTTCGAGGGCAACGGCGTCGGCGACGATCTGTGCCGCCTGCTTGGGTGTTTTTCCGGTGGAGACGTAGCCCCCGGTGAGTGCGACCTGCTGCGGGCGCGTGCCGACGTGGGCGCAGACCGGGATGCCCGCGCGGGTCATCCGCGAGACCAGCGGCGCGAAAGATGCATCGGCTTCGAGCTTGACGATGTCGGCGAGGCCCTCGGTGAGGAAGCGTCCGGCGTTCTTCAGTGCCGCGTCGTCGGTGGTGTGGTAGGAGAGGAACGGCATGTCGGCCATGACGACGGTGGAAGGTGCTCCGCGTTTGACACCGGCCGTGAGCGCGATGAGCACATCCAGAGGCATATCAATCGTGCGGGAGTATCCCAGGACCATCTCTGCCGCGGTATCGCCGACCAGCAGCACGTGGACGCCCGCGCGTTCGAGCCAGCGGGCGGTGGTGGCGTCGTAACACGTGAGCGCGGCAAACGGCTCTCCGGCGGACGCCATTTTGCGCAAGGTCTTGATCGTCACCGGAGTTCGCGAGGGGTGGGGCGTGCTCACGGTGGAAATGGTATGCGTTGGCCGGCCCAAACTTCCGGCGCCGTTCTCAGCGCTTGGACTTGAGCCACTTCAGCAGTTTCTCGCGTGGCCAGGCGTTGATGCACAGCTCGGGTGTGAGCAGTCCGCGTCTGGCCGTTGAAATGCCGAAGCGGAGGTTTTCGAAGTCGGACGTTTCGTGATCGTCGCAGTCGATCGCGATGAGCGCGCCGGCGGCAGTCGCGGCGCGAACATGGATATCGCGAAGGTCCAGACGCATCCAGTGCGCGTTGATCTCGAGCGCCGTGTTGTGTTCCTTCGCGGCGGCGATGAGCTCGTCCATCGCCGGGTCGAGGCCCGCACGCCGGTTGATCAGGCGGCCGGTCGGGTGGCCGATGATGTGGACGTGCGGATGGGCGATTGCCTTGAGCAGTCGCTTGGTCGCGGTTGCCGGATCCTGCGAGAGCGCCGCGTGCGGGCTGGCGACCACGATGTCGAGCTCGGCAAGCAGGTCGTCGTCGAAGTCCATTGTGCCGTCGGAGAGGATGTCCACTTCGGAGCCGGCCAGGACGCGGATGTCGAGACCCTCTGCCTTCAGCGCCTTGTTGAGATTGTGGACGGCCTTGATCTGTGCGCGGAGGCGCTCGGGCGAGAGACCGTTGGCGATGGCCGAGCTTTTGGAGTGGTCGGTGACGGCGATGGTGTGGAAGCCGCGCTTGATGGCGTTCTCGACCAGTTCCCGCATCGACATGCGTCCGTCGCTGTCGGTGGTATGGGCGTGGAGGTCGCACTTGATATCGGCGAGCTCGATGAGCGCGGGGGCCTTGCCCAGCTTCTCAATGTTCGCGATATCGGCGGGAAACTCGCGCAGCTCGGGCGGGATGTACGGCAGGCCGAGCGCCTTGTAGATTTCGGCCTCGGTCTTGGAAGCGACGGGCCTGATGCCGCGATCCTGGGGCGGCGTTTGGTTCTCGTCTTCCGGGAAGAGACCGTATTCGTTCAGCGTCTGCTGCTGCGCGAGGGCGCGCTGGCGGAGCACGACGTTGTGGTCCTTTGAACCGGTGAAGTACATGAGCGCCGCGCCGAACGAGCGCTCGGGAATCACGCGGACATCGACCTGCATCGTCGGCTCTTTCGGGTGCTCGTCGGGGCCGCCGCCCTTCCAGCGACCGGAATGGAGATTGATCACCGCACGCACCGACGCGCGGGTCGGGCCCTTGGAAATGACCTGGCGAACATCGGGGAGCGAGCAGAAAGCTTCGATGACCGGATGGGGTGCATCTTCGGACTTTGCCTTCGCCGGGGCCGGCTTTGCCGGATTTTCTCCCGTTGCCTTCGGCGCGGGGGACTTTGCCGATCGCAGCTTTGGCGCGACCCCTTCAAAGTCGCGAACCATGACCAGCAGATCGATGTCCGCGATCGTCTCGCGGCCCCGCCGGAGCGAACCGGCGACCTCGACGCGTTCAACGCCCTCGACCGATCGGAGTTCCTCTGCGATGCGGAGCGCCATCGGGTACGCGAGACCGAGATGGATGCGGCGGGTTGCTTCCTCGCCCAGCGCCAGTCCGCTCTTGATCTTCTCGACCGCTTTCTCGCCCATGCGGGGAAGCTTGAGCAGGCTGCCGCTGTCGATCGCCTTCTTCAGCGAGGTTGTGTCGGTGATGCCAAGATCCTGCCACATCGCGCGGACGGTCTTGGGACCAAGGCCGGGGATATCAAGGATATCGAGCAGGCCCGGCGGCACGGCTTTCAACATCTGCTCGTGCTCGAAGATGCGGGGCTTTCCCTTCGCTGCCGAAGCGCAGTATTCGAGGATCTTGTCGGCGATCTTGTCGCCGATGCCGTCGAGCGCCGTGAGCGCCGCTTTGTCCATGTTCTCGACCGGGTTCGGCAGCGATTCGAGCACCCGCGCAGCACGCGAGTGCGCGATCGCCTTGAACTGGTTTTCGCCCAGCAGTTCGAGCAGCTTGGACATCTCGTGCAGACGTTCGGCAACGGCCTCGTTCAGGGACATGGGCGACGATAGGAGAATCGCTCAGCCGACGGCGACGAGGCCGAGTTCGGTGCCGAAAGTCTTCATCATCCGGCGGAGAACGAGCGCTTCTTCGGGCTTCGCAAGAGCGGGGGAGCGTTCGATCCATCCACGGGCATCGCGCCGCGCCAGCTCGAGCAGTTCTCGATCGCGGGCGAGATCGGCGACGCGGAGCGATGAAAGCCCGGACTGGCGGGCATCAAAGAACCCGCCGGAGCCCCGGATTTCCCAGTCGCCCTCGGCGAGCCTGAAACCGTCGTTGGTTTTGACCAGCAGTTCGAGACGCGGGTTCGGGCCCGGCGCATCCGGCCCCGGCTCGTCCGCGAGCAGAATGCAGACTCCGGGTGTTGTGCCGCGTCCGACGCGTCCACGGAGCTGGTGGAGCTGCGCGAGACCGAAGTGGTCGGCGTGCTCGATGACGATGACGGTCGCTGCGGGAACATCAACGCCGACTTCGACGATGGTGGTGGCGACGAGACAGCGGATCTCGCCCGCGCGAAACCTGTCCATGATCTCGGTGCGGAGCGTGGGCTTCATGCGGCCGTGCAGGGGCGCGAGGGGGACGGTCGAGAGCGTGCCCGATTCGAGCTCGCGGACAAGCTCTTTTACACCGGTGACAGTTGCCGCGGAATCGGTCTGCTCGCGGGAGTCGATGGCGGGGACCACGACGAAGGCCTGTTCGCCTTTGTCGAGGCGCTGGCGGAGGAACGAGTAGACTTCGGCGCGCTTGGAGCGTGGGACCAGACGGGTCTTGACGGCGGCGCGGCCGGGCGGCATCCCGCGGATGGTCGTGACATCGAGATCGCCGAACATGGTGAGCGCGAGCGTGCGCGGAATCGGCGTGGCCGTCATCACGATCACGTGGGGAGTCGTCGCGGCATCCTGGGCCTTGGCGCGGAGCGCGGCACGCTGGTGGACGCCGAAGCGGTGCTGCTCGTCGATGATCGCGAGCGCGAGGCTCTTGAAACGGACCTTTTCTTCGAGTAGCGCGTGCGTGCCGAGCACGATGCCCGCCTTGCCCGATGCAATCTCGGCGCGGACAGCTTCTGCATCGGTGCGCGAGCCGGTGAGCAGGCGCACGTCCACCTTCGAATCGCGCAGCAGCGTGCAGATCGTGGCGTGGTGCTGCTCCGCCAGCAGCTCGGTGGGGGCCATCAGCACGGCCTGATGACCCGCGGCGACCGCCGTCAGCATGGCGTAGAGCGCCACCGCGGTCTTGCCCGAGCCCACATCGCCCTGCAGCAGCCGGTTGGTCGGCGTCGAAAGAGAAAGGTCGCGAGCGATCTCCGCGATCGCCTGATTCTGCGATGGTGTCAACGCGAACGGAAACCGCGCACGGATGCGCCGATCGATCGCTTCGGTCAGGGTCAGCGCCGGCGCCCGCAGGCGTTCGCGCAGGTGCGCCCGTTTCATCTGCACCCCGAGCTGGAGCAGCAGCAACTCGTCGTACGCGAGGCGTCGGCGCCCTTCTTCGGCATCGCCCTCGTTCCGCGGCGTGTGCACCAGTTCGTACGCGCGTGCGAGTTCCGGAAGCTCGTGGCGCGAGAGCAGGCTCGACGGAAGGTGATCTTTCAGCAGCGGCAACGCGAGCGGCAGCACGGCGCCGATCGCCTGTTCGATCGCGGGCGACTTGATCCGCTCGTTCGCCGAATAGACCGGGCGGATGCGTGCTTCGGACTGAACCGGCTCCGCATCATCCTTCAGAATCTCGAGCTTGGGATTGGCGATCTGCAGCCCGGGCCCGAACTTCGTCGCCTTGCCCTGCACGCGGACGCGCATGCCCGGTTTGACCTTGTCACGCATGTAGAGCGCGTTGAACCAGACCAGGTCGAGCCGCCGGCCGTCGTCCATCAACGCCGCCTCGAAGCGCTGCGGGCGCCGGAGCACGACCCGCGTGGCCGTGATCTCGCCCCGCACGCTCACGATGTGGCCGGCTTCGAGCTCTTCGACCGGGGCTTCGGCTTCCAGACGCTCGTGGCGCATCGGCAGGTGCGCGACGAGTTTGCCGAGGTTGGAGAGGCCCAGTTCGCGAAGGCCCGGAATCGAGCGAGCGGGAATCCCCGGCAGGTCTTCCAGTCGTGTGCTGAGCGAGATTGCTCGGTCGGTGGGCATCCGCCCTGACGATACCCGGTCTTGCCCCCGGTTCGCCGGCCGCTCAGTCGGCCGCCGGATGGTGCTTCGCGGTTTCGGGGTCGATCGACCGGAGGTACGCCCACGAATAAATGCCGGTCGAGTGGCCGTCCGAAAAAGTGATCCGCAGCGCATAATTTCCAACCAGTTCCGCCCCGGTTGCGACCAGCGGGCCGCCCGTTCCCGGGCGAGAGGGGAGGACTGTCAGCGGGTTGGTCGCCATCTCATCGCGGAGTTGCCGGGCATCGGCCGACGGGGACATTCGACGCAGATAGACGATCGGGTAGTACGACGTCGTGCCGTCGGCCCAGCGGATCGTGAGCCCCTTGTCCTTCTTGAGATCAAGATCGGTGGGGGCCGCTCCGCCGTGGCTGTTTCCGGATCGGACGGATTGCGAGGATGGAGGATTCGGGGTGTCCATGTGCCCAGCGCCACTTTATGATCCGAACCGGCGACCCGCTCGCCCGAACCAGGGGCCGAGCGGGAGCGCTTCAGTCAGGGATCGATGAATCGGAGGAACCGCATGAAGCGAGCGATTCGATGGGCAGTGTTGATCGGTGTGTCGGTGCTGCCGATCGGGGCGAGCGTGCGGGCGGATCCTCCGGAAGAGCGCACCTCGATGCTTCGTGAACTCAAGACCCGGAATCCGGCCCCGATCGACCGTTCGGTGATCGCGGGTGAGGGACCTATTCCGGTGATCCTGCTCGCGGAGCTTGGTTGCGACGAGACGATCTACACCGACTTCTCCAAGCGCCACGCCGGGCGATTCACAATCCACACCGTGGTCCTGCCCGGGGCGGCAAAGGACAGCAAGGCGCCCCCGCTCGACCGCGGGCAGATTCGTGAGCCGGAGTGGCTTGTGAACGCCGCGGACGCGGTTCGCGACTATGCGAGGGCGCAGAAACTCGATCGTCCGGTGGTCATCGGTCACGGGCTGGGCGGCACGGTGGCCTACCTGCTCGCGATACGCGAGCCGGAGCTGGCCCGGGCGTACGTGGTGCTGAACGCGCTGCCCGCGCCGTCGGTGGGCGGACCGGGCCGGATCCCGTTGAAGGAGCAGCGTGCGACCGAAGTGGACAAGCTGGACCGCGCCGCGATCCTCGCAATGACGCCGGCCTCGTGGACGAATCGTGCACGGTCGATCGTGCCGCTGCAAACGCCGGATTTCAAACGCGCGGAAACGATCATCGGCTCGCTCACATCAACGCCGATCGGGTCGGTGAAGCGATATTCGCTGGAGCCGCTCTACCTCGACATGCGCGACGATCTGGATGGGACGACGACGCCGATCCTCGTGATGGCGATGCTGCCCGATTGGATCAAGGAAGCCGACCGGCGCGGTTTCCGCACGGCGTTCCAGAATGCCGGCTTCAATCGCCCGAACATGCGCATCGAGGTGCTGGAAGGAGTGCGCCAGTGGGCGATTCTCGATGACCCGGACCGGTTCGATCCTCCGTTGCTCGCGTTTCTCGGGTTGGAAGCGGCGCCCGCATCGGACGAGAAGAAACCAGGTTCGGCGCTCGACCCGTCCAAACCCGCCGATCCCAAGCAGGAAGCGACGCCCGCTCCTTCCGGCGAGGAGAAAAAGTGAGCACCGAGACAACTCCGACAAAAACCGCAAACGCCTCGGACGCCATCGTCCGGGCGATCCGCACGGCGGGTTCGCCGGTCTGCGTCGGGCTCGATCCGGTGCTCGAGAAGATCCCGGCGCAGGTTGACGGCGCAACTGGCTGGGAGCGTGTCGAGTCCTTTTCGCGGGGCGTGATCGAGTCCGTTCGAGGCATCGCACCCGCGCTGAAGTTCCAGTCGGCCTGCTACGAACGCTACGGGTGGGAAGGTGTCCGCGTGCTCGAACGCTCTATGCGTCTGGCGCGCGAACTCGGGTTTGTGGTCGTGCTCGATGCCAAACGGGGCGACATCGGCATCAGCGCTTCGCACTACGCCGCCGCCGCCCGTCACCAGGGCGCGCACTTTGTCACCGTGAACGGCTATCTCGGCGTCAGCGGGATCGAGCCGTTTCTCAACGAGGGGCTCGGCGTCTTCGTGCTCGTGCGAACCAGCAATCCCGACAGCGGCGCGTTCCAGTCCGCCCGCACAGATGGCGGGGCGACCGTTGCGGAATTGATGGCATCGTCGGTGCGAACTCTCGGCAGCACGCGTGTCGGCATCTCGGGCCTGAGCGCCGTCGGCGCGGTCGTCGGCGCGACGCAATCCGCCGAGGCCGCTGCGCTGCGGCGCATCATGCCCGATCAGATCTTCCTGATCCCGGGCTTCGGTGCCCAGGGAGGCACGGCAGAAGATGTGCGCGCGATGCTCAGGCCGGACAAACAGCCGCACGAAGCAGGCGTGCTCGTGACCGCCAGCCGTTCGGTGCTTTATCCAAAGACGCAGGCCACCGATTGGCGTGCGGCCGTCCGGGAGGCTGCCGGGGAGTTCGCGCAGCAAGTTCGCACGTCGCTGACCGGCGCATAAGAGTGGGGCGTGCTGGTTGGGGCGAGGGAGACCGCTTCAATCGCCAATAAATAGCGCAGCAAGCACACCCATCAGAGTCCAGAATGCAAATCGCAAATAGAACACGGACGCTCCTCCCAAGGCCGCAAGCGATCCTCACTTGCCCAACGTGAAGATGTCTTCACGCGGTAGACTAACAATAACCGCGACGGAATCGGCCGCAATGGGGTCAACCCCGGAAATTCGAGATTTTCTTCATTCCATGGGCCGGGAACGGACCAAATCGCTTCGGCAGGACCGAGAGCGCTGAGGAATCCCCTTCGGAAGGGCATTTCTTTGGCCGGCGATCACCCGGTTGCTGCGAAAAAAGGGCGCCAAAGCCAGCTTGAAACGTCGCCATTTCCAACGCGGTGACCGACGCGGTTACATGGGTTTCTTGCTGATCGTGACGTCGTAGATCTCGAGCAGCTTTTCCTTGTCGAAGATCATTTCCTGACGCGAGCGTCCGACGATGTCGTACTCGGTGGTCAGCTCGATCGCGTCGACCGGGCAGGCTTCTTCGCACATGCCGCAGTAGATGCAGCGCAGCTCGTCGATCTCGAACTTCTTGGGGTACTTCTCGCGATCGTCCCACGGGCTTTCGGCCGCCTCGATGTGGATGCAACGGGCGGGGCAGATGGTGGGGCACATCATGCAGGCAACGCACTTGACGCGCCCGGCCTCATCGCGGTTGAGCCGGTGGACACCCCGGAAGTTGGGAGCGTACTGGCCGCCCTCTTCGACGGGGAGCTGCTCCCGGCGTTCTTCCGGGTACTGCATGGTCCGGCTGGTCTTGACCGGGCTGAACTTGGACTGGCCGAAGCTGGTGAAAAGGTGCTTGAGGGTGGTGCCGAAACCCTTGAAAACCTCGGGCAAATAGATGCTTTCCATCGCACCGAGGGGTTTGGGGCTGAGGCGCAGAATGTCTTGTTCGCGGACAGTCATTGGGCGTGATGATACGAGGAACAGGCCGGGCACGCACGCTCGAGAATGCGGAAACGCGGGCTTCTTGGTTCCGATACAATGGGAAGTATGCCGCCGGGCAAGAAACCACTTCCTCTGTTCGAGCTGGTGAACCACCAGGAGAGCGGCGCGCGGCGCGAGCCTCAGGCGGTGTCGGTCACTGCGCCCGTTGCCCGACCGCCCGTGACCGATTTTCAGCCCCGCGAGCCGAAGGCGCTGCCACCCGAGCCACGCATCGCGCGCGGCACAGACGGCGGGCCCAAGCATGTGCTTCCGGCACTCGGAGGCAAGCCAGTCGTGTTCGGAAGTACGGCGCTCTGGCTGGCCGCGGCTGCCGGTTTGCTGATTGTGTTCCTCGTTTGGATCAGCGGAAACGTCTACGGCCGCAAACAGGCCGAACATCAGTTCGAGCGGAGTTTTGGACAAGTTGGGGGACAAATTGGGGGACAGGTGGGGGGACAGGT
>JAFLCN010000015.1 GCA_017303555.1 Planctomycetota bacterium
CGAGATTGATCTGGACGAAGATGCTGGGCTGGTGCTGAAGGCGTCCGCGCATGCCGTACTCTTCGCTCGCTGGCATCAGGCGGTTTTTTGAAACAGGCTGGAAAGAGGGTTTTTCAACGGCCTGCTAGCCATTGAATCGCCATCACGACTTTGGTATGCTGCCTCACTTCGCAAAGTGGGTGGGTGCGATTTCGATACGTCTATTGTGATCGCTACCTCGAGGAGATAGAAATGGCAACTGACGCAATGGATCGTCGCATTCTTTTGAGCGCGCTGGGTGGAGCTGCAGGGATTGCC
Source organism: Planctomycetota bacterium (assembly GCA_017303555.1). Lineage (GTDB taxonomy): Bacteria > Planctomycetota > Phycisphaerae > Phycisphaerales > UBA1924 > JAFEBO01. The sequence goes on from JAFLCN010000015.1 coordinate 298, forward strand.
GTGATGTCGAAGATTGCGCAAGCCGGGCCGCTCAACCCACCGGCGGGACCGATCGCTTCGACCGGCAAGACAGTGCAGGAGATCTATGACAAGATCGCGCGCACGGATGTCGGATTCGCAGAGCCGCGAATTCCTGTGCAAAGCCTGCTCAGCAGCGCGACTGCGCAGTATGTGATTTCGCAACCGGGGTCGTATTACTTGACCGGCAACATCCAGGGCGCTGCGGGAAAGAACGGAATTGAGATTACTGCGAACGATGTGTCCCTCGATCTTTGCGGCTACGCGATGATCGGAGGCGCTTCGAGTTTGTCCGGGGTGCTGGCATCCAGCACGACGGCTTCGTTGCGCATTAGCGACGGCAAGCTGACAGGCTGGGGGCAGCGAGGTATTCAAACCCAGGCCATCCGAGCTGCAGTTCTCCGCGATCTGATCGCCGCGAACAACGGCAATGAAGGGTTCCTTCTCGGGGACAATCATGTGTGTCGGAACTGCATCGCCGTGGGCAATGGCAACTTCGGTTTCGAAAGTCGGGAGAACGCTTCGTATTTTGGATGCGCTGCACGTCAGAACGGATCTGGAGGCTTCAACGCCGAGTTCGGGTCGTGCATCGAATCGTGCGTTGCCGAGAACAACGCTTTCGAGGGCATTCGCGCCGCATTTGAATCGAGGATCGCTAATTGTGAAGTTTCCTTCAACGGGACAGCGGGCATCAGCGTTTCGTCGAACTGTTTGGTCGAACACAACATGTCGACCGGGAATCAAACCGGCATTCGCGTAGAGGGTTCTTCGGTGCGTGTCGAATCCAATAACTGTGTGGGAGGAGGCACCGGCATACTGGCGGCAAGCGGGGGGAACTTGATTATTCGCAACTCCTCTCGGGCTGCATCAACTGCTTTCAACTTTGCCGCGGGAAACGCGTACGGCCCCGTCGTGAGCGTTGCCGGGGTTGGCGACATCACTGCCGTCGTCAACGCGAATCATGCTTGGGCCAACTTTATCTATTGAGAAAGCAGATCATGCGATCACCTTCCTTAAGCGGTATTCTGGTCAGCATCGCCTTCGCCGCGTGCGCTTCTGCCCAATCCAATATCTCATCGACCGACAAGTTCTGCTGGTCGGAAAACGCGGGCTTCATCAACTGGCGTGACGCCAACGGCGGAATGGGCGGCGTGCTGGTGATGAAAGAGTCGGGGCTTCTTCAAGGGTTTGCATGGTGTGAAAACACCGGCTACATCAACATGGGGAGCGGCGCCGGCTCTTCTATGAACTCAATGGGGAACGATTTCGGTGTCAATCTCAATCTAGAAACCGGAGCGCTCTCGGGGTTTGCATGGAGCGAGAATGCAGGCTGGGTGAATTTCACGGGTGGATCAACAGCAACGCCACCAAACTCGGCGCGCTTGGACTTTGCTGCTAGGCGCTTCCGGGGTTACGCTTGGAGCGAAAACTTAGGATGGATCAATCTCGACGACGCCAACGTGTTCGTCGCACTGAGCTGTTCGGCTGATTTAAACAACGACGGCTTCGTCGAAGACGCTGACTTTGTTATTTTCGCTTCGGCATACAACATCCTCGACTGCCTCGACCCGTCGATGCCTTCAGGCTGCCCGGCGGATCTGAATGGGGACGCAATTGTTGAGGACGCGGATTTCGTCATATTCGTCGAGGCGTACAACATGTTGGTGTGTCCCTAACCGAAGGTCAAGGCCGTCGGCCTCGATCTGAAAGACTAGCACGTCAAGCAGTCGGTGGATTTCGCCGCCAATCCCATTTGGAAGTTTGGGCTGCGAGTGGGTCGTCCTCACCAACGGCATCGAAGCTCTTCCGCGTCTGCTTCAAGAAACCCATCGACAAGCAGGAGATCGCGGCATTCAACCTCCTCACCACCAGCGTCAAGAAAGAAGATGACCTCGAAAAGATCTTCCTCCTAACCAAGGAAGGTTTTACAAAGAGCGCTCTCGCCGACTACTGCGAAAAACGCGACGCCATCAGCCGCTACATGTTCGCAGCACTCATCACCAACTCCGACGCCGTGAAGAGCGCCATCCGCCGCGAAGTCTCGCTTTGTGGGGGCGCGTCGCCGACGTCATCGTCGACGAAGACACCAGCATCCTCCGCGAAGACATCCTCAAACGCGAAACCCTCGAAGGCCCCGAAGCCGACTCCGCCGCCAAACGAGTCGCCCGCAACTCCGAACGCAGCATCGTCAAAGAACGCGAAGCAGACCAGCCCGCACCTCTCGCGGCACCCCCTCCGTCATCGCTTCGCGGGGCTGCGCGATGACACCTCCCCCGTTTGGCAACGGGGGAGGACTGGGCCTTCTGCCGCGCGTGCCGCTGCGACGTGGGCTGCGAATGCTGCGACACCAATCCGATCCGGATCCAAGGCAGCTGGATTTGTGCCGCTCCCCCACCACGCGGCAGGGATAAAGGAAGGAAATTGCTGGCGGGCACTTGCCGCTGTTCGGGTGAATCGACGCTGGCTTGGTACGGCGAGCAGCATGAAGTAGACTGCTCAACATGGCGGCACGCGTGCGAAAAAGGGGGCCGCAGGTGGAGTTCGCCCTCCAATGGAACCAGCCACCGGCGAACACCCTGCCGCCGGGTCCGTTTCCGAGTCGGCATACTCGGTTCGAGATTGAAACATGGGTGATCGCGCAGCGAACGCTGTCGCGGTGGAGGTATGCGCCGGGTCGGGCGCGGAAGGTGGCGCTCGCCTATCGAGTGTCGATCAGGAAGTGGACCGCGATCGCACTTCCAGGGGATGTTGTTGAGTGCTACTGGTGGGCGAACAACCTGGATGGATGGGACTCGAAGAGTCAGGGGCTGCGACTGCTCCGCCGCGGCAAGGTGGTCGAGATCCGGCACGAGCCCGACTGAATCGGGTCGGCGGGTGGCATTGACCTCCCTTTCTTCTCGAGCCAAGAAGACCAAACGACGTGTCGTGCCACCTGCCGGGGGATTCTGATTTGTAGGAGTGACGTGACGGATGCAGCGTGACTTTCAGAGGGGAAAGCTTGGCGGACTCTTGATTGCGCTCTGTGCACACATCACCCACCCCCAACCCCCTCCCTCGGGGAGGGGGCTTTGGAGAAAACGCATCGTCCGCGAGGATGTTCTCAAGCGGGAAACCCTTGAAGGCCGCGACGCCGAATCTGCCGCCAAACGAGTCGCCCGCAACTCCGAACGCAGCATCGTCAAGGAACGCGAAACCGAATCAGCGCGTACGTCTTGCGGCGCCCCCCTCCGTCATCGCTTTGCGGGGCTGCGCGATGACACCTCCCCCGTTGGCAACGGGGGAGGACTGAGCCTCCTGGCGCGCTTGCTGCTGCGAGTTGAGCTGCGAAAGCTGCGACACTGTTCCGGTGCGAATTCAAGACAACCGGATTTGTGCCGCGCCCCCACTACGCGGCTGGGATGAAGGATGGGAGAGGGTGTTGGACGGTGATGGAGCTTTTCCCCGGGAGCGAGGGAACCCCCTCCGTCATCGCTTCGCGGGGCTGCGCGATGACACCTCTCCCGTTTGGCAACGGGGGAGGACGTTTGTTGGTGCGGAGGTTGGGAATGGAGTGTTCGGCAACAGCGGCGGAAAGCGGAAAGAGGGTCGTCTTGGCATCCGTAAACCATTGGCAGACAAGGCTTTCCAGAAATATCGAGATTTCACCGAATAGTGACTTGAACTATGGATTGGCTTTTGTTAGGCTATCCGTGTTCCGACAATTGCTGGCTTGAGCCAGCGGTCGGGACGGCGGCTTCGGCACCTTCGTCGGGCTGTCTTCTACTCACACTTTGGGCGCGTGCCGCGCTCGGGAAGGCAGTGTCATGGATTTCACGAATCAGCGGGCGGAAAGCGTTTTGGCGGGCGGCGAAATTGCGAAGGGCGGGGCTGCCGCATGTGGTGGTGGCGAGGCGGAATCAAAGAGTGCGGATGGAAAGGGTGCGCAGGAGAGCGGAGCGTGCTTCCTGGATCGGCCGCTGCGGGATGCGAGCGAGTGGCCTGGGCTGAGCGGCAAATGGGCCGGGCAGTTGCAGACGCTGCTGACGCGCATGCACGCGCTAGCGATTGATGGGTTTGCGCCGTCGCGGCATGATTTTTATGTCGGGACGGAACTGCATCCGCAGGCGCACAAGAAGTTTTTTCCGACGTTTACCGAGTTTGCACATCGGTGCGGATATCGCACGGCGATGGAGAAGAAGTGCGACGCGACGAGGACGGAATTGGTCGAGCGGGCGGCGATGCGGCGGATGCAGGCTTTGCGAAACAAGAGCGATCTTCGGAAGAAGCTCAAGAAAAAGGGTGAGAGCGAATTCGGAGATCCGCTTGATGCGTGCGACATGATCCATGCGCCGACGAACGAGCAGGGTGTGGTGATGCTCTTTGGAATGCTGGCGAGAGAGCTGGGGTTTGTGGTCGAGCTGGTGCGGACGGGATATCCGGACTGCGAAGCGAAACGACAGGGTGTGGACGAGAAATGGCGGCGGGTGTTGATCGAGTTCGAGTATCGGAGCAGCAATTTCAATCACGATCCGCGCGGATGCGATCTGATCGTGTGCTGGGAGCACGACACGAAGGAGAACGAGGTGGATGTGCTGGAGTTAAAGGAGGTGATGAAGGAGAGGCTCGAAAAAAAAGGAGCGAAGGCTGAACGAGATAAGAAGGGCGATGGGAGGCGGAGTTGATGACGCGGCCGCACTGGGTTGCTGTTTCCCGGTTGGCCTCGCTTTGGGCATCACGCACCACTCGTGGAGCACCCACGGTTGGTGACACGAAGACCGAGAAAACCGCCGTTTACAGCGGTCGGCCGCTCGCCCGCTGCAAGATTCCGCGGCTGATGTGCAAATCAGGCTGGAAGACCGGGCTCTTTCCGGAGAAGATCGCAGAGATGGAGGGCGGCATGAAGGTTCGTGATTTGGCGATCGGGATGCTGGCGTGCGGCGTGGTCGGGATTGTGCCGCGGGCGGGCGCTGCGGGGTTTGTCGTGAACCCCGGCAGTTACGTGCAGGCCATCGCCGGGGGCAGCAACACGCAGACGCTCTACCTCGGCTTTAACTGGACGCCGGGCACAGCCAGCAGTTGGGCCGGCTCGATGCCCTACACGCAGTTGTTCGCGAACGGTCTGCGGATCACCATCTACGACCTCCGGACCAGTTACTACCCCTTCGGCCCGGCCTCGAACGCGGCGCTAAAGGGCGTGCTGCGCTTCACGCCGACGGTGCCGAATCTTTCGTACACCTTCAATGGTTTCATGAACGTCGTGCAGACGGGTTCGCCCGCGTCGATGAGCGCGACCAATGCGGTGACGCTGACGATGCTGGGTGGCATGTTCAATGTGCTCGAGACGCAGTATGCCGGAGCCTACACGGGCCCTTGCGCGCTCTGGCAGCCGGCCTCGCCGAGCTGGGGGCCGCAGAGCGGCGTGCTCTACCAGGGCGCATCGTACGAACTGGCGTGGGATTTCTCGCTCCTGATGAGCCACGGGGGAGACACCACAGCCGACTTCCAGGTCAAACTGAAGAACGATCCGTACTTTCAGTTTTTGCTCTTTCAGCGCCCGTGCAACGGCGACTTGAACGGCGATGGATATGTGGATGATTCGGATTTCATAGCGTTCGCCATTGCGTACAACCTTCTCGACTGCACCGACCCGCAGATGCCCCCGGGTTGCCCGTCGGACCTCAACGGCGACGGCTACGTCGATGATGCCGACTTCGTGCTCTTCGCCGAAGCCTACGACGCGCTGCTGTGTCCCTGAGATCGGATGCGTCACCGCGAGTGCGGGCGGTGTCACAACGGGACGGGCTCCGGTTCTCGGAGGCGGAGAAGCGTGAAATGTCGATGGAGAGGCGGAAGTCGGTATTCTGGCTTCCGGCCGGCATCGGCCACCGCAAATTGATCCTTGAAAAGGCCTCGGACGCACCATGAAGAATTCTCGCTTTTTGAGCACACTGTCCGGCCGCCTCATGCTGTTTGGCGGGGTGCCCAGCATGGTGGTGCTCGGAGCGGTGCTGGTGATGAGCGCGCTCGACAGCTACCGCGAACTGCGGAGGGCAGAGGAGCGTCTGCTGAGCAAGAGCGCGGAGGATGCCGCGGCAGAGTTGAGCGCGCTGAACGAACGCTGCAACAACGTGGCGGCGTCGATGGCGCTGGCACAGGCGAACGGGATGTTCGGAGAGCGGAACGCGAGCAGCGAGTACGCGAAGTCGGTGGCGACGACGATCCCTCGTCTTTTGGGGGCGTACATCACGTATGAACCGAACGCCGACGGGCGGGATGCGGAGTCGCTGAAGCAGAACGATCTGGCACGCGGCACGATGGACGCGACGGGGCGATTCGCGCCGTACTGGTACTTCGAGTCGGGCGATGGGAGCGGACCGGTGAGGCTCAAACCCAACGCGGACATGGAGACGCTCGAGTATTACCTCGGGCCGAAGCAGGGGTATGAAAAGACACACCAGGCAGCGGCAACGCTGACCGAGCCGTATATGTATGAAGGCGCGCTGATGGTCTCGCACACGTTCCCGATCGTGATGCAGGACAAGTTTGTCGGCATCGCCGGGGTGGATCGCGGGCTCGATGCGCTCGCGAAGAATGCGGCCCGGATCAAGGACCGGCTGGGCGCGGACGTGTTCATCCTGAGCGGGGGCAACCGGTTCATCACCGCAACTTCCGACACGGCTGCAACGAGCGATTCGGATCGGCTTCGCCTGCAGGAACTGGCGAAGTCGCCATATTCCGATCTCGCGTCGCGGTTTGCTTCGGTGAAGGCAGAAGGCGGAATTTTCGAGGCGATCGACCCCGTGCTGAAGGAGCCATGCATCTACGCGATCGCGACAGCGCCGATCGGCAACTGGAAGGTTGTGACGCGGCGAACGAAGGCGGATGTATTGGCTGCGGCGCATGCGACCGTGGCACGGAACATCGGCATCGGTGTGATCGGGCTGCTGATCGTGGGAGGATTGATGTTCTTCACGACGAACGCCGCGAGCCGGCGGGTGCGCCGGGCGGCGGAGGTTGCCGACCGCATCGCGCACGGCGACTTGACGCGCGCGGTCGGCGAAACCACCGGGGGCGATGAAACCGGCCAGCTGCTCCGATCGATGAGCACGATGGATGGGAATCTGAACTCGCTGGTCGGGAGCGTGAAGCAGGCGGGGATACGCCTGAATTCGACGGCGACGGAGATTGCCGCGACGAGCAAGCAGCAGGAGAGTTCGGCGTCGACGTTCGGTGCAGCGTCGAGCCAGATTGCTGCGGCGGTGACGGAGATCTCGGCCACGGGCCGAGACCTGGTCAAGACGATGGACGTGGTGAGCAAGAACGCGGTCGATACGGCGTCGCTCGCGGGCGAGGGCCGGACGGGCCTGCACGGGATGGAAGCGGTGATGCGCGACCTCGATCGGGCGACGGCGTCGATCGGGGAAAAACTGGGCGCGATCAACGAGCGATCGCAGAAGATCACTTCGGTCATCACGACGATCACGAAGGTGGCGGACCAGACGAACATTCTCTCGATCAACGCGGCGATCGAGGCGGAGAAGGCGGGCGAGTTCGGGATGGGTTTCCTGGTCATCGCCCGCGAGATCCGGCGGCTCGCGGATCAGACCGCATCGGCGACGCTCGATATCGACGAGACGGTGAAGCAGATGCAATCGGCGGTCTCGACGGGCGTGATGGAGATGGACCGATTCTCTGATGAGGTGCGCCGGGGTGTGCGGGTGGTCGCGTCGGCGGGCACGACATTGACCGAGATCATCGACCGCGTGAACCGGAGCACGGAGAGTTTCAGGCAGGTGAGCGAGTCGATGCAGGCGCAGTCGGAAGGGGCCGAGCAGATCAGCCAGGCCATGTCTTCGCTCACGAGCAACGCGCACCAGACGATGCAGTCGGTGCAGGAATCGGGAAGGGCGGCAGCGGATTTGCAATCGGCGATCGGGGTGCTGCGGGTGGCGGTCGCGAAGTTCCAATTGCGGGATTGAGGAGTTCGAGCCCGAGCCGCAGCGCCCAGAGCCCGCACGCAGGGGGCGCCCGAGGCGAAAAGGCCGTTTCTGTAACAGGAACGAGGTATTTACATCGGTCACTTTGCCGATTTTGGGCTTGCACCACCCCCCTACTTCCGGTTACGGTTTTGAAGTCCTCGGAGTTTCCGCCCCGGGGAACGGCATGCTTCGACGGGGATCGAGAGACAAGATCACTCACACGGAGCATTTGGGTTTGGGGTGCAATCACGCGTGTTTCCGCGCGCGCTGCATCTCTGCTTGACGGTCCCGACGCGTGTGCGGGGGGGATCGGTCGTGTTTGATGGGAATGGCGCGCGGGCGTGCGAAGGCACGGCGGCGGGCCGAGTAGGGAGGAGATTCTCATGAAGAAGTTGATTGCGATTGCTGGATTGGCATTGGCGACGACGCCTGCGCTGGCGCAGACGATTGTCGGAAACACGACGGGCGCTCCGACGTATAACCGCGCGCTTCAGGGTTTCAGCGGCCTTTCGGCCGTCGGCACCGCCACGCACTATCAGGTGATCGCGTTCACGGTTTCGATCACCGGTTCGTACACGTGGCAGAACACGGCCACGTCTCCGGCGAACTGGGACAATTTCACGTTCATCTATCAGAACTCGTTCAATCCCGCAGCGGCACTCGTGAACGGCGTTGCGAGCAACGACGACAATCCGAGCGTCGGGCTTTCGGGTTTCACGGTTGCGTTGACGGCGGGCACGAACTACTTCTACGTCGTGACCGGCTTTGACAACGATGACCAGGGCGCGTGGCGGGCCGATGTCTCGTCGACCAGCGGCGGGCAGGTGATCGTTCCGGCTCCGAGCGCGCTGGCGCTCGCGGGCATGGGGCTGCTCGCGGCGGGTCGGCGCCGTCGGTAAGAGGGTTTCCAGTGCGAAATTCAGCGGACACCGGCGCGAACCGCCGGTGTCTGTGTTTTTGCGGAGCGGGCTCAGCTCCGGCGGCGCTTGGCGAGTGCGAGAAGCCCCACCGGCAGGGCGGCGAGTGCGCCCGGCGAAGGGACCCGCAGGAACGAGATGCTGTCGATCATCGCGCCGTCGGCATCGGCGGTGAGCTCGATGAAGCGGATTCCACCAACCGCGACCCGCAGCGTGTTCTCGTAGAAGCTCGACGCGTTGAAGTTGCCCGTCATGTCGGTGACATGAGCCATCAGAAGTCCCTGCGCGTTGTACGCTCGGACGCGGCCGAGAAGCGACCCCCGATCGGTATCGAAGAACCTGACGGCAAAGTTGCTGATATCAGAATCAAAGGTGAGGGCGATGGCGCTGCCCCAGAGGCCGACGGCGTTGGTTCGGAATGAACCGTCCGAGTAGTCGAGCACGGAAACGGCGGAGTGGAGCACGCCACGGTTGTCGTACGCGGGCGAAGTCGCAAAGCGGACTCCGAGCGGGGCGTACTGGTTCGAGATCGCGGTTCCGGGTGCAAGGTCTTCGAAGTTGATGGTGACGAGTTCGGCGTTCGCGCCGCTCGCGGCAAGAAGCAGCGCAGCGGCCCCGAGCATGAGGTTCTTGTTCATCTCTCCCCCTCTTTGGATGGTCCGACAACCAGCCCCAGTCTCTGGACGAGCCGGGCATGTGAAGCATGCCGCGGGATCTGCAAAGGGCGAGGCCGTTTGCAGGATTGGTGAGTCGAGCGGCGCTTACCGGTCGGCGCAGACGCTTCAGAACGAATACGCGGCACGGCACGGCGCGGACTGTGCGGACCGCACCGCTCTTTCGGCGGGGAGATGCACGCGCCGCATTGCACATTTAGTAGTTCATGACGCAAGCACATACGCAATGGGGTCAACGCTCGGAGCCCGGAGCGCAAGCAATCGGCGGGTTCATAAGAGCGGCATTTGAGCGGGCCGTGTGCTGGGGTGAACCGGAGCGGAAAGCGTATCGTTTGGGTCGGAGAGGGGGTGAAAACCCCACCCCTGAGGCAGAAAACGGTTTAGAAGGGCGTCCGGAATGTGATTTATGCAAAAGGGTGCGAGGCCGGTTGCGTGCGTCGGAACATTCTATTAGTCTCGTGCTGGAGACAAGACCGCCGATTCTTGCGGGATGTGCCCGGTGGGTCGCGGGGGATCAATTCAAGTTCGAGGAGAAAAGACATGAAGAAGGTCGCATTTTTGCTATCGCTCGCGCTGGCGGGAGCCGCACAGGCTGCTGTGCTGTACGACAACGGCCCCGTGTTCAGTGTTCCGGGATCGCCGAACCTGAGCGTGCTGGTGACGCCGAACACGACGCTGGGCGCGGGCGCGCAGATCAGCGCGAACAACGCCGTCGCCGACAATTTCACTGCGGGCGCGACGTGGAACGTGACGAAGCTGACGTTCTACATGTACCAGACGGGATCGACGGCCTTCTCGTTTACGGGCCTGAACTACCAGATCGCCAACGCGCACACGGATGCGATCAGTTGGACTTCGGGCTCGATCAGCAACGGTGGCTTGACGGCGTATCGGGTGACATCAACCTCGCTCGGCGCGAGAGATCGCGCGATCTACGCGATCGACGTCGCGGTGAACCTCGTGCTCGGTCCGGGCAACTACGTGATGCGGTGGCAGGCGTCGGGTTCGCTCGCGAGCGGACCGTGGCAGCCGCCGGTGGTCCCGACGAACGGCGGCGGAAACGCGATGCAGTCCTTGGCCGGTGCAGCGTTCGGAGCCCTGGTGGACACCGGCAGCGGCGTGACCATGGAACTTCCCTTCACGATGCACGGCACGGTCGTTCCGGCCCCGGGCGCGCTGGCGCTCCTGGGCCTGGGCGGACTGGTTGCGCGCCGGCGGCGTTGAGCGGACCGGATCGCTGCAACGCTGCGTCTGAGACGTTGCGTGTTTGTGACTCTGCACGTTCGTGACTCTGAGACCCCGGGGGCTGTACCCCGGGGTTTTTCGTGCGCGCGGGTGGAAGCACTCGCTGAACTGCGTCAGGGCAGCGATGGATTCTCGCACTCGAATGCGGCATAGGCCGATGCGAAGACGGTGAAATCGGCGTCGTCCACTCGGCCGTCGCCGCTGAGGTCGGCCGGGCAGTTGGTGGGAAGAGCGGAGCAATCGAGGACGTCGTACGCGGCAGCGAAGGCGACGAAATCGGCGTCGTCAACGACGCTGTCACCCGTCAGATCGGGAGGGCAGTTCCAGCGGCCGAGCCGTCCGCCGATGAACGCGGCAGAGTGGACGCCTTCGCTGGTCATCAGGCAGGGGACTTGGTGCGGACAGCCGGTTTCGGTGTACTCGATCGGGAGGTGCAGGCCGAGAAGATAATCGCGGAATGAACGGTTCTCTGTCAGCAGTGCGCCGACGGCCATGCGCACGGGATAGCGGCGATCGAGCGCTGCACGGTTCGCGTTCACCCACCAGTGCGGCGAGAACTGGTTGAAGTAGCTTTCGCTGTTTCCGAAGATGGTTTGGGCCTGCGTTGGGTGGCGGGTGATGATGGTTTGCCATGTAAGCAGTGCGCCGTCATATTCGATGCAGAGGCCGAAGAGCTGCGGGAACTTGGCGTAGAACTTGGTGGCACCGAAGCCGCCCATGGAAAAGCCCTGGATGATGCGCGAGCGTGGATCGGCGATGGTGCGGAAGTTTGCATCGACGTGGGGAATCAACTGCAACGCGACATCGGTTTCGGCGGGCTTGGCTCCATCGATGCTGTCGGCCCAGAAGCTATCGCCGTAACCATTCGGAAAGACGACGATGACGGGGCCGATCAGACCGAGTGCCGCGGCGTCTTCGAAGACTTGCGGCACAGTCGTGTTCTGCTGGCCACCCTGCGAGCCGTTGATGCCGTGGAGGTGATAGATCACCGGGTAGCGATCGGTGGACGATGAATACGCGGGAGGGAAGTAGATGTTGTACGTGACCGTCTTGCCGGTGATGGGGCCGAGGAAGCTGCGCGATTCGACGTGACCCTGGAGGGCGGCGGAAGCGCTTGCGCTCCACATCCAGAGCCAGAGTGCAACGAGGACGATGCGCAACCTGAAATCCATGGATGCCTCCGTGGACTTCAACGCGGGATGCTGCGGTTTATTTCGGTGAAAGGACGCGGATCAGCGCCGGCGACGCTTTCCGGCGAGGAGGCCGCCGAGCAGGAGAAGGGCGGTGTTCGGCGCCGGGATCTCGGTCACGCCGATCGTGAGGAAGTCGATGGCCCAGCCATCGCCCCCGTCGCCGCCCTGATCGATGGTGAGGGTGAGAACGTGGCTTGGGTCGAGCTTGCCGACGTCGAGGCCGATCGAAACGAACTGAAGGACGGGGCCGGTCTGATCGAGCGAGTTGAGCAGCGCGGTCAGAGTGTCGTTGACGACGCCGTTGATGCGCGCGGTGAAGGGCTGACCGAAGACGGCGTTCTGAAAGTCATCGGCCATGAAGCCGAGCGTGAGAGACTGGACTCCCGCACCCGTGATGAGCGAGGAGTAATCCATCGAGATGGTCTGCGGACCGGCGGTTCGCTGGCCGGCGCCCGAGTAGCCGTCGTGAAATCCGGTTTGCGTCGAGCCGACGAAGATCTGGTCGGTGCCCAGGAAATCACTCGAAGGCGAGAACGGGAAGCCGTGGCCATAGATGTTGGAACCGAGCGAAGTTGCTCCGGCACCGAGGCCTTCCAGCGTGGCTCCGGCGGTCGGATCGGTGCCGTAGACACCGGTGTTGCACATATCGCGATCGCCGTATTCGAGAACGCCCGCCAACGCGCTGCCGGAAACTGCCAGCACCGCAACGACGCACAAATGGTTCCGCACGAAGACACCTCCACGGCATTCCTGCCTTCTCAAAGATGCTCGATGCCGGGACAAATGCCACATCGGGACCGAAACTCTGATCTAAGTGACTTTTTGACAATGCCTTACGGCTTGCATTTCACGCGGGCGACCTGTCGGGGGCGAGTTCGGCGAGAGCTTTGGAAGGCTGTTTGGCGTTGCACAGGATGTAGATCGAGAAGAGCAGATACCAGGCACCGAGACCGGGGCCGAGGTCGAAGAGGCCGGCTTCGGCGGGAGGGATCGGATAGGTCGATAGCTTCATCGCAAGGAAGATGATCGCGACGAGCGCGCCGGAGATCGCGAGCATGGCGGCGAGCGGACCGCGGCGCCACAGGATGGAGCAGAAAAGCAGCGTGGATACTCCGATGAGGAGATCCCAGCAGAAGCAGAGGCCGAGTTGAACGGTGAATGTGCCGTCGAGGATTTGCCTGATCGCTGCGCGAGCGGACGGTTCGGCCTCGGCGATGCGCTGCCTCATGATGATCAGTGTTGTGGATTGCACGCAGACCATCGACAAGTGGAATGCACCGGCGATGACGGCGAAGCGTGCCGCGGCATCGGCGAGCATGCTCGGGCCGCGGAGCGTCAGGAAGCGTGCCATTCCGGGCGAACCCGCGATGACGAGCGGACCGAAGGCCATGCACAACAGCAGGTGCGGGAACGAAGGCATCGGGATAAATGTCTTGGCGAGAAAGACCGCGGTGGCGGTGATCCCGAGAATTCCGGTCCAGCGAAGAACTTTGGTGGTTTCGTGGTTCGACATCTGGTCACTCCGTGCGCGCGATGAGCTCCGCGGCCACTCGGGATTGGGAACCGATGGAGGACACTTGCTTCGGGATTGCGGCGTGAAAGGCGCCCGGAGGCGGCTCGCGGGGACTGAGCCCGCCGCGGTTTGCATCCGCTTGTGCAACGGGCAAGGCTCGCTCGCGCACGTGATGCAAAGCGGGCTCGCCGAGATTTTTTGTGGGGCGTTCGTCGTCGTGCGCGTGCACGCGCTGCGGGAAGGAGGGCGGTTGGCGATCGAGGGTGAGAGGTTCTGACCGCGCGATCGAGACTGGTGTTACATGAACGGAGGCGAGATGAAACTACCTCTTTCAAAGTCCCATAAGCGAAAAATCACGTCCGGGAGCCTGCAGAGCGGCATTTTTGCTTTCAATGCGGGGCATAGTGATTAGGCTGTGCGTGACGAGATGGATCGTTACTGTAACTGTTTCCAATAGGCAATAGAGGAGAGAAATGATGAAGCGGATGCTATCGGTTCTGGTCGCGGGTGCTGCGTGCGCCGCGAGCGCTCAGGCGATCACTGTGGGCGTGGACCAAGGTCCCGCGGGCTACCTGGGTTACATGAACGTGTTTGAGCTTCCGGCGAACGGCGGCGGCTTTGTGTTCGGCAGCGGCTGGGGCGTTGCGGACCTGAACGCTTCGTTCGACAACGGCGCGAGCACGCTGACCCTTTCGCCCAACACGATCGGTGACCCGAATCCGTTCTGGTACACGCCGAGCGGCGGTCCGGGCGCTGCCGGCAACAAGATCATGCAGGCCAACCTGTATCACGAGGTGACCGGCAGCATGTCGGGCATGTCGGTGACGTTTGAGGGAGTGGTGCTCTCGAACACGTTCACCTCGGCGCACGTCGCGCGGATCTTCATCCGCGATTTCGCTGCGGACTATTCGTCTTCGGTGGACACCTACATCCCGCTGGTGGCGGGCAACTTCAGCATCACGCAGTTCACGATTCCGGGTGCCGGCCGCCACGTTCAGTGGGGCTTCCAGGTGGAGGGCGTGAACGTGTGGGCGACCGACACCGGACCGTACGGAACGGCCGTCATTGCGACGATTCCGGCTCCGGCTTCGCTTGGCCTGATGGGCCTGGGCGGACTGGCGATGGCGCGTCGCCGTCGGGCCTGAGTCTTCTGAGACATCTCCAAACTCTCGGGCCGCCGATCGGAAGATCGGCGGCCTTTTTCTTGCGCGACTTTCAATTGCCGGACTTGCGTTCCGCGATCAACTCGCCCTGCTGAGCGGCGAGGCGGTCGATGGTGTCGCCCAGTTTGAGGAATTCGTCGCGATCCTTCTGTGTGAAGCTTTCGCCGAAGGCCAGCCCGTTCTCCGGCGTGTTGGTCCAATTGCCGTTGTTCGCCTTGAGTATCTCGAAGCGGCGCCGGGCGGCGAGGAGCATGCCGTGCTCGGCGGCGTGGATGGCGAGAAGGTTGTCGATCCTGGCGTTGGCGACAAATCCGGCGAGGAAGTCGTCGGCGGCTTTTTTGGGCACGCTCCGGGCGGCGAGTTCGGTGGGGATGCGATCGGAGATCGAACGGAAATAGGCGATGACGTCATCGTGCGCCGTGACGGCCGGGTGGAGGAGCGCGAGGCGTGCATCGATTGCTGCGGAATCGCGAAGGCCGTCGAGGCTTGTGCCGCCGGCGTCGGCGTAGGTGCCCGCGGCTGTTATGTAGGCTTTGAGCACGTCGTTCTGGGCACGGGCCAGCGAGGCCGCGTACTCCATGACCGCCTTGTCGATGCCGGTGGCGACGGAAGCGGCCTGGTCGAACTTGCTTGCGGATTCTGCGGTGAGCGCGATCGCTTTCTGCTCGTCGCCCCCCAGCGAGGCCTGCTTGGCTTGTTCGGCGAGTGCGCGGATCTCGGCGATGGATGCCGGTGTCTGCGCCGACGGGGCGGGCGCGCCGGGGGACCCGCGCGAGCGCGTGACGTGCGCCACAAGGCAAACGAGCAGGACGAGAATGAACGCGCCGTTTGCGAATCGGATCGATCGGCCGGCGAGCCGGAACGCGATCCATGATGCGATCAGGGGCCAGAGGAGCAGACCGATCGCAGCGCCCAGAGCGTGGGAGATTCGGTAGGCATCGGGATCGGCGCGGGCGAGTGTGCGGACGGTGCCGGCGAAAACGGCGATCGCGGCAACTGCGCCGATGCCGAGCGGGATCGGATCGAGGCGGAAGCGCGGCGGAGCGGGCTCGGCGCCTGCGGGCGAGGCCGGAGTTTTGGGATTGCCTGGCTCGGACACGGAGCGGCTCCTGGAGAATCCGGGCAAATGTATGACCAAGCCTGGGAGCGAGCGGCGGCTACGCTGGCCGGTGCATTCCAGAACAGACATCGAGAGGCGTGAAAATGCGGCGGCGGAGTATCGGCCGGGGAAGGTGAGGCTGCTGCTCGTGGCGGAAGCGCCGCCGTGCGACACGACGCGGTACTTCTACTTCGACGATGTACCGAACCACGACTGGCTGTATATGTATGTCTGCCGCGGGCTCTTCGGGGAGGTGGAGATCGCGGACCTGCGTGCGCGAAAGGCGAGCTACCTGGGCGCGCTGCGGGAAGCGGGCGTGTTCATGATCGACCTTGCGCCGGAAGGGATGAGCAACGCGACGCCTGCGAAGCTCCGGCCGCTGGCGGATGGCGCGGTCGGTCGGTGCGCGGCGTTGAAGCCGAAGGCGATCGTGCTGATCAAGTCGTCGGTGTACGACGTGCTGTTTGGAGCGCTGCGAGATGCCGGGCTGCCGGTGGTTGATGAACGGATGCCGTTCCCGGCGAGCGGGCAGCAGCCGGCATTCCTGCGGGCGTTCGCGGATGCGCTCGAGACTGCGGGGTTCGATGTTCCGATCAGGCGCCCCAAGTGAAGCGAGAGCGACGGGCGCGGCTATTGCGGCTCGGGCCGGACGTACTTTGTGTCGGTGAGCGTGCGGAGGAACGCGACGAGCGCCTTGCGGTCTTCGCAGGAGAGCGCGAGGCCGCCATCGGGATGCTTCGAGATGTTTGGATCGAGCGTGCCCGAGGGCTTGATGCCATCGGCGTAGTGATCGACGACCTCTTCGAGCGTGGCGAATCGGCCGTCGTGCATGTAGGGGCCGGTGAGCTCGATGTTGCGGAGCGAGGGGACCTTGAACTTTCCGGCGTCGGAGCCGCGGCCGGTGGCGGCCTGTCTCCCCCGGTCGGTGAACTCGGAATCAAGCCCGTTGTTCAGAAACTGGTTGTTGGTGAGGAGCTCGTTGCTGTGGCAATGAAAGCAATCGGCGCCGAACTGTCCCCGCGCCGGGTCGAACTCGAGGACGAAGAGGTCGAGGCCACGCTGCTCTTCCGCGGTGAACACGGCGGCGCCGCTCTGCATCCGATCGAACTTTGAATCGCTCGAAATGAGCGTGAGAAGAAACTGCTCGAGCGCAAGGCCGAGGCGCTCCGCGGAAACACCGGGGGACCCGAAGGCTTTCTCGAAGAGCTTCGGGTACTCGGGCCCGGCTTCCAGCCTCGCGACCGCGGATTCGAGCGCGTGGTTCATCTCGAGCTCGTCGCGGATGGGCGCGAGCGCCTGATCACGGACGAGCGTGCGCTTGCCGTCCCACGTCATCGAGTTCATCCACGCGAGGTTGAAGAGGGGCATGGTGTTGCGTTTGCCGGGCTTGCCCTCGGCGCCGATGCTGTAGGCGTTGCCGGCGTCGGAGAACGCCGCGGCGGGGCGGTGGCAATCGGCGCACGACTGGGTGCTGTTCCCCGAGAGCTGCTTGTCGAAGAAGAGTTTCTCCCCGAGCGCGACGCCCTCGACGGTGAGCGGATTATCGCGGGGAAGTCGCGGCTCGTTGAATCCGGCGGGGATCGTGAGGAAGTACCTGTGCGTGCCGGGCGGGGGCGGCACGAGCGGGATTTCGGAAGGGGCCGGCGGGCTTGAACCGTCGGAGACTGGGCCCAGAGAGAACGCGTGGGTGATGTTGTTTGCGAGTCGGCCGGCGAGTTGATCGGTCGGGCCGGAGTGCGTGGAATCGGCGCCGTCCGCGTGCCGGATTGTGTGGGGTGATGGGCTGTCGAAAACACCGGCGACATCGAAACGGACGACGAGGCGCGAGCTTGCGCGGATGGAGATCGCGCCCGGCAGCGTGATCTTCATCAGGTGCGGATCGGTCGCGATGTGGAACGAGTAGCCCCCGAGCTGATCGGCGGGGAGCACGTAGCGACCCTCGATGGCGAGGAAGACATAGCCGCCCTGCCAGCTCCAGTGCAGGCCGTTCAGGATTGGATTGAGGGGGTGATCGGCGGGATAGACGGACGGGTCGGCGTGATTGCGGGCGGGTTCGAGGCCGATGTCGAAAGCGATGCCGGAGTAGTCGCCCGCGGGCACCGCGCCGAGATCGAGTCGGGTGCGCCCGGCGACGGCGTCGATGAATCCGACTGTGCCCAGGGCGAGCGGCGCGGAGCCGTCGGCGGGGATGAGGCGGATATTCGAAACGAGGTAGGCGAGGCGCGTGATCGAGATGGTGTTGCCGCCGACTGTGCGGAGGCTGACATCCTCGATGCGCAAGGGCGCTGCGCCAAAGGCGTGTGTGAAATCGAGTTGGAGGCGGGGGTTTGCGGGGCGCGCGTTCGGCGCCGCCAGCGCGAAGAGCACTGCTGCGATCAGATGAAGCTGCCGCGAAACCATTTTCGGATCCCCCAAAATCGCCCGCGAGCATTGTACGAGCGGGCATCCGAAGGCCGGGGAATGGGCCTGCGGGGCCCGGCAGAGGGCTCCCCGCGGGGCGTTCCGGCGTGTTTTGTGCAATGATGGGCACAACGGACGCGTTCATGTCCCCCGGGCGGGGGGATCGTGCCAATAGAAGGAAGAGGGCGTTGTCAGCGTCGAACCGGGGAGACAAGGAGGCGGAGTTTGAGGGGCTTGCGCGCCTCCATGCCGAGATGCTGTCGGCGTATCTGCGCAGCCTGCTCGGCGGAGTTTCCGGCTCTCGCACGTCGCTGCTGGACGACGTTTTTCAGGAGGTTCTGGTGGTGGCGTGGAGGCGGATGGACGACTTCGATCGGGCGCGGCCGTTTGACGCGTGGCTGCGGGGGATCGCACGCAATCTGGTGCTGGAGCATGCGCGCCGGCATTCGGTGCGGCTGGCGGTGACAGACCCCGCTGTGCTCGATCTGGTCGATCGCCGGTATGAATCGTTTGCCGCGTCACTCGCGCCGGGATCGCGGTTCTCCGATGGTGTGGATCGGTTGCTGCGGTGTTTGGCGGAACTGCCGGGCGCGATGCGGGAAGTGATGGAACTGGCGTACGGGCGGGGGATGATGCTGAAGCAGGTCGCGTCGGCACTCGGGATCGAAGAGGAGACGGTGAAAAAGCGGGTGCAGCGCAGCCGCGGCGCGCTGGCGGAGTGCATGAAGAAGCAGGAGGGTGTGTCATGAATCATCGGGATCGACATCAACCCGATGCGCCTCCGAACGATGCGCCCGACTTTGTTCCGCCGGAAGAGAACGCGGCCGCGGAATCGCGTGCGGACGAACTGTTCATTCATGGAACGCTGGGCGCGTTGCACGAGCAGGGCGGGGATGCAGTGGATCGCCGGATCGCCCGCTTCAAGGATGCGATCGCCGGCACGGCGCGGACGCCCGGGCGCAGGGCAATTCGGGTGCGCTTGCAGCGTCTTGCGGGCGTTGCGGTCGTGCTGCTTGCAACGCTGCTCACGGCGTGGGTGTTTGTTTCGGCATCGACGAACCAGGCGCGTGCGACGCTGATGGCTTCGATCCAGGCGGCGCGGAACGCGGGCGACCGGCGGTACGAGGTTCGCATTCTCACGCAGATGGATCAGCCGATTCCGGCGAAGCCCGAAGCGGTGTTCGACAGCCGCGGCTCGAACTTTCTGCTCCGCGCGCGGGCACCGATGGGACGCACAGCGATTGCGGGAAAGGACTCGCTCGGCGAGTGGGCGATTCGGAGACAGGGAGGCATCGAGCGGAACGATCCTCGTCGCGCGTGGCCCCAGTGGGCGACGGCGGATGATGAACCGATCTTTGCGGATTCGATCGATCGTCTGCTCGAGGTGCTGACGACCGGTTTCGAGGTATCGATTCTCGATCCGGAGATCGTGGATGGGCGCGAGTTCCGGCGGATTCAGGGCGTGAAGCGCCCGGGCTCGCCCCGCCCGCAGGCGGACCGCGTTGATCTCTGGATTGATCCGGAGACGATGCTGCTCGAAAAAATGGAGATGACGTGGACCGAGCGGCCCGGGCCTCGCGGTCCCGCCGTTCGCCCCCCACTTCCTCCGCCCGGCGCTGCGGCCCCGCGCGGCCCGAGGCCGGAAGGTCCGCCCCCGATGCGCGGCCCGGAGCACCCGGATCGGCCGCCACCGGATGGTCCTCCGCCGGAGAGGCTCCACGAGCGTCCGGGGCCACGCGGAGAGCGTCCGATGGAACCACCACCCGCACAGGGTGAGCCGCGGCTTGGGCCGCCGGGGCGAGAGGGCGGATTGCCGCCGCGCGGTCCGGGGATCCGGAGACTGATCGTGACGCGCGCGGATGTGCCGGAATGGCCCGCCAACTGGTTCTCACCAGAAGCGCACGAAGATGGGAACTGGAGCGAGCCGTAAAAAGTGCAGACTGGCCTCGAGACCCGTGTCACCAAAGAAAAACGCCCGGCACGAAGCCGGGCGTTTTTGAAATTCCGGAAGAGCGAATCGGTTCAGGCTGCACGGCGGCGACGCGCCATGCCGCAGAGTCCGAGGCCGAGGAAGAGGCCGGTCGCGGGCGCCGGGATAGTCAGATACGCGTTGGGAGCCCAGGCGGCGCCGCTCGCACGCTGGGAACCGTCGGCAAGGGTGAAGGAGAAGCTCTTGTCATACTGAAGCGTGGCGAGGTTGAAACCGAAAATGTTGACGACGTTTGCGCCACCGCCCACCTGCTCGGTGAGCCAGGCGTAGCCGCCGCCGATGGCGAGGCCGTCGATCTGATTGTGCCCGACAGGGAAGTCGGCGACCTTGACCATCGCGCCGGAGCCGAAAGCATCGACCGTGTAAATGGCGCGCTGATATGTGCCGCCGGAGGCGGTGGTGTCGGTGCTGTTGGTGACCCAGAATTTGCCGTCGGCGGCGTTGTAATCGACCCCGCCGAAATCTGCGGTGCCGCTGAGCGTGCCGATGCCGGTGGGATCGGTCCAGACGGCGGTCATGACGCAGAAGCCAAAGCTGTTGGGAACCGTGTTGATTTCGTAGATACCGCGCTTGAAGACGGTGCTGCCGAACGATGTGGTTCCGTAGAGCTTGTTGTTGGCGAAGGCGAGGCCGCTCACGCCGGTGGCGGTGAAGTTGACGTTGTCGCTCGTGCGGTACATGCCTCCGATGAGTGTCGGTGCGGTGCCGACGCTGCCGTAATCCCACTTGTTGAGGCGGGCGGCGTCGTTGGAATAGAGCCGGCCGTTCACGGTGTCGGCGGCCATGCCGTTCACTTTCTTCTGGGCGGCGGAATTCCAGAGCGTGGTCGTGGTGCCGGACGTGATGTCGAGGTAGACGGCTGCCGGGTTGGAAGTCGTGGGGCTGGTGGTCCCGAAGACGAGCTGGGCGGAAGCACCAGAAGCGACAGCGGCCGCCGCGAAGGCGGGAACAACGATCAGAGTACGCATTTGTCTTGTCTCCTTGAAACTCTCTCGTGCACTCGCCGGCCCGCTCCTACACGGGTTCGGCTACGAAAGAGGGAGCATATCAGGCGGCGCACCGGGATCAAAGCTCTTTTTCGACCGCGCGGGTTTGCCAACCGTCGTAGACGCCGCCGAGGCGCTCGACTTCGACGGTGATGGCGCAGGTTTGCTCAAAAATCTCGTCGATGTCGATCTGGGAGTGGATGGTGAACTCGATGGGCCAGCCGGATTTGTCCGGCTTGGGGTACTCCATGAGCACTTCGAAGCCGTTTTCACGCAGCCAGGGAACAAATTCCTTGCGTGCGGATTCGGTGGGAAATGCAGCGAGATGCTCGATGGGGCGGACAACGGTCGGATCGTCGCCGAACTCTTCGAGCTGTTCGATCACGGCGAGATCGTCGTTCCAGCGCTTTTCTTCGGGGGTCGGGAGAACTTCGGAGTATTTCATCCAGTTCGGGTCGGTTTCGGCACGGACGATGATGCCAACTTGGGAGCCGATGGCGATTCCAGCGCGCATCGGGCCGCCGGCCTTGGCTCCGGCCGCGACGGCACGGAGGAGAGGTTCGGACTTTTCGCCGTAGAGAAGCCACGTGCGGCGGCCGTCGGTGGTGATGGACGCCGCGAGCGCGGCGCGGCACTGTTCCGCAGCGGCGGCGACATGCTCGTCGAGCAACTCGAGCTGTTCGACCGCCTGCGGCGCCGGGAGACCATCCTCATCGCGCTCGCCATACTGGGCCGAGGCCGTGACGCAGGCGGAGAGAGCGCGCCGTTTGGCGGGGTCGAGATACAACTCGTCGACGATGACGATGGCGGGCTTTTCCGCGATCAGGCGCTGGTAGATGCGGGCGGTGGGCTCGGGCTTCTTCATGTGGAAACAGGGTACGCGGAATGAGGGGAATTCGGCCGCGCGCGTTCTCAAGTTGTTCGGGATTGGGACCGATATTCCAGCGTCGGAACGAGGAGCGGCGTGCATGCGGGTCGGAGCGGTGGGCTCATACTGGACGGGCGCTTCCGAGCATGCCGGGCTCGAGCATGTCGCCCTGCCGCAGCCGATCGATGCGATGCCGAAGCCTCAGGCGGATCCGGTTGCGTCGCGGCTGCGCGATGGGATGGCGCACCGGTCGATTCTGGAACGCACGCCCGTTTCGCTGATCGTGGACACGAACTTCGAGGGGCTCGGCTTTTTGCCATCGGCGGGAAACGGGCAGGGCGTCGATCTACTGCACGAGCGGATCGGCGTGGCGCTGGCGTCGCACCTGGTCGATCCGCTCTTGACCTGCATGCGCGGGCTGCCGGCGAATGTCGCGCTCGCGGCGGCGGCGAGCAAGAGCTGGTGGAAGTTTGCGTTTGATCACGCGCTGGTGAAGGAACTGCGTGCGTTCGGCGTGCCGAGCGTGGAGTACCTGCCGCAGGCGGCGCCGGATCGGATCGCGCGACATTCGTTCGTACACGAGCCGCTGGATCCTGCGCGGATGGAACGCGCGGTGACGTTCATCGGGTCGCAGGCGACGAACTACTTCGGGCCTCAGGGGGCGCATCGGGGCGATCACCAGTTGGTCGGGGCGATGGCACTGGCGCTCAAGCTGGAACGGCCGGAGAGCACGTTCTTCGATGCGTACTTCGGCGCCTACGGGTTTGCGGAGATGCCGACGGCGCGGGATTCGGCGGAGCTGCTGGCGAACAAGTTTGCGCAGTATCAGCAGCACAAGCTTTTCTATGTCGCGGCGCTGTGGGTGGCGCAGCGGAATCGGTATGTGCGGACACTGTCGCACAAGCTCGGGGCTGATTTCCATCTCTTCGGCGGCAACTGGCAGAGCATCGGCGTGCGGAGTGCGCCGTCATTCGAAGGCGAAGAGGCGTATCTGCGTGCGTTCCGTGCGTCGCTCATCAATATCAACCTGAACAACGGCAACACGGAAACCGGGCTGAATCAGCGGGCGTTCGAGATCACGGCGGCGGGCGGCTTCATGCTGTGCGCACACGCACCGGAGCTTGCGGACCTGTTCCGCATCGGCGAAGAGTGCGACAGTTTCCGGAACGAGAGCGAGCTGTTCGAGAAAATCGCGTACTACCGGGCGAACCCGGAACGTGCTTTGGCCATCGCACGGGCCGGGCAGCAGAGGACGCTGCGCGAGCATCTTTATTCCCATCGGATCCGCACCATTGTTGAACGCGTCGGCGTCCGGCCGGCGAGCATCGCGGCCTGAACGGAGCACCACCATGAACCCGATCTATCCGATTCTTTCCTCGATCCTCAACACCAGCGACAAGCTCACGATCATCGAGTGCGGCGCGCACGACGGGTCGGATTCGTACTCCCTGCGCCGGACGTTTCCGCATGCTTCGATCTTCAGTTTCGAGCCAGACCCGCGGAACATCGCAAAGATCCGCGAGCGTGGAATCGATCGCGTGGTGGACCTGAACGCCGCGGCGGTGGGCGATCGTGACGGCACGGCACCGTTCCATCTGTCGTCGGCGAACATGACGAAGCAATGCCCCGAGTGGATCCGCAGCCCGGAGTGGTCGGGCTCGTCGTCGCTCAAGCAACCCGCCCAGCACCTGGAGATCCATCCGTGGTGCGAATTCAACCAGACACTGGAAGTTCCGATCCTGCGTCTCGATACGTTCGGAGCGGTGAAGGGCATTACAAACCTCGATCTGATCTGGGCGGATGTGCAGGGGGCCGAAGACCTCCTGATCGCGGGCGCTCAGAAGATGCTCGCCACGACCAGCTACTTCTACACCGAGTACAGCGAGGTCCACGAGTATCAGGACCAGCTCGGCCTCGCGCAGATCATGACTCGGCTGCCCGGCCTGTGGGAAGTCGTGAGGCGGTTCCCGTATGACGTGCTCTTCCGCAACGTCAGCAAGCTGGGAAAGGCGACCGAAACCGAGACCCGCCTCATGGCGGCTTGAAAACCGTGCCGTTCCGGTACACTGCGCTCCATGCAGAGCAAAGCCAAGACGGTTGAGGCGTATCTTGCGGAGTTACCCGCCGATCGGCGCGAAGCGCTGGAAGCGGTGCGCAAGGTGATCCTGAAAAACCTGGACAAGGACTACGAAGAGCGGATGGGCTACGGCATGATGGGGTACGCCGTCCCCCACCGTGTCTATCCGGCGGGGTATCACTGCGACCCGAAGCAGCCGCTGCCGTTCGCGGGATTGGCCTCGCAGAAGCAGGCGATGTCGGTCTATCTGATGAGCACCTACATGACGCCGGCGGAGTTCAAGTGGTTTACCACCGCGTGGGCGAAGACGGGCAAGAAGCTCGATATGGGCAAGTCGTGCATCCGCTTCAAGAAAGTGGAAGACCTGGCGCTCGAAGTGCTCGGCGAGGCGATCCGGCGGATGCCCGCGAAGAGGTACATCGCGGAGTACGAAAAGAATCTCGCAAAGACGAAGTCGGGCCGGGAGCGCCTCGCGGCGACCCGCAAAATGGCAGAAGCGGCCGCCCAAAGCAACCCGAAGCGCGACACGAAGAGCGATAACAAGAGCGGCCTCGGAAAATCCGCCCCGCCATCAAAGAGGCCCTCGAAGAAGCCCGCAAAGAAAAAAGAACCCGCGACAGGGCGCGGGCGGGAGTGAGCAAAGGTGTTGTCCGGCCGCGGACGAATTCCGGGGACGTCCGCGGACCGGACAACACAGGGATATTGCCCCGGGTGCATGAGATGGACGTGAAAACGAGGTAAGAATCTCACCTTTTCGACGTTCGTACACTTTCGACGCATGTCTCTGAACGAACGACAGCGGATCCTGGCCGAAACGATCGCCGCACGCGATAAAGCGGAAGCGCTGCTGCGGGGCCTGATCGAGGCACGCCAGGTTTCGGATAAGCGGCTGGCGGAGCTGAGGCTTGGCGATCAACTGAAAAAAGTGACAGGCAAGAGCTCGATGGATAACGCCGTTGCCGCGGCACAGCGGACGGTGGAGATGCTGAACCGCGCGCTCGACGATTTCAAGAAAGAGCTATCGCAGGAAGATCTGGCGATGGCGTACGACCCGAAGCAATAGATCAGGTTGTTTCAGTGCCGCACTCCGGACATTTTTTGCCGAGCACGCCGCTGAGGTCATATCCACAATTCGAGCACTGCATCGGAAGGAATGTCGGCTGGGGCGGATAAAGCCACTGCCACACAAAGTACACCGGCACGCCCGCCCCGAGAACCCCGAGCCACAGCAGCGTGGTCTTCGGATCGCTCTGAATCGAAAGCACCGTCATCGCAACGCTCGCGATCACGAAAATGGCCGGCACAATCGGATAACCCGGCACACGGAACGGACGGGCGTGCTCCCGATGCCTGGCCCGCAGGATGAAGAGCGACAACGCGCCCATCCCATAGAAGATCCACATCGTGAACACGAAGCTGTCCGCCAGCTTCGAGAAATCTTGGAGCAGCATCACCGCCGTGCACGAGAGCGCGAGCTGCACCCAGAGAGCGACGGCCGGCGTTTCGTACCTTGGGTGAATCTTGGCGAGGAAGCGGAAGAGCAATCCATCGCGGGCCTGAGCGAACGTGACGCGGGCGCCGGTCATCACGCTCGCGTGGGAGGAGCCGAGCGTGGAGACGATGATGATGATCGTGACTGCCGCCGCGCCGATGGGGCCGACGAGCATGCTGAGTAAGAGCGGCGCCACCGTTTCGGTCTTTGCCATCTCGGGAAGCGGAATGTGCCACAGATAGACCGCATTGGCGAGCATGTAGAGCGCGATCACCGCGAACGTGCCGACGATGTAGACGCGGGGCAGCGTCCTTTCCGGCGTTTTCACTTCGCCCGCGATTGCGCCCACATCCGCCCAGCCGTCGTAGGTCCACATGATCGCTGCCATGACCGGCACGATCGCCTGGAACAGCGTTTTGGGGGAAGGCACAGCCTGAAAGTGTCCGGACGCTTCGCCGGCCGCGACTTGGCGAATCGCAGCGACGACTCCCAAAACAATCACCGCAGCGATCGCGATGTACTTGAGCCCGGTGACGACGATCGCGAAGCGCGCACTTCCTCGGACCCCCAGCACATTGATGAGCGTGAGAATGAAGAGCGCAGCGCACGTCAGGAGCGGCGCGTTCCACTTCAGCCCCGTCAGTGTGTTGAAGTGCTCGGCAAAGACAATCGCGATCCCGCCTGCTGCCGCGGGCTTGGTGATCAGCATGTACGTCCAGCCGAACACAAACGCCGGACAGCGGCCGAAACCCTCGCGAAGAAAGACATACACGCCGCCGGATCGGGGCATCATCGCCGCGAGCTCCGCAAACGTGAGCGCGCCGCAGAGCGCAATCAGCCCCGCCAGAAACCACAGGCCCAGAATCAGCCAGGGATCGCCCAGGTTCTGCGCAATCGTCGTCGGCGTACGGAAGATGCCGCTGCCGATGACGACCCCCACCATGACCGCGATCGCGCCCCAGAAGCCGACCTTGCGGGGGAGATCTAGGACGAGTTCACCGACACCGGAGATGGAGGGATCAGCCTTCACGCGGGCAGAGAGTATCGCGGCGCTCAGTGCCCGCGGAACCGATGCTTCATGCGCGTCCAAACGCTCGTTGTCCGATGCGGCCTCCGACGAACGAACGCCGTGCCCGCTGCAATCTCGGAAAACTCCAGCACATCCCAGCGCCCTGACCTGCGAATCTTGCGGATCAGGCGCGGAACGCCCATGCCGGGAATGTCCTTGACCCGATCGGGCCCGGTGTCGTGCAGCGAGATCACTCCGCCATCGACCAGCAACTCGGAATAGTTCTCAAAGTCTCGCCGGACCTGCTCAAACGAATGATCGGCATCGATGTGAATCAACTCCGCCCGGACCGCCGTACTCCGCAGTTCGCGTATCGCGTCGTCCGTGCGCTGCTGAATGATGCGCACCTCGGGATAGTGCACTCGAAAAAAGGAACTCGATTCAAGCCACTGCGGCGCTCCCCAACCCGCCTCGGGCAAATTCGCATCCACCAGGATCGTCGACGAGCCGGGAATCGCAAGATCGCGCTGCGCCTGCCGCAACACACGCGGCACAAATCCGCCCCCCGAACCCAGACAGACCGCGACTCGCGCACGCAGCGAATACGCCAGCGAGTAATACAGCATGCCCAAGCCGAGGTAGTCTCCCGTGGAATCGTGACTCTCGCTCCAAGGCGCTTCGTGGTTCAGTACGGATTTGACAAACGATGTATCGATCAGCGACATGGTGAAATGTAGCGAGCCGAAGCCCGAACTTGGAAGCGCACGCCGCGATTGATTTGGCGCTGTGCACGCTGACCGCAATTGCAAAGCCCGAAGTGGAGGCTCGTTCTCCGCACGAACTGCTGTAACCTTTCCGTATGATTCCACACCGTGTCGGCGTTGCCGCGAACTTGCAGCGATCCATCTCCGATTCAGGGGCGCGCTCGCGATTGCTGCGGGCGATCGAATCGGCCCTCGACGACGCACGCAGCCTGATCATTGCGACTTGCTCGCAGGAAACAGCATTGACCGCAGAAGAACTCGCTCCGGAGTTCTCCCGAATGACGCGCACCTTGGAGATGTTCGCGTCGCTCCTTGAAAGCGGCAAATGGAATCGCGCCGCACACTCCCGACCAGAGCCCAACGCTTCCGACGCCATCGGCCCGGACCACGACGTCCGCTCCATGCTCATCCCGCTCCGCGGCGTCGTCATCGTCTTCGGCGCGAGCAATTTCCCGCTGGCGTACGGAGTCTGCGGCGGCGACACCGCCAGCGCACTCGCTGCGGGCTGCCCGGTCGTCGTCAAAGAACACCCCGCCCACCGCAACACCGGCCGCCTGCTGGCTCAAATCGCACGCGATGCGATCAAATCCTCGGGCCTCGATCCCGACATTCTGGGTTACGTCGAAGATGACGGCTCCGACACCGCAAGCCTTGCCCGCTCGCTTGTCGAACATCCGAACGCCGCGGCAGTCGGCTTTACCGGCTCCACAACCATCGGCACGACGCTCATCAAGATAGCCAACGCACGCCCGATCCCCATTCCCGTCTTTGCAGAGATGGGCAGCGTGAACCCGAACATCATCTTCCCAGGCGCGCTCGCATCGCGTTCCGCCGAAATCGCAAAGCAGCTCGCAGCATCTATTGCCGCGCGTCACGGCCAACAGTGCACCTGCCCCGGCATCGTCCTCGTTCCATCCAACGACCGCACCTTCGCCGACACGCTCGAAGCCGAACTTGCAAAGAATCCGCCCCGCCGCATGCTCTCGCCGAATGTGCAGAGCAGCTACGAGAAGGCCGTCGCGAAGGTGTCCAAGGCCGTTGGCGAAAACGTCGCCACACACGCCGCGCCGGACCAAACTCTTCCCATCATCCTCAAAGCCCCTACCAAAGCTGGCCTCTCCCTCCCCGAAATCCTCGAAACCGAAATGTTCGGCCCCGCGGCCATCGTCCTCTCCGGCACTATGGCCGACTCCCGTTCCGCGATCGAAAAGCTCCCGGGCTCGCTGACCATTTCCGTCTGGTTCGACCACTCCGATCGCGAAACGCTGGACGCTCTACTTCCCGACCTCGCAGACCGAGCCGGACGCATCATTTTCAACGGCGTTCCGACGGGCGTTCGAGTCGCCGAGGGCATGGTGCACGGCGGTCCGTGGCCGGCGACCAATCGACCGGAATCAACGGCAGTCGGGCCGCGGGCGATTGAGCGGTGGTGCCGACCAGTCTGCTATCAGAACGCACCGCGAACGAGCTTGCCGCGTGAGCTCGGAAGCGTGGGGGCGAATCCCCGCGCGTGCTGAAGCACGCGGCTCGGATCGATCTGGTGGCGTGATCCGTCGCAGCGCACTTTCTACCCTTTTCTCACCTCCCCGGCCGATACCGGTGGAGACGTGGCGATCGGCCGCGGGTTGTCGCATGCCCCTGTTGTGAGGCGGCATCGTCCACCCCCGTCCGGCTCCGTCTTTGCTGAGGCTTCCTACTTATGGCTTCCCGCACCTCATCATCCAAGTCCAAGTCCCCCACCTCCCCCACCACTCCCGGCATCAACGTCGGCTTGGCGGGACGGCGGCTCGCGCTCGTTCTGCTCCTCTTTGTCTGGGTTTTCGTCCTGATGAGCCTGATCGGCTTCGATCCGGGCGATCCGCCCAGCCATGTCGTCTCGCCACCCAACGCCACCATCCACAACTGGTGCGGTGCCTTCGGAGCGGCCGTCAGCTACTGGACCATCTACTACATGGGCGCGGGCGCCTGGGTGCTCTTCATCCTCGGCGGCATCGTCCTCGCCTCCGGCGTCGTCGGCACCAGCTTCGGCCACCTCGCCGTTCGGCTGATCGGCATCGTCATGTTCGCCGCCAGCGTCTCGGGCTTCCAGGCGCTCCTCTTCAAGACCACGGCGGCGCTGCCGGATCTCCCCGGAGGCGTCTTCGGCACGGTCGGCGTTGAACAGCTCGTCTACCGCTTTGGCCCGATGGGCAGCACGATCTGGCTCGGCGCGATGGGCATCATCGGCCTGGTCGTCGCGGCAGACGAATGGCTCAACTTCGGCATGGGCTGGAGCATCAACTGGATGCGGAACACCGGCGCGCCCGCAGCAGCAGTTGCCGGCGGCGCCGCTGCCCGTTTCACAACCGATGTTGTCGCGCCCGCCGCGGCAAAGGCGACCGTCGCCACGGCCAAGGGCGGTGCGGGCTTCTTCTCCCGCTTCGTTGGCGCACTGACCAGCGGCAACACAGTCACCGAGACCGATCTCGAAACGATCACCGAGACCAAGCCGTCCAAACGCCGCAAGTCGAGCGATCCGAATTCCGCCCCCGAAGCGATGTTCCCCGGCGAGACGGCGATCGAATCGCCCCGCTCGCGCCTCGCGGAATTCGGGTTTGTATCGGAAGAAACGGCCTCGGCCCCGGCTCAGCAGATCGAAGACCCTGACCTTGCAAATTCCGAGGCCGGCATCGCTGCCGCAGCGGAGGCTGAAGAGTCGGAGGAATCCGAAGACGAAGCAGACGATGCGGAAAAGGTTCCGACCGCGATCGCCCCCGCGACCTCCGACAAGGACGTCGCCGAAGACGAACTCCCCGGCGCTCCGCAGGTCTTCGACCGTGATTCACTGCGTGAGAAGATCAACAAGCTCCCCATCGCCTTCGGCCAGAAGGACAAGCAGGTCGCGACACAGGCCGATCTCGAAGGTTTGCAGAACGCTTCCGAAATGGAGGGTTACCGCTTCCCTGGCCTCGATTCGCTCGAAGAGCCCGAAGAGAACTTCAACGAGAAGCTCGAAGAGCTGGTCCGCCAGCAGGGCATGGCCCTCGAATCCGCGATGAAGGAATACGGCATTGCCGGCGAAGTCGTCGGCATCGAATCCGGCCCGGTCATCACGCTCTACGACGTTCGCCTCGCGCCGGGCACCAAGGTCGCGGTCGTTCAGGCTGTTTCCAGCGATATCGCCCGCTCGCTCAAGGCCGTCAACATCCGCATCGTTCCGAATCAGGTCGGCCGCGACACGGTCGGCATTGAAGTTCCGAACCCGACCAAGGAAAAGGTCCGTCTCAAGGAGCTGATGGGCAAGACCGAGCTCTTCGGCAAGATGAAGCTGCCCATGTTCCTCGGCAAGGACGCAACCGGTCAGCCGCTCATCGCCGACCTCACCCGCATGCCCCACATGCTGATCGCCGGCACGACCGGCTCGGGTAAATCGGTGTGCATGAACACGATCATCATGAGCTTCCTCTTCACGAAGAAGCCCAATGAACTCAAGCTTGTGCTCGTCGACCCCAAGATGGTCGAGATGTCGCAGTTCAAGGACATCCCGCACCTCATGTGCCCCGTCGTCACCGAGATGAACAAGGCCGCGGCCATCCTCGAATGGGCCACGGTCAAAATGGACGAACGCTACGAACTGCTGATGGAAGCGGGCTGCCGCGACATCGCGAGCTACAACGAACTCCCGTGGGAAGAGCTCAAGGACCGCATGGGCCTCAAGAGCGATGAAGAAGCCGCCCGCATCCCGCGCAAGCTTCCGTACATGGTCTTCATCATCGACGAACTCGCCGACCTGATGATGACCGCCAAGGAAGTCGAAGGCCACATCATCCGCATCGCCCAGAAGGCCCGTGCGGTCGGCATTCACCTCATCCTCGCCACGCAGCGCCCGCAGGCCAACGTCGTCACGGGCCTCATCAAGTCGAACATGCCTTGCCGCATTTCCTTCAAGGTCGCCAGCGGCATGGACTCGCGCATCGTCCTCGACAGCAAAGGCGGCGAACTGCTCCTGGGTCACGGCGACATGCTCTTCCTGAACCCCGGCAGCAACGATCTCAGCCGCGCTCAGGGCACGCTCGTCACCGACAGCGAGATCCGCAAGGTCGTCAAGTTCATGAAGGAAGTGGCGACGCCCACCTTCGAGCGCCAACTCCTCGTCATGCGCAAGCCCAGCGAAGAAGGCAACGGCCTGGGCAACCTCAGCGACGAGGAACGCCTGCTCCAGAGCAAGAACAACTCCTCCGCCAGCCTCAAGGCCGCGCAGGAAGACCCGCTCTTCGAACGCGCCGTCGAGATCGTCCTCGAATCCCGGCGTGGCAGCGTCTCGCTCCTGCAGCGGCGCCTGGCCATCGGCTACACGCGCTCCAGCCGCCTGATCGACCTCATGGGCATCGCCGGCATCATCTCCGACCACAAGGGCTCGGTCGCCCGAGACGTCCTCATCACGATCGACGAGTGGGAGATGATGAAGGAAATGGCCAAGGAAGAGGCCGCCGCCAAGGGCATCGCCTGGCCGGCCAAGGAGTCGGAGCAGGCCCAGCTCTTCCATGGCGAGCAGCCCGCGGCACAAGACGGCGCGGCCCCCGCTGCGACCGCCGCGCCGGAAGACGAAGCCGAGGGAACCGAAGAATCCGACGAAGACGATTCGGAAGAGGAATCGGCTGCCTCCAACCCGCCGACCGATTCCCGCCCGGTCGCCTGATTTCCAACGACAGCAAAGAGCCCCACCGGCCCACGCAACCCGGCCGGTCCCATTCCCAACAACCATCCGCACAAATGCGGGGAATCCACCCCCGCATCTCTATACTTTGCCCGCGCCGTTTCTGAGTTTCATCCGAGAAAGGAATCGACCGATGCCCGCACGCAAAGCCCGCAACGTCCTCCGCTGTTCCTGCACCGCTTCGATCGCCGCCCTGACGCTCTTCGCCGGGCTCGCTTCGGCGGCCGTTCCCGCGGCGCTCAACCGCGTGCCGAAGAACGCGATGCTCGTCATCGCCACCGACAACTTCCAGCAGACGACCGATCGCATCAAGTCCTACGCCGAGAAGCTCCGCTTGGATGACATGGAAGACTTCGAAGCCTTCAGCGAAGAGCTGGCCGGCACCAAGGGCTTTAAGAAGGACGGCTCGCTTGCGCTGGTCGTCATGGCGCCGACCGAGAAAGAAGCCGCGGCTCAAGACAAGCCCGATGACGACAACGACGGCCCCGATCACAACGACCCGATGCAGCGCGCCGTCGTCCTCGCGCAGACGACCGACTACAAGCAGCTCGTGACCGAACTCGGTGGCGATCCTGCCGCGAAGGTCGCGAAGGTTGAAGGCCTGGGCGATATGCCGATCTTCGTGCGCGATGTCGGCGAAGGCTGGGTCGTCATGGGCCCGGTCGAAGAAACCGTGACCGCCTTCACCCCCGGCGACAAGATGCTGAAGCAGCACGAAGAAGCGCTCGGCGTCGTCGGCAACCGTACCGCACAAACCAGCGACATCCTCATGATCGCCAACTGGGATGCCATCGGGCCCATCTTCGGCAAGCAGATCGACAAGGCCGTCGCCGAAGCCAAGAAGAACGGCAAGCGCGGCAACCCGATGTTCGGCCCGATCTCGCCCGAGACCATGGCCCAGTTCATCGGGCCGATCGAAGACGTTGTCCGCGCCTTCAACCGCGATGCGCAGACCTGCGTTGCCGGCGTGGGACTGGGCGACAGCGGCCTCACGCTCGACTACGGCGCGCAGTTCAAGCCCAAGAGCCAGATCGCCGGTTTCTTCCAGGGCACGGGCAACGCTGATTCCACGCTCGCCGGCCTCCCCGCGACGCCGTTCCTCTTCGCTGTTTCCGCCGACACAAGCAACCCCGGCGCTCGCCAGATCATCCACAACGCCGCCGACATTTCCGAAAAGCTGCTGACGACCGCGAAGGAAGAGGTCAAGCGCCAGGCCGCCGACCCGGATAAGCCCGCATCCGCGCAGGCCGGCACCATGCTGAAAATGCTCGAGAGCCAGACCGCCGGCGTTCGCAACCTCGCCAAGTCGATCGACAAAATCGACGGCGTTGACTTCATCTGGGGCTACTCGCCCGCCATGCTCGCCGGCGCTGGGATTTTCAGCGGAGGCATCTACCAGGCCCGCGGCAGCGACCCCGCCCTGCTCAAGAGCCTCTTCGTCGATCAGTTCAAGTCCATGCAGAACATGGACGGCCCGATGAAGATGGAAGCCACCATCACGCCCAACGCCGCGGAAGTCGGCGGCGTCAAGCTCGATAGCTGGGCCCTGAAGCCCAAGACCGATCCGAACGATCCGGAAGCGGCACAGATGGCCATGGTCAACATGTTCATCTTCGGCGCGACGGGCCAGATGAGCGGCAACATCGCCACGACGAAGAACTCGGCGATTGTCACCTACAGCCCGAACACGCAGATCATGCAGATGGCTCTGGATGCCGCGGCGGGCAAGGGCACGCTCTCCGGCGACAAGGGTCTGGCCACCGCGGTCAAGGGCCTGCCGGAAGGCTCGTGGGCCCGCGGCCTCATCGGAACCAAGAGCATCTTCGATCTCGCGCAAATGGGCATGTCCTTCGCCGGTTTGCCGATCCAACTCAAGGTCCCCGCCGATGTTCCCCCGATGTCCGTCGGTATCACCGGCGACGGCGGCGGAATGCTTCTCCGGTTCTACGCCCCGGCCCAGGTCATCAGCACCATCGGCGATGTGATGCAGCAGGTGAAGGAATCGCAGGGACAGGGCGACGAGGACGGCGACATGAAAGAAGAAAAGCCGCGCTTCTGACGGATCGCCCGGGCGAATGACCACGGCTCTCGAAGGGACGCACCCTGTGCGTCCCTTTTTCGTGGACGCGTGCTTCTTCTAGGATTCTCACCGTGGCAGAATGGCGCCTCGCCAATTCCCGTGTCCTCGATCTGCACTCGCCCGCGATCATGGCGATTCTCAATTGCACGCCGGACAGCTTCTATGGAGAGAGCCGGCTTGAAGACGTGCCGGCCGCCGTCGAAGCGGCCCGGAGCGCACTCCACGAGGGCGCCCGGATCATCGACATCGGCGGAGAATCCACGCGGCCCGGCTCGACCGCCGTCGGCGAGGCGGAACAGATCCGCCGCACCGTTCCGGTCATCGAAGCGATCCGCGCTCGCCGCGATCTCGATGCGCTCGCGATCAGCATCGATACCACCAGGGCGGCCGTCGCCCGCGCCGCGCTCGATGCGGGAGCGGACGCCGTAAATGATGTTTCCGGTCTCGCGGACGACCGCGATGAAATGGTCGCCCTGCTTGAGGCCGGCAACGCGGGTTACATCCTCATGCACCGGCTCAAGCAGCCCGCGAACGACAGCTATTCCGACCGCTACTCCGCCGCCCCCGCATACTCCGACGTGGTGCTGGATGTGAAATCGTTTCTCGAGCAAACACTCGCGGCGCTCGCGTCCCGCGGCATCGAGCCGGCGCGTGTTCTTCTCGATCCCGGACTGGGCTTCGGCAAGTCGGTCGAACAGAACCTCGACCTCATTCGACGCACCGGCGAGATCGCCGCGATCGGGCGGCCGATCCTCAGCGGGCTCTCCCGCAAGAGCTTTGTCGGCCGCGTTGCCTTTGGGCGCGATTCCGATCCGGTCGAGCGGCTCGAGGGCACCATCGCGCTCTCGGTCCTGCACCTGCTTCACGGTGCCCGTCTTTTCCGCGTGCACGATGCCGCGGCCTGCGCGAGCGCCCTGCGGGCTTCGTCCGCATTTCTGCCCGTGAATCTCCCTCCCCCCCGCCGGCATCCAAGAAGGTGAAAACATGTCCCGCTCGGGGTCGCCCGGGCGGCGAGGTGGGGTGTAGCATTCGACCGGGAAAGCCCAAGGAGATCCTCAATGGCCGGAGCCAATGTTCAAACGTTCACGGATGCGAATTTCGACAGTGAAGTCCTGAAGAGCCAGGTGCCCGTTCTGGTTGATTTCTGGGCCGAATGGTGCATGCCCTGCCGCATGCTCACCCCGACGATCGAGGCCCTGGGCGATCAGTTTGCCGGAAAGGCCAAGATCGGCAAGATCGATACCGACGCCAACCGGCAGATTGCCGTCAAGTACAGCATCACCGCCATTCCTACCATTATCCTGTTCAAGGGCGGCGAGGTCGCGAAGAAGTTCGTCGGCATGACCCGCAAGGAAGACCTGGCCGCGGCACTCGCAGGCCTGGCGTAAGAAAGCCTTCAGCTCCGGGGCCCGCTCAGCACTATGACAACATCCGGAACGCTCCACGGCACGTCCTCCACCTCACCCGCCCCGATCGAGGTCCACGCGCCGGTGGATCGCTTCGCCGGGCGCAAGGTCCGGTGCGGCGTCGTCGGCGTCGGCCGGATGGGTCAGCACCACGCCCGCGTTTATTCCAAGCTCGCCGGGTGCGAGCTTGTGGGCGTGGTCGATGCGAACCTCGCCCGCCGGGGTGAGATCGCCGACAAGTTCGATACCAGGGGCTTCGCCACGGTCGATGAACTCATCGCCGCGGGCGTCGATGCCGTCAGCATCGCCGTTCCGACGACGTTCCACCGCACCGTCGCCGAGCCGCTGCTGAAGGCGGGTGTTGCCTGCCTGATCGAAAAGCCGCTCGCGCAGGACGTCGAGAACGCGCGAGCCATCAAGGACATCGCGGAGCGCACCGGCAGCACGCTGATGGTCGGCCACATCGAGCGCTTCAACCCGATCATGCGCGCGATGCAGAACGCCACCAACCGCGGGCAGGACGTCGTCCCCCGCTTCATCGAGGTGCACCGCGTCAGCCCCATGACCTTCCGCTCGGTCGATGTCGGCGTCGTCATGGACATGATGATCCACGACCTCGACGTCGTTCTGATGCTCATGGGCGGCCAGGAACCCGATGATGTGCAGGCCGCGGGCGTCGCCGTCATCACCGATCACGAAGATGTCTGCAACGCCCGCCTGACCTGGCGTCGCCCCGTCGGCACCTGCGTTGCCAACATCACGGCCAGCCGCCTTGCGCTCAAGACCGAACGCGTCACCCGCATCACCGGCGAGAACGCCTACATCAAGATCGACTACGCCGCCAAGAGCGGGATCATGATCCGGCGCATCGCCAACGAGCCCCAGATGCGCGAGATGCGCGAGCAACTCCGCTCGGGCGCGGACCTCACCAGTCTCAAGTGGCAGGAACTGGTCAACATCGACCCGCTCACCGTGGACGATGCCGAACCGATCGTCGCCGAGATCGAGGAATTCATCGGCGCTATCCGCTCCGGCCGCCGCCCGGCCATCGACGCCGAGGCCGGCTTCGCCAACGTCCGCACCGCCCAGCGGATCGTGGACGCCATCAAGCGCACGATGCAGTAGTGCGAAGAGTCCTGAGTCCGAAAGTCCGGGGCCTGTGTCGCTCTTGCGAACCGGCCGCTCGTTGCGCACCCACATTCGGACGCAAGCATTCAGGGGTGCCGACTTAGGACACAGGATCAAAGGACCCCGGGACAAGTCTTCCTTCGATTCGCGTCATTGATGCAGGAACCCTACACTCTTGGCCCTGCGCACAGCGCGCAGACTCCCGCGCGCCCTCGAGCCCGCGCGCGGGGCGAATCCGCCCAATCGGCGTTTTCGCGAACCCCGGGTTCTCGTGTTTGCGTCACTCCACATGTCAACCAACCCCAACTCCGATCTCACTTCTTCCCCCATCTCCGGCGATGCGCTCACCGACGAGTTGAACGCCGAGATTGATGCCGCGATGGCCCAGCTCGACCGCGAAGCCGACGCCGTCGCCGATCAGGCCGCGAAGAAGGCGGAGAAGGAGCGTCTCTCCGGCGGCCGCCCGGCCCACATCCGTGGCCCGCGCCTCGTCCAGGCCGGACGCGAACACCGCACCGGCCAGGTCGTCTCCGTCGGCCCCACCGATATCTTCCTCGAGTTCGGCCCGAAGGAACTCGGCATCGTCCCCCGCGCCCAGTTCTCGGATGCCGATGTCCCCAAGGTCGCCGACAGCATCGAAGTCGTCGTCGATAAGTACGAAGCCGCCGAGAGCCTCTTCGTCTGCTCGCGCCCGGGCGCTGTGCAGAAGGCCGAATGGGAATTCCTCGAGTCCGGCCAGGTCGTCGAAGGCCGCGTGACCGGCGTCGCCACCGGCAAGGACGGCAAGCAGGTCGGCCTCGAGCTCGAAGTCGCCGGCCATCGCGCCTTCATGCCCGCCAGCCAGGTCGCTCTCGACCGCGTCGCCGATTTCTCCGTCTTCGTCGGCGAGAAGATGAGCTGCTCGATCGTCCGCGTCGAGCGCGTCGGCAAGGGCAACATCGTCCTCTCCCGGCGCGACGTGCTCAACACCGAGCGCAAACGCCTCGCCGAAGAAACCAAGAAGAATCTCACCGAGGGCCAATCGGTCGAGGGCATCGTCCGCAAGATCATGCCCTTCGGCGCGTTCGTCGATATCGGCGGCGTGGACGGCCTCATCCACATCTCCGACCTTTCCTACGACAAGATCGGCTTCGGTGAAAAGGCCGTCGAGAAGCACGTCAAGGAAGGCCAGCGCGTCACCGTCAAGATCCTCAAGGTCGAGCTCGAAGCCAACCGCATCAGCCTCGGCCTCAAGCAGGTCCAGGGCGATCCCTTCGCGACCGCCGTCAACACGATCACCGAAGGCGCCGAAGTCACCGGCAAGGTCACCAAGCTCCTCGAGTTCGGCGCGTTCGTCGAAGTCGCCCCCGGCGTCGATGGCCTCGTCCACATCTCGGAGATCGACCACAAGCGCATCGGCAAGGTCGAAGACGCCCTCAAGGTGGACGAGATCGTCCGCTGCAAGGTCCTCAAGATCGATCCCGGCAACCGCCGCGTCAGCCTTTCCATCAAGGCCTTGAAGCCGCTCCCCGAGATCAAGATTCAGGAAGGCGGAGCTGCGGAAGACGGCCAGGGTCGTCCCGGCGGCCCCGGCCGAGGCCGAGGCAACGCCGGCCCGCGAGGTGGTTCGGGCTTCGGAGGCGGGTTCGGCGGCGGCGGCAAGGCCCCACGCGACAACCGCACGGCCGAGGAAATCCTCAAGGAAACCCCGGCGCTCCGCCGCATGCGCGAGCAGGCCAAGAAGATGAAGTTCAAGGGCGGCCTCAGCTAAACGGCCCCGAATCCTCCACCCCAATCCCGCTCCCCAAAGGCCGCATGCCGCGGCCTTTTTCTTTCTCGCATTGCCTTTCCGCAGCCGCACCCCTGAACCCCCCACGCCTTCTTCCCGCTTTCCTCCCGAACGAACCACTTGGCTTCCCCGTAGTCTGTTCGCGTGGATGCCTCCCGCACATTTTCGGCATCGGCATTCGTTCCCGCCTCGCTCTCCTCGCTCACGCGACGCGACGTGCTCTGGCTCGTGCCCTGCACGATCTCGCTCTGGTTCGTCGGCGTCATCCTCGCGCTCGATGATGCGGGCTCGTTCTTCCGCGGCAACGAGCCCGCCGCTCCGATCCTCGGCGCGTGCGGCATCGTCCTGGGCGTCTTCGGCATCTGGCGCTGGCGCCAATGGCTCATCCGCGATCTGCTTCTCCGCCCCGCGCACGACACGGCCGACGATGTCCTCTGGCTCTGCGGCGCAACCGGCGCGATCATCTTCTACTTGCTTCTGACGCCCCCCACGCGCCTCCTGCCGCCCAATGCGGCGCTCTGCATCTTCTCGGGCCTCGCGGGCGCAAAGCTGCTCTATTCCGGCATGACGCGGCGCATCGGCAACACGCTGCACTGCTCCCGCTGCAATTACCACATCGAAGACACCAGCCTCCCCCGCCGTTGCCCGGAATGCTCCGGCATCTGGGCCCACCGGCTGGTCCGGGGCAAGATCGTCCCGAGCAACGTGCTCATCTCCGCCGGCGTCATCCTGCTGTTCATCCTGACGCTCGCGCCAATCCCGCGGTTTCAACTCGGCCGCGCGTTCATCCGCCGCCAGATGTCCACGGCGTGGATCGCCTCGCAGGCCGCGTCGTCGCTTCAAGCCGGAAAGGTCAGCGACGCGGAGCTTTGGCAAGAGCTCGGCAAACGAAAGCTCACCGAGCAGCAGGCTCTCCCACTTTCGACGCTCATCCTCCAACAAACAGCGAACAACACACTGAGCGATAACGGCGCGTACCGATGGCTGGAAGAACTCGTCTTCAGTGGCGGCGCACCCCGTTCCGCCGCGGACGCCTTCATGGACCTGGCTCTCACATTCCAGCTCTCCATGCCCACGACGTCCCTGCCGGGACGCCAAGTTCCGATCTCGATACAGGCCGTCGAGCTCCGTCGCATCCAGGGAAATCGGGTCGCCATCTACCTCGAGCAGCTCACCGACGATGCCGATCCCGCGCCCCTGCGCACCGGCTCCCACTGGGAAACACTCCGCGCCGCGATGCAGCCCGTGCTCGCTCCCACCTCACCAGCGCCGCCGCCCGAAACCCCGGCCTTTGCCGACAACCTGGGCAACGTCGCTGCGCCCTTCTTTCCGTATGTCGGCACGCAAACCGTCCGCGCCCGCTTCTGGGCGGCAATCGTCCCGCCCGACACGCCGCCATCGCAGACTCCCGAAGTGCTTGCGCCGCTCTACTTCGATCCAAACGTCAAACCGCCCGTCATCTGGCTGAAGCAATACGAGCTGCGCGCCGAAATCCTGATCCGCGAAAGCCGCGCCGCACCCAAGCCCATCCGCCCGCTTCCAAAGCCAGCGAAGCCCGGCGCAAACCCGGTATCCCGCTGACAATTGCACCTACCCTCGCCCGATGCAACCAACGCTCCAGATCAAAAAACTCACCGAGCGCGCCGCGATTCCGGCCTATCAGTCCGAGGGCGCCGCGGGCCTTGATCTCTGCGCCTGCCTCGACAGCAACATCACGCTCGCCCCCGGCGCGATCTCGCTCATCCCCACCGGCCTCGCAGTTGCAATTCCCTCAGGCTTCGAAGGCCAGGTCCGCGCCCGCTCCGGCCTCGCCACCAAGCACGGCATCGGCCTGCCCAATGCTCCCGGTACCATCGACTGCGACTACCGAGGCGAACTCCGCGTCGCGCTCATCAACCTCTCCCGCGAACCCTTCGAAATCACCCACGGCATGCGCATCGCCCAGCTCGTGATCTCACCAGTCGCACACGCCACCATCACCGAAGTCGCTGAACTCTCCAACACCGTCCGCGGCACAGGTGGCTTCGGCTCAACCGGACGCTGAGCGACCATCAATCGCATTTGCAGGAGCCCCCTCCCCGATGGGAGCGAGGGTTGGGGGTGGGAGTCCATTTCGCAGTCTGCAGCCGTTGTTCCACCAAGCCTTGCCCGCAGCGTGCTTCCGCGGCACGTTCACCGGTTGTGTACATCCACGCCCGTCTTCTCACTCGGCGGACTGAACAAGTCAAGAATGATCGTGTCCTCGAGCGCCTCCGCCGAATGCGGCAGCCCCGAAGGAAGCCACAAAACCTCCCCACCCGACACGATCATCTGCTCGTGCTCGCTGGTCCCCTCGCGCCCGAGCCCAAACCGCATCTTCCCCGACAACACCACCGCAAACTGCTCGTTCTCGTGTTGATGCGATGGCACGATAAACCCCTTCGCCAGATGCACCCGCGAGATCATCATCCGCTCTCCAATCACCCGCCGCCGCTCGATCTTGTCCATCGGCCGATCAACCGTGACCTCGTTCCAACTATGCTTCTTCGCGCGCGTCATGGTTCCTCCCCAAGCTGCCCTCAGGCTATCAGAGCTTCGCCTTTCCATTCCGCACTACGTATTCCGCATTCCGAATTCCGCCTTCATCTCGCTCCGCCTTTCTCCGTGCTGTCTGCGTTCTCCGTGGTAAATCGCCTTTCTCCTATAGTTTTCCGTGATCCTCCTCATCGACAACTACGACTCCTTCACCTGGAACCTCGTCCAGCGCCTTGGCGAGATCGACCCCACTCTCGAGCCCGATCGCGATCTCCTCGTCATCCGCAACGACAAGATCACGCCTGATGCCATCGCCGCGCTTGACTCCGGCAATGGCCCTTCACACATCATCATCTCGCCCGGCCCTTGCACGCCAAAAGAAGCCGGCGTCAGCGGCGCGGTCATCGCTTCCTACGCCGGCAAGATTCCGATTCTCGGCGTCTGTCTCGGTCATCAATGCATGGCCGACGGCAGCGGCATGACCGTCGCCCGCCACGTCATCCAGATGCACGGCAAGACCAGCGACATCCATCACGACGGCCAGGGCATCTACGCCGGGATGAGCAACCCCTTCGTGGCCACGCGCTACCACTCGCTCGTCGTCCTCCCCGATACCGTCCCACCGCCCCCCAAGCCCGGCGAAGACGGCTGGGTCGTCAGCGCGTGGACGTTCGAAGACGACGGCAAAGGCGGCACACGCAAAGTCATCATGGGCCTCCGCCGCATCTTCGCCGACCCCAGCAAGCAACATGTCGAAGGCGTGCAGTACCACCCCGAGAGCTTCCTCACCCTCGAAGGCCCCAAGCTCCTCGCCAACTTCCTCGCCATGGGCCCCCGCGGCCGCAAAGTCAGCGCCCCCGCGCTGGCGTAAGCAAGTACACGCCTTCCATTCCGCAATCCGAAATCCGCAATCCGAAATCGCACCCGCTCCGCGCTCCGAGTTCCGCGCTCCGCGTTCCTTCTACAATCCCCCATGCCTCGTCTCTGCACCGTCGGTCCCGTCTCCATCGGCCCCGGCCAACCCCTCGCCATCATCGCCGGCCCCTGCGTCATCGAATCCCGCGAGATGGGCCTTGAGATCGGCCGCACCGTCCGCGATGCCTGCCGCGCTCACGGCCTCTCCTACATCTTCAAAGCTTCCTTCGACAAGGCCAACCGCTCCAGCGTCTCCTCGCCCCGCGGCCCAGGTCTCGAAAAAGGCCTCGACTGGATCGCCTCCATCGCCAAAGAACTCGGCGTCCCCTCCACCACCGACATCCACGCCCCCGAGCAGGCCGAGCCCGCCGCCCCGCAGATCGACCTGCTTCAGATCCCGGCTTTCCTCTGCCGCCAAACCGACCTGCTCTTCGCCGCCGGAAAAGCCGCTTCGCAGCACAACCGCGCCGTCAACGTCAAGAAGGGCCAGTTCCTTTCCCCCGGCGAGATGACCGGCCCACACCGCAAGCTCGCCGAATCCGGCTGCCTCAACACCATGTCCACCGAGCGCGGCACGTTCTTCGGCTACGGCCGCCTCGTCAACGACTTCCTCGGCCTCGGCGATCTGATGGACCTCAAAGGCAAGGGCGTCGATGCCCCGCCCCCCGTCTGCTTCGACTGCACCCACAGCACGCAGCTCCCCGGCGCAGGCGAGCAAACCGGCGGCAGGCCCGACCGCGCCCCGCTCCTCGCCCGTGCAGCCGTCGCTGCCGGCGTCCACGCCCTCTTCATCG
This sequence comes from Planctomycetota bacterium, assembly GCA_017303555.1. Classification (GTDB taxonomy): domain Bacteria; phylum Planctomycetota; class Phycisphaerae; order Phycisphaerales; family UBA1924; genus JAFEBO01. Next base: position 42,965 of record JAFLCN010000015.1, read on the forward strand.
AGTGCCATCCCAATCCCGCCAAGGCCCTGTCCGATGCCAGCACCATGCTCCCGCTCGACGGCATCCCAGCCCTTCTCGCGAGCCTCGCCGCAATCCGCCGCGCACTGGCTTGACCCGGTTTTTCAGTTGCTTTCGTACCTCATTTCGCCCGGAGACGAAACGGGGAGATGCACTTGCACGCGCGTACCGGATGGTGCGCCCTGACGATCTGCCTTCCCGCCCCAAAGGGCTGAAAGACTTGAGCCGAGGGTGGAGCGAGTCTTCGAACGACACTTGCGGTCCAGGTATTGGTCTCAAGCACGCTGAAAGCGTGCAACATCACCCTGCCGCTCCGTCGGACCCAAGCAACCGCCTCCAAATCTCGACTGCATCCATGACCGCTTCAATTCAATTCCAATCTCCCGCCTTTCTCTGTGCCTCTGTGTCTCTGTGGTAAATTCCCCCGTCTTCCCGCATTCTCCGCCCGCGAACGCTCGACTAGACTCGCAAGCGAATCACATGCCCGAATCCAGTTCCAACTCACCGCAGTTCTCAGGCAGCACCTTCGGGCCGCGCCCCCTCGACGATCACAAGTTCACGTACGAGCGCCGCATCCTCGCGCTCAAGCGCCGCCTCGTCCGCGAAGCCAGCATCGCCATGGGCATGCTCGACGCCGCCGTCGATGCGCTCTTCAAGCTCGATATCGATGCCGCCAAAGCCGTCCGCAAGCAGGACGACCGCGTCGATGCCGAAGAAGTCGCGATCGAGCAGGAGTGCTACGAGATCCTCGCGCTCCACCACCTCTTCGCCCGCGACTTCCGCGCCATCACCTTCGTGCTCAAGGTCAATTCCGACATCGAGCGCGTCGCCGATCACGCCAGCTCCATCGCCAAGGTCGCGGTCAAGATCGCCCAGCAATCGCAGGGTGCGCCCCGCTGGCCCACCGCGCTCAACGAGCTCGCTCAGCGCGTGCCGATGATGTGCCACCAGTTGCTGCGGGCCGTGCTCGATGAAGATGTCGAGGGTGCTCGCTCCCTCGTCCGCTCCGACGAAGTCATCGACAAGCTCGAACGCCGGCTCTTCGAAGAAGTGCAGGACTTCATCCGCGCCGAGGGCCGCACCGACAGCGCGATGACCATCGGCATGTACATGTACCGCATCGGCCGCGAGCTCGAGCGCGTCGGCGATCTCATGACCAACGTCGCCGAAGACATCGTCTATCTCACCACCGGCAACATCGTCCGCCACGCCGAACAGCGCGGCGTCGGCACCGGAAACTGATACACGGCCTCCAAACCTGTTGGCCGGAACCGCCGCCTTTTCCGGGCGGCTTTGCCATGAGCGAAACCTTATTGCCCGGTCACCACCGCGTCACGTGCGCGATGGAATGTACTTCTGTTGACGCACGCTGAGGGCACCGTGAAAGACACAGGACGAAAGGACCGGGGATGCAGAACTCAAGAATCCAGCATTCGAACGAAATTCAGAGGGTTGGATGCGAACAGCCGGGCACTTTCGCCACGGAGCAGTTGAACTTGCACGCGAGCCGACCAGGAAAGGCTCGCACCGCAATCCTCCTGTGGCTGCTCGGCGTGCCCATCCCTCTCATCATTCTTTTCTTTCTCTTGAAGAGTTGCATGGGTGGTGGCTAACCGAGGCGGCGAACGAGTGGCGGCGACTTCCGGTGCGCGAAGTCGAACGGCGTTCTCTTGATTTCTTTCCAGCACCGCGAAGCGAACGGATCGCTTCGCTCAAGGAGTTTCGTGGCCATGGCAAACAACCCCAACCAGAACAACGGCAATCAGCAGAACCCAAAGAACCAGCAAAGCGCCGGTCGCGAAGTGAGCCCCAGTCGCCCCGCAGGGGAACCAGGCAAGCTTCCGCAGAACGCAGGCTCTGCTCTTGATTCAGGCAAGGCCGGCACCGCGACCCAGCAACAGCAGAGCAAGTCGCAATCCGCCCAATCCGGCCAATCGAAGTTCGCTAAGGACGAGATCGGCCAGAAACACAGCGCCGGCACGCCCACCAAAGGCAGCAACTCCCGCGCTGCCCGCGACGATGACCAGGATGTCGACGCCCCCACCGGCATCGGACAAGCCGTCCGCAAGGGCGAAGCCGAATCCGCTCTCGATGGTGGCGAAGACGACCTCGGCCATCAAGACCAAAAGGGAAAAGGCGATTGCTGCGGCGGCAGCAACAAGCCCATGTGATCACATCGATCACACGCGAACAACAGATGGAATCGAACGCGCGATTCCATCCAATCAGTGCGAACCGCGTCCGAGCGAAGCGCGTCGAATCTAGGACGTTTCACCGAGTTGATCCCAATCGCATGAGTTCCATGTGCTCACGCGAACACCGTTGATGAGCGACCACTAGAAACAGTGCAGACTTCACGAATCCGTTCTTGAGATACCCCGAGCCCGGTTTCGCCCCCCACCCCAGTCTCCGGAACATTTGTTCGCCGGAGACTCGTCCGAAGTCCGTCGGCGTCCTGCCGACGGACTTCTTCGAAGACTTCCGTAATTCGACGGCCCGGGGCTCAACTCCCGGGTGCACCCTTCCGAACTGTTAGCATGTGACCCGCGCACGCGATCGACCCACGCGTGCGCGGGTCACATGTCTCTCATGGCGCTCATCATCCTGGCGCTCGCTGCCTCCGCACTGCTCGGAGCGCTGCTTGTTTTTCAAGGCTTCCGTGGAAAGCCCGTTCCCGGCACCACCGTCTGCCGCGCGTGCCGGTTCGATCTCTCCGGCCTCCCCGCGGCTTCCGCCTGCCCAGAGTGCGGCACGCCACTCTCCAACCCAACCGCGATCGTCCCAAAGCGGACCAGATCGCGGCTTCGAATCTCGGCCGGCGCATTCCTGCTCGTTCCGCTGCTTCTCGCGGCAGTCCTCGCAACCGCTTCGCTCACCAAGCTCAACCTCAACCCCTACAAGCCCGCCTGGCTCCTCCGCGCCGAAGCGCACGGCCTTTCCTCGTCCTCGACCAACGCGATCACCGAACTGCTCCGACGCTATCGCGCCGGAGACTTCTCCGTTTCGGACGTGAAACCCATTGTTCTGCAGGCGCTTCCCCGTGCCGAAACCGATCCCGCGACGTGGAACATCGCATGGAGCGACCTCATCGCGCTCGCCCGAGTCGACGGCCTTGTCACCGACACGCAGTGGACGGAATACGTCTTCTTCGCGATGAACATCGACCTGACCACTCGCAAGGTCATCCGGCAGGGCCAGCACGCGCCGTTCGGTTACAGCGTGAGCGCGCCGCGCTTGCCGCTGTCACTTCCCGGCGGTGTGAAAGCGGTTGTGCAGACTCGCTTCGACGAGCTCTCCCTCTCCGGTACGCAGATCAGGCGGCACCCGGATGCGCGTTCCCTCGCGCAGCTCGGTCGGCGAAATTCTTCGAGCGCCGCCGCTCTCTACTTTATTGATCTGCCCCCAGGCACATACAAACTGCACGCCACCGTCTCTGTGGGTGTCATTCCCGAACTCGACAGCGAGCACGAATTCGGCCGGTGCACCAAGTCGTTCGAGCGCGACATCGAAATCGTCGCGGCGGATGCTCCCATCGTGAACGCAACGGCCGATCCCGCACTCGACGCCCCAGTGCGTCGCAGCCTGAAAGTCCCACCCCTTCAGAAGAACCGCGACGGTTCATTGACCGTCTATGTCACCTGCAACGCCCCGCCCGTCGGATTGGCGTTCGAAGTCCTTCTCCGGCCGCGGGAGGGCGATGCCGCGGGCAAGGAAATCGCAGTCGGAAGTGCCATCTTCGCTCCCAGCAACTCGATGACGCAAGGACTGAGCAACAGCGAGAAATTCTCCAGCACCAGATTCGACGTGATCCTGAGGCCCTCCGTCACCGCGGCAGAGTCCAACTACGTCATCGAAAACATCTGGACCGGCCCCGACATCGTCTTCGAGGATATCGGCATTCGCGGGCGGTAAGCCGCCTTACGAAACGTTCGGCTTCGGCGGCTCCGCCCACGACTCCGGCTTCTTCGCACCGCGATAGCACGGCCGATCCGGCGAGCACTGGTGCATCCCAACCGGCTTGTCGTCCGGCCCCAGTACTTCCTGCGTCAGCACGCAGAGCAGCACGCGCGTTTCCGAATCGCCATCGATCAGACCCGGCGTTGCCTGCCTCGGATCGCAGTACATCATCTTGTGCCGCATGTTCAGGCAGCAGGGCTTCAAGTGGAGCGGTGCATCGAAGTTCATGATTCCACCTCCAGCTTCTTCCCCGCCGCCAGCAAGACCGCTCGCTTCACCGCCACCGGCAGCAGCTTGGCCTTGTACGCGTTGTCCGTCATCGGCTTCGCACCCACCGCCGCCGCGGCACACGCCTTGGTCAGCGCTGCATCGTTCGAAACATCAACACCTCGAAGCGCCCCCGCCACGTTCCGCAGTTCCCACGGAATCGGGGCAACCGCCCCTGCACACACCGTCGCTTTGGTGATTGTGTTCCCATCCATCTCGAGCGCAACCGCCGCCGCCGCGACCGGCCAGTCGAACGACTGCTTCTCCTTGATCGCGTAGAACCCGCTCGCCTTCACCGGCTTGCAGGTGATGTGCGTGATGACCGCACCCGGAGGAAGGTTGCTCTCGCTCCGCACGCCCTTGTCCGGCATGTGATAGAGGTAGCGGATGGGCAGACTCGGATGCTCCGCGCCGACCATGTGTACGGTCGCGTCGGTGACGAAGAATGCGGGCGCGAGGTTCGACGGATGCACGATGTGGCACGGCCCATCGCCAAAGATCGCGTGGTACCGATTCTCGCCCTCGACCGCGAAGCACGTCGCGCCGCCCTTCTTCAGGCAATTGAACTGCTCGTTGCGGTAGTACCAGCAGCGTGGCCGCTGCAGCAGATTGCCCGCGGCAGACGCAACATTCCGCACCGCCGGCGATGCCGCGTTCTCAACCGACTGCACCAGCGCCGGACACGCAGCCCGAAGCGCTGCCGATGAAACAATGTCCGCCAGCGTCGCGACGGCATCAATCCGGATCTCGCCCTCGCTCACCTTGATCAGCTCTTTGTCCGACTGCAATCTCCGAACATTCACCACCACATCCGGCGCAATCAGCCCTTCCTTCAAGTGATCGATCAGATCGATCCCGCCCGCCTTGATCACGACAAGGCTGTACTTCTTGTCTGACACGATGCGTGACGCTTCGGACATCGACTTGGGCTGCGCGATCGCAAAGCTGTTCATGAGCGCGCTCCTTCCAGTGCCGAGAGCACCTTGTCGGGCGTCAGCGGCAAGTGCCGCACCGGCGCGCCGATCGCATTGAACACCGCGCACGCCAGCGCGCCAGCCGTCGGTATCGTCGGCGGCTCGCCTAAGGCTTTCACGCCAGTTTGTCCGTGCGCCCAAAGCACCGGCTCAATGTGCGGCATCTCGCACGGGCCCAAAATCTTGTACCACTCGAGATTCGGGTTCACCATCGCGCCGACGTTGCGATCCAGAATCCGGTTTTCAAACATCCCGTACGACAAACCCTGAATCACGCCGCCGATGATCTGGCTCTCCGCCGTCTTGCGGCAGATCACCCTTCCGCACGATTGAATCGCGATGACGTGCTTGGGATAAATGATCCCCGTCTCGCAGTCCACCACCACCTTCACGAACTGCACACCCTGCGAGTTACCCTTACCCCCATCGCCCGTGCTCGCCGAACCCATCACGCCGTCCGCCGGCAGCTTCGCGCACGCATCCTTCCATGACAGGAACTTCTCGCCCCGCTTCAGCACGACGCCGTCTTTGACTGTGAAGTCGGCAGCGTTGTCTCCCCCCTGGCGTGCGAGCACCTCGAACAACTTGGTCCGTGCCTGCGTCGCGGCATTCATCATCGTCGGCGCGGTCGTCGGCGACGTCACCGATCCGCCCGAGCCCGGACCCGGTGGCAGCGACGAACGACCGATCTGCACCGTCACCATGCTCAGCGGAATGCCGATCGCATCCGCCGTGCAGATGCCCATCGTCGTGCGTTGACCGGTGCCAATGTCCTGCGTGCCCGTTCGGCTCTCGACCGAGCCGTCCGGATGAATCACCACTTCCGCATTCCCGCCCGGCGATGCGCTCCCCCAGCCCGCGATGCCGACACCAAACCCCGTGCGCATCACCGACGTTTGCGATCCGTTGGCCTTGCGCTCGCCCCAGCCGATCAACTTCGCGCCCTGATCCAGCATCTCGCGGTAGACGTCATCGATCGCGAGCTTGCGCTTCAGCGCGAGCGGGTCCATTCCAAGTTCCGCCGCTGCTTCATCGAGCATCAGCTCTTCGGCAAAAGCGCCCTGCGGCCGCCCCGGCGCACGAAACGCCCTTGGCCCGCCCGCATTGAATGAAACGTCCTCGTGCGACTTGTTCACGTTCGCAAAGGTGTACCGCCCCGAGGGCACGTTGCATCCGCCTCCACCGTTCGCGACGCCCACGCCGCCGTAGGTCATCACCTCACCGCCAACGACCGACCCGTCCTTCTTCAGGCTCAGCCAGACGCTGGTCACGCTCGAAGGACGATTGCCCGTATCAAGATGTTCCTCTGCACGATTGCACATCACATATGCGGGGCGTTTGAGCTTCTGCGACAGCTTCGCCGCGAGCATCAGTTCCTTGCCCGGCCCGCCGAGCTTCGAACCGAATCCGCCACCGACGTATTCGCACACCACTTCAAAATCGGAGCCCTTCAGACTCAGCGCATCGCCGAATCCGTCCCGCACCGAAAAGGTGCCTTGCGTTGATGCATAGACCGTCGCCTTATCGCCCTTGTGATCCACCACGCCGCCATGTGTTTCGAGCGACGAGTGCGTCTGCACCGGTGTCGAATACACCGCACGAATCGTCACGTCGGCATCGGGCGCATTCCCTTTGAGCAGGCCGACCTGCTTCGTATCGCGAATCGACGTCTTTACCGAATCCTTTTTCCAGTTCAGCTTGAGCGCCTTGAGCGCGCGGTTCACCGCAACCGGCGACTCCGCCACCACGTGCCCGACCGGCTGTCCGTTGTAGGTGCAGGCCTTGGGGGTGATTTCGATGTCGATCACGCCGGGCACCTTCCGTGCCGCGGAATCGTCCACGGTCTCCAGATTCGCCGCGCCGAACGGGCAACGGACGAACCGCGCGAAGACGGCGTTCGGCAGCAGCATATCGCTCGAGTACTTCGCAGCCCCCGTGATCTTCGCGACGCCATCGAGCCTTGATGTGTTGTCGTCCATCGACTGGCCCATGTTCATGGGGCGGTTGGTCGTGGGCATGTCGGTCGGTATCAGCGTCGGACCGCCGGCCAGAGTCGGCGCAACATCGGTCTTTATCACGCGACTCCTTTCTGGTCCATGATCGGCGCCTGGCCCGAAGCCTCGAGCGCCGCGTTGAAGATGTTCGTGTACGTCCCGCAGCGGCAGATATTCCCGCCGAGCGCCTTCTTGATCTGATCGAGCGTCGGCTTGGGCACATCATCCAGCAGCACGCGCGTCGCGACGATGAAGCCCGGAGTGCAGTAGCCACACTGCAGCGCATCGTGGCGCAGGTACGACTCCTGCACCGGGTCCAGCTTGCTGCCTTTGGCGATTCCTTCGATGGTGGTGATGCTCGCGCCCTGGGCATCGATCACGAGCATCATGCACGCGTTGGCGAGCTTGCCGTTCAAGATGACCGAGCAGCCGCCGCAGGCGCCGCGATCGCAGATCACTTTCGTTCCGGTCAGGCCCAGTTGAAACCGCAGCGCTTCGGCGAGCGTGGTCGAGGGCTCGACGCGCATCTCGGCGGCTTTGCCGTTGACCGTGAACGCGATCGAGATCGGGCCCGGGCCGAGCAGTTGATCGCCGGCTTCCTGTTCGCGGGCGAGCGCGTGCGCTTCGGCGATGCCCGAGAGCGTGGTCACGGTGGCCGAGACACCCACCGTCTTCATGAAGGACCGACGTGAGAAGCCGGGTGGCGGGTTTGGATCGGGCATCGGAGTTTCCTTCCCAGGGCGATTCGCCCGCGTGAGGCAGGTAATCTACCACGGGGCAGGGCGAACGGTTGTGAAATTTGACTCACAAGCTCCCTCCGGGTTCGTGGTGTGGTGGTGGATTGCCGAAACCCGTGGCGCGTAACGTCCTGCATGGCCGAGAAGCAGCGGTGTCACTGGGTGCCGAAGGACAAGCCGGACTACATCGCGTATCACGATCGCGAATGGGGCCGCGCGGTGCATGATGATCAGAAGCTGTTCGAGATGCTGATCCTCGAAGGGGCGCAGGCGGGGCTGAGCTGGTACACGATTCTGAAACGGCGCGAGGGGTATCGGGCGGCGTTCAGGGACTTTGATCCGGTGAAGGTTTCGAAGATGACGGATGCGCAGCTTGAGAAGGTTCTCAAGGAGGGCGACATCATCAGGAATCGGCTGAAGGTGTTCTCGACGCGGAAGAACGCGATTGCGTTTCTCAAGATCCAGAAAGAGTTCGGCTCGTTCGACAAGTATGTATGGTCGTTTGTCGGCGGCAAGCCTCAGGTGAACCGGCCGAAGTCGGCGAAGGACTTTCGGGCGAGTTCGGCGGAGTCGGATGCGCTTTCGAAGGACCTCCAGAAAAGCGGCATGAGTTTCGTGGGCTCGACGATCATGTATGCGTACATGCAGGCGGTCGGGCTGGTGGATGATCACGGGGCGGGGTGTTTTCGGGCGAAGTGATATCGGAAGAGACGGAATTCACCACAGAGGCGCAGAGGCACAGAGAAAAGCGGATGGGAGATGGATGTTCATCGTCCGAGGTATTTGGTTTTCAAAGATCTGGAAACCCCGGCGGCGTCTTTCGGCGCGGCCGGGAAACTGGCGTGAATCACATCTGGGGCATCAGTTGTCTTGCGAGAGGATGATGATGGTGTAGGGGCCGATGCCGATGTTGCCGTTGTAGCTCATGCCGTCCTTCGCGCCTGCGTTGGCTGTGGTGTCGTAGCTGTTGGTGTTGGCGAAGTCGCCGCTGTAGCCGTTCCAGTCGCTGTTGAAGCGGACCTTCCAGGTGCCTGCGCGGGGGAAGCCGAGGTTGTAGCTGGTGTAGCTGGTATTGGCGAAGTTGGCGACGACGATGACGTCGTCCTTCGCGCCGCCGTTCTGCCAGCGGTGATAGGCGATGACCTTGTTGGTGTTGTTGATGTGGTGAACGTTGGTGTTGTTGCCTCGCAGGCCACGGGTGGTATCGAACCAGTTGCGACGCAGACGGATCATGTCGCGGTACATGGTCTGGATACCGGCGTAGGTGGTGAGCTTGGTCCAATCGACGGGATCGGTGTCCTGGAAGTAGGTGTCTTCGAGGACTTCCTGACCTTGGAAGATCATGGGGATGCCTGCGGACGTGAAGACGATGCCTGCGCCAAGAGTCGAGCGCTTCTTACTGGCCCATGAACCGGCGTTGCCGGGCCAGATTTCTTCGGGGACTCGGGCGTGTCCGTTGGCGACCTCGTCGTGGCTTTCGGTGTAGATGATGCGCTGGGTCTGGCTGCCGTTGTACATGTGCGTGATGGCGTCGCGCACGGCGAACATGTCGCGGCTGGAATCGGTGCCGCCGATGATCGCGGTGCGGATTGGATGCACGAACTGTGCGTCCCACTGGCTATCGAAACCTGCGCCGCCTGCGCCGGTGGTCTTGGTGATCCAATCGTTGTTCTGGAGATCTTCTGCGATCGAGATCTTGCCGGCGTACTGGCCATCGACCTCGTTGTTGCAGTACTGCATCACGCTCCAGCCGTCGGGGATGTCGGTGCCGACGCCGTTGTTGGTGTTGCGGATGTTGACGGTGGAATCCCAGCGGAGGCCATCGATGCGGTATTCCTGGAGCCAGCGCATGACGCTATCGCGGATGTATCCCCGCACTTCGTTGCGGCCGTAATCGGGACGGGTGTCGCCCCAGGGCGTGCTCGAGCGGTAATCCTGATAGAAGTAGATGCCGCCTTTGCCACCGGTGTTCCAGCCATCGAACTGCCACATGTCGAGGTCGGAGGGGCCGTAGTGGTTGTGGACGACGTCCTGAATGACGGCGATGCCGCGCTGGTGGCAGGCATCGACGAAGGACTTGTAGCCAGCAACGCCTCCGTAGATGGACTCGATGCTGAAGGGATCGGAGGGGTTGTAGCCCCAGGAGAAATCGCCGGCGAACTCGCTCAGTGGCATGACCTTGACGGCGTTGATTCCCATGTTCTGGAGCTGGGTGAGGCGAGAGATTGCGTTGGCGAAGGTGCCGGGCGTGCCGCCGGCGGTGTCGTTGAAGGTGCCGATGTGCATCTCGTAGATGACCATCTCGTTCCAGTTGGGCGCGCTGAAGTTGGTCTTGGGTTTGCCGGTGACGGAGACATCGTCGAGCGCCATGCCGTCGGTGGCGAGCGGCGCATCGTCGTACTGCTGCCAGCGGATCTTGAAGGCGGAGCCGGGCGTGTATCCCGCGGCCATCGCGCCCGCTGAAAGGTTCACTGTGTATGTTGAGTACGAACCGCTGATGGCGGGGAAGCCCATGACCTTGGTCCAGGTCGTGCCGTTGTTGGAGATATAGACGCCGTCCTGCGTGTGGGTCTCATCCGCGACGTTGCGGATCTTGTAGGTCAGCGACAATTCGTCGTGGTTGGAGCAGTTGAGCGTCAGCGTGAGCTGACCGGTGGCGAAGGTGCCGTTGACGGAACTGTCGAAGGCGACACCTCGCGTGCCGGCGGCTTTGTATGTGGTTGAGAACGCGATGCGGTATGGGCCGGAGCCGGAGAGGGCCCAGTTTGCACCCCATGCGCCGGAATCGAAATTATCGGAGAAGAGCGTGGCGGTTGCGCCGTAATCCGACCAGGCGTAGGTGTTGTTTCGGATGATGGAGTTGCCGGAGCTGTTGACGACTTCGCGACCGCGCGGATCCTTCCGCCAGTAGCTGTTCGCGCCATTGGTGATGTAGAACTTGTAGTTGTGGCCTGCGCCCGCGCCCGAGACATCGGCGGACCAGATGCCGCCACCTTCGCTGACGAGCGGATTGGCGGTGGTTGAGAAGGAGTTGAATGTGCCGCCGACGGAAACGGCGGTTGCGTTGGGCGCCCAGACGCGGAAGGTGGTACCACCGGAATACATGGTGGCGCCCATACCGGGGCGGAGCGACTGCGCAGGGACGGACCCTGCGAGCAGGAGCGCGGCGGCCACGAATCCTGCGACACGTATGGTGCGAGCGATCGGACGTTGCATTGAGAATTCCCTCGTGCCGCGCGTGGGGAGCGAGCGGCCAGTTCACGCTGCTCAAGCGGAAAAACGGAGAGCTGAAACAGCTTACAGACGGTTTCAGAAACCACACGCGAAATTGGGCGCTTGACGCGCAGAATGCGAGCGGCGCGACGAGCAAGTGGAGTCGGCCGTGGAAGTTGCGCCCGCAATGCGAAGTGCGTGACGGGATGAATCCACAAAGTTGTGGATTTTGGAGGTGATTGGATGAAGCAGCCGCTTGCCGCGTGCCCGTTTCAAGAGCGACAGTGAAGCGGATGCAGCGTGACGAGATGCCGCGCATCGGGCAACGCCCACAGGCCCAATTCGTGGGCGAGACGACCGGGATCGCGACTGCCCTTCGACGACGGCTTGGTCGGCGACGTCGCGGAGGGAGAGTTTGGGATCGGTGAAGAGGTTCAGGATCGCCTGGATAGCGCGGGGGTCACGCGGGTTGAACTTGGGGGCGTGGGTTTCGGGGGGAAGGTCGGATTGGGGGCCGGCCTCCCTATCCATTTGCGGCTGAGATTGGGCCGAGGAAACTGCCGGCGCGGAGGAGCGATTTTCGGCGGGGGCTCGATCGGAGTTTTTCGGTGGGTGCGCGACCATGCGGATAGTTTACCATGGAAACGCATTTATACACGGCTTTTGTTTGGTTTTTGACGCATATTCGAGCGGGTAACCGGAAATCCTTTTCCTTGAAGGCCTTACGCGCTGCTCGAAACTCAGGCTCGCGGCCGCGGGCGCAGCGCGGTAGGCTCGTAGAGGCGTCTGGAAAGGGCTTACGCCGGAACGGGGGAGAGATGAAGAACATGCTGATGGGGTGTGTGGTTGCCTGCGGCCTGGCGGTAAGCGTTGCGCCGAGTGCGCTTGCTTCGACGTTGATCGTGCCGTGTGCGTTGACGGGGACGTACAACGCGGCGGGCGGATACTCGAACACGCCGGGGTTTCAGAACTATCGCGTTGGACTCTCGCCGATCACGACGACGCCGGAGCATCGGAACTTTTTCAACTTCGATCTGACGTCGTATGCCCCACTGCCGCCGATGAGCGTGGCGAGCGCGAAGTTGAAGCTGTACCTGCCGAAGTTCGCGCCGCCGGATCTGCTCGACCCGGGGATGGGATACATCAGTCCGGACATGAGCGAGCACTATGTGGTGACGAGCACGCCGTATTCGACGGCGGCGCTCGGTGCGGCGCACACGACGGCGGAAGCGATGGCGATCTTCGCGACGCTGGGCACGGGGATTCCGGTCGGCGACATTGTCGTGACGCCGATGGACATGGGCTCGATACTCGAGATCGACATGAGCCCGATGACGCTCGGCTATTTGAACGCGACGATGGGTGTCGGAACAGTTGCGTTCGGCGGCAGAATCGAATCGTTTGACGGAACGCACATCGATGAGCTGCTGTTTGCGTTCACGGACCTGTGGATGCCGCACATGCTGGGGAAGGAGCCGGTGCTGGAGATCACGCTGGTGCCGGGGGCGGGGGGAGTTTTGAGTTTGATGGGGGTTGGGGTGGTTGTGGGGGTGAGGCGGAGGCGGTGAAACTCGCTCGCGGACGACCCCGCAAGCATTTACGCGCATCCGCGCATGCCAAGGCACGTGGTTCCGTTTCAGCCGTTAGCTCTAGAGCCTATCCGTAAACCTGTTTCAAGAGGATGATTGAGCATCCAAGGTGGAGGAAGGCTTGGAAGAGAGTCGTGGATTTCTCGTAGCGGATGCACAGCCGGCGGAAGTTCTGGAACCAGCTGATGGTGCGTTCCACCGTCCAGCGGCGTTTGTAGCGGCGGAGTTGTCTTCCGTCCTGCGTGACGTTCCGCGGCTTGCGGTTCTTACGGTGGGGCGCGATCAACTCGATGCACTCGTCGTCGAGGTCTTCATCGAGCGCATCCGAGTCGTAGGCCTTGTCGCCGATGATGCGAGTCGGCGTGTCGGTGCTGAGCATGAAGTCGAAGAGCCCCTGCACGAGCGTGCTCTCGTGCGGACTGGCGCTGCCCGTCGTCACTGCGACCGGCAGGCCGCGTGCATCGACCAGGACCATGATTTTCACGCCTTTTCCCGCCTTGGTGACGCCGACTCCATCCCCGCCGCCGCGGGCCTTGCTGAAGGTCGCGTCGATGAAGCACTCGTAGAGGCGGTAGCCGCCGCGCTCTTCCACGAGCAGCCCCGCGTCGCGCATGATGTTCTCGAAGACGCCTTCCTGTGCCCAGCGCTGGAAGTAGGCGTGCACAGCGCTGCGCGAACCAAAATGACGCGGCAGGTCCTTCCACTTGGCGCCGTTGTCGAGGATCCAGAAGATCGCCGCGATCACCTTCCGACGGTCCATCGGCGGCCGCCCGCCACGCGGCCGCGCGGGCACCGAAGGCAACCGAGCACACAACCAATCCAACTGTTCGTCCGTCAACCGCATCGCCATGCAAGGCTATTCGCGCCCCGCACCAGTCTGGTTGCGCGGTTTACGGATAGGCTCTAGGTCGCGATTGTGAACGTGGCCCACGCGCCGGGGCAGGCTGATGTTGATACCGGCATCTGAATGATTGGGCCGGTAATGGTTGCGACGACGTTGGTCGAGTCGTATTGATCGTTGATGTTCGGGTCGACGATGAAATCGACTCGATCGCCCCCGGCGACGCAGATGTCCTGGGAGAACGTGTGCGCCGTCAGGTCATTCGAAACGAGAAAGATGTTGGTGTAGTTGCCCGAGTTGACCATGAGGTGAAAGACGCTGCCGTCGCCACCGGTGATGGACTGCTTCTGAACGGAGCCGGAGATGTGGATGTACTGAAGGAAACCGGGCGGAGCGACCCAGCGGCGGATGACCCAGTTTTCTTCGCCGAGCCTGCCGCCGGTGCTGATGGCGGCGTTGGGATGCTGGCCGCCTTTCCAGATTGAAGTCCAGTACGAAGTCCCCCCACCTTCGGCGCGGTACCAGACGTTGTTGCTGAAGAGGCCCAGCTGCTGAAACGGCCCGAGCGTGCCGGAGGTGTACTTGGAGTAGCCGTAGTACCAGTTGCGGTAGCCCTGGGTGCCGGAGTAGTCGGCGAGGGAATCGGCGATGGGTTGGGCGCCAGCAAGCGGGCCGATCGCGGCAACCGCAGCAAGACCGCAGAACCACATCAACGTTCGCATGGGCGGTGTCCAATTCCGGCTCGGGCGTGCAACGCGGCGCGTGATCATCGCGCCGGCCAAGAGACTCCATCGGATAGTCTCGCAGATTGTTTTCCTGAGTAAACAGAAAAGCGCGTGATTGGCGGTCCGTTCTCGCGCCAACCCCAAGAAAGGCCGAAAAAAGGCCCATTGCTCCGGATTCTCATGGAGCGAATGTGTGAATCCCAACGCGTTGCGGCGGCGGGTGTCGCCGCCCGCCCTCAACCCGCGACATCGTCAGTGACGATCTCGTCGATCAGCGGCGTGGTCGCGTCGATGATGGGCAGCACGACGCGGACGAACTCGTCGGGCGTGCAGTCTTCTGAAAGACCCGAATCGAACCCCACAACCATGAGTGAACTGGTGTCGCGCGGGTCGGGCCAGGCCTGGCGGGTGTGGGCACCGAAGCGACTCTCCCACTTTTCTTCCTGGGCGATGAGGCGGATTTCGTTTGTGAATAGGGTTTTCACTATGAGTTGGCGGCACTTGGAGTTTAATATCTAAGAACTCGTTCCCGAGCGATCCGCTCGATGGCACCAGCGTCAATGCCGCCTTCTGGAGAATCTTCCGAGGTGATCAGTCGATCGAAGTACCCAGTAGACTTGTACCAAGCCAGCTTCTTTTCCCAGCCCTCGCGATACGCGGGAACCGTAAGCATCCCCAGGTGCTCCCAGTAGTAGATGTCCCCTTGATACCCCACGGTGAAGTCGGGAAGCCGGAAGTCCTTCGGATCGTCGGGCGGCGCCAGCACCTTCTCGTAATCGTAGCTGATCCCCAGGCTCTCCAGTGTGTCGGCGACGATCACTTCGCTCTTCGACCTGACGGCCACGCCCTTCCGCGTCCGATGGATGAGCCCCTCGGCGCGCCACGTCCCTGCCGCATCCGGCCGCAATGCGAGCTTGAACATCTGGGTGTTGCGGCGGTTCGTGTCCGACGCCGCAGGATTGCGGAGGGCCAGCAGCGGCGCCAGATCCTTCTCCACCATCAGCACGAGGCGCGTGCGGAACCGCGTCAGCCCGGTGTAGATCATCTCGCGGGACAGCGTCGTCGCCGACTGCGGCACAATCAAGAACACGACATCGAAATCGCTCCCCTGCGCTTTGTGTACGGTCAAGGCGTACGCCAGCTCAACGTCTTCGTTGGCTTGGTTCCGCCAATAGCGATAGCTCACGTCCGGCTGCGTCGAGAAGGCCACGTCGAAATAGTCTCCCTTCGCGCCCTTCGTCGCGGACTTGACGACGCCGATCTCGCCGTTCGCGATGTAGTTCAGGTTCTCTGGCTTGTTGGGCCAGGCATTGCCGCGCCGGTTGCGCACCTGGATGACCTTGTCGCACCAGACGATTTCGCGATCTCCGAAGGGCTTGGGGTTGTTCCCGCGCCTCGCCCGGCAGTTGCTGAGGATCCCGCCACGGTACTCCCCTTGGATCACGCGGTTGAGTTCTTCTGTCCCGTGCAGCTCGATTCGCGTAGGGCAGAGGATCTGCCACGCCTCGCTCTTGCCGTAGTCACTCTTGTCGCCATCGATTCCAAGCGAGAGATTGAACGACTTGTAGTCCTTTGGCGCGATGCCGAGCAAGCTGCCCAACCGATCACGCAGTTTGCCCATCAGGTCGGACGGATCCCGCCAGAACATGCACTCCAAGTCGCCGAACGCTCCAGGGGTTCCGAGGCGCGTGAGGATCTCATCGTCCCCCGGGTGAACGACATCAGAGCGGTACCCGTCGGCCAGCGAGAGCCCAATGCTGTCCTGCCCGCCCGACTCGTCGACCCGCATGCACGTCAAGAGCTTGGCGTGAGCGGAGGGTTGCTTCTCCGCCACCCAGTCCACGATGTCCACGAAAGGCCGGCCGGGACCGATGGGCGGCAACTGGTTCGGATCGCCAACGAGCACAAGCCGCTTGAGCGGCCCCGTGTCCAGTGCCCTCAACAGCGTGCCGAAGAGGTCTGTCGGGATCATCGAGCATTCGTCGACGACCACTGTGGTCGCCGAATACTGCTTCCCCCCCCCGCATGCTTGAGCGAGAAAGTCGAAGGCCAGATCCAGTCCTGTTTGAGCAGGAACTGATGGATGGTCATGGCGTTTCGGCCCGTCCGCGTCGCGAGCCGGACGCGCGCCTTGCCCGTCGGCGCCAGGAGCAGGAGCGACTGCTTGCCCTCGACGCGCTCCAGCTCGCGCAGGAACACCTGCAGCACGGACGTCTTCCCCGTTCCGGCCCCGCCGGTCAGGACAGAGAGCTTCTGCCCGAAGAGCGTCTGCAAGGCGCGCTCCTTCTCAGCAAACGCCGATTTGTCACGCTCGGTGGCTGGTTCGCCAAAGCGACCCTTCAGTGCAAGCGCCCACTCGGGCGCCTTAGGGCCCTTCGCGACGACGCGGCCAGCCCGAGCACGCACCAGATCCGCTGACGAAGATTCCAGTTCACGGAGCGGTCGCAGCGCCGTCAAGGGTGGATCAGTGTCCAACGCCGTCCAGAGGCGCTGCTCGTGGAACTCCAGGTCCGCTCGGAACAGATCGACATCAGGCCGGCATGCCCGCTTGTCGGAAAATCGCTTCCGCATGCGATCGAAGAGGTCTCGTTGCGGAAGAACGGTGTCGCCCTCCGTGGCGGCCTCCGCGAGCACCGCCGCGGCAACCGCTCGCACGCGACGCTCATCGTCCGCAGCAACCGACGATTCCACGAATAACGCGGCGTCGCCATCCGGGAGCATGCCGTGATCGATGGTGTCGAGCCCGACGGACTCCGATTCGTCCGTCCCCAAGTCCATCTCGCAGATGAGGTACGGATTGCGCGTGAGATCGGCCTCGGTCCCCACGATGCCGGCATCCGCGCGTGCGGTCGGGTCCACCACCCGCTGCACCTGCTCGTGGGTGAGTTCGAACCGCGCGAGCGTCTGCAGGAGCTCGTGCCGTCCCGGCAGCTTCCTCCACTTCTCGTGGGCCTTCTTGAGTTCGGCGGCGTGCGGACCGGCAGGGATTGGAATCGCGCCGTCCAGGACGCCTCGGACGTACTGCCAGGGATTCTCGCCTTGCCGGGCCATCGGCGCCAAGACCGACCGTTGAAAGGCGGTGCCGGTCTGGCACCCGAGGACTTGGAGGACACTCCCGATGCCGGGGAACGGACCACGCCCCCGCCAGAGCTCCGCGAGCACGTCGTTTAGCCACACGAGCCGCCGATCCCAATCGCCGGGCACCTTCGCATCGGCACGCACCACCTCGACGCTGCGCGCCAGGTGTTCAACCACGGTGAGCGCTGAGTCGTCCGTGACATGAGCCCCGACGAACGAGAAATCCGGCAGCACCGCGTTCGGCACGGGGCACAGAACCTTTTCAATAGGAAGGCCGAGTCGCAGATACTCCTGGTAAGGGAGCCGGACGCCCTGCGCAGGACAATCCTGCGTAATCCGGCGTGACCAGACCGGGAACGGATCAGGGTGCTTCGGAGTCGTTCCGAAGTAGACCTGTTCTCCGACCTCGCGGATGCGTCCGACACCCACCAGCACGCGGGCGGCCGCGACATCGAACGGGTGTCCATCCTTGCAGTAAAAGAAGACCAGCGACTTCGTTGCTTCGAGCTTCCCCCAGAACGCTGCGAGCAGGTCCTTCTGCCTGTCCGCTTCCATCACCCAGCCATCATCCTTGTCCGCCTGGTCGGCCTGCCGGATCCGAAGGCTCTCCGCCTCGCACACTTCGCGGAAGTTCTCTTCCCGCATCCAGCGGTACGGCGAGGGGCAGCACGAGTACGCCGGCACCTCTTCGGGCACCGGCAGCAAACGCCGGAACTCAAGGGGGTCTTCGTGCATGACGGTGTACGGGTGTGGCGAAAATGCGCCCGTGTCGCGCGAGCAGGGTGGCAGTCGATCCTTGAGCTGCTGCAACGGCACGCCCGCGGACGCCTGTTCTTCATCGTCCTTTCGTGACTCGCGCACGTGACGGTGGGCTATGCACGACGTGTTGGCCTTGGGGTCCCGACAGAGACAGCCATCCCACCCGTTGTCGTGCCAAACCAGTCGAGCTGAGAGATGCGTGGTCATCGCATAGTCCTTGCTTGTCCCTAGTTGAGCCAAGAGCATGCAGTGAAAATCGTCCGCCAAGATCGCGCACACGAACCACCAACCAGAATGTAACAAAACGAAAACACCCCGCCTTGTGAGCGGGGTGCTTTGCCGGGTTGACCGGGTATGCAAAGAACAGTTGGGGGTCGCAAGGACAACTTTTTGAGTTGTCCAACCACGTTCGGTGAGGAACGCGGGCGAGAGATGTGTTGACATCCAGACTGAGATCGCTCTCAGACATCCTCCTGCCATTTGCCTTTCGGCGGCGAGAGAGGAATGTCATCTGGTCTAAGGAAATCCCTTAGAAAGGAGGTGATCCAGCCGCAGGTTCTCCTACGGCTACCTTGTTACGACTTCGTCCCAGTCACCAGCATCGCCGTAGACACCCTTGAAACAGGGCGGCTTCGGGCGCTTCTGGCTCCCATGACGTGACGGGCGGTGTGTACAAAGCTCAGGAACATATTCACCGGAGCGTAGCTGATCTCCGATTACTAGCGATTCCGACTTCATGCAGGCGAATTGCAGCCTGCAATCCGAACTGGGGTGCATTTTTTGCGATTTGCTCCGCCTCGCGGCCTCGCGTCGCTCTGTATGCACCATTGTAGCACGTTTGCAACCCTGGATGTAAGGGCCATGAGGACTTGACGTCATCCCCACCTTCCTCCGGTTTGACACCGGCAGTCTCGTTAGAGTACTCAGCATTACCTGTGAGCAACTAACGACAGGGGTTGCGCTCGTTAAGGGACTTAACCCGACACTTCACAGCACGAGCTGACGACAGCCATGCAGCACCTGTGCTTGTTCCACCCAAAGGGCGTGGCCTCTCTTTCAAGAGGTTAATCCAAGCATGTCAAACCCAGGTAAGGTTCTTCGCGTTGCCTCGAATTAAGCAACATGCTCCACCGCTTGTGTGAGCTCCCGTCAATTCCTTTGAGTTTTAATCTTGCGACCGTACTCCCCAGGCGGCGCACTTATCGTTTTTACTACGACCGATACGGCGTCAAAACCGCACCGGTCCAGTGCGCATCGTTTACAGCGTGGACTACCAGGGTATCTAATCCTGTTTGCTCCCCACGCTTTCGTGCCTCAGTGTCAGGACAAGCCCAGCTGACCGTCTTCACCATCGGCGTTCCAGTAGATATCTACGCATTTCACCGCTCCACCTACTGTTCCGTCAGCCCCTACTTGCCTCAAGTCCATCAGTATGCCCTGCTGTTCCACGGTTGAGCCGTGGGATTTCACAAAGCACTTGATGGACAACCTACGCACCCTTTAAGCCCAGTGATTCCGACTAATGCTTGTGGCCTCTGTATTACCGCGACTGCTGGCACAGAGTTAGTCGCCACTTCCTCTGGGGGCAATCATTGTTTCTGCCCCCTGACAGCGGTTTACATACCAGAGATACTTCATCCCGCACGCGGCATTGCTCCGTCAGGCTTGCGCCCATTGCGGAAGATTCGTTACTGCAGCCTCCCGTAGGAGTCCGGACAGTGTCTCAGTTCCGATGTTGCGGGCCGTGCTCTCACACCCGCTACCCGTCTAAGGCTTGGTGGGCTTTTACCCCGCCAACTACCTGATAGGACGATCGCTGCTCCCAAGGCGCCAAAACTTTGGTCCGAAGACATCATGGAGTATTACCGGGAATTTCTTCCCGCTATCCTCCACCTCGGGGTACATTCGATCGCATTACTAACCCTTTCGCCACTCACCCTTGCGGGTTCGTTCGACTTGCATGTTTTAGCCATGCCGCCAGCATTCAATCTGAGCCAGGATCAAACTCTTCACTTGATTTTCTTTATCCCAACCGGCATCTTGCGACACCGGCCGGAGAATTTCAAAGAAGGTCGTTTGAACCAGTACCTCCGTCTGAATCTTGCGACTCAACCGGAGGCGGTCTTCGTCCCGGCAATCTTGCGACTTGCGTCTCAAGACTTCCGGAACACGCTGGAGATCATCCAGCGTTTCTTTTCAAACTCGTGAATCGATAGGTTTTCACCTTCTCTTTTCAACCACTACGAGAATGAACGCCGAACTGTGAATTTCGGCGGGCTTGCCCGTACCAGCATGTGTCATGCTGATCGGGCGATTGTTCGACACGAACAGGCTCAAGCCAGAGCCATCCCGGAGTGATCCGGCTGTTCGTGCCGCACATTCTCGCGCGGTCCCCAACTGTTCAATTGTCAGAGATATCCGCCCCACGCCTTCGCGTCGGGAGGGCCTGTCGATTTCTCGGCAGGGGGAGAGTTTACTCAGCCACCCAGCCGGGTCAAGCGCAGGAGGGAATCTCTCGTGCGAAATTGCTGTAAATTCCAGCCACAGAAGAGTTTACGAATTGCCTCTCGCCCCCTCGGATTCCGATTCTCGCTCTCCAGGAGACGGCGCGACCCCCACTGCCGCCGCCCAGACCTGCGGACCGCCGCTTGTTTCCTGTTTGTTTGGGGCGCCCTTTCTCCTGTTCAACCCCGCCCGCAGCGTGCGGCAGGCCTCCGTCAGCGTGGCCCCGGTCGTCCGAACGTCATCGAGAACCACCAAGACCGCATCCGGCCGCACGTTCAGAACTGTCCTTCGGCAGAAAAACGCGCCGGAGACATTGCGGCGGCGCTCGCTGACCGGAAGCGAAACCTGGCTGGGGCGGTGACGCCGCGCCAGGAGCCTTTGAATCGCAAAGCCGCTCGCGCGTCGTGTGCCGCGGGCGAGCACGAGCGTGTGATCAATGCCGCGCGAGATCCGACGCCAGGGCGTCATGGGCATGGGCACGAGCACGACGCGAGACGGGTTGATCGAGCGCAGTTCGATCTCGGCACGCAGCGCGAGCCCGAGTTCGCGTCCGAGGCTTTCACCGAGCGCGCGAAGGCCGCCGAACTTCAACTCGCGGACCGAACGTGCCAACACGCCCTCGTACGAGCCGAGTCGGATAAATCGGTCCCACGCGGGGCGTTTCCCGCGGCAGCGGACGCAGGTGGCGGGGTCGGTGAGCGTGTCAAGCTGGAACGGGCGGCAGGTTGTGCCGCAGCGGGGGCAGTAGTTTCCCGGTTCGTCGCGAGTCCAGTTCGCGGCGCGGATGTGCCAGGGCGCAGAGGTGCGGCCGAGGAAGTGGGTTTCGACGACTTCGAGGAAACGCCGAACGCCCTGCGGCGGGATCGGCGAAGCCGGTATTTCAAATTCGCCGGAAAGCTCGTCGGCGGGCTCCTCGGCAATGACATCCAGGTCAACGGAGTCGGACGCGTGCGTGAGCAGGTGGCGTGCGCCCTCGGAGAGTGGCTGGGCGGGCGCGGCGAGCTCGGTCGGATTCGGAGGCCAAAGGAACTTGTCGGGCTTGGGCTCCACGGCCAAAATCTAACAGAACGGACGGGGAAGCAGGGAATGTGTCCCATGGGACCTATTGGGACTCATAGGAACTCTCTCTCGTGATTGCGGGAGCCTGCGAGCGAGCTCCGACTACTTCGTCAGACGTTCGCGGATCATCGCGGCACGTCCGATCCGGCGGTGTTCCTGGTCCATTTCCTTGCCGAGAACGCGCTGCAGGTGCGCCGGCTGAACAAGCAGGAAGAGCGTGTTGACCGCCTGGACCGAGAGATTGGGGATGATCCCGAGTACCACGCCCAGGCGAACGAGGCTGAGGAGCTGCATGGCCTCGTCGGCGGCGATGAGCCTTGCGTGCGTGAGCGCGCCGAGGGCGCGAAAGACCTGATCGTCGAGCGCGGCACGGCGCTTCGAGAGCAGCGTGTTGCGGGCGTGGCGCTCGTACTGAATGACTTCGGGGATGATCGAATCCTGGAGCTCGGTGAGGACGGCGCCTTCGGGCTTTCCGAGCGTGGTCTGGTTGGAGATCTGGTACAGATCGCCGATGGCGTCGCTGCCCTCGCCGTAGAAGCCCCGGACCGCGAGATTCATGTCGGTCGCGGCGCGCTTCACTTTCTCGATCTCGCCGGTGACCTTGAGCGCGGGCAGATGCAGCATCACGCTCATGCGCATGCCGGTGCCGACGTTGGTCGGGCAGGCGGTGAGGTAGCCAAGCTTGGGGCTGAAGGCGTAATCGAGCCCGGCCTCGAGCTTGTCGTCGATCGCGCTTACGTGCTTCCAGCATTCTTCGAGCGAAAGACCGGCGTGCATCATCTGAATGCGGAGGTGGTCTTCCTCGTTGACCATGATGGAAAGGCGCTCGTCGGGGATCGAGATCGCGACGGCCCGGGGCTCATCCGCGGCCGGGGACACCGCTCCTCCGCTGCCGGCGGGTTTGCCCTTGGCGTGCTGCTTCGAGATCAGGTGGCGTTCGACCAGCAGGTTCCGGTCGAGCTGGGGCGATTCGTGCAGATCGACCCACATGATGCGATCGCAGACGTTCGCGCCCAGGATCCAATCTCGGCAGGTCTGCAGAACTCGCTCGCGTTCGTCCTTCGCGGCGCGATGCACGAAGAGATGCCCCGCGAGATTGCGCGCCAGGCGGACACGCGAAGAGAGCACCACATCGCACGCTTCACCCCCGTTGGTCAGCCACTCGGCGAGCGTGCCCGCGCCGCCGAGGGTGCCGCCGTTCGGAATACCCCCGGCGCGGGGATCGCGCTCCGAACCGCTTCCGGAATCGGGGTTGCCGCCCTGCGGATCGGGTTCGGGTGCGGGGTTGTTCTTTCGTCCGGCCATAGGGAGCTGGAAAGGGGCTTGGTCGGGGTTACGCGTTTCGAGAAGGATCCGCAGCGCGGCTGGAATCCAGCAGCCGCTGGAGCTGGTCGCGGAACTTTGCCGCGAGTTCGTACTGCTCGGATTTCACGGCGTCGTCGAGCTGGCGGCGGAGCAGTTTTTCTCTTTCCAAGCGCTCGCGCCGCTCGGCGAGTGCCCTCGCGCCGTTCACCGATTCCTTGCCGGAGGCGGCCTCGGTGATGCGTTTGGGCACCTTGCCGACGTGCTGCATCGCGCCCTCGTGCGCGCGTTCGAGGAGCGGGAGAAGCAGTGATTCGAATGCGGTGTAGCAGGAAGGGCAGCCGAAGAGACCGGCCTGGCGGAACTGCTCAAAGGTGAATCCGCATTCGGCGCAGACGGGGGTGCGAGCCTTGGCGGGCTTTGGACGCTTTGCCGCCTCGCCGGCGATCTGCGGGAGAACGAAATTGGTGAGTAGGTCGTTGAGCGAAGCACCGGGCTGGGCGATGCCCTGCTTGGCGGCACAGGCTTCGCAGAAGTGCACTTCGACCCAGGCACCTTCGCGGAGCAAGGTGTCGTGTACGGTCGCTTCGTTGTCGCAGGATTCGCACTTCATGGGGAAGAGATTTTCGCCACAGAGGCACAGAGAACACGGAGAAGAGAAGGAAGCGGTGAAGTGGAGAACAGAAGTTGCTCGCGACTCGGTGAAGCGTACTCCATGAGTCGAACACAGATTCTGAATACGGAGCGGGCGAACTTCGGGGCAAAAATAAACAAGGCTCCGGGATGGAGCCTTGCGGTGCAATCTGGGGGGGCGGGTTACTGGGCCGCGGCCTTCTGCTGGCGGGTGTAGCCGTACTTCCGCTTGAGGGCCTTGGTGACCATGCCGGTGCGGATGGCCTTGGTCGAGGCAACGACGCGGACGTTCTGACCGTCGATGACGGCGACGATGTCCTGAAGATTCGGCTTGAAGGTGCGGCGGGTGATGCCGGTGGGCTTCAGACCGAAGCCGCCCTTTGCGACGGCCTGGCCACGCCAAGCCCGCTTCATGCCCTTGCTGACCTTTTTACCGGTGAAATCGCACTGCCTGGCCATGGGAAATACCTCAATAGGAACCCGCCGACCGGGCCGAAGGGGCACCGGGTGGGGTCGTGATACTAGGCGCGATCCGGGGTGGAAATCTGGCGGCGGAGGCCTCAGTTCGAGGCGGCGTTTTGACGGCCGTGGATGGCGTTTTGCAGGGCTTCCTCGTGTTCGGCATTCTCAGCCCTCCAGAGGACGTCAATTTTGTCCCGGTATGCCTGACTTTGCTGATCTTTACATGCGGCCGGGTTTGGGGCGGATTCGCAGGCAGCGATATTCGATTCGTACTGGGCTTTTGCGGCAGCGAGTTCGGCGTCGTATTTGTCGCAAATGCGACGGGACTCCTGCGAAAGCGTGGACTGGCATGCCGCGAGCAGAAAGCTGGTGGCACTAAGGACACAGAGTGCGATTGGTGGCAAAACGCGAGTCCGTCGCATCGCCAGATTGTACTGAATGCGTGTTGCAAAGAAACCACAAGTTTGTGGATAGACATGCGCGACTATCGCATCAGATTTTCGCGGCTGAGCATGACTTCAAGCGTCTGGGCGACAAGGTCGGTCTCGCGGCGGGAAAGGGTGTTGTAGAAGGGCAGAGCGATGGTGCGGTGGCTGACGCTCTCGGCGATGGGGAACATGCCGGGCTCGAAGCCGAACTGCTCGCTGTAGAAGGGCTGGAGGTGGATACAGGGGAAGTAGTCGCCCGCGCCGACCTCGTGATTGCGGAGGCCCTTGATGATGCGGTCGCGTTCGACGTGGGTGTAGGTGGTGCTGAGGCGGACGACGAAGATGAACCAGCTCATGACGCTGTCGACGTCGATGGTGGGCATGATGAGGTGCTTGTTGCCGGCGAGACGTTCGATGTAGTTTTCGGCGACCTCGGTTCGCTTTGCGAGTATTTCATCGAGGCGGCGGATCTGCGCGAGGCCGAGGGCGGCGTTGATCTCGCTCATGCGGTAGTTGTATCCGAGGCGCTCGTGCTTGAGCCACGAACCGGAGGCCGTGCCGCCGCCCATGGCGTGGCCGAGGGGACGGCCCTGGTTTCGCATGGAGCGGCAGAGTTCGGCGATTCGGGCATCGTCGGTGACGATCATGCCGCCTTCGCCGGTGGTGATCTGCTTGTTGGGGTAAAAGCCGAAGACCCCCACTCTTCCAAAGGTGCCTGCCTTGCGGCCCTTGTGCACGGCGCCGAGGGCTTCACAGGAATCCTCGATGAGCGGGATTTCGTACTTGGCGGCGATCTGTGCGTACTGATCCATGTACGCGGGGTTGCCGAAGGTCTCGACGGCGAGAATCGCCTTGGTTCGGGGCGTAATTTTTTTCTCGACCTGCGCCGGATCCATGTTCAGCGTCTTGGGGCAGATATCGACGAAGACGGGCGTGGCGCCGACGAAGAGAATGGCGTTGCTGGAGGCGACGAAGCTGAACGGGGTGGTGATGACTTCATCGCCGGGGCCGATGTTGAGAGCCTTCATGACAAGGTGAAGGCCGCTGGTACCGCTGTTGATGGCGACGGCGTGGCGGGTTCCGAGTTTGGCTGCGAGTTCCTGCTCAAACTGCTCGACCATGGGCCCGATCGAGAGGCGACCGGAGCGCAGAGCCTTGAGCACCAGCTCTTCTTCCAATTGGGAGATATCCGGGCGGGAGAGTGGGATCTCGGCGTGGGCGTGCGACATTGGTTCGATTATCGGTTGAAGTGGTGACGGAATTGCCGCGATTCGCGGGGAGCGTAGAGGGGACGCCGGAACGGTTGAAAGGGGAATGGCATGCCCCCGCCCGATTTGTCGGGGGATGGATGCCAGAAACACGGGAAATGAAGGACGCACCGCCCGGAGAAGCGGTGCCACAACTAGACGCTGTCGGCGAGGCGGACCACTTCCTGCTCGATGCTCTCGCAGAGCTCCGGCAGGGTCAGGCCGGCCAGGTCGGGGCCGATCTCGACGTTCATCTCGGCGAGCAGGAGAGCTCGGCCGGATTCCGGCGCATCGGCGGCGAGCGGCGCGGAATCACCGACGCGCCACTTGAGCTGGGAGAGCAGCCGATTGTGCGCGGTGATGACGGAGGAGTGGTTCGGCCGGCTCATGGCGCGGGCGATCTCGGGAAAGCTGAGGGTGGTGAGCCGGCGCGCGACGTGTACGACGATGGATCGTGCGAGCACGACGCGCGGGTGGCGTCCCTTGCCCGCCATGTCGGCGTGCTCGACCCGCAGCCGCCGGGCGATCTCGGATTGGATGATCGAGATGGGCACGGGGCGACGGGGCCGAACCGGAGCGCCGAATGCGGGCTGCGTGCCCGAGCGCGTTCCGGAGACATCCAGAGCGCGGCGCACGGCGGCCGAATCGAGCATCGCGCCGGCGTCCGGATCCGGGAGCAGTCGCGAAACGGCGAGAAGTTGCATCAGCAGTCCTTCGAGTTCGCGGACCGATTTCCAGTTGGCCAAAGCGAGCGCCCGGGCACCGGATTCGTCCAGCCCGAGCCCCTTGCGTGCGGAGAGCTTCTGCGCCAACTGCACGCGGAGAGCGGGGTCCGGCTCTTCGATACGGAGCACAGCCCCGGACATGAAGCGCGAGGCGAGCGCGCTCGAGAGCTTGCGGATATCACGCGGGTGCTCGTCGGAGGCGAGAACGATGCGGGCGCGATCGAGGCCCACGGCGTCGAGGGTGTGGAGGAGCTCGGTCTGCGTTGCCTCCTTGTTCGCGAGGAAGTGGACATCATCGATGCACAGGAGCGCGAGCCGCCGGTGCGTGCGACGGAAGCCCTCGATCGCGCCGGCGCGGAGCGAGGAGATGAACTCATTCGTGAACGCCTCGGCGCTCACGCAGCGGATCTTCGCGGTCGGGTGCTTCTCGCGGAAGCGGGCGGCGATCCCGTGGAGCAGGTGTGTCTTGCCCATGCCGCAGGCAGAATGGATGAAGAGCGGGCTGAGAGAGACGACCTGTTCGTCTTCGGCGAGGCGGACAGCCGCGGCGTGCGCGAGGCGGTTCGAAACGCCCACGAGGAAATCTTCGAGGCGGTGACGCGGTCCGGCGGAAGCGGCACGCGGACGGGCTTCGAGCTGCGATTCGGAACGCTGTTCCGCGCGTGGCTCGGCGTGCTGAGCCGAACGCGCCTCGCCGGCGTGGGCATCGCGAGCGACTCGCGGGGATTCCTCGGCGATCCGGAAGCGCAGCTCGGCCTTGCGTCCTTCGAGGAGTGTTTGGCTGGCGACGCGGCAAAGGTCGCTGCCGATGCGGCGCGAGATCAGGTCCGCGACGAAGGGCGACGGCGCCACGACCTCGAGCACATCCCCACGGAGGCGGACGTCGCTGGCCTGGCGCAGGTAGCGCTCGGCGCGATCGCTGAAGCCTTCGCGGGCGAGAGCGGCGATAAGACGGGGAGTGACGTTGGGGGCTGAATCATGGAAGGAACTCGCTGTTGCCGGAGGCCGCTCGGAAGCACTGCTGAGGCTCTTTGTCGCCACGAGAATTCCGCTCTCTCGCCCGCACGGGACGACACGAAAAGGCGGATCGGAGCTCCGAACTGTCCGTGGCGTGCGGCGATGGTCCGTCCTTGACCGTCCTGGTCCATCGCCGCGCGCCTGTTCGAAGCGTCCGATCTGCCACCCGAAACCGATCGCCATCCGTGCCCACCACGAGAAAATGCAGAGCGATGAGATGCCCGTGCCCGGAATCGGGCATCGAAACACAGATCGCGATGCAGGGCAGCGTGCGCCACTGGCGCCGGCTGATCCCGGAAGTTCTCGAGTCGGTCGAGTCCGTGACCGCAGAGGGAAATCTAGTGGCGATCGGCGGGTTGAACAACACCGGGATGCGCACTTCCGGCGGGGTGGACGACGCAGCGAGCGGAAAAAGCTGGGCTTAGCGCGATCGAAAAATACTTGTCCACCCCCGGCTGTCGGATGCGGACAGCCTGTGGACAACATCTGTCGATTGCTTGCAACAGATGCCGCGACAATCGTTTGCGCGCACGGTTGTGTCCGCTCGAAATCGGAATGGAAGCGTTCTCTGCGCCCGGGTCGGATGCGCGGGCGGTTTCAGCCCGCGTTCGCACCGGCCACACTTCGAACAAACGCCCGACGCCTGCCCAGCGCGCCGAACCCGAATCGCTCGTACATGCGGAGCGCCGGAACATTGCGGCAATCGACGGCGCAGGTCACGGCATCGATGCGTGGCTCGGCCGCCATCTGCAGCGCGAGTTCCATCAGCTTCGCGCCGATGCCGCGCCCGCGTGCTGGCTTCGCGAGGCCGACGTACACGAGCTCGAGCGCACGCTGATCCAGCACGCGGCTGAGGAGCATGCAGCCCGCCGGCTCTTCGCGGCCCGAAGGGTTTGTCGCGAAGACGATGAACCAGAGCGCGGGGTCGAAAACGCCGGTCGCGTAGTGACTGGCGAGGATGTCGCTCGTCGCGCGCATGCCGCAGAGCTCGGGGCAATCCCGCGTATCGATGTAGGAATCATCGAGAACGCGGAGCAGGAGCGGATCGCGCTCCGCCTGCGGGAGCGATGCGAGCGAAGCGACGCGCACCCCGGCGGGCCACTCGATCCGGCGCGTTGCGGGCTTGTGTTCGGCGGGGGAGAGCGATCGGCGCCGGTACTCAAGATCTCCCACGCACACAAAGCCAGCGCCGAGCAGCGCCGTTTCGGCCCAGCCGTCGCTCGGATCGGGCAAAGCCTGGAGCACACGCACCTGATCGGAACCGCTCTGCGCAAAGTGCGAGGACGCCGCGAGCAGCAAAGCGATGCGTTCCTCGCGGGCCGCCTGCAACTCGTGTTCGGTTGCGCCTTTTCCTCCTTCGGTCGCCTGCGGCTCGGAGAGGAAGATCATCGCGGTGCGACCCGAACCCGGCACGGCAAGACAAGCCTGACGCACCTCGGCGCCCCGCTTTCCGACATCCGATGCGTTCAGGCTCGCCCAGATGCACGAGAGGTCGATGCCGTGTTCGGGTGCGCTGGCGATCAGGCGTTTCGCGGCCGTGACCCGATCCTTGAGGCTTTGGCTCACCAGCCGCTGTGCGGCAGCAAGCAGCAGGTCCTCCCCCACCCGGACAACAGCGAACCCGGGAGATTGTCCCTGTCGGGCCGGCGGGTTGGGGGCTGAACGGGTCATGTGGAGCGCGAAGATCGGTGAAAATGCGGCGGCCATCCCGTTTGACGGACGCGACGCCGCAAGTAGACTAGCCTCCCCGCCCCGAAATCCGCTTCCGGCGGTTCCGGGACAAGTCGAAGGAACGCCTGAACCGCGACGAGCGAACAGTCGCGGGAAGAAAACGAGCGAAAGATCAGCCATGAACTGGACCGCCATGCAGACCTTCCGGATCACGATTGCATCAGCCCTTTTGCTGGGGATTCTGGCCCTTGGACTCGGTGCGATGGCGCCGGAACCAAACCCGGTGCCCCAGCGCTGGCAGTTTGATGTACGCCCTGGCGACCTTCGGTTCGCCAAGTTTGAAACCCCGGACGGACAGCTTCGCGGGTATTTTTTCCTGACCTACCGCGTGGTGAATAACACCAAGGAAGACCTGCTTCTGGCCCCGCTCTTCGAACTGACCACCGAAAATGGCGACATCGTCCGGTCGGGGCGCGATGTTCCCCAGTCGGTTCTGAAGAAGATCATGGCCGAAGTGGATAATCCGCTGGCGCAGGACCAGATCTCGATTCTGGGAACGCTGCTGCAAGGCGAGGAAAACGGGCGCGAGGGCGTGGTGGTCTTCTCCGATGTGGACATTTCAGCCCGTGATATCACGATCTTCGCGACGGGTTTCTCGGGCGAGACGGCCCCCTACGACGTGACCGACCCGAAGACCGGCAAGGTCCGCAAGGAGCTCCTCCGCAAGACGCTCAGCCTGGAGTACAAGCTCCCCGGCGATGTGACCGGCCGCGTGAACGAGCCGCTCCCGCTGTTTGAACAACGCTGGGTGATGCGGTAACGGCGGTTTCACCAAGCAGAACCGATTTCAGCGGACTTTTCCGGCCGGGGGTGAAGGCCTATTATCTTGACCCCACCCGTACGGCTTCGTCCGAGGTAGGCTTTTTGAGGATTCTCAGTCATGGCACATAAAAAGGGACAGGGCTCGACCAAGAACGGTCGCGACTCCAATCCGCAATTCCTCGGTGTGAAGCTCTTCGGCGGCGAACTCGCCAAGCCGGGCTCGATCATCGTCCGTCAGGTCGGAACGCCGTTCAAGCCGGGCTTCAATGTGGGCATCGGCACCGACAACACGCTCTACTCGCTCGCAGCGGGCACGGTGGTCTTCAGCGGCCGCAAGGTCCACGTGGACCCGGCGGATGCGAAGGCCGAGCGTCCGACCTGGCTGAAGGACGGCGTGGCGATCCTCCCGAAGAAGGTCGCGAAGTAAGTCACGAACTCGCAAGAAGATTCCACCGGGCTCCGCGATGCGGGGCCCGGTTTGTTTTTGGTCCGAGCGAATTCGTGCGGCTCCGGCTGAACTCGATCCGGTGGTGGTCGTACGCGCGACGCGGTTGACGCCCATGAAACAGCGCGCGATTGCGATGAAACACCCGCGCGTGAAGGATCGTCTACCGTCCTGCCCGCGCGGCATGTTCAGTTTGCGTCCGTTGCCGACGCGATGTTCGGTTGATCGAATCTACGAGGAACCCGCCCATGCTCAGGAATCCTGTCCGCGCCCTGCTGCTCGCTTCGGCCCTCTCGCTGACCGCCGCGCCGGTGTGGGCGTTTGAAGCGGCGGATGCGAACGCGTGGCTCACGAGGCACGACAGCCGGGTCGATGCCCTTCTCAAGCAGATGACGCTCGAAGAGAAGGTCGGGCAGCTCGTCCAGTTCTCGACCGGACAGGCGACCGGGCCGGAGAACATCAAGGTCGATCAGAAAGACCTGCTGAAGAACGGCGGGCTCGGGTCCATCCTGAACCTGACCGGCGCGAAGGAAGTGAACGAGATCCAGCGTGTCGCGGTCGAGCAGTCACGCCTCAAAGTTCCGCTTCTGATGGGCCTCGACGTCATCCACGGCTATCGCACGACCTTTCCCGTGCCGCTCGGTCTTGCCGCGACCTGGGACGCGGCCCTGATCGAGCAGACGGCACGGATCGCGGCAATCGAAGCGACCGCCGAGGGAGTCCGCTGGACCTTCGCGCCGATGGTGGACATCGCACGCGATCCGCGCTGGGGGCGCGTGATGGAAGGCAGCGGCGAAGACCCGTATCTGGGCCGCGTGATCGCCGCGGCATACGTGCGTGGCTTTCAGGGCAGCGACCTTTCCGATCCGACCTCGCTCCTGGCGTGCGCGAAGCACTACGTGGCGTACGGTGCCGCGGAAGCGGGGCGCGATTACAACTCGGTCGATATGTCGGAGCGGATGCTGCGCGATGTGTACCTGCCCCCGTTCAAGGCGACCATCGATGCGGGCGTCGGCACCTTCATGAGCGCGTTCAATTCGCTCAGCGGCGTGCCGACTTCGGCCAATCACTTCACCCTCACGACCGTGCTGCGCGACGAGTGGGCGTTCAAGGGGTTTGTCGTCAGCGATTGGACCTCGATCGCCGAGCTGATCCCGCACGGGATCGCGCTCGACGGAAAAACGGCGGCGTTCAAGGGTTTCACCGCCGGCGTGGACATGGACATGCAGGCGAACCTCTACGCGATGCACCTGCCCGAACTGGTGCGGAGCGGCAAGGTGCCCGAGCGGATGGTGGATGAAGCCGTGCGTCGGGTGCTGCGGACCAAGTTCGCGCTCGGCCTGTTCGAGAATCCGTACACCGACGAGACGCTGAGCGCCAAGGTGCAGCTCAAGCCGGAACACGTGGCGCTGGCTCGGCGGGCGGCGGAAGAATCGTTCGTGCTGCTCCGAAACGAGCGGGCCAAGCCGATCGAGGGCTCTCCGCTGCTGCCCCTGGCCGACGGCAAGACCGTCGCGCTCATCGGTCCGTTGGCGGACAGCGCCGACGACATGCTGGGTGAATGGGCGTGCAAGGGCGACAAGAAAGATGTCGTGACGCTCCGTAGCGCACTGGCCGAGAAGCTCAAGGACAAGCTGCTCTACGCCAAAGGAACCGAGATCCTGGGCACCGTCGAGACCGGCTTTGCCGAGGCCGTCAGCGCCGCAGAGAAAGCCGACGTCGTGGTCATGGCGCTCGGTGAACACCGGCGCATGTCCGGCGAGGCGGCGTCGCGCACCCGGCTCGATCTGCCGGGCAATCAGCAGGCGCTGCTGAAAGCCATCGTCGCCACCGGCAAGCCCATGGTGCTGGTGGTGTTCGCCGGCCGCCCGCTCACGCTCGCGTGGGAAGCCGAGCACGTTGCCTCGATCATCCACGCCTGGCATCCGGGCGTTCAGGCGGGCCCGGCGCTAGCACGCGTGCTCTTCGGAGAATCGTCGCCGTCGGGCCGGCTCACGATCACCTTCCCGCGCTCGCTGGGGCAGGTGCCGCTGTACTACAACCGCTTCAAGACCGGACGGCCGATCGGCGGCGAAGATGACGATCAGAAAGACTCCGGCGCGCGGTACCAATCCCGCTATCTCGATGAGAAGAACTCGCCACTGTTTCCGTTCGGATGGGGCCTGACCTACACGACGTTCGAGTATTCGCCCGTTTCAATCGGTGGTATGAAGTCCATCTCCCTTGCCGACCTCGAGAATGGCGCGAAAATCAAAGTGGAAGCAACGGTCACCAACCGCGGGAGCCGCGCGGGCGTTGAGGTTGCGCAGCTCTATATCCGCCAGCGCGGCACGAGCGTCGTGCGCCCGATCCGGGAACTCAAGGGCTTCGAGAAGTTCTCCCTCCAGCCGGGCGAATCTCGAACCGTTCGCTTCGAGATCGGAAAAGAACAGCTCGCGTTCTGGAACGTGGACATGAAGCACACGATCGAATCCGCTGAACTGGCGGTCTGGATTGCGCCGAACGCAGAGGGCGGGAAGCCCGCGATCATGACGATCGCCAATTAGTTCCCGTCGTTCCGACCAACATCTGCCAGTTGGTCGAGGCCTTGCGCTCGGGCATGGCGAGCATCTCCAGTATCCGAGGCTCGCCCCGCTGGTCGTTCTGTTGGGTGCGGAACAGCGGTTGCCGCCCCGCTTCGGCCGCCTTGACCGACGCCCGGCTTTGTACAGTATCCTGCGAGCGGACTTTTGAGCCTTATCTCGGCATCTGCTGAAGGAGATCGCATGGCGTATGTTGACGGATACCTGATCCCGATCCCGAAGAAGAGCGTCGCGGCGTACAAGAAAATGGCGTCGGTCGGCTGCAAGGTGTGGATGGCCCACGGCGCGCTCGACTATCGCGAATGCGTCGGCGATGACCTGAAAGCCCCGTGGGGGTTGCCCTTTACGAAGCTGCTCAAGACCAAGCCATCGGAAACGGTGGTCTTCGCGTGGATTGTTTTCAAGTCCAAGGCGCACCGCGACAAGGTGAACGCCGCGGTCATGAAGGACCCGCGCCTCACTGCCGGCATGGACATGAAGAAGATGCCGTTTGATCCGAAGAAGATGTGCTTCGGCGGGTTCAAGACGCTGGTGCAATCCTGAGCTTCATCACTCAGCGGGCTGATCGGGCTTTTCTTCCGCTGTTTCATCGGATGGCACCGGCCGGGTGATCAGCCGCACGCTGCACTCATCTGCGAGCCACCGACCAAGCAGCTTGGCCGCTGGCCGCTCGAGCCATTTCACGATGAATGCATCGGATGAGCTCGGGGTACGCAGGTGGAGCTGCCAGGTTGGGGCGTGATTGATCTGCCGGTTGAGATCGGGCTGAATGCTCACTTCAAGCTGATCGGATCGGCAGCTCGGTCTTTCCAGCCCTCGCGATAACCGGGGGAGCGTTATGCGTTTCAGCGTGCGATCGATCTCAATGTCGAAGCGACCCGCAGCGACCGCAGCGCGGCGCCAGGCGTAGAGCACCGCCCCGACCAAGATTGATCCACCGATCGCACCGAGTACCTGCTCCGCCGGCGGCTCGCCTCGGTTTGAAACCAAGACCACAAATATCCCGACAAACGACGCGACACCCATCGCAAGACATCCGAGCGTCCACGGCTCCCAGTGCAGCACACGAAGGACCGCGCGATCAGGCTGATCGACCACCACCCAGCCCAGCATCGGATCTGCCGCGTAACTGCGTGCGCGGATCAGGAACGGAATCAACCCGAGCAAGACCGCATTGAAAGGCAACGAGAAAAGCAGCATCCGCATCGTGGCCGGCTCGAGCCCGACGCGAAGCGCGGAACGCGACGGATCGGCGGGATCGACAAAGACCGATGCCGATTCACCTTGCCGATACGCCCCGGCAATGTCCTGCGCATATGTCTTGCCGCCCGAGCGCATGCCGAAGGCTTCGATCGTGGCGCCGGTGTATTGCTTCCCATCGACTGAATAGCTGTACGACACCGAAGGGCGCTGCGTCGTCTTTCCCTTTCGGCCGCGGGTGGAGATGATCTCGCTGGAAACGATGGTCGCCGGTACGGGCACCCACGTGCGTGCGGCGATGACCTGACGGGTCGCGGCCCACGCCACGTAGACATCAAACGCTCCAACAAACACAAGCCAGGCGAGGGCGAAAACCCAGCCGACCAAGATCTGCCGCCGGTACTTCGCGACGGTCTTCGGGTTGGCCGCTTTGATGCGGGAGCGTTTCATCGCTCGGTTGATTCGGAGAGCAACCGCTCTGGTTGCAACTCCAATCGGTCATGGAGCCGCAGGGACGCCCGGCTGCGCAGTCTTCGAGCCGGGTGGCAGCATCTCGTTGTCGGACATGACATACGCGACCATCGCCAGGAGCATCAGGATGACAGCCACCACCGTCATCCACGGCGCGTGCTTGCGCAAGCCGGTTTTCTGGGGTCCGTGGCCGTGGTGATGAGGATGGTCGCGATCGTGCTGGGACATGAGAATGGGTTCCTGCGAGTGACCGGCGATTGTAACGGCTCGGACGTGAGGTGATCACGCACTTCCCCTCCGGATATCGAATTTCTGGGCGAAGGACGATCGGTCGAAATCACTTCACATTCTCATTGGAGCCGCTTCCGCAGCACGCTCAGCAGCGTTTCCGGCTCCAGGTACTTCTCCGGCGGCCGGAAGTACACCTCGGTCGTCTCCTGATCTTTCTTGGGAGGCAACACCGTCACGCTCACCTGCAGCGCTTTGCCCGCCTTCGCGAGATCGGGCGGAGTTCGCGAGAGCCGCTCGGCGAGTTCCTTCGCCAGCGTCGCTTTGAAGATGACGTCTTTCTCGCGCACGCTGATGGAGCGCACGCCCAGCGCGACCGCCGCCACACGCAGTTCGGACATGAACAGCAGGCGATGGACCTGCTTGGGCGGATCGCCGTACGCGCTGGTGAGGTCGGCCTTGACCTGTTCGATTTGTTCCCGCGTTGTTGCGGTCGCGATGCGCCGGTAGGCTTCCAGGCGACGCTGATCGCTCGGGATGTACGGCTTGGGAATGCTGGCCGAGAGACCGATCTCGATCGAGACGGTGCTCGGCTTCTCGGGCGGCTTCTCGTTCTTGAGTTCGTGTACAGCGTCTTCAAGCAAGCGACAGTACATGTCGTAGCCGACTGCCGCGATGTGGCCCGACTGCTCGGCCCCGAGGATATTGCCCGCGCCGCGGATCTCGAGGTCGCGCATCGCGATTTTGAAGCCTGCACCGAGCATCGAGTATTGCTCGATGGCGCGGAGCCTCTTGCGGGCGATGTCGTTCACACCCCGCTCCGCCGGAAGCAGTAGATAGCAATACCCGCGGTTCTTGGAACGGCCAACGCGCCCGCGCAGCTGGTGCAGTTCGGAAAGTCCGAATCGGTCGGCATCATTGATAATCATCGTGTTCGCCGTCGGGATGTCGATTCCCGATTCGATGATCGTGGTGCTGACCAGAATGTCCGCCCCGCCATCCTTGCTCGGCCCACGCATGAACTTCAGCATCACCTGTTCGAGCTCGTGCGGCGGCATCTGCCCGTGGCCGATCAGAATCTTGGCATCAGGAGCCATCCTCTGAACGTTGTCCGCAACGCTCTTGATGTCGTGGACGCGGTTGTGCACGAAGAAGATCTGGCCGTCGCGGGAAAGCTCGCGCGAGATCGCTTGCTGAATCCGCCGCTCGTTGTACGGGATGACCTCCGTCACGATCGCCCGCCGATCGAGCGGCGGCGTCGTGAGCGATGAGATATCGCGAATGCCCAGCATCGCCATGTGCAGCGTGCGAGGGATCGGGGTCGCGCTGAGCGTGAGAATGTCCACGGTCAGCCGAAGCCGGAGCAGGCTCTCTTTGTGCTCCACGCCAAACCGCTGCTCCTCGTCGATGATGACAAGGCCCAGATCCGCAAACACAACATCCTTGCTCAGAATCCGGTGCGTGCCGATGATGACATCGACCTGGCCCTTCTTGACCTTCTCGAGAATCTCCCTGGCTTCCGCATCCGTCTTGAAGCGGCTCAGGCTTTCGACCTTAAACGGATACCCCGCGAATCGCTGCCTGAATGTGCGTTCGTGCTGCTCCGCAAGCACCGTCGTCGGCACAAGCACCGCAGCCTGCTTGCCAAACTCAACCGCCTTGAACGCGGCCCGAATCGCAAGCTCGGTCTTGCCGAATCCGACGTCGCCGCAGATCAGGCGATCCATCGGGCGGTGCTTGCTCATGTCCTGCTTGATCAGTTTCAGAGCGGTGAGCTGATCCTCGGTTTCCTCGTACGGAAATTCCTCCTCGAACTCGTTCTGCCAGGTCGTATCCGCCGGGTAGGAAACGCCGGGAATCGATTCGCGTGCCGCACGCACCCGCATCATCTCCGCCGCGAGATCCTTCACGCTCTCGCTCGTCCGCTCCTTCTGCCCCTTCCACCTCTGCCCACCCAGCGTGCTCAGCGTCGGTTTGCCGCCGAATCCACCCACATATTTCTGCACAAGATCGATCTGCGTCGCGGGCACGTGCAGCTTGGCGTTGCCCGCAAACTCGAGCGTCAGAAACTCCTCGAGTTCCGGTTCCTTGAGCTTCCGCCCCTCCATGTTCGCCAGCGCCGTCTCGCTCCGCTTGGCGATCTCCCGGGGCCGCTGCTGCGTCAATCCCGAAAACTTCGCGATGCCATGGTCCTGATGCACGACGAAATCACCCGGCTGAAAATCGAGGAATGTGTCGATCGCGCGCCCGCTCCGCAGCCGCGTCGCCTTGCGCCGAACGGTGAACCGATTCAGCAGTTCGTGGTACGGAACGAACGCGGCCGGCGCGTGCTCCCCCCAGATGAAGCCGCGATGCAGATACTCAATCCGGGCATCGATCGCCCGCGCCGGTTTCCTCTCCGCTGAAGCGAGCAGCTCCGTGAACCGCTGCCTTTCGCCCTCATTCTGGCAGAACACAACCACGCGGCAATCCTGCGGCGCATCCGTCATCGCGATCAGCTCGTTCACCGCGCCGGTGGCTTCTCGGTCGAACGCGTCGAGCGCACGCACCGGCAGATCGATCCGAACGTCGGCCGCGCCCGCCCCCGCGGAGAACTGATTGATCTCCGCGATCGCGTGGAAACGAGTCTCCAGCACCTTCAGCACCGCCGGCGGCCCGAAGAATCCCTTTGAATCCCGCAGCCGCTCGTAGTAGCCCCGCCCTTGCTCGACGACCTCCATCGTCTCGTGGAGCAGCGCGACCGCTTCGCGGGGAATGAGCTCCAGAAAATGGACCGCGTCGTCTCCCGGGAGCGCGAGCCGCACATCGGCCGCGACCAGATGGACCGAGTCGATCGTTCGGTCGGCGCCCATCGTCCCGATGTCGATCTCGTTCATCCGATCGATCTGATCGCCGAAGAAGTCGAGCCGCACCGGGCTCGCGGAATCTCCCGCCGGGAACACATCGACGATGCCGCCCCGCACGGCGAAATCGCCGGCCTCCTCGATCGCCTCGACGCGCGAGTACCCGGCGCTCTCGAGCCACGCCGCGAGCTCCATCGGCGATGCGCGATCATCCTTGCGGATCTCGCGCGACACCTTGACAAGGTTGCCGGGCGCGTGAACGCCCTGCATAAGCGCCTGGATCGGCAGCACGAAAACAACCGGCGTTCCCCCGTCGATCGCGCCCGCCTCCCGCACCACCGCCATCCGCTCGGCGAGCGCATCGGGCACCGCCGCGCCATCGGTCGGCAGCGACTCGAGCGCGGGCAGGCGAATCGCTCGAACGCCGCACGATCGCAGCTCATCCAGCGATTCATCCGCATCATCCACGTGCGCACACACAAGCACGATCGGACGCGCGAGTTCCCCCGCGAGCGCCCCCGCAAGCAGCGTCGCCGACGAACCGCTCGAACCCGTCGCGACGACGCGCCGCCCCTCCGCGAGCGCCGAAGCCAGCCGAATCGTCGCGGCGTCCGCTCGGATCGGCGACAAGGCGCTCGCTCCGGCGCCCGCCACGTGATTGTTCCGCTTGTCCGACACCGATTGCTTCCGCGAGCGCGCAGGCGCGTGCCGCCCGAGCGAACCGCTCGCCCGGCCTGCCGGACACTCTGCTGCTGCCTGATGCTACCCCGCAGTTCCGGCTTCCGCACACCTACTCGAACGCCACCAGCGGCCGCATCTTCTCCAAAAGTTTCGGCCCGATGCCCGGCACGCGATCCAGGTCCGCCAGGCTCCGAAATTTCCCGTTCCGCGCGCGGTCATCCACGATCTTGACGGCAAGCCCCGGACCGATCCCCGGCAGCGCTTCCAACTCAAGCGCCGTCGCCGTGTTGATGTTGATCGGCATCGATGCCGACGGCGATCCAACGGCAACAGCCGCCCCGGGCGCCGGCTGGTTCGATGGAGCCGCGACCGAAACCGCCTCGCGCGGCACTTCCCGTGGAGCAAGCTCCGTCACCACACCGCGAGGTGCCGGAACCGGCTTCGCTGCAACCGGAGCGGAAGTGCCCACAACCGTCGAGGGCGCCGTCGGCACAATCTGCTCCGCGACCGGCACCCGCCGCGCCGCAATCGCCCAAGCACCCCCCACGACCGACGCGCCGATGACCAATCCCGCCGCGATCCAGCGCAGCGGGCCGTACGTCCAGTCTTCGACAACATCCGTCGGCTTGCCCGGCATGCCACGCAGCATACCGGATCAGCCCACCGGCGACTTCCCCTCGCGCAGAGCCTGAAGGAGTTGCACCAGCCGCTGACCCGACGCCTTCGGCACGCCCGCTGTATTCAGGATGCCGCCGAACGGCATCTCCGGCGTTCTCGCACCGGGTGCCGCGTCCGCCAGATCCTGCCAGCAGATGCTCTGCACGCTCGGCTTCGACACCAGGATCGAGAGCACGTCGGCCAGCCAATCGGCCTGCGCCGCTTCCGACCACGGACCCCGCCACCGGCCCGCGGCGTGCTCCCTCGCCGCAATCACAACCTGATCGTCCTCGTCGTCCGCCTCTTTCTTCGCCGGAATCGCCACCGATACCGGAGCGCTTGGCGCTCCCACCGCCGTGATGTGCAGCGGACGCTCCATCGCGGCGTACCGGTCGATCAACGAAGAAATCATCATGAGATCGCGTGTCGCCTGCCCCGAAGCCGGCGCCCCAAGCTGCAATCGCAGCCCCAGTCCGTCCACGCCCAAACCCAGATTGAGAACGCTCTCCGCATAGAACGTCGGGGGCAGGCTCTTGCGGTCGTGCGCGAAGTACTCGCCCCACGGCTCCTGCACCTCGACCACAATCTTGCCTTGCGGATGGATCTTCTTCGTCAGCAGGATGCAAACCTTGGTCAGGTCCATGATCTGCTCGTAGCTGAGCTTCACGTTCGAGTTGACGTGGAAGCCCGAGCAGACGGTCCACCGTGTCACCGTG
This sequence comes from Planctomycetota bacterium, assembly GCA_017303555.1. Taxonomy (GTDB): domain Bacteria; phylum Planctomycetota; class Phycisphaerae; order Phycisphaerales; family UBA1924; genus JAFEBO01. The sequence goes on from JAFLCN010000015.1 coordinate 82,811, forward strand.
CGACGATACCGCGTCACCACCTGCGTGATGTGCTCGACCATCATGTCGCGCAGCGTTTCGTAGTCGTTCTCCCAGATGTAGATCCACTCCGGCAGGCAGGCGGCCCGCAGGTCGAGGATCGGACCCGCGTTCACCTGCTTCTTCGCCGTGCGCACCGCCCACTCGATCCAGCGATCGGTTGAGGTAAAACTCAGCTTGCCTTCCGCGGGCTCGAGATCGCTCCACCGGACCGGCATGTGCACGAAATCAAACGCCGAACCCGCCTTCATCAGCGGCTCGGCATATTGCAGCGGATTGATCGCCACGCCGATCTGCGGCGCGCCGGGAACCACCGCCGTTCCCATCCCGGGGACGACAACGTGCTGCCCCGCCGGCGGCGGATCCCCGATCAGCTTCGTATACCGGGCCTTTGCCTCTTCGTACACCCTGCCCGACAAACGCGCGGGAATCTCGCGCACCGCGTTCATCAGGCTGAGCTTCTCCGAGACATCGAGCGCGATCGCCAACGCTTCCCACGCCAGCTTGTCCGCCCATGCCCGGGGGCTTTGCTGGCCCGGCGCCACATTCGTGCCCGCGCCGGAGCGGTCGGCCACCAACGCCTCGCCGAATTTCAGTCTTGCCGATTCCAGTTGCACAAGCGCCGGGTGATCGGGGGCGAGTTCGAACATCCCCCACTCTTCGAGCTTGTTGAGCGTCAACATGATCCGATGACGCGCCAGTTCAAGGCTCAGCAGATACGGCTCTTCCCGCTTGGGAAGAAAGCACGTCCTCAGCATCAACTGCCCCAGCGAAGGGCTCGGCGTCGGCAATCCGGGCACGCCCGGCGAAGACGGCACCGACGGCGGAGCCGGAACTTCCACCTGCAGACAGATTCCCGCGGCCTCGGGCCCGGTCTTCGCGCACCGGATCAGCCCGCCCTCAAAGCGGATCTCCGCCTGCGTGGGCATGTCGTCGTTGCCGATGAGATGTTCGCCACGCAGCTCGAAGCTGGTTCTGGGCAGGCCCGCGGAATCAAAGACGGCAAAGCTGAACATTCCGGCGCGGGCTCCCGCTCAATTCCTTCAGAAAGATGAGCGGGGAGTGTACGGCACGAAGCGACTCACCCGCACGATTCCCGGCGTGTAACCTAGCGGGGTCCCTCGCAAGTTCGTGTACTGTCGGGATTTTCACCCTTTCTGAAACCCGCCGATTCTCTCTTTTTCTTTCTCCCAAGCCGCCCCACACCGCCATGACCAGCCCCTCCGAACGCCCTGTCACCGAAACCGACCTGAACCTCCCCGGCAAGCGTTCGGGCAAGGTCCGCGACATTTACGACCTTCCCCCAGACGCATCCGGCCCACGCCTGCTCATCATCGCGACAGACCGGATCTCCGCCTTCGACGTCGTCATGCCGACGCCCATCCCCGGCAAGGGCCGCCTGCTCACCCAGCTCTCGACGTTCTGGCTTTCGCTCATTTCCGCCGCCGGAATCTCGGAGACGCACTTCCTTTCCTCCGACGTCGAATCGGTCCCTCAGGATGCCTTCCGCGGGTCGAGCCTGACTCCGGCGGACCTCAAAGGCCGCATGACGGTCGCCCGCAAGGCCCGCGTCGTCCCGATCGAGTGCGTTGTCCGAGGCTATCTGGAAGGCTCCGGCTGGAAGGAGTATCAACAGTCCGGCACGGTCTGCGGCGTCTCCCTCCCCCGGGGCCTGCGCCAGTGCGAACGCCTCCCCGAACCGATCTTCACGCCCGCAACCAAGGAAGAATTCGGGAAACACGACGAGAACGTTTCCTTCGAGCGGGCGTGCACCCTGGTGGGTGAACGCACCATGAACCGCCTGCGCGAAAAATCGCTCGCCATCTACAAGCTGGCGAGCGAACATGCCGCGGCACGCGGGATCATCATCGCCGATACCAAGTTTGAGTTCGGGTTCGCAACGGCCCCCGCGGACCCGAATGCAGAAGCCGATCCGATCCTCGTGGACGAGGCGCTCACGCCGGATAGCTCGCGGTTCTGGCCCGCGGCAACCTACTCGCCGGGCCGGGCGCAGCAGAGCTACGACAAGCAGTTCCTCCGCGAGTATCTGGAAACCCTGGTCGCCGCCGGCCGCTGGAACAAGCAGAGCCCCGGCCCCGAGCTGCCTCCGGACGTCACCGCCGGAACGCGTGCAAAGTACCAGTCGGCCCTGGAAACCCTGACCCGTCCTTGAGCGGTCACTTCTGCTCGAGCTGCAGGTTCTTCTCGGCCTTCTTCTTGCGGTAGTCCTCGATCATCTTGCGGTGCTCGGCCATGCCGGGCGGCTCGATGAAGAGGCTGTCGAAGCGCTCGCCGTTCACTGCGAGTTCGGGATTCTCGGGATCGCGGAACCGCTCGATGACGATGTCGAACGCGAACCGGCGAAGATCGTCCGGCGCGGCCTTGAAAGCGGTCGCCGCCTGATCGAGGCTCAGCAGGCTCATGAACTGCACGAACGTCGCACCGGCCTGAATCCGGAAGTCCGGCTCCATGACGTCCATGCGGGCGTTGGCCGAATCCACCGAGTTGATATTGCGCTGCACGGTCATAAAGAACCCGTGCGACTTGCTCGCGAAATCCATCTGGCTGCGGAACAGCGTGTCGTCGCTATCGAGCAGCGCCGCGAACGCTCCGAGCAACGCCGCCGTGACCTCCGAGACCGCAACGTTCGGCGAACGCTGACGCTCCGCGAGCTGCGCTTTCACGAAATCTTCCAGCGGCACGCTGAACTTCTGCGGCCGATCCGGATCGTTCAGATTCATACCCGCCCACGTGCCCAGCTCGCGATAGTACTTCTCCGCAAGCTCGTGCATGCCCAGCCGGTAGAAATACAGAATGACGTCGGTAAAGAAATTCTCGTAGCCCGCGGAATAGAGCGTGTAGGCGCGATCGGCCGTGTCCCACTTGCTGCGGCCTACCAGTTCCTGCATGATGTTCGCGTACGACTGCGCGAAGATCGGATCGGGGATCTCCAGGTACATCTCGCCCGCGCCCACGTTGAAGCCCAGGTAATCGAAGTAGACCTGCCCGTAGCGGTACAGATCCTGCATCGCCTGGATGACCAGGCGGTCGGTGTTCGTGAAATCAAAGTCCTTCTCGCTCCGCTCGGTTGTTCTGAGCAGCCCGCGTTCCACGCCCTGCGCCGCCCAGTAGAGTGCGTGGGACGCTGGCACGCGCCAGTCGATCGGCCCGTACTTCTCCACGTACCGGATCATCTGGGCCGGATCCATGTTGAACTGCGTCTCGAGTACGAACCGGCGCGCAAACGGCAGATACGCCTGCCAGGCCTTCGCGAACTCCGGGTCGCGCACCAGCGCCATCATCGCCTTCATCCGCGGGCTCATCGTCCGCTCGGCGATCTTGCCGCTCGCCGATCGCAGCACCGCCTGCACCAGCTCGTACCGGCGCAGGATGATCATGATCGCGTCCGGCGTCGCCTGCGAATCTTCGCCAATCGCCCCGTGCTCGCCCACATCCGCCTGGAGGCGGTCGAGCAGCGTTCGAACCGAGGGCGTCGCCTCGATCACTTCCGACAGCTCGCGCGGCGCTTCGGCGATCGGCTTGAGGAACGCCGCGGCCTGCGCGATCGCGTGCTCGCGCGACCGGTCCTTGAAATCACGCGTCGGGGGCTGACCGAGAACCGTCGTCCACTCTTCCGCCAGCTTCATCTTGTAGTAGCGGTTGGCGTCGTCGGTCACCCCGCCGATCTTGTGCAGGAAGATCCACGCCAGCTCCTTGTGGAGCAGCATGTCGTTGGGGTTGGCCGCGATCCCTTTGTTGCGAAGGAGCTCGATCCCCTTCTGCACCCAGTACCATCGCTCCGAACGCGTCTGCGTCGAAACCGAGATGTTGTACGCCATGTTCCACGCGTGGAACACCCACACACGCGGGAAGCGGGGCTGGAGCCTTGTGATCGCCTCCGCCAGCTGATTCAGCTCGAAGAACTTGCCGTCCTGCTTCAGATCGTTCGCCCGAATCCAGAGGAAGTTGACGAACACGCCCCGAAACGCGCCAAGCGCGATCCCGAGCGCCACCTGCGGCGGCTGCCCTTCTTCGATCCGGTCCGTGTACGCCAGCTTGTTGCGGCTCGCGATCGAGGCCAGTTGCACCGAGAACATCACGCTGAACGCGGCGCCGAGCAGTATGCCGGTGAGAGCGACGATCTTGGTTGCATTCAGCCGGAACATCGTGATCCTCTCCACACCTCTAGTTGCCCGAGTAGGTCGCGAGTTCGCGGGATCTGAAGACAAACGAACCCATGGCGAACAAAACAACCGTGAAAGCGATGAGCAGAAGCCCGCCTGTTGCCACGCTCGACCACGGCAAGAGCACGCCGTCCACCAGTCTTTGCGCCGGTTTCAGGTCTGCATAAAACTTGAACGGAGCCGATATCCATCCCGCGATGAAATCGATGAGCAGGTAGAGCGGAACGTCCTTTCCCATATTGTCGGTAACGTTCCAGTTCTCGAGCGATTCGGTGATGAACCGCGAACTCTCGGCAACCAGAAAAATCCCGAACGCCGTCAGTGTTGCGACCGAGAACGACAGGAACGTCGCCGAGAAAACGCCGGCCATCGCCAGGAATGCGGTCTTCAGCCACAGCACCGCGAAGACCCGGAAAAAGTTGACCCGGTAGCTGCCCGCCGCGAAGGACACCTCCAGCGCATCGGCTGCAAAGTAGACCGCCCCTCCGTTCGGCACCCGGTTGAAGAAGTCGCCATTGACGATACTCACGACGAGTTCGCCGTTGTCGTTGATGACGCCAGGGCTCAGCGTGATGCTGTGGGTCTGCGCGAGCGCCGCCTTCTCGACGACCCACGACCCGTTGGCCTCGAACAGAAACGTCAACTTGTACAAAAGGTCGGGCCGGTTGCTGCCTGATTGGGGGCGGAATCGCAGGATGATCGGAAGCCCGCGTTCCTTGGCTTCTTTCAGGCCGCTGAAGACGTACACGCGATCGCGACCCGGCTCGATCGTGCGGTGCTCGATGAACGCGGCCCCGCGCAGATTGCCCGCGATTCCCTCGCGATCAGCCGGGTTCTTCCCGAAGTCGGGGCGATTCGCCTGTTCCGCCCGCATGCGGGCATCGACCGCCTCGTTCAGCGCCTTTTCATCAAATTGCGGTGCATCGGGAAAAACCGAGACCCGCGCCGTGAGGATCTGAGTTTCGAGAATCCGCCGGTCCGGCGAGATGATCGACCCGTCGGTCGTCAGGAACGCCGCCCGCTCGCCCTGCGCCGGGCTCGATCGCAAGTATTCGGTGAACATGTACACCGCGCCGCCCGTCACGGTCAGGAGCACGGCGGAAAGCGACACGACGCCCAGCCACTTGCCCAGCACATACTGCCACGACGCGACCGGCTTGGTCACCGTCTGCCAGATCACCCGGTCGCGCTGTTCCGTCGCCACCGTGTACACCGAAAACAGCACGGTCAGCACCGCGATGATCATGTACGACACGCCCGTGCCGTACTGCAGAAAACTCTGTATCCGATACCGCAGCGCCTGATTCGGATCCAGCAGCAAGGGCAGCGCCGCCAGCAGGAACACCAGCAGCACCACGAACACCGCCGAGATCTTCAGCCGGACCGCCTGATCCAGCGTGTTCCGCGCAACCGAGAAGACCGGGTGCGGCGCCGAAAGCAGCAGCCTCACCGCCGCGATCAACGCCAGAAATATCGCCCACAGCGCACCGGCCCCGACCAGGAAGACCACCCACGATCCGATCCCGGGCACCAGCCTCCCAACGAAGAACACCCCCGCCAGCCCGACCGCAATCAGCAGATACCACAGCCCGATCCCCAGCCAGATCACCAGAATCATGAACGCCGAGCACGCCAGCACAGGCACGATGACATTCGTCGTCTCGGCCTTTCTCGCCAGAATCTGATTGATCGCCTTCGCGGCGTTCTTCAGGTTCGATTCCTCCGCCGTCGCCACTTCCGTCGGCACAACCGGCGAGTTCTTGGAATCGGCGTCCGCCTTCTCCTTCGCCTCCGCGGCCGGATCGACGCTCGGAGCCCTCGACTCGATCTCGACCCTCGGGGCTTCCACCTTGTGCATCACCGCATAGGTCACAAGCCCCGCGCCCGTGGCAAGAACCACCACGGCCGTCGCGATGAGCTTGAAGAGCCGCGATTTCTGAACATGATCCAGCAGCCGGATGCGTTCGCCAAAGGTCACGCGCCGCTCCTCCCCGAGTTGCCCGAGGCTCCGTCACCCCCCGTGCCCCCCGTCCCCCCCAGAAGCTTCGAGATCATGTCGTTGTCCGCTTCCGGCGCCTTCGGCATCGGCGCCTGTTCAATCGGACGCGCGGGTTCCCGCACCGAAGCGCCGGGCGCCTTGTCCGTTGTCAGCGTGCCGATCAGGTCCGAATCCGGTCCGGTCGGCGCCTTCGGCGCGGGCGCAGGTTGCTGCACGACAGCCGCCGACGGTGCGGGTGCATCGCTCGTCAGTTTCTCGATCAGCGATTCGCCGGTCTGCGCCGCTTCGTTGCCCAGCAGGAACGCCGCGGTCGGTCCGCCCGCCTGCGCGCCCGACGTCGCGATCCGATTCGCGCGCGCCTTCTCGACGATCTCGAGGAAAAACTCTTCCAGCTTCTGCCGCGGCCGCGCGACACGCCGGATGCTCTTGCTCCCGCCGGTCCTCCGGCGGATCACCGCGTCGATCTCGGCGACGGTCGCCTCGTCCAGCGCATCCGATTCGATCGTCGTGCGGTCTTCGACCTCGAGCAGCGAATCGCACGTTCCTTCTTCGCGCTTCTGGCCACCGTACAGCACGATCATCCGGTCCACGCAGTCCTCGACGTCCGCCAGCAGGTGACTCGAAAGCAGGATCGTCTTGCCCCGTCTCCCAAGCTCGATGATCAGATCCTTCACCTGCCGCGTGCCGACCGGATCAAGTCCCGTCGTCGGCTCGTCCAGAATCAGGAAGTCCGGGTCGTTGATCAGCGCCTGCGCAATGCCGATTCGGCGCTGCATGCCCTTCGAGTAATCGCGGACCTGCCGGAACTGGGCTCCCGACAAGCCCACCATGTCGATCAACTCGTCGATGCGGCGCTGCCTCGTGCGATAATCAAGCTGAAACAGCTTCGCGTAGTAATCCAGCGTTTCCCGAGCGTTCAGGAACTGGTACAGGTACGACTCCTCGGGCAGGTAGCCGATCCGCCGCTTCACCGCAACATCCGTCGGCGACTTCCCGAAGATCGCCACCCGCCCGCTCGTCGGATGCAGCAGCCCGAGCATGATCTTGATCGTCGTTGACTTGCCCGAGCCGTTCGGTCCGAGCAGCCCGAACACCTCGCGCGGCCGCACCTCGAAAGTCAGGTTCTCGACCGCCCGCGCGCTCTGCCGGAGCCAGAAGTCCTTGAAAACCTTCGTCAGGTTCTGGCACATCACGACGGATTGGCCATCCCCCGCGATCCGCTCCTGAGTTTGCTGAGCCGAAACCATGTCGTTCTCCGGCCGGCGAACGGGCTGCCCCCGTCTTACTGGCTCATCGTGGACTTGGGTGTGGTGTTGAACTCGGTCGCACGCTGCGCCGCCTCGCGCTCCGCACGGGCTTTTTCAGCCGCTTCGCGCCGAGCAACCGTCTCGCGACGCTTGGCCTGGTCGAAGTCTTCCGTAATCTGCACTTCCAGCGTCCGCACGTTCTGCGGCACAACCAGCAACTGCACGCTGTCGCGCTCGAGGAACGCCGAGAGCGCTTCCGACCATTCCCGGTTCAGCATCACGCTCGGGTTCGAGCGGTACTGCGACAGCTTCGCACGGAAGCTCGCAAGCTCCGCCCGACGCTGGTTCACCACCTCGCCCTTGTACTGGTACGCCTCGCTGATCATCCGCGCGACTTCACCGGACGTCTTGTTCTCGACCACCGCGCCGTCCACGGTCACGGGCCGACCATCGAGCATCAGGTTGATCTTCGCGAGGATCTCGTCCTTCGCCTTCGTGTCCCCGTTCGTCACCGCGAGCTCGTACGCATCGATCTGCTTGATCAGGAAGGGCTGGATCTCGCCCGCCTGCGCGTTGAACAACTGGTTGACATCCGTCTCCGCCTGCTCGATCGCCTTGCGCGCCTTCGACGCCGCCGACTGCACGCTGTTGAACGCCTCTCGGACATACATCGGGGGCGTGATGCTCGTGAGCTGGAACTGCTGAATCTCGATCCCCGACTCCAGCTCGTTGAGCTGCTGCTGCGCGATCGACTTCGCCGTCTCCGCCACGTGCCCCGTCTCGCCCGCCGACTGCTTCAGCAGGTCCTCAACCCTGGTCTGCGCAACCGCACGCACGATCCCGTTCGCCGCCGCCGCCGTCACGATCTGCCGCTCCTGGTCCTTCAGCATGTTCGCCGCGAAGGATTCCGGACGCGTCCTCTGATACTTGATGCTCCACTGCGCGTGCGCAAGGTTCGCGTCCGCCGTGATGAGCGAACCGTCGTTGTCGGGCTTCAGCCGCGGATCCTTGCTCAGGTTCTCGATCGACCGGGCCTTGTTCTTCTCGTCCACCATCGGCCAGAACTGCGAATCGAGCGTGATGCTCTCCGAGCCCGTATCCACCTTCACCAGTTCACCGATGGGGAACGGCCACGAGAGCTGGAAGCCCGGGGGCAGGTTCGCCGCCTGCACGCGCCCGAAGACCAGCCGGATCGCCCGCTGCCCCTCGCGCACCGACTGCAGACCGCTCGCCAGGAACAGCACAAACAGCACGATCATCGACATCTGCACGATGCGCAGCGTCACGGCGAGCGCATCCGACAGCGACTTGTTGGCCGTCGCCATCAGGTCGTCGGTCGATTGCACCGGCTGCCCGCCGGACCGCGAGAGCTGCACGCTCGCGCGCCGGGCGCTCACCGGCTGCCCGGTCTCGCCGTCGTCCGGCGATCGCACCAACCCGGTTGGTTCAAATGCTTCGTTCACCGCGTGCCCTCCGCGTTGGCGGACTTCGCCGCTTCCGTGCCCGGGATGAGCTTCAGGGTCGGATCGTTGTTGAACGCGCCCTTCTTCTGGCCCGCCTCGCCCGAACGCAGCTTGTCCAGCGCCGTCAGCGAGAGCATGTCGAAGCCCGGCAGGCTGTCCGGCAGAACCAGCGTCGTCCGCTTGCTCAGCGTCGTCTTCAGGAAATCAACATTCCGCAGGAACACCGCCAGCTCCGGGCTCTCGTTCATCTGCTCAAAGTACTGGCGGGCCTCCGAGTCGCCCTGCGCCCGGATCTCGTCCGCACGCCGACGCGCAAACGCCTGGATGCGCTGCGCATCCGACTGCGCCTTGCTCCGGATCGCCGCGGCCTTCGAATCGCCCTGGCTCTCCAGCTCCCGCACCAGCTTCTGCCGGTTCTGGATCATCGCGTCCATCGTCTTGTTCGTCGTGTCCTCCGGCAGCACGATCCGGTTGATCCCCACGTTCACCGCTTCGATGCCCAGGTCCGCCAGCGTCTGCCCGCCCGGCGTGGACGACCGCAGCACCTCGAGCACCTGCGTTTCCAATTCCGGGATCTTGCTCCCCTTCTCGTCCGACGAGAAGAGCTGATCCATCCGGAACCGGCTCGTCACGCCCAGCGCGCTCCGCAGGCTGTCGCGGATGTTCTCTTCGGCGCGACGGAACTGATCCTCCGCACGGTCGCCCGCGTTGCTGAAACGCTGGAAGAACTTCAGCGGGTCCTTCACGCGCCACGTCGCGAACGCCTCCACGATGATCTGACGCGCATCCGCCGTCTGCTGCGTCTCCGAACGCGTCTGCACGAAGCGCACACGCCGGTCGTACGTCGTCACGTTCTGCACCGGGTACGGCAGCTTGGTGTACAGCCCCGGCTCGGTCTTGATCGCGCCCTCACCCGCACGACCAAAGGTCGTCAGGACCGCGATCTCGGTGAACCGCACCGTGTACGTGCACATGTACGCCACCATCGCGGCGACAAAGAAAAAGGCCAGTAATACGACGATGACTTTTCGCACCGAAATACTCCCGAGCGCCGAGCGCTCAGCATCGAAATCTCAATCAGTTCGGGACGTCTTCCTGCTTCACTTCGCTGAACACGTTCATGCCGGACTGGCGATCAAACAACTGGGTCGTCACACGAAGGTCGGGGATGGTGTCGCTCGTGATGTACACGCGGCTGTCCGCCATCACCACCTTCAACGCATCGAAATACAACGAGGCCTTGAAAATCTCCGGCGCCGCCAGGAAACTCGCGAGCTGCCCGGCGTACCGCTCCGATCGCGCACGCTCACCCATGTGGCGCGTCCACCGATCCGCCTTCGCCTGAGCGATCAGCCCCGCCGCCGCGCCCCCCGCCTGATCCAGCAGAGCCTGGATCTCGAACTCGCGCTCGTTGATCACCTTCCCCGTCGCGTTCTCGGTCCGCAACCGGTCGAGCGCATCGAAGCTCGTGATGATCTGATCCGACAGCGACACGCTCCCCACCACATCCGTCAGAATCTTGATCGCGTCCGCTCGTGCGCGGTCGATCTTCGCCTGCCGGTTCTGTTCCGCACCGACCACCGCCTCGAAGTCCGACGCGACCTTCTTCGGCGGGTGTACGCCCGCGATCCCCAGGCGGATGATCTGGATCCCCGGCCCGCGCCCCTTCCCGTCCGCACCCGGATTCAGCTTCGTAAACGCCGCCTCGATCCGCTCCGTCAGGTCCAGGTTCACCTGATTCCGCCCCGGACCGAGAATGTCATCCACGCTCAGCGTGGCCATGTACCGCATGATCTCTCGCTGCGCCGTCGCACGCAGCAAATCATCCCGCACCGCCGGCGTTCCAAGCTGCTCGAAAAGTTCGACGTTCGAGATCGAGTAGACAAGCGGGATCTCGAGCGAAAGCACCGAGAAATCCTGCGCCGCCGCGTTCAGCGTCTGCGGCAGCCCCGTGCCCGCGCCCGACGGACGCACCAGTTGATAGAACTCCTCGCTCGCGTGATCGTTCGTCCACAGGATCGCGCCCTTGTTCGTCGGCGCCTGCGTCGCAAGCGAGAGCTCGCGCAATCCCGTCGTCGTCTCCGCCGTGCCGATCTTCTCGCCCTTCTCGTTCCTCAGAATCTCCGTCGGGATCACCACCTGGTCAATCGGCCACGGCCACTTCACCAGCAAGCCCGGACCAACATCGTTCATCACCGGCTTGCCGAACCGCAGCACCATCGCCCGCTGATACGGCAGGATCACCGTGAACGCCGAAAGCCCCCACATCACCAGCGCACCGCCCAGCACCAAAGGCAGCACCGCGCGGCTCAGCAGCCGATACAACCACGTCGAAGAAACGTCGTAGCCGAGCTGGTAGTTGATCGCCTCGTTGATCGACTTCGCCACCGCCTCCGGCGCCGCAAAGAAGCCCAGCAGCCGCGAGTTGAACGCCGGATTCGGAATATCCCCGGCCTTGCGCGGGCGGTAGATCTCCAGCAGGAAGTTCAAGAACGTCTCGACACCCAGGACGATCAGCACGATCGGCAGGATGACCTGCAGGTAGCGGATCGGCCCGTCCGGACCGACCAGATCGGTGATCTGCGCCGCAACCAGCACGATGCACATCAGCGAAACGCCCGCCGCCATCGCGCCGCCCGCACGCAGATTCGCCCACACCGGCTGACGCGCCATGCCGCCCGAAAACCGCGCGAGCAGGAACATCGCCACCGCAGCGCCGACCTCCACGCCGATCGCCCATCCACGCATCGTCGCCACAAACGGCGGTTCGAGACGCAGCGAGCCCCCCGTGTATCGGAACCATCCGATCGCGATCAGCCCGCCGCCGATCAGCACGCTCACGATCGGGAAGAACACCCGGTACATCGCCCGCAGCCGACGCGCCGCGACCCGGAACTCATCCCCCGAAGCCTCGAACACGCTCGCCGTGGCGGCGTCCGCGCCGAGGGTCTCCGCTTCAATGTTCTCGATCCGTTCCCGGCGGGCCTGATCGAACACGATCCCCAGCGCCAGCCACGCGACAATCCCCACCGAGGCAAACAACCCGACCGTCATGGCCGAGTGGTCCTCCGCAAGGGCCGCATAGATCACCAACGCCGCCGCAACGACGGATTGGATCGCCATGCCAAGGAAACTGACGCCGGTGGCCCGCTGGTAGCTCAGGTAATCTGCGCGCATCGTTTGAGTCCGCGACGGAAGCCCCCGAAGACCTCGGGGGCGGATTTCGACCAATGGACCAACATGGTACCCGTCAACAGAGCTGTTGGCGGTTCTCGAAAACGGAAGTTGCTGCGCCCCGCACCCAGGACCACGCCGCACTTTCCGCTCCGCTCCGCCGCGCAAGAAACACGCGGGCCGGAACGGATCGGTTCAGACGGCCTTTGATACGCTCGAGTTTCACGCCGGTTCGCCCGAACCGGCGAAGCGCCGGGCGCGAAAGGTGTGTGGACCCGGTTCCGTGTCCGCCGTGCGGGAACTCTTCCGGCCGGCTTGCTAGCCTTTCCGCTTCAATCTCCGGCTCCGGAGCCCCTCCTCCGCATGAATCTGCGCGTTTTCGCCATCGCCCGCAATACCTTCATCGAAAGCCTGCGCCAGCCGGTGCTGCTCCTGCTCGTGCTCGGCAACGGCCTTCTCACGGTTCTCGTGACTTGGATGTCCGCCTTCAGCATGGCCGATATCGAAAGCGCCGAAGTCCAGGGCGACAACAAAGTTCTGCTCGATGTCGGCCTCTCCACCGTCTTCGGCTGCGGCGCCCTCATCGCCGGCTTCATCGCCACCGCCGCCATCAGCCGCGAGATCGAAAACAAGACGATCCTCACCGTCATCAGCAAGCCGATCTCCCGCTGGATCGTCGTCCTCGGCAAGTTCATCGGTGTCAGCGGCGCGATCTTCATCGCGACCGTCATCATGCTCGTTTTCCTCCTGCTCGCGGTCCGCCACGGCGTCATGAGCGTCGCCGCAGACAAGGTCGACCGTCCCGTCGTCGTCTTCGGCCTCTCCGCCGTCTTCCTCTCCGCGATCGCCGGAGCGTGGTGCAACTTCTTCTACCGCTGGAACTTCCCGCAGGTCATGACCCTGCTCCTGCTCCCCCTCATCCTCCTCGCCTACGTCGGGGTCCTCTTTGTCCAAAAAGAGTGGAGATTCCAGGGCCTCCTCATCGACGTCAAACCCCAGATCCTCATCGCCTGCGCCTGCCTTGCCATGGCCGTCATGGTGCTCACCTCGGTCGCGATCGCCGCGTCCACCCGCCTCGGGCAGGTGATGACCATCGTCGTCTGCATGGGCGTGTTCGTGCTCTCGCTCATGTCCAACTACTTCGTCGGACGACACGTTTTCGACAACCAGGTCGTCGCCGAGATCGCCAAGGCCACTCCCACCGACCCCGGCAAGCCCAATCTCGAACTCCCCGGCGAAACCTTCGAAATTCAACTGAAAAACGCCCCCAAACCCACCATCAAGGTCGGCGATTCTTTCTACTACTCACCAAGCCCCACCGGCTTCCCGATGATGACCCCCGCCTTCCCGCGATTCGAAGGCAACCTCGAAAAAGGCGAAACGTTCCTCGGCGCAAGCGTCCCACCCGGCCTGGTCGTTTCCAAAGCCGAGGGTCAGAAGCTCGTCATCAAAATGGTCGGCGGCACCCCGCTCGAACGAATCGGCCCCCCCGCCGCCGACGATTTCGTCTTCCTCCGCCCCACCGCCATCCGCCCGGTCTGGCTCGCCGCGTGGGGCGCTTTTCCCAATATGCAGAGTTTCTGGATGGTGGATGCGGTCTCGCAGAACCGGCCCATCCCGCCGATCTACCTGCTCCTGGTTTTCGGCTACACCCTCTGCCAGGTCACCGTCTTCCTCTCGCTCGCCGTGCTGCTCTTCGAAGGACGCGACGTCGGATAGCGTGCGACTGCACACGGAAGAGTTTTCACCGCAGAGCCGCAGAGATCGCAGAGAGAAATCAAGAGAATGGCTTGATATTCGAAGGACACAAACGTGGCCTTCGAACAGGATCCCATTCACCCGATTTTCTCTGTTTCCTCTGCGATTCTGCGGTGAAAATTCTGCTTCTCACGCTGTCTGCAATTCACGCGCGCCAATCGCACTTTCATACGCCGCGACACACCGCTCCGCAGCCCCGCTCCACGTAAGCCGCTGAAGCTCAAAGCTCCCGTGCTCTCTCAGCGTCGCGCCCAGCGGCGGATGCCTCAAGACCGCGATGATCTTGTTCGCCATCTCATCAATATCCCAGAAATCCACCTTCAAGACGTGCGAAAGCACCTCCGACACACCGCTCGTCTTGCTCACGATCACCGGCACATCGTGGCTGATCGCCTCGAGCGCCGCCAGCCCGAACGGCTCGCTCACACTCGGCATCACATAGCAATCCGCCATCTGGTAAATCCGCTCCACATCCTTCCCGCGCAGGAAGCCCGTGAACAGAACCTTGTGGCCGATGCCCATATTCGCCGCGAGCTCCACCATCCGCAGCGCCATATCGCCCGAGCCGGCGATGACGAACTTCACGTCCTTCACCTTCTCCAGCACGCGCTTCGCCGCCGCGATGAAATACTCCGGCCCCTTCTGCATCGTGATCCGCCCGAGAAACAGCACGATCTTGTCGCCCGATTGAATATCCGACCCTGCCGCGGGCTGCTGATTCTCCCGCTCGATCCCGTTGTACACAACATCGATCTTCTCGCTCGGCACGCCGTACCGGCGCTCGCAGATGTTCTTGGTGAGCTGGCTCACCGCCAGCACCCGATCCGCCGCCTGCATCCCCAGCCGCTCGATGTCGTACACCCGCTGGTTCACGTTGTTCCCCGCACGGTCAAACTCCGTCGAGTGCACATGCACCAAAAGCGGCTTCCCGCTCACCCGGCTCAGCATCACGCCCGCCGGAAACGTCAACCAGTCATGCGCGTGGATCACATCGAACTCATCATCCCGCGTCAGCGAAACCACCAGCCGCGCATACCGCTCCGCATCGCCAACCAGGTCAAACCCGTACGCGCCGTTGCCCTCCAGCGAACTCCCGTTTCCGCCCGCGCTCCCATTCGACAGCGGCGAAATCGCCGCGAGCAGTTCCGCGATCTGAACCGCCGCGGCCTTCGCCGCAGGATCATCCTCGCTCGCATCCATCTCCGGCGCCGTCGGCGCCGCAACATCCGTCAAACTCAACCAGCGCGTCTTGTCGCTCTGGTCGTTCCCCGGATACGGGCTCGCAAAGGCCGCCGGAACACCGCGAAAAACCGCGTGCTTGAACCCGTGCGAATCGAGTTCGGCCATGCGGTCCGCCTCAACCCCTTCGCTCGCCGTCGAGCCCGCCGAAGCGCTCGCCCGCGCCGAAGCCGAGATAGCACGCATCCGCCGCGCCGCCAGCGCCTCCGGACTGAGCAGTTTCACATGCGAAGACTGCGACCGATCCACAGGCTTCGGCAGAACAAACGTCACCCGGTGCCCGAGCGAATCGAGCGCCCTGGTCAGCCCGTAGCACGCAACCCCAAGCCCGCCCGCAATGAACGGAGGAAACTCCCAACCGAGCATCAGCACTCTCATGGGCGTCTCCCCAAAGCGGCCACCAATTCACAGAGAGAATGAGCGATCATCGTCTTCTTCACTCGTCCTCACCGTCCTGGTGCATATCACCCAGATGCCGGAAACAGGCCTCGTACGCCCGCAACACCAGCCGGATTTTTTCTTCCGCATCCGCCTCGCTCAACCGGATCCCCGTCTTCGAGCGGAACGCAAACATCTTCTCGTCGTTGCGATAGTGGTCGATCGACGGAGCCTTCCCCGCGTACCCCACTTCCACAAGTTCTTCTTCCAGCAGCTCTTCCAGATCGTCGCCGGTGTTCAAGAGGTCCGCCTCGACCGAATGGCTCAGCCACCGATCCGCCGTAAAGACCCCGACACACGCCTCCCCGTTCTCGATCTCCACGCGATATTCCGCCGGCGCAGCCGAAGCCCTGGCACACGCCGTCACGCGTCCGCCAGACCCCGTGGACACCACGGTCACCTCGCCAAACACGCCCATCGCACGGGCGGATTCAGCCACGGACCCCAGAATCGCGGCCGTTTCCCGCGTCTCCACCAAGAACACCTCCGATTTTGCTCCGATCAGACCGTCCCGATGGCCCGATCCCGATCGATTCAACTTTATCCGCGCGACGCGCGAAAACGCGACTATATTTGTCCCCACCTCGCGGGTTTCCCCCGCGATCAAGCCCAGGTGGCGAAATTGGCAGACGCACTACCTTGAGGTGGTAGCGCCCGCAAGGGCATGGAGGTTCAAATCCTCTCCTGGGCATTTCCTTTCCACGCGTAATCACGCCCCCTCGGGTTGCGCGTCCTGAAAATTCTTCAGCACGCACCAGCGGCAGGAAATGCGCCCCGCATTTTTCCGACGCGCGCAAAGACCCACCCGTTCTCGGTCGATGTTCCTCGCGTCCGGGCTCGCACCCGAACGCACCATGCGAATCCTCGTCGCCGACCCATCCAGAACAATGCGGAACATCACCCGGGCCGTGCTCGCTCAGCTCGGCTACTACGACGTGGACGAGGCCGCCGATTCCGCCGAGGCTTCGGCCCGCGTCCGATTCGCCCGCTTCGACCTTTGCATCGTCGATCACGCTCTCCAATCCCAAGACAGATCTGGACTGGCCGACACGCTCCGCGCCGCTCCGTTCTCCACCGGCTGCATCATCCTCCGCACACAGGATTCCCTCGAATCTCAGCCCGGCCAGAGAGAGCCCGCGCCCGGCCCGACTCTCCAGAAACCCTTCGCCCCCGAAGCGCTCCGAAAGTGCATCGAGTCGCTGCTTCAGGCCCGTTCGGCCCTTCCCGCGGCCTAGCGCCCCGCACTTTCTCCCCTTCGGCCCCCTCCCCCGCGAATTACCGCAACCCGGCGCTCCCCCGCCCCGTAGCGCCCCTGCGATTCTGGCCCGTGATGCTGGACTGCATCATCCGGAGACCGGACAATCGCGGACAAAATGACGTCCCCCGCCGGTCCATCCAGCCGCTCGCCCTGGCGAGCTTTTGCGTTCGCGACAATCCTGCTCGCCGGAAGCCCCTCGCATTCACCCGCGGATGCACAAGATCCGGCTCCCGAGCAGCCCGCTCCCCAGCCTTCTCCCGAGCCCGTTCAGACTCCCGCGCCTTCCGAAACCAAACCCGCACCGGCCGACCAACCTTCTCCCTCCTCTTCGCCATCGCCGGCCCCGGCAGATCAGACCCCGGCCATCCCGCCCGCTCAGCCAAGCGAACCGGCGCCGGCCCCTTCGGGACAACTCGAAACCGTTCTTGTTCTCAAGGACGGCACCCAGGTCGTCGGCCGCCTCGTCAGCATCGACGACGAGAAGTACACGATGCTCATCGCGGGCATCTCGACGCGCTTCGCCAAGGAAAACGTTCTCCGCGTCATGCCCCAGCCCCCCGTCGAAGAACGCTACCGCCAGATGCGCGATGCGATCGACGACACCGATTTCGATCGCCGCGTCCTGCTCGCCGAATGGCTCCGCGATCGCAAACGCTACGACCTCGCGCTGAAAGAACTCGAGAGCATCCTCGCCGCCGACGCGAACCACCCGCGCGCCCGCGAACTCAAGAAAACCATCGAACTGCAGGTCGATCTCGATCAGGCCGCCGCCAAACGCAAGGCCGCTCGCGACGCCGAAAAGGACGGCGCAAAGGGTTCCGAGAAATTCTCTCCAGACGGCGAATCCGCCGACCCGCGCGAATCCGAGCTCTCCCGCCCTTTCCCCGTGCTCAGCGAAGATCAGATCAACCTCATCCGCGTCTACGAGATCGATCTGACCAACCCGCCACGCCTGCTCATCCCCAAAGAACTCATCACCCAGCTCATTTCACGCTACGGCGATGATTCGCTCCTCCCCGCGACCGCCGAGCAACGCGAAAAGCTCTACCAGACCAAGCCCTCCCAGATCCTCGACCTGGTCTACCGGCTCAAGGCCAAAGACCTGTATCCGCTCGTCCGCGTCATGGAAGACCCCGCATCGCTCCAGGCCTTCAAACGCGAGGTCCACCAGGGCTGGGTGATGAACGGCTGCGCCACCGGCCGCTGCCACGGCGGCGAAGAGGCCGGCCGCCTCATGCTCAAGCGCTCACGCCCCACCGACGCTTCCACCTATTACACCAACTTCCTCATCCTCGACCGCTTCCGCCTCGCCGACGGCAAACCCCTCATCAACTACGACGAACCCGAAAAATCGCCCCTGATCCAGATGGCCATGCCCCGCAACCTGACCACCCGCCCGCATCCGGTCGTCCGGAATCAGGCCGGAACCGATCAGTGGAAGCCCGCGATCCGTTCCGTGGACGACCGCCGCTATCGCGCAACGCTCGATTGGATCCGCTCGATGTACCGCCCACGCCCGGACTACGGAGTTTCCTACACCCCGCCACTCCCCAAGGGAACGCTCGAACTCGCTCCCGCTCCAAACAGCGAGAGATGAAACCCCCCCCATCCCCCCCCCACCCCCACCCA
>JAFLCN010000016.1 GCA_017303555.1 Planctomycetota bacterium
GGGTGATGGGGGGCTCGCTTCCGACTTTCAATCTCCAGGTTGAGAAGCGAAAATGATTCGTCGCATAGGGGGATTCTGCCTAGAATCTCGACCCCACACACCCGCAAGGGCTGGCGGAGGGGACATTTAGGACCGCGTTCACTACCGCTCTGCCCGAGGCTTCGCCGCTTCGGGATTCTGAGGGCCCCGCCTGGTTGGCGGCGGCTTCGCAGAAGCAGACGGTGGGAGGTTGAAAGTTATGGCGAAAAAAGAAGTCACTCAGGTCTTCAAGATCATGGCCCCGGGCGGGCAAGCGACGCCCGCGCCACCCCTTGGCCCGGTTCTGGGCTCGAAGGGCGTGAACCCCGGCCAGTTCATTCAAAAGTTCAACGCGGCAACCGCGTCCTTCAAGGGCAAGGTCGTCGGGTGCATCGTCACGGTGTACAACGACAAGAGCTTTGATCTTGAAGTGAAGAGCTCGCCCGCGAGCGTCCTGATCAAGGATGCGGCAGGCGTCGAAAAGGGCTCGGGCGTTCCGAACAAGGACAAGGTCGGCAAGATCACCAAGACCCAGGTCAAGGCGATCGCGGCGACCAAGCAGGCCGACTTGAACGCTGCGAGCGTCGAGGCGGCGATGCGGATCATCGAAGGCACGGCGCGCTCGATGGGCGTCACTGTGGTTGAAGGCTAAAGGAGAAAAGACCACATGCAATACGTCACCAAGCGCACCAAGAACAACGACAAGCTCCGCGTGAACAGCGCGGTGGAACCCGCCGCGGCGATCGCGGCCCTCAAGAAGTTCAAGGCCACCAAGTTCGATCAGACGGTCAACGTCTGCTTCCACCTGGGCATCGACACCGCGCAGGCCGATCAGGCCCTGCGTGGTTCGCTCAGCCTGCCCAAGGGCATCGGCAAGACCAAGCGCGTCATCGCGTTCTGCCAGAGCGACGTGGCCCCCAAGGCCCTCGCGAACGGCGCGGTCAAGGCCGGCGCCGATGAGCTGGTCGCCGAGATCGAAAAGGGCTGGATGGATTTCGATGTCGCCATCGCGTCCCCGGACATGATGCGCGTTGTCTCCAAGCTCGGTAAGGTCCTCGGACCGAAGGGTTTGATGCCGAGCCCCAAGGCCGGCACGGTCACGACCAACGTGCCCGAAGCCGTGAAGGAATACTCGGCCGGCAAGGTCGAGTACCGCGCCGACAAGGGCGGCAACGTTCACGCCGTGATCGGCAAGATGAGCTTCAAGGACAACGACCTCGTTGAGAACCTCGAGCACTTCATCCGCGCCATCGAGAAGGTTCGCCCGGCGACCGCCAAGGGCATCTATATCAAGAAGATCACGGTCAGCGGCGTCATGACCCCCGGCGTGCAGATCAAGTACGTCAATGCCGCGGCCGCCGAGGAATAAGCACTCCATCCCCCAAAGGACTTACCAATGTCAAAGACAGTGAAAAACATGATTATGCGGGACTACACGACCCGCATGGGCGAGGTGGAGACGGCGCTGGTCATCGGCGTGCGTGGCCTCAACGCCAAGGACACGACCAAGCTCCGCGCGGGCCTGGCGAAGAAGAAGATGAAGGTCACGATCGTCCGCAACGCGCTGGCGAAGAAGACCTTCGAGGGCGGCAAGCTCAAGCCCCTCACCGAGTTCTTCTCGGAATCGACGGCTCTTGCCTACGGCGGCGCCTCGATCATCGAGCTGACCCGCGAGGTGGTTGAGCTCACGAAGGCGATGCCGAAGGTCGAGCTGCGGGCCGCGATGCTCGACGGCGAGATCTTCAAGGGCAAGGCCGGCGTGACGGAACTCTCGAAGTTCCCGACCAAGGACGAGGCGATCGGCCAGGTCGTCGCGCTGGTCATCAGCCCGGCGAAAAAGGTTGTCGCGCAGGTCCTCGGACCGGGCCGCAACGTCGCCGGTCTGGTCAAGGCGATCGAAGCCAAGCTCGAAAAGGGCGAGGCGATCGCGAAGGCCGGATAAGTCAGAGGCACTTGGCACTGGGCATCTGGCACTCGTGCTGAAAAGGCAAATACAGGCCCCGAGGTTTGCAGCCTCGGGGCTTTCTTTTTTGGGCTGCATCATCGCGGATGGTCCGGCGTTAGGCTGCCTGCATGGAGCATCCGGGATCCGTGAAGGCGGCAGTTGGCAAGGGAACCGTGATCGCACTTGCGACGGTGTTTGTGCTTGTTGCCGTCGCGATCGGTTTGCGGGCTTCAATGCTGTTCTCGAAGGTATTGCCGCCCGGGATCGACGCGGCGTACTACCCGATGCAGGCGCGGGGTGTGCTTGAGAATGGCAAGCTGCCGTATGTCGAGGTGCCGCTGATCTTCTGGATGGATGCGGCGCTCGCGAAGGTTCTCATGGCCACACGCGGGATGGATGTGGATTCGGCCACGCTGCTCGCGTCGCGACTGGTCGATGCGGTTTCGCAGCCGCTCGCGGCAATCCCGCTGGCGTTGCTCATGCTGGGGTTGGCCGGTGCACTTCTTCGGACCCGATCGATTGGGAGTACGGCCTCCGACGAGCCGAACTCCGAGATGAGCGCATCGTCTGTTCTGCCGCTGGTGATCGGTGTGTTTGCCGTCAGCGCGATTGCGATTCTGAGCCCGCCGATTCTCCGCATGACGGGCGACTTTCAGAAAAACTCGCTGGGCTTGGTGTGGATGGCGGCAAGTGCGTGGGCGACGTATCGCGCGCTCCGCGGCAGCAGCGTGTTCCACTGGCTGCTCGTCGCGATCTTCGCGGCGCTCGCCGCCATCACGCACATTGGCGCATTCGGCGTCACGATGGTGTTGATCGCAAGCACGATCGGCGTCTTTGCCTTCGTCAAGTGGCGGATGCGACCCAGGACCATCGCCATGGCCGCGCTCGCGTGTGTCGTCGGCGCGGGTGCGATGTGGTCGCTGACGTATGCGGTCGCGCCGTCCAAGGCGACGGGGCTTGTTCAGGGCGTCACGAAAATGTTCACGGTCGGCGATCGCCCGCAAGGGCGGCCCGCGATGGCCGATGGGATGGGTCGACAAGGGCCAAGCTCGGACGTCGGGCCTCGCGATAACGGAGCGCGAGATGGCGGCCCACCCGATCGCCACGGCGGGCCGCAGGGACCACCGGGGGGCATTCCTGCTGGCGCGTTTCCGCTTCGAGTGGCAGCATGGGTTGTCCTCCTTCTTTTCGGCGCCAGCGCGATCTGGCGAGCGCATCGAGTGGGCGTGCCGGAAATGGCCACGGTTTCTGGCGCCGTCATTACAGCGTTGCTCGTGACGTGTCCGCTGATCCAGGGTCAGTACGCGGAGCGGCTCTCGCTCATGACGCCGATCCCGCTTTCGATCATCGTGGGCTTTCTCCTGATGAGCTGGGCCGAGTCGGCGCGGCGTTGGGTGCGGATCAGTGGTCCGGCGATCGGCGCTCTCGCTGGAGTTGCGATTCTCGTTGCCGCGTTTCCGATGGCGATGCGAGGCAAAGGTGGTCCCCCTCCTCGGTTTGCAAACAACGCGGGCGATTCTGCGAGGCGACAAGGTCCGGGCGGTCCTCCCGGCGGCGGTGGAGGATCGGTCGTCTCGGATGAAGCCGTGCCCGAATTCCGCTCGATGCGCGGCATCGTGCCGATGGATGGATCGGCGGTCGTCATCGCGCGTCACGGGCTTCAGTGGTGGGCGGGCTACTTTATGAAGACGCCGGTGCGCGAAGAGCACGCGACGAAGGAACAGCTCGAAAAATACGAGCGGGTCTTCGTGCTGACGGAAAAACGGAGCGGGCGCGGCGGTGGACCGATGGATCGCCCAATGGGCGGGCCTGGCCCGGACGACGCCCCCGGCGGTGATCAAGGCGGACCGCGACGCCCACCCGATGGCGGCTCGATGATCCGTGTGCCGCCGAATGCGGAAGTCGTGCATGATGGCGAGTTCTACAAGCTGGTTTTGCTGCCCGTTCCCGCGGCGCGGTGATGCGGGCAGTTTCCCTACCATCGCCTCCTATCACTGATGGAGGCTTCAAATGTCGTGGATCAGCGTCAAACAGGCCGCGAAAGCGGCACCCGGAACTCTCGTCACGCTCAAAGGCTGGGTGCGCACGCGCCGCGACAGCAAGGCCGATGGCGGGCTCTCGTTCATCGCGCTCCACGATGGCACCTGCTTTGACACGATCCAGATTGTGGCGAAGGGTGATATCCCGAATTACGCCGATGTCGCGAAGTTGACCACGCACTGCGCGATCGAGGCAACGGGCAAGATCGTTCAGAACCCCAAGGGCGGCAACGAAGTGCTGGTCGATGGGGCGGGCGCGAGCGAGGGGACCGGAATCAAGATCATCGGGCTCGTGGACGATCCGGACAAGTATCCGATCCAGCCGAAGCCGCACTCGTTCGAGTTTCTTCGCGAGCTTGCGCACCTGCGTGTGCGCACCAACACGTTCGGCGCGGTCGCACGCGTGCGGCATTCCCTGAGCATGGCGATGCACCGCTTCTTTGATGAGCGGGGCTTTTTCTACGTGCACACCCCGATCGTGACGGGCAGCGACTGCGAGGGTGCGGGCAATATGTTCCGCGTCAGCACGCTCGATTTTGCCAACATGCCGCGGGAGAAGCCCGAGGGTGCGAAAGTTGCAGCGTCGGATGCCCCCATTGATTACGCTCCAGACTTCTTCGGCAAGGAAACGCACCTGACGGTCAGCGGCCAGTTGAACGTCGAGACGTACTGCTGTGCGCTCAGCAAGGTCTACACGTTCGGCCCGACCTTCCGCGCCGAGAACAGCAACACAAGTCGGCACCTGGCCGAGTTCTGGATGATCGAGCCCGAGATCGCGTTCGCGAACCTGCAGGACGATGCCAAGCTGGCGGAAGACTTCATCAAGCACCTGATCCAGACGATGCTGAATGAACGCGCGGACGACATGAAGTTCTTCGATGAGCGCATCGAGAAGGGCCTCTTGGTTCGCCTGAAGGATGTGCTCGACAAGCCGTTCCGGCACTTGCCGTACACCGACGGCATCAAGATCCTGAAAGAAGCGATCGCGAGCGGCAAGGCGAAGTTCGAGTATCCGGTCGAGTGGGGCAAGGATCTCCAGTCGGAGCACGAGCGCTACCTGACCGAGCAGCATTTCAAGCAGCCGGTCGTGCTGATGAACTATCCGAAGCAGATCAAGGCCTTTTACATGCGCGAAAACGATCCGGGCACGGACGGCGCGCCGGGGCCGACGGTGGCGGCGATGGATGTGCTCGTGCCGCAGGTCGGCGAGATCATCGGGGGCAGCCAGCGCGAGGAACGCCTCGACAAGCTCGATGCGCGGATCAACGAAATGGGCCTGCCGATCAAGGAATACTGGTGGTACCGCGACCTGCGTCGCTACGGGACTGTGCCGCACGCGGGATTCGGGCTCGGGTTTGAGCGTGCGATGATGTTCCTGACCGGAATGCAGAACGTGCGGGATGTGATTCCATTCCCGCGGGCGCCGAAGCAGTGTGAGTTCTGAACGATCGTCGTGAGAATCTCGCTTTCAGCAAGATATATGTCACGCTTCGAGTCGGAGACCGCGTGGTGAGCGCGTCATCGCCGCGGCAACGCGCGCGATGAGAGCGCCTTGCCCCACTTCAATCATTGCGGTCATCTAATCTCATACGGCTCCATATCTCATCCCTGCTCAGCTTTGAAACTGGAGAGAGAGCGTTTGTATGAATGCGCCAGCCGATGAGGAGTATGGCGAACAACAACACCGGCAGACCGCAGGACATTCCGATGATTCGGGACCAAACTTTCCAGCGAGCGATCGGTTTGCCGTCGACCATGACAGTGTCCGTCCTGCGAACTGACGCCGCGGATTGATTGTTCGCATCGGCGAGAACCACTCCAGCATTCCGGGCAAGTGAGTTCGTCGCCGCTGGGTGTGACCCCAGCAAAATCGACGAAAGAGCGATTAGACAGAAGCAAAGCGACCGCATGGTGAATGCAGAATACCGTGTACACGGGTTGCGGCCAGCATGCGAGGAAACCACCCCAATCCAAGGGGTGGTTGTCCTGAGAATCGAATCGTCGTCCGGGTTTAGTCTTGAGGTTTACGGGCACAGCAACTGGTCATACGCACCCGCAAACTCCACGAAATCCGCATCATCCACGTAGCCATCGAAGTTGATGTCGCCGTCGCACGCCAGGCCGAGCGTCATGGTCTCTTCGGTGATGATGAACGAACTCATCGCGCTCGTCGTGATCTCGTACGCGGAAATCGATGCGATCTTGGGTGTCGCCGTCACGGCGGTCACGACGACGTGATCAAAGTGCAGCACGTTGCCGCCGATGGTCATGCCGGTTTCCCAGCCCGGGCCACCGATGTTGAAGCCGTGGCGCGGGGGCGGACCCGGGTAGTAGCGCCACGAGAGATCGAGGCGCACGGCAACGAGGCCGCCGGGGAAGACGAGCAGGGTCGGGCCACCGGGCACGTTGGGGTCGATGTCTTCTTCGGTAAACACCAGCGCGCCCTGGTAGTAATACTCGGCGGTGAGGCTGTCGGGGTTGCTCTCGAGATAGTCGAAACTCACCTGGATCAACCCGCCCGGCTGGAAGCTCGCCTGCATCGTGTTTGTGGTGCGCTTGACGTTTTCCTTCAGATTCCAGCTCGCTTTGACCTTCAGTTCGCCCACAGAGCCGCCACCGCCTCCTCCGCTTCCGTCGAGGAGAACGTGCATTTCGCGGGTATCGGGGTGGGGGAGGATCAGGATCCCGTCGTTGCCGCTGGAGCCGATGTTCGAGACTTCGAGCCCCGCGGGCGAAGGCGTGATCGATGCCCCGCCGAGCGGATAGTGGGGCCGATCGGTCGGTTGGATCGGCTGCGCGATCGCGTGCATCGTGAGCGTGGCGGCCATGAGTGCCAAAGCCGTGGCGCACCGCATCGTTGTAGACATGTTGGACTCCTTGAACTCGGATCGATCAGTCGATCAGGTCGGTCGCTTCACGCGAAGCGATGCCGCCGCTCGTGCATGCTCGTCCGCTGGAGTTGTCCGAGAACTGTGTTGCCTTGCGTCGCTTGTTCCCGATCGCCTTCGAATCGGATCGCGCCGTATCAAAATGAGGAGTTTGCCTGCGCGGAGTGGAGGCGCAAGGCGGCTCTGCTCGGATTGGGCGAGCTTGGGCGTGAGCGGGCCGATCCGCTCGTCTGCGCCCTCAAAAAAGCAAGCCGCGGAACTCCAAGTTCCGCGGCCGCTCTGA
This sequence comes from Planctomycetota bacterium, assembly GCA_017303555.1. Lineage (GTDB taxonomy): Bacteria > Planctomycetota > Phycisphaerae > Phycisphaerales > UBA1924 > JAFEBO01. The sequence continues at coordinate 7,174 of JAFLCN010000016.1, forward strand.
AGAACGGACACCGTTTGACGCACGAAAGCACCACCGGGCCAATGGATGACCCGTGCGGTCGCTTCGCGCGTGGAATCTCCGCTTCGCGATCGCTTGCTGGATGGACTTGCCAGAGCCTCGAACGACCTTGCAGCGAGAAACTGCAAAATGTCGAATTTTCTGGAATGGCCCGAATTCGAGCCCAACGGGGCCGGTTTTTGCGAGGTCCCGAGCGGCCACGTGAAAAACGCCGCCCCTTGCGGAGCGGCGATCCAGGTTTCGGCACATGCCGTTCTTCAGAAGCGGCCGCACCGTACAGGACTTGGGCGTGCAGGCCGGGGGGGGGGCGGGGGCGTGTGAGCCGGCCTTCGGGCTTCTACCCGAAACAGCGTATCGAGAACGGAACCCGGGAACAACAGTGTTGGCGATTCGCATCCCGGGCTGAAAAAAAACGCCCCGATTCGATCGGGGCGTTTCATGCAATGGTGCTTGGGTGCGGGGTTACGAAGCGGTGTTGCCGTACGGGACACAATTCTTTTGGCAGGCCTTCGCGGCGTAGCAGTCGTTGCTGTAGACCTGACCGTTCGGGCAGAGCACGGGGCGCCAGACATCAAGACAATACGTCCCCTTGTTGCAGCCGCCGCCGATCGGACCGATCGCGACGGACACCGAAGCAACGCCGGCCACCGCACACACCGCCGCTGCAACAGCCAGCATGGACAACTTCCTCACGTTCGCTTTCATGGGGAGACTCCTCATTCGCGCAGCGCCGTTCCCACGCGGACCGTTGCCACGCGGAGCGCAGCGTACCGCGCCCGTGCTCTGCCGCAAGGGCCGGGCGTCGCGATGCGAACAAAAGAACGCAACTCGCGATCTGGCCGCACGCTGCGATCGTGATGTCGGTATTTCTGATGAGGCAGAATCCACAAAGTTGTGGATTCTCCGATCGGGCGGATGCGTGTGGTAGCATCGACGCGGCATGAGTACGCCCGACTCCGAAGCTGCGCAAGGGAAGCCCGATCTGGCCGGGAAGCTGTTTACGGGCTTTCTGCTCGCGGCGGTTTGCTTGCTGAGCGTTCTCGTTGTGCTGCTGGTTCGGCAGAATCGCGACCTTCGAGCCCAGCTCGATTGGAAGAAGCGTGTCGAGGCGACGACGGCGACGCGAGCGCTCGCGATCGGTGAGAGCGTGGAGCCTCTTGAACTGATCGGCATCGACAGTTCGGTCAGCCAGACAGCGTTCGGAGAGAATCAGCCTGCGACGCTCGTGTTCTTCGTCTCGGAGCATTGCGGGTACTGCGAGAAGGCGATCCCGCTCTGGACAGCGGCGCTACGCGAGACACGCGAGACTCTCGCTTCGGCGAAGGGGTCTGGAGTTCGCATCGTCGGGATCGTGGCGGACGCGCTCGATGATGCCTCGCTGAAGCAGATCGCGCCGGAGATCCCCACGTTCCGCGTGCGGGATGGCCACAAAACATGGCTGATTCGCGTCAATGCAACGCCCAGCGCGGTGCTGCTTTCGCCGATGGGGAAGGTCGAGAACTTCTGGATCGGGGAGACGAATTCGGCGCAGGTCGAAGAGTTGCGTACGGCGATCTTGGCTGCCGCGGCACACTGAGCGCCGCGGGATTTCTGCGACACCCTTGCGGCACAGAAGCAAAAGACCCGCCACGCGGCGGGTCTTTTTGAGAACATTCGAGTGCGATCGGTTCAGTACGCGCCGCAGTTTTTCTGGCACGCCTTCGCGGCGTAGCACGCGTTCGGATACGTCTGGCCGTTCGGGCACGTCACCGGGTTGTACACATCGAGGCAGCGATCCGGCCCGCACTTCGCAGAGGTCATGAATCCGCCGAGCGAGGCCGTTGCCGTAGCGCCGACGGCAACCACGATCGCGGCGAACGCCAACTTCGAGCTGGACTTCAGGTTCATCTTCACGGGGACCTCCTTTGTAGTCTGAACTCGGCGTCGCACCGCGCGACGTCGCCCTCGATCAGCGTATTTGTTTTCGGAGGGTTCGCAACCGAGACGTATGCGGCCGCCCGCGAAGCGCCGTAAAGACTGACTGCGCAATGCCCTGCGGTTCTGTCATGAAGAACCGAATGAAGGACTGAGAAGAGCGCTAAATCGCTCCGTGCAGCGCGCCCTCGCGCGGGAAGGCCGAGCCGATCAGGCCGGGGGCGAGCTGCGATTCACCGTTGAGGAGCGCCGCGCTGGCCGCGGCATCGCTCGCGCTCTGCAGCACGCCGTAAGCGACTCCGCAGACGACGTGATTGATGTGCTTGAGCTGGCTGAGGATCTCCAGGTGCAGATCGGTGGTCTCCAGCGATTGCTGGCTTCCCTTCTGCAGCCGGTCGTAATGCTTTTCGCGGAGCGAGATCTCGTGATCGCGCATCCGCGTCTTGTGTTCGAGGAGCTTGCGGGCCATCTCGGCCGAGTCGGAGACAAAGACAGCGCTGGCGAGTTCAAGGGTCGCGGTGGTGCCACGGAAGTACTCCTTGAGTTCCTCCCAGCCCTCTTCGCTGAAGCGCACGCCCTTCTTTGATTTCTTGATCGCGGCGGAGAGCAGGTTGCGGTCGATCACGTCCCCGATTGTCTCGAGATCGGTGAGGAAGCGGAGCTGCCGGTCGCGGGCCTTGTCGAGCTCCGCCGGGAGGCCGTCGCCCATCGTGGTAGTGAGATATTTCTTGATCTGCCGATCGAGCCGATCGACCTGATCGTCGCGCACGCGGATCTGCTTGAAGATCTGCTCGTCGCCCGACTTGAGCGCTTCCCACGCGGCGTCGAGCATGTCCACGATCTCGCGGGTCACAAGGCCGATCTCGCGCTTGCTCTGGGTCAGCGCTACCGCGGGTTCGTCGGGCCAGCGGCTCGCGCGGAGTGCGCCGGAAGCTCCCGCCATTCCCGAGCTGCCGGTGATCATCGTCGCCAACTTGGCAACCCACGGCAGGAACGGGAGCGAGATCAACACGGCGAGCAGATTGAACGCCGTGTGCGCCGTTGCGATGCGGGCCGCGAGCGGGAAGGGGAGCTTCTCCATCCACTGCACCGGAAGGGGCAAGAGGTAGATGATGATCGCGGCGAGAACGCCCCGGCAGATCGTCACGCCGATCCCGAGGCGGCGCGATTCCATCTGATTCCAGCCCGCAAGCAGCAGCGTCACGCACAGGCCGAGGTTGGCGCCGACAACGAAGGGCAGCGCAGCGCCGTCGGACATCAGCCGGTCATCGGTCAGGCCCAGGGTCACGATCACCGCGATGGTCGCGGTGCTCGACTGCGCCGCAACCGTGAGCGCAACGCCGAGTAGGACGAGCACCATCGGGCTGGTCGCGGCCATCTCAAGAAGCTGCGGGACTTCTTTCGCTGAAGCAAGAGTCTTGGTCGAATCAGAAATCACCGCGACGCCGAAAAAGAGGAACGCGACCGACAGGATGATCTGCCCGACCGCGCGCACCTTTTCGCGGCTGCTGCCCTGGAAGAGCGCGACGCCCACGAGCGCGAGAATCGGTGCCTGGTGGAAAATATCGAATGCGATCAGGTGAACCGTGAGCGTGATGCCGACAAAGGCGCCAAGCAGCAGCGCGATCGCTCGGTGCAGAGCCAGTTCGCCATCGCGAACCAGCGTGACGGCCAGGAGGCTGAGCGAGGTGCTGCTGGGAACGACGGTTCCGATCAGAGCGCCGGCTGCCGCGGCCTTCGGCGCACTCTGCGTCACCCGACCGACCCAGATGTCGAGGCGCTCGCCGACCAGGCGATCGAGCCCCTTCCGGAGGAACCGGATCGCAAAGAGCAGGAGTGCTATGCCGCCAGCGGCATGTAGGAACGCGACCATCAACCAAGCTCCATCCTGTGCATGAACGCGATGGCCCGCGCCGCCTTGCGCTGCCTCTGGAACGCGTCACGCCCCCGACCGGCCCGATCACTCGGAATCGCGGGCTCTTTTGTGCCGCGCCCGGCGTCGAGTCGCCCAAACGCGCAAATATCGACCGAACAGGTACTTCGACCCCGTGGGTATCCCATCTTTACCATTTCTTAACACTTGTTCGGGTTCGGGTCAAGGGATTTTTGCGCTGAGGGCAAAGAAACCGGCTCAGGGGTTCGGCGCGAGCGGTGGAGTCGCGGCGTCGGGAGGCGGCGGAGGAGCGGCACCGGAATCCGCCGGTTCCGGCGGCGCACCGGACAGGTGCTTGGCGATCCGCGCGTACACGACGCCGACGCAGACCATGAGCAGTCCGAGGCTGACGACGCTCAGCGCACGCCAGCCCGGCGCGACTCGGGCGAGATCCAGGACAAGCGCTTTGCCGGTAGCGATCGCGAGAAGGCCGAGGCCGCAGCGCCGCACCAGCGGCTCGTTTCGCCAGAAGCCGACGACGAGGAGGAGAATGGCGAAGAGGCCCCACCAGAGACTCACTGCAGCGCCGCGCGCGGAGACGTCGATCGGCAGCATCTGGGAAAGGCGCGCGACCTCCAGGCTCGTCGAAGCCCAGACGATCGTTGTCGCGGCCCACCAGCCGAGTGCCTTGGACTTGGCTTCCTGGCCGCTGAGCACCGGCTTTGAGAGCTTTCGGATCCCGAGGATCGTTCCGGCGAGCGCAAAGGCGATCCACAATCCGGGATGCAGAAGCGGGGGCGCCTTGTAGCCGGTCCAGTTGTCGGCTCCGAACTTGGCGGTCCAGGTTCCGAGCACCACGAGCCAGACCAGCAGAGCGTGAGCCTCGAACGCCAGTCCCTTCGCGACGCGGGAAAGTGCCAGACATCCCCAGCAGATGGCAAGCCATGCGTAGCACAGGCTGGTCGGGCTTGAATCCGCATGGGAGATTCCGAGCACCAGCAGGAACACCCCGGCGCCCGCGAGGATCTTCGAAACACGGGCCCACGGCGAGGAAACCCTGCCGAACATCCACGCCAGCACGATTGCGACGGCGCTGTTCGCGATGCCCACGAGCATGGACGGGACCAGCACGAGCCCCGCAAACTCGATTGTGTTCGACCGGCGCACCCACCACGTGAGCGCGAGCGTGCAGGCGGTGGCGACGCCCAGCAAAACGATGGAAGTGATCCTCAGACCGATGGAGCGCCGGGAGGCTCCGACGAAGCAGTACGCAAGAGTTGTCGCCAGCATCGCGCAGGCCGTTGACTCGTGCGCTGCACGCTCGTGCATCAGCGAAGAGCCGAGCACGAAGATTCCAAGCCCCAGGCCGAAGTTGGTCGCCACCTCAAGCCATGCAGCGGGGATGAAGTTTGAGCCGCGTCCATCCGGTTCCACGCTCGGGAGCGGCGGGTTCCTCCGAATCGCAATCGCGTACACGATCCACGCGATGCCGACTCCGGCGCACGCGCCGGCCCACTCGGTGAGGTAGAAGCCCAGGATCTCGAAGCCCGGAGCGTTGGGTGCGGTTGCCCACGAGTCGTAGAAAAGGACACGGCCCGCGGCAAAGAGAAGCACCAGGCCGCTGTAGATGTCGAGCACCTGCGTCCGGAGCCAGCGGGCCGCGCCGAGAGCCGCGAGACCGATCGCCGTGAGGGCGATCGTCTGGGCGAAGCCCGAGAGGGCAATCGCAACGGTGGCGACCAGGAGTGTTCCGGCGGAAGCGCAGAGCGCCGCCGCGAGTCGTTCACGCTTCGTGGAGGGCCGCGGATTGAGGATTCGCGCGGGACCAACGAGCAGGCAGGCGAGCACGAACGCGAGCGTGCCGACGACGCCCGGCGCGAGGCTTTCGGGCACGAGATTGTGGGATTGCCGTGCCGCGTAGACGCCCAGGGAGGCGGCCCATGCGGAGGTCGAGATGCTCACGACCGGGCGGATGCGAATGCTCGTTGCCTTCTTGAAGAAGTCTTCGGATTCCACCAGGCTGGGCAGGTCCAGTTCCGAGTATTCGAGCGCCCCGGTGCGGTCCGTCCGGCTCGCGGTCCACGAGCTTTCCGCGTGGAAGAGCAGCCAGGCACCGCCGAGCATCAGGAGCCCGATCCGTGGAGCATCGTCGGCGAACTGGGTGATCCAGCCAGCTCCGAGCAGCAGCGTCGCCGCCGCGGCAAACCAGCGGCAAGTCGAGAACGTGCCGCCCTTGGTGATCGCGAGCAATTGTCCGACAACCAGAAGCGCGAGCCAATACAGAGGCAGGTACACATACCCCGCGTTCCCGCTGCTGGCGATAAACGGCGCGATGTACGCGCCGATCAACGAGACCAGACCGACGACGCTGAGGCTTGTGATCGCGCTGATGGCGAGCCCTATACCCGCAACTCCCGCAAGCACCAGAAGCGTCGCACCCGGCGACAGCAGTTCGTACAGCGCGTACGCGGCATACGACGAGATGTAGAGCGAGCCAAGCCCCGCGGCCGTCAGGCCGACCGAAGCCCAGTCGTTGACTTTCCGACGCGCCCATTCGCCCGTACCGAGGAGAGCGATGCCGAAAAGCCCACCCATGGCGCAGCGAGCCCACCCGGGTATCTGACCAAGCCATCCCTGTTTGACCGCGTACTGCACGAAGAGCGCCACGCCGATCGTGACGACCAGGCCGCCGGCGAGCGCGTACCAACGGCCCGCCACGAGGCTTTCCAGCTTTGCCCAGTCGATGGCGGGTGTGTTGTTCGCTTTCTCGAGCCGCTCCTGCCATTCGCGTTCGGCCTGTTCCCTGAGGCGCTGCTGGGCGGCGATTCGAGCCCGGCGTCGTACGTCGGCCTCGGGCTCCGGTGCGCTCTCGGCGACGGGTTCGGTTTCGCCCAACGTGCTTGCCGCGGGCGACGGTTCCGTGTGCCACGGGGCCGGGTCTGCCACGAGGAAGGCAGGAAGCGGCGCTGGCGGTTCCGCGGGAGTACGTTCGCCGGGCGTAGTCGCTGGTGGCAAGCTCTGGCCGAGCGACTGCTCGATTGCTTCGAGACGACGCTCGATCGCTTCAAGGCGACTCTCCAGATTTCGATGCAAGGCCACCTCCCGGAAGTGTTAGTAAATACTAGTTTGTGAGCGGGGGCAAATCAACCGCGAATTGTGAGGTCGGGTGGGCGAGTGGGAATGGTGCCGCAAGACTACCTTGTCGTACAGAACGGGAGGAACGTCGATGCCGAGCCCAAACCGTCCGGTCGAGACCACGATCAAGTTGTACGACGGCGACGCCGAGGCGCTGATTCGCGCCGATCAGTCGCCGGATCGCATCAGCCTGCTTCCCGGCGCGGGGGGCAAGCTGTCCAGCGGGCAGCGACTGCGCATCCTCTGGGGACAGGACATGCTCCGCGACATCCTGGACGGACGGTACCGCACCGTCGTCTGCGGCGTGAACGATCAGGACAACTCACACGGCATCATCGCGCAGTTGTGCGAGCTTGTGGCGACGAGCCAGTGGTCGAGCCGCTCGGTGACGAGCTACGCCAAGCTGTTCCAGGAATCGGTCGCGGTACACGCGGCGCACGATCGCGAGCCGTATGTGCTCAAGTTCGATCTAGACAGCGTGCTGATCCTCGCGCTCCTGCGGCCGCGCGGGCGGGATCACTTCACGAGCGACGATCTCTCGCGCGGATTTGTCACGGTGAACAAGATGCTGGCCGATCGGCGCGATCGCCTGCCGGTCTGCACCGTCAGCTTCCTCAACGCGCGAGCCAACAAGCTGGTGAACGGCGGATCGGGGCCCGGCGCGGCGTCCGAACCGAGCTTCGAGAGCGTGCTGAAGACGATGTATCACGCGGGATTCCGGGGAGATGTGTACACGTCGCCCGCGATGTGGAAGTTTGGGAATGTCGGCGTCTTCCCGAGCTATCCGTTCCCGGAAGGCGTCGAACGCATGCGCGACGGCAGCAGCTAAGCGATGCTGCGCAACAGGCGGGTGCCGCGCTCCGTGTGAAGAAAATACACAAAGACAGGAGTTCACCGCAGAGCCGCAGAGAGCGCGGAGAGAACCGAAGGAATTGAGTCGGATTGGTTCGAGGCAGGCGTGGTGCTTCGGTGGGCTTTGGAGGCCTTTGCGTCTCTTCTGGGTTCGCTGCGACTCCGCCGCGGCGGGTCTGGCGACCTGCGGTGAAGTTGCTCCCAGATGCACAACTCGCGCGAGAGGGCCACGGGGCGGGTTGAGGCGGCGGACGATTCCGCTATTTTCCAGTGCTTCAGACAGGAGGATTTCATGACGATCGCAAAGTCTTCTTTTCTTGCCCTGACGATCTGTTTTCCGGCGGCTTTGGGTTCAACGACGGAAAATGCCTTTCTGGCCGAGGCTGGGTCGGAACAGTCTTCCGAGAACTTGAACCAGCGGGTGGGCGAACTGGTCGCGAATCTGCGGAAGAGCCGCGAGGCGATCAAGAAGTACGAGTGGATCGAGACGACCACGGTCAGCCTGAACGGAGAGCAGAAGGCGCAGTTCGAGAAGCGCTGCTACTACGGGGCCGACGGCAAGGTCGAGAAGGTGATGATGACGCAGCCCGCGCCGCCGGAGCGCAAGCGCGGGCTTCGGGGCCTGATCGCAGAGAAGAAAAAGGCCGAGCTTTCGGATGAAATGAAGCAGGCGGTAGAGACGCTGCATCAGTACGTGCCGCCCGCCCACGACCAGATCGAGGCGTGCAAGGCCGCGGGGAACGCATCGATCGATGTGGTCGATCCGGGCAAGCGGGTGAGGCTGAATTTCAAGGATTACAAGATGCCGGGCGACAAGCTGAGCATCGAGGTTGATCTCACGAACAACCGCCCGGCGACGCTGGCGGTCGCGAGCTATCTGGACACGCCGGCGAAGCCGCTGAATTGCAACGTGACCTTTGGCACGCTCGATGACGGCACGACGTATGCCGAAGAAACGACGCTGAATCTCGAGAAGCAGGGCGTCAGGGTGGTGGTGGAGAATTCGGGTTATCGCAAGCAGCCGTAGGCGTCACGATAGTTCGAGCCCGTCCCACGCCAGCATCATCCGTTCGGGCAGGTCTTTTTGCGTTTCCGCGTGGGCGATGTCGTGCGTCATGTGCACGAAATAGGTTTGTTCCGCACCGACTTCGTGCGCGATGCTCACCGCCTGGCCGATCGTCAGGTGCGTGGGGTGATGCCTGTGGCGCAGCGCATCAAGAACCAGCGTGCGCACGCCCCGGAGCTGCGGCCAGGTTTCCGGAGGAATCGCCGAGACGTCGGTCAGGTAGGCCAGGGGCAGGATGGAGCCGGCCGAATCGCCGGCGGACTCGATCCGAAACCCCGCGATAGGCAGCCGCCCGTGCAGCACGCGCAGCGGCGTGAACCGCACGCCGTGCAACTCGACCGCTTTACCGATCTCCAGCGGCCACGCAATAAGCGTCGCCACGAAACTCTGGTTGATGTTCTTTTCGCTCTCGAAGATGTGGCCGAAGATCCGCTTCAGGAAAGTCATGGTGTGGGGCTCGGCATAGACATCGATCGCCTGCCCCTGCATCGCGTTGTAGCGGCGCACCTCATCCAGCCCGAACGTGTGATCGACGTGGTTGTGCGTGTAGAAGATCGCGTCGAGCCGCTTGATCCCGAACCGAAGCGCCTGCTGACGCAGGTCGGGGCTGGTGTCGATGAGCACCGTTCGCGGCTTGCCGGAGTCGTCGATCCACTCGACCGCTGCGCTCGTGCGCAATCGGTTGTCCTTCGGATCGCCGCTGGTGCACACAGCGCAGTCGCATCCGATCACCGGAATCCCGCTCGATGTGCCGGTGCCGAGGAACTTGAACTTGAAATCGCGCACGAGCTTTGTGTCGGTGGGGTGAGGGAAGGTCAGTGCTTGGTCTGCTGCATCGGGATGCCCTCGACCAGAAGCGGATTGTCGAGCGGTTTATGCGATCCGATGAAGATCGAACGCGTCAGGGGTGTGCCCGATTCCTTGGCTTCCCAGTCGGTGATGAAGTTCTTCCAGTTCGGCTGCGTCTTGGGCATGTAGACATGCGGGAAGTGACGCTTCAACTGGTTGTAGATCCACGGGCGTGTGGGCCTGCATCCGGTGCCGTGCATCGCCTGCGAGTAGTGGGCCTTTTCTTCCTTGACGAGGTTGATCGCCTCTTCCGAACCCATCGAGACGCAGGTCTCGAGCAGGAACAGTTCCTTTGCGAAGGGCGCGAGGTATTCGAGCGATTCCTTCGGATTCGCGAGGTGGTAGAGCACGCCGAAGTTGAAGACGATGTCGTAGCGCTCGGTGCGGGGCAGATTGCTCGTGGCCGGGTGTTCCAGATCGAGGAAGAAGAACCGCAGCCCGGTCATCTCCTTCTCGAATCGCCATTTCAGCATCGCCAGGTTTTCCGGCCGGCTGTCGGTCACGTCGAGCGTGCAGCCTCGGTCCAGGAAGAACGTGGTCAGGTCGCCGATGCCCGCCGAGATTTCGAGAATGCGCTTGTTCTTCAGGGGCAGATTCAGGCTTGCCAGGTGCTCCATCACGCGGAAGGTGTGGCGCAGGTACCACCAGGAATGGAAGTCCGAACGCGGATCCTTCTGGTTGTCCCATGCCGCTATCGGTCTCATGCCGCCGCCTCCGCCCATGGTGGTTGTCGTGAAGGTTTGGAAGTTCTGCACACTCGATCTCCTGCGACCCGGTTGCCGGCATGCTCCGGCAACCAACCCCGCATTCTTCGCGTTCAGTCGCGATCCCGGAACTGACCCTCGCCCGTGTAATTCGGCGATTCCTTCGTGATCCTGATGTCGTGGGGGTGGTTTTCCACCACCGTGGCGCTACTCACGCGGCAGAAACGCGCATTCTGCCTCAATTCCTCGATAGTCCGGCAGCCGCAGTACCCCAGGCTGCTCCGGAGCCCGCCGACGAGCTGGTAGACAAACTCCGCCAGCGAACCCCTGTACGGCACCAGTCCCTCGACACCTTCCGGCACGAATTTCATCCGCACCTTGCCATCGTCATCGAGCTTTTCCGACTGGCGATACCGATCCGCGCTGCCCGCGCTCATGGCGCCCTCGCTGCCCATCCCCCGATACGTCTTGTAGCGCCGCCCCCCGCTGATGACCGCTTCACCCGGAGATTCATCAAGTCCGGCGAAGAGCGATCCCATCATGACGCAGTTCGCGCCCGCAGCGAGCGCCTTCGGGATGTCGCCGGAGTGCCGGATGCCGCCGTCGGCGATCACCGGGACTGACTTGTCGGCCGCCTGCGCGCCGCTGACGGCGTTCATGATGGCCGTGATCTGCGGCACGCCCACGCCCGTGACAACGCGCGTCGTGCAGATCGAACCGGGCCCGATGCCGACCTTGATCGCGTCCGCACCGGCTTCGATCAGATCGATCGCCGCTTCACGCGTTGCGATGTTTCCGACAATCACCGGCACGTTTGCTTTCTTCTTCACATCGCGAAGCGTCCGGAGCACGTTCTCGCTGTGCCCGTGCGCCGTGTCGATGACGACGACATCGACTTCCGCCGCCAGCAGTTGCTCCAGCCGATCGAACTGGCCGACACCCATTGCCGCGCCGCAGAGCAGTCGCCCGCGTGCATCGGTGTTCGCGTTGGGGAAACGGCTGAGCCGCTCGATATCCCGCATGGTGATCAGGCCGCGCAGGTTGCCCTGCGCATCGACCAGCAGCAGCTTCTCGACTTTATTCTTGCTGAGCACGACTTCTGATTGCTCGAGCGTGGTGCCCTGTGCCGCGGTGATCAGCCCTTCGTGCGTCATGACGTCGCGCACCAGCGTCGTCGGTTCTTCGACAAACTTCAGATCGCGCCGGGTCAGGATGCCGAGCACCTTGCCCTTGCCGCGCGGATTCGTCGCACCGTCTTCGGTCACCGGAAATCCGCTGACGTTGTGCGCCCGCATCAGTTCCTTGGCGCGGCTCACGGTATCGGTCGGTCCGAGAGTCAGCGGATCGGTGATGATCCCGTTCGCGCTGCGCTTCACCTTCGCGACTTCGCGGGCCTGCGCTTCGGCGGAAAGGTTCTTGTGGATGATGCCGATGCCGCCCTCTTGCGCGAGCGCGATGGCGAGCGAATGCTCGGTCACGGTGTCCATCGGGGCCGAGACAAGCGGGATCTTGAGCGTCAGCGTCCGCGTGAGCCTTGCCCGCGTGTCCGCCTCGGCCGGCATGACCGCCGACAAGCGGGGCAGCAAAAGCACGTCATCGAACGTGATGCCGTCGTACACGATTTTGTTGAAAGGGTCGAGCTCGGTCCGATCCGCGCCGGATTCCGGTTTCGGGGCATTCCCCGTCCGTCCCGAGGCGTCGGACGCCATCTTGGATCCCTGCGAAACGGGCCGCACCGCATCTGCTTTGGGCAACATGGATGAGCGTTGGGGGCGACTTTCGCCGGGTCAAGCCCGAGCCGATTTTCGCCCGGCGGCATCACAAGATTCTGCGTGTTCTTCACAAACGATGGGGTCCGTCACCCGTTTCCGTTCGCTAACCTTGCCGCGCCGCCATGCCCATTCCCACCTTCAAAGTTGATCTCTCCAATTCTGGTGATGCGCCCGGCCACGCGGGCCTCGAAGCTCCGCTTCGGCGCGAGTGGTTTCTGACCAACGGACTCGGAGGCTTCGCGAGCGGCACGCCCGTCGCCGTGCCGCAGCGCCGGTACCACGCCTGGCTCATCGGCGCCATGCAGCCGCCGGTCGGGCGGGTCGTCGCGCTGAACTCGATGATCGAGACGGTTGTGCTTCGGGCAACCGACGCCGCCAAGGCCGGGGGCGAGCAGCGGCTCGACTTTTCGTCGTTCATGTTCCCGGGAAACCCCGTGCCCGGACGCATGGGGGAAGCCGCCTTGTCGGCGACGGTTCTCAACCCCGCCGGATACTCGTATCTGCGCCGCTTTGAGAAGGATGTTTCGTGCCGCTGGTTCTATCAGTGCGGCCCGGTCGATTTCGTCCGCGAGCTCACGCTTGTGCGTCACCAGAACGCCGCGGTGATCCGCTACCGAGTCCGTTCTTCCCGACATCCGGCCCGGCTCGAAGTCCGTCCGCTCGCCGCGCTCCGCGACTTTCATGAGCTTGTGCGATTCTCCGATCGCCGGGGCGATTACAGCGTGCTCGCGGGCGCATCTTCCTGTGATGTGAGCGCGCGGGGCAACCGGTTGACGCTCGAAGCCGTCAACGGCTCTTTCGTTCAGGATCGCAACTGGTGGTACAACTTTCGCTACGAGCGCGACGCCGAACGGGGCCAGGATTGCCTCGAAGACCTCTTCACGCCGGGTGTCTTCTCGTGGAATGTCGAGCCGGGCCGTGAGCAAGCGTTCGAGATTGTCGCGCGGGTCGCACCGGTCACGGTTCGTCCGGCGCGGGCAACGTTCACCTTCGACGGCGCTGCGGATGCCGAGCGCCGCAGGCTCGGCGAGCTCGCCGCCGCGGCCTCCCCGGCCGGCGGGAACGCAAAGGTATCGGCGCCCGAAGCGGATGCGATCGCGACGCTGACGCAGGCGGCGGACCAGTTCGTTGTTCGGCGCGTTCGCGTTGCCGGCGCGGGCGCACGTGCGATGGCAGGCGTGGCTCCTTCGGGGCAGGCCGTTCCCGAGGAATCGTCGGTGATCGCCGGCTATCCGTGGTTCAGCGATTGGGGTCGCGACACGATGATCTCGCTCCCCGGGCTGTTCGTCGCGACCGGACGCTTCGACGAGGCCAAGCGGGTGCTCGAAGCCTTTGCCAATCTCACCCGGCGCGGGCTGGTCCCCAACTGCTTCGACAACGGCAGCGGCGAGCCCGAATACAACACCGTCGATGCCTCGCTCTGGTTCCTGAATGCCGCGAGAGCGCTCCAACTGGCGTGCGAAAAGCAGAAGCTTCCCGACCCCGCACCGGAGAACTCGCCGGTGCGCCGCGCCTGCCTCGCGATTCTCGAGGCGTATCAGTCGGGAACCGATTTCAACATCCGCATGGACCCGCGTGACAGCCTGATCACCGCGGGCGATGTCGGAACACAGCTCACCTGGATGGACGCCAAGCGCGACGGCGTGGTCTTCACGCCCCGCCACGGCAAGCCCGTCGAGATCAACGCGCTTTGGTATTCCGGGCTGCTGCAAGTCGCCGACATGATCGACAAGGACCGGCCCAAGACCGCCCGTGAACTGCGACAGATCGCCGAGCGCGCCGGGCGCAGCTTCCGCGAGCAGTTCTGGAATCCGGCCGGATACCTGTTCGATGTGCTCACGCCCGGTGCCGCGGGGTATGTGGCGAACGATCAGATCCGGCCCAACCAGGTCTTCGCGTGCAGCCTTCCCTACTCACCGCTCGACAAGAGCCAGCGCGACTCGGTTCTCGCCGTTGTCCGCCAGCACCTGCTCACCAACCGGGGCCTGCGCACGCTCAGCCCGCACGATCCGCACTACATCGGCCGATTCGAGGGTCCGCTCTTCGAACGCGATCGCGCGTACCACAACGGCACGGTCTGGCCGTGGCTGCTCGGCCCGTTCGCGGAAGCGATTCTGCGCTCGGGCGGCTTCTCCGCGACCGCGAAGGCGGAAGCACGAAAAGTCGTGCAGCCGCTCATCGACATGATCAGTCCCGCGAATGGTGGGGGGCCATCGCTCGGCGAGATCCCGGAGATCTACGACGGCGATGATGCACCCGATTCGCCGCGCCGGCCGGACGGCTGCTTCGCGCAGGCGTGGAGCGTGGCCGAATGTCTGCGTGTCTGGATGCTCGCCAGGGCCGACGCATAGCGCTCAGCAGGATTTCTTGCCGTCCGCCTTTTCGCCCGCGGCCATCAGGCGCTCGCCCTGCTCCGCCGTCATGGTCCCCTCCGCGATGTACGCCGCGATCTCGCGCCGCGATTCCTCGCGCTGACGGGTCGCCTTCGCGTCCTTCACGCCGTTCACCACGATCGAGATGAACCATCCGGTGCAGCCGAACACGATCCCGAGAATCGGGATCACGATCGCCATGTCTTCGCCCAGGGTTGTCACCGGCATCATGTTCAATACTCCCGATTCACTGCCAACTCGCAAACCCTCAGCAAATGCTTCCGCCTTTTCCGGCCTTCATCAGTTTCTCGCCCTGTTCGGGGCTCATGCTGCCTTCAGCGATAAACGCCGCGATCTCGCGACGGGTCCGTTCCTTCGCCACTCCCTTGATCGCGCTGGCCGTGTGCTTGGCGATGCTGCACACCACAATCCCGCCCACCACCAGCAGCCACGGAAAATAACCCTTCTCCATGACCTGATTCAAGAAGTTCCCGGCATCGGCTTGTGCAAGAAGCGTCATCATGCTGAACATCCTACCTGTCGCCGGAAGTGGCGCCGAAGCGGGGGTCGGAACTGATCCGCCGCACCCCTTCTTCGGAGTCGCCCGCCAAGGATTTCAGTCTGCACCCATGAACCCGACCGTCCCGCCCAAATCCCCCGAATTCGCCTCCGAAAGCCGCGTCGTGGCCAGTCTTCTTGCGTCGTATGGGCAAGGCTGGTTCCCCATGGCCCACCCAAACCGCTTGGGGGGCAATGGCGAGCCGGAGATCGAATGGGTTCAGCCCCGTCATCGGGCGATCATCCCTCTCGACGACCGCTTCCACATCCCAAAGTCCCTCGCCCAACGAGTTCGTTCCGGCCGTTTCACGATTACCACCGACACGGCTTTCGAGTCGGTCATCCGAGCCTGCGCCGGCGTGCCGCGGCGAGACGGCTTCGGCGAAGATGCCGGCCCGACTTGGCTGGCCCCCGAGATCATCAACGCCTTCCTGCTCCTTCACAAACACGGACACGCCCACAGCATCGAAGCCTGGCTCCCTTTCTCAGAGACCGTTCTGCCCGCCAAGCGGCTCGCCACCGGCTCCAATTCAGGGAACGGGGGCCACCTCCGCACCGCCGTCGCAACCGATTCCCCGTCTTCCACGCCCCGCGTTCTCGTCGGGGGCCTCTACGGCCTCGCCCTCGGCAAAGTCTTCTGCGGCGAATCCATGTTTCACGCTTCAGACCTCGGCGGCACCGACGCCAGCAAAGTCTGCCTCGTCCACCTCGTTCGTCACCTGCGAGCCCGAGGATTCGAACTGCTCGATGCCCAGCTCGCCAACCCGCACACGGCGCAGTTCGGGATGTACGAAATGCCCCGAGAGGAATACCTCGCGAAACTCGGCGTGCTTTCGCCAACTCCGGTGATCTGGGCCCCCTTCAACCCGATACCAATGTGAATGGATCGATCCGCCAATCCCGTACCATCCGGCATGTCCGCTTCGACACCAACTCCGGCACACGCCTTCCAGCGCTGCATCAACCCGCGATGCGCCGCCGAATTCCCCGTCCAGCAGGTCCTTGTCGCCTGCCCGAAGTGCCACTCGCTGCTTGATGTGATTTATCACCGCTCACGCACAAGCGAGCTTGATTTCTCGCTGTTTACCAGCCGCTCCCTCACCACCGGCCCGCGATCTGCCGCGGGTGTCACGATCGGCCAGGGTTCCACCGCCGCGGCACTCGATTTCTCCGGCGTCTGGCGCTTCCGCGAACTGCTCCCCTTCTTCCGGCGCGAAAGCGAAATCGTCACCATCGGCGAAGGCCGCACGAACCTGCAGCGAGCCGATCAGCTCGCTCGAACCATCGGCTTTGATGTGCCCACCGGTGCCGGCGCGAGCGGGCCGCTCTATCTCCAGTACGAAGGCTTCAACCCCAGCGGCAGCTTCAAGGACAACGGCATGTCCGCCGGTTTCACGCACGCGGCGATGGTGGGGGCGACCAGTGTTGCCTGTGCATCAACCGGCAACACCAGCGCGAGCCTCGCGGTGTACGGCGCGCTCACCGGCGTGAAGTGCTACGTCTTCATCGGTGATGGCAAGATCGCCTACGGCAAGTTGTCGCAGGCGCTCGATTACGGCGCGATCACGCTCCAAATCGCCGGCGATTTCGATGCGTGTCTGGCCCGCATCAAGCACATTGCTGAGAACATGCCGCAGGCGGGCGTGTACCTGATGAACTCGGTCAACCCCTTCCGGCTCGAAGGGCAGAAGACGATCA
The DNA here is from genome assembly GCA_017303555.1 of Planctomycetota bacterium. GTDB lineage: Bacteria > Planctomycetota > Phycisphaerae > Phycisphaerales > UBA1924 > JAFEBO01. The sequence goes on from JAFLCN010000016.1 coordinate 23,985, forward strand.
TGTACCGCGTGCTCGAAGGGCTTGATTGGAAAGTGCCGGATTGGATCATCGTGCCGGGCGGAAATCTCGGGAACTGCTCGGCGTTCGGCAAGGCGTATATCGAGCTCTTTGAGATGGGTTTGATCAGCAAAGTGCCGCGGCTGGCGATCATTCAGGCCAGGGGCGCCCGCACGCTCGACCGCGTGGTGAACGAACAGGGCGTGAAATGGTCGAAGTCCGGCGAAGGCTCTTTGATGTCTGGTGAGTACGATCGCGCGAAAGTGGACGCCGAGTATTTGCGGATGGATGCCGCGAACGAGCGTGCAAGCACCGTCGCCACCGCGATCGAGATCAATCGCCCAGTGAATCTTCCCAAGGCGCTGCGAGCGCTGCACGCGATGAACGGCGTCGTGCGCTCTGTCTCCGATGCCGAGATTCTAGAGCACAAAGCGCTCGTCGGCCGCACCGGCTTCGGCTGTGAACCCGCGAGCGCGGCATCTGTCGCCGGCGCCCGCCAACTGCTCAAAGAGGGCATCATCAAGCCGCACGAAACGGTGGTGTGCATTCTCACCGGTCACCAGCTCAAAGACCCTGACGCGACTGTGTACTACCACATGGAACCGGAGAAGCAGAAGGGTGACAGCAAGCCGGAAGGCCGCTTCGCGAATCGGCCAATCCGAGTCGCGGATGAACTTTCTGCAATTCTCAAGGCGATGGGCATATCGGCGTAGCAGGATTTCACTTAATGCCTTGATGCCTCCTGCCTCGATGCCTTCCTCTAAGATCCATCAATGCGTTACCGCCTCCTCGCCCTCGACCTCGACGGCACGCTCTTCAATCCCGAAAGCATCGTTCCGCCCGCCAACATCGAAGCGGTCGATCGCGCGCGTGCCGCTGGCCTCCGAGTCATTGTCTGCACGGGCCGAGGCCTGCTCGAATGCGTCGGCGGGCTTGAAGCTATCAACCAGCGTGATCCTGTGGTCGTCGCTGGCGGCGCGATCATCGCCGACCCGGTTACCCGCACCACAATCCACCGCTTCAACATCCATCAGAGCCTCGTGCACAACGCCGTCGAGATCATCCTCGCCAGCAAGCACGCAGCGCTCGTGCTGAAAGACCCGCTGCAGGCCGGGTTCGATTATCTCGTCGTCAATCCCGAGGGTTGCCCGCTCGATCCCGTTTCGCAGTGGTGGTTCTCCAAGATGAACGTCGAGGTGCGCTACACCGAGAGCCTCGCGAACGACCCGTGCCCGCTCGCGACCGTCCGAATCGGCGCCTGCGGACGCGGCCACGTTCTCGATGGACCGAAGCGCCAGTTGATCGCAGCGCTCGGAGATCAGGCCGTCATCCACAATTTCCCGGCGGTTGTCGCCCCAGAACACGCCCGCGGCGTCGCCAAAGGCGAGACCCTCAACATCCTCGAGATATTCGATCGCGACGCGACCAAGTGGTCCGCGATTTCCTATCTCGCCCGCGAATGGATCATCTCGCCCGCCGAAATCGTGGCGATCGGCGACGAGATCAATGACATCTCGATGATCGAGGGTGCCGGCCTCGGAATCGCCATGGGCAACGCGATTCCCGCAACCAAAGCCGCGGCAAAGCGGATCACGCTCTCGAATGCCGAGTGCGGCGTTGCCCACGCGATCGATCGCGTGCTCGCCGCCGAATGGTGAACTATTTGTTCAGCACAATCCCGAACGACACCGAGTGCTGCTTCATGTAGTCGTATTTCTTCGTGGATGTATCGATACCCGAGATCGCTGCCCAGGCCTTGTCAACCGCGGCATAGCCCGATTTGATGTGCTCTTCCGACATCGTCACGAGCGACCCGCTCGTCATGCTCGCCTTTTCCGACGCAGCCTGCTTTTTCGCAGCCTCCACCGACTGCCTCACCACCTGAGCGTGTTCCTTGGCGCCGATCGCCTCGTAGGCATCCGCCGCGATCACGCCGAGTTCCAAGTCCTGATTGAAATAGGCCCGGGAGAACCCGCCTCCCGCGACCTCGTTCTCAAGAACGAACAGCGACGCCATCCGCTGCTGGTGCTTGTCCATCTTTTTGAAAGCCTCGCTCTCAACGCTCGGCCAACCCCGCTCGGCCAGTAACATTTCGATCCGGTCTTCAAAGAGTGATCGATCGGTGGTCATAGTGTCTCGTTCTCCGCGCATTGCCGTACAAAGAACCCCAACGTGCCCCAATCCCTCACATCAATCAAAGACCTTCTCGCCGCCCGGGGCCTCGCCCCCAAAAAGTCCCTCGGCCAGAATTTCCTCGTCGACCACAACCTTATCCGGAAGCTCGTCGATGTTTCCGGTATTCAGGAAAACGAAATCGCCCTCGAAATCGGCCCCGGCACCGGCGTCCTGACCGACGAACTGCTCTCCCGCAAGATCCGCGTTATCGCCTGTGAACTCGATAACGGTCTTTACACGCTCTTACAAGATCGCCTCGCCCCCCAGATCGCCAGCGGCCAACTCACCCTCATCCACGGCGACTGCCTCGACGGCAAACGCGCGCTGAACCCCGAACTTCGCGCGATCCTCTCCGGAGCCCCCTCCCCGAGGGAGGGGGTTGGGGGTGGGCAGATTATCTCGCAGCCGGCGTCGAATTCATCGAGTGCAAACTTCACCGCTGCTTCTTCCCTTCCCTTCCGCCTCATCGCCAACCTCCCCTACGGCGCAGCAACTCCCCTCATCACCAACCTTCTCCTCGATTACCCAAACTGCACCGGCCAGTTCGTCACCGTCCAAAAAGAAGTCGCCGATCGCCTCGCCGCCGCGCCCGACACCGCCGATTACGGCCCGCTTTCCGTCATCGCATCCGCAACCGCCCACGTCGAGAAAATCGCCAAGCTCCCGCCCGAGTGTTTCTGGCCCCGCCCCGACGTCACCAGCGCGATGATCGGAATCCGCCGCCGCCCTGATCCGCTCACTCCCCGCGCTCACGAACTTGCAGATTTCATCCAAGCTCTCTTCGAGCAACGCCGCAAACAACTCGGAGGCATCCTCCGCGAAAAATTTTCTGTTCGCGAACCATTCGCATATCCGCCCGGCGTCACCCCCAAATCGCGGGCCGAGAACCTCTCGCCCCAGCAACTACTTGCGCTCATGATCGCCGTCGAGAGTGGCAAGGATCGAACCAGCGCGGTATCGTGAACGAAGATTGGTAGTCCTTCTGCCGCAAGGAACCCGTCTCTTGCTCACCGCCTCGTCGAACCCGACGACCCCTTCCGCGGCAACCCTCATTCTCAATTCGGCGATCTGTTTCCAAGAGCGGTTCCCGCCGCTCGTTTCGATCGATTGTCGCCCTGTGGCTCTCTGCGTGTCTGCTGCTCTGCCATTCTGCCGCTCTTTCTTCCCATGAGCTTCACCGACCCGCACTCCCATCCATCCGCAGAAAACGACGCCTCGTCGCTCGCGCACATGCTCGAGCCGGTTCTTCACCACCAGTGCAACGGCCGCCTCGGCCCCGTCACGTGGTTCAAGTCCGCCTGGTCTTCCAGTGGCAGTGCGACAGGCACCGCCCTCTGGACCGATTCGCGAGGCACCTTCGAAACCATCGTCAAGCTTCCCCTCGGCCCCGCCGAGTTCCGCTGGACCACCGAACTCGGGAACCCCGAGGCCAAAGCCCCGACGCCCCGCGTCTTCGCCAGCGGCAGCGAACTCAACGGCTACGACCTCGCATGGATCGTCGAAGAACGCGTGCAGGGCGAACCCATCCGCCCCCGCATGCAGCCCGGCGATGTCCGACACGTCCTCATCGCCGCGGCAGATTTCCACCAGGCCGCGCTCCGCGTCCGACCCGACACCGACGAACCAAAATCCCTCGATTGGGAAGGCACGCTCGCCAAAGCACGCGAAACCTGCCACGCCCACGCCATCGCCGAACCACAGCGCTGGAACGAAGCGATCAAACAGGTCGTCCGCCTGCTCCCCAAATTGCTCGGACGCTGGAATTCCCGCACGCTCAAGTGCTGGTGCCACGGCGACCTTCATCCGGGAAACGTCCTCCGGCTGGCCTCACCCCGCGATGATTCCCACGCCTGCGTGATGATCGACTTTGCGATGGTGCACGCCGGCCATTGGGTCGAAGATGCCGTGTACCTGGAGCGCCAGTACTGGGCCGCGCCCGAGTACCTCCACGGCGTGAAACCCGTCACCGAACTGGCAAATCTCCGGCGCGAACGCGGGCTGCGAGTAGACCCCGAATACCCCGATCTGGCGAATATCCGCCGCGTGCTGATGTCGGCCGTTTCCCCGGCATTTATCGATCGCGAAGGGCACCCGAGGTACCTGCGGGCGGCGCTCGAAACCCTGGAAAACACCCTGCCTCAAGTTTCCCGATAAACCGAACAGATTCCGTGCGGAATTGCGGCGGGACCCCCCTAGAATGACCGTCACACCCTGTCACGACGCGTGTCGGTGGGGCATGTGGGGACGGGGCCCGATACCGCACATTCACTGGGAGCTATTCGCGTGGAAGCCTTCGACAAACTCAAGAAGATGATCGTCGACGCGGAAGAAGACATTCTCAAGTTCGACGGTGGCAACAAGGCCGCCGGAACCCGCGTTCGTAAGTCCATGCAGGACATCAAAGCCGCCGCTCAGGAAATCCGCGAAAAGGTTCTGGAAGTCCGCGATGCCCCCAAGCCCAGCTGAGGCACAAGTCCAATCCGGCCAGGCCGACCTCTCTCGCGAGAGCGAGGGGTCGACCGCGCCGAGCAAGATCCTGTTCGACCTTTCGGCGATCGACCTGAAGGGCGAGATGGTCTCGCGCGAGATGCTGGAAACAGTCATCCCGCATCGGGGCCACATGGGCTTGCTCGACAAGATCATCTGGCACACGCCGGACTACTGCCAGGGCGTCGCGGTCCATCGCGCCCGCCCTGACGAGTTCTGGTGCGCCGGCCACTTCCCGCCCCGCCCGATCATGCCGGGCGTGTTGATGATCGAAACCGGCGCACAGCTCGCGGCGTTCCTCTACAACGTGCGGAAAAAGACCACCAACATCGCGGTCTTCCTCCGCATCGATGAATGCTCTTTCCGCGCCATGGTCGAACCCGGTCAGGACCTCTACGTCCTCTGCCAGGAGATCAAGGCCTCGCGCCGGCGCTTCATCTCCAACATCCAGGGCATGGTCGACGGCAAGGTCGCATTCGAAGCGCAGATCACCGGCATGACGATGTGAGCCGGCTCGCGTCCGGGCATTTCAGCTCATGGGTATGTCGCGAATCCATCGCGTGCTCGCGATCACCTTGAGTGGTGTCGCGATATTCGTATGCGGATGCGCCTCCCCGGGTCCGACCATGGATGCCATGGGAAAGGCTTACGTCGGCAAGCGCGCGCCTCTCCTCGATCCCTTCGATCCCGTTCAGTTGATCAAGGTTCCTCGCGATTCTGCCTCACCGACAGTCGAATCGGGCGAAGAAGTTCTGGGCGAGCTCGATTTTCGGTGCAGAGAAAAGCTGCTGGAAACCCGTCTTACGCAATTCGCAAGGCGTGTCGGCGCGAGCCGCGTGGAGTACGACCCGTATGTTCCCAGAGTAACTGAGTTCACGTGCGATGTCGGCGGCGTGCAAACCCGGTTGTATCGCAAGTACGGCGAAACGATGACCGTCCGGGCATGGTTTCTCGCTCCTGCGCGAATCCCGACATGCAAGGTCGTGACGGGGCGTGTGGTCGAGCTGCCCTCGCGTAGAGTTGATTGAATGACCTACCCCCTCCTCTTCCGTCCCATCTTCAAAGACAAAGTCTGGGGCGGCCGCGCTCTTGAGGCGCTCGGGAAAAAGCTCCCGCCCGGCAACATCGGTGAATCGTGGGAGCTCGTCGATCTCGATTCCACATCCGCCAGCGGCGGCGGGGGCGGGGCGGAACACTCCATCATCGACAACGGCCCGCTCGCCGGCAAGCCAGTCCGCGAAGCGATCAAGAAGTGGGGGCCTGATCTGCTCGGCGCAACGAAGCTCACGCCCACCGGCGCTTTTCCGCTGCTGGTGAAGTTTCTCGACGCGCGCGAGCACCTCTCCATTCAGGTGCACCCCTCGCCCGAGTTCTGCAAACGCGATCCCTCCGCGCACCTCAAGACCGAGTGCTGGTACATCCTCGCGACCAACAAGGTGGACGGCCACGAGCCCGTGATCTTCAAGGGCCTCAAGCCCGGTGTGACACGCGAGCAACTCGACGCCGCCGTCAAGAACGAAACGGTGCCGCAGGTCATGCAGTCGTATCCCGCCATCGTCGGCGAGTGCCACAACCTTCCCAGCGGCACGATCCACGCCCTGGGCGCTGGCGCCGTCGTTGCCGAAGTGCAGACTCCAAGCGATACCACCTTCCGCGTCTACGACTGGGCGAAGGAATACGGACGCAAGGGGCGCGAGCTCCACATCGCGCAGACGCTCGCCTGCACGGATCTCGGGCCGCCTCCCCCCCTTGCCAGGCTCAAGCCCGGCGAACAAACCGCCAGGCTTGTCACCACCGAGTTTTTCCGCGTGGACGAATGGCGCCTCGCGTCAAACGAAAGCCGCGATTTCGCCAAACTGCCGGCACGGGCCTTCGTGCTCATGATGCTGCGGGGCACGTTGGATATCCGGGGCTCGGGCAATCGGTTCCAGCCCGTCGCACTCAAGGCCGGCGATACGGCGCTCCTGCCCGCATCGCTCCTGCGGGATTCTTCTCTGCTCGCAACATCCGATTGCACGCTGCTCGTCGTCGAGACGGGCGCTCCCGGCTGATCCTCACGAACGCTTCAGCAGGAACGAGTTGTACACGCCGTGAATCGATGGCCCGATCTGGATCGCGCGGGAATCGTCCCACCCTTTGGTCAGGCGGCCCAGATACCCGATGAACGCCGAGACGTTGCTGTAAGCGAGGCCCACAAAGGCGTGGCAACGTGCCGCGATCAACGCGTCCATCAAAACCTCTTCGCCCAGATTCCGCCCGATCAGCGACGGCTGAAAGTGCAGCCCGGTCGACAGCGAAGTCTTCGTCGCCCCCGACACGATCACGCGATCTCCGTACCGGGCGCGATACTCCGCTTCGGCGGGCGCCCAGTCGGTGACGAGCAGGATCTTCGGCTTTCCGCCCATGAGCGGGCTCAGGCTCGCGATCGCCTGGTGATACAGAGCGGCCGCCGCCGACAAATCGCCGAGTTCCTTCGCCTTGTCACTCCCGCGAACGTGTACGGCGATCGTCGGCTTCGAGAGATGCTTGCCCGCGAACGTGTCGGCACGCGTCAGGAACTCCCGTTTCGGCTTCAGATACTTCTGCATCAGATCCATGAACACCCGCGACACCGGCTTTGAATGCAGCCGGTGCTCGCGGGGGATCCAGTGCGTCAGCGCGAGCATCGGTGCGTGAAAGTCGCTGACGGTGACCGCTTCTTCCCGCGCGAAGAAGTCGAGCGCCGCGATCCGCGAATGCGGCCCGTGGAACGCGCCGTTGTCGCCGATGGTCAGATTCGCGTCGTTCCACTTGGGCGGGAAGTACGCAAGCCCTCGATCCGTGATCTCCGCGATCTTCACACTCGACACCGGCTCGAAAAAGCTTTCCCAGGCGTTTGCGTCGCCGGTTTCCGTCGCATCGCGAAAGCGGGAATTGGCTCCCCAATGCACCAGAGGCTTCCGCCCCGTGATCTCGGCGACGAGCAGTTGCCCCATCACGTGATCGACATCCGACCAGAACCCCTGCGCCCACGAGCGGATGATGTGATATCGATCGTTTCCGGCGGGCGACGGTTTCGGCGGGGTCAAAGCCCGGGCTCGCAGCGCGGCCGTCGCGGGCGCCGGAGATGCCCGAAGAGCCTCCGCCATCTCGATCGCCCCGAGCGCGATATCCGGCCGCGACACCCGCAGCGCCGTCTCCGCGATGAGCTCCCAGGCTTCGGGCAACCGCCCCCCCTCGGCGAGGACCTCGCGAGCGACCCGCTCCGCAAGCTCGTACTCCCCGCGCGACATCGCGTCGGTCGCATACGCGACCATCCCGGCGTGCCGCTCATCCTGTGCCGCCAATGGCATCATGCGGGAGCATCGTTGGCCGTCGCGCGATCGGAAAAGAAAAGGCCCGCACTTTCGCACGGGCCTTTCGGAGAATCAGTTTGTCACAAACCGATCGTCAGGGCCGGGATTAGCGGTTGACGTAGTTGGTGAGCTCGTCGTCACGGACCGGCGTCTTGAGTTCGGCGCAGGTCGTGGTGCCGGTGATCAGGTGCTCGCCCGGAGTCGTGGCCTTGGCCGAGAACTTCCAGGTGGCGGTCTGACCGACAGCGAGGGTGCCGACGTTGAACACGCGCTTGCCGCCTTCAACAGCGTTCGCCTGAGACGAGCTGATGAAGGTGATTTCGGCCGGGATGTCCATCGTCATCTTGACGTTGGTGAGCGGCACCATGCCCTGGTTCATGACCTGGCAGGTGTACTCGTGGTTGTCGCCGACGTAAACGACGCCGTCAACGTCGCTGACGAGCGTGCCGACGTCCGGCAGACCAGCCGTGGTGGCCGTGCACGGAGCCGAGACGGCCGTAGCGCACGGGGCCGAAGCGGTCGCGGTGGTCGCGATGCTGCCGACGCCCGAGGTCTGAACGGTCATGCTGACGGTCTTCGACGCGCCCGGAGCGAGCGAGCCGAGGTTCCAGGTGGTACCGCCGCCGCCGTTGGTGCCGCCGTTATCAGCCGACGCGAAGGTCGCGTTGGTGGGGTTGGTCGCGGTGACCGAAGCGTTCGCCGGAGCGTCGCCCGAGTTGGTGACCGTGAACTTGAAGGTGAGGGGCTTGCCGGTGCGGCCAACCTGGCCACCCTGCGGGCATTCGGCCACGATCTTGAGGGCCGGCTGCGTGATCTTCACGGTCTGGGGCTCAGACTGGGCGAAGAGGCCGTCGTCGGCCGTGACCTTGGAGGGGATCACGAACGTGCCGGGCTTGGTGCTCTTGAGGCCGAGGCTGAAGGGCTTCGACTGGCCCTGGGCGAGGGTGCCCGCGTTGAAGGTGTAGGTCGTGGCGCCGTCCGACGTGGTGATGCCGGCCGGGAGGGTCTCGGTCACGACGACGTTGGTCGCCGGGCCCGAACCCGTGTTCTTGACCTCAAAGGTCGCGTTGATGGCATCGCAGACCGTGGCGTTCGGCGTGACCTTGTGGGTCAGGGCGATCGCGGGCTGCACCACCTGCAGGTTCGAGCAGAGCGAGTTGGCGTAGCTGACCGTCAGGCAGGTCGAGCTGTTACCGACGGCGCCGGCCTTGGCCGTCGCGTCGATCACCACGCACTTGCCGGCCGGGACATCGCCCAGGAACCAGCGGGTCTCGCCGTTCGGGCCGCTGCTCGTCGCCTGCGGGTTGCTGGTGACGATCTGGCGGTTCTGCATGCTGGTCGCCGTGACCATCACGTTGCTCAGAGTCTCTTTCGTCAGGTTGCTGACGTAGATCTTGTACGGGAAGTTGCTGTTGGCCTTCACCATCGAGGGGAAGACTTCCTGCAGCTGAACGTGGGCGTACTGATAGTCGTTGTTCGGGAAGCCCTGCTTGGTCGTCATCATGTCCGGGCCGATGACCGGGTTGCACGGATCCGCGGCCTTCGCCACCGGAGCCGGGGCCGGAGCCGCCTTGGCCTTTTCCGGACGCCAGTAGTAGCCGTACGCACCAACGCGCGTCGGGGACTCGTCCGTCGGAAGGCGTTTGCCGTCCGTCTTACATCCCATCAAACCCGTTCCGACCGTCACGGCCAGCGCCGTGAACCCGACCATCTTTCCAAACATGTTCATAAGTTTCCTCTCACGCTGAGACCGGACTGATGCTCCCGGCGGACCCAGCTCCGCCGGAATTCGAACACTCGATCGTGCATGCCGGTCTCGACCGCAAGCGACGACCATGACGGAAAAGACACTGCCGCGCAATCGAACCGACGCGGCGGCGAATCGCAAAACTCCAACGCCGTCCGGCGCCTTCCGGTCCTCGATCCAGAAGTTGCCAGTCGCCGTCCTTCATCCAGAAAACGTCCCCGTCAACCCGGTTTAGGGCCCGCCGAGGCGAACGCCTGCGTGACCCTCCGGGATTCTCACCGATCCAGTGTATCCATTTCAGGACCCACCTGTCATCCCCCTCGCCCGTTTGAAGCGACTTTTTCGGACTTGCCCGATAAGCTATCGGACTCGAATTGGCGCAAGTTCTGCTCGATTTGACACAAGCAGTTCCGTGCCTCTGGCGTCTCACCTGGGCGGGGTCAGTCCTATCGGTTTGAGCCTGCGGATCATCCGCCAAACTCCGTACACGCGATCGGGTTGGCTGCAACCCGGGCGGCTCAAACCCAAAAGACGACACGACCCGTCGGTCTTCCGCTTCACCCTCAGAAAGGAACCACGTGCTCTCAATCTCGAATCGCTCCGTGTTCACCCGGGCCGCCATGCTGACGCTTTGGGCCGGGCTTGCCGCCCCGGTCGCGCCCGCCCTCGCGGAACCCGCGGCACCCGGCACTAAGATCGCGGTCCGCACCGCCGATGACCTTCCCCGCCACACGTACAAGATCGATGGCAAGGCGAGCGATTTTCTGGTCAGCGACGCGGCGTTCAAGGCCTTCGTAGCCGAACTGAAGGCCAACACCCTTGCTGACCTCGAGAAGTACGACATCCAGGACAAGACCACCCTCAAGGGCTACCACACGACGCTTCAGCAGATCGCTGTCTTTGAACGAAACTTCGATGAGGCCTTCCGCCAGATCGAGCTCGCCCGCGCGCTCGAAGGCAAGGAATCGTCCAGACTGATGATGGGCCAAGTCCTCCAGTCGATGGTCGCGGCCCGCAAGGCCTCCAACGAAGGGGCCGACAAGCCCGCCTACTTCGCCGCGTTCCAGACCGAGCTCAACAAGCGTGTTGGCGCATTGCCCTGGGAAAAGGTCCGCGAGAGCGTGCTTCAGGCACGCTCGACCGCTCAGATCGTCAACAAGGAACTCATCCTCGGTCAGGTCAAAGCCAACCTCGACCCCATCGTGGAGAAGAACAAGGGCGAGATTTCCGGTGATGTCGTCGGCGGCATGATCGGCATGCGCAACATGCTCGATACGATGCTCGAGCTTCAGCCCTCGGTCGCCGAGGTGTACGGCAAGCTCGCCGAGACCAACAGCAAGCCCCGTGTGGATGTGCTGAGCGCCAACAACGTCGTGCTCGCGCCGACCGACAAGGCCTCGCCCGTCGTCATCGGAATCTGGGATTCGGGCGTCGATGTTTCGCTCTTCTCCGGCAAGCTCTGGGAGAACGCCGGCGAGAAATCAGACACGAAGGACAATGACAACGACGGTTTTACCGACAACGTCAACGGCATCGCGTACGACATGTACTGGAAGCCGACCAGCGGCCTGCTCATCTCGATCGACGAGATGAAGTCGCCGGTCAGCCTTGTTGAATCGCACACCAAGGGCGTGGGCGACAGCCAAGCCGGCGTGCAGAGCCCCGAGGCCGAGGCGTTCCGCGCGTACGTCAAGGGCCTCAAGTCCGATCAAGTCCAAGGCTTCATGGAAGATATTGGCCTCTACGGAAACTACTCGCACGGCACGCACGTGTCGGGGATCGCAGCCGAGGGCAACCCCTTCGCCCGCATCTTCGGTGTGCGCCTCACCTTCGACTTCAAGTCGATCCCGCGTTACACCTGGACCAAGGAATTCGCGACCGACATGGCCAAGAGCTTCACCGACACGGTCGCGGCGATGCGCAAAGCCGGCGTCCGCGTCGTGAACATGTCGTGGGGCCTCGGTCGCGAGAGCATCGAGCAGGAGCTCGAGGCGAAGGGCGTGGGCGCGAACAAGGAAGAGCGTGCAGCGCTCTCGCGCGAGTATTTCAAGATCATCTCCGACGCGATGACGGCTGCGATGGCGAGCGCGCCGGAGATCCTGTTTGTTCCCGCGGCGGGCAACAGTGACAACGACAACGCATTCGCGGAACTCATCCCCTCGGGCATCACGCTTCCAAACGTGATGACGGTCGGTGCGATCGACTCGTCGGGCAAGCCGACGAGCTTCACGACCTTCGGCAAAGGCGTCACGATCTACGCGAACGGCTTTGAAGTGGAAAGCTACGTGCCGGGAGGCAAGCGCTTCAAGTACAGCGGCACATCGATGGCGGCGCCGAACGTGACCAACCTCGTCGGCAAGATGCTCGCGGTGAATCCGAAGCTGACGACGGCGGAAGTGGTGGAGGCGATCCGCGCGAACGCCGATCCGATGCCGGGCTACGACGGGCGGTTCATCATCAACCCGAAGAAGACGGTTGCCGCCGTCCGCAAGTAATGTGCTGAGTCCTTTGGTCCTGAGTCCTGGGTCGAGCCGGGCATTGCTCGAATGAACACCGGCGCAGGACACAGGACACAAATCACAGGCTGAAAAAAAACCCCGCTGAACGCGGGGTTTTCATTTTCAGATGTGTCCGTGAATTTACATGGCCGACTGCATGTTCGCATCTGGCCAGAAGCGTGCCGCACCGAGGTTGGCGGTGAGGGCGAAGCCCGAGGCGGTCATCTGATAGACCTGCACGCCATCGGTGTTGGTGCCGGCCTGGTTGCTGGTCGAGTTGCCCGTCACGCCGGCCGAGGCGGTTCCGCCCCATTGCCAGTTGCCGGCGACGAAGCGATCGAACGTCGCCTGGTCCTTGAAGATGATGACGATGCGGTTTTCCTGAGCGCTGACGCCGGCGTTGAGCGAGTTGCTCGACATGCGCATGAACGTCTGCTTGCCGGTGTTGCGGGCTTCGGCCACGCCGAAGCCGTTGCTGCCACCGACGACCGCGCCCATGGCGATGGTCTGGAAAACGGCGTAGCCCGCGGCGGACTGGAGCGAGTCCTTTGCCGCCGGGTGCTCACGCTCGAGGCGAGCCAGGGCCTGATCGCGCATGAGCAGCGTGCTGGCCTGGCGCTCCGAGGTGGTCTGGCCCGACGGAGTGGCGCAGCCGCTCACCACGCCCGTCATCCCGGCGATACCGGCGATCATCAGCGCACACGCAATGTTCCGAGTCTGCATCTTTGTTTCCTTTAGAGTTCCCGCAAGCGTTCCGGCGCGACAACGCGCCCGCGAGTCCGAACGCACGCCATGACTCTATCAGACCAAGCGAAAAGCTTTCTCGGAGGGTGCAGTGATTCCTTCGTTTGCGCAAATCCATGTCTTTTATGGAGTTACGCGGAAAACCGGCCGCCCGCGACCAAGCCACGCGTCAACTTCGGCCATTCATGCGCGTGCCGAAGCGTCCAAGACGAGCATCGCAAACGCCATCGCGGCCATGCCCAGGTCCTCGATCAGCGTCACCGTCGTCATCGGAAGTTTGATCGCGGTGCCCAGGCACGCGCAGCGGATCGCCCGTTTGTCGAGCAGCGCGCGCAGCACGCCGACCGATCCGACAAGCATCAGTGCGATGGTGAAGATGTTTGTCGCCGCCGGCGACCACCCGCCGAGATACGCAACGCCGAGCGCGAGTTCGAGGAACGGGTAGATCCAGCCCCACGGCTTCCAGGCGCGGGCGATGATGTCGTACGAGCGATACGCATCGGCGAAGCCGCGCAGGTCGAGCAGCTTGAAGAAGGAAAAGACGAGGAAGAAGCCGGCCATGAAATCGTTCATGAAGCCGTGCCACGACCACGTTCCGCGTGCGAGCTGCGCGATCGCGCACACGCCGCAGATGTAGCCGACCACGAGCAGCAGCGGGTAGAAGCTCGGCTTGGCTTCTCCCGAAATCGTTCCGGCGGGTGCCGGAGCGGCGGGCGCCTGGACGGCCAGAGCCGGCGCGGCAATCGGGGCGAGCGGAGAAAGGGTGTACGCGCCGGCATGCCGCAGCGCGCTGCGGAGAGCATCATCCAAAGACGCCGGTGTCGCGACTTGGTCCGTCCGTATTACTGCCCGGGGCGGGTGGAGGGTGACCGTCGCATCCTGCACGCCGGAAACGCTCTTCAGCGCCTCGGTGACGCGGCGAACGCATGCGCTGCAGGTCATTCCTCCAATCTCGAACGCCCGATCGCCCATGTGGTGTGATTCCATGGCCCGGATCCGGATCTGGACCGGGCACCCATTGGATGCCGCTTCTACCCTTGCGGTATGCAAAAAGCCGCTCTTTTGCTGTTGGCCGGGGCGTTCATTTCTTCGCTTGCGATCGGGCAGGCAACGACCAATCCGGCGGCGGCCTCGAAAAAGACTGAGCTTGCCGACCGATCCGATCAGCGGATGGACAACTGGTGGAACGATTCGGTGTTCTATCAGGTCTTCGTGCGCTCGTTCAAGGACTCGGAGAAGGGCCCGCTCGCGAACGACGGCATCGGCGACTTTGCGGGGTTGATCGAAAAGCTCGACTATCTGAACGACGGCGACCCGAACACGACGAGCGACCTGGGCGTGACCGCGCTGTGGCTCATGCCGGTGTTTGAAGGTCCGACGTACCACGGCTATGAGACGAGCGACTACTACAAGATCGAGAGCGAGCACGGGACCAACGAGGACTTCAAACGCTTCATGGCCGAGTGCAAGAAGCGGGGGATCCGCGTGATTCTCGATCTGGTGCTGAATCACACATCCAGCCAGCACCCGTGGTTCAAGAACGCGGCGGACCCGAAGGATCCGCACCACGACTGGTTCATCTGGTCGAAGGACAAGCCGGCGTGGAAAGGTCCGTGGAATCAGGAAGTCTGGTTCAACGCGGCCGATGCGGGAGGCCGGCGCAGCACCGTGGGCGGCGGCGGGCCGTACTTCTACGGCATCTTCTCCAGCCACATGCCCGATTTGAACTACCACAATCCGGAAGTGACCAAGGAGATGAACAAGGTCACCGAGTTCTGGATCAAGGACTACGGCGTGGACGGCTATCGCCTCGATGCGATCCGCCACCTCGTCGAGAACGGCGCGCAGCAGGAAAACGTGCCCGAGACGCACGAGTGGCTCCGCAACTGGCACAAGTTCTATAAGTCGATTGACAAGAACGCCTTCACAGTCGGTGAGGTCTGGACCGACACAGCGACGATCGCCAGCTACGTGCCGGACCAGCTCGATACGTGCTTTGAGTTCGACATGTCGTTCGCGACGATTGATGCGGTGAACGCGGGTGATGCGAAGCGGATCAAGGACGCGACGGTGAACGCGTGGAAGGCGTACCCGCGGAACCAATTCTGCACGTTCCTCAGCAATCACGATCAGACGCGGGTGATGACGCGCTTCGGTGATGACTTTTCGAAGGCCAAACTCGCGGCCAGCCTGCTCTTCACGCAGCCGGGCATCCCCTTCATGTATTACGGCGAAGAGCTGGGCGTGGTGGGGGACAAGCCCGACGAAAACCTGCGCACGCCGATGCAGTGGAACGCGGACGCGACGAAAGCCGGCTTCACTTCGGGCAAGCCGTGGCGGGCCGCGAACAAGGACACGGCGACCAAGAACGTGCAGGCTGCATCGTCCGATCCGAACTCACTGCTGAATCTCTACAAGACGCTGGTGCGGCTGCGCCAGGCCAACCCGGCGCTCGCGAAGGGCGAATACACGCCCCTCGAAGCGAGCGACAAGAGCGTGTACGCGTTTGCGCGGACTGAGGGAAATCAGACGATCATCGTCGTGGCGAATCTTTCGGACAAGCCGGTGCAGGGATGCCGCATCCGCGCAGCTTCGGGCTCGTTCGGTAAGGTCGGCGTGCCTCGAGAACTGCTGCAAACCGGCACCGCGATCAATCCGGCAGCGCCGCGTGTGGTCGGCAAAGGCGGCATCGCGGACTATGTGCCGGTGAACCAGCTCGCGCCGCGGAGCGTGTATGTGCTGGATGTGTCGGGGAAGTAAAACGCCAGATCAGCGCCGGCCCGGCGGCTTGGACGGTGCTGGATCGCTCGTTGTCGCGGCGCTTTCTGCCTCTTCACCCGACAAGTCTTTGAGCATCTTCTCAAGCGACTTCACGACCGCTTCGGCCTTGTCTTCCTTCGCCCGCGCGATCATTCCGGTGAAGAGTTCTTCCGCGTAGGCACTCTCATCGAACGAGCTTTCGTCACGGGATGACCGGAAACGGCCTCCAGGCCGGTAGCTCACTTTGTATGAATGCTCGAACGCCTCATCATGCGAGACATCGACGAGCCAGTCGCAGTAGTCCTTGTTCGACTTGTAGCAGTCGCATTTTTCGATCAGAGCGTGGGCTTCCTTGCGGTACTCCTCTCCGACCCTGCTCTTCCTCAGATACATGTTGCCGATGCCCGCGAGCATCACGACCAGCACGACAATCAAGCCGCCGATAGAACCAACACGTCCGAACATAACCGCCTCCCCGGACTAAGAATCGCAGATGATCGGCCCCGTTGCCGACAAGCTCGTCCCACCATATCAGGTGGAGAGACTTCTCACAAGTGCATGCAAGTGCGATCCACAGATTTGTGGATTGGCTTGGACGTTCGATAACGGTGGAGAACTACACCCGCTCTTTTTCCGCATCCGCAAACCGCAGACCGGCCCGCTGCGCGACATTCGCCAGCTTCACCCGGTCGTCGATCTTGAGCTTCTTGCCGATGTTTTCGCGGTGGGTGTTAATCGTCTTCACCGAGCGGTGAAGCACCTTGGCGATCTCTGCCGCGGCAAGGCCCTGGCCGAGCAGCGCGAGCACTTCCAGTTCACGACTTGTCAAGACATCGAGGGGGCCGAGGTCCACCAGCTCGCTATCGATCTTGTCGAAGCCGTCGCCGTGCTTGAGTTCTTCGCCTTTGCCTTCGCCGCTCACGCGTTTGGTGATGACGAGCAGATGGCGGGGCATGTCGCCGCCGTGGTGTTCGTGGGCTTCCATCGGCTCGGCACCCTCGGCGTCGAGGGGGTGGATCCACGAGAACTGCTGGCGTCCTTCCCAGATCGAACGCAACTGAATGGGCTTGCCGCTCTCTGCGGCTTTCTTCATAAGGGAGAGCCGTTCGTGCACCCAGGATGCCGGGTAGAGATCCCCGAGGTTCTGGCCGATGGCTTCCGTCGCGGTTTTCTTGTCTCCGAAGAAGAGCTTGGCCATCTGCGGATTGGTCCAGAAGATCTGGCCGTCCTCGCCGAGGATGGCGACTCCGATCATCGGGTCGGCTCCGAGCGCGGCAAACACGCCCTTGAGTTCATCGACGGCAATGCCGGAGGGCAATGGGGGGACGGTTTCACTGGTCGCCGGGGGGTTCAAGCTCATGGCCCAAGCATACCACCGACTCAGGTTCTTTCCCGAGCGGCATCGGCCAGCCGCAGACCCGCCCGCTGGGCAACGACGGCCAGCTTGACCCGATCGTCGATCTTGAGCTTCTTGCCGATGCTCTCGCGATGGGTGTTGATGGTCTTCACCGAACGGTGCAAGACCGAGGCGATGTCCGCCGCGGAAAGCCCCTGACCGAGCAGGGCGAGAACTTCCAACTCGCGGGTGCTCAGCACGTCCAGCGGACCGAGGTCGATGACCTTGGTGTCGAACTTCTCGAACTCGACCATCGGGAAGAGGTCTTTGGCGTTCTCGTCGCCCCGGACTTTGCGGCTGATTGTCAGGACTTGTGTGCCGGTGGCACTCTCGCCGGTATCGGCCGGTTCGGCTTTGATGGGCTGGAGCCAGGTATAGACCTGCTCGCCCCGCCAAATGGTGCGCATCAGCGCGGGCTTGCCGCTCGCGGCGCATTGATCGATCACCGAGACGACCTCGTTCGCGAAGGCTTCCGGGTAGACCTCTTTGAGTTTGCGCCCGATGGACTGCGCCGGGCTTGCATCCGGTCCGCGGAACATTTTCGAGAGCTGCGGATTGACCCAGATCACAGCGCCGCCCGCACCGAAAATAGCAACGCCGCTCATGGGGTCTGAGCCGAGCGCCGCACCCAGCGCCTGAAGCTGCGTGTGCCCGAGTGAGCCCCCACTCCCAACGGCGTCCTTTTTTGGGCCGGTGGTCATGACTCTATTCTACGCATTCCTACCGACCTTCGGCAACCCGAACGAAAAGAAAACAGACCTAAAACCCTCTTCATCAATCGTCGTCTGAGGGGATTGCACAATGCCCGCCGTGCTTGGCGTGGTAATCCTGGTGGTACTCCTCGGCGGGCCAGAAGCCCGCGGCATGACCCGGCTGCCCGGCGAGTTCGAGCGTGGTGACGATCTTCCGAGCCTGGAACTTCGGTTTTGCGCTCTGTTCCGCGATGAATGCTTTCGCTTCGGCGAGCTGCTTGTCGTCGGCGGCGAAGATCGCGCTCCGGTATTGCCGCCCGTGGTCGGGCCCTTGCTTGTCGAGCTGGGTGGGATCGTGGAACTTGAAGAACTTGGCGAGCAGGTCCTTGTAGGTGACGCGCGCGGGATCGAAAACGATCTTGACGACTTCCGCGTGCTCGGTGTCGGTGTAGCAGACTTCTTTGTACGTCGGGTTGGCTTTGTGGCCGCCCATGTAGCCGCTGACGGCGTCGATCACGCCGGGCACCTGCTGGAAAAGATCCTCAACGCCCCAGAAGCAGCCGCCACCGAAGTAGGCCGTGTCGGTTTTCAGAGGCTGGCTCTCGGGCGGCAGCTCGAGCTTGCCGTCCTTCTTCTCGACAAACTCGAGCGAGGCGCTGTTCACGCAGTAGCGAAGGCCGGTCGGCTTCGGCCCGTCGTCGAACACGTGCCCGAGGTGCGCCGTGCAGCGCTCGCACAGGATCTCGATGCGCTCCATGCCCAGGCTGCCGTCCTTGTGGTACGCAACGTGGTCGTTGTCGTACGGCTGAAAGAAGCTCGGCCAGCCGGTGCCGGAGTTGAACTTGTTCTCGCTCGAGAAGAGCGGCAGCCCGCAGAGGCGGCAGACGTACACGCCTTCTTTGTGGTTGTCGAGCAGCGTGCCGCAGAAGGGGCGCTCGGTGCCCTTCGCGAGGACGACGTTCTTTTCCTCGGGTGTGAGCTTTCGCGCGAGCAGATCGATCTTGCCCTGAGAGAGCGGGGTGACGTCGTAGCCGCTCTTGGAATACCGCGGACCTTCTTTCTTTGTGGCTTTTTCGCCGGCGTTGCTGATCATGCTCTTCAGAGTCCCTTTGTCGTTGGAGGTTTCACCATTGTCGGTGAGCGGCGCGTTGCCCGCACTGGCCCCGCCGGCCTGCGCGCGCGATGCGTAGAAAACCCCGCCAGCGATTGCCGCGGCTGCCACGAACAGCAGGATCAATCCGAGAACGCGCATGGTCGTCTCCCGGCGCGAAGCGAGTGAAGGCCACCGGCCCCCGAACGCTTCGTGCCACACGATCTACTACGGCCTTCGATGCCGGAGAGGTCTTGGATGGCTCGCGCGATCTGCACAACAACCGATCGCATTCCGAACCGTCCGCATTGCGTCAGGAGGCCGCTTTTTTGGCGGATATCGGCGTGGAAGCGGCATTCCGCCGGGTTGCGGGCGGTCAGGGAGGCGGTTGCGTGAGCTTGTGCGCGATCGAAGTTGCTCCATTCTGGCGGGATGCCTAGCCGCTCCTTCTGCGGAACTCATCGAGTGGAAACGCGGGGTTGGCGATTGGGCGGAGCGCGAGCGCGAGCAGCGTTCGTTCTTCGTCGTCGCCGGCGACTCGGTTCGTGCCCATGATGCCGCAGCCGGTGCAGCGGTGGATGATCGCCCATTCGCCGTCCTGTCGGACTTCGATGCCGATGGGCTCCATGCCCGAGCGGCACGCGCACGCGCGGTCGCCCGGTTCATCATCGACGTGGCGGGACCACAAACACATCGGACAGTGATTCCGGTGCCTGGTTCCCCACGCCTGCACGGGGACGAGGATCTTGCAATGGAGACAGGTAAAGTCGTTGGTTTCAGTTCTGCTCTTGTGGGACATTGGTGGAAGCAACCGCAAAGCCCGCGGGACTGTGCCGCGGGAGGAATGAACGCACATTCTCTCGGTTGATCGATCCCGCAGCACTTGGCGGCTCGGCGAAATGGCCGGGCACAGCGCATCACACCCGGGCCGAGACGCCCGGAATGCACGATTCACGCTTCACTTGCGGGCGTTTTGGAGCCCGCCGCACGAGCAGATCGTCGCTACAGGATTGATCAGACAGTGGTTGCCATCGCAAGATACTAGCACAATTCCGGCTGGCGGGTCCGGGCGGGGCCTATTTCTTCTCCGTTCCGCTCGTATCCGGCCGATGCGAGTGCATTCCGGAGCCTTTGTCGTGGCTCTTCACCAACAGGAGTCTCGCATGACACAGGTCGCTGCTTCGCCTTTTGCTGTCGGTTCCACCCCGCATCTGCACGCGCTGGCGATGGGCTGGAAGTTGCTTCTCTTCCGCGGCGTCTGCGCCATTCTGTTCGGCGCGATCGCGGTGACGATGCCGCTGCCGACGCTGGCAACGCTCATCTGGATGATCGCGGCGTTCTGCGTGGTCGACGGGGTGTTCGCGCTGGTCGCGGCGATTTCCGGTCGGGCCAAGGCCTACGCGCCGACCTGGTGGCTCGTCCTCGTCGGTGTTCTGGGCATCGTTGCCGGCATCGCGATCTTCCAGTTCCCCGGCGTTGCCGGATTGATGATGCTGAAGTTCATCGCGTTCCTGGCGATCTTCCGCGGCATCTTCGAGATCGTCGGTGCGATCCAGCTCCGCAAGGTCATCAACAACGAATGGGCGCTCATTCTCGGCGGATTGATCGATATCGCGTTCGGCGTCTACGTGCTGGCGTTTCCCGGCGCGAGCGCGCTGGCGATGATCATGGTGCTCGGCATCTTCGCGATCATCTCGGGCATCTCTCTGGTTGCGCTTTCGATGCGGCTCAAGAAGCACGCGACGGCCTGAGAGCCGCTCCGACTCCCAATGCAGAATGCGGGCACGCGCGGGCGTGCCTGTTTCTTTTGCGCAGGGCGGACTATTTCCCGGCGGGGATCCATTTCCAGTTGCGTATCTGCGGCATGTCTTCGCCGTACTGCCGGATGTACTTGGTGTGCTCGCGGCGTTTCTCGGCCATGTGCTGCGTCACGTCTTCGCCTTTCGCGCCCAAACCGCCCAGGCGGCGGATCGCGTCGATGACGAGGTGGTAGCGGTCCATGTCGTTCAGCACGACCATGTCGAAGGGAGTGGTGGTTGTGCCTTCTTCCTTGTAGCCGCGGACGTGGATGTTCTCGTGGTTGGTGCGCCGGTAGGTGAGGCGGTGGATGAGCCACGGATAGCCGTGATAGGCGAAGATCACGGGTTTATCTTTGGTGAAGAGCACATCGAAGGCCTCATCGGAAAGGCCGTGCGGATGATCGCTTGGCTGCTGGAGCTTCATCAGGTCCACGATGTTGACGACGCGGACTTTCAACTGGGGCAGGTGTTCGCGGAGGAGCATGGTTGCCGCGAGGATTTCGAGTGTGGGGACGTCGCCGCAGCAAGCAAGAACGACGTCGGGCTCGCCGCCACCGTCGCTGCTGGCCCAATCCCAGATGCCGATGCCTGCTTTGCAGTGTGCAGCCGCGGAGTCGATGTCGAGCCACTGGGGCGCGGGCTGCTTGCCGGCGACGATGACGTTGACGTAATTACGGCTGCGCAGGCAGTGATCGGTGACGCTGAGCAAGGTGTTGGCATCGGGCGGCAGATAGACGCGGATGACATCGGCTTTCTTGTTGACGACGTGGTCGATGAAGCCCGGGTCCTGATGGCTGAAACCGTTGTGATCCTGCCGCCAGACGTGCGAGGAGAGCAGGTAATTGAGCGATGCAATCGGCTTTCGCCAACCGAGCTTGCGCGTCACCTTCAGCCACTTGGCGTGCTGGTTGAACATCGAATCGATGATGTGGATGAACGCCTCGTAGCACGAGAACATGCCGTGACGGCCGGTGAGCAGGTATCCCTCGAGCCAGCCCTGGCACTGGTGCTCGCTCAGCATTTCCATCACGCGGCCGTCGGGCGCGACGTGGTCGTCGGTCTTGTAAATCTCGGCGGTCGATTCGCGGTTGGTCACCTCGAAGAGCGGCTGCCAGCGATTCGAAGACGTTTCGTCGGGGCTGACGATGCGGAAGTTCTTCGCATCGTCGTTCATCTTCATGACGTCGCGCAGAAAATCCCCCTGGATGCGGGTCGATTCGGCCTCGACGCTGCCGGGCGCAGTGAGCTTGATCGCGTACTCGCGGAAGTTGGGGAGTTTGAGGTCCTTGAGCAGCATGCCACCGTTGGCGTGCGGGTTGGCACCCATGCGGCGGATGCCCTTTGGGGCGAGTGCCGCGACTTCCTCGATCAGTCGGCCCTTCGCATCGAACAGTTCCTGCGGCCGATAGCTCCGCATCCACTCTTCGAGCATCTTCATGTGCGCCGGGTTCTCGCGGACGTTGGCGAGCGGAACCTGGTGCGAGCGGAATGAACCTTCAACGGGCTTGCCGTCAACAACCTTTGGTCCGGTCCAGCCCTTCGGCGTTTTGAGGACGATCATCGGCCAGCGTGGCCGCTCTTTGAAGCCGCTGCCACGGGACTGCTGCTGAATGCGTTTGATCTCCGCAAAGACGGTGTCGAACGTGGTCGCCATCAGCTCGTGCATCGTTGCTGGATCGTCGCCTTCGACCCAGTGCGGCTCGTAGCCGTAGCCGCGCATGAGCGATTCGAGTTCTTCGCGCGGGACGCGTGCGAGAACGGTCGGACCGGCGATCTTGTAGCCGTTGAGGTGGAGGATCGGCAGCACCGCACCATCGCGCACGGGGTTCAGGAACTTGTTCGAGTGCCAGCTTGTTGCGAGCGGGCCGGTTTCGGCTTCGCCGTCGCCGATGACGCACGCCGCGATGAGGTCGGGGTTGTCGAAGACCGCCCCGAAGGCGTGCGAGAGGGCGTAACCGAGTTCGCCACCTTCGTGGATCGATCCGGGGGTTTCGGGCGCGACGTGGCTGGGGATGCCTCCGGGGAAGGAGAACTGCTTGAAGAGCCGCTGCATGCCGGCCTCGTCCTGTGAGATGTTGGGATAGAACTCGCTGTAGGTGCCTTCCAAATAGGTGTTCGCAACCAGGCCGGGTCCGCCATGCCCGGGACCGGCGATGTAGATGACATTCAGGTCGTCGCGTGCGATGACGCGGTTGAGGTGGACGTAGATGAAGTTGAGGCCGGGCGTTGTGCCGAAGTGGCCGAGCAGGCGCGGCTTGATGTGATCGATGCTCAGGGGCTGCTTGAGCAGCGGGTTCTCGTAGAGATAGATCTGTCCGACAGAGAGGTAGTTGGAGGCGCGCCAGTAGGCGTCCATCCGACGCAAGAGCTCGGGGCTGAGAGTCTGGGGCATCTTGGAATCTCCATCAGCGACGGCCGCGTATCAGTCGCAGCACGTGCCGTGCGATCATAACTTCTTCGTCGGTCGGAATCACGCGGACGGTGACGGGCGAGTTCGACCCGGAGATCACCGGTCGATTGCCGAGGTTGGCGCGGCGATCGAGAGTAATGCCGAGTTTCTCGAAGTTTGCGCAGATCTGGGCACGGATTGCCCCCGCGTGCTCTCCGACCCCGCCCGCGAAAACGAGCGTGTCGATCCCGCCGAGCGACGCGATCATCGCGCCGAGTTGCCTGCGGGCGGACCAGCAGAAGAGATCGATCGCGTCGCAAGCGGCACGGTCCCGCGATCGCCGGCGCAAGAGGTCGCGGATGTCGCCGCTCGTTCCTGAAACGCCCGCAAGTCCGCACCCGTGATTCAGAAAATCGGAGAGCGCTGTGTGACTCAGTTTCTCGCATTTCGCAATCTCGACGATCGCGCCGGCATCCAGGTCGCCCGGGCGCGTGCGCATCATCAATCCGGAGAGAGGAGAAAAGCCCATGGTGGTATCGACGGGCTTTCCGTTCTTCACCGCGGCCATGCTCGCGCCCGAACCAAGATGGGCGTAGACCACGCGCTCGCGCTGGCGCTCGTTGCGCTCCACGCGGGAGAGCTCCGCGCTCAGGAATTCGTACGAGAGCCCGTGAAAGCCGTACCGGCGCAGCCCCGCCCGTTCGAACCTCCCGGGAATCGGCAGCAGCGTCGCAACCCGGGGCAGATCGCGGTGAAACGCGGTATCGAGACACGCGACTTGCGCCACGTGCCGAAACTCCCGCTGAAAAACCGAGATCAGCGACAGCTCCGCGGGAAGATGCGCGGAATCGAGGCGTGATGCCGCTCGCAGCTTCTTCAGCAGCGCCGCGTTCAGGAGTTGATGGTCCGGTGAGGTTGCGCCTCCCAAGACCAGCCGATGACCTATCCCCGCGATCCTTGAATCCGCCGCCGCACTCCGCAGCTCCGCGGCGAGCGCCGCCGCGGCATCCGTCATCGAGCGCTGCTTCAGCGCAACCGCTTGTTGCTTTGGCGGAGCGTCGCCGTTCCCGTGGCCCGTCGTCACCAACCGAGCACCCGCGGTACCGAGTCGATCGACCGCGACGGAGACGACGCGGCGAGGGACGCCGGCGTCCACGCGAAACATGGCCGCCTTGATGCTCGACGAGCCGCCGTTGACGGCGATCACCACAGAGTTGCTGCGCGAGTTGACAGCCACGGCAAAGGAGCCTCCGCCGACACTCTAGCCGATCCGGGGGCTCGCGCACCTGTCATCGCACACCCACGATCGCCGTCAGCGGCAGATGATCCGAATCGATGTCGGAGCCCGGCGCGGAGAACCGGCATTTCAAGCCGCGCACAAGAATGTGGTCGATTGCAACCGGCATCAGCGAAGGAAGCCCGCGCGCGGGCCATGTTCCCGCCCAGCCACGCGATGCGACTCGCGAGTTGGTCGCCCCCGCGCGTTCAAGGTCGCGCAGGTTCACGCTCGACTGTGTGCAGTTGAAGTCGCCCGCGATGATGACAGGTCGGGCTTCCGTCCGCAGCCAGTCGCAAAGCCATTTCGTCATGATGCGCTGTTCTCGCAAATAGGCAGGACGGATCGGCGGCGCATAGTGCACATTTTGAAGCACAATCTGCGTTCCGTGGAAGTTGATGACCGCCCGGATCTGCGCGTCCCAGATGCCGACCTCGCCGCCCTCTCTGCCATCGAGCCTGCCTTGTCCGCGAATGCTCGCGTGCGGGTAGAGCTCCGGCTCCGTCGCAAACGGAATCTTCGAGTAGATCGCCTCTCCAAAGGCGTGATCGCGCATGCCTTCCACGCGATGCGGATACAGGTCTTTCAGTGCAAGTGCCAGGGCAGCGGCCTTCGCCGGCGTGTACTCCTGCAGGAACAAGACATCCGGCGAGAATCGTTGAACTTCCTCTGCGAGCGCATCGACTTCCGCGTGTCCGATCAGCAGATTCGCGGTCATCACGCGGAGCGGGGGCGATTGAAGATCGTCATGCGAACGAACATAGGAAAATATCAGCGGCGCAAGGAACCAAGCGACGACCAATCCCGCAACGCACGCGGTCCGCCACCTGCGAGCCCATAGAAGCAGGGCCAGCGGCAAGAGCAACGCAAGGCCGAGGTGCATTTCGAATGTTCGCGTGAAGAAAGCCACGGCAAAGAGACAGCGGGCGATGCCCCGCGACTCGCCGTATCGATCGGGGATGAAGTACGCGAGCGCAAGGAGACTCACGGAAACAAGAATTGTTCCGATCGCCGCACACCCGAGCAGGCGTGCGGACTTCCGGCGGATTGAAGCGAGCATTCACCGCCGTACGGAATTGTTCCGATGCGGGTTCGGGGTGAAACACGCAATTTCTCGGCGGCTTACTTCGGCGACATGATCCAGCGGCCGAGCCGTGCCGCCCAGTGGCGGAAGACCAGTTTCGTGTCTTCGTACGGGTCGGTCACCCGACCCGGTTCACGCGTCGTGACCATCGACGAATCGATCGCCGATGCCAGCGGCTCGCCGGTCTGCGAATCGACGATCGCGACTTCGGCCGCCGCGCCGCCTTCCCAGCGGAACCAGTCGTTGTTCGGCCCCGCCGAGCGTGCGACTTCGGTGACGGCAACCTTCACGCGCGCCGTTTTCGGTGCCGGAACGGTGATGACGGGGTGGGTTGCCTGCAGAGTGTCCACGATCTCAAACCGGAAGTCCGCGGCGAGCCTCTGCTTCTCGCGCTCGGTGACCGGCACTCCCCGCGTGCTTGTGCTCGGAATGATTTGAACCGGATCGACGATGAACCGCTTGTACTCCGCCAACTTTGGCGAGCGCCAGACCAGCGTGCCGGGAAACTCGGGCGATGGCTTCAGCACCGAGTAGTCGGAAATGAGGCCCGCGTGCCGAGGCGTCGGCATGTCGTTCACATCCGGCGGGCGCATCTCGCCCAGCGTGTTGGTCTCCGCGCGGCTTCCTCCCGAGTTGTTCGAGTTCGCGCAACCGATAGTGAGCAGGGGGAGAATCAGGACGGACGCGAGGCAGAGCTTCAACATGGCTGGTTCCGGAATAGGTGCAGCGCGCCGGTCCACGTCGGCCCGGTCGCGAACCGCCGCGATGGTACCGGATCGCCGGCAGCCGGGGCGGATTCTGCGGTTCCCGCGTGTACGGGTCACTCGATCGGTGCCAGCCCCTGCAGCGCCCGCAGGAAATTGACCTGCCCGAAGTGATAGCAGTCGTGGGGGAGAAAGTGGGCAATGGCCTCGAAGTGCTCGTCCGAGACCGAGCCATCCGCCAGAGCCGCGCCGAGTCGCTTCTGTGAATCGATAAAGCGGGCGCGTGCCGCGGCCCACGCCCCTTCCGATGTATCCGAGATCACCGGGAAGTTCTCGGCTTCCAGCACTTCCTTCGGCGTGGTCTGACCCTTGAGCTTGCGGAGCCAGTGCTCGCGCCAAAGACACATGTGCAGCACGTTCTGCCAGATCGAGTGGCGCTTGCCGACTCCATCGGGTTGCCAAGCCGCCTGTGCGGCCGTCAGGCCTTCAATGGACCTAGACCACGAAGCCGCCCAGAGCCCCTGCGTAAAGGCTTCGTTCCAGAACTTTGTCACGAGCTCGCGAGAAGTCATCGTTGAGCGCTCCAAAGAGAGGTTTCCGGCATTCATCAACGCATCGACTCGGGAGTCTGCCATACCCGGATCGACTCGATCGGTTGCACCAGCATGATCACGTTCAGCGTCAGATTGTCGCGTATCCAGATCAGCGTCAGAACTTCAAAAATCAGGAACAATGCCAGCGCCCGCCAGACGCCGAACTTCCACGCGAACCAGAAACCCGCGGCACACGACGCGATATCCGCCAGTGAATTCAACACGCTGTCGCCGTTGTACGAGAGCGAAACGGTCACCGACCGGTACCGCTCGATCACCATCGGCGTGTTCTCCAGCACCTCCCAGCCCGCTTCCAGCAGGATCGCGCCGAAGAACCACCAGCGAGCCGTGAAGCGGCTTCGCGCACCCGGCGGCAGCCATCGCGAAACAAACCGGAAGGCGACAAAGAAGAGCAGCCCGTGCGAGATGTGCGAGAACGTGTACGGATCGAACAGGTGCTGCGAGCAGTGGCTCGACCAGATATCCGAAATCCACGGATTCCAGCGCCCGCACGCGCACCACCAAACCCGACCCATCGCACGCAGCGTCACAACGGCACCAATCACCACGCCGGCCGCGAGCATGAACGGCATCATGCCGGGGCCTTTCGAGGGCGCGTGCTGCGTCGTCTCAGGCACCATCACCAACAATATCACGGGCGGGAGGTGAATCCGTGCCGGCATTCCCTGCGATTCCTACCCGACGCGCCCGTCTCAATTGGAGAACTTCATGTCCACACGCTCGATTCGCGCCGCAAATGCCGCTCTCATGTTCCTGATCGCCCTGATCCACGCCACGCTCATCGGCTGCGCCTCCGGCCCGGCGGTCACCGCGCGCGACCTCGACCGGCTGACAGGGCCCGCATGGAAGGGCACGCTGACGTACCGCGATTACACCACAGGCAAGCCGACCGCCATCGAATCCACGCTCAGTGTCGTGAAGCGGCCGGGACTCGCACAAGTCGGAAGCGATTTCGCCGACGCCGGAGTTGCACCGGCGTGGGAGTTCCGGGTCGGCTACCCGCGCGAACCGGACCACGATTCAACCCGGCTCGTTCGGATCTCGCCCTCCGGCGATGTTCTTGACGGCGAACGCGTCACGCGTCGGGTTGATCTGCCGGCCGATGTGGTCGAGATCACGACCGAGAAGGACGGCACGGACAACGACGCCGCAGCGCGTTTCCGATTCGTCTACGTCATCGCGCCGACCCGGTTTTCGATCGTCAAGCTCGTGCGGCCGGCCGAGCAAGCCGAGTTCTTTGAGCGGAACCGGTACGAATGGTCGCGTCCGCCTCATCCGTAGTTGGGGCCCGCATCCGGATCGCTTGCTTCCGTGTCTTCTCGCGTCTCAGGCCCGGGCCGCTTGCAGGAGCGATCCGAACCCGGCCGCACGAAGCCGAGCGGCGCGAATGAGAAGACCGCGGCGAGGTCGGCGCCATCAGATCTTCGCGCAGCGCCGCCTGTCGCCCGCCGGTGTACGCTCGCCCCGATGCACCTCGCGCAATTTGCCCTCACCGTCCGTGACTACGACGCGGCCATCACGTTCTTCTGCTCCAAGCTCGGGTTCACGCTTCTCGAAGACACCGACATGGGCGCGGGCAAGCGCTGGGTCCGCATCCAGCCACCCAACCCGCCCTCGGCCACTTCGCCCGCGATCCTTCTCGCGCGTGCCGCCACGCCCGAACAGGTCGAATCGGTGGGAAACCAGACCGGCGGACGAGTCTTCATCTTCCTGCACACCGACAACATCGCACGCGACTTCGACTTGTTCACGTCCCGGGGTGTGACGTTCGTAGCGCAGCCCCGCCAGGAGCCCTACGGCAAGGTCGCGGTCTTCCTCGACCTGTACGGCAACAAGTGGGATCTGATCGAGCCCGCGCGAGGCTCGACTTCCAAATGAAAAAGCCCCGCAGCGCGGGGCTTTCCAATTCACTGTGCAGTCGGCTTACCGCGCCGAGGCGATCGTCGCCTTCATCACCGAGGGAACGCTCTGCGCCAGCATCGTCGATCGGGCCGCCGGCTGCGACAGGGCCGCGATCGCCGGGGCTTCCGCGCGGTTCGAGCGGAACGAGCCCCTCAGGTCGTGCGCCGAAAGCGACAACGCCCCGGCGTACGCACCGATGCACACCACCACGCTCGCGACGCCCTTTGTCACACGACCCCTGTTCACGTTCTTCACCTGTTCCACCATTGGTGCACCCCTCAAAAAACACGACCCGCGGCGGAGCGCACACATCAGCCACCTCAAACATGCCCGCTGTTTCCCGGCGTGCCAGAAAACCATCGGTGAAATTGCCGTCTTTGCGCGTCGGTAGGGCCACCTTCAAGGATTCGGCAAAAAGGGTCAGATTATCGGGCCTGACGCCTGTCGCCGGTGCTCACCAGGACCCAGGCGGGGCGAGGGAGCGATTCCGAGTGCATGCTGCGGCGTCGATGGGCGCGGGTTCAGATCGGCCGGCAGGCGAGCGGGCTGGCAACGCCGAGATCCCGCGAGCCAAGACGCGGCCGGTGCGCGAAGCCCGCATCGCCTGTGGGCCCCGCACGCGGGAACTGCCCGTCGATGCCGGCACGATCCGGGTTTGTGGTGCGCCGCTTCGCTATGGCGGAAGCAGACAGATCGCCGCGCGCCGCATCATCTGCCGCGAAGGCGAAAACGTGCTCGGTGCGTGCGTGATGCGGGGGCAACGGGTGCGCGCTGCGCAGCGAGTTGTTGAGCGCGCAAGCGGCGCAATGTCCCGCTTCCGATGCTGCGCTGCGTTTTCATCTGCGCGTGCATCAGCGCGCAGTTCGAATCAGTAGAAATCAGCACGCTGTCAAAGTGGCACGGAAAAAACGCTGCAAAACAAGGCGTTTGGTGATCTCGTCGCGTTTTTGCGCCTCGTGGCGAAACGCGAGTGCACCGCTCGCGGCGGGCGTGCGAACGAACAGCACAACGCGACCCGGTGTAACACGGGGGACCTTCAACGCGAGGGTCAAACAACTCAACGTCTTGTGGAAGGAAGCACACATGAACACGAATCTGAACAACGCACGCAACACCTGGACTCGCCGCGCCGGCTTCAGCGCACTCGCGCTGTTCGCCGCGGCAGGGATGGCGCTCGCCGCTCGCCCCGCGGCAAGCGCTGCGGACGCGAAGCCCGCATCGCCTGAAGCCAAGCAAGCAACCTCTCTCGCGAAAAGTCTGTCCGCGGCCTTCCGCGGCGCCGCGAGCACCATCGGTCAGTCGGTCGTCAGCATCCGCATCGAGAAGAAGAGCACAACTCCCGCTTCCTATCAGGGCGGGAATGAAGGGGGGAATGAAAATGGTCAGGAATCGCCGTCGTTACCGCCGGGCGCTGAGAAGTTCTTTGAAAAGTTCTTTGGCGATCAGGGACCCGGAAACCAGAATCCATCCGCCCGCCCGCAGATGCCTCGGAAGGCTCCCGGGCAGGGTGGTGCGCGGCGTGCGCCGATGATGATGGGCCAGGGGTCGGGCGTCATCGCCACAGAGGACGGCAACATCGTGACCAACTCGCACGTGATCGACGGCGCGGATCGAATCGTCGTGATCATGTCCGATGGAACGGAACACGAAGCCAAACTCCTTGGTGCCGATAAGGATGCCGACCTGGCCGTCATCAAGATTGATGCGACGGGTCTCTACGCCGCGAAGTTTGCCGAGAGCGAAGAAGTTCAGCCCGGCGACTGGTGCGTGGCCGTGGGAAATCCGTTCGGCCTCGATCACACCGTGACCGCGGGAATCGTGAGCGCCAAGGGGCGCAGCGGCGTGGGCACGGCAGCGTTCGAGGATTACATCCAGACCGATACGCCCATCAACCCGGGTAACTCCGGCGGGCCGCTCGTCAACCTCGACGGCGAAGTGATCGGCATCAACACCGCCATCCGCTCGAACTCCGGAGGCAACGAGGGCATCGGCTTCGCCATTCCCGCCGCCACCGTGCAGACCGTGATGCACGATCTGATGACCAAGGGCTTTGTGGAACGCGGCTATCTCGGAGTGTCGATCCAGCCCCTCACGCCCGACATCGCGGCGAACCTGGGCACCAAGCCCAAGAGCGGCGTGCTGATCGGTGACGTTGTCCCCGGCGGCCCCGGCGCGACCGGCGGTCTCCTGGCCGGCGACATCGTGACCACCGTGAACGGCATGGCCGTGAAAGATCCGGGACAGTTGATGAGCCGCGTGGCTCGCCTCAGCCCCGGCGCCAACGCCGATCTGAACGTGCTCCGCGATGGCAGCGAAACTCAGATCTCCGTCAAGCTCGGCAAGCGTCCGGGCGGCGGAAGCGCTCCGGCCGAAACCAAGGCCGCCGAACCGGAAAGCAACAGGCTTGGGCTGTCGGTGCAGTCGCTCGACAAGGCACTGCGCGAGCAGTTCAAGATGGGCGAGGGCGAAACCGGTCTTGCGATCACGGATGTTGCTGCGGGTTCTGCCGCGGAACTGGCCGGGTTGCAGGCGGGCGACGTGATCCTCGCGGCCGGCGGTAAGCCCGCGAGCGATGCGGAAGCGTTCGGCGAACTCGCCAAGTCCACGAGCGCGGAAAAGGGCCTGCTGCTCCGCATCAAGCGGGGCGAGAGCACCCGGTTCTTCGTGGTCAAGCCTGAGAAGTAGACAACTCTCGCCCGCCCGATTTCGGGTGGCGCGAAAGCGGATTTGGGGATTCGTTTGTGGGTGTGTGAAGTGAAGAGCGTGGGGTTCGGCCGGGGTGTTTGGCCGCAATTCGTTCCCGCGTTCTCGAAACGGGTGTCCGGCGTGTAAGAGCGACGGACACCTTTGAGAAGAAAGCTCCTTCCCTCCGCGGCCCCGGGTGTGTGTATCCCCGGGGTTGCGGTCTTTTTGATACGCTCAGGCCGCGTGACAATGGCAACGACCGCGTCCGGCCGCTCCCCACACCCGATTGCGTTCGCGATTCTGATCATTCCGTTCGGCGCCATGAGCGGGTATGTGACGGTGGCGATGGCGTTTTTGTGTACGCGGTTCCAGTTGACGGTGCAGGACGGAGCGGTGCTGATTGCGTCGGGGATCTTCCCGCACGTGTGGAAGTTCTTGTGGGCACCAATCGCCGATACGACGCTGACCCGCAAGAAGTGGTACTTGCTTTCGGTGGTGGGCTGCGCGGTAGGGATCGCGGCGATGAGCGCCGTACCCATGAGCAGAGCGAACCTTCACTTGTTGCAGGTGGTGATCTTCACGGCCAACCTGGCGTCGACTTTTCTGGGCATGGCGGTCGAAGGGCTGATGGCGCACTCGACTCCGCCCGAGCGCCGCGGGCGTGTGGGGGGCTGGTTTCAGGCGGGCAATCTGGGAGGGAACGGACTGGGGGGCGGCGCGGGATTGTGGATGGCGACCAATCTGCCCAGTCACGAATCGCCGGCTCCGTGGATGGCGGGCGCGATTCTGGGGGGGTGCTTCTTGCTTGGGGCGACGGCGCTTCGCATGGTGCCCGATGCGAAGGCGGATCGGCGCGACTCCGGTCTGGTGCGGGCCATTGCCGGCGTCGCGGGCGACATGTGGACGATGGTGAAGTCGAAGGCGGGGATGCTGTGCGCGGCGCTCTGCCTCCTCCCGATGAACAGCGGGACGGCGACGAATATTCTGGGCCAGGCAGAGGTCGCGGCAAAGTGGGGCGCGAACGAAGACACGGTCGCGCTCGTCAACGGCGTTTTGAACGGCGTGATTTCGGCTGCAGGGTGTCTGGTGGCGGGCGAACTGTGCGCGAGATTGGGTTCGAAACGCGTCTACGCGGCGACGGCGGTTCTGCTCGCGTGCGTGTCGGTGGGAATGGCCTTTGCACCTTTCACCCGGCAGAACTTTGTCATTTTCACGTTGCTCTACGTCTTTGTGGTCGGGCTTTCTTATACGGCGTTTACCGGCTTTGTGCTGGACGCAATCGGCAAGAGTGCCGCGGCGACCAAGTACAACGCCTTCGCCAGTCTGTCGAATGCTCCGATCTCATACATGGGGCTGATACTCGCGTGGGCGCAGACGCGTTTCGGGGAGAGGGGCATGCTCTTGACCGATGCCGGATCGAATATCGCGGGGTTGGTCGTGCTGGGGATGATCGCGCTGGCGATCGGGCGGTTTGTCCGCGAAAACCCGCGGGAATTGGCAGACGCAGCGCCGGTTTGAGCGCCGTGCGATCGGTCACTTTGTGGCCGGCATGGCCCAGTACCGAAGCGCCCGCAAGTCGGGTGTGCCGGGCCTCGTGAGTTGCAGCAACAGCCGCTTGCCGTCGGGATGGACTGCGTAGCCGCTGATCGATTCGGTGGTTTCGAGAATTACGGTTGGCGCGGGCGGCAGCTTGAAGTGGTCCGGTTTTGTGAGGTCGACCGCCATGATGCGTTCGGGCGTGGTGCCCGAACTCGCGACGGCGCGGCCCGCGCCGAAATACAAGCGATCGCCCGCGGGCGACCAGAGCGGGTCGAAGCCGCGCTCATTGGAAACCTGGATCTTCTGTCCGCTGCCATCCGCCGGCGCGATAAAGACGTGCGAGACGCCCGCTTCATCCGAACAGAACGCAATCCACTTTCCATCCGGCGAGTATCTGCCTGTGAATTCCTGCGCCGGGGTCGAGCGGAAAGGCTTTGCCTTTTTGGAGCCGTCGAGCGGAAGCAGAAGCACATCGGAGGGGAGCAGTCCCGGCGGGCTGCCGGAGATGACAAGGGATTTGCCATCGCGTGACGCGTCGGTTGCGGTGTAGAGGCCGCCTTCGCTCGGTACGTAGACCTCCTCGGCCGGCGCCGAACCATCGGACTTGATCGAGTAAATCCCCGGATAGCCCTTCTTGTCGGATGAGAAGTAGACAACCGATGCGTCGCTGCTCCAGACCGGAGTGCTCTCCCAGCCGGGGTTGGATGTGAGTCGCATGCGGGTGTTGCGATCGACGCCGAAGATCCAGATGTCCGCAAGGTTGCTGCGCGGGTCGCGCACGGCGGTCACGAGCCGGGAGCCATCCGGCGAGAAGTAGAACGAATCAATGATGTTGGTGTTCTGCGCGAAGAGCCCGGTCCGCTTCCCGGTCGTATCAAACCAGACAAGCTGATCGCCGGTCGCCGGGGGATTGAAGATGATGGTCCCGTCATTGGCAACCGACATCGAGGCGAACGAAAAAGCCGAGAAAGTGAAGACACCGTCGGCGAGGGTTGTCGGTTCGCCGAGCGGCTTGAGAGATGCGGGATCGATCTGCCGCGCTTTGATGGTGCCGTTTTCGGAATAGACGAGCGTGTTCGGGGCGACCAGCCATGCCGCGGCGTTCAGGGGCATGACGGGGTTGATGCCCGGGGAGTCGAGGCTGCCGACGTAGAGGTTTCGGACCTGAACCTCTTCGTTCGGGTTGAAGGTGCAGGCGATGAAGAAAAAGCGGCGGCCGTCGGGCAGCATGGTGGGCCAGAGATGGCCCTTCTCGAACTGATCGGGCTTGGAGGTTGTGAGCGGCTCGGACTTGCCCCCGGTGGATGCAACCTTGCGAAGCCCGCCTTCAGCGGGTGAGAAGATGATGGTGCCGTCCGGCGCCCAGCACGCCCCGGCCACGGTGGGTACGGCGGTAATGAGCCGGCGCGAACCGGTGCCTCCGGCCTCGGTGACCCAGATCTTTCCGTCCTGGAAGAAGCCGATGAACTTGGAGTCGGGTGACCAGAACGCGGACGAGGCGTTGACCGTCTCGGGGATCTCGACCGCATCGAACGAATCGAGCGAGCGGAGAAACAGCCGCCGCTCGGCACCGTCGCTGGGCATGGCGGGCAGGACGATGCGCCGGCCATCGGGCGAAATCGTGCCGTCGCTGGCGGAGCGGTAGGTGGCGGTGGCCGAGGGGATCGAGAACGCGAGCGGCCGCTGCGCGGGAGCTGCGGGAGCGTGCAACAAACGCGTCGCGGCGAACCAGCCCCCGGCACCGGCGAGCGCGACCAGTGCCGCGATGGCAAGAGGAGGTAGCCCGGTTCGTTTTTGCGGCGTGGCAAGCGCGATCGTTGTTCCGTGCGGATCGTTCGCGACCAGATCCAGTTCGATTCGTGCATCGCCGATGTCATGCAGGCGGTTGTGCTTGTCCTTGGCCAGGCAGCGGCGCAAGAGCAGCAGCAAGTTCGGAGGTGTATTCGGAGGCAGCAGCGCCCACGGCGGCTCGCCGTGCAGGATCGCGCCCATCGAATCCGTCGCGTTCTCGCCCGGAAACGGCCCGGCGCCCGAGAGCATCTCGAACAGCACGCAGCCGAAAGAGAAAATGTCGGAGCGCTTATCGACGGGCTTGCCCCGCGCCTGCTCGGGCGACATGTATCCGGCGGTGCCAAGCACGACACCCGCGATGGTCGGGCTGTGCGCCGGCTTGGGCGTGACGACGGTGGGCGAATCTCCCTTGATGGAAGCGAAACCCGAAGTGGACGGGTTGCCGTCGGCGGTGCGTGCAAGGCCGAAGTCGAGCACCTTGATCTTGCCCTCGGGCGTGACCATCACGTTGCCGGGCTTGAGATCGCGGTGGATGACTCCCTTTTCGTGCGCGGCTTCGAGCGCCTCCGCGATCTGCTTTGCGAGCGGGATCACGTCGTCGATGGCGATCGGGCCGCGCTTCAGCCGGTCGGCCAGCGTCTCGCCCTCGATGAACTCGAGCACCAGAAAGCGGTGCGACTCCGCCTCTTCGAGCCCGTAGATCGCGCCGATGTTGGAGTGATTGAGCGAGGCGAGGAGCTTGGCCTCACGCTGGAAGCGGGCGAGGCGATCGGGATCGGACGAAAGGTGCTCGGGCAGGGATTTGATGGCGACGGCGCGATCCAGTCGTGTGTCGCGGGCGAGGAAAACCACGCCCATGCCGCCGCGGCCGAGTTCGCGTTCGATGGTGTATTGCCCGATCTGGCTGCCCGGTTTCAGCAAGGGTTCCACGATAGCGGAAAAGCAGGCTTCATGCAGCGGACGCTTGAGAATGCGATGGGAGTAACGGAATCTGGTCGCGAGACTCGGGAGCGAAGCGTTTCAATGCGCCGGCTCAATCCGCACAGTACGGACAACAACGAGTTCGAGCGGCACATCCTTCATCATCTCGCCCTCGGTCAGGGCGCCGCCCTTGCGAATCCACTCGGGGCGAGAGGAGGTCGCACCCGTGCGGATGATCTCGACAGTCTCCCAGCCATCGACCACCCGCCCGAAGACGGCATAGCCCGCGTTGCCGCTCACCTCCCGGGCGGTATCAAGCTTGGGATTGTCGGCGACATTGATGTAGAACTCGCGCGTGCCGGAATCGGGGTCGGTGTCGCGTCCGAGCCCGATCGTTCCCTTGGTGTTCTTGAGGCCGTTCTGCCATTCGTTCTTGATGGGCGTGTCGAGGCCGAGCGGAGCGCCGGGCGCGCGTGCCGCGGCATCCGATGCCGGAAGATTCACCAATTCAGGTGTGTGCGAGCCGCCCTGGATAACAAAGTTCGGGATAACGCGCTGAAAAACCGTGTTGTCGTAGTGGCCCGCTTGGGCGTGACGGACGAAGTTGCCGACGCTGAGCGGGGCGCGGACCGGATCGAGCTCGAGCGTGATATCGCCCTTGTTGGTTGACAGAAGCACGGTAACGGGCTTGGTCATGTCTATGGACGTAGCGGGTGGGTTCGCCGGCTGATCTTTCGCGCAGGCCGCGAGCACGGTGAGCGAACTGATCGCGATGATTCGGGTGATCATGGGCGCAGCATACAACGGTGCGGAGCTGCACAGCCCGCTCAGCGGGGAGTCAGGCGCGGGGCGATCTTCCACCGGTCAAGGAATGCCGCCAAGTCGTCGAGCTCGCCCGAGGTCGCGATGAAGGCGATGTATCCATCGGGGCGGATGAGCAGCGCGGCATCCTTCGGGATTCCGGCCACGCGAGCCGCCTGATCGAATTTGAAGTGGATCAGCGGGAGAAAGCGATGATCGGCGATAGCGCGAGCGTTGTCGGATGCTTCCCCATACACGTGCAACTGCCAATCGAGCGAACGGAGTGGCCCGAAATTGTTCTGTGTGGAGACCCACGGAAGTCGGTCGCCCCCTCTCAGTGCGCCCGCGTGCCCGTGACTGATCGCACTCTTCGGATAGTGGATACGGGTCTGTGAGACCAGACGGAATTGGGCCTGCCGCACGGCCCGCAGCCTGAGCACCCACGGCATGATGTGCGGCATGAGCACAGAGCGCACAAGTGCGGGGCCCGGCCCTGGGCCGACCACAGACTGAAAGATGCGATCGGTGCTCTCGACAAGCGTGTGCGCGAAGGCGATGCGTTCGGATTCGTACGTATCGAGAATGGGCGATTCGGCGCGCCGGTCGAGCACTGCCGCGAGCTTCCACGCAAGGTTGACGGCATCGCCGATGCCGGTGTTCATGCCCTGACCGCCTGCGGGGCTGTGGATGTGGCCGGCATCGCCGGCAAGGAACATGTTGCCCTTGCGGAAATTCTGAGCAACACGATGATGCACGCGATAGGTGGAGAACCAGTGCACGGAGTTCACATCGGCATTGAGGTGCTGCTTGAGAACAGGGCGGATGTCGTCGAACGTCGCGTGCAGCGGATCTTCGTGGCCGGGTGGCACGACGCCGATGAAGCGGAATGAGCCTTTGGAGCGCACGGGGAACGCGAGGATGAACGTGCCTTTGGTGACCGAGATGTTGACGCTGTCGTCGAATTGCAGGCCTTTGGCGTCGCAATCGGTGACGAAGAAGATCTCGTTGTATGTGCCACCGGGGAAGGAGAGGTTGAGGGATTCGCGGACGAGGCTGTGGGCGCCGTCGCAGCCGACGAGGTAGCGGAAGTCGGCGGTGGATTCGCCCGACTTGGAGCGAATCGTTGCCGTGACGTGCGTGGCGTGATCGACGCAGCGGGTGAGCTCGGTGTTCCATTCGACTTCGACGCCGAGGGATTTGAGCTGGGCCACGAGCAGGTGCTCGTGGTCATCCTGCGGCAGGCTGAGCACGAAGGGATAGGGGCTGAGGTCGTCGCCGATCTCGTCGAACTGGAAACCGGCGATCTGCTTGCCGGATTCGCGGAGGCGGATGCCGCGCATTTTGATGCCTGCGGCGATGACGGTATCGGCGAAGTTGATCTGCCGGTAAAACTCGAGCGTGCGGGCCTGGATGACCATCGCGCGGGAAGCGAGCCCGGGGCCGGAGAGCTTGTCGATGATGCGGAACGGAATGTTGAGGTGGCGCAGAAAAAGAGCGAGCACGAGGCCTGTCGGGCCGGCGCCGGAGATGAGGACCTGAGAGAGCATCGAGGGCACAGTCTACGACGAACGCCGAACGTGGAGCGTCCAGAAGGAAGCAGTGCAAATTCCGGCGGTCAGAGACCGTGGATTCCGAACTTTGTCTCGGCTGGGAAAGAAAGTCCGAAGTGGCGGCCGAGAATGTCGAGAAGCTGGGCGCTTTCCTTGATTCCGACCGTCCCTAGCACGTGCCCATCGTTTGCGCGCCGGTGGGTGAAGTTCTGATTCTCAAGGACGAAGCGTGTGCCATCGGGATTGGCACGGGCCGCCATGATGTTCTGTGCGAACTTGGAATTCGGGTTGGTGCTCGTCCACCAGTTGCCAACTTCGCGGTCGATGGCGTACATCTCCTCACCCGTAAACTCGCACACGTCTTCCCAGACTCCGGCGAGCTTCACCTGGTGATAGAAGCGATCGTTTTCGCGAACGATGCGACGCGGCTCGTGGGGCGAAGACTGTTCATTATCTACAACGAATCGAATTGGAGCAGTGGGGGAGAGGCCTCCGACGCCGACGTCTGCCAGCCACTGCTCACCATCGAGATCGACGCGGACGAAGATGTGCGTGCGGGGCGGGACGAAATCGCGTGGCTGGCGAAAGCGGACGCGTGCCGCGAGAGGCGTTGCACGAAAACCCAGATCGCGGAGAACGTGGAGCAAGAGCCAGTTCTGTTCGAAGCAGTATCCGCCGCGGCGGTTGGTGATGAGCTTGTTCTCAAGAGATTCAAGATCGAGCGCGATGCCGCGCTTGAGAAGGACGTCGAGGTTTTCGAATGGGATGGAGCAGGCGTGGCGGAATTGGATGGCGCGGAGGGTTTCGAGTGTTGCGGGCGCCGGAGCGGTGAAGCCGATGCGTTCGAAATACGCGGCAAGGTTGACGGACGTGGTAGTCAATGCGCTCTCCCGAGTCGTCCAAGGTAGGAGAGCCGGTACGATCGCGGTCCATTGAGGTTCATGGAGTCGTGGTTTGAAGCGAGATCTCCACATCCCCGTGTTGTTCAAGCAGGTGCTCGAAGTCCTCGACCCCAAACCCGGTCAGACGGTCGTCGACTGCACGCTCGGGCTCGGCGGGCATTCCGCGGCAATCCTGGAGCGCATCAAGCCCGATGGGAGATTGATCGCGTTCGATCTCGATCCGGCGAACATCATCGAGGCGCGGGTGCAGCTTCAGAAGGTGAAGGGGCGCGAAGGGGCCGTGCGGTTCGATATCGTGCACGACAACTTCGCAAACATCGAGAGCGTGCTGGAGCAACTCGGCGTTCTGCCCGGCACGGTCGACGGCGTGCTGGCGGATATCGGGGTGGCGAGCACGCAGATCGACACACCAGAACGCGGCTTCTCGTATCGCAAACCGGGGCCGCTTGATATGCGGATGGACCCGACGCGGGGCGAACCGGCCTCGGCGATCATCAATCGCATGGAGGAGCAGGATCTGGCGGATGCGTTGTTCGAGCTCGGTGATGAAGAGGACGCAAGGAAGATTGCAAAGTTGGTGGTCAAGCGCCGAGCGAAAGAACCGATCACCACAACCGAGCAGCTCATGGCGATCGTCTGCGAGGCCCGCGATTTCACCATCGAGCGGGGAATGGGCGCAAAGCTGCATCCCGCGGCACGCACCTTCCAGGCGCTCCGCATCATGGTGAATCACGAGCTCTCCAACCTCGAAAGCCTGCTGAACGCGCTGCCCCGCGTGCTCAAACCCGGCGGCATGGCCGCGATCATCACGTTCCACAGCGGCGAAGATCGGCCAGTGAAACATGCGTTCCGCGATCAGTTCCGATCCGGCGTGTATTCGGCGGACGGACGCGACCCGATCATCGCGGACGAGGCGGAGAAGAAAGAGAATCCGCGGGCGAGTTCGGCGAAGCTCCGGTGGGCGCGGAAAGCCTAAGGATTTCCCCGGCTCATCGCCCGCGTCTTCGTCGGAATCCAACCGGGCTCGATGCCGCGGTCATTCTTCGGCACTCCCGGTTTCGCACCGAGCCTTCTCCGCGAAGCAGCGTTCAGTCACGCGTGAGTTGTGGGGCCCGCGCCCGCGTGGGAAGGCGTGCCGACCCCGCAGACCCGAGGCACGTTCAGGCCGGAACCCCGAAGCAAACGCGCCGCGCCAGCCGACTCAGCGTCCGGTACGCTCGCGTGAACGGCGAATCGCATTCCGGGCAGCGATCGCGCGATCCAAGTCCATCGAGGTTGTACCCGCACTTCGCACAACAGCCGGGGCTGGGCTCGCGGCCCGCAGACCAGCGAAAGAACGCGGCGCCTCCCGCAAAGAACACAAGCGGCACCCAGAGTGGGACGGTGACCATCCGACGACCGGTGGCGGTAGACACGTACCAGGTCGGCCACCACTCGATCGGGGTCTTTCGCTCGCCGAAGTGCCACTCCCATCGCGGCTCGATCGGCTCGTTGAATCGCTGCGAAAGGCGAAGACGCAGCTCCGAACTCGTCCACAGATACCCCGCGGTGCCGGACTTCAGCATGATCGAATCGCCGAACTGCGCCGCCATGAAGAACATCGTCCATCGCGCACTGGCAAGCCAGCCGGTCGCCAGCACGATGCACAACGCGAAGCAGAACCACGATGCAACGCCCGCGAATCTGCGACCTCGTGTCTTTGTTCCAGACATGCTGCTACCCATCGTACCGAATTTTCACGCTCACCAGCTCGGCGAATGGGCCGAACCTTCGGACTACCAGCCGAATCACTTCCTACCCTTCCCCCTATGTCACTCTTAGTCACCGGAACCATCGGAATTGATGACGTCGCGACCCCCACCAACGAGGCCAAACAGGTCTTGGGCGGCTCGTGCATGTACTTCTCTGCTGCGGCCAGTTTCTACGGCCCCGTCCGCATCGTCGCGGTGGTGGGGGACGATTTTCCCCCCAGGTTCCGCGAGAGCTTCACGCAGTTCCCCGGCGTCGATCTGACCGGGCTCGAAACCCGCAAAGGCGGCAAGACCTTCCGCTGGGGCTGCAAGTACCACGCCAACATGAACAGCCGCGACACCACGTTCACCGAACTCGGCGTCATCGGCGAAGCCCCCGCCAAGGTTCCCGCGGCATACGCCGATTCCAAGTTCCTCTTCCTCGCCAATTCGCCCCCCGCCGTGCAGATGGGATTCATCGATCAATCCCCCAAGCGCGTCCTCACCGTCGCCGACACGATGGATCTCTGGATCAACGTCGCCAAAGACGATCTCGTCGCGCTCCTCAAGCGTGTCGACGGTCTGGTTCTGAACTTCGACGAGGCCGAGTTGCTCACCGGCAAGGCCAACCCGATCACCGCCGGCCGCCACATCCTCGATATGGGCCCGCGCTTCGTGGTCGTGAAGAAGGGTGAACACGGCTGCCTGCTCATCCACCGCGACGGAATCTGCTCGCTCCCCGCCTATCCGACCGAGCGCGTCATCGACCCCACCGGCTGCGGCGACACCTTCGCCGGAGGCGTGATGGGCTTCGTCTCGAGCGACCAATCCACCCAGCACGACCCCGGCAGCTTCGCGTCCATCCGCAAGGCCCTCGTGCACGGCACCATCGTCGCCAGCTACACGATCGAGGCGTTCAGTCTGGACCGGCTCAAAGAAATCAAGCGGGCCGACCTCGACAAGCGTTACGCCGAATACGCGAGCATGGTGCGGATCTGATCAGAAGCGGCGCGGTCGAACGCCAAAGAACCCCACGCGCCAGCGTGGGGCCGAAAGAGGCGTCCCTACCGCCACCGGCGTCCGCGTATCCCGTGTTGGCTGATACCATCGCCGCATGGCAATCATCGTCTTCCAGCACGGCGAACTCGTCGGTCCCGGCCGCCTGGGCCTCACGCTCCGCGACCACGGGTTCAAACTCTCGATCCGCAGGCTCGATCTGCCGCGGGATCACCCGATCAACCGGATCGCGCTCGAAGATTTCCCCGACGGCCAACTGATCCCAACCGACTTCGACAACGTGCAGGGCGTCATCGCTCTGGGCGGCGCGCAGAACGTCGGCGAAGATCACGCCTGGATGCCCGGCGAGCTCGCGTTCCTGAAAGCAACGCACGAGCGCCAACTTCCGCTCATCGGCATCTGCCTCGGCTCGCAGATGATCGCGCACAGCCTCGGTGGCCAGGTCGGCAAGATGGACACGCCCGAGATCGGCATGAAGACCGTCTCGCTCAACCCGAT
Organism: Planctomycetota bacterium; assembly: GCA_017303555.1. Classification (GTDB taxonomy): domain Bacteria; phylum Planctomycetota; class Phycisphaerae; order Phycisphaerales; family UBA1924; genus JAFEBO01. The sequence goes on from JAFLCN010000016.1 coordinate 66,108, forward strand.
CGGCCAGACCGACCCGATCCTCGCCGGCATCGCGTGGGATGCTGTCCAATATCAAACCCACGGATACGAGATCAAGCAGTTGCCCCCGGGCGCAACCCTGCTCGGCTCCAGCAAGGAATGCAAGAACCAGATCTTCAAGGCCGGCGTCCGCACCTACGGCTTCCAGTACCACCCCGAGTTCGACCGAGCGATGATCGAGGCGCTCCTGCCGCACGAAAAAGACTTCTGCACCCGCGCCGGCATCTCCGAAGGCGACCTCCGCGCCCAGCTCGACAAGCACTACCCCGACTTCGCCCGCTACGCCGACCGCCTCTGCGTGAACATCGCAAGCTTCCTCTTCCCGCTCGAACGCAAACTCGGCGCGTGAAAGACATTCACCACAGAGACACAGAGGCGCAGAGAAGACAGACGGAATTGGATGGACAGAAGCCGGAAGACCCTTGCGGCTCGCAGCCTCCGCCAATCCGCAATCCGCAATCCGAAATCTCCCCTTCCCCCTCCGCGCAACTCCGCAACCTCCGCATCTCCGCGTTCTCTCCCTGATTTCTCCGCGCCTTCCTCCGTGGTCCTCCGTGTTGAAATGTCTTCGTCCCGTCTCTACTTTGAGTTCTTCGAGCCCTTCGAGTTCAACTCTTCGCCTTTCCTTTCCGAGTTCACATCTCTCCTCTCTGTGTCTCTGTGCCTCTGTGGTGAATGTCCTTGCCTTTCTCTTCTCTCATCCCGCCCAAGGACTACTCGCTCGCCCGCGATGTCTGCTCCTACGGCTACTTCCTCCTCGCCCCCAACCGCTGGAACGTGCAGGAACAATCACTCTCCCGCGCTCTCACACTCGACAAGCACATCGTCGGCGTTGTCATCACCCAACCAAAGGGCAAGGGCACGCCCCTCCGCATCGGCACCGATCGCGCACTCTCCAAACAGCACAAAGCACTCGCGGAAGAACAAATCCGCCGGATGCTCCGTCTCGATGAAGACGAAGCGCACGTCCGCGCCTTCCACAAAGTCGATCCACGCTGGAAACGCACCGGCCGCGCCCGCCTCTTCCGTTCTCCAACCCTCTTCGAAGACGTCCTCAAAACCGTCACCAGTTGCAACGTCACCTGGCCCGGCACCGTGCAGATGAACCGTCGCCTCTGCGAAGTGGTGGGGCGTGCTTCACCCTCCGGCCTGCTCACGTTTCCAACCTCCGCGCAGCTCGCACGCACACGCCCCGAAACTCTCCGCTCCCGCTGCCGCGTCGGATACCGCGATCTCCGCATCATCGAACTCTCGCGCATGTTCGCCAAGCGCGTCCCCGAAGTCCGAATCATCGAAGACCCCGCCACGTCCGACGACCTCCTGCACGAAACGCTCCTCTCTCTCCCCGGCGTCGGCCCCTACGCCGCGGCAAACATCATGCAGCTCCTCGGCCGCTACTCACGCCTCCCCCTCGATTCCGAAAGCGTCCGCCACGGCCGCTCCGTTCTCGGCTACAAAGGCTCCTCCAAGCAGATCATGCGCCGCGTGCACGACCACTTCGCCCCGTTCGAATCCCACGCCTTCCGGAGCTACTGGTTCGAGATGTGGGTCCACTACGAAAAGCTCCAAGGCCCCGCCCACACCTGGGAACGCGACACCACCGGCACCATGTTCACCGCCTCCCAACTGAAAAAGCTCGCAGAAGCCGCCGGTCACAAGCCGCCAAAGGCCCCGAAGCGACCCGCACCCGGAAAATAACACCCCCCCGGACGCTCCGCTTCCGCCACTCCCGATAAATCACGCCCCAATCAGCGTCGATATCCGATGCGGTGTTCCGCCTCTGGACACAATCCGATGTCGAAGATACTGCGCGCTGGCTCCAGCGCCGCAGCCGGCTCGATGTCCTCTCGCTCTCCCTCCTCGTCCTCACGCCGATCGTCGCGCTCGATATCAAGCTCGGCCCGCTCATCTCCCTCAGCGGCCTCACGCTCGCGCCGGTCTTCCTCGTCGGCTGCTTCGGCGGGCGGATCGTCTCGTACACCTACGCCATCATCGCCGCGCTCTGTGACTTCGCCGAATCGCTCCGCACGCTCCCCCTCGATGCGAGCACCGGCCTGATCGTCTGGGCGCTCGTCTCCCGCATCATCACCTACGTCTTCATGGCCGAAATCTCCTCCCGCTTCCGCGATCTCATTCGCCAGTACGCCCGCCACGCCCGCACCGACGGCCTGACCGGCCTTTCCAACCACCGCGATCTCTGCCTCCAGGCCGAGCGCGTGATCGCCAGCGCAAAGCGCGAGAACAAGCCCGTCTCCGCCGCGTTCATCGACTGCGACAACTTCAAACAAGTCAACGACCGCTTCGGCCACGCCGAAGGCGATGCCGTTCTCCGCGCCGTCGCCCGCGTTCTGAAGCGCTGCACCCGCCCGGCCGATATCGTCGCCCGCGTCGGTGGCGACGAGTTCGCCATCATCATGCCCGCCACCGACCGCGACGGCGGCAAGCTCGCCATCTCCCGCATCCAGGCCGAACTCTCCGCCGCCATGCGCGAGCTCAAACGCGATGTCACCTTCAGCATCGGCGCCGCAACCTTCGAAGTTCCGCCCGCTTCCGGCGACCAGTTGCTCGCCAACGTCGACGATTGCCAGTATCAGGCGAAAAAAGGCGGCAAAGACCGCTTCGTCTACAACACGATCGAACGCCAAGCCGCTTGATCGCTCTTACTTCTTTTCGGCCAGCGCCGCCTCCAACTGCGCCCGCAGTTCCTTCACATCCGCGCCCGCCTTCTCCGCCTCATCAAGTATCGCAAGCATCGCCGGCCGCGCCTGCCCCTTCTCGACCACAAAGCCGATCACCCCCGTCACCAGCCGCGGCTTGTCATACAGCTTCCGCGCTTCCCCGAGGATCTGCCCCGCAATCTCATCCTTCCCCGCCGCAAGGTATCCGGTATACAACACCGCAACCTTCTCCCTGAACGCCTCCCACGGCTGATCGAGAATCGATTGCTTGGTCTGCTCATCCAGAAAGTCCGGCAGCTTGCTCTGCCGCTTCGCCATCTCCGCGCTCATCGCATAGTCCGACCGCACCTCTTCGAGCGGATACGGAAACAGCAGCGCCACATCCGCAAGCCGCTCGCGAGCAACCAGCAGCCAGACCAGCCGGAACGAAACGCGGTCCACCGCCTTTGCATCGTCGGGCTTGCCCTTCACGCTATCGAACCACGCCAGCGTCGCGTCCTCGTCGCCGATGATCTCGTTCAGCACAACCCAGTCGTCCCGAACCTCGGAGTCCGGCGTGCCCTGCTTGAGCTTCTCCGCCGCCGCGTCGCGCAGTTTCGTGAACGCCGCCTTCGCCGGCGCGTGACGCGCCGCGAGTTTCTGCATGTCGCCCGCCATGAACGAGCCGCGCACGCCCACCATCGCCGGTTCAAACTCGAGCATGTGCTCCCACAGCCACGCGAATTCCTCCGTCGCCTCGTCCGGTTTCCCGCTCATCGAAAGCTCGCGTGCCGTCCGGAATCGCGCCTGCATGTCGCGCGATTCCTTGTCCACCTTCGGTCCCTCTTCTCCCTTCCCCGACGCGGCACCCTCCATCCACTGCATTGTCCGCGCCGCATCCATATACCCCGTCTTCCGCGCAATCTCGTTCCCGCCCCGCAGCATCACCATCGTCGGCATCGCCGAAACCTGGTACTTCTGCGATACCTTCGGCTCCTTATCCACATCCACCTGGATCGCGACCCCGTGCTCCTTCACCCACGCCACAACCTTCTCATCGCGCCACGTCGTCTGATCCATCGCCTTGCACGGCATGCACCAGTCCGCCGTGAACTTGATCAGCACGAGCTTGTCCGTCCCCTCCACCTGTTTCGCCGCCGCTTCCAGCGTCAAATCACTGAACGCCGGCGGCAAATCGGCGCGGCAGACAGCACCCAGCCAAACCGCAAGCACGCACGACAGCACTCTCAGCATGCAAAACAGTAGTGCGCGCGATCTCTCCGATCACAAGCAGCGGCGGATTCCTCGCGCCGAGCCCGCGTTGCTATCCGCTCTTCCAAGCCCAAAGGGCTTCCAGAATCTAGCCGAGGGTGGAGCGAGGTCCGCCGAGCGACACCCTCGGTTCGAAATCGGAAATTCCCGCACCCCGAAGCGGGTGCAACAGACTCATTTCGGCATCGCCGCCAGCCGCGAACGCAGTGCCGTCACATCCTGCCCCGACTTCGCCGCCTCATCGAGCCAAAGCTTCGCGCCCGGCCCCACAACGCCCGCATTCAAACTCTCCCGCACCAGCGCAATCCGCATCGTCGGCGTATCCCGCAACTGCAACATCGTCTCCGCAATTCCGTTCGCTTCCTTGACGTCCTTGGCCGCCACAAACCCCGCAAACACCTGCCCGCCCAGCGTCTCAAACCCCGTCCACGCCCGCGCGGCCCGGGCCGGGTCAGACTTCTCCACTCCCTTCACCGCCGGCGCAGTCACTTCATACCTTCGCTGCAGTGCTTCCGTCGCGTTCGGAACCAGTCCGGCAATGTCCGCCGCACGCCCATTCCGAATCAAAATCGGCGTGATCTCCGCAAGCCCGATGGAAAACAACGCCGCCGCATTCTCATCTGACTTTGTTCGATCAATCCACGCAAGGCTCCGCGCATCATCACTCAGCACGCTGTTGAAGCCGAGCCAGTCAATCAGTTCACCCGCACGCGCCCGCGGCGTCCCATCATCCTTCACCTGCTCGATCTCATCCCGGATCGACACAACCGCCGACTTCGCTTCCGGCGCACCGGCAAGAATCGTCACCAACTGCTCCCGCACCTCCGGCACAAGCCCCGCCAGCCTCGCCGGATCGTTCAGAGTCTTCTCGCTCCACATCTCCTGCACGATCGCAACCGACTCGTTGTACTTCTTCTCCGCAACGCTCTTCTCAAGCGCAGTCGCAAGCAACTGAAACTGCGACACCTGCGGGACCGACTCCGCGGCCTTCGTGGGCTTTCCACCCTTCTGGCTCGTAGAAGCGGTGGGGGCCTTCCCCGTCGCCGTCGCCTCCATCCAGCTCAAAATCTGCGGCCCGGGCATATACCCAAGCGTCCGCCCAATCTCCTTCCCGCCCCGCAGCATCACCATCGTCGGCATCGCCTCGATGTTGTACGCCTGCGCCGTCTTCTGATCCTTATCCACATCCACCTGGATCGCCACGCCGTGGTCCTTCACCCACTTCACCACGCTCTCATCGCGCCACGTCGTCTTGTCCATCGCCTTGCACGGCGGGCACCAATCCGCCGTGAACTTCACCACGACAACCTTGTCCGTGCCGTCCACCTGCTTCTTCGCCGCATCCAGCGTGAGATCACTGAACGCCGGCGGCAGATCCGCCCGTGCCACCAAGCAAGCCGCAATCACAATTCCGCAAAAAAAGAAGCCTGTGCATCCGCACAGTGTACAAAGAGCAGAAACCCCCCAACCCGCCCCAACCCGCCCGCACAATCCGGCTTCAATCCCGCCCGAAATCCGAAATCCGAAATCCGAAATCCGAAATCCGAAATCCGAAATCCGAAATCTCAGAACTCCCGCCGCAACCTTGCCGCCGGAATATTCAACTGATCCCGATACTTCGCCACCGTCCGCCGCGCAATCTCAATCCCGCGGCTCTTCAACTCATCCACCAGCGCATCATCCGACCACGGCTTCTTCTTGTCCTCGTGATCGATGATGTCTCGCAGCGCGACCTTGATCGCGTCCCACGCCATGTCCTCGCCGCCCTCGGTCTGCACGCCGCCGGAGAAAAACTTCCGTAGCGGCACCACACCCCGAGGCGTCTGGATGTACTTCTCGCTCACCGCGCGGCTCACCGTCGCCACGTGAATCCCAAGCTGATCCGCCACCTGCGTCATCGGCAACGGCTTCAGCGCCTGCGGCCCAAAATCAAAGTAATCCCGCTGCGCATCCACCACCGACTGCACAACCCGCAGCAGCGTGTGCTTCCGCTGATTCACCGCATCAATCAGCCACGAAGCGTTCGACAAGTTGGTCCGGATGAACTCCTTCCCACGCTTGTCCATCTCCTTGCCCTTGCCAAGCAACGCATATTCCTGATTGATCCGCAGATCCGGAATGCGCGTCTCATTCAGATACGCCACATACCGGTCGTTCTCCGCGTCGTACTCGACCACCGCATCCGCAACGATCGGCCGCACATCATCCGTCACCAGCCGCCGCGCCGGTGCCAGGCTCAATTTCTTCAGCAGCTCCAGCGCCGAACGAATCTGCGTCAGCGACAGCTTCGTCTTCTCGCTCACCCGGGGCAACCGGTTGTTCATCAGGTCATCGAGATGGTTCTCGATGATCAATCGCGCATGCGCGATCACCTCCGGCTCGATCTTCTTCTCATCCTCCCCATCCTCGAGCGCATCGATCTGCAGCAGCAGACACTCCCGCGCATCCCGCGCCGCCACGCCCGGCGGCTCCAGGAACAACTGCACCGCCTTCAACGCGTTCTCAAGCTCCGCCACCGTCGGCTTCGGCTCGCCCGGCGCGCGATCCGAGATCACATCCAATCCCGTCCGCAGATATCCATCCGCATCCAGAAACGAAATGATCAATTCGCCCAGCGGCTTCAACTCGGGCTTGACCTCCGCCAATCCCCATTGCTCCAGCAACTGATCGCCCAGCGAGATCGCCCGCGCCGGCGTTGCCGCCATCGCTTCCATCTTCGCATCGCGATCATCATCCGAGCGCTGCCGGGGCGAGTATTCAAAGTCCTCATCCCGCGTCCGCTGCTCGGGCGCTTCGCTCACACCCGCCGCAACATCCTTCGGCGATTCATCAAACTCGTTCTCCGCCGCCTCCGGATTCGTCTCTTCGTATTTCTCGAGCCGCGCAAAGTCGTCGACATCATCGCCGACATCCAGCTCACGCTCATCTTCCGAGACCGGCCCGTCCGACTCATCCCCATCCGCGTCCTCATCGACGCTCACAACCAGATCGACATCATCCCCCATCACTTCCGATTCCGCTTCCCCCTCGCGCTCCATCAGTTCCAGCGTCGGGTTGTTCTCCAGTTCCTGCTGGATCCGCTCCTGCAATTCCGCCAGCGGCATCTGCAGAATCTCCATCGACTGGATCATCCGCGGCGCCAGCTTCATGTGCTGGCCCATCTTCAGATGCTGTGACGTTTCAAACCGCATCGTTCTCTCCGGCCCCCCCTCCCTGAGGGAGGGGGCTGGGGGGGTGGGAGGGTTGTTCTCCCGGAACGCCGCACGGACCTACCCGCTCATCCGCTGCCGGCTCTGTATGGCATCGGCCAAAACCGCCTTGTTGGCATACTCCAATTGGCTGCCACTCGGCAAACCCCGTGCCAATCGAGTGATACCAACCTTCCCTGCCCCCAATGAGTCTAGTTCATTCTGCAAGTACAGGCCCGTCCCATCCCCCTCCAGCGTCGGGTTGAGTCCGAGAATAATCTCAGTTATCGGAACACCGCCAGCGTTCAACGCCGGATCCTTCACCCGCTTCACCAAATCCGAAATCGTCAGGTCGTTCGCCTCCACCCCATCCAGCGGGCTCAGCCGCCCCATCAAAACGTGATATGTCCCCCGATACATTCCCGTTTGCTCCAAGGCGATCAGGTCCTTGGGCTGCTCAACCACCAGCACCTGCGATCGATCCCGCGTCGCATTCTCACAAATCGCGCACACCGGCCCGTCCGCCAGGTTCCAGCAGATGCGGCAGTGCTTGATCTTCTGCTTCACATCCAGAATCGCACGCGCCAGATCGCCCGCCGTCGCTTCATCATGCTTCAACACATAAAACGCCAGTCTTTCCGCCGATTTCCGCCCGATTCCCGGCAGCTTCGCAAAAGCGTCGATCAACCGTTCCACGGCCGCCGGATAGGCCGGCCCGCGACGAACCGGCCCGGCGTGTTCCTCGTTCTCCGGTCTGGCGCGGCGTTGCTCACCCATATCCGATCCTAAGGCGTAGCATCCACTCCATGCCGTCCTCCCGCACCAGACCCGCTGGTTCCCTCTTCGCGATCTGCCTCCTCGGTGCCCTGGCCGTCGGCTCCGCGGTCTTTGCGTACAAAGCCATCAAGCCCGACCTCTGGCCCAAACGCCTGGCCGAAGTCGTCCCCGGAAAGATCTATCGCAGTTCCGAGCTTTCCCCCGCCGCCATGGAGCACCTGGCCCGCGAAACCGGCCTGAAAACGATCATCGACCTGGGCGTCGCTCCTGACGGCGACCCGCGCGACCGCCGCCAGCAACTCTCTGCCCAGGCCCTCGGCATCCAGCGCTACAAGTTCAACCTCATCGGCGATGCCTCCGGCAATCCAAATGAATACCTCGCCGCCCTCCGCCTCGCCCTCAACCCGGAAAACCAGCCGGTTCTGATCCACTGCGCGACCGGCGCCCAGCGGACAAGCTGCGCGATCGCGCTCCTCCGAATGGCCGCGCAGGGTTATACCGTCGATCAGGCCCTCGCCGAATCCGCCGAATTCGATGCCAAAAACAAGGTGAGCGAGGTCACCCGGGCGATCGCCCCCAAAGTCCTCGAGGCCCTCAAAGGCAGCGGCTCCATCCCCGGTGAACCAGCCGTCACCGTCGTGCCCGCAGCGCCCATCGCCGCACGGCCCTGACCCCTCACTTTCCGCGTGAGTTCTGCGCAAAGTCGTCAAAACACGCTTGTATTCCGCGCTTTGCGTCCGGTACATTGCTCCGCCTCCCGCTCGGTGTTGGGCACGGTCCGCCCAACCCCCCGAGGGCAGCACATCACAGCCCGAAATTTCGTGGGAACAGCGGCACGGCTCGTCTGGGAGAGAGAGGAGTAGCGACCGCTGTTTTCACTTTGGGAGTGATCGACGCGAAGGGCGTTTCGCTCAGGCCCGCTGCCCGCCCGCAAACCCTGCAAAACCTGGCCGTACGAGCCCAAGCGGAGCGCCGGGAAAAACCTCCCAATCCTGCCGCACACGCGAATCCCCACCCCCCGTTCCGTGTCCTTGCCTTCGTCCTCCCCCTTTGCCAAAGGGTGAGGCGGCATCGCGCAGGCTTTGCGGAGCGATTGACGCGAAGGAGGCTTCGGAAGTTATCGCGGCAGAATCGCGATCACGCAGACCTCTCATTTGGAATCCGTCTCACCCCCCAACAGAAACTCCACTCCAGATTGCTTCGTAGTGTCCAAAGCGGGGGCGCTTTGTGTACCATCCGGGCGCAAAGCCCTCTCCCGGCGTGAAATCGCTCCGGATTGGGGCACGCCTCACCCTCCGCCCGTCGGAGTGTGATGCCGTCGACTCTTCGCATTGGGGCGAAGCAGTGGGGCGGTTCGCTGTTGGGTTGGGGGCGGTACGACTCGCGTCGCGAGTCTCCGGTTTGCAGGCTCTCGCTTTGGCCGTTGCGCATCCGCGCCGCGGCCCGGAAATCAAGGTATGCCAAGTTCGAACATCTGCTGGGGTATCGAGATCGGAGCCGCGGCCATCAAGGCCGTCAAAATCGAGAACGCGGGCGACCGCGTCAACGTCCTCGACATGGCGATCATCGATCACCCGCGCACCCTCTCGACGCCCGGCGTCGATCCCGCCGACGTTCTCCGCGTTTCGCTCGGCACGCTGGTCAGCCAGTACGACCTGAGCAAAACGCAGATCGCCGTCAGCGTTCCCGGTCACTCCAGCTTCGCGCGCTTCGCCAAGCTCCCGCCGGTCGAACCCAAAAAGGTCCCCGACATCGTCAAGTTCGAGGCGATGCAGCAGATCCCCTTCCCGCTCGAACAAGTGGAATGGGACTACCAGACCTTCATCAGCCCCGACAGCCCCGAAATCGAAGTCGGCATCTTCGCCATCACCCGCGAGCGCATCAGCGAGCGCCTCACGATGCTGCAGGATGTCGGCCTCACGCCCGGCTTCGTCACCCTCGGCCCCATCGCCGTCTTCAACGCGCTCGCCTACGACCTCGACTTCAACGACAAGACCCCCGGCACGATCGTCGTGGACATCGGAACGACCTCGACCGATCTCGTCATCTCCGAAGCCGGCCGCATGTGGGTCCGCACCTTCCCGCTCGGCGGACACCAGTTCACCGAAGCGCTCGTGAGCGCATTCCAGATCGGCTACCCCAAAGCCGAGAAGCTCAAGCAGGAAGCCGAAGATTCCAAGCACGCACGCCAGGTCTTCCAGGCCATGCGCCCCGTCTTCACCGATCTCGGTCAGGACATCCAGCGCAGCATCGGTTACTACCAGTCGCTGCATAAGGATGCGAACCTCCAGCGCGTCATCCTCATCGGCGCAACCGCCAATCTCCCCGGCCTGCGCAAGTACCTCAAGCAGCAGCTCGGCATCGAGGTCTACCGCGTCGAAGAGTTCAAGAAGGCCAACTTGCTCCCGCTCGACGGCGGCAAGGACGGCGGCGAGCGCGCCGCGAAGTTCAAGGATCGCGCGCTCGACATGACCACCGCCTTCGGCCTCGCTCTCCAGGGCATCGGCGCCGGCACCATCAACGCCAACCTCATGCCCGTCACGATCATCCGTGAAGCCATGTGGAAGGGCAAGGTCAAGTGGTTCGGCGCCGCCGCCGGTATCGTCGCCGCCGCCGGCGCCGCGATGTTCGTTCGCCCGTTCCTGGATTCGAACGCCGTTGCCGCGTCCGCAGCAGACCCCGAAGTGCCGCAGATCCGCCAGACGATTTCGGAAGGCAACAACCTCAAGCGCCTCGCGGAAGAAGCGGGCGTGGTGGGGGCCCCTCCGCCCGACGAACGCGCAACCAAGATGGTTGCGATGCTCGACAACCGCACGTTCTATCCGCACCTCGTGAACGATGTCGGCCTCATGGTCGAAGACTCCAACCAGCGGGCCGCGACCTGGGCGAAGGATGTCGGCTCGACCGCCGTCGTGCCGGAAGGTTTCCACATCGACAAGATGACCACCGCGTTCTTCGCACCGGGCGGCGCAGACGCCTCGGGCGGAATGGGCGGACAACCCATCGACACCTCGGCCAACGCCCCCCTCGGTCCGGCCGATCGTCCGCGCGTGGTCGTCACGCTCGTCGCCACCACCAACCAGCCCGAGGCGCAGAAGTTCATCCTCGCCACGTTCGATTCGTGGCTCCGCAAGAACGCCGCGAGGCCCGGCGTTCCCTACGAAATCTTCGTTTCGCCCACTCCCTGGCGGCAGGAAATCGCCGGCGCCGGAGCCAACACGCCGGCGTACGCCGGCGCACCGACGCCCGCACAGAGCGCGATGAACCAGCAGGACAGCAGCAAGGGCGGTTCGCTCGAAACCATGGCCCCGATCGCCGGGCTCAAGCCGCCGCCGCCCGAAGGCTTGCCCCCGCCGACCACCTTCACCATCTCCTTCACCGCATCCAAGCTGCCCGCGCAGCCTCCGGAGGCCAAGCCTTGAAAAACATCCTCCCCTGGCTCAAGAAGAACTGGCTCATCCCCTCGCTCTGCCTCGCGATGGTCATCGTGCTCGCCACCACCTGGTGGTTCAGCACCTCCATGAACGAACGCATCCGCGATGAGCAGCAAAAAGCCGCCGGCGACCTGCTCAACCAAGTCAACAACCTCAAGGTCACCTACGCACTCCCCGCCGTCGCCGGCACCAACGCGATCGAACGCAGCTCACCGCCGAACGCGGTCCTCACCGCCAAATTCGCCGAACGCAAGAAGCAGCTTCTCGAGCAGCGCGAAGGTGTCGTCAAGATCGCCGAAGCATTCAACAAGGGCGACAAAAAGCCGCTCATCGACGGGCTCTTCCCGGCGCCCAAGGCCGGCGACGAGCAGCTCAAGCCTCTCGAGTTTGTCCAGAAGCTCGCGGGCAATCCCGCGCAGGGAACGCCCTCGGCTTATCAGGGCCTGCTCGATTCCATCCGCGCCGGCAGCCCGATACCCGCCTCCACGCTCGAGCTCCAGCTCAGCGACACCCTGCGGCGTGAAACGGAAAAAATGAAAGGCTCCGGCGCCAACCGCGAGCTGAACGCGATGGAAAAAGAATCCCTCGCGCGCACGCTTCTCGAAGCTCGCAAGGCCGAATACATCCGGCGCGCCAACGAGATCTCCGTCTACGCCGACATGAGCGTCTTCCCCTCGGGAAGCGCGAGTTCCGCTCCCGGCGCTTTGCCCTCCATGAGCGTCAGCACCGGATCAAACCACATCCTCCTGAACGCGCCCGCCACGCCCCCCAACGTCCGGCAGACTTTCCTCTGGCAGTCCGATTTCTGGCTGCTCCAGGACATCTTCGCGATCGTCCGAAACGCCAACACCGGCTCCGGCGGCAAGCTCTCCAGCGAACGCGATTCCGTCGTCAAACGCATCGAAAAGATCGACATCCTCCCCTGGCGAGCCCAGACCGCTTCCGAAGGCACCGGCGATATGGGCGGCGCTCCTCCCGCGCCGGGCCCCGAGGCCGCCGCATCGATCAGCGGCAACACCGACGCCGGCTCGACCGAGTACGACATCCGGCGCGCCAACGTCACCATGATCGTTTCGAGCGCCCGCCTCCCCGAACTCTTCAACGCCGTCGGACGCACCAACTTCGCCTACATCACCGGCTTCGCGATGGAAAAGGTCGACGGCTGGCAGGATCTCGCACACGGTTACTACTACGGCGACGAAAACGTCGTCCGCGTCCGACTCGATCTCGAGTTCACCTGGCTCCGCTCGTGGACCGAGCCCTTCTTCCCCGCCGCCGTGCGCAAGGGCCTGGGCCTCCCCGATCCCGCGCCGCCCGCCACCGAACCACCCAAGTAAACCCAAAAAAGCGCGGCACGCCAACGAACTCGCCCGCACCAAGGAACCGCTATGAAGCTCAAGGGAATCAATCCGATCGAGCAGCACGTCGAGAAAGTCGTCATTGTGCTCGCCGTCCTCGTTCTCCTCGCCGTCATCGCCCAGCAGTTCCTGACCAATCCCAACGAGGTCAAGATCGGCAGCGAATCCGTCTCTCCCGCTCAGGCCTACGAGCCCGTGAAGAAGGCGGCCTCCGTCCTCAAGGGGCAGCTCGAATCGCAGAACCCGGCGCTTCCCGACGGCTTCGATGCCGCGGGCAAGGACGTCAAGGGCGAGTTCGACAAGCTCGTCAAGGGAGGCATCGCCCCACGCCCGCGCATCGGCGCGCTCGGCCCCGCCGTCGCACTCGGCGCAACCAACATCAAGGCCAGCGACGCTCTCTTCGCCGAAGTCGTCCTGCCTCAGCCCTCGCCCGCGATCGCCGCGTCCTTCTGGGCCACCATCAGCGCGGACGAGACCGCCGCCTATCCGGAACTCGCGGCGCTCCTCCCCAAGGAACAGCCCTTCGATCACCCTTTCGTCAGCGTCGAATCGTCCATCGACATCAAGGCCTTTGTTGAATCGCTGCTCGCCGATCCGGATTCCGGCGGCCCGCTCGAGGCCATGCCCCAAGGCTGGTGGCGCGAAGGAATCGAAGCCGTTTCTGTCGATGTCGAGCGCGAGCAGATGAACTCCGATGGATCGTGGTCCAAGGGCGTCGTCCTCCCCGCCATGATCGGCCGTCACCTCTTCGTCGTCGGTTGGAACGATTCCGTCAAAACCACCGGCGACATGCAGACGCAGCTCCGCGACGCCCGCGAACGCTCCGCCGAGATCCTCCGTCCTTCCTTCTACAAGACCCTCGGCACGCAAGAGTGGGTCCCGCCGTCGGCCGCCGCCACGCGCGCCAAGGCCGGCGCCGATCCGGGAGTCGTCGCTGCCAAGCAGGCCGAACTCGAAAAGGTCCGCGCCGATCTCAAGACCAAGCGCGAGGAACTCGAGAAGCTCCCCAAGGACGAACCCAAGAAGCCCGAGCCGGCCAAGCCCGCGCCGGCGCCGGGTGGCACCAACCCGCCCGCCCCGAAGGCCCCGCCCGCTCCGCCCGCGGTCAACAACTCCGCCGAACGCAACCGTCTCACACGCCAGATCACCGGCCTTGAGAATCGTGAACGTCTCTTGTCGGAAGAGATCGCCAAGCTCAATCCGCAAGGCGCCGCCGATCCCGCGGCAACGGCCGCCGCACCCGTCGTGACCAGCTTCCTCTCGCAGGATTCGGCAAAGTTCTGGGTGCACGATGCCACGGCTCAGCCCGGCGAACGCTACCGCTACCGCCTCCGTGTCGGCGTCAACAACCCGCTCTTCGGTCGCGGGATGAACCTGAAAGAAGAACAGCGCAAGCTCGCCGACGCCAGCATCATCAAAAGCCCCTGGTCGGAGTGGAGCAATCCGGTTGATGTCGATCGCGCCGAGTACTTCTTCGTCACGAGCGCGACGCCCGACAACGAGCTGGGTGCCGCCCGCGCTTCGGTCGAGCTCTACAAGTTCTACTTCGGCCACTACCGCAAGCAGACCGCCGGCATGAACATCGGTGACCCGCTCTCCGGCAACATCAACCTTCCCAAGACCCTCTCCCTGGCGTCTTCCGGCTCGACCGCCGCTCCAGCCTCACCCGCCCCGACTTCCCCGAGCGATCTCACCCCGGCCCAGCAGGCCGCAATGCAGTCGGGCCAGCCCGGCTCGCAGCCCGTCCCGGCAGAAGCCGCGGCAACCCCCGGATTCACAGTCCCAGACAGCATCCGGGTCACGCTCGACGGCGTGATTCTGCTGGATGTTGCGCAAGTTCCAAACGCGGGCGGAAACCCCACGTTTGTCGCGGTTCTGCGGGATATCAACGGAAACGTGATCGTCCGGAGCCCTGAAAGGGACCGCGAAAGTCCGCTCTACAAGCGGGTCGAGGCCTCTGCCAAATCCGCCGGCGGCTAAACGGCTTTTTCAGAAGCCCCCTCCCCGATGGGAGCGAGGGTTGGGGGTGGGAGGCTTGCGCAGCCGTCTTTCACGGCAAAGCCGTGCTCAGAATCGAGCCGAGGGGGTGGGGGTGGAAGCGAGTCTTCGAGCGACACTCTCGGAGAGCGCACACGAATTCCCCGCACGCTGAAAGCGTGCCACGTCCGCCGGCGCTCAGGGAAATACCAAAGCCCCATCTGCACAAGCTCGCGAGGGAAGAAATCGGCGAAAGGGTTTGGCGGGTGGCATCGACCTTCCACCTTCTCCCCACGCCCACAACTCGGCCCACGTGCCGTTCCTCCGACATCAGCGTGTCTTCTCTTTCAGACGCCACCGAGTCCCCTTGCGAATTGTCGTTGTTCCGGGCGGGTGTGGCCAATCCCGTTCAGCAATACTTCCGCCCAATCAACCCCGCCGCGATCGACGAAGCCAGATACAGACGATTCGCCGGCGTACTCGTCACGGCCAACGTCGGACTCTTGCCGCTGGATTTCTCCACCTCAAACTCGTTCGCAGAAAGGATGTTGACAGCGAGCGCGGATTGCCATCGGATCGTCTTGTTTGCTTTGGCTCCCATGAAGATCAGGCGATCGCTGGTGAGAATGATCCGGCCGGAATCGATCTTCTGCATTGCCTCGACAGGCGGACTGGTTACGCGAAGTGAGCCGTAGCGGAAGCGGACACCTTTGGCGATGCGGGCCGAGCCCGTGAGACCGCCGTAGGAAACCTGGCGGGCGACGGTTCGGAGTTCGAACCAATCGCATTCGCCATCGAAGTACGCGGCTTCATCATCCTTGAGATTGACGCCCCCGGCGGCGATCACTTCGAGCTTCCCGTTTAATGCGCGCCAGCGATCGCGGGCGAATTCGATGTCGGCCTTGGAATCGACGCTGATGTTGAGACCGACGCGAAGTTGCTTGGCCAGCCATTCGGTGTGGGCCCATTCATCGTCGCTGAGAAGGCCATCGTCGAGAGCCCCGTTCACGGATTGCAACACACGCTCGCTCGCGGCAGCCGTGTACATCTGCTTCCAATCCGCTTCGGTCATGTCGAACCGTTTGCTCACCTCGTTCAGCTTGGTAAATTCATCGTCCGAAAGCCGGTTGTCCGCGATCGCGCCATCGATAATGCCGACAAGTGCCCGCCGCACGGCGGTTCGATAGACCGCGTGCGAATCGGCTTTCGGGATCGCAACAGACTTGACGAACGCCTGCACGTACTCGCGTTCATCTTGTTCGAAGACGCCATCCTTCGCGACCTGATAGACAACATCTTCAAGCAGCTTGACAAAGTCGGTCCGCCCTGCGGCGAGGATGTCGATGTGCGCACCATTCATCTGGGCGACGATACTTGCGACTTCGGCGAAGTCGCCCGCGATGAGCGCGTTCTTGATCCGGTCAATCGGAGCGTTGAGATCGCCCACGCCGGTGAGCTTGGTAAAGATGCCGCCCGTGCGGACTTTGACCAAGGGGATGAGGGGGCGGAAGGGCATGAACTAAGGTATCAATTTGACGAGCTGCTCGCCTTTGGTAGTCTGTACGCCCTCAACGGGAGTGGCGTAATGCGTATCCGACCGTTCATAATCGTGTTGATTGCGAGTGTTTTCGCTCTTGAGGGGACCGCTCGTGGGCAGCCGCCAATCAAGAGCACTACGGACTCACCGTCCGTAACGATGATTAAGCGGTCGACGCCGGCGGTGTTCCTCCTGCGCGCAAAGATCGACGCTGGTATGTTCGCACTCGGAACTGCCTTCTTCATCGACGATACAGGACTGGCGGCAACGAACTTCCACGTCATCGCTGACGCAATCAGTGCAAACGCGGTTTTGCGCGATCCTGCCGCCGAGGTGCCAGTGACACTTGTCGCGGTCGATCCAGGGAATGACATCGCACTTGTAAGGGTCGACGTCTCAAAGCTCGCTACGAAACCGCCCACCCTGCGCATTTCTCAAGTCGAGCCATCGCAAGGTCAAGATGTGTGGGCGCTCGGTTTTCCTCGCGGGATGAGCATGACGGTCACCAAGGGCGTTGTGAACGCCGTTCGAGGATTCGACGAACTGCCCGCAGACCTCCGTAAGTCATTGAAGTACGACAAGGCATCTCGCTGGGTCCAGACTGACTGCACTATCAATCACGGCAATTCAGGCGGGCCTCTTGTCGATCTGGACGGGCAGGTCATCGGAATGAATACGTGGGCCTGGACTTCTCAGAATAATTCATTCTTTGCGCTAAGCGCGCTGCACATCTCTGCTCTGGTAACAACGCCTCGTACCCAAGATGTCGGCTTTGACGGACTCAAGAAGGTGGAAAAGCGGTCTCGCATTGCTGGCACGCTCGCACCTGATCTGGACGTCGTGCGAAATGTTCCGGCTGCGGAAGTCATTCAGGCGGCGAAGACTTTTGCTCAAGCCGCGCGATGCTCAAGCTGCAGCGGCAAAGGCACGATCACATCCAAGAAACGTACTGGCGAGCAGCGAGGCAACGGCATCATTTATCCCATTTTTAGCGACGTTACCGAGACCTGCAGTGCTTGCGAAGGCTCCCGTTACTCCAAGAAGAAGGCTGTGGTAGATGCGGCGTCACGACTGATACTCAAGCTTTCCCGAATGAAAGAAAATGACGTAAGAGCTCCTGCGGCCATGAAGGCGATTCAAGATGCCTTGAAAGCGGTCGTCGCAATTTCACCCGCCTCTCTAGCGCAGACGATTAACGATCATGCTGTTACCCAGCTAACCGACGTGGACTTGAAACTCGGCTCTCCGGTCTTGTTCGTGGGGCACCTTGACAAAGACCACGTATTCCACGCTTCAGAAGAACGGGTCCAGCTCGTATCCGTGGACGGCAAGAAACTGATGGTGGTCATCAAAGACTTGCTATCGATTGACGCATCAGAATTGGAACAAGTGATTGTGCTAGGGATTTCGTCCGGTCGCCTCGTGGGACCAGACGGCGAGATCATTCCCGTCTTGTCGAATGGATGCACGATGGCACTACGTGAGCGGAATAACCCCTAGAAAGCCAATCGACAAGCAGGAGATCGCAGCATTCAACCACCTCACCACCAGCGTCAAGAAAGAAGATGACCTCGAAAAGATCTTCCTCCTGACCAAAGAAGGTTTCACCAAGAGCGCCATCCGCCGCGATCAACTCGCATCCCCTTCCTGAATCCCTGCCGCGTCAGCGGCACAAATCAAGCTCCTCGATTTGTGTCATCATCGCAACCGTTCCGCATCGCCTCACCCTCCGCAGGATGAGAGCCGAATGCGCAGCTGCACATCAAGATCAGCGAGCGTCGTATTCTCGCAACGGATAAACGTCTATCGCAACTTTGGACCATGACTTGTCCGGATAGGTCTGCGCCATCTGCCCTGATTCGATGAAAGCGACACACGCATTCAATTTGTCCTGCAACGCCTTCAAATGCGCATCGGCATCCGACCCAACCGGTGTCAGCAGCAACTCCAGTAAAACGACGCCCGCTCCGGATGCTTTGGGCAGATGCACACGTGCCCTATGCCCGCATCTCCAAGCATGAAAGGGATGTTGTCCTCGCTCCCCAATTGGAAGATGTATGTCATTTGCTTCTTGCACTTCCGACATGGCGGGTAGAACCTCCCCTGCACCCAGAAGGGCCAACCGTACAACTTGTCGCACTTGAGCGGCACTCCTTTGCCGCCTGCCGGCTGCATGGCGTAAAAGTTGTCCAGCTCGTCCTCCGGAACTTTGATTCCAAGTTCGGTTGCCTCTTCGTAGCCGGGCACATCGGGCTTCGAAACCCATGCGGCGATCTGCTTTGCAGGAAACTCCGGGCCACCGACGGCAATCTTCAACGCCGCGATTTCTTCAGCGGAAATCACGCGGGCGAGAGCATTGTCCGTGAACGCGCCGAAATCTTGTGACTCACAGTTTTCGGAAGTGCAGAAAAGGAGCTGAAGCAATCCGCTGCGCAGCGCTTCCGGCGTTGAATCAAGGTGAGGCGAAGCAGCAAGATCTATCTGAACAAACAAGGGCATCTTCCTGCGGCAGATCCCGCACGTCGGCCACGACTCAGCTCGTCGGATTGCCGGGCGACCACCAAACCGCGATGCTCCGACCTTGCCTTCGCCTTTCTTCGTTCGCGGAACCCAGCATCCACGCCGAAACTGATCGAGCGCCGCTTTGACTTTGCATGATGCGGGCGTTTTCGATTTCATTGCGGCTCTCGAATGGATCAACGGCTGGCAAATCCCCAAATCAACGCCCCCGCCCGCTGCGAATCCGCATACATGTCAAACGCTTCCCACGAGAATCCGCCGCCGCACGCGCAATCTCGAAGATCAACAACCGCCCCGTTCCGCGGCAAGCGCCGACCAAGCTCCGCGATCTTCCCATCGGATGACCTGCACGCGTCCGGCGCTTCGATCGGCTTGAGGCCTCGACCGTTCCAAATCTCCATCGCTCGATCGTGCGATTGCGCAAACCAGTTCACCGACCGCCGCGGCTGCACACGGTGGCAATCCAGAACCTGTTCAAGAAAGTCCGACAGATTGTCGGCGACGCGCAGGACGACGGGCGGATCGTGGCACACAAACCACACCGGATTCCACTCGTTCGTCTCGTCCTGAATCTCCGCAACCCAGAAGTTGCCGCAGCCGTCGCCGCACAATTCCATCCAGTCCGGAAAGAACGCATCAAAGCCCTGCATGTGATGCTCGGTGAACTGAACTTCCGTCGAGCCAATCGAAAAGCCCGACGCGAACGCCAGCAGCTCGCGGACTTCCACCGGGATCGGACGAGTAAACGTGGAACGAAAGTGCTCTTCGTTCAAACCCATTCCAGAGCCCAGCAACGCGATGCGAATCGCCTGCCCCGTCGAGTCGGCGAACTGTTCGTTCAATGCGCTTTGCAGTAATTCCTTCGGTGTCACCGTGCTCAGGTTAACAAACCCGCACGCTGCCAAAAGCGTCCCCCGCAACTCCGAATGCGGCATCATCAAAGAACGCGAACCAAATCGAGCCGCCCCAAAGACCAAAGTCCCCCCCTCGCCTGAGACCGCGACATAAACCGCTCCGCTCATCGAAGAAAGCGAACGCCGCCGCCTCTTCTCGCCGGCCGCGGCGTTTCAACTCACGGGGTCGGACCGACCGCGCGCTCGTCGCCAGCCGAGACGTATCGATAAATGATCCGCCCCAGGCGGTCCCGCGGCCCTGCTCATCAAACCCCCGCGCCCGGCCTCCGTCGTCTTTCAGTTCCGGCGGGTCGATCGACTTCTTCCTCGTGCACAGCGCGAGCTGATTCGCTCGATCGCACCGCCAACCGGAAGTCGTCGGTGGCGTGCCCCATGTTGGCGCCGAGCGTCAAAGGTTCGAGCTTCACCGTGCCGCCTCTCGGTCGAGCATCCTCAAAATCCGCAACGGGCGACACCTCTTCCCTGTCTTTCATTTCCCCCACGACCCTCCCGTCCTTGCCCACGACTGAAAGCAGGATCAGCGCAGGCGAAGCGTTCCTGACGCCAACTCACAGCCCCGCGAAACCCTGCCGCACAAGCCCAAACGAAGCGCCAGGCGGATGCATCCGTCAACGCCAATGCCATGAATCCGCGCACGCTGCCTCGTGCTTTGCCGGAACGCACATGCCTTTCTGCCCGACAGGGCTGAAAGAATCGAGCCGAGGGGGGGTAGGGGCGGGGTTGGGTTGAGATGGAAGTGGGGGTGGAAGTGGGAGGGTGGAAGCAAGTCCGCGAGCGACCCCCTCGGTCAATGGACGTGATCCCCAACGCGTTGAAAGCGTGCCGCCCCGCCCGCACCACCGAATTCCGGACCCGCCCCCTCCGGCCCACGCACCCCGCCTGTCTGCGTTCAGTCTTTGTAACCCCATGCCGCAAAGGCAGTTAGCGAAGTCTCGCAAAAGACTTTCGTCCCGCGCTTGACCCGACGGGCTGTCTACCTAGACTTCTCTCCGCTCCCGAAAGGAACGGACGCCGGACTGGTGACAACCAGCCCGGACCATCGCCGCGGCTTTGGCCAGGGCGACGGGTATCTTTGACAACCGGAGATTGGAAGAAGATTTTCGATCTCGGAAACAGCCGGTCGGAAGCGGATGCACCATGAAAATGGGCGTGCCGCCTTCGATCCGGGGAAGTCCGGGATCACGACGACTCAACGACCTTGAGCCCGGGTTTTTCCGTCAGGAAAAGCCCAAATGGCCAGGTCGTGAGTGCAATAGAGAAGCAAGTAAGAATCGAGATCGGAGAAATCAGAATGCCAGGGCAACCCGCAAGGGAAGTCCGAAGCATTCAGAAATCAACGGACTCTCGAAGCGCAATTCAGGTTGGCCTTTTCGCCGAATCGAACCTCCGCCGCAAGGTGGAGGAGCGAGAAAGCGAGACCATGGGTATTCAGGCCCATGGGGTATCAATCTGGCTACGAGGTGTGGAGTTCGCAAGAACGAAACACCGCGGCGTCAGGTTGGTGATCAGGCACGAAGGGCGCACGGCGGATGTCTTGGCGTCGAGAGGCGATGAAGGACGCGAAAACCTGCGATAAGCCCTAGGGAGCCGGTAAATAGGCAGAGATCTAGGGATTTCCGAATGGGGCAACCCACCCGCAAGGGTATCTGGCACTGAATGCATAGGTGTCAGAAGCGAACGTGGAGAAGTGAAACATCTCAGTACCCACAGGAAAAGAAAGCAACAGCGATTCCGCAAGTAGCGGCGAGCGAACGCGGATGAACCAATTGTGTGAGTGAAGCAGCTGGAAAGCTGCGCTTCAAAAGGTGACAGCCCTGTAACCACACGTTGGGGATGCCCATGAGTAAACTCGGGCTCGGGAAACCCGGGTTGAACACGGGGGGTCCACCCTCCAAGGCTAAATACTCCTCGACGACCGATAGCGAACCAGTAAGGCGACTGAACGATGAAAACTACCGCGACGAGCGGGGTGAAAGAGTAGCTGAAACCGTGCGCTTACAAGCGGTCGGAGCCTCCTCCAAAAGAGGGGTGACGGCGTGCTTTTTGCATAATGAGCCGACGAGTTATCCTATGAGGCGAGCCTAAGGTCTACCGGACCGGAGGCGGAGCGAAAGCGAGTCTGAAACTGGCGATCAGTCTCATGGGATAGACGCGAAACCTTGTGATCTACCGTTGGCCAGACTGAAGGGCGGGTAAAACCGCCTGGAGGGTCGAACGCGTGAACGTTGAAAAGTTCTGCGATGAGCTGACGGGAGGGGTCAAAGTCCAATCAAACTGGGAGATAGCTCGTTCTCTCCGAAATAACTCTAGGGTTAGCCTCAGCAAGCAAATTATGGAGGTAGAGCGACTGGATGGTCTGAGCGGCCTACCCGGCTAGCCGGACCAACCAAACTCCGAATGCCATAGTTCAAGCGCTGGGAGATAGACGGCGAGTGACAATATCCGTCGTCAAAAGGAGAAAAATCCAGACCACCAGCTAAGGTCCCCAATTTCTGCTCAGTCAAAGGAAGTTAGGTTGCGGTGACATCCAGGATGTTGGCTTAGAAGCAGCCATCATTTAAAGAGTGCGTAACAGCTCACTGGACGAGGAATCTAGCGCCGATAATGATCGGGAATAAGCAGAAAACCGAAGCTGTGGACTCAATAGCAATATTGAGTGGTAGGAGAGCGTTCTTGGTGCATCGAAGCTGTACTGTAAAGTTAGGTGGAGCGCCAAGAAGTGCATATGTCGGCTTGAGTAACGATTAGACAGGTGAGAATCCTGTCCGCCATATATCCAAGGTTTCCTGGGGAAGGTAAATCCGCCCAGGGTTAGCCGGGTCCTAAGGCGAGGCCGAAAGGCGTAGTCGATGGAAGTTAGGTCAATATTCCTAAGCACCTGCGTAGATCAATCCGTTGTGCGGATTTCCGGAGTTCATGGCCCTGTTGGATGGGCAGGCCCTTGTGGCCGATGTGAGCAAAGGGAGTTCCTAGAAAAGCAGCGGTGGCGAAACAGGTCCCGTACCAAAACTGACACAGGTGGATGAGGCGAATAGCCTAAGGCGCTCGAGAGAACGGTCGTGAAGGAACTAGGCAACATAACCCCGTAAGTTCGCGATAAGGGGGCCCTCGTCGCAAGACAGGGCGCAGAGAAAAGGATCTGGGAACTGTTTATCAAAAACACAGCTCTGTGCAAAGGCGTAAGCCGAAGTATACAGAGTGACGCTTGCCCGATGCCGGAATGTCAAGGAAGTGGCTAAGCGAAAGCGAAGGTCGCGACCGAAGCACCGGCGAATGGCGGCCGTAACTATGACGGTCCTAAGGTAGCGAAGTTCCTTGTCGGGTAAGTTCCGACGCGCATGAATAGCGTAATCACTGGATCACTGTCTCCACGACCGACTCGGTGAAATAGTAGTGGCGGTGAAGATACCGCCTACCCGCAGCAAGACGGAAAGACCCCGTGGACCTTTACTATAGGCTCCTATTGACCACGAGCATATTCTGCGTAGCATAGGTGGGAGGCTTTGAAGCCTGGATTCCGGTCCAGGATTAGCCAAAGGTGAAATACCACCCTGAGTAAGTTTGTGGTCTAACCTCGTTTCCCGTGAATCCGGGCGAGGGACAGTTGGTGTCGGGTAGTTTGACTGGGGCGGTCTCCTCCAAAAGAGTAACGGAGGAGCACAAAGTTCGGCTCAGCACGGATGGAAACCGTGTGACGAGTGTAAGAGCACAAGCCGGATTTACTGCGAGACCGACGGGTCGAGCAGTTACGAAAGTAGGTTCTAGTGATCCTGCGATCCCGTGTGGAAGGGTCGTAGCTCAACGGATAAAAGGTACCCCGGGGATAACAGGCTGATCGCTCCCGAGCGTCCATAGCGGCGGAGCGGTTTGGCACCTCGATGTCGGCCCATCACATCCTGGGACTGAAGGCGGCCCCAAGGGTTCGGCTGTTCGCCGATTAAAGTGGTACGCGAGCTGGGTTCAGACCGGCGTGAGCCAGGTCGGTCCCTATCTGTTGTGGGCGTCGCAAACTTGACGGGAATCAACCTTAGTACGAGAGGATTGGGTTGGACATACCCCTGGTGATCCAGTTGCACTGCCAAGTGCACCGCTGGGTAGCTACGTATGGCAGGGATAAACGCTGAAAGCATCTAAGCGTGAAGCCCCCCCGAAGATGAGGTTTGCTTGTCGTAAGACGAAAGACCCCTGGAAGACCACCAGGTTGATCGGCCGCGCGTGTACGGGCAGAAATGCCTTCAGCGGAGCGGTACGAACGGTCGAATGTCTGATCACCAACCAGCCGCCGCGGATTCGTTTGAGTCATTCGCCAAGGCGAATGAGTTTGAACGCAACTCGTGGCAGCGCTGAGAGAGTCCATCCGGTCTCGATTCTTACTGTTTCTCTATCTGTCGGTTCTTCTTCCATCTTCGCTGTCAGCTGACAGTCCGCCGAAAGGCGTGCTGATTCGGTTTGTCGGTGACCACAAGCGTTAGGAAACACCTGTTCCCATCCCGAACACAGCAGTTAAGCTGACGCTGCCGATGATACTGCACTGCGGGAAAGTAGGTCATCGCCGACTTTGAGCCCCTTGAGGTAAACCTTGAGGGGCTCTTTTCATTTTTGAATGCGTCTTTGCTGCCTCAGCTCTTAAGAGCAGTCGGCCGTGCGGTGTTGGGGCGCATTGCGGGGGCCGTGGGGCAAAGCGCTTTCGGGCGGTCTTCTGATGGTTCTGTTCTCTCGAGCGGTGTGCGAGCTCAGGCGCTGCGCCGCCCCCGAGTCGTGATTCTCCCCAATCCCGTTGAACGGCCGATGACACATCGCTGTTGCGCGTGCTTCCTCGCTCGGGCCGTTGTACTGCCGCCGCCTCCATCTCATGAGGATTCTCCTTGGTTCATGCGGGCGCCCGAATTGCACGCTCGAACAGCAGAAACACCCTTCGCGTCAATCGCTCGGCCATCAGTTCGTTCGGCCTTCGCGATCCCACCTCCCTCTTTGGCAACGGGGGAGGACAAATGCAGGGGGACACAGAGGGCAATCGGAAGTCGTATCACTCCACGTCAGACATCAGGCCGGGTCGCAAGCTACGTCCCAAGCCAAGTCGCAAGCCTTTTCGCAAGCCGGTTCGCACGCCTTTTCGCGGGCCCAATCCAGGAGTTGACGGATGCGCAGCAAGTTGTATCTCGCTTTGGCACTCTCAGCTGGCCTTTGCTTCAGCAGCTTGGCCGATGTTGGTGACTGGGGAGTGCGCTACGAAGTCAATGACGGCAGCGGCTGGAACACTGCCTTGACTATCGATGCCTCGAACGGACCCGTTGCGCTCGATTTTCGCATTAGCGTCTATCACGATGGGCAGATGATCGTGCGCTGGGATAACAGCGGTGGGGTCACGATCACGCCGGAGCCCGCCCCGGGCTTTGCCGTCGCGCCTCTGCGGCTGTGCATGTCGCAAAGGATCACGAACTTTGGCACGCCCGGCTCCGGCGACAGCGTCGTCTCCTATCGCGCGGCCGTTTCGCACTACAACGCCAAGTCCCTCATAAAATCGCAGTCCGGTCCGGACATGATTCTCGGCACGCCCAACAGCGTGTACTCGTTCGCATCGAATCTCTCCTACGCCTTTTCGCCGGACCACGCGCCCGCGCTCCAGACTCCGTACTTCCTTGGCAAAGTGCAGATCGGCAGCGGCTCCTCGCGCACGATCACTATCACCGCCAATACATTCGCCTATCCCAACGCCGTCGCCGGCAACGGCGGCATCTACGGCGGCAGCTGCTATACCGACCCTGCCCGTGCGATCTGGGGCGCTGCGCCCACACCGGCCGTTGTCATTCCCGCGATCATCACGGTTGCAATGCCCTGCCCGAGCGACTTCGACGGCAGCCGCACGGTCGACGACTCTGATTTCGATACCTTCCTCTTCGCGCACGATCTGACCGATTGTGCCGCGCCGGGTATGCCCGCGGACTGCGCGGCTGATCTCAATGGAGACGGGAGCGTCGACGATGCAGATTTCGCGATCTTTGCGGTTGCGTACGACGCACTCGTCTGCAGTTAGAGCGGGTCGGGGGCCGCGTGTTGTGGCGAAAGAGGTGTCGCCGCTTTGCGGCATTGTTGATTTGTTTCGCGTTTCCTGCGGCTCGCGCCGCGGGCTGTAGGCTGTCGCTGCTTTGCAGCGTGAGAGCAAAACACGCCATGCTTGGAATGAGCTTGCGATGGGCTGTGGCTGCTTCGCAGCGAGATGGCAAGACAGCCAGGCTTGAAATGAACTCGCTCTCGATACTACAGAGGGCAGGTTACGAG
This sequence comes from Planctomycetota bacterium, assembly GCA_017303555.1. Lineage (GTDB taxonomy): Bacteria > Planctomycetota > Phycisphaerae > Phycisphaerales > UBA1924 > JAFEBO01. The sequence continues at coordinate 92,039 of JAFLCN010000016.1, forward strand.
GCTGTATGCCGCGGCGAATTCGGCGAAGTCGGCGTCATCGACCAGCCCGTCTTGATTGAAATCGGCGTCGCACCCGTTCCGCATGGACGACTCGTCGGCGCAGTCCATCACATGGTACTGCTCCTCGAAGCGATAGAAGTCGCCGAAGTCGATGATGCCGTCACGCGTGAGATCGGCCGGGCAGTCGTGAATCGCCGGATCGAAGAGAGCGACGAAATACCAATCGCTGAGCGCGATGCGATGGTTCTTGTTGAAGGCTCGCCAGTTGTACCGGTTCGCTCCGCCGATCGAAACGGGGTAGAAGCGATCCGACCAGCGTTCGTCGATGATGCGCTCGAGCTTTCCGCCCCGGGTGTTGAACGAATACAAGCCGAATCCGCCGACCGCGCTTTGACCATTGAAGTACACGATCTCGTCTTGCATGAGAACCGGCTGCGACATCTGGGGCACGATGAAGCAGGTCGAACCGTCGGCGCAGTCCGTGGGAGAGCAGATGAGCGTCGTCTTGCCGTCCGCTGATCGGTGATAGAGGTGCGTCCTGGCGATTGTGTCGCCCGCCGGGAGCACATCCGCCAGAAACGCGATCGATCCCGAATCGTTCACCGAGAACAGATTCAGTCTCGAGAGCCGCCCTTCCGGAAGTTCCTCCTCCTCCCGCACAGCAATCCGCGGCACAACATTCTCCGCACCATCGAATATCAGAATCGCACGATGACTTTGCGAACCTTCCTTCGCAAGCATCGCAAACGTGCCGTACACACCACTCGGACTCATCCATGCATTGAAGATCGGCGTCGGCTTCCAGCCGCTCGCGAGCGGGACGGCGGGGTCGAGAAGGCGGTGCAGGCCGCCGCTCCGCGTCCAGCGCCAGAGTGTCTCGCGCCCCCAGGGATCCGAAAAGACCGGTTTGTCTCGCACATGCGTGTTGAATATGAGCTGCCCGTGATCGTCCGCGAGCATGCCCTGAAACAAGTTCTCGCCGAAGAGGTCTGCGACGAACACATCGTTGCCATCGGGCGTCGGGCCGCCGCTCTGCGCGAGAAGATCGATGCGCCGGCCGCGCGCTGAATCGTCGGTGGCGATCGCAACCAGTGCCACGCTCCCAAACCAATAGCCTTCCTGGTTCCACGTGCCGGAGTCGGTGTTCAAGGCGGCAAAAGCCAGATTGGCGCTGGTGGCTGCAAAGCCCCAGGGCTGGAAATCGGTGAAGTGCCCGGCGCCCGGGAGTTCATCGCCCCCCTTGAGCCACCATGCCGCGGGCTTGTCGGGGGCCTGAACGAAAAGCCCGGGCACCGGCCCTGCGCGCGATGGATGAAAAACAGTGCCATCGCCCGCGGCACACCAGTTCAAACCCCATTGCTCATAGATCCGGACGGGCATGCCGTCGAGAGTTTGGTTGGGGGCCACGATCTTGGAGATCGTTCCGTTTGACCAGCGTGAGAGTCATTCGGGATACGTTTGAAAGATGACATCGCCTTTGTCGGTCACAGCGATTGGGCCTTCCCACTCTTCAGCGACAATGCGGTAGTGGGGCGGCGCGGCGACAGCGGTGCCGCCAATCGCGATGACCAGCAGGCAGAAAATAGATCGCACGAAGGCTCCCTTCCCCGTCAATGTCGGCGAAAGCCGATGGGCTAGAGCAGAAAGTGCCCTTCGCCGCCTCGACGCGCCGCCTCTACGAGCCGGACGCGCAAGCGAGGGCGCAGCGATCAACCTCAAACCCATTGCGCCGCTCACCGCACAAGCATCCGCGCATCCCTTCACAGGCGTCCAACCGCCAAGCTCCCCGCAAACCGCCCGCATCTCTGCGAAACGGCGCCACCCCTCCTCGCGCTCCGTCCTCCTGTCTTCCAGTACGATGCCTCCCCATGACCTCCGTTTGGAACCGCGAGATCGTCACGTCCGGCCGGCAACTGACCTTCAGTGCGGGGCTCTTCCTGTTCTTTGCCTTCGGCGCGAGCCTCATCGTTCAGCCCGGCATGCGACGCGTCGCGTGGATGTTTGCCGCGCTCGCGATCGCCTTCGCAATCGCAAGCCTCTTCAAGAACCGCAAGGGGTCGGCAGTCGCCGATCTGTTGATCGTCGGGCTGGGGATCATCATGTTTTTCATTTCTTGACGGGCTTTTCTCCGGCGCGAAGCGGTTATGGAAAGGGGCCGGCAGGGAAGCGAGACCGCGAGCGGCAGCCCTGGGAGCCAGCCCTCAGATATCCGCACCGCGAAGAGGTGCCTGTAGCAATATCCTTCACCACGAAAGCTCGTTGAATCGGCAAAGCTAATCAGAGCAGGAATTCTCGCGTGACGAACTATTACCACCTACGCGGCAAGAACAACATCAAGCCAACAATCAGCGTGACGAGATTCAGGGAGCTTGTGGCTGAAATCTTGGCCGCTGCGATTGAAAAGGACTATTTACAGCAGGCGATTGGATATCACTGCGTTGATTCGGGGCAGATATCGGGATATGAGGGTCGATCACTCTCGGCGGTGTTGCTGCGAAAGGGCCTACTGAACATCCCGGACCCCGTAGCAAGCCACCTTGCGGGCTGTTCCAAGGACAAGATTCTTGGGCTGATTGAGATTCTCCACGATCTCGTTTCCAAAGGAAATGAGGGCACGGGATACTTTCATTCGTTTTCAAACTGCGGATGGCATTTCAACGATTTCGATCCTGCGCCGGCGCGGAAATGGTTGCGAGATCAGGTGAACCCGCTGCTTGCGATGCTGGAAGATGGATTCAAGCTGGGCGAGAATGGCCGCATCGTACTTCTGTTGAACGAGCCAGCCGCGGCCATATTGGACGCGCCATTGCCCGAAGGAACAGCAGAACCCATCCAGCAGCGCATGAAGGCCGCGACCGAAAGATTCCGTCGGGGGGTGGCGAGCTGGGACGATCGACGCATCGCTTTGCGCGATCTTGCCGATGTGCTGGAGCAACTACGTCCATTGGCAAAGGCGCGGTTATCGAAGAAAGACGAGGCCGACTTATTCAATATCCTGAATAACTTTGCCATTCGCCACATGAACGATCTGCAGCAAGTGAATTACGATAAGCCGATATTCTTTACGTGGCTCTTCTACGAGCTGCTAGCCGCAATTCACGCGTGTGTTCGATTAACTGAGCGAAGCGGTCATTAGCGCCGCAACACGACTTTTCCCTGCCGCAACGGATTGAGCCCGGTAACGGAGTTTCGATGCACGCAAAACCACTATGATGAACGAGATGGTTGTTTGACCTGACCCAGTTTCCGTTGACACACTTTGATCAACCACGCCGACTCGCCTCGAACTGTTCGGGGCTGACATAGTCGAGCGCGGCGTGCAGACGCCTGCGATTGTAGAACATTTCGATGTACTCG